>JAEYOQ010000012.1 GCA_023411555.1 Bacillota bacterium
TTGTTATTATAGTGCGGTTTGAGACCCACACTCATTATAACAAAGGAGTTCTCTTATGAAAACGCTAGAAGCCACTGGGATCCACCAGCATAGCTGGTGGTTTTTTAAAGATAGCCCTACAATAAAAATAAGCACAAAAAAAGTTCACTCATCCGAGTGAACAATTTTGTGTTATACTCCTCCAATTATATGCAACAAGCTCAGATTGTCTGAAAGCCTCTGTTCCTATAAATGCTCTCATCTTCTCCATCTAAGTGCATACAATAAACTCGATTCCTTAATTCCATCGGAATCACCAATTCCAGCTTATCGATTTCACAATGGGAGGGTGTCTTTGATGTATGGGTTGATGTATCTTGATATAGTCTATTGATTGCTCCACTCAAGAAATCAGCCAGAATTACATCCGGTATTTTATAGGAATCACCGCTATAATAAATTCTTTCATTATTTACTTCTATTAGATAGCCATAGCAACGCATGGTATTAGCATGGTCTACCGGTATGGCTTTTGCTGATATCCCCTGAAGCTGGGGTGGAAGCATTCTATCATAGTTATATGTATGTTCTTCAATTCCCATCAGCTTTAGCAAGTCAACGATGGTAGTCTCCGGATGTATCACATAAATTTTCTTGTTTAGCACAAAATAACAGTAAGATATCAGCGACCCAAGACTACCCACATGATCACAATGCAGATGGGTGATTAGTACATAGATATTATTACAAGTCTTCAGCTCCTCCATGTTCCATATATCACCAAAAACACTTTCGCCGCAATCAATTAGGAATAGACTATCTTCTATCGCAAAATATGCACTCGTATTTTTTAATGACGGAGTGAATGCCGAACCTCTTCCAACAAATTTTAATTCCATAAATTTCTCCTTTTATTCCTTAATGCCCGCGCTAACAAAGCTATTCATAAATTGCTTCTGCATTACTAAAAATGCAATTAATAATGGCAGGATGATTATAAATGTTGCCGCACAAACATTAGCCCATTGCATATTTGCCTCTTTTGATTTTGCGAATATTGCAAGTCCTACCGTTAAGGTTCTGTTCTCCGGCGAATTGGTCACAATAAGCGGCCACAAATAATTATTCCAGTGATAGCTTACAGAGATTACCGCAAAGGAGACATAAGCCGGCTTTGCATTTGGCATATATACCTTCCAGATTGTCTGCCATAACGTAGCACCGTCAATTAGTGCCGCCTCTGACAGAGCCTTGGGTATTGTCTTAAAGGTCTGGCGCAATAAAAAGATCGCTAGGGCACTGCCTAAGAACGGTAACATAATTCCGAGCTTGGTATCGGTAAGTCCTAATTCAGACAAGGTCATAAAATTAGCCGTTATCAAGACATCATTCGGAATAATTATCTGCATGAAAATGATAGCAAAAACTATCGTTTGCCCTTTGAATTTCATGACCGCCAAGGCATAGGCAGCCATAGTTGACGTTACAAACTGTATACAGAACGTAATGGCAACAATCGTGAGCGTATTAATATAGTATTGACCGAATGGAATCGCATTCCATACATAGATCAGATTATCCAATGTAAACTTCGTCTTGGGAAACAGCGACATAACAAACGATGGTTCACTAAATGCCGTTCCAACCAACCATACAAAAGGGATTAACCATATGATTGCAATTACTATGGACAAAAGGGTAGCTAATATATCGCTTTTCTTATTCATATCCAATCCCCCTCTAGTTATAATGTACCTTTTTATCTTGGTTCAAAAATCTTGGTAATGAAACAACCAATAAAGTAACTAACATAATTACAGTCAATGCAGATGATATACCATAATTAAAGTTTGTAAAGCCCTGCTGGTACAGATAGTACAGCAATAGCATACTTGCATTATTCGGTGCTCCTTCTGTCATAATAACGACATGGTCTACCAATTTAAAGCTGTTGGTAAAAGCAATCGTGGAAACAAACAATATGGTAGGTCCTAAGAGAGGGAATGTAATCTTTCTAAATGTGGTCCAAAAACGAGCACCATCGATTCTGGCGGCTTCGTAAATTTCTTCCGAGATATTTTGCATTCCTGACAAGAAAAATACCATAAGATATCCGGCTTCCTTCCATACATACATGACAGCCATCGCCGGCAGAACGGTATCTTTACTTGATAAGACATTCATCGGCTTTAATCCGAGACGGATCAGAGTTTGATCTAAAAGACCATTCTTCGCCATATATACGAACATCCATACACTGGCAACTGCGATCATCGGCATTACAACGGGATAAAAATAAGCCGTTCTCATAAAACCAACTTTTTTTCCCTTTCTATTTACCAACAATGCCAGCCCAATTCCGAGAATCATACTAGGGATTACTGTGATCAATGAAAATTCAATTGTATTACCGATAACCTTCCAAAAAATCTTGTTTTTAGAAAGTGCTATATAGTTTTCTAAACCGGCAAACTCAGGAGCTGCCATACCCATCTTAAACTTACATAAGCTTAGGTACAAACTCCGAAACACCGGATATACTGTAAATATCAGCATAAAAAACAATGCAGGGAACAGTAACATCCAAGCGCCAATATTCGTTTTTAAATTTTTTCGAAATCTGGGATTCTTAATTCGCATACTATCACTCCTGTGATTATAGAAAGACTGTCGCAAAGCATACATTATGTTAATTGATTATGTGACACGATGATGTATGATATAATGTATTGTTATTCGCGACAGTCCCTATTCATATTTTAGTCGGCCGCTTACTGCTTATTGGAATTCTGCCAGAACTGCCTCGCCAGCCTCCTGGGCATTATCCAAAGCTTCCTGAGCTGTAGCCTCACCTGTAATAGCGGATTGAATATTATCATTCAAAATTCTCCACATTTCAGCTGCATTATAGGTTGTTAACTCCGGCTTCGCATACGCTAACTGCTCATATGCAACTGCTGCCTGAGGTACTTCTGCATAATAATTCTTAATGATATCAGTTTGGAAGCAGGATTCTCTTGTTGCAACATAACCGGTATTCACACTCCACTGAGCAGCTCTTTCTGTATCGGTACAGAACTTGATAAACTTCCAAGCTGCTTGTACTCGTTCTTCTGATAAACCGGATGCAATATAGAAATTACCGCCACCGGTAGGTGCTGCTACACGCTTACCTGCAGGTAAAAATGCTGTACCAAAATCAAAGGTTGCATTTATATTAATGTTTGCCATATTTCCTGTTGTATGATAGATCATTGCCACTTGACCTGCGAGGAACTGGGTCGGTAAATCGGTCCATTGTACAATTCCCTCTGCCATACAATCATACTTATTCTGCAAATCAATCCAGAATTGTAATGCCTCAACATTCTCAGGTGTATTGAAATAGATTGTCTTGCCGTCATCAGCCATCAGATTCTTGCCGTCTGTGCTGTTCTGTAAAGCAAAGCCCGTGAAAGCCCATTGAGCGGAGCCGGAGT
Organism: Bacillota bacterium; assembly: GCA_023411555.1. Lineage (GTDB taxonomy): Bacteria > Bacillota > Clostridia > Lachnospirales > Lachnospiraceae > Mobilitalea. Next base: position 3,459 of record JAEYOQ010000012.1, read on the forward strand.
TAAGCGCGATGCCCACACCTTCTCTATTCTCATTGGTCAGCTTCTGAGCATATGTAGCAAGCTCTTCCCAGGTTGTGGGCGGAGCTTCCGGATCCAGACCAACCTCTCTGAAGGCATCTTTATTATAATATAAAACCATTGTACTTCTCTGGAAAGGAATGGAGTAGATCTTTCCGTCTACATAAGAGTCTTCCATAAAACCATCCAAAAAGTCATCAATATAAGCTTTGCCTGCATCACCATCCGCAGCAATTAATTCATCAAGGGGCATAGCCATGCCTGTGGATGCCATTGTGAAGCGCTGTGTAGCCAAGTTAACAAATACATCCGGAGGATTACCACCGGAGATCGCTGTCTGGATCTTAACCACGGTGTCATCATAATTTCCAGTGTATACCGGGTTTACCTTGATGTTAGGATTTTCAGCAGTGAAATCTGCACATAATTTATCAATTACTGCTGTGACTGCTCCACCTACATTAACTGGGTAAAAAAATGTTAATTCAATCTGTTCTGTACTTTTTTCCTTCGCAGACTCCGCATTCGTACTTGTGCTGCTTTCTGTTGTTGTACCACTTTTGGTAGCATCCGCACTATCTGTCTTACTGTTCGAACAAGCCGACATCATTCCTAGAGACAAGATACATACCAGTAAAATTGCTATCGCCTTTCTCATAAACCTTCCTCCATTATTTGGTTTTTGTTGTTACCATTTTTATCATATCACCAATTTTGAAACGTGTCAATTGCGATTTATAATTTTTTTTAGCATATTATACACTTATATGTAATTTATAACCCATTTTTACTGCATTTTATTCATACAATTTAATATAACGTTAAAATATATGCATATATCTTCTAACAATTTTAACCCGAATTGATACGTTTCATTTGAATATTTACATTTTGATATATTTATGTTATACTTTTAGCAATATATTACATAGGGGGGGGACTAGGAGAATATGCCAACGATAAAGGATATCGCAAAGGCAGCAGGAGTATCTCAAGGCACAGTATCAAATGTCTTGAGTGGCAAGGGTAACGTCAGCAGCGAGAAAATAAAGCATGTTCAGGATGTTGCTTTTGCTTTAGGCTACACTCCAAACGAAAGAGCTAAGAATCTTAGAAAGGGGGCATCTAATCTTCTAGCAGCAATTGTTCCTAATATCAATTCAAAGCAATATATGGAATTCTATGTTAGTTTTAAAAATTATGCTGAAAGTCATAATTATGCTGCACAGCTTTATATAACCAACGATAATCCCGAGGGTGAGCAGTCCGTATTAAATGAAATTAAATCAAGCATGGCCGCAGGTGTAGCTACCATTTCCTGTAGTAATGCTTCCGATAACATTTATAGAGATCTTGGTTATGAGGATCCCTACAATATTATTTTTGTAGAGAGAGATCCCGGATTCTCATGCAACTATATCGGCTTTGACTATAGGAAGGCCGGAGCTTATCTAGCGAATTGCGCCTTAGAACAGAATTATACCTCGATTGGTTTAATAACAGGGGATTTAAACCAGTCGAATGAAGCCGCTTTCTATAATAGCTTCATGCAGACAATCGGGAAAAGCAAGTGTATCGTAAATCATATTCAAACCGACCATTATCGCAAAAATCATAATATCCTACAAATGCTAAACGGAGCATCTCTACAAGCATTTTTTGTTTCCAATTATGGATTTACTGAGAATGTAAAGGATATTAATCAAAGCTTTAATTCCGGTAACGATACAAAAATTTATACCGTATCCCCCATCTTCACCATGCCCGAGAACGATTTTTTCAAGTACGAGCTAAATTATCGGTACTTGGGAATTGTCGCAGCAGAGGCACTAATTAAGGTTGCCGAGAAGAAGGAGGTTAATTTCCCTATCCTTCTGGATAATACCGGTCATCGGAATTGGTTTCCGAATATCAAGTATAAAGCAGAGCACGAACCGATTAACGTGCTAACGATAGACTCGCCAGAAGCCTATACCATGAAAAGTCTGTCACGGATTTATACTCAAAAGACTGGAATTGATGTCAACATTACCGTCTATTCCTATGATGAGATGTACGAGGCCTTCACGAACATGAGCGAATCCTCTGTCTTTGATGTAATAAGGCTCGATGTCACCTGGCTATCCTGGTTTGCGGAAAAGATCTTACAACCAATTGATCAATTAGATCCAAGTATATCATTGCTGTTTGATCAGTACTTAGATGGCGTGGTGGAACGTTATTCGATCATTAACAATCGTATCTACACACTTCCCTCCACTCCTAGTATGATGTTACTATACTATCGAAAAGACCTCTTCAACAGCTCTGTACTAAAACGGATCTATTATGAAAAATATAAATATGAGCTTCTTCCCCCAACCAGTATTGAGGAATTCAATCGGATCGCACGCTTTTTCACAAAAGCCTATAATCCCTCCTCGCCAACTGATTATGGAGCCACGCTTACGCTTGGAAGCACAGGTGTTGCCGCCTCGGAGTTTTTAGCAAGATACTTCAGCTATAATCAAAATCTATATGATGATAATAACCTCATAAAATTGAATAGCGATATCGCATTGAAATGCTTAACAGAATTAACTGAGCTCAAGAATTATTCCAACGAAAACTATAATACCTGGTGGACGGATACTGCCGCTTCCTTTGCTGAAGGGAATACCGCTATGACGATCCTTTATAGCAACTACGCCTCCGACCTACTCCGCAATAATTCCAGGGTAGTAGGTAATATCGGTTATACACTGGTACCAGGAAATAATCCTCTAGTCGGTGGTGGCTCCTTGGGCGTATCAAAGTTCAGCAAGCATCCCGAAGCAGCTCTTCAATTTATCAAATGGATGTGTAGCGAACCGATTACCACCGCCTCTACTGCATTGGGTAGCGTTTCTCCCTGCAAAAACACTTATGATAATTATGAGATTGTCGATGTATATCCATGGTTAAATTTGGTAAAGGACTGTTTTGTATTATCCCATTGTGGAAGAATACCCAGTACAATCAACAAACCCTTTGATGAACGCCGCTTTTTAGGCATAGTCGGAATGGCCGTAAAGAACTCTTACAGCGGAGCCATGAAACCTAAAGAAGCCCTTAATTTAGCTCAGGAATTATTCACAAAACAATTTGATTATCTTTATACCTAATAAAACAGGACAAAAAAAGGAATGTCGTAGTATTTTGACTAACTACAGACATTCCTTTTACATATCTTAATTTTTCTTTGCTTTTAGCGTTACTTTGATATCCAACTCACGTTGGGTCGACCCTGTGGTTCGTAAAATCTTTACCTGTATATCATCCTCCGGAGCATAGGTACTGATAAAATTAAAGAAGCTATTCGTATTAATGATCGCATTTTCATCGATCTGAAGTATGATGTCCCCATTCTGAATACCTGCCTCAAAAGCCGGAGAATCTTCAATAACCTCATTGATATATACGCCATTATCAATCTTATATTCCTTCAATGCCGCTTCCGGCATATCAAGTGTCTTCACACCGAAATAATTACGTGCAACTCTATTGGCCATGTTCCCCAGTACCAGCTTCAACTTACTAATCCCAATCGCTGTACTGAGCCCCTCATTTTGCTCGCCTTTCAAGGTCCTGGTAATCACTCCAATTACCTCGCCCTTCATATTGACAATAATCCCATCGCTGTTTGGATGATCTATCATATCTGTATTAAATAAATCCAGCTTATTGTCGGTAATATAAGCATAGCTGTTTTTGCTGGAAATTATTCCAGACACCAAAGAACCAGTATGTCCGTTCGGACTACCTAAAGCTATTATTGGGCTTCCAACGGCTAATGTATAAGACTCGCCCAGCTTAGCAACCTGTAGGCTATTCATATAAGTAGCCGGGATATTCTCCACGGGAACTGCTAACATTGCCAGATTAAGCTCTTTATCGTAATCCTGTACAACAGCATCCACCGCAAAGTTGTCCGATAACTGAATTTTTATCGCATCCGCATCCTTAATTCGGTCATAGCTAACTAGTATCAACAGGCTAATACTGTCATTATAAAAAATCAGACCAGAGGTTTCATCAACAAGCTCAACATTTGTTCCAAACCATACGTCAGTCTCATCATTGATACTCACAACGGTAACCACAGACCTTTCAACTTCGTAAGACAGCTTACGAATCTCCTCATAAATATTACTGTAATCATCAATATCCGCATCAATCGGCGGACGCTCAATTATGACAGTATCCGGCTCCTGCTTATCATTACTACTTACGATCACCGGTTCATCCGGAATTTTTGTCTGATTATCTTCGTTCTTCCCGTCCTCGCTTTTCTCACTCTCATTTTTAACCATCGTCTCCTCCGGAATCTCCGTAGGAAATGCTGTTGGAAGCTTGGTTTCCTTGCTATTATGTAAAAACTCATAAAGCTTCGGCTCTGTCAAAACAAAGGTAACAGCTGCAACAATACCGAATATGATGGCCAAGCATATCGTTAAAAGAAATGGAAGAACTCTCTTTTTGAACTTTTTACGTTTCTTCTCAATTACTTGCTCCTTGATAAACTCAAAATCTTTCTTATCGTTATCAGACATCCTTATTCTCCTTCAAGAGACAAATTACAATTAGGATTCTAGTAATACTTAAGTCCTATTCTAGCAGTGACATATGAACATATTATGAATTATTTGTAAACAAACCTTCTACATTCCTTTCAGGCGACGGATTTAAGTCATAGTATTAATACTATAGTATAATCATTTGGTAAAATCAAGAATTAACACATAAAAACCCTCATTTTCTTGTTTTAAATATTTACAACATAAGGTAAAATAGTTATAGTATCCTTAGATATGATTATTAAACCTGCTGTTAAGAGGCAGATGAAAGAAAGGCTTGAATGTACTATGAACGAAAAAGCACTAAGAACATTAGAATATAATAAGATTATTGATAGATTATGTTCCTTCGCCGGAACCGGCTATGGCAGAGAGCTGTGTGCTCATCTGCTACCTGTGTCAGACCTAATCACAATCCAAAAGCTTCAGCAACAGACTACCGATGCCTTATCCCGTCTGTTACGTAAGGGTAGTGTATCCTTTAGTGGAATACATGATATCCGTCCCTCAGTAATGCGTCTGAAGATTGGTTCCGCACTGAGCGCTACCGAACTCCTGCATATCAGCTCAGATTTGGATGCAACTCTTCGAGTGAAGGCTTACGGCGGTTATACCGGCAAGGATAGCGAGAATATGACCGAAGACTCCTTGACAGAGTTTTTCGCTGGTATGGAGCCTCTCACCCCCCTCAATAATGAGATTAAGCGCTGTATCATCTCAGAGGAAGAGATTGCTGATGATGCCAGCCCTGCTCTTAAAAGCGTTCGACGAGCCATCAAGAATGCCAATGACAAGATACACAGCGAGCTGGGCTCCATCCTAAATTCCTCCAGAACGATGCTGCAGGATAATATCATTACCATGCGTAACGGCAGATACTGCCTACCGATTCGCTCTGAGTTTAAGAACCAGTTTCAGGGAATGATTCATGACCAGTCCTCCACTGGTTCTACTATTTTTATCGAGCCTATCTCCATCGTTCGTCTGAATAATGAGCTGAAGGAATTAGCAATCAAGGAACAGGAAGAGATTGAAAAGATCCTTGCTGACCTGAGTAATCAGGCGGCAGAATACACAGAGAGCCTCGAGTATAATTTCCTTACCTTATCCGAACTGGATTTCATCTTTGCCAGAGCTTCCTTATCCAAGCAAATGAAGGGCTCACAGCCAATCTTCAATAATAGTGGAAGGCTTAACATTAAAAAGGGACGCCATCCACTAATTGATCCCAAGAAGGTCGTACCGATTGACATCATGATGGGGAAAGATTTTACTATGCTCATTATCACAGGACCTAACACCGGTGGTAAGACCGTTACCCTTAAGACTGTCGGACTTCTTACACTGATGGGACAGGCCGGTTTGCACATTCCTGCCTTTGACGGTTCTGAGCTGGCTGTATTCGAAGAGGTATATGCGGATATCGGAGATGAACAGAGCATTGAACAAAGCCTGTCAACCTTCTCCTCCCATATGACCAATATTGTGAAGATTCTAGATAAAGCAGACATCAATTCCCTAGTTCTCTTTGATGAATTAGGTGCAGGTACCGATCCTACCGAGGGTGCTGCTCTTGCAATGTCCATTCTCTCCTCCCTTCACAGCAGAAATATACGTGTAATGGCAACTACACACTACAGTGAGTTAAAGATTTACGCCTTATCCACGAAAGGAATATCCAATGCCAGCTGTGAGTTTGATGTTGAGACACTTCGCCCCACCTACCGTCTCTTAATCGGTATCCCTGGTAAGAGTAATGCTTTTGCCATCTCCTCCAAGCTTGGCTTGCCGGATTATATTATTGAGGATGCCAAGGAGCGAATTGGGCATCAGGAGAAGAGCTTCGAGGACCTTATCAGCGATCTGGAGGCAAACCGTATCACCATCGAAAAGGAACAGAATGAGATAGCGAAGTATAAACAAGAAATCGAGCATTTAAAGAAGAGTCTGGCCAAAAAGACGGAATCCCTGGAGGCCAGCCGTGAACGTCTCTTAAAGGAGGCCAAGGAGCAAGCTGCAGCCGTGCTTCAGGAGGCTAAGGAATTTGCCGATCAGAGCATCCGCCGATATAACAAATGGCTCCAAGAGGGCGGAGATATCAAGGATATGGAAAATGAGCGGAATTCTTTAAGAGAACGCCTAAGTGATAACGAAAGCAAGCTTCACAAGGAGAAGAAAAAGAATGCGAAAACTCCGTCTGCAAAGAGCTTAAGAGTCGGTGATTCTGTCAATGTCATCAGCTTGAATCTTAAGGGTACGGTTAGCTCCCTTCCTAATGCTAAGGGGGACCTCTATGTACAGATGGGAATTTTACGTTCTCTGGTAAACATTAAGGATATTGAGCTACTGGACGAAGAAGTGATTATAGCACCCGGTTATAACAAGACACAAAGCGGAAAGATCAGGGTATCGAAATCCTCGACCATTCATCCCGATATCAACCTGATTGGCAAGACGGTAGACGAAGCACTATCAGAACTGGAAAAATATCTGGATGACGCTTACCTTGCCCATCTTCCTCAAGTAACTGTAATTCACGGACGCGGTACCGGTGCCTTAAGAAATGCTATCCATGCCCGTCTCAAGAAACTAAGCTATGTGAAATCCTTCCGATTAGGTGCATTCGGCGAAGGTGACCAGGGTGTAACCATTGTTGAATTCAAATAAAACCCTAAGCTTTGAAGTAACATCTTAGCTAAGGCTTTATTAAGCCTTAGCTATAGCTGAATTGAAAGGAGCTTATTATGATAGCCAAACAAAAAATATTAATCGTTGATGACGATGTCAACATCGCCGAACTGATTTCCTTATATTTGACCAAGGAGTGCTTTGACACTCTGATTGTGAATGATGGGGAGGCGGCCATCAGCGAATTTGCCTCCTATCAACCTAACCTGGTATTACTGGACCTGATGCTGCCCGGCATCGACGGTTACGAGGTTTGCCGGGAAATACGTAAGACCTCAAAGGTACCGATTATTATGTTATCCGCCAAAGGAGAAATCTTTGATAAGGTACTGGGCTTAGAGCTAGGCGCCGACGATTATGTGATTAAACCCTTCGACTCAAAGGAATTAGTGGCTAGGGTCAGAGCCGTCCTACGGCGATCTCATCCCAGTAAGGAAGAAGCCGCTGAAACCTCTGCGGTACCTCTCCCTACCGGTGATTATGTAGCATATACCGACCTAATCATTAACCTTAGTAATTATTCTGTTCAGTATATGGGAGAGAATATCGAAATGCCACCAAAGGAGCTGGAGCTCTTGTACTTCCTTGCCTCTCATCCAAACCAGGTATTTACACGAGAACAGCTGCTGGATCATATCTGGGGTTATGAATATTATGGCGATACCCGTACAGTAGATGTCCATATCAAGCGACTGCGTGAGAAGATTAAGGATCACAACGATTGGAGTCTGGGAACCGTTTGGGGCATTGGTTATAAATTTGAGATTAAGAATGCAAGGAAATAAATTGGAAGGTAGGTGCATGCCATGAAAAAAACGATATGGTCGAGATTAGTTGTCTGTTTTCTCCTTGCCGGTATCATGGTTTTTCTACTATTAAATACATATGGCATGCAGCTACTGGAACGACGTCTGAAGGATGATAAGAAGGATCAGCTGTTGGCCGAAGCTAAGTTGATTGCTTCGGAGTACATCTCTAATTTCTATGATGACAAGATGTCCCTAGAGAATCTTACGATACAGTTAAAATCCATTGACACCTTCCTGCATATCCGTGTCTGGATTGTCAGCAATGATGGTACAATTATAGCCGACTCCTCAACTGCTAGAAATGCAAGGCAAAGAACCGTCTATGATATAAATCCGGCCCTGTTGGATAATACCTTCACAGAAAATGTATATCATGAGGAGGTCTTCTTTCAACCAATGCTCAGTCTGACCTATCCGATTAATTATAACTTCCGGTCAAGAGGCTTTATTCTGCTTCATACCTCTGAGCAAGAGATCATTGATGCTACAAATTACTACCTTGATGTTATCAATATCTGTTTCCTAGTATTCCTGCCTATTCTCTTTCTGATATTTGTATATATCTATTATATAACAGCAGTCCCACTCAGGAATCTGATGACAGCTGCAAAGGAATATTCTGCAGGTAATTATAATTATGCTTTAATTCTAAAGGGTCTTAGCGAATATCGTGACCTTGGAGTAGCTTTAAATTATATGGCCCATGAGATTAGTAAGCTGGATGATTATCAGAAGAAATTCGTGGCAAATATATCCCACGATTTCCGTTCTCCTCTAACCTCCATAAAGGGATATGCAGCGGCCATTCTGGACGGCACTATTCCCTATGAGATGCAGGATAAATATCTAAATATCATATTGTTTGAGACAGAGCGGCTCACAAAGCTGACCACCGGACTACTAGAGCTGAATAGCTTTGAGAATAACGGAACCTTCCTTGATATAACGACCTTTGATATCAATCATATTATTAAAAAGACAGCAGAAGCCTTCGAGGGAGCCTGCAGAGAGAAGAAAATCACCTTGAACCTAGTCTTTTCTTCTAAGCAGGAGCTGGTTGAAGCAGATATGGGAAAAATCCAGCAGGTGCTCTATAACCTATTAGATAATGCCATTAAATTCAGTCACTCAAACAGTAAGATAAAGATAAGTACGGAAGAGAAGGGTGAGAAGATATTCGTATCCGTCAAGGATTATGGAATTGGCATTCCAAAGGATTCCATCAAGAAGATCTGGGAGCGTTTTTACAAGACTGATGTCTCCCGAGGCAAAGATAAGAAAGGAACCGGCCTAGGACTATCCATCACCAGAGAAATCATCCAAGCCCATAACGAGAATATTAATGTCATCAGTACCGAAGGCGTCGGCACCGAATTCATCTTCTCACTAACCAAAGCCTCAGAATAAACCCTTCAGCAGACATAAGACATACCAAAAAAATCCACTGACTACAAGCATGCTTTTTAACTAAATTTCTTAATAAGCAGGAGGAGGATAAGAACTTTGGATGCAGTAATTAGCGGTATCGTATTAGGGTTAATCATAATCGCCATACTGGAGATATGTCGATATTTCAGATGGATCAGCCGCTCCTTTAGAGAATTCCAGGAGCTTAAGAAACGAGTTGAAAAGCTAGAAGAAGCACAGGACAAAGAATAAAATGGGCTGAGGTCCCTTACCGAGGCACTACCCTAACAGATTACAGAGCAGGTGTGTCAGGGTACTTGAAAAATGTTTTGCTTTAATCGCAATTGTACTTTGCATGCAATTGCCAATAGAATAAATGTTCACAGACAAAGGAAAATCCGCCATGGAGGGCGGATTTAGGTGCGATGGACACGGATGTCCATTCGCGCCGGCCTGTATTATTTAGTTAACTCAATCCCATTTATGATTTTGGTAATTGTATGCTTAGTACAATCGATTTGAGCAACCGTTTTACAAGTACCTTGATATACTTGCTCTGTAATCTGTTACGCTGTTGTTCATTCGGTAAGGGAGCTCAGCCCATGCCTATTATTCCTATGCCTCGTCCCAGCTGTGGCGGTGAAGCTGGCCTTCCATACGCATTCCTTCAAAGTCATTCTGTCTCAGTGCCTCATAAAGTATAATTGCCACAGAATTGGCAAGATTAAGAGAACGGATATCGCCTATCATCGGAATACGAATGGTATTACGCTTATTCGCCAGTAACAGTTCCTCCGGAATACCCGCACTTTCCTTACCAAACATGATATAGCAGTCCGGATCATACTGCACCTGAGTATAGGAATGCTGAGCCTTTGTGGTAGCCATAAAAATCTTAGCATTCGGATTCTTATCCAGGAATTCCTGATAATTCTTATACACTGTAACATCAAGATCCTTCCAGTAATCAAGTCCGGCACGCCTGATTTCCTTCTCATCCAGTCGAAAGCCGAGAGGTTCAATCAGATGGAGCCTGCTTCCGGTTGCTACGCAGGTTCTGCCTATATTCCCGGTATTTGCAGGTATCTCGGGCTCTAATAATACAATGTTCATATCAATTCCTCATTTCTTGCAGACTATATATAGCTTACTCATCTAAAAGAAGAAATTGTCCCTTATAACAGGAAAACAAAAACTCCCTTAGGTGACTAAGCTTTATACAAAGAAAAAAGGTGAACTAATCACCTTTAATCGCAATGTGTATTTCAATCTTCTTATCTCCATCATATTCAAGCGGTACACAAATATTATGTGCATAGGTTGCACTAAATGTCATTGTACCGTTACCAACAGTGGGTGGTGTAATATCAATCGCAATACCTTTCGTAGAAAATACAGTCGCTGTATTTCCCATTATCATATTACCAAGTTCGCAAATTGCACTTTTTGCCAGATCGTCCATCTCGGTAATTGGCATCATTATCATCTTTGATGCAATATCACAGGCTATTAAATTCTCAAATGCAATCATTACCTGTCCTCTCATTTCACCGGTGAATCCAATTAAAATAAGTAGGGTATTGTCAAAGAAGGCTGGATTTTTAATATAGGGCTTACCGACCTTGGCATCAATAAAGCACATTTCTTTGAGTATCTTTGTAGATGCCATTAAAAACGGATTAATATGGTCAGCATTTACGTTAGCCATTCGATCACCTCCTTAGTATCATAATTCGATTGTAACATATTCTTGTTACCTTTTTCAACAGAATCCGCAAAAAAAACTATTTTCTGCACTTTTCTACGAATTTTTTCATTCTCTCAAGAGCAACTTTTAAACTTTCTATTGAATATGCGTAGGATATTCGCAAATATCCCTCACCACAATCGCCAAAGGCTGTTCCGGGAACAACTGCTACTTTTTCTTCCATTAGCAGTCTTGTCGCAAATTCTTCTGAGGTCATACCAAGACTTTTGATGCACGGAAACACATAAAAGGCACCAAAAGGCTCAAAACACTCCAAGCCCATACTACGTATAGCATGAACCACGTATCTGCGACGCTTATCATAAGCCTCCCTCATCATATCAACATCAGCATCCCCATTTTTTAGCGCTTCGACACCTGCATATTGACTGGTAGTCGGTGCGCACATGATGGCAAACTGATGTATCTTAATCATCTGCTCCATAATCATAGCTGGACCTACCGCATAGCCAAGTCTCCAGCCTGTCATAGCATAGGATTTAGAGAAGCCGTTAATTAGTATCGTTCTCTCTTTCATACCCGGAAATGAAGCAATCGAAACATGCTTTTTATCATAGGTCAACTCAGAATATATCTCATCTGAGATTACAATCAAATCCTTCTCGATAATAACATCCACGATCTGGGCTAGATCCTGCTGATCCATGATGGCACCCGTCGGATTATTGGGAAATGCCAGTATCAAAATCTTAGTTCTATCGGTAATTGCAGATAATAATTCCTGTCTGGTTAGCTTAAAGTCATTCTCTCCCTTAAGCTCTATCACTACCGGTACACCACCGGCAAGTATCGTGCAAGGATGGTAAGAGACATAACAAGGCTGAGGTATTAAAACCTCATCTCCAGGCTCCAACATAGCACGGAGGGCAATATCAATTGCCTCACTGCCACCCACAGTGACCATGACCTCTTTATTGTAATCGTAGCTTAACTCAAATCTTCTATTCAAATAGTTACAGATTTCTACCTTTAGTTCCTTCAGACCTGCATTGGAGGTGTAGAAGGTTCGTCCCTTCTCCAGGGAATAAATCCCCTCTTCACGAATATGCCAAGGGGTATCAAAATCAGGCTCGCCAACACCTAGAGAGATAGCATCCTTCATCTCGCTCACTATATCAAAGAACTTCCGGATACCGGAAGGGGGAATATTTACTACTGCTTTCGATAACGGATTTCTCAAGGCGTGATCAACATCCTTTCATCATGTTTAGTCTGTACAAGGGGCAGTCCATGCTCTTTATATTTCTTTAAAACAAAATGTGTGGCTGTACTTAAGATTGCATCCATCGGAGCAAGCTTTTCTGATACAAAGTTGGCAACCTCTCTCATTGTTTTACCCTCGATAATTACTGTTAAATCGAAGCCACCGCTCATCAGATATACAGATTGCACTTCGTTAAACTGATAGATTCGCTCTGCTATTTTATCAAAGCCAAGACCGCGCTGAGGAGTTACTTTTACTTCTATTAAGGCGGTAACTCGCTCACATTGAACTTTATCCCAATTAATCAGTGTCGGATAGCCGCAGATGATCTTCTCTTCCTCTAACTCCTTAAGAATACCGATAACCTCATCTTCGGTTGTTCCTAACATAATCGCCAAATCCGCCGTAGATAATTTGCTGTTCTTGTCAATTGCAGCTAAGATCTTTTCTCTCATACCTAAATCCTCTCTTTTCCTATGGAGCTATCGGATGGTCTTACATCACTTTATAGAGCTCATCACTTTTTGGCGGTTCTAAGAATCGCCTTTCGTCCTCATTGATAATGACACGGTCATTTCCCTCTATAATTCGACCAATCACCGCGGCAGCTATGCCCTCTGCTTTAAGACAGTCTACCAGGTAGTTGGCCTGATCAGTAACCATCAGCATACATCCGCCGGAAATCAGCATATACGGATTAATATCATAAAACTCACAGATCTCTACGGTTTCTTGCTTGAGAAGTATCTTCTTAAGATCAACCTCCAAACCTACCTTAGAGGCCACTCCAATCTCCCAAAGAGCACCGAAGATACCACCTTCCGCAACATCGTGCATTGAGGTCACCTTACAGCCTGCTGCTATCCTTGCTTCCGGCACAACTGAGATAAATTCTATCATTTTCTTTGCTTCATCCAAGAAGCTTTGAGTATATTTTGCCCTTAATTCTTCTTCCCTAGCCGCTGAAATGATTGCAGTACCTTCCAAACCGGCCCACTTTGTCATAACAATTTCCTGCCCAGGCTTTGCCCCCGCAGTCCTAATCATATTGCTACGCTTAATCTTACCGACGCCGGTAACAGTGACAACAGGTTGAGATACCGCCTTTGTTACTTCAGTATGCCCACCGATAATTTCGATATTCAAAAGCCTACAGGCAGCCTCCATATCTTGCATTGCGGCTCTTAACTGTGCTTCCTCAGTACCGACTGGTAACAAGACAGATAGCATAATACCAATCACCTCGGCTCCGTTGGAGACAATATCATTGGCGGCTATGTGAACCGCTAAGGTACCAATATCCTGAACTGTTCCTGTGACTGGGTCGGTTGACAATACCAGCACTTCATCCTCTTCTACAGATAGAACGCTACAGTCCTCACCAATCGCAGGGCCTACCAGCACTTCCTCACGTCTATGGCCTATTTGGTTGAGAATAGATCTCTTTAAGACTGCTTCCGACACTTTTCCCAGGTTCATATTAGTATTCATACCTTTCTTTATCATCTGCAAATCTTATACTCTGCAGAGCAATTATTCGTCCTCAAAGCCCTCATCCCATTCATCATCCCAGATATCTGCCTGTACCTGTCCCTCCGGATTAGCACTGTTGTCTGATACGCGGGATTGACTATCAGCGGGGACATCCTTCTTATCTTTCTTTCCCTCGCTCTTATTAGTATCCTTAGGCTTCTCTTCCTCTTCTACCTTTTTCGTTCCTACAGTAACATACTTAGGAGCAGCAGCATAATTACTTTTATTTACCAAGGTTCTACTAACCTCTACCCCATTCTCCTTCACAATCTTATAAAGCTCTGCCTTATAGCCAGTATGAGCAGATTGGGTTACCTTACGATAAGTCTCTGGCTTTGTAGGATCCTTTGTGATCACATCCGCCGGAGGCTTAGTTTCTGAGAGTACTACGGTTACAAACTCAACCTTACGGTTCTTAGTATCTCTCGTCTCTTTACCCCATATATTAAAGGTTATACTTCTACCCTGGGTAGTTGCTTGTATCAGAATCGGAACGTCCGTATTATTCTTAAACTTAAGATCCTTATAGGTTCCGGCAATCGCAGCATCTCTGGATAAATCTACATAACTGATTGTCATAGAATGAGGCTGACGCTCAACTATTTCAAGCTCCGCCTGTAAAACCGCATTATATAAGGTTGTAGTAACCTGACACGCACCTCCACCAACACTATCAATTACCTTACCTTGCAAATATGCTCCGGCAACATAATATCCATTTTTTTCGGTAAAGGGCGTAAGATATTCATATGCAGAGAATACATCACCGGGATATAATACTGCATTATTAATTAATCTGGCGCCATTCGCAAGATTTGCTGCCCTGCCTTCCGCAGAATCAGCATAATGCGTAGTAAAGGTTCCAAGTACTGTATTGCATTGCTCCACAACATCTCTTGTATAGATTGGAAGATCATCTTCTACCACTGCATCGATAACGAGATCCTGGTGATTCCATTTATCAATTGCTGTAGTAACTGCCTGTACCGTGGCATCCACATTAACCTTTTTACCTACGACATGGTCACTATAGATAAACTCACTGTTTTTTCTTTTAACGGTCGCATTAACCGGCTCTATATTATAAGCACTGACATCCTTTTCTACGATTTCCTTGATCTTTGTCTCATCATAGATAAAGGAAAGAGGATAAACAATGCTCCCCTGCTCAATATCCTTCATATCCTTGTAGCGTTTTATTAGATTACCGCTCTTACCGAGAGCTAGGGCTGTCTCTATATTATCGTTCTCCTCCACCTCATATCCAATATCTCTCATGGAAGTATAGACAACTTCACTGCCAACCATTATGGCAATTCCCTTATTCTTTAAACTCTCGACATAATTCTCAACTGCTTCCTCAGCCTGCTTCTTCGTCATACCGCTGACTTCAACTTCATCTATGAATACACCTTTTACTATTGTATTATCTTTCTCTTCAGCAGATACATGAACGGTATTTACACTAAGTACAAAGGTTAGAAATAGTAAAGAAATTGCGGATAATAATATTTTCTTTGTGCCCATATTCATCCTCACTTTCTATTGACTAATTTTAATTATTTTGTGGCTAAATGCTGTATTTTCACTGACTTCTTCCTATTTTAACATAAACAGGATATTATTCAAGTTATTCTTTCGTTCGTTGACAAGAGTATAGTATTTATGTATATTTAATACTACATTCAAGTCAACGTGCTTACTTATTGTAGGACGCTGAGAATAGTCGGAAGTACCATAGCGATAACCAAAATGATTATTATGATGGTAGATATAAGCTTTTTTGATTTTTTATTATAGAAATTCATTTATTTCACCTCTTTAATATTATTTGTACGAAAGGTTGTGAATACAGATGGGAATCCCTGTCGCGTCCATACTATTTGTTATCTTTATTCTTTGGCTTCAATATGAAATAAGGAAAGATGGAAAAGCATCAAAAAGGTCACTCGAGCTTTTTTGGATGAAAGAGCGTGAAGCCAACTTAGCCCGTCGTAAGGATATCTCACAGTTGGAATACCTGACTGTTAACCTAGATCAGCTTCCCATGGATGACCATGAGGATGATACTATTAATTCATATCGTGATACCATTAAAGAATATTCCGAGCGCAAAATGATCAATCTGTCCGGCAAAACCAATACCGAGCTAAAACTCGAATACGGAGTTGCCAATTTCAACCTTCTTTCATCCTATGATAGCAATTATACCGCTTTTGTAAGCATGCTCCAGAAATGGGCGGGAAGACTGAAGGATCGCGGCCATATTTCTGATGCCCAGGCTGTCCTTGAATTCAGTATCTTCTCTTGTCTCACGGATGTTACCAAGGCTTATCGGATGTTGGCCGAACTATATCAGCAGCAAAACAGGTCAGAGCAAATCGATGCTATCATTGACATCATCCCTAAAACAAAGATCAAGGATAAGGAAGTACTAATTGAAGAGCTAAAATCAAAGACTCTTTAAATTAGTTGTTCCTTCTTACTCAACAGTAATATTATTTATTTTATGCTATTTTATAGAAGCAAGCAAGATATTTTTCTTATAAGTAGCCACTACATCCTATGACCTATCTATATTTTTCATTCTTTTGCTTACTTTATACGGTTTTCGGTATTTTTTCCCTTGGCAGAGGGGCACTCTTCCTTAAGAAAGCACTCTTCACACTTGGGGTTTCTAGCTGTGCAAATAGTTCTTCCCAGGGTGATGATCTGTATATTGTAGGCAATCCATTGTTCCTTTGGTAACAGCTTCATCAAATCAAATTCTATCTTAACTGGATCATCTTCCTTCGTAAAACCCAGTCGATTAGAAATCCGCTTAACATGGGTATCTACCACGATACTCGGTTCATGAAATATATTACCCCGAATCACATTCGCTGTCTTTCTACCGACGCCGGCCAGGTTGGTCAGGGCATCTATATCACTGGGAACCTCTCCGTTATATTGGTCTACCAAGGTTTTTGCACAGGCAATGATGTTCTTAGCTTTATTCTTATAGAAGCCGGTAGAATGGATATCCTTTTCCAACTCCTCCTGCTTTGCTTCTGCAAAGGCCTGTATACTTGGATATTTTTTGAATAAATCCTTTGTAACAATATTTACACGGTCATCTGTGCATTGTGCACTTAGAATCGTAGCAATTAGCAGCTGCCAAGGTGTCTCGTGATTTAGAAATATCTTATGCTCAGTGGTATATTCCTGATTGAGAGCTGCAATAATACGCTCCATCCTCTCCCGTTCCTTTTTTGTAATTCTTTTGTTGGACAATTTGTTACCTCCTTCCTAACAGTAAGGTTAAAGTCTAACTATTCCTGCTGACTTTGTTATGGGGTCTCTTTCACTATAATCAAATAATATCGTTGCAGCGTTTTTCACAGCTTTCCCCTCTGCTACGGCCACCTCAATATCATAAGTAAATTCCTCAATATGAATTATCTTATGTTGCTTACGATACACTTCATAAAGTTCCTTATAATTCTTTCGGTTACCCTCTGCTGCAAAGGCAGGCCTACTTTTCATATTCTCTCGCAGGAATAGATCCATCAGAAGGATATCCTTAAATAACTCCGAACTCACCTGCTTATCCTGGGCCAGCTCTGGCAGTCCGGAAATAACCTGATCACGAAAGAAATCCAGAAGTATTTCATATCTCTTTATCCTGCTGTGGGCTTGGAGCTCCATATGCCTGCTTTCATAATAGGTATAGAGTTCCTCATAAAGCTTCATTGGAGAAGAATAATAGTGCTTTAAATATCCTATGGCATTGGTGAATTGCCCACTATTATAATATATCTCAACCATTTCGCAGATGCCTTTCAGCTTAAGCAACTCCTCAAAAGACAAGTGCTTCGTATATAATACCTCGTAGGGTGGAATATCCCTGTATACGATACCATAGGTCTTGGCATCCTCCTCCATCGGCGAACCCTTTAACACCTTTAAAAAGCCCAGCTGCAATTGATCCGGTTCCATCTCATACACTTCCCGGAAGGAGCGTTCAAAGCTATGATAATCCTCAAGGGGTAGCCCCGCGATTAGATCCAGATGCTGATGAATATTCCTGCCTACTTTTATTCGATGCACATTTGCCCGAACTCGGTTAAGATCCATCTTTCGATGAATGACCTCTACCGTATTCGAATTCGTAGATTGTACTCCAATCTCAAACTGCACTTGTGCAGGACGGAGTGTTGCCAAATATGCAATCTCATCCTCGTCCAATAAATCTGCAGCTATTTCAAAATGGAAATTAGTTATCCCATTGTCATGCTCCTTAATATATCGCCATATTTCCATAGCGTGTAGCCTATTACAATTAAAGGTCCGGTCCACAAACTTCACTTGGGGCACCTGCCTGTCCATCAGGTATTGCAACTCCTGTTTCACCAGCTCTGTATCCCGGAAGCGAATTCTCTTATCAACGGAAGAAAGACAGTAGCTACAAGAGAAAGGGCATCCCCTACTGCTCTCATAATAAATAATTCTATGATTAAAATCCTCAAGATCCTCATAAGGGAAAGGAATATCATTGAGAGACAATAATTCACGAGGTTTCGTTATCCTCACCTGATCCCCTTCACGGTAAGCAATTCCAGCAATTTGATCCAGGGAGAAGCTCCCCTTAGTATAGTGCTGTATCAGCTCGAGGAAGGTTTGTTCTCCTTCTCCCATCATAATCCCAGTGATCTCCGTATTTTCATATAAGCATACTGATGGATCATAGGTCACCTCGGGACCACCAAGCCATAGCTTTGCCTCAGGTCTAACCTTTCTAAGCTCCTTGGTCAGACTCAACACCATCTTAATATTCCATATATAGCAGGAAAAAGCAATCACATCTGCCTTCTCTTTATAAATTTGTCTAAGGATATCCTCTTCGGAATGGTTAATTGTATATTCTACCAACGATACCGAATCATCGAATCCATGCTTCCTGGCATAAGCCCGAAGGCTATGGACAGCCAGATTGGAATGAATATATTTCGCATTAATTGCAACTAGCAACAGCTTCATAGATAATCTCCTTCTCCCAAGCCTTCTCACGAACCAATTTTAACATATGTGTTACCCTCATAGCTACTCAATTTATAAAAATTTTAGATTCAATTTAGTATCAATTGATTGAAAACTATTGTTTCTGTACAAAGTCGGTAATCACGGCTTCCAGGCTCTTCGTAATTGGATAAAGGTTCATAATAGGGATACACTATCTATATTAACCGTTCTAACGCTGTCTAGACATATTGGACACGATATGATATAGTGAAATTTAATCGAAAGTGATTTAGGAGGCAACTATGTTAACGTTTGATCCAATTACTGCTGATAATATATGTAAAACAGCAGATTTTTTTAAATATAAAATCAGCCGCACCAGTGACTATACCATTGGTGCTATGTATATGTGGAGGGATTTCTACCAGACCGGTTATACAATCTATAAGGATATGATTTTATATAAAGTTAAATTTTTAAATCGTACCTCATTTACCATCCCAGTAGGAGCAGGCTCTTTGCCGGAAGCCATTGCGGCAATCAGAGAATATTGTACTGCAAATGACCTCCCTATGTGGTTTTGTACTGTTCCGGAAGAAGGAGTTTCTACTCTGGTGAACGATTTTGGCGGTAATCAGCCCTGCGCTACCAATCGTGACTGGGCAGACTATCTATATCGAGCTGATGATCTGGCGGACATGGCCGGAAGAAAATACAGCGGACAGCGAAATCATATCAACAAGTTTAAAAAGCTCTATCCAAATTATAATTATCAGCGGATAACAACAGAGAATATTCCTAGAGTCGTTGATTTTTTAATGGATTATGAGAAAAACCACAGCAAGGAAGCATCCCTTGCACAAGAGGAGCTAAAAAGAACCTTGGAGCTTATTCCATATCTGGACAAGTTTAAGCTTCCGGGTGGCTTTATCGAGGTGGATGGCCTTATTGTTGCTCTGGCAATCGGTGAGGTCATTAAAGACACCTTATACTGTCATATCGAGAAGGCAAATCGTGACTATCCTGGATCTTACCAGATGATCGTCAAGGAATTCTCCAGTGATATGCGAGATAGCTTCGGTATTCAATATATTAACCGAGAGGAGGATGTAGGAGACCTCGGGCTTCGTACCTCAAAGCTATCCTATCATCCTGTCGCCCTATTGGACAAGTATTGTGTGCTGATACCCTAAAAAAACTTATAATGAGGCTTATCCTCTTTCATAAGCAGGTAACGGAGCATATCGTCCAGTAATATGGCCGGTAAAGATAAAAAGAACCAAAAATTCGTATAAAGCAGACAGATCTGACCGAGAAAATTATAAGGAAGCTTCGAATAATCCCAAACATTCAGCTTGAGCCAGAGATTAACGACAATACCAACGATCAGCTCCACAAGGGTGACAATGAGCGCTGAGATGACCATTTGACTGAGAATCGACATATCCCAGGAATAGGTCTCATTTAACAGGCCGATCAGCACAAAGCAGAGTCCCCCGGCTACCAGCATTGATACATGAGAATAACCGCGGCTAAGGATTTCAATAGCTCCGTACAGAAATCCACCTGTCAGAAATAAAAAGGTATATTTCAAGAAACGATTATATATCAAAAGCATATTATTCCCCCAAATAAATATATTCCTCAGTAAGTGAGGGGCTGTGGCATGATAGATAGACGATTCAGCTCATATGGAAGGTATACACCTTACCAGAGCGATTGATTATCATTAAACCACAGCCCTTTTTTCGTCCAATGAAACCGTGTTTGATTCTACTTTATTAATTATACGCAAAACCATAAGAGAATATATCGATTTTTATATTATGGAAGCAACTTACTGTGAGCACTCGCGCATTTGGAATTTATCTGCCTATGGCGAATCTCTTTCTTGTATCTGTTTTTGCGCAGTAAAAAAGGACAGCTATGGGACTGTCCTTTTTCGGAGAAGGTATTTTTGTTACTTATGGGGGTGTAGCAAAAACTATATAATGTATTGGGGTTTACAAACATAGTATACCACGGTGTTCGACAAAAGTGTGCACAAACTTTACAAATTTTTGTTCTCGTTTTCGTCGTTCTGCACAATGCGCTATGCTAAATTGAAACCTCATGTCCCTCAAAGAGTGCCTCAAATTCTTCTCTGGATATTCTCTCTTTTTGCATTAAAAGGTCAGCGCAAGAATCTAGCACATCCTTATACTCTATCAGGATTCGTTTTGCTTCCGCATAGCATGCATCAATGATTGACTTAACCTCATCATCAATACGATTCGCTACGTTTTCGCTATAGCTTCTTGTGTGTGCTAAATCTCTACCGATAAACACTTCATCGTCATCATTATCATAGTTCACCATACCAATTGAATCTGAGAAGCCATATCTGGTAATCATAGCTCTTGCTGTCTTTGTCGCAACCTTAATATCCTGGGAAGCCCCGGTCGTAATATCCTCGAATACCAGCTCCTCTGCAGCTCGGCCTGCCAGATCTACGATAATCTCCTGCCTCATTCTTCCCTTAGTATTGAACATCTCATCTCTTTCCGGCAGAGGCATAGTAAAACCGGCTGCACCATTACCCGTTGGTATGATTGAGACGGTATATACGGGTCCCACATCCGGGAGGACATGAAATAGGATTGCATGACCAGCCTCATGGAAAGCGGTAATCCGTTTTTCCTTCTCAGTGATCACCTTACTCTTCTTTTCTGTTCCAATACCAACCTTGATAAAGGATTTCTTGATATCTTCACTGGTGATAAAGCTTCTGTTATCTCTCGCAGCATTGATTGCCGATTCGTTCATTAGGTTCTCCAAATCGGCTCCGGTAAATCCGGCAGTTGTCTGAGCAACCTGCTTTAAATCAACATCATCCCCAAGTGGCTTTCCTTTGGCATGTACCTGAAGAATCTCTTCTCTTCCCTTAACATCTGGTCGTCCAACTGTAACCTTACGGTCAAATCGACCGGGACGTAGAATAGCAGGATCAAGAATATCCACACGGTTCGTTGCAGCCATTACGATGATTCCTTCATTAACCCCAAAGCCGTCCATCTCAACCAAAAGCTGATTTAAGGTCTGTTCTCTTTCATCATGGCCACCACCCATACCGGTGCCTCTACGCCTTGCTACCGCATCTATCTCATCAATAAAAACAATACATGGCGAGTTCTTCTTTGCATCCTCAAACAAGTCTCTTACTCTTGAAGCGCCAACACCAACAAACATCTCAACGAAGTCTGAACCAGAGATGGAGAAGAAAGGAACACCTGCTTCACCTGCCACTGCCTTCGCTAATAAGGTCTTACCTGTTCCCGGAGGTCCTACAAGCAGTACTCCCTTAGGGATTCGCGCGCCAACCTGGATGTACTTTTTAGGAGATTTCAAGAAATCTACGATTTCCTTTAATTCATCCTTTTCTTCATCCAAGCCTGCCACATTCTTGAAGGTCGTATTCTTATTCTCATCCGTAGTCATCTTAGCACGGCTTTTACCAAAATTCATAACTTTGCTGTTGCCGCCACCAACATTTGCCTGATTGGATAGGAATGAAAAAAGCACAATTATTATTACAAACACCAGAATATAAGGTAAAATTGAGGTTAAAAATATGCTGGGTTTTGAAACTGGATGGGTAATCGGATTGATCCCCGCTTCAAATGCAGCATTCTCAATCGCTGCGGTATCTAACACATTAAAAGTCACATTGTCACCATCGTTAAATGTAACCGTTACTTCACCGGTTGGTACCTCCTCATTTGGGTATATATCGACCGATTTTACCTGGCCATCCTTTACATCCTTCACATATTGTGTGATTGAGTATTCACCCTGACCACTTAATTCGATATTGTTCGATATATAAAATGTAGCAATCACAATAAGCAGGATTATGATATACCAACCATACCCCTTCATCTGTTTTCTCACTGGTCAACCTCCTTTATTGCTGTATAGCAGAATCGCCTAGCAATTCTGTTGTCATATATTATTATAATAGGTATGCATACTAAGGTTACCTATCGAACCAAATAATCACAAGTTCATTGAAGAGCTTGTGATTTCTTAAACCTAGAAGCCTAGTTTTCTACAACGCCTACGTAAGGTAAGTTTCTGCAATACTGGTCGTAATCGAGACCATAGCCTACTACAAACTCATCTGGTATAACAAACCCCACGTATTTAACATCTACATTAGTTACTCTTCGATCCGGCTTATCAAGAAGAGTGCAAATCTCCAGACTCTTGGGTGCTCTGGTTCCCAGCAGATTCTTAAGATGTGCCAGTGTATGCCCAGAATCAATGATATCTTCAATAATAAGAACATTTCTATCCTGTATCGATTCATCTAGGTCCTTAAGGATACGTACTCTACCCGAGCTTACGTGTTCGCTTCCATAGCTTGATACAGACATAAAGTCCATTGTGACAGGAATAGACAGGCGCTTAGCAAGATCACAGCTAAAAAAAACACTGCCTTTTAATATACAGATAAGATGAACACTCTCACCTTCATAATCCTTACTGATCTGGTCTGCAAGCTCCTTCACTCTCTGACTAATCTGCTCCTCAGATATCATTACTCTTATTTTATGATCCATCTTTATTTACCTCCATATCATGCAATTTTATCAATAGTACTTTTGTTGTATCAGGCTTAACTTTATACTTTTCACTCATTCGTTCCCCTACACCGGGGATCCACATAACATGACTTCCATCTGTAACTAGAAGTTGCTTGTCGCGCATTCTCTGCGGAACCTTTTGATCGATGAAATAATCCTTTAGTTTTTTCTTGCCGCCAAAATCATTGATTTGAAGATAATCTCCTTCTCGTCTTGTTCTGATTTCAACAGTATTCTCTATTTTATCATAATCAAACCACTTCACACAACTACTTTTCGGGATTATATCATTCTTTTTATAAGAAAGCAACTCTGTCTCCACGTACATTCCAGCATATAGAAGCTCAGTTCTTCCTGGGATGTTAAGCTTAATTGGTAAATAAGCTTTCTGTATGTTATCATCCGATGTCATAGAGATGCTTTGATAGATAATGATATCCTCATATCCCCGTTCTGCTATAATATCATAAGGCAGATGTACCTGTTTGCCTACCTGCTTACCTAGGAGGGTCAGGACAGCCTCAACATGCTTTGCTTCCAGATCCTTTCTGGCTGATGCCAGCTCCTCCATTACCAATCGTACAATTCCCTTTCGAATAACAATATGCTCCTCCAGTAAGCTCCTTACAGATATTCTATAGCTCTGCTCCTCTCGCCTTACCAGGTCTTCATAGCGTTGAAGCACTTTACTGTTAAGATAATCCTCAATTTCCCGAAGAGTCTCCGCAGCCTCAGTTATATTACCCACACTTTGCCGGTTAATCTCCTGTGTTGCATAGGTTAGGATTCGATTACGGATTTTATTTCTCGTGTATTGATCCGATTGATTCGTAGAATCCGTAATGTAGCTAATACCTTCACGGTATAGATATGCTTCTATCTCGGGCCGTCCTATCCCTAACAGCGGCCTTATCAAGGCAACCTCACCGAAGCTTAACCTAAGTGCACGATAAGGCTCCATACCAGACAGACCACGGATCCCTGAGCCTCGGAACAGGTTAAATAGGATTGTCTCAGCATTATCATTTCTATTATGTGCAGTTGCGATCTTATTACACTGTAGCTTCCTGCAAACTTCAATAAAGGCCTCGTAACGTATCTTTCTACCCGCTTCTTCCTCACTGAGTCCCTCCGCCTTCGCAATATGCTTCACATCTGCCCTGATGCTTTGAAATTCCAAGCCCTCTTTACGGCAAAGGCTTTGTACGAAACGTTCATCCCTGTCTGCTTCCTCTCCTCGGATACCATGGTTGATGTGAACTACGATCAGAGATAATCTGTAATCAACGCTTAGCTGTTTTAGTACATGCAAAAGGCAGACAGAATCGGCACCACCGGATACTCCTACGACAATTCTATCTCCTTTTGAAATCAACTTGTTCTGTTCTGAAAATGCTTTTATTTTTTGAATCATTGTATCCCTATCTTAAGCGTTAATGTTTTTCATAGAAAAGGTTACTAGTATTCTAACCTTTTTAACCATATATTTCAATGTTATTTTCTACTCTTTCTTATTTTAACCATATTCCGGCAGTTATTACAGTCATATCATCCATAGGGATATAATTACTTTGTGAAAGAGTTCGATCCAGAATTCGATTTGCAATCTCCTGAGGATTATTACTCTTCATTTCTAACAACATCTGTTCGATGAAGCTTTCTTTGTTATCCCCTGGAATACAGTCAAGAACACCATCCGTCAGAAGTACAATAATGTCGCCTTCATAAAGCTTCTTTGTGACAGTATCATAATCCACATTACCAAACATACCAATCGGCAAAGTAGTGGATGCAATTGTTTCAACCCAGTCTCCTCTCTTAATAAAAGCTGCTGCTGCACCGATTTTTATGAACTCACACATGCCCGTATACAGATTAATAAGAGACAGATCAATGGTAGAGAAGGTTTGCTT
Organism: Bacillota bacterium; assembly: GCA_023411555.1. Lineage (GTDB taxonomy): Bacteria > Bacillota > Clostridia > Lachnospirales > Lachnospiraceae > Mobilitalea. Next base: position 29,020 of record JAEYOQ010000012.1, read on the forward strand.
ATCTGCCTTCAATACCAGACTGGAATTAATGAGTTTTATTGCATTTTCCGGCTTAAAGCCCGCTCCAATCATCTGCTCCAAGAGTGACATAACCGTCTCACTTTCTTCTCCGGCTTCCCTGCCTGTTCCCATTCCATCAGACAGGGCAACCATGAAATCTCCGTTCTCCAGACGTAGGATGGAGAAGTTGTCACCGGATACATTCTCCTTCATCGCTCTTGCCACACCCGTGAGGACCTTAAACTTGGTATCCTCCAAAAAGGTGTAGCTCTCATAGTCCTTCGCTATGACTGACTTGGAGGCTTCTGACGCCTTAACTCGTACCCCAATCACATCAGAGATAAAATGTGCTGCTTCCTTGACTGTGATGCATCTTCCCCCACGGCAGCATGCGGTCAGATATATCTCCTTTCGCCTGTCTCCCCGATCCAGTATCGTAATGTCCCTCACTGCGATATGCTCCTGTCGTAGCCTCTTTGCCACCCGCTCTTCTTCCTCACGAGCTACCTCGACCGCTTCATAGAGCTCACCCGTAATATCCTGGATTACGGTTGACACCTCCTTCAGCTGTTCAGCAATTACCTCTCTGCTCTCAGATACTCGACTTTGCCAGATCTGATTCAGCTTTGCAATCTCAAAACCACGATTGGTCTCCTTTATGAAGTCGTCAATACTGATGCAGCTATCCAAAAAATGCAATGGAACATCCTCCTCTCGGATTGTCCCCTTCTTCTCAGCTATTTCAAACATCTGGCTTGCAGCCTGATATGTTTGTTCAAAGCTCTTCTCCCAGCAGGAGGGACATTGCTCGCAATCCCTGCAAAGCTTCTCTGATATTTCCTCAAAGATCCGGTCTACCTCCTTCTGTTTTAATTTCGTTTGCTGTTCCGTAATTGTATCCAAAGTCTTTGAAAGCTTTAAGAAGGACTCTGCAAAAATCTTCATCCTGAGCTTAGCAATCTTCTTGAGATTCTGCGTAGCCAGTAGCTCCTGTCTCCCTGTTCCGCCGGCTGCATCTACCCGATAGATTACGCTTGATGGAAGTAGACAGAATATAATTACAGATGACATTAATGCGCTGATTTCCTGAATACTCAGCTCCATTTCTTTATTCACTAACCCCGGTACCGAAGCCATCAGCAGATATACACCGGCACTTGGAATTCTGCCCATCTCCCGAAACACCGCTGTTACTATACTCATGATAGAGAATATACCGATATCAGAGATCGGAGCCCCTCTCAAACTTAGTGCAAATCCACAAAGAGCAGCCGTTATTGCTCCTTGTCCGGCTCCGTATTTATAAGTAAACAGCAGTACAACAAAATATGCCACTGTCTGGGTAGGTGCCAGGTAATCACTCCTTATCTCCGGTATCGCATATAAAATAACTGCAATGGTCAATGCCATACTGACCATTTGCTCATTACTCATTTTTGCACCCTTTTGGGATTCCATTATATATTCTATTCCCTGTCGGAACATTCCGGCAGATAAGAAAGCAATCAATCCCTCCAGTACTGCCATTGCTATATATTGCTGCATTGGACCGCTTGAAGTCACCTCCATTAATGAAAAAATAGTAAGTACAATAGAGGGAAGTAGATACAATATAGGTTTGGGGATATTTTTCTCTTTTATAAAGGGTGTTTCCATGACAATAGCGGAAGAGATTAAGGCCAAGGAGTATTTTAACATTCCCGTTTTATTCATACTGGATATAATCCCTATGATAGCAACAGCGAATGCCCATCCTCCACCGGTTTTTGATAGATAGGATGCGGTAAAATAACCGACTGCTAACGGATTCATTGAGTAGAAGGCTGCTCTTGCAACCAAAAGACCGATAACATGTATTAATACTTTTCTTTTTTTCATAGTATTACCCTGCTCCCTTTCAAGTCGTCTTGCTGTCCATCGGAACGAACTCCTTGTTCTTCCGGGCTGTTTCTATAGACTTGAATTATAGGCAGGTGCAAGGAAAATCTTTGTCAAAACAGCAACAGCAAATCCAAAAACTTTTTGACAAGTTTTCCGCATAAAAGGTGATTATCCCGATTAAAGGGGGGTGATTAAGATTAAGACCATTAGAATGGAGTAGAATGCGGGTTGCAAAGCTACAACTTCGAATTCACCAGCCCGGAGGGCTTTTTATGCTATAGGCGAGCTTTCCTACAACAAAAAAGGGAGTTGCTTTTAACAACTCCCTGATAATTATAAATAGCGAAGGACGGATTTGAACCGCCGACACCGCGGGTATGAACCGCGTGCTCTCGCCAACTGAGCTACTTCGCCGAAGTGACGAACCTTATTATAACTGCTTTCGAGGCGGTTGTCAACCATTTATTCATCTTCTGGTTCAAAAATAATCTCATCCTCATAAACAAGGCCCAGTTTTTCCCTAGCCATATCCTCTATATACTTTTTAGTTTTTGTATATGCCTTATACTCAGCGATTTGATCCTTCCGTTCCAATTCGTCCTGTATCTTCGCTTCAAGGCGACTAGTCGTAAGCTGTGCTTCATCACTCTTCTGTCCGAGGCCTATTCTCCGGTATGAAACAATGGCACACAAAATAAGCACAACAAATGCAATAATTCCTATGCCTGTCCTATTTTTATTACGTCTTCTCATGAATAGCATCTCCCAAAGTGCAATAAAGCTATTGTTTCTTTGCTTTCAATGCTATTTTACCCGATTTCTTATTTTTTTTCAATCGTAATAATAAACTATTTATTCCCTTCCTTACAGACCCCCACAGTGACCTAAACCCTCGTATAACCTGCTTGATTGCCGCCGTAAATGGTGATAGTAAAGTCTGTATCAGCTTGGTAATGCACTTAACCAGGCCTTCACTGATACTAAAATGATAAAGAATAATTCCAAGCAGCATTCCAATGATGGAAAAACCTCGAATAATCCCGTCATTCTTATGAAAAATCATAATAAATATAAACAGACTTGCCACCACCCAGAAGATCAGGTCTTCTACAGCAACAAGAAATGCTCCGTGTTTTATCAGCCTACGAAATATTCTTAATATATCATAAGCCAACAGCAAGATTGCCCCCCATAGGATAGAGATAAGAAAGAATTGAAGTTCTATTGTAATTGCTGGATTCATAGAGGCCACCTACTTAAACAGCCTGCCAAACAAGGACTCCGCTGACTTTCCTGCGTTTGAGGAATCAGAGTAGGTTAAGCTGTCAATTCTGCCATCTATATCAACCTCGCCCTTCTCCAGTGTCAGCCTATTTACATGTAATTCATTGCCTCGTATCATCAGTATGCCCTGTTCTGTCTGGAGCAATACTTCCCCGGCATCAAAGGACAACACATCATTAACACCTGTTATCATAATATTTTTTCTTGCGATAATATTTAACTTATGCCCCTTTAGAATTGGTTGTTTCTCTTCCATAAAAAAAGCCTCCTCACGTTTTATACCCTAAAAGAATCCTTGTCTAAAATAGATCAAGATATATCTTTTTAAGTATATGAGCAGACTTTCTGTTTCATGACGATACATAATCAAGAGCCGTAAAGGATATTCGACTTAAAGGTATCTGTATAGTTCCTTGGCTTCATCTTTTCTTGTCGATTCCTGCACATCGAGTACTTCTACCCTCACTGCCTTAGCTCCAAACCCAATCTCAATGACATCTCCAACCTTCACTGTAGCTGAGGCCTTAGCCGGTTTATCATTAATTGTAACTCTACCCGCATCACAAGCATCGTTGGCCACGGTGCGACGTTTAATCAGTCTGGATACCTTTAAAAATTTATCAAGTCTCATGTTATTACCTCTCATGTTATAATTAAAGTGTCAGTATTCTGACACTTTCGATGCTTGCTTTGCAAGCATTGCCTGACTGCGGATTGCGTAGCAATAAACTTCCGAACGCATTCATGCGTTTATCCGCAGAGGTGCGTCATCCCAAAGTGAACTTCGTTCACTTGCACGGAGTGCTTTTTATTTCATAGGACGCAATTTCTTATGAAATAAAAAAAAGACCGTTTTAAATCCTACACCCCAGAGAGACAAGGAATTTAAAACAGCCCTTTCGTTTCAATCTACTATGCGTTGATAACGTCCTTCAAAGCCTTACCTGCCTTAAACTTAGGTGCTTTAGAAGCAGCAATTTCAATAGTTTCCTTTGTTAAAGGATTTCTTCCAGTTCTTGCTGGTCTTTCAGATACCTCAAAAGTTCCGAAACCAACCAACTGCACTTTCTCACCTTTGGTTAATTCCTCTGTAACTACATCGATAAAAGCCTTTAAAGCCTTCTCTGAATCCTTCTTTGAAAAATCTGTTTTCTCTGCAATCGCTGCAACCAATTCTGCTTTGTTCATGGATTTGCTCCTCCTCTAAAGTGATAATAACATTTAAATTTAATCTAACGATTTTTTATTTCTCTCCACAAATCATCCATTTCCGCGGGTGAGAATTCGCATAGATCCTGTCCCCTGCTCACAGCTAGAGCAAAGACATCTACAAATCTATTTATAAACTTATTAGTGGCATTTGTCAAGGAATTTTCTGCATTTAATTGTAAAATGCGTGATAAATTAACGATTGAGAACATTACATCGCCAAAATCCTCTTGAATATTGCTTTTATCCCCAATTTCAACTGATTTTCCAAGCTCTTCAAGCTCCTGATACACCCTATCTAATGCCTGTTTATATCCCTTAAAATCCATGCCAGCCTTTGCGGCCTTCTTCTGAACTTTCTCGGCTCTAATATTAGCTGGAAGGGCTTTAGGAACGGAACGTAGCTCCTCCTCGATGCTGACTGACTTTTTCTCCTGCTTTTTGATATCATCCCAATTTTTAAGCACTACTTCTGAATTCTCGACCTGTACTTCTCCAAAGACATGAGGATGTCTGCGAATCATCTTCTTCGCTTCTTCGGATATCACTTCTTGGATGGTGAACTCCTTCTTCTCTTCAGCAATCACACTATGAAGAGCAACCTGAAGCAAAATATCTCCTAATTCCTCACAAAGATTTTCCTTATCCTTATTATTAATTGCCTCTATCGTCTCATAGCATTCCTCTAGCAGACAGCTTTTCAAACTTTCGTGGGTCTGCTCCCTATCCCAGGGACATTCAACCCTAAGCCTTCTGATAATATCCATAAATTCCTCGAAGCTATAGTTTGACATTCTTCCTCTCCTTATCTCAGGTACTCAGATCTTTCTATCCTGCTCTTTCGTTATGATTGCCTATCATAAGATATCATCAATCCGGTCGAGCTCCGAAACTAGGTTGATACCATACTTTCGACTCATGTTTATTATATCCTTACATACCCACATTATAACAACAACACCCCTAAAAATACAATACTCATGTGATAATAAGCTGTATTCATATACGGTTTGTGAATACCGTCCGATTTCTTTCCTCAACTTCGTACAAATAGGAGGGTGTTTTACTACACCCTCCATACATAGCCATATACCGGCTGCTTATTGTTCCATCTGGCGTCCTAAAAAGGCCGCTGCAGTAGCACCTAACTTAATCTCCAGATCACCGAACTTGGTCTTTGCATCCTTTGTTAAGAGAATAACTGAACCGATTGCATCTCCCTCACTGATAATTGGAGTAATTGCTTCATAAACAAATTCTGATTCATCCTCATTCATGATACGTACATAATTTTTTTCGTCATGTGCCGCAACTATAGTTTCTCTCTCATTAATTACTTCTTCCAGCTCATGGCTGATACCCTTCATCATCAAATCCTTCTTCGTAGGGCCTGCAACAGCGATAAATTGATCCTTGTCTGTAATTGCAACGATATGTCCTGTTGTCTGTGCCAGGGAATCAGCATATTGCTTAGCAAATTGTCCGAGCTCACCAATCGGGGAATATTTTTTAAGAATTATCTCTCCCTCTCTGTCGGTGAAGATTTCCAGTGGATCTCCCTCACGAATTCTTAATGTACGACGAATTTCTTTTGGGACCACAACACGTCCGAGGTCATCTATTCTTCTTACTATACCCGTTGCTTTCATATATGATCTTCCTCCATTTTACATGATTTGATAAACTGAAACTATAACCATAATTAACTGTTACATTTTCTATCTGATACTATTGTTTGTAAAATGGGAAAGTTTATACATTTGTTTCATAGAATAATTTGAATAGATATTATTGGAAAAAAGAATCGATTTTTAGTGATTTACTGATATTATTATCAAATAGGATACTCCTTTGTTATAGATAACGGTATAATCTCATAACAAAGGAGCATCCTAGAAAAGACCCTGAGGCCATCGGCCCACCAGCATATTAATGGTATCTTCTTAGTTTATTTAAGCGTTAAACATAATCTTCTCGCTATTGAAGGCTCTGGTTATCAGTGAAGTAATAATTGCTGCCACTACACCGATTGATAAAATAGTCGCTCCGAATTGTGCCAGGGTCAACTCACCTAATAAGAGATTTTGGATGCTTACCGCACTATTATAAATAGGGATAAAGAAATTCGTAAACTTCGTGTCACCAGAACCGGCAAAGGTCATAATACTACCGAGCATTACTAGAACATAAGCAGGCATAACGTAAGTATTGGCCTCCTTCGAGGTCCTTGCATAGACTGCTATTAATGCTACAATCGATACATAAAGGTAAACTACGACCATTAGTATGGCCAATAGCATAATAATCTCCAAAGGACTAAATTGAAACGATACTGAGCCTAGCGTTCCACCTGTGGCACCATTCATCAGAATCGGCACAGCAACTACGATGGATACCACATACACGGCTGCAGATATGCTCGAAAGAATTGCCAAGGATATCAGCTTTCCAAATACAATCTCTCCTCTCTTAATCGGAGAAACCAACATACTGGAAAGTGTTCCTCTCTCCTTCTCACCGGTAATTGCATCCACACCAAGTCCCATCGCTCCAGCAAAGAGCATGATATTAAGGAGAAATGGTACCAGCATGCCAAGAATTTTACCATCTTGCTTCTTCTCATCCATGAGTATAGAGGTTTCTGGCTGCTTATCAATATAAAACACCTGGAGCTGTTCCATATTTCCGATACGTTTTTGAAGTAAATTCTGCTGATATGCGTTCAAAATGGTACTGATAAAGCTCTCTCTGGCTGCAGAAGAATAATCCTCCGACGGATTATAGAAGGTCTTCACCTCAGGAATAGGATTGCCGACTGTTTGATATGCTTCTATGGTTTCTGAAAAGCTCTCATCAAATATAACCAATAAATCGACTGTTCCTCCCAGTATATTAGCCTTAATATCCTCCGTATTATCCCCGGCATTCAGATAAGCGATGCTGGCATTATATCCGGATGAAGCAATAAATTCATCCAGCTCCTCAGGAGCATTTTGGATATACACGTAGGGTACATGTTCTTCGATATCGCTCATCATATTACTAAGTAAGGTTCCCATCAATGAGTACATACCGACAATCATGATGGCGGGCATAATAAAAAGGCTGAATACCATCTTCTTATCATGAAATACTCTGGATAATTCCTTTGCAATTATGTGTCTTGTTCCATTCATAGCTATTATGCCTCCTCCTTATTATATTTCTTATATAGCTCAAAGAAAGCATCTTCCAATTCCTCTGATTGTGTATTCCTTAGAATATCCTCCAAGCTTCCTTCCATAACCTTCACACCACCAATAATGATACCGATCCGATCACATAGCTTCTCTGCCTCTGTCATGATATGGGTAGAGATAATGACCGTCTTTCCCTCATCTCTTAACACCTTCAGATAATCGGTAACATTTCTTGCTGTGATGATATCAAGACCATTCGTAGGCTCATCAAAAATAACTACCTCCGGATCATGAACAAGGCTTACCGCAATAGATGCCTTCTGCTTCATACCTGTGGATAATTCCTCAATCTTCTTATCCTCAAAATCTTTGATTCCAAAATAATGAAACAGCTTCTCACGACGCTCATTAATGATCTTCTCATCCTCCCCATGCAGCCTTCCGAAGAAATTAAACATATATTTCGGTGAAAACTGAGGGTCCAGCTTTATCTCATTGGTTAAAAAGCAGATACTCTTTCTTACTTTTTCCGATTCCTTTACCGTATCAAAGCCGCATACCTTCACTTCACCCTGTGTCGGCTTCAATAAGGTCGCAATGGTACGGAGTGCCGTCGTCTTACCGGCACCATTTGGTCCGAGTAATCCGTATATTTCCCCGGGTTTCGCCTCCAGCGATAGCTTATCCAGCGCCTTTTTCATATTCTTCTTTGTCTTAAGCTCCATCATCTGCTTCTTGTTCAGCTTATAGACCTTAGTCAGATCCTTAATAACAATCACTTGATTTCACACCTTTCCTAATTATAATCTTCATACTCTATGTGGCATGAAGCACTCTAACAATTCTGAATAATATACTTTTCAGTATACATGTAGCACTCGTCTTGTCAACCAGTATATTCCAGATATGTAATTAATTGTACTATGAAAGGATTAACAAAAAAGTAGGATTTTATTAGAAATACATTAAAATCCTACTTTTAAGCTTTCTATGCAATTATCGTTCAATCATTCTTTCATCCAATACAATGGTAAAAGGACCGTCATTCACTAAGGATACCTTCATATCTCCACCGAATTCTCCGGCCTCCACCCTACCCAGGCGACTTCGGATATTATCGAGAAAATACTCATAAAGCTCCTTCGCTTTTGCTGCACCAGCTGCATTAATAAAATCAGGACGGTTCCCCTTTCTACAATCAGCATATAGAGTAAATTGGGATACAACGAGAACTTCACCCTGTACATCCTGTAAGGAAAGATTCGTCTTTCCGTTCTCATCAGCAAATATTCGCAGCTTCAATATCTTATCAAGGTATTTATCTGCAATTTCCTTGGTGTCTTCATTACCGACACCGAGCAGGATTAAAAAGCCCTTCCCGATGGAACCGATACATTTACCCTCTACTGTCACGCCAGCTTCTAGTACTCTTTGAATTACAACTCTCATATTCAAATCCTTTCGTAGCTCTCATGTAAAAGTCCGTAAAATACTCCATTCCTTAATCAGACAATCCATAGAACAGGATGCATTCGCAGGACTTGTAGATGGGAGTCTCAGCGCTTCTATTCCCGTTATGGGAAAGATGTGTTTCATATATAATCGATGGGAGGTGTTCCCATTGGAGATAATCTTATTTAGCTTTACCACCTTTAGTATCGTAGACAAATCGTTGGGGATGACATTCTTAATACTACTGTCGGCAGATCCGATAATATCACAGCTTTGAATCACATCCCATAGAGCGATACCATTACGAAAAAGTAATTCCCGCTTCTCTTCCTGCGTAACCGGCACCGGCTCGTCAAAGACAGTACTGATCACTCTCCAAAAACGATTCTGGGGATGCTGGTAAAAGAACTGTGCCTCTCTTGACTTGACCGAGGGAAAAGAGCCTAGTACCAAAACCTTAGAATCCATATTATAGACGGGTGGAATCGGATGTGTTACTCTCTCCATTTTATCACCTCGCATTCATCTAGTCTAACCAGGCATTCAGGCTTTTTATCTTACCTTTATTTCAGAATCTCCTTTAAGAAGGAGGTTCCTGCTATCTTCTGCGGAATTTGATAATAATCGAGAATGGTTGCTGCTATATCTGAATAGCTTGCTCTGGTTCCAAGGTTTAATCCCTGCTTCACCTGCTTGCCATATACCACCAAGGGAACATATTCTCTGGAATGATCAGTAGACGGAGTGGATGGATCGCACCCATGGTCTGCGGTAACAATGAGGATATCCTCATCGCGAAATCCTTCCAGTATTCTTGGCAGCTGCTCATCAAAATAGGTCAGAGCCTTTGCATAGCCATCCACGTCATTACGATGACCATAAATCATATCAAAATCTACAAGGTTAACAAAGCATAGTCCATTGAAATCTCTTCCGAGACGCTCAATCGTCTTCTCAATTCCCTCAGCATTGTCATGGGTCCGAACTGTATCGGTTATTCCTTTACCGGCAAAGATATCATAGATTTTACCTACCGCTAAGACATCCAGCCCTGCTTCCTTCATCTGATCCATAAAGGTTAAGGATGGCTCTAGAGAATAATCATGACGATTTGAGGTACGCTTATAATCTGGATAGGCTCCAGTGAATGGTCTGGCAATAACACGTCCCACCGCATGCTCACCGGTCAGTAGCTCTCTTGCTATTTCGCAATAGCGGTAGAGCTCCTCAAGCGGTACAACTTCTTCGTGGGCGGCAATTTGAAATACACTGTCCGCTGAGGTATATACGATTAAGGCACCCGTTTCTACATGCTCCTTGCCATAATCTCTAATTACATCTGTACCAGAATAGGGAAGGTTACAGATTACCTTACGACCGGTTTTCTCCTCAAAGGGCTTTAATATCTCCTCAGGGAAACCATTTGGATAGGTAGGGAAAGGACTCTCCGATATAACACCTGCAATTTCCCAATGTCCGGTGGTCGTATCCTTACCCTTAGATAGCTCTGCCATTCTGGCTACTACTCCCTCGAAGGGTAGATCATCCTTAATCTCCGGGAACTTCTCTTTTACTCCGTCGATATGAAATAATCCCAGCTTCTTCATATTCGGCATATTAAAATACTGGCTAGTGGACGCCGCATACAGGGTATGACTTCCCTCATCACCATAACTGGATGCATCGGGTAATTCACCGATTCCTACACTATCTAAAACTACAATAAATACACGCTTCATACTAATCCTCCATTCTGCCGCAGAGATAACATTGGGCGGCTAACTAATAACTCCAATCACGATTAGGAATATATCTGTTTTTGCATAGTAACAGCTTATCCTAACACTAGGGTAATGTATTGATGAGAAGTAACGTTCCTCTTAGTAACGATTTCTCTAAAAATAGACTTTTTTGAATCTATTCATATTATAGTTAGTTTTTGGATTTATGTCCATAATTTATTCACCCAGAAGCTCTCGTTTATTCATTAAAAATTTCTAAAGTTGACTTCCTATGTCATGATTTGCGGTATTATTTTTCAAAAATGCATCATAATATTTTCTTAAGGAAAAAGTAAATTATAGTATATTGTTATCCAAAATATATTGTGCTATAATAACGTCGACATAGGGAAGCCCTGGGCTTCCTAGAAAGAAGGGCCGCAGAACTCACACAGTAGCGCTCCTTCCTTACATGGTAAATACTCAGTAGTGATTACTAGAAAGGTTGATGTCCAATGAAGTTTTTAAAGACATTGAAAAATTTCATAATAAGATATAAGCATGGCTGGGTTCTATCTTACTTCTTTGTTTATATGGTCTGGTTCTCTTATCTGGAGAGAACGGTAACCACCAAGTTTCATCCAATTCATTCCAGGTTGGATAATCTCATTCCCTTTAATGAGATATTTATCATACCCTATATTATTTGGTTTGCATACATTGCGGTAACCGTGTCCTACTTTCTTCTAACATCAAAACAGGACTTTTATCGATGTTGTGCTTTCCTATTCTCCGGAATGACCATATGCCTGATTATCTATACTGTATGGCCCAACGGTCATTATCTGAGAGTTAACTTAGACTCCTTAGGCAGAAGCAATATCTTTATTGATATGTTATCAACCATCTATTCCATAGACACAGCAACGAATGTCTTCCCGAGCATCCATGTGCTCAATTCTATTGGAGCGATGATTGCTATTAATAAGAGCGAAAAGCTTCGTAATATCGCCTGGATTCAATGGACTGCTTTATTATTAACCGTTTCAATTTGTCTATCTACGGTTTTCTTAAAGCAGCATTCCGTTTTGGATATCCTGGGAGCAGTCGCACTCAGTATCATCCTTTATATAATCGTTTATACACCACATCGATTAAGAGAGGTTCCAAATCAGGAGCTTTCCAAGAACCCAAGCTAGCAGGTATATTTCTTATAAGACACTAAAACAGCCGTAGAGCAATGCTGCATGCAATGCTCAACGGCTGTTTTTTGTTAATTAAATCCATAAATCTTTCTTATTATATTATACCCTAGTTCGACCAACCTACGTCCAAACTTACCAGGAAGATTCATCGACTGTCCAAGAATCTGGGAGTGTATTTTACGATAAAGCCATTTATCATAGTTTTTCAGATAATCCCACAGTTCCCGCTTCTTTTTTAGACTTTCTTCTGTGCCCTCCTTAATCAGAAAGACGCTGCTAACAGCCATCATCATAGAAAGGTACTTAATCATATACTTCTGAAGCTTCTTACTTTTTAATTGCTGCAGGTCATGAGATTCTATCATTATCTTCGTGATACGAAGCTGTTGATCAATTCTTTTGATCATAACCTGTTCATTCACAGACTGGTCTGATCTTCCGATAAAATACCGATAAAGATTGACATCCATATAATACATGGTCTTGACGAAAGGCAAAGGCTGATATACAAAGATGTTATCCACATAGAAGGTATGTTTAGGAAGGTGAATTCCACAGCTCTTTAGCAGCTTGGTGCGATAAATTGTGGAATGCATCAAAATATTCTGGCTTTGTCTGAAATGCATAATATCATTCCAGGTAAAAATACGATTCTCAGGCAAAGCCCTATGATAATTGATTATCTTCTTTTTCTTGGCATCCACCTTCTCATATACATAATTCGCCAAGAACAGGTCTGGACTATTACCGTCGGCAATCAGATTCTTAAGAACCTCCATTACCTGCCCTAACGCTATTTCATTTACCCAATCATCACTGTCCACAACCTTAAAATATAAGCCTGTTGCATTGGCAAGACCCGTATTAACAGCTTGGCCATGACCACCATTCTCCTGGTAGATTACTTTGATTATACTGGGGTATTTAGCTTGATATTCCTCAGCGATCCTTTGTGTATCATCTACAGAGCCATCATTTACTATGATGATCTCCATCTCTTCCCCACCAGTCAATAAGGTGTCAATGGCATGGCTCATATAAGCCGCAGAATTATAGCAGGGTATCGCTGCTGTTAGTAGCTTCATGCTTTCTTTCCGCCCCTTCCTTAGATTAAATTCTCAGGGTTTAAGCATTCTAATTCTTTAATTACAAAACGACCGTTCTTACGAATTAACACATCATCAAAGTAGATTTCTCCACCACCGTATTCGGGAGTCTGAATACATACAAGATCCCAATGTATAGCGGAATGGTTACCGTTCGGCGCCTGATCCTCATAACAGTTACCAGGCGTAAAGTGGAAGGAGCCCATAATCTTCTCATCAAACAGAGTATCCTTCATCGGTTTTAGGATATATGGATTCACTCCGATTGCAAACTCACCGATATAACGAGCGCCTTCGTCGGTATCTAGTACATGGTTAATTCGATCGGTATCATTGGCAGTAGCCTTTACTATCTTACCATTCTCAAAGGTAAAGCTTATATTCTCATAGGTAAAGCCCTGGAATACTGCAGGGGTGTTGTAGCTGAGGGTACCGTTAACTGACTCGCGAACCGGAGCAGTATATACCTCACCATCAGGGATATTGCGTTCCCCATCACAGGGTACAGCAGGAATATTCTTAATGGAGAAGCTTAAATCTGTTCCAGGTCCAACAATTTTAACACGATCCGTACGATTCATTAAGTCTACCAGTGGCTTCATAGCTTCACCCATTTTTGCATAATCAAGACAGCAAACATTGAAATAGAAGTCTTCAAATGCTTCTACACTTGTATTGGAAAGCTGAGCCATCGCTGCATTTGGATAGCGGAGCACAACCCATCTGGTCTTAGGAACACGAATGTTATGATGAACCGGTGTTGAATAATAGGTCTCATAAAGCTTCATCTTTTCTGCAGGTATATCAGCTAGCTCAGATACATTATCACTTCCGCGAACTCCTATATAGCAATCCATCTGCTCCATCTCAGCACCATCAATCTTGGCCATCAGGGATAACTGCTCCTCAGTACAGTTTAGCAGCATCTCTCTCTGAAGCTTCACATCAGTATAATGTACAAAGGGAACTCCACCCACTTTATATATTTCCTTAACAAGCTGTCTTGCAAGATCCTGCGTGGATACACCAATATAGTGAACATATACCTTATCGCCTTGCTTTACCTTCATTGAATAATTAACTAAATTACGTGCCAGTACTTTAATTCTTTCATCCATATTACTATCTCCTTATCATTTTTTATATATTATTGTTCTAGATAGGATAAAAATACATTACCCGCATCTGCAAACATATTTGCACTATCTCCTATTCCGATCTTCTTATGCTTACTTGTCTTTGGATCAATAACCATTATATTAAAAGCATCATAGCCATAAATAATTACCGCATTCGATATATCTGTCATAGCGATAACTGGTCTACCCTTGGATACATAATATAGAGCATCATCCAGAGTGATTCCTGTCAACCGTGTCGGTGTATACTTTGAATATTCCTTAAGAAGGTCATAAGCAGAACGATCCTTTAAAACCAATTCATCAGTCTCTACATATACCTTCTGGTAATTCAGTAATAATTTGATACAGGTTTCAATTGTATTAGCAGAGGAGGGTGACCAAGACATGCCTTCAAACTCAGCTATAGTGTTTTTTGTTGATTTTACACCTCTCTCCCAGATCAGCTGCTGCTTGTTATTCAAAACTACCCCGATATTATCTCTGGCAATCGCAATCGCATCGGAAGCATTGGTGTAAGCTCCTTTGATATCGCCACTAATATAAGGATAATAAAGCAATTGCTCCTGTTCAACCATCGGTAACCGCACTGTTGGGTCCTCTGCAATGATTGTAATATCCGCTTTTATTACCTTCGGAAGCTGATTCATGACAAAGCCCTTGGGAAGAGTCATATAATACTCTGTTAAAGCCTGATCTGTTACTCTAGAGGTAACACCGACATACTTTTCTTCGGTCTTTACCTGATTCATAATATAATCATTGTCGGCGAATACATAGGCAAAATAACCATTTTGGTTGATCTTTTGTACCCTACGAAGCTCTACAATATTCTCCTTTACTTGAAGTCCGGAAATATAATAGTCTGCTTTACTATAGCTTTTTAAAACCTGTTTGTCAACCGATGCAATTTCAACCGTACTAAGCGGAGCCATAATACTTCCATCCATTACCTGTGATATATCCTGCTCCAATACATATCCGTAGATCAGATTCGTATCGATTACATCCATAAGCCGAATGGAATAACCCTCTTTTGCCTCTATAACTTCTTCGGCTCCTGTTTCGAGATTCATTATTCTTATTCTCTTGTTTATCTTAGGATCAGAATGCTCCTGCCAAGCAGCATAATCAATTGATTTAAGCAATACTACTTGATTGGACATTATATTGCCCGCAATTTCCTTAAGCTCTCTCGTAATCAGATTATACGCATAGATATTATTATAAACATGGAAGTAGAATACCTCCATGGAATTAACATAGGTCAGTTCGCCCAGATTTTCCTTCAAGGTCTGATAAGGTTCTTCAACTGGAATGTATACTAGTTCTTCGATTCTGTTTTCGGCACGAACAAACCGATACAGAATGATAGCAACTCTACCCTCATATTGCCCCCGGTTCATATAACCGTATACCATAAAGTCAAGATTTCCTTCCGCATCCATATTGAGAATGCGTATCTCATGCTGATTATATAATTCTCTAAGATAGTCTGTGTCATCCTGACGGAAAGAGAATACCTTGGTTATTATATTATTTTCCAGGTCATAAAACCACAGCTCGTTATTTCTAACAAAGGCCAGCTTCTTCTGATCTGTTGAAGTCAAAGAGGATACCTCTTTATTCAAGGTAATACCAAGCTTAAACTCACTCTGTGAAACACTTGCCAGCTCTACGTCGAAGAGAGCTTCCATGCTGCGCTCATAATTGAGTAAGTACATTCTATCCGTAGAATAACGTACCCGGTAGAATTCTTTTACATGGTATTGCTCCTTTGCACCAGCAACCTCAGCTTCCATATAATATTCCAATTCGACAGAGGCAGAATCTGCATATATTTCACGGATCGTAGGGACAATCTCTGTCAGAATAACAGGCTTTATATTCCCCCAGGTAATCTGCTCGAACCCGGAATTGATATTTACATAAGCAAGGGTAGTATTATCTGCCACACGGGATGGTTCCAAATACTTAGCAATATTCTGAGCCTCAGTCTTATCCATAATCGATCGATGGAAGTTAAGAATAAAATCCAGCTTTTCTTTCAGATAAGCATTCCCATAAATTTTTATCCTCTGATAATAATACATCTTCTCGCTTTCGCTCGTAATCAACGTTAATTTTACTGCATACTCCTTTTCTGGGGTCAGCTCAGTCTTCAGTTTGACCTTTGCCGTCTTCTTGCTCCCATCCTCCTCGAATACGCTGACTGAATCCGTCTCGATCAAGGCATTTCCTACAAATTCTCTGACCTCATAATTTAACTTCTTAATATCATATGCCTCTTCATTAATTACGACTTCAAAGGTTTTGCTCATATCAAGAGGAATCACTGATTCTCTTAGCTTATTGGCGGCCAAATTCGTACTATAGCCGTGCAGTAGATTTATATTATTGCCCCCTGATTTTATTGTAACCAAAGGAAAGGTTGCATCATCCATCTCCGTCGTGTTATCAACGTCGAATACAACCACCTTAATGTCTCCGCTAAAATAATATAGGGCCCCTATAAAAACCGCTATTAATATTATCACTCGATAAATGTACTTTAACACTCTGACCTCCATACCAACTTATCATTTCACATAATAATTCTCAATAACAGCCCAGAAGAACAACCTATTCTCTAAGTAATCGCTGTAAGCAAGGCTCTACCCCAAGAAACTCCATACATTCAGAGAGCCTTTCTGGAATAAAATCCGATTCCTCTCCTGGCTTTCCCCTCTTAACAGCCCGTATTAGGATATTCTTCGGCGTATGTTCCATATCAATAAATTCAAGAAGCTGCACCTTATAGCCCTTGGTCTCTAAAAGTTCGGCCCTTAATGCATCCGTTATCAATGAAGCCATTCTTTCCTTTATAATACCATACTTCAAGATTGGCTTTAGTATATCACTGTTGATTTGCTTATTGAGCTCATGCTGGCAGCAAGGAACGGACAGTATTACCTGTGCTCCCCAACTTACCGCTTTATGAAGGGCATAATCCGTAGCCACATCACATGCATGTAAGGTAACCACCATATCAACACTGCTGGAACCATTGTAAGAAGCAATGTCTCCCTCCAGAAAGCTCAGCTTATCATAACCATATCTTTCGCTTAGCTGGTTGCAATGCTTTATAACCTCCGACTTCAGGTCAAGACCTATAACATTAATTTGGTAGCTCTTCAATATCTTAAGATAATAATACATAGCAAAGGTAAGGTATGATTTACCACAACCAAAATCCAGTATTGTCAGTTCTCTTTCCCGGCTTAAGCTAGGCAATACATCCTCGATGTATTCAAGAAAGCGGTTAATCTGGCGGAATTTGTCCATCTTCGCTTTAACAACCATACCATCCTTGGTCATCACTCCAAGGTCAATCAAAAACGGCAGAGGTATCCCCTCTTGAAGAATATAATTCTTCTTTTTATTATGAAGTAACTCCACATTAGATTCTGTGGTTTCTGCACTCTGAATATTATTGGTAGACGGATTGCTTTTAGTCAGCTTACCATTTACTGTGGCTTTACCCTTCTTGCTTATCAAAATGGTTATCTTTCCGTACTTGGTAGTAATCTCAGCCTGACGAAATAGCCCCTCAAACCATTCCGGTAACATGGCCAAAAGTTCATTCTTGTTGTAATTCCTATGAAAAATCTGCTGTCCAACATACTCCGATGCTTGGAATAATAACTCCTTTTTAATTATTACCGGGCGAAGCTTTACTTTAGCGATTCTATCCTTATCAGTGGAATTACTGATAATCACCTGTTCCAAATCTATATTTATGGTATCCTCAAAAACTTTAGTTATATTTGTGTCCATTTATTTTCCATCATCCAATCTTTATATTCTTCCTTAATTTCAGGAAATTATGGTAAAAAGTTCACCCTAATCTATTTTAATGTCTTTTCCATGTTTACACAACCTAATTATTATGAATTTTATCTTAAGTTCTCCTTCTAACTTCACAACAACACAACGAATGCATATATTGATTATAAAAAGCTTAGGAGTACTTATATGTCATATACAATTGGTAGAAACAGCGATAACGCTCGTAAATACCACGTGCCCAATTATAGTGTTACCAATCAGACTATCTCTAGCCCAGGGAGCACTACTCCCGGCTCTGTCCCCCCTCAGACGGGAATGCTGAATCGAATGAATCCAAGCACTTCTTCACCAACAAGAGAAATGCCACAAAACAATTCAACAATACCGGGAAGAGGTACAACTCCCCCCTCTACTACTCCCGGTATGGGAACCCCTCCCAGAACAAGTCCTAATACCGGTACGAGAACCAATCCAAGCACCGGAAGAGTTCTTAGTCCCGGTACTTCTCAGCCCAGACCAGGTATGGACACAACTCCGACTCCGGGGGCTGGCACTGGAACTACGCCACGCTCTGGTGCTACCCCGACTCCGGGCTCTGGCACCAGAACTATGCCGGGCTCTGGCGCAACTCCGACTCCGGGAACTGGCACCGGAACTATGCCAGGCTCTGGCGCAACTCCAACTCCGGGAACTGGCACCGGAACTATGCCGGGCTCTGGTGCAACTCCGACTCCGGGATCTGGCACGGGAACTATGCCAGGCTCCGGCACAACTCAGCCTAGACCAGGCATGGGCACTCCTATGACTCCGGGTACTGGTACTGGAACCATGCCAGGCTCTGGCGCAACCCCGACTCCGGGATCTGGCACCGGCACTATGCCGGGCCCCGGCACAACTCAGCCTAGACCAGGCATGGGCACTCCTATGACTCCGGGTACTGGTACTGGAACTATGCCAGGTTCTGGCGCAACTCCGTCTCCGGGCACTGGTACTGGAACTATGCCGGGCCCCGGCACCACTCAACCTAGACCAGGCATGGGCACTCCTATGACTCCGGGTACTGGTTCAGGGACTATGCCGGGCTCTGGCACAACTCAACCTAGACCGGGTACGACTACTCCTATGACACCGGGTACTGGTTCAGGGACTATGCCGGGCTCTGGCACAACTCAGCCTAGACCGGGTACGACTACTCCTTCGACTCCTAACCCGGTTACAGGATCCCGACCCGGAACAGGTCAACCGCCTTTTATATTTGAGTCAACGCCAGGAGCTACCACACCGCCTGTGAACAATACTACTCCTCAGCCATCAGGAAGACCGACAACAAATTCACCGAGCATGACTACACCCGCTCCTATGTCTCAAAACATTAATCTTATAACACCACAAGTACAGATAAATACAAATCCTACCATCCAAAATAAAGCTCAACAGAATTCATCCAACACTGTATCACCTATGCTTAGAATGCCTCAACAAATGACAGGCAACATGCCTGGTATGCCATATGGTATACCCTCTGGCATGCAATCTGGTGTAGGCCAAGAGATGCCATATTACTATAATCCGAATATGCCTTACATGCACTATGCACCTTATCAAGGAATACCGAATATGACTCTCCCTAACAACGCATATAATGTACCTATGGGCATCCCTTTATTCCCTCTCTATGGCTATGATAATAGTGCCGATCTTGATCGTGATGTAGAATATATGAAGCGACTATATCCGAAGACAGCTAAGACCATTCTGAAGGAAGTAGATAACGAATGCGACCATATGGAATACGAAGGAAGTATGATGTTTGATGAATATCCTGACAAGGAAACTCTAGAGAGGCTGATTGATAATATATACAATCGTATTAAGGTAATTGAAGAAGAGCCCGAGGTAGAAATGAATAGCCTGTATTTTTATCCTCCAAGGAGAAATCAGGATCATCTTCGTGATATTGTCTCTCTCATATTACTTTCTGAGATATTCAACCGCAGAAGGCGTCATCGTAGTAGAAGACGTTGGTTTTAAACGATAATCAAAAAAATATGCGCCGGTGCTCATCCCAGAGCATCCGGTGCATACTTTTGTATCTTAATAATATTTAAGGAAGAACAAGGAGTTCGCTCCAATGAGCGAACTTCGTAGTTCGATAGTTTGTGCCGAGTGTGTTATGTCTCGCTTGCGAGACGATTTACACTCTGGTAACGCAGGCACAAACTTTTTAGTGTGAATTATTATAGCCTTGAAGAACAAGGAGTTTGCTCCAATGAGCCAACTTCGTAGTTCGATAGTTTGTGCCGAGTGTGTTACGTCTCGCTTGCGAGACGATTTACACTCTGGTAACGCAGGCACAAACTTTTTAGTGTGAATTATTATAGCCTTGAAGAACAAGGAGTTTGCTCCAATGAGCAAACTTCGTAGTTCGATAGTTTGTGCCGAGGATAACGCAGGCACAAACTTTTTAGTGTGAATTATGCTCTTTATAATTCACACTTTTACCAGCTATCACCTATAATTGGCGTAGCCAGTGTAATTCTGGTTTTGTTATTCACTTCATTATAAGAGATTGCAATTTGAATATTTATCTTTGTATCCATAGTGGTTATATATTCCTTCAGCATACCGGTGTAAGCATAGACCGTATACATATCACCCTCATCATATTCCAGTGCAATTTCTCCCTGAAGCTCATCAACCAGAAGCTGTGCTATCTCATGCTTTTGATCCGAAGTCAGATCTCCCTCCTGATTCCCCTCGTACTTTAAGGTAACCTGCATGTCCTTTACTTCTAGCTTTTTAAATATATTTTCTAAGGTTTTTTTATACTTATCGATACCTGCAATCCCCTCCTGGATGGAAAGGCGAACAATGATATAATGCTTTTTATCGACACTAATTACCTTTATTTCTGAAGTTGCTTTCTTAGCTTGCTTATAGAATAAATACTCGCTTCGATCACCTTCCTCCCATATCGATATCTCCTTATCTATCGTCAAACCTATCTTTGCTGCTATATCGCAAATTAAGGTTTTCTTTTCCTCCGTACTCAGCTCCTCTTTTCCATACTCTGCAGCAATTTCAATACTGCTTTGCATCTCCTCGGTATTCGTCTTAACAAATGCTTCTGTAATTTTAACCTCCTCCTGGAATACACGATTAACAAGTATTTGAGTTACTACTGCAACCCATAATACCGTTGCCATGTAAAGAGTTATCTTGGTGCGACGTAAAGATAATGTATTCTTGAAGGATATTACAAGCTTATTCCAATTAATACTATTCACAAATTCAACCTCCAATTGTAGGCAGTACTATACTTTTACCAAAAAGTTTTCCCTAAAATCAAAGGTTTATTCGATTCGACTGTACCTTATCCGAAATTCATGTTATAATTGGTAAAATTCATACCAACTTTTTGCAAAATATTAGAACTTTTAAAATTTGAATACTTTTTATTAGTAAACAACAAGAAATAAGATGAATTGAAGGAGCAATTCACTTATCATGAAAGAAAGGAGATACTCCCATGACCAAGCCATTACTATACAGAAGAAGATTTATTCCTGATGAGTTAATCCCCCTGAAGGATGACATAATATTAGTCATCGAACCCAACCTGATTATCACAAAATGGATGACCTTGCACCCGCGAAAGGATATTGCCCGTGGTATCTCTGCCTTCTATTTGGATAAGGGTTTTAAGGTTAGTAAAGTTTTTAATCTGCAGGGTGACGTTGTCTATTGGTATTGTGACATTATCCAATATAAAAAGGATGACATAAAAAACACCGTCATCATAGAGGATTTATTGATTGATCTCATCCTATATGAAGACGGTAGTATACGAGTTATGGATCTGAATGAACTTGCCGACGCTCTCGAGAAAAAGCTAATTACCCAAGCAGAAGCAACCTATGCTCTTCGTACCGCCAACTCCCTACTTCAGCTTATCTATACTGGCCAGTTTTCTGCTTTACAGGAGCCGGTCAATAATATGGAACTCTCTTGATTAGTCCTCTTCGAGCATATTAATTCTATTTATATGTCTTTCATCGTTTGAAAACTCAGTATTCAAGAATATATCTACGATTTTCAGGGCATGACCGACACCGATTACTCTGGCACCCATAGCAAGCACATTGGCATCGTTGTGAAGCCTGGTAGCTTCCGCACTAAAGCAATCGTGACAAAGAGCAGCTCGAATCCCCTTCATTTTATTCGCTGCAATAGAAATACCGATTCCGGTTCCACAGATTAGAATACCCTTATCGCATTCCTTAGTCTGAATCGCTCTCCCTACAGCCTTTGCATAATCAGGATAATTACTGGAGGTCACATCTCCACATCCAAAATCCTTATATTCGATTCCCCTCGCATCTAAATATTCCATAATTGCTTTCTTCATTTCATATCCGGTATGATCATTTCCTAACGCTATCATGTGACATTCTCCATTCTAATTCATATCATTTAGTTTATATACTGTTTTTTTCACTAGACGCCCCAGTTCAATGTAGCATTCCTCATACTCCATTAAGGTCCCGCCGTAAGGATCAACTACATCCCCGATTTCTCCTGCAAATTCCTTAATAGTGAATACATCCTTCGCTTCAGCGTACATCTCGAGGACCTTCTTCTTCTGACCTGCTGTCATAGTTAATATCAAGGTGTTCTCTTCAATGTCGGAAGCCTTTAGACCCTTCGCAACATGATTCGGTAATTCAAGATCATGCTTTTTAAGAATAATTTCCGCTTTTGGATTAATTGGCTCTGAAAATAATACAACCAGTCCACGTGACATAACCTTCATATCACTAACTTTTTCCAAATTTTTATATATTGCTTCAGCTATTGGGCTTCTGCAAGTATTTCCGGTACATACAAAAATTAATTTTTGATATTTCCCCATATAGACCTCCATGCTACCTCTTAACAACTTAGATTCGTTGAAATGCCTTACCTAATCAGGTGAAACTTCAATTGTATTCTCCTTCTGAAACCTTAACAACACGATAGCCCGCAGCCTTCAACAATCGATTCATAATCGCATGTCCCAGACTATTATCTGCAAAGCTTTCTGTATAAATATATTCGGTATGCATCTCATCAAATTCCCGTAGAATCGCATAGAGACCTGCGGCAATAGAAGCTTCATCCTTCCTTGATCCAATGGTCTTAATATCTCCATACTTATACAAGGCTTTCGTCTCATCAGTTGCGATAACACCTACACATTTACCGCCATCCAATTTTTCCTTTGCCTTCTGATTAATTGCATCAACTACCAGTGCCGTATCACCTTCGTATATGGTAAGCTTCCCCTCGGGAGCATAATGGCGATATTTCATACCCGGAGCCTTCGGTGCTGCCTGTGGATCTGGGTTCTTACTGAGTATAACAGGATCAATCTCTACCGCACCGATTACATTCTCCAGCATTAACCTTGTAATGCATCCCGGCCTTAGAATCACTGGTTCACCACCTGACAGATCAATAATTGTGGACTCTAATCCAAGAGTTGCCATACCGCCATCGATAATCATATCTATCTTCCCATTCATATCAGTGATTACATGCTCTGCTTTAGTCGGACTTGGTTTTCCAGAAAGGTTCGCACTGGGTGCGGCAACATAGACTCCTGCTTCTGCTATGAGACTGCGTGCAATCGGATTAGCAGGAAGTCTGATAGCTACTGTATCAAGTCCACCGGTGGTTCCGTATGGTACACAGTCTTTCTTTTTTAAGATAATTGTTAAGGGTCCCGGCCAGAAGACTTTAGCCAACTGATATGCTTTATCAGGTATATCCTTCGCAAGAGTTTCCATATCGGAAGCTTCAGAAATATGCACAATTAAAGGGTTATCCGATGGACGTCCCTTTGCCTCGTATATTTTTCGAGCAGCCTGAGTATCTAATGCATTGGCTCCAAGCCCATACACAGTCTCTGTTGGAAAGGCCACCAGGCCGCCCTCACGCAGAATACGGGCTGCTTCCCGCAGTTCTTCTGGCTTGAGCATCTGCTCATCAACCTTTATTATTAATGTATTCATATTGAATTAAGACTCCTTATTTATACAGATTACAGCTCAAAGGCAGGAGCCTCCTATGGAACTAACGGTTCCATTGCTCACGTTGCACTTATCCATATAATCTTAAACAGCTTCACATGCAAGCATGCAAGCTGCTTAAGACTACACGGAGTAATCTGCTTATCGTGGACATTATAACACTATATGATTAGAAAATCAAATTTTTGACTTTGACCTAGGTTAGTTTGCCCGTGTTCCTAGCTATCACTATGTCATCTTGATGTTCGATGCTGTTGCTCTTAGCACTTCCTTCTTAAACTCATTACGATTAATATATCGCAGAATCGCCAGATGGATTGCATATGCCATCTTTTCCTGATAATCCTCATTGACCAACAAGGCGGCCTCCCTGATATTGGACAAATAGCCACATTCAACGATGATCAACGGACATTCGGTCTTTGTTAGCATGTAATAATTATTGTTCGGTTTTGCCTTTCTATGATTGCCATCGGCAATTGTCTTTACGATCTGGGACTGCATAATCTCTGCGAAGAGTTTTCCCTGCTGAGATTTAGAGTAATAGAAGACTTGAGCGCCTTTTACATACTCCTCGGTAAAACTGTTCTGATGGATACTGACAGCTAAGTCTGCTCCGCTATCCTTAATGATATTAACTCGTGCATTCATGTCCTCACGCTTCTTATTGGATGCACCCTCTGAATAAAGGCCGATGTCTTCTTCTCGTGTCATAATGACTTTAATATCATTCTGCTCTAAAAGATTCTTTAGCTTGTGAGAAATACTCAGGTTAATGTCCTTCTCCAGCGCATTATTCACCCCGACCTTGCCTGGATCCCTTCCGCCATGTCCCGGATCAATCACTATCGTTATCGGTTTTTTCTCTACTCTATCAGAATACGCCTCAAAGCTTTTATTTTCCCCTCTGGAGAAACGCTCCGAGGATAAAAGGTAGGCAAAGCATATAAACAATAAAAACAACACATTAAAATATCGCTTCATAAGATTACATCCTATTCTAGGTTCCTTATATCTTATGAGATGTTTTTATGTCCTATTCTCGACAGAGCTATTTTAAATAAGGTGTTATTACATTCCAGATGTTTTCTTTCTCAAGCCCTAACTTCCAGGCTGCCACGCCAGCAACATCAGCCTCGTAAATTACCTTCATCTTGGCTTCAATGGATTTCTCCTCCTCCAGCCACATTTTATAAGTAGCTCCGTCCTTCTTGTATTCTGCGTAATAGCAGCCATACGTATCGTCCCACTCTGCTTCCACTCCGTTATCTTTTAACAACTGGGCTGCGGGAGTCATCGCAAAGCTTTGGGAGGATACAACCCCATCTTCAGCCTCTTTCCAGAGACGGGTATAGAAAGGAATTGCAATAATTGTCTTATCCTTCGGCACTAACTTAAGTGTATTATAGACTGCATCTGTAACAAAGGAAATAGAAGCCACCGGCCCTGCTACTTCGGAGCCTGCATAGAATTCATCATAGGCCATCACTATGACATAGTCCACAATCTTCCCCTGCTCTTCTCGGTCATAATGAGTATTATAAGGAGCAGGAATGTAATTATCTACGGAAAGTACGATACCATTGTTCCTGCATTTTACACTTAATTCTCTTAAAAACTGTATATAATGTTCTCCTGTATCCGAGGAGATTTTCTCAAAATCAACATTTATGCCGTTTAGATGATAATCTAACGCTGCTTGAATGAGAGCATTGGATAAGGTCTCCCTTCGGGAGGTGTAGGATAATACCTCATACATACTAATCTCATTGCTGAAGTCATCTACCAGTGCCCATACCTCCAGCCCCAGTTCCTTTGCTTTTGATACATACTCCTGTGACGCCTTGGATGATATAGTCCCTGATACATCATTAACACTAAACCAAGTAGGGGATACCACGTTAACTCCCTTTGTTTCAGCTATCAATTCACCCAATTTATTTGCTCCGTTTACCTGGTGGAATACCAGATTGATAGAGCCAGGCCTTGTCTGTGCCGTGTACTCCGGTGCCTGATAGGTGCTACTGATGGTCTCATAAAAGGATTCTTTTGTATTTTTACTCCTTACATACCCTTTAATTCCATCCGTAGTCATAACCTTAACAAAACCCTTCTGTGGAGCCTCGTCTTTATCAACATACTGAAGTCTTGCTCCAACTGCCAGTTCTGTTAAGATAGGACTCTTGATGCTAGGCTCGGTACGAAGCTGGGTAGCCTTGGTAACCTCGGTAAATAAGTAATCTCCCCATTTATAACTAATAACGACCCTACTTGGGTTATCATAATACTCAAAGGTAAGATCAGAATATTTCTCAACAAATTCTAAGGATAGATAGACCCGATCTGCAAACACCTTTACGATCGGCGTCTTAATCTCCTTATCCGTATCTATCATGCTCTTGGTGACGGAATAACTCTTACTGTCTGCCTCTGCACGGATAATCTCATCTGGTGTTGTATAGGTTAATGTATTTTCATTGGAATCCCAATAAAATCTATGATTAAATTGCTGTACCACTGTATCATAATCCACATAAACCGAACCATCAATCAGCATACCCTTGATATCATAAACCTCATCCTGAAGTATAATCAACACTTCAGAATCCTTGGTCTTATAATAATCCGACAACTGCATGATTTCATCACTTGGGGTCAGCTTCTTAATCATCATCGATCCTAGGAGTATCAATAGAATGACAAGTCCGACTCCTCCCCCAACCATTGCCATTTTCATTCGTTTATCCATAGTATTCCTACACCTTTCCATTCTATAGTGAGTTTACAAGTTAACTACGCTTTTTGTCTTCTGCTCCAATCGGAATTTGCAAGCAATTTCACCTGAACTAGGCGTTAGTTTGTGCCGAGTGTGTAACGTCTCGCCTGCGAGACGCTTCACACTCTGATGACGCAGGCACAAATCTTCCTAAAGCGAATTAACATTCGCTTTGTGTGAATTATGCTTTTTCATAATTCACACTTATATTGTACCATGGACATAAAACTTGTCCATGGTCTTCTGCTCCAATCGGAATTTGCAAGCAAGCTTGCAATTCCTCATTCCGCTTATATTGTACCATGGACATAGAGCTTGTCCATGGTCTTCTGCTCCAATCGGAATTTGCAAGCAAGCTTGCAATTCCTCATTCCGCTTATATTGTATCATAACATATAGTATGCGGTCTAGAAAATAAGAAAAACTTCCAATTTAAAAATCTTAGGATCTGTCACAGCATTATGTCGATATTCAGAAGGTTTGATTTCAACTTCTTTTAACGTGTCATAATCCCCTTATAAACTGTAAAAGGTCACTATACTAAAGTGATTGAAAAGGATAAGAAACCATACACCGAAAATATGGGTAAAGCATGTATTGTTATGGGGATTGACAGAGCCAAAATAGGGATAGGCCTAACCTATCCCCATAATATACCTGCAATGCAGAGGTCGAGGTTACATATATGTCTCTTCCGACAAAAAAGTATAGAGGGCTTTTTAAGTGCCGGTTTATCAACCTCTGCGTTGTATTGCTCATTTCTTCTGTGAATCATACATACGTCATCTTCAATGTTTTTCCCTTTTCGCTATACGTAGTTTTGGAGGATGCTAATATAAAATACCTCTCGGATAAGAAGGTCATTTGTGATATGCTATACTTCCTATTCCCAGCTACCAATCCTTAATCCACGCTCTATCTAGTTGAGAAACACTGCTTTAAAAACATTTTTACATTGTAGCTAATATGGGTTGGCTCCTGTATATCAGGTACTGCCCATATTCTTTGTCTTAAGTCCTTCTTGAGTCTTTGTAGGGTCTGTTCCTTTGCTCGCACAAGATAACACATCCAATGCTCGCTTCCTCGAATCACCTCCGTACTCCTGATAAACTCTTTCAGTTTAAGAATATCCCACTCTGATTGACCTCCAACTATTATCTTCGTTGAACAGCGGAGCAATTCTTCCCTGTTAGCAGAGAGCTCTGTTCCAAAATCCAGAATAACATATTCATAATCTTCTCCAAATATCTGTGGTATCTGGCCTGCCTTTACCTCCTTATAACAGGTAATCCGGCGAAAGGAAAAGCTGTTTATATCTTCATTACTCCACTCATAAGCCTGCTCAATCAATTCCATATCCCGATGATTGTTGCATTCCAGAAGGGCTGTCTTCTTACCTAATTCCTCACCAAAATAAAAGGCTAATAGCAGACCTGTATGCGTTACCCCAACACCATGATGTGTTCCGATTAGTCCGATCACCTCACGGTATCTGCCACGATTGACTTGAGTCAGTTTGCTTAACAGCATCGGCTTATGCTTCATAATAACGACTTCATCCTTTCCTGTCTCCTTTTCGTGCTAAATTTAGAATAGCCGTTACAACCGGCGTGTTCAAGAAGTTCACGAAGTAAATCTCTTCCGTTTTGAGTGGTGATCTTACCAAAAGGATCCGGTTCATAAGGTATACGGTAACAGCATCGTTGCTCCATGTTTCTGCAAACCATGTGAAATTGCTTTCCATCAAGAAAGTTAAATAAATAGATAATATCTTTATATTCTGCTATCATATCTAATACCTTCTCGGAATAAGCCAACTCCCAATCCTTTGCACCCATGACGATTAACCTGGTATCTGCTTCAAGAAATAAATCAATATTGTCCTTAGTCAGTGTCCCCAGATCAATTACTGTTACAGCAGCCTCCGGTATGTCCTGGTCTCTTACTTGTCCAGCCGGGAACATCGGTATCCCTTCTAGAATATAGGCTCCGCTACTCTCCTGTGCTAGTTCATGATTTTCCTTCAGTCTTTGAATACACTGGCTCTGATTAGTCTCCTTATATAAGCAATCCACACCTTGATTTTTCATGTAATAGCATAATCGAAAGGCCAGATGTGTCACACCGATTCTGGATTGAGTTCCTGCCACAGCTATGGATCGTCTTTGACCTGATTCCTGATAACCCCTTCTTCCTGACTGTAATGCTGATAATTGATTTTTTAACTTGGCAACTGTCGTATACCGTTGTGCCGGATTAAACCTGAGGCAATGGTTAATAATATGCTTAAGCTCTTTGGAGCAGCCAGATATCTGATCTATGTTATACATCTGCTTTTCATTCTTAGATATTATTATTCCAGTTGTCATATAATATAGAAGCATACCTATACCATAGATGTCGCAACGATCATCCAGTTCTCCCTGTCTATACAGCTCTGGAGCCGCATAACCTCTGGTGGCGGCAAGTTTATTATTCTTACTAAGCTCATCCTGATAAATTGCACTTCCAAAATCAATTAATTTCAGATTATCATCTGAAATCATAATATTATCAGGCTTCAGATCCACATATATAATTGGGCGGTCATTGGAATGCAGATAATGGAATAAATCGCAAATCTGGATTGCATAATTGATTATGATATCTTCCCGGATTGGTCCCCTATCCTGAACATAATCCTTCAAAGTCTCTCCTTCTAGATATTGTTCAACAATATAGGAACCTTCTTCATCTTCTTCAATATCATAAATTATAGGGATACAAGAATGTTTCAGATTTTTTAGAATTAGTGCTTCATTACGTTGTAAATCATATAATGGATGGGTTTTAGAGATACATTTGATTGCTCGATAAGAATTTAATTTGACATGTTTGGCAAGATATACTCTGGCAGTGCCACCGCTGCCAAGCAAACGTATGATGTGATATTTGTTAAACCAAATCTCCTGTTGCATTCTCTCCTTTCCTATCAGCATAGTATAAAATAGAAATCAAGTCATAGTATTATTATAACCATATACTGGAAGTAAATCAATCATTTTTAGCCTGTATAAAATCACCATATTTACTAATAATTTTGTTACAATTAACGAATAAATATCACGATTTACCCAGTAAAATACGGTATTCATTAACACAAATTTCATAACTAGGTATATTGACTTTAGATGTAATTTAAATTATACTTTGTTTACACCGATGGATGGATTTTCGTAAATTGCGATAATCAGTTCCTGTTTAGTACAGAAAGGGGTGTACTTTATGAAGATAGAAAAAATCAGTGATAACCAAATCAGATGTACCTTAAATAAAAGTGATTTAATTGATCGGGAGCTAAAGATAAGTGAATTAGCTTATGGTACGG
>JAEYOQ010000048.1 GCA_023411555.1 Bacillota bacterium
ATTTTTCCTGCAGATTGATCGATTAAATGATGATCATACGCCTTGAGTGTAATTCTCATTACTTGACTTGCCATAAAAAAAGCCGCCTCCTTTTCGCACTTAATTTCAGTACGACAAGTGGTGACTGTACACTTATCCGTGTGTATCTTCATATCTCATACATTTTGACAAACCCTGATTGATTTGCCTCTCTGTGGTGTTTTATGAAGTTCTCCACACGTGTTATCTGCCCCAATGGCAGAACGCTATATGGTACAGTGACTTGTCGCCAGTTTCATAACTTGACCTTCGCTCCACGGAAAACCCACCTGGAATGGTGGCAACCTCTCGCTTCAACGCTATCAATGTCACAACATTTGATATTATACACTATGAATATACCAATTGCAAGTACTTTTTTTCAAGTTTTTACTCCCTTGTCTACGATTAATTGTAGAGAGCACTGATACAATTCGAATTATCTCCATTTCCTCCCTTTTTATGTACGAATAGCAGGACAAAGCAGAAGATTATCATACTTATATAGCGAAATACAGCAAGGACTGTTGCATAACGTACTCTTACACAGTAGGTAGGTTGCTCTTTCCTACCTTCATATCATACGCTTTGCACAGTCCTTTATAATAGGAAGTATCACTCTTCCTCTTTAATGATATAGATTGGCCGCTTCTTCGTCTCCAGATAAGTACGTGCCAGATATTGTCCCAAAATTCCGGTACAGAAAAGCTGTACTCCACCGATCAGGCATATAATGCATACCATGGATGGCCAACCGGCGGTGGGATCCCCAAGAATCACAGTCTTAATTATTATAAATATAATAATTACAAAAGCAGCAATGCAGAATATCATACCGAATACAGAGGCAAGAGCCAGGGGTGCCGTTGTGAAAGCAACAATTCCATCCATCGAATATATGAATAGCTTCCAGAAAGACCACTTGGTTGTTCCTGCCGCCCGCTCCACGTTCGTATACTCCAACCATTTCGTTCGATATCCCACCCAGCTGAAGATGCCCTTCGTAAACCGGTTATATTCCATCAGCTCGAGTATCGAATCAACCATCTGACGCCGCATCAGGCGAAAATCCCTGGCACCATCCACAAACTCCGTTTTTGAGATAGCATTAATCAGGCGATAAAAGCAGCGGGCTAAGATGGATCTTATGATCGGCTCTCCTTTTCTTGTCACCCTCCTGGTTGCAACACAATCGTAATTCTCATCCACCACAAGGTGATACATCTGAGCAATCATCTCCGGTGGGTCCTGTAGATCTGCATCCATTAATACAACATAATCCCCGCGTGCTTTTTGAAGTCCGGCATAGATTGCTGCCTCCTTACCAAAATTTCTGGAAAAGGAAATATAATGAACTCTCTGATCCAACCCACGCAAATGCCGGATTGTATCTAGTGTACGATCCTTGGAACCATCATTTACAAATAGGTACTCCCACTCCAGCATTGGCAATATCGCTGAAATTTTAGTTATTTCATCATAGAACAAGGGTAACACCTCCTGTTCGTTATAACAGGGAACAACAATTGAAATCAGCTCAGCCATGTGTGCTCTCCTTTCGACGCAAAATTACTGTGATGCTGATGAACAGGAATAGGCTGACCATGGATAGGATAAAGCCCTCTAGTAAGTAAGGGGTACGATAGGTCAGAGTTATATGATGGTCTCCTGCCGGTAGCTCAAGTGCAGTATACATGATGTTAGCCTTCAATAGCTTGGCCTGCTTACCGTCTACGGTTGCACTCCAGCCTTTACTATAGGGGATAGCCAGAACCATGATACCCTGCTTGGTCAGATTTACATCTCCCTCAAGCCGGTTATTACTTTCCTTAATATTCACTAAAGAAGCCTTGCGAAGCTCATCCAGCTGGTCCTTGATGTGGTTCATGGTTAAACTGTGGACCTCGATTTGATCATAGCTATACTTCCCCTTCTCGGGAAAGGTAATTCTGATCCAATGCTTTTTAATCTTACTGTATCCTGTATTGACCAGAAAATTAGTTTTACCAAAATAGGAGTTATGATACTTGTTGCGTACATTTACCCTCTTACTTAGGTCCCTTTCCCCTTTCACTGAGAAGGTACGCATGGCCATCTCCCTTTGATTAATCGTCAGATTATCAAAACGCACATAGGTCTCTGATTTTTTCCTGCTCTTAAAGGATAACGTCATTACTGCATTCTCTTTCACAACCCGAAAGCCGCCATCCGCTAGTAGAATACCATCGTCCACAGTGAGGTCATACTCTAATTCTTTTATCCCTACATTCATATCCTGGTCGGAACGATCAGCAAAATCCGTACCCTCTCCCAGTACCACAGTATAGAGCAGAGCATTCTGCTTCTGGAGTACATCCAGCTCCTGAAATTCCTCCTCTGTCATATAGGTCTGATAGGTATAGCCTAAAGGCAGGGCAAATAAATTCTCTAGCAGGTAGTAGGTCTTCGTGCCATAGTTCAAGGTCTTCCTAAGCTCATATGCGTAAGGCGCTGCATTTTTGTCATTGGATATGAAATACTTCACTCCTGCTAATGCATCCGGTATGGTGCGGGCATCCTGATTATCTATTCGATATGCTGTCCGCTGACTCGCCATCTCAAGCTGTTTATAGTAATTCGTAACACTTCCATCCATTAAACTGAAGTAGGAGGATACATCATAATAATCGTGTATCAGCGCTTCATTGCGTATCCTATCTCCATAGGTTTCAACGCGATACCAGCCATTATCCAGCTCGGAAAGCATGCGAGCTTGCCCTCCGTCTGTCAGCTCAGTAATCCGATCTGCTGAAAGGAACTCCTCTACATAGCCGTTAAACCTCATAGAGTAGAAGGCATAACCGTTAAAGGCGAGGGTACCTAGCACAAGCAGATACATTACTACCTCCTGCAGCTTCTTATGTCCGGATAGACGACCGGTCTGCAGGAGCAGCACAATAAAAACCGTGAATAACAAAATACAAAAGGTTATCTTTACGATAAGAGCCGAGGGACCGACAAAGGTCAGCACAGCATAGCCCAGACTTCCGACTCCCAACAAACTTCTCTCTCTCGGGCCCAGTCGAAAGACACTCTCATAGGTAGCAGCAAATACGACAGCGATAACAAAGGCCAATAAAAAGTCCCATCGGTTCGTAATATAAGCAAATCCATTCATAAAGTATCCAAATGCCGGTACCAATAAAGCAAGCATAGTTAAGACGAAGGTGATTGCCAGCTTGCGATACCTTGAATTGCATAGTAGAATCACAACACTAATCCCAGTCACAGTTGGGAAGGATAAGTCCACCCAATAACGGGGGCTAATCCCTGATGCAAATAATCCCTGAAGCGCATAAAAGTAAAAGCCCTTATTATAATGAAATAACCCGGTAAGTAGTTCTGGCTTACTATCCATTCTTCCGTTTTGCAAAAATGCATAGATGATCGGAAGAAACACAACAGCCGCCATAGCCATACCCAGAAGGTAATAACAGCCGGTCCGAAGACCGACACAAAATAAGCCTGTCAGTTTATTCTTATAGTCCTTATAAAAAGTAAAGGCATACCGAATGATTACATAAATCACAGCCATAACTGTTAATATATATAGGAAATAAAAATTACTGATCGTACAAAGAAAGGTCATAATGACCAACAGCTGGGGCTTTTTTCTGCGGAGCACCTCCTCCAGCCCGATCAACAGAATAGGCAGATAAATCATCGGATTCAGAAAATAAGGATGTCTGACTCCCGAGAAAAAAGAGAAGCCACAAAACACATAAATCAGTGCTCCGAGTATCATCCCGTTTCCTTTCATTCCCCAATACCTGCAAAAGGTCAGAAAGCTAATACCAATCAGATATAACCGTAATATTATCAATATGACATATACAAGGGGTCCATTATCTTCCGTCATAAAGACAGTCAACAGAGCGATCGGATCCCCCAATGCATAATA
Organism: Bacillota bacterium; assembly: GCA_023411555.1. Lineage (GTDB taxonomy): Bacteria > Bacillota > Clostridia > Lachnospirales > Lachnospiraceae > Mobilitalea. The sequence continues at coordinate 3,959 of JAEYOQ010000048.1, forward strand.
ATGAAGTGTGGTTATAGTATCAAATCCTAAGCCTATACTGAAATCAACCATAGGGAAGCCCTGGCCCTGTAAAATTCCCCGAAGAAGCCTACCGTAATATATCAGAATCGGATAATGTTGGTTTATGCCGTCGACATTCCATACAAAGGTCCGCCCTTCTGTAATAAATGGCATATAAATGATAGGCAAAAGCAGCAGAAAGGTTACACTGTAGATTAGATAAGAATTATTCCAAAGCTTTGCTTTCATTAAGATTTCACTTACCTCCTATGTGAATGCTTTTTAAAAATCAATAATCTGCTGGCAATGTAATTCACCACAATGACAATCAGATTGGATAGTATTTTCATAATAAGGTCATTCCAGCCAAGCTGGTCGACGAACAGATACATAATGAAAATATCCAATAACCCAGTCAGCAGTCTGCAGGCTACAAAGAAAGCAAATTCAAATAATATCGCCCTTACTTCTTTGTTACGACTTTGAAAAACCAGAAGCCGGTTGGTTATATACGCAAAGAGGACCGAAACCCACCAAGCTAGTAACGTACTTCCAACAGTACCAAAGCCTAACCATCTGGTGCTGATATAATAAAGGACAACGTTTACGATTGTTGTACATCCACCAAAGAAAATATATAGTATAATTTCTCTGTATTTTAAAAATGCTTTCCTCATTGAGAACCTCACAATAATCAACATATCTTATGCATAAATAGCATCAAGTGTGTAACGCCAATAAACAATAGCAGGCACATGCCGGAAGAACAAGGAGTTCGTTCCAACGGATGGCGGAAGTTTGCGCCGAGGATAACGCAGGCACAAACTTCTAAGTGTAAATTATGCCTTTTATAATTTACACTGTTAAGTCTTAGCTTTTCTCAAGGTTTTATTCAAAATATACTTATCTTAACCAATAGAGCTAGCTCTAGCAGATTTTCAACCGATTGATGATCTCTATAATATATAAATGGGTATCCACTCTTATCGGTTACTATTGCCATAAGAGTGGATACCCATATTTTTACTAAATAGATAAAAATGAGACAGACATACTGAAATCAGTTGATAACATAGGTCAGTATAAAAGCCAATCAAAGTAGTTTCAGACTATGGAAGCCACGATATTGGCTTCTCGGGATTGACTGGAGCAGACACGGAATACCATTCATCTCCGATTAGCATATGACAGTCCTTCTTCCCGTTAATGACGTAAGCAAACTCTGCGTAGCTATCCCCCATACTAAAGCGATATATTTCTCCTCCGTTACCATCGCCCGGTGTCGAGCCTTCTTCATATGTCCTGTTTACCAAAGACAGGCTTAAGATCCATTGTTTCAGATCCTCCAATTCATCCCCTTCGACGATATATTCGCTTTCCTTACCTCCAATGAAATGTGTTACCGTTACCTCTTTGACCTCGTCAGGAATAAGCTCCTTTAACTGCTCTAGTGGCTGATCCTCCTTACACCCCATAAGAACCGAAGCGACGGACAACAACACAACGGACAGCCATATGATACTTTGCTTTTTCATCTTTCAAGCCCCTTTCCACAGTTCTAGCTACCACCTTAGACTATCGTCCTTGCCGACTAGGATTAATCTATGGACCGCGCTATCTTTAACAACTCATCCACAGACAATTTACTCCAAATACTGAATGTATATCCTTCCATGCTCCATATAACCCCGTTCTCAAAATCGTCCTCTTTCGCTTTTACAAGATAGCAATAATGCCCGTTAACCGTATCCTCCATCAGAACATGATTTTCGTTATCAACAGATACATTGGTACCATCGCTTCCAGGTCTATAGGAAAGATATATTCCATCCTCTGTGTCATTCAAATATTCAATATTTGCAGTCCTTCCAAGCCTTTCAACTGAGCTCTGACGGTATCCAATCGGCAGATAATCAGGTTGCCATTCTCTCTCTTCGTCTGTATCGGAGGCTTCAGCACGGAATATGAAAGAGGTGAATTTATCGTACCATTCAACCACCGCATTTTTTACGGCTGCTCTGACCTCGGGCTTCGTGAGCAGCAGACCAAATACTAAAGCTGTCGTTATAGCTAGAATCGCAGCAACCCGTTTTCCATATTGAAAAGCCCTTTTCAAGAAATCCTTTCTCCGTTCACTGGCTAATAATTTCTTCATTCTAATTTCAAATTCCATTGAAAAATATTGTATCTCTACTAGTTTTTCCTTTGGAGGAATTGCATCAATCTCCTCATTGTAATCATCGATAACAGCTTGGCGAAACAAAGCTTCAAATATGGAGTCATCGAATTCTTTCATAGTTATTTTCCTTTACCTTTTTTGTTATTAATACGATTATCATACTCTTTTTTTACAAGTTTTCTCACCTTTTCCTTCGCTCTTAGGATTCGTGTATCGATATGTTTAGGCGTCATATTCAGCTTCTCTCCGATCTCCTTGTATGACATGCCTAAAACATATTTCATAATGAGAATCTGCCTGCTAATTTCATCGATACTTGCCATATGCCTGCGAATGGCATCATATTCCGACGAGATGACCGCCTGCTCCTCTACTGATTTTTCCTCCGACTCAAGATATATCTCCAAATCCTCCATGGGAATATTTGCGTAAGGCTTTTCTTTTCGTAACAAATCAATGCATTTATTTCTCACTATAATAACGGCTGAGAAACGAAAATCCCTACTGTCCAAATATAAATATTTATCCTTTTCCTTTATAATAGATAAAAAAGCATTATGTACGGCATCCTCCGCCATCGCCTGATTCCTTGTGATCTTCAGAGCATACATAAGGAGAGCATGCTTATGCTCTTCATAAATCCCAGCCATTGTTCTTCGCTCCTGCTCTGTTTCGAGCATGGTCATATATAATGCTAGCAATCCTTCCCATCCTTTCAAGTAAGTACATTAAGTGTGCATAAGATTGTTACATAACAATCAGATTATACTGGTTATTTATCGTCAATTCATCTATCGTCAATTTATGGAAATTAATTTAGGGTATTTTTGGTATTCTAGTAAATTTTTCCATGTTCTGTGTCAGGTAACCTAAATTTTAATTTCCTATATCAATATTCAAAAAAAGATTAGCAATTCAGTTTAATTACACTAAATTGCTAATCTCTCTTCACTTGTTATTCAGGAATCTTCATTCGCTCCTCCTATTACACTCCAGGGAGGATTATCCTTGTCTGTTTACCCATGTTTCACCCTTTTGGTTGCAATATATCTTAATGGAAACCTCAGCGGACGCATTATCATTGGGATCATACAGTACAAAGGTTACATAACCGTATACCTGTGAGGAGGAAACATTGTTTTTTCCTTCATTTATAGCCTTGGGGCGGTAATTGGAGCTGTTGTCTATCATTTTGACCGAGGAAGATTTATCATAACAGGATGCCATAGTTCCGTCATATGAGAAATATGCGGTAAATTTATGCTCGGATATCTTATTACCAGTATTGGGCCAATAGAAATATCCCGAATAGGAATCACTTGTATATTTGGTTGTTGCGGCAGGATTTATGCTTCCATGCGATAAGCCCTCTTTTACATTATCCTTATATAAAACAAAGCTGATTTGATCTGTTACCGAAAAATTCATTACTTCCTCCTGCTTTTGGAACTGTTGTTCCCTTGCTAAAGCAGTTGATGCAAAGCTCAAAACTATAAGAACCGCTAAAAATACTGATACCAGTTTCTTCATCTTATTATGCCTCCTAGTCTAATTGACTTTAATCGCGGAGTAATTACCGACGCTTGACCATGACCCATCGTATTTGATGGTTATGGTTATTTCAGCGTCATCACACCAGGTATTATTACTTGTATTTTTCAACCTAAATGATCCGATAAGTTTTTTTCCGCTAGTGACATCCTCTGTCGATTTTGATGACGTAGCAGAATATTGCTTGCTATATTTCGAGACAACGTCATGGTACTTGTCCCAAATGATATTTTTCAAAGAACTGCCGGTATAATCAGCACTTCCATGAATACCGTAATTGGAAACAGTCTCGTCAGAGCTCTTGAAGTAATATCTTCCTGATAATGCAAAATTCACAGTTCCCGAAGCAGCGGCTATCTTTAAATTTTTACCAGCTTGTCCATCTGTCGTACAGGTAACTTCTAATGTGATAGAATTCCCAATATTGCAGTCACTGGTATCAAATTCTTTTGTAATGTAAAAGCTTATCTTACCTGCATCGGCATCTAGCCTTGAAGAAATCTCCCTAGCTATTTCTTCACTGCTAAACTCAAAACCGCCTAGCGATACGATGCTGTCACGTCTTACATCGATTGGCTCCGCTGCCAGTACAGGATCTAGAAACATAAACAGCAGCACTAACACCAGAATGAAACCACTAAACTTCTTCATATCTTCTGCTCCTTTCTTTTACATATCCCTAAGCTACACTTAAATGCATGCGGGCCGCCGTTTTAAAAGATATATGGTACTGCCCACCGCCAAAAGCACAACAAGAATACCGGCTGAAGCAAACGGAAGGACCCTTTGCGCATGTAAAGTCACAGCACCATTATTCGGATTTTCTTCTAGCGTTAACACATCAGCTATTTCAGATAAAAGATCACTTGTACCACTAGGAGTGAATGTCAATAATCTGTCTGCTTTTGCAGTAAGTGAGGTGTAGCTTTCCAAACTGTCCGATACATAAAGCAAACCCGCATCCTCTAACATTCCTATCTCCAAATAATATACCTTGGAATCCTCCAAGGAAACATTCTGATCTCCACTAAGGATAGCAAGAGTAGTTTGATTGATTCCCTCTTTAAACGAAGCTATCTCCCATTTCCCTTGATTCTGCTCCAGGGTTACAATACCGAGAATATTACCCTGCAGATCAGTAGCCGGCAACATATACCTATCCGCAAAAACAGTTATTTCGGATAGTGAAGAAGGAACTCCCTGAATGGTATCCGAAATCTCGTATACAGGGGTTATATGCTCGAAGTCAAATATTACATTCTCTGTGCCAAAAATAAACGGATAAGCGGCTTGCTGGTCATAAATATTGGTAGCTATATCTCTAGCATCGCTTTCCGAAATAAAAAGACCATTATTGCCGTCAGCGGCAAATGTAGTAACCGGGAACAGCATAAGACAGAGAGCTGCAGTCATAATACTTATAATCCGTTTCATCGCAATTACCTCCTTAATTAATTAGTTCTGCGCTATTTTATAGGTTTGGTCATACTTACGTGTGGAACTCGAAGTAAGGCTGCTGTAAGATACTGTATTGCTCGTACCGTCAGGGTCCTGCAGCTTCAAGTATTTGGTTGAAGTGTCAACAGCATAGATTACATTTTCATGTCCGCCGGTCCGTTTCCCGTTCGTATAATAGCCCCACGCCATGATAATGGGCCTTTTGTTAGTCATCTCCGTGTTCATGGAAGAGATGGAAAGGAGCGAAGTAGAGAATACCGTCTTATAACTATTTGACGTGGCATACTTCATACCTTTATTATTTTCCGCATCTCCTCCCGGCTTATCTGGATATGGATTAGAGGTTGTTCCAAAGACATGATTTACAATATCCCACTGGTCATATGTATCATATCCTAAATAATTTGCACTCATTTCAACACATGCCGCCCAACACCACTGAGACTTTGCCTGTTGTATATTGGGTACGGACAATGTAACATAAGCAGCATAAGCAGTGATTGAGCACAGCGTAATTATCGCTACGACCCAAACTGCCGCAATTGCTTTTAAAGTCTTGCTTTTTGCAATCGTCATCTTTTTAACCACCTTTCTTGGTTGCATGGTTATCCATGCTGATCCTACTGACTCTGCTTCCACCTGCAATGATGGATTCCCTCTGGGATTACGAATATCATAATCTAGACTACTAGTTTGATCATTGATAAGTTGCATCCACTGAAGTGCTGACCGTCTCCGTCACACTGTTTCTCGTAACATCAGCTGTAACGCTGAGGCGATATGTATTACCCGACCGTACAGCATATGTTTCGAAAAATGACAGTGAATTGGTGCTTGAGCTCCGACTCCATGATTTTTCAAGAGTCCATCCTGATGAGGTCTTTCTCTCCAGCTTGAAGGTTGCGGATATCTTTGTAGTGCCGGATAAGGCTCTTATCTTGCCTGTACAACCAGCTTCGCCCTTTTCAAAGTATAAATCAAGGGTGATATCATTCACGTTGGTCCATTGCGGAGATATAGGTACCTTACCTGCCATACCTTGAAATACATTATGCTGCATTTGTGCATGAGCCGGAACGCTAGCTTGCAACAAGCAAAATATTCCGACTAATAAAAAGGTTACAAGTTTTTTCTTTCTCATTAGAAACACTTCCTTTCCGTATTAGCAAGGTTAATTGTTTACATATAAGAAACGCCTGAAAAAAATTTTTCCCTACCGAAAATATCCATAAAATTGTCAGTTATTATTTGTATATTTTTACCATTGTTATAGAAATCTTGTTCTAACATCTCTTTCAATGCACCTCTAGATACAGGAGAAAGAGAAGTATAGCTTCAAATGACATGCTCGTTATCCTCTTTTATAATAGAAAAGAACCGGAAAGGGGCAACTGTATGCTCCTTCCTGGTTCTTATTATAAATAACTCGTGATCATCATTGATCGATGAATTCCCTATTAAGACTCTATAATATACTCCTATTTTTCCCAGCGACCGGATGCGCCGCAGGGAAGTACCAGTCCGTTACCTGACACGGGAAGTCCTATCTCATCCGCAGTTACCTTACCTCCATACTTCTTACTGATCTCTTCGGAAATCATATAGGATAATACTCCTGCCTGAAGGCCTGTCGTATAAGAATTCAACAGGAAGAACAAGGGCTCATCGGATAACAGCTTCGTACAAAGCTGTATAAAGGGGTGGATATTATCTTCAATCTTCCAGATCTCCCCCTTGGGACCTCTGCCATAGGAAGGAGGATCCATGATGATTGCATCATATTTATTATCCCGGCGAATCTCCCTCTCTACGAATTTAACGCAGTCATCCACAATGTATCTTATCGGAGCTTCCCCAAGACCGGATGCAAGGGCATTCTCCTTTGCCCATGTTACCATACCCTTGGAAGCATCTACATGAGTAACAGCCGCTCCTGCCTTAGCGGCAGCCAGAGTAGCACCACCGGTATAGGCGAAGAGATTCAGTACCTTAATCTGTCTTCCCTTCTCACTCCTAATCTTATCTGAAAACCAGTCCCAGTTAACCGCTTGCTCCGGGAATAGTCCTGTATGCTTAAAGCTAAAGGGCTGCAGATGAAAGGTCAGCTCTTTATAAGTAATATCCCATTGCTTTGGTAGATCAAAGAATTCCCATTCTCCACCACCTTTCGAGCTTCTATGATAATGAGCATTCGGCTTTTTCCACCCCTTATGAAGTCTCGGTGTATCCCAAATTACCTGAGGGTCAGGCCTCACCAGGATATAATCCCCCCAACGTTCCAGTTTCTCTCCCTTCGAGGTATCGATCACCTCATAATCCTTCCAATCTTTAGCAATCCACATATAACTCTCTCTTTCTTTCTTATTTAAATAATTCTTCCCTAGAATCTCAATTATTAAAGTCCTTTTCTCACATATTATAAACTAGCGTATCGTCATTTACAACTTAATTCCTTGCTGGTTTGAATTCTATGCTTTTTCTAGCCTTTGCTTAAGTTCCCTCTCATTATTCTAACAATATTCTAACTTGACGCTAGACCGTTTTAGGAATACACTAATAACTGTAAGATATGGTAAAACCTCATACGGAAGCCTTCAAAACGAGACCCATAGCTATGACTTATATACAGGGTCGAAGCCGATTTAGAGGTGGAACAGTAAATATTAATATGGAGGATGATAGCATGGGAATTTTAACAAGATTCAGAGACATTATGTCTAGCAACATTAACGCACTTCTTGATAAGGCAGAGGATCCGGAGAAGATGATCGACCAATGCTTAAGAAATCTAAATTCCGATCTTGGCAAAGTGAAATCCGAGACTGCTTCCATCATGGCCGAGGAGCAAAGAGCAAAGAGAGTTCTCGATGAATGCAACGATGAAATAAACAAGATGCAGGCCTATGCCGTGAAGGCTCTTGAGGCGAACAACGAAGCAGACGCCAGAAAATTCCTGGAGCAAAAGGCCAACCTGTCCAACAAGCTTCCGGGACTTCAAGAGGCTTATAACCTGGCTCACAACAATGCCACTCATATGCGTGAAATGCATGATAAGCTGGTAGAGGATATCAACGAGCTGGAAGCTCGCAAGGATATGATCAAGGGTAAATTAGCCGTGGCTAAGACTCAAGAACGTATCAATAAAATGGGATCTTCTGTTGCGAGTGCCAACGATTCCATAGCAAGCTTCAAGAAATACGAGGAGATGGCTGATAAGGCTCTTGATAAGGCCAATGCAATGGCAGAACTGAATAACTCTTCTGCAGCACAGTCACTTGAGGATTTGAAGGATAAATACTCCAGCAATTCTAATGTAGATGATGAGTTAGCTGCACTAAAGGCAAACTTAGGGAAGTAACCTGATTGACTTTCATTGTTAAGCATAAAAATGTCCGCAAATGAAGGAACACTTTTATTTGCGGGCATTTTATCAGGTACAATAAAGTATTAGTACAGAAGGATTTATGCCATCTTCTATGGCATAAGCTTATTGTAAAAGAAGCATGCGTAGAATTGGAGGATATATATGTCTACTGTAATACATTACAAATGCCCTAACTGCGGATCCGATATGGCCTTTGACAGCCATACCGGCCTTTTGCGTTGTGGAAGCTGTGGTCGGACAGATAACATAGATAACATGAAAAAGAAGGCTGGAAAGAATGAGGATGAGACCTTCCATTACGAGGCGGATGCGGATGACATCAAAGCAGCAAAATCTGCCTTTGATCATGATTATGCTGATTCAAACAGCGGTGACGAGCCAAGTCATCATTCTACCTTTAATAATAATGAGGCTCACGAGTATCATTGCAATAACTGTGGTGCCGTTCTTATCACTGAGGTGAATACCTCTGCTACTACCTGCGGCTTCTGTGGCGCAGGCGTTGTATTAAGCGATCGCCTAACCGGTAATCTTGCTCCTGCTAAGGTTATCCCTTTTACGATCAGCAAAGAACAGGCACAGGAGGCCTTTAAAAAATGGTGTAAAAAGGGACGTCTCACCCCCCGCGACTTTATGACTGCGGATCGAATCAAGAATATCACCGGTTTATATGTTCCCTTTTGGCTCTATGACTTGAACGGACGTGGCGAAGTAGAAGCGACCTGTACCAAGGTCCGCACCTATTCCGATTCAAAATGGATTTATACCGAGACAAAATACTATAATGTATACCGAAAGGTTGACCTTCACTACTCTCGTGTTCCCGCAGATGCCTCCCGTAAGATGGAGGATGGTATGATGGATAAGCTGGAGCCCTATGAGTATAATAATTTGAAGGATTTCAATATGCCCTATCTGGCAGGATTCATTGCAGAGAAATATGATTTCACAGATGAAGATATGCTGCCTCGCATCAAGCAGAGAGTCAACTCTTATGTGGATGACTACTTAAGCTCCACGATTAGTGGTTACTCCTCTGTTATATATAACCGTAAGAATATCAATATCCGCAAGAAAAATGCAGATTATACGCTACTTCCGGTCTGGATGGTATGCTACGACTATAAGCAGGCTGAGCATATCTTCGCTATGAATGGGCAGACCGGTAAGATTGTCGGTAAGCCTCCCCTTAGCAAAGGAAGAATCTTTGGCTGGTTCACGGGTGTTTCTGCAGGATGCTTCATCCTATTTCAAATACTTACCCTGATCGGAGGTGCCTTATCATGAAGAAGCTTTTCATGTTCAAACCCTTCCATCTACTAGGTCTTCTGATACTGATTTCACTAGTAATCTCTCATACTATCGTGAGAACATATGCCGCTGAGGCAGAAAATACAGAACTTAATCAACATATTTATGATGAAGCAGGACTTTTATCCACAAGTGAGGTAGAAGATCTGGAGCAAATGTGTATTGATTACGGCAACGAAGCCGGAATCGATATCATAATTCTTACCCATGAAAATCCCAATGCAGGTTATGCAGAGGATTATATCGAGGCCTTTGAGGATCAATTGCCGGTTGGAAATCGCGTATATCTTTTAATCGATATGAATGAACGAGTTGTATTCATGGAGGGCTATGGATCTGCCGAGACCTATATCCATTCTAAGCGTATCGACACAATCATCGATGAGATAACACCGGATCTATCAAATGGTAACTACTACGGTGCTTGTGCTACTTACATCAAGAGCTCCGCTGCTTACATGAAGGACGATTCCGAATTGAATTATGATCATGATTATACGGCAGGAACCCCGCAATCCAGCGATCCGAATGCTCCTAATTATGACGAGACCTGGCCTTCTGACCGTAATTCCGAGTCCTCGGGTTTTGTCTCCTTTATATCGAATGTATGGGTTCAATTAATAGCTTCCATCATCATTGGTATTATCACCGTGTCCGTTATGGCCTACAACTCGGGTGGAACTATGACAGCGGGCAGCGCTAATTATATAGAAGCAAATAAGTCTGGCCTAATCGGACGCAGGGATGATTATGTCAGAACTCAGGTTACCAGAGTTAAAAAGCCAGAAAATAATAACAATAATAATTCCTCCAGCGGCTTTAACTCAGGAGGGTTTAGAGGCGGAGTCTCCAGCGGGGGCCGATCCCATAGCTCTGGCGGTGGCAAGTTCTAGTAGATATTTACTTATGATTGTTATATAATAAAATTAAAAATTTAAGGTTGTATTTTATAGATCAATAAAATGATAGATAGAGCACTTCACGCACTTTCTATTGTTATGAATAAAAATCAGCTCTCACTACCAGGCTGATATATTTAATAGGAGGATATCAATATGGGCTTATTTTCAAAGCAATTTGCAAATGTAGTAGAGTGGCAAGAGTTCCGCGAGGATATGATCTTCTACAAGTGGAGCAATGATGAGATTAAAAAAGGAAGCCGTCTAATCATTCGTCCTGGTCAGGATGCCATCTTTTTATATAATGGTAAGATGGAAGGTATCTTTAAAGACGAGGGTGACTATGATATCGAGTCTCAGATTATTCCCTTCCTATCAACACTGAAGGGCTTCAAATTTGGCTTTAACAGCGGAATGCGTGCCGAGGTCCTCTTCGTAAACACAAAGGAATTCCAGGTAAAATGGGGAACACAGAATGCGATCAATATCCCCGTTCAACAGCTTCCCGGCGGAATGCCAATCCGCGCCTTTGGTACCTTAACCTTTAAGGTAGCCGATTATGTGAAGCTGATTGATAAGGTTGCAGGGGTAAGACAGAGCTATACCGTAGAGGATGTAAGGCTCCGTATCATAGCGATCCTGGATCAGCTATTGATGAAATGGATCACCAAGGAAGGCAAGGATATGTTCAATCTTCAAGCCAACTCCTTTGATATTGCCAACGGAATTCGCACTGACCTTGATATGCAGCTCTTTGATTCCGGTTTAAGTGTAACCGCCTTTAATATTATGAGCTTCACCTATCCGGAAGAGATTCAGGCTATGATCAATAAGAATGCATCCCATAGCATGGTTGGTGATGTCGGTCGTTATCAGCAAATCGAATTGACCAATGGAATGGCATCCGGTAAGATGAAGGGTGGCGGTGTAGCATCCGATATGGCAGGGATGATGATGGGCATGAATGCAGCTAATCAGATGATGCAGAACATGAATCAGGCAGGAGGAATGTCTGCTCCCTCCGGTAACAAACCTAATTTCTGCCCCAACTGTGGTACCAAGACCGGTGCTGCAAACTTCTGCCCTAACTGTGGCCAGAAATTAGCATAATTAATAGAAATCATTAAAAATAGGCAGTCCCAGTCCGCTATTCTCCTCAAATCATCTCAATGACAGGATACAAGCAGTTTACTGGGACTGCCCCATTTTATTATTTCATTTTATTCTTTCGGTTTAGTCAACCTTAAATACTTTATCGTTCATTAGCTTCTGGAGTCTTTCCTCAGCGTCTTCCATGGATGTACCCTTCACACCGAAGTAGAATTTAATCTTAGGTTCGGTACCGGAAGGTCTTACCGCACACCAAGCATTATCATTCAACTCAAAATATAATACATCAGAGTTGGGAAGTCCGGTAGGTGTCACTTCGCCGGTCACCATATCAGTAATCGTGTCCTTCTTGTAATCACGAAGCTTTAATACCTTATAATCTCCTGCTGTCTTCGGAGGATTCGCACGATACCCCTCCATAATCTCCTTAATCTTTTCCATACCCGAGATTCCCTTAAGGGTAACAGATACCAGATCCTCTTTAAAATAACCATATTTCTCATAGATCTTATTCATCTGGTTGTAGAGAGAACTACCCTTAGAACGATAATATGCTGCTGCTTCACATAGGCACATAACCGCAACGATTGCGTCCTTATCCCTGGAGTGAGTACCAACCAGACAGCCATAGCTCTCTTCATAGCCAAAGATATACTCATTACAGCCAGTTTCCTCGAATATCTTGATCTGCTCACCGATGTACTTAAAGCCGGTTAAAACTTCAATTAGTCTTGCATTATAATGCTCGGCAATCAGATCAGACATATTGCCGGTTACAATAGTTTTAATTAAAGCGGCATTCTTAGGCAGTATACCCTTTTCTGCTTTTTGAGAGAATTCATACTCTGCAAGCAAGGTACCGGTCATGTTGCCGTTAAAGAGAACATACTCACCCTTATCATCCTTAACCATAACACCCAGACGATCTGCATCCGGATCGGTAGCCAGGATCAGATCAGCATCAACCTCCTTAGCAAGCTTTTGAGCCAAGGTAAACACCTTTACATCCTCCGGATTAGGATAACCTACTGTGGAGAACTCAGAATCCGGCAACTCTTGTTCCGGAACAATATATACATTTTCAAAGCCAAGCTCCTTCAGTATTCTTCGAACCGGAAGATTTCCTGTACCATGAAGTGGTGTATAGACAATCTTCAGCTGCTTGCCATCCTCACTAATGGGATTTACCACAAGCTTCTTCAGCTCGGCAATATATTTATCATCAATTTCTTTTCCGATAATAGTGAGAAATCCTGCAGCGAGTGCATCTTCCTTCTTCATCGTCTTCGCTGAAGCAAAGTCGGTAATTGCATTAACTTCACTTATGATTTCCACATCCTTAGGATAGGTAATCTGTGCTCCATCCTCCCAATATACCTTATATCCGTTATACTCTGCCGGATTATGGCTGGCGGTTATAACGATACCAGCGATACATCCTAAGGTACGCAGTGCAAAGGATAATTCCGGTGTAGGGCGTAGGGACTCGAACAGATATGCATGAATTCCGTTGGCAGCGAGACATAACGCGCTGTCCAAAGCAAATTCCGGAGACATTCTTCTGGAATCATATGCGATTGCAACGCCACGCTTTTCTCCTCCATGCTTCTTGATCGTATTCGCAAGGCCCTGTGTTGCTCTTCTAACTGTATATAGATTCATTCGGTTCACGCCAGCACCTAATATACCGCGAAGACCTCCTGTACCAAATTCAAGATCCTTATAGAATCTTTCTTTTATCTCATTATCATTGTCCTTCAGTGCAGCTAATTCCGCTCTGGTTGTTTCATCAAAATACAGGTCAGACACCCATTCTTCATATCTCTTCTTATAATCCATACTCCAAATCTCATCCTTTCTATAAAACATTACAATAATGATTCACTATTATTGCCCTTAATCCATCAAAAATTCAGAAAACATCTATATCATGATACAATGCTTTATTTCTAAATGCAATGTTTTTTTACTTTCTACCCGAAGGGTTTTCAATGATATAGGCAAACTTTCCTATATCATTGAAAAAAGGATGCCACACATTTCGTGCGGCACCCCATTATTCTAATCAGTATATAAATTACGATTTCATCTTACAGACCATCGCTGTAATCATCCTCGCTAATTCCCTTCAGGTTGAATTCAGCTTCTGTCCAGTCTCCATCATTATGAGAATTCTCTCCGTAGTTAACATGAGCATCGTCTACACCCGGGATACTATCCTCTCTCTGAAGCAAATCTCCTTTATGAGCATATTTGTCTTCATCGTATACGATATCAGCGATACCATCCTCTACATCTAAGTCATCCTCTTGGAAGTCCTCGCTATACTCCTCATCGCCATAGCCGTCTTCCTCAGAGTATTCGAAGTTACCATACTCATCAAGATAATTACCTTCGCCATCAAGCTCTTCAGAGAGCATATATTCATCTAAGGTATCGGTATCCAGCTTAACGGAACGATATCTCTTCATACCGGTTCCAGCAGGGATTAACTTACCGATAATAACATTTTCCTTCAGACCGATAAGCGGGTCAACCTTACCCTTAATCGCTGCTTCCGTAAGAACCTTAGTTGTCTCCTGGAAGGATGCTGCTGATAAGAAGGAGTTTGTTGCAAGGGAAGCCTTGGTAATACCAAGCATTACCTGCTTGCCATCTGCCGGCTCTAAGCCCTGAGCAATTAATCTCTCATTCTCATCCTCATATTCTAATATATCAACTAAAGTACCCGGTAAGAAGTTAGTATCACCGTTGGTCTCGATACGAATCTTCTTAAGCATCTGACGTACAATAACCTCGATATGCTTATCGTTGATCTCAACACCTTGCAAGCGGTATACTCTTTGAACTTCCTGGATCATGTAATCCTGAACAGCGCGAACACCCTTAATCTTAAGGATATCATGAGGATTAACACTACCTTCGGTCAATTCATCACCGGCCTCAAGGACATCGTTATCCTGAACCTTAATTCTGGAGCCGTAAGGAATTAAATATGCCTTAGATTCCATTGTCTCATTATTGGTAATGATTACTTCACGCTTCTTCTTGGTATCCTTAATGGTTACCACACCGCCAAATTCTGCGATAATTGCAAGACCCTTCGGCTTTCTAGCCTCAAAAAGCTCTTCGACACGAGGAAGACCTTGCGTAATATCATCACCCGCAACACCACCGGTATGGAAGGTACGCATTGTAAGCTGAGTACCGGGCTCACCGATTGACTGTGCTGCGATAATACCAACTGCTTCACCCACCTGAACCGCTTCACCGGTTGCCATGTTAGCACCGTAGCACTTAGCACATACACCGATATGGGATTTACAGGAAAGTACGTTACGAATCTTTACTTTATCAACACCAGTAGCGATAATCCTTGCAGCACGCTTAGGTGTAATCATATGATTTGCTTTCACAATCATATTACCATCTTCGTCATAGAGTGTCTCGCAGGAATATCTTCCTGTGATTCTCTCTTCTAAGCTCTCGATTACTTCCTTACCGTCAGTAAACGCTTTGATCCACATACCAGGAATCTCATGACCCTCGCAGCAATCAACCTCACGGATAATTAAATCCTGAGATACGTCTACAAGACGACGTGTCAGGTAACCAGAGTCCGCTGTACGAAGCGCTGTATCGGATAGACCTTTACGAGCACCATGAGCGGAGATGAAGTACTCCAATACGTCAAGACCTTCACGAAGATTGGACTTAATCGGTAACTCGATGGTTCGACCTGATGTATCCGCCATAAGTCCACGCATACCTGCAAGCTGTTTGATCTGCTTATCGGAACCACGGGCACCGGAGTCGGACATCATCTTAATATTATTGAATTTATCGAGTCTGTTTAACAGAGTGTCGGTAAGAACCTTATCGGCATTCTTCCAGGTCTCGATAACGGTATTGTATCTCTCATCCTCGGTCATTCTACCACGTCTGTACTCTTTAGCAATATTTTCAATGGTAGCCTCTGCGTCAGCAATAATCTGCTTCTTCTCATCGGGAACCTCCATATCGGATATGGATACGGTCATCGCAGCACGTGTAGAGTATTTATAACCTAAGGACTTAACAGCATCAAGTATCTCTGCTGTCTTTGTAGCTCCATGAATATTGATACATTTCTCAAGAATCGGCTTCAGCTGCTTCTTACCAACTAAGAAGTTAATCTCCAAGGTTAAGAAGTTCTCATCCTTGGTTCTGTCTACAAAGCCAAGATCCTGAGGAATAATCTCATTGAAGATGAAACGGCCAAGAGTAGATTGAATTGTTCTGATCTCCTCAACACCATCTTTGTTGATGCCTTTTCTTCTCACCTTAATCATCTCATGAAGAGAAATCGCACCATTCTCATAAGCTAAGATTGCTTCGTTAAGGCTCTTGAAGTGGTGACGAACACCACCTTCCATCTCTCTCTCAATGGTCAGGTAATAGATACCAAGAACCATATCCTGGGAAGGAACCGTTACAGGTGCACCATCAGAAGGCTTTAATAAGTTATTTGGAGAAAGAAGCAGGAAGCGACATTCTGCCTGTGCTTCAACACTCAGTGGCAGATGCACCGCCATCTGGTCACCGTCGAAGTCCGCATTATAAGCGGTACAAACAAGCGGATGAAGCTTAATTGCTTTACCTTCTACAAGTACAGGCTCAAATGCCTGAATACCAAGTCTGTGAAGGGTAGGTGCACGGTTCAGCATTACCGGATGCTCTTTGATAACCTCCTCAAGAACGTCCCATACCTCTGTCTGAAGTCTTTCTACCATCTTTTTAGCAGACTTAATGTTGTGTGCAGTTCCTCTTGCTACCAGCTCCTTCATAACGAAAGGCTTGAAGAGCTCGATTGCCATTTCCTTGGGTAAACCACACTGATATAATTTCAATTCCGGTCCAACAACGATAACAGAACGACCGGAGTAGTCAACACGCTTACCAAGTAAGTTCTGACGGAAACGTCCTTGCTTACCCTTTAACATATCGGACAGAGATTTAAGTGCACGGTTACCAGGTCCGGTTACCGGTCTTCCTCTTCTGCCGTTATCAATTAATGCATCCACCGCTTCCTGAAGCATTCTCTTCTCATTACGAACGATGATATCCGGAGCACCAAGCTCAAGAAGTCTCTTCAGACGATTATTACGGTTGATAATTCTACGATATAAATCATTCATATCAGAGGTAGCAAAACGACCACCATCCAGCTGAACCATAGGACGAAGATCCGGAGGAATAACCGGTATTACAGAAAGAATCATCCAATCCGGTTGATTTCCAGATTCACGGAAGGCTTCAACCACCTCGAGGCGTTTGATAATTCTTGCACGCTTCTGACCGGTTGAGTCCTTAAGACCCTTCTTTAACTCCTTGCTTTCCTTCTCTAAATCGATCGCCTGTAAAAGCTCCTGAATCGCTTCTGCTCCCATACCGAGGCGGAAGCTGTTATAGCCATACTTCTCAACTGCTTCCTGTCTTTCCTTCTCATTCAGAACCTGCTTGTATTGTAAATCCGTGTTTCCTTTATCAAGTACGATATAAGAAGCGAAATACAGTACTTTTTCTAAGGTTCTCGGAGAAAGGTCAAGAATAAGACCCATACGGCTGGGAATTCCTTTAAAATACCAAATATGGGAAACCGGTGCAGCCAGCTCTATATGACCCATTCTCTCACGACGTACACTTGCTTTCGTTACTTCAACACCGCAACGATCGCAGACAACGCCCTTATATCTGATTTTTTTATATTTACCACAATGGCATTCCCAGTCCTTGCTAGGTCCAAAGATTCTCTCACAGAACAGACCGTCTTTTTCCGGCTTTAGAGTTCTATAATTGATTGTCTCCGGCTTTCTAACTTCTCCCTTTGACCATTCTCTGATTTTTTCAGGTGAAGCTAAACCAATTTTAATCGCGTCATAGGTTATCTCTTGAAGATTACTCATTATCTCAGACATCCTTTGGCTCTCCCTTCATTTATACCCGACTGCAGGAAGCTTATCGCTCCCTGCAATCAGGATCTATTCTTTATCTGACATCCAGGTCTACTCTTATATACCAATTAAGGTCTGGCCACAAGACTTGCAGCGTTTACTGCCTTCTGCTACAACAGCTCCGCAGTTAGGGCACATATTTTCATCTACAATATCTTCTTCCTCATCTTCCTCATATATTCCATCATCTACGATATCTTCTGACTCTTCCTCATAGATATCAAAGATCTCTGAATCAAGGTCTTCGACGTTAGCCTGTGTGAATCCGGCATCTTCATAGCCTTCATCGTATCTGAAGTTATTATCTCCTTCAATTAACGGTGTCAAATCAGAATCACTATAATCAATGCTTTCTGTCATCTTCACTTCATTGCCGTTCTCATCGAGAACCGTGACATCCAGTGCCAAGGATTGAAGTTCTTTTAATAATACCTTAAAGGATTCCGGAATACCGGGTTCTGAGATATTCTCTCCCTTAATAATCGCTTCGTAGGTCTTAACACGGCCGGTAACATCATCGGACTTAACAGTAAGGATCTCCTGAAGGATATATGCAGCACCGTATGCTTCCAGCGCCCAAACCTCCATCTCACCGAATCTCTGTCCACCGAACTGAGCTTTACCGCCTAACGGCTGCTGTGTTACTAAGGAGTAAGGACCTGTGGATCTTGCATGGATCTTATCATCAACTAAGTGGTGAAGCTTCAGGTAGTGCATGAAACCAACGGTTACGGAACCATCGAAGTATTCACCGGTTCTACCGTCACGTAGTCTTACTTTACCATCACGGTTAATCGGCACGCCCTTCCAGTCTTCCCTGTTCTCCGGATGATTCTTCAGATACTCCATGAGCTCCGAATCCAGCATATCTTTATATTTATCATTAAATTCTTCCCAGGTTGTATTGGCATAATCATTGGCTATCTCTAAAGTATCCATAATATCAAACTCGTTTGCACCGTCAAATACCGGTGTAGAGATATCAACACCAAGTACCTTCGCCGCTAAGGACAAGTGAATCTCAAGTACCTGTCCGATGTTCATACGGGAAGGAACACCCAGAGGATTAAGAACGATATCAAGTGGTCTGCCGTTTGGTAAGAAAGGCATATCTTCTACCGGAAGTACTCGGGAAACAACACCCTTGTTACCATGACGACCAGCCATCTTATCGCCTACTTGAATTTTTCTCTTCTGAGCAATGTAGACACGTACGGTCTGATTAACACCAGGAGATAAATCATCGCCATTTTCCCTGGTAAATACCTTAGCATCTACAATGATACCATACTCACCGTGAGGAACACGAAGGGAAGTATCACGAACCTCTCTCGCCTTCTCACCAAATATTGCTCTAAGGAGTCTTTCCTCTGCAGTCAGTTCTGTCTCACCCTTCGGTGTAACCTTACCAACCAGGATATCTCCTGCGCGAACCTCAGCACCGATACGAATAATACCTCTCTCATCAAGATCCTTTAACGCATCGTCACCAACGCCCGGAACATCTCTTGTTATCTCTTCCGGTCCTAATTTCGTATCTCTGGATTCTGCTTCATATTCCTCGATATGGACAGAGGTATATACATCTTCCTGAACCAGACGTTCACTAAGAAGAACAGCATCCTCGTAATTATAACCTTCCCAGGTCATAAAGCCGATTAGCGGATTCTTACCAAGTGCCAATTCACCCTTTGAAGTAGAAGGACCGTCTGCGATAACTTGACCTGCTTCGATTCTATCACCACGGGATACAATCGGTCTCTGATTAATACAGGTTCCCTGATTACTCCTTGAGAACTTAATCAGACGGTAAGAGGTCTTACTATTATCATCATTCTTTATAACAACTTCTTTTGCTGTAATTTTCTCAACTATACCGGACTTCTTCGCTACTACACAAACACCGGAGTCAATCGCTGCCTTCGCTTCAATACCAGTACCAACAACCGGCGCCTCGGTTAAAAGAAGCGGAACTGCCTGACGCTGCATGTTAGCACCCATGAGGGCACGGTTCGCATCGTCATTTTCCAAGAAAGGAATTAAGGCAGTAGCCACGGAGAATACCATCTTCGGGGATACGTCCATCAAATCAATCTTGTGCTTTTCATATTCGGAGGTCTCTTCCTTATGACGACCGGAGATACTGTTACCAACAAAGTAGCCATTTGCGTCAAGCTCTTCATTCGCCTGGGCTACAATGTATTTATCCTCTTCGTCAGCTGTGAGATAAACAACCTCATCTATTACCTTCGGATTCATTGGATCTGCCTTATCAACCTTACGGTAAGGTGCTTCAATGAAACCATATTCATTAATTCTTGCATAGGTTGCAAGTGAGTTGATCAGACCGATGTTCGGACCTTCTGGAGTTTCAATCGGACACATTCTGCCGTAATGAGAATAGTGAACGTCTCGAACCTCAAAGCCTGCTCTATCACGGGACAAACCACCAGGTCCCAATGCAGAAAGACGTCTCTTGTGAGTCAATTCACCAAGAGGATTGTGCTGATCCATGAACTGTGATAACTGGGAACTTCCGAAGAACTCCTTCACAGCAGCAGTAACCGGCTTAATATTAATTAGAGATTGAGGACTGATACCCTCAAGATCCTGTGTTGTCATTCTCTCTCTAACAACACGCTCCATTCTGGACAAACCAATACGGTACTGGTTCTGTAACAACTCACCTACCGCTCTGATTCTTCTGTTGCCCAAATGGTCGATATCATCGGAATTACCGATACCGTATTCAAGATGAATATTGTAATTAATGGAAGCAATAATATCTTCCTTTGTGATATGCTTCGGAATCAATTCATTGATGTTCTTCTTGATTGCATCCTTGATTTCTTCCAGACTGTTATTGTTCTCCAGAATTCCCTTAAGAACAGGATAGTATACGTCTTCGGTAACCCCTAACTCCTTGCGATCAACATCTACATAGTGTCTGATATCAACCATCATATTGGAGAGGACCTTAACATTACGCTCCTCCGCTTGTACCATAACGAAAGGTACTGCGGTATTTTGAAGCAGTCTTGCCAGCTTATCATCTACCTGAGTTCCTGCACTTGCAATAATCTCACCGGTAGATCTATCAACCACATCCTCAGCAAGTACAAAACCAACGATACGGTTACGGAAATGAAGCTTCTTATTAAATTTATATCTACCAACCTTAGCCAGGTCGTATCTTCTTGCATCAAAGAACATGCTGTTTAACAAGCCCTCTGCATTTTCAACTGCCAAAGGCTCGCCCGGTCTGAGCTTTTTATATAACTCAAGAAGACCATCCTGATAACTACCCGTCGGATCCTTTGCGGTAGAGGGGTCCTTAGCAAGGCTGGCCAAAATCTTCGGCTCTTCACCAAACAGCTGCTTAATCTCTTCATTGGTACCATAGCCCAATGCTCTTACAAAAGTGGTAATCGGAACCTTACGGTTACGGTCAACACGTACGTAAAAAACATCATTGGAATCTGTCTCATATTCCAACCATGCACCTCTGTTCGGTATTACTGTGGAAGAAAATAATTTCTTTCCGATTTTGTCATGATCTACTGCATAATATATACCGGGGGAACGTACTAACTGGCTTACGATAACTCGCTCTGCACCATTGATTACGAAGGTTCCGGTTTCTGTCATTAGCGGAAGATCTCCCATGAAAATATCGTGTTCATTAATCTCGTTATTTTCTTTATTATGAAGTCTAACCTTAACCTTCAAAGGAGCTGCATAGGTTGCATCTCTTTCCTTACACTCTTCAATCGTATATTTGATGTCATCCTCACATAACGCGAAGTCTACGAATTCCAAACTTAAATGTCCACTGTAGTCTGCGATCGGAGAAATATCATCAAATACTTCCTTGAGTCCCTCATCCAAGAACCACTGGTAGGAATCCTTCTGTACTTCAATGAGATTGGGCATCTCCAGGACTTCCTTTTGTTTGGAGTAACTCATTCTAACGTTATTACCAACCTTAATTGGATGCATTCTGTTCTTGTCCATTGACGTTTTCACCCCTTGAATTTTTATAAGTTTTTGATTAAGATAGAAACAAATCTATTCAATAGTACATATACTATATCTATAGTAATACGAAAAAACCGTCACTTTATATAGTATTATTAGCATTATTGATCACTTTTTCCATCCTAATCCTAATTCTGAATAAAAAACTACTTTTCAATTTCAATTATATGTGCTATAATAATATTATTAGGCACACAACACCACAATAGTGCATCTTTCATACTAGCATACTTTTATGCAACTGTCAACTCAATTTCATTGAGTTTTTTTAAAATTATACATACAAATATATACAATTTGAAAAAGGGCGTGTTTCAAAACTAACATTTTTAAGTTAGGATTGAAACACGTCCTTTCTTTTTGAGTAAAAAAATAGGGAACACCGTGATGTGCTCCTCTGGAAGTTGGATTTTCAGAATTTTTTGCGT
>JAEYOQ010000007.1 GCA_023411555.1 Bacillota bacterium
CACATCTCAACGCCTGCAGGTAAGTTACAAACACCAGTAACGTCAGTTGTTCTGAAATAGAACTGAGGTCTGTAGTTGTTGAAGAAAGGAGTATGACGTCCACCTTCTTCTTTTGTTAATACGTAAACCTGAGCTGTGAATTTCTTGTGGCACTTGATGGAGCCGGGTTTGCAAAGAACCTGTCCTCTTTCGATTTCATTTCTCTGAACACCACGAAGAAGTGCACCGATGTTATCACCAGCCTGAGCCTCGTCAAGTAACTTACGGAACATCTCGATACCGGTACAAACAACCTTACGAGTCTCTTCCTTGATACCAACGATTTCAATTTCCTCAGATACATGAAGAACACCACGCTCAACACGACCAGTAGCAACTGTACCACGGCCAGTGATGGAGAATACGTCCTCTACAGGCATTAAGAAAGGCTTATCTGTCTCTCTCTGAGGATCCGGGATCCAAGAATCAACAGCATCGAATAACTCAAGGATCTTATCTCCCCAAGGACCCTGAGGATCTTCAAGGGCTTTCAGAGCAGAACCTTGGATGATAGGTGTATCATCGCCAGGGAACTCATATTCATTTAATAAGTCTCTAACTTCCATCTCAACTAACTCAAGAAGTTCGGGATCATCAACCATATCGCATTTGTTCATGAAAACAACGATATAAGGAACACCTACCTGACGAGAAAGTAAGATATGCTCTTTTGTCTGAGCCATAACACCGTCAGTAGCAGCAACAACGAGGATAGCACCATCCATCTGAGCTGCACCAGTGATCATGTTCTTTACATAGTCAGCATGTCCAGGGCAGTCAACGTGTGCATAATGTCTAGCTTTGGACTCGTACTCAACGTGAGCTGTGGATATTGTGATACCTCTCGCCTTCTCTTCCGGAGCCTTATCGATCTGATCGAATGCTACTGCAGCACCGGTTCCGAGTCTTTCATGAAGAGTCTTTGTAATAGCAGCTGTAAGAGTGGTTTTACCATGATCTACGTGACCGATGGTACCAATATTAGCATGCGGTTTGTTTCTTTCAAATTTAGCCTTTGCCATTGTATAACGTCCTCCTTTAAATAATAAATGCTTATAAGCAAATAATTTTTGCCCAAGGAAAACGTCTATAGATTTTCGACCGGAGTTATTTCACCAATCGTAAACTGCGTTTTCTGTGATTTGGGCTTGTATATATATTGCCTCATATGCCCTATTATATTTCAACTTAGAAATATTTTCAAGCATAAACAACTGAGATTTAGCGATTTTGTGCCAAAAGATGCTTATGGCATGTTCTAAATGCATCGGTTCGCTAGAACCGTAGCACTCGAAGGTTACTTATTTATTCTTTGCAGATAAAATCTTCTCTTGAACATTCTTAGGAACTGGCTCGTAAGAAGCAAAGAACATGGAGTATGCACCACGACCCTGGGTCTTAGAACGAAGGGTTGTAGAGTATCCGAACATCTCTGACAACGGAACGAAACCTCTAATCAACTTAGTACCATTGATATCCTCTGTACCCTCAATACGACCACGACGGGAGCTGATATCACCGATAACGTCACCCATATAATCCTCAGGAACAGTTACTTCTACTCTCATGATAGGCTCGAGAAGTACAGCGCCAGCCTTATGCATCGCATCCTTGAACGCCATGGAACCAGCGATCTTGAACGCCATTTCACTGGAGTCAACCTCATGATAGGAACCATCATAACAGGTAGCTCTAATACCAAGTACAGGATATCCGCCAAGTATACCAGCTTTGGATGCTTCTTGGATACCATTATCTACTGCAGGGATGTATTCCTTCGGAATAGCACCACCAACGATAGCGTTAACGAATTCGTAGGTCTTCTCAGCATTTGCATCCATAGGCTCGAAACGTACCTTACAATGACCGTATTGACCACGACCACCGGACTGCTTCGCATACTTACTATCAACCTCAACGGTCTTAGTAAAGCTTTCCTTATATGCAACCTGAGGAGCACCAACATTAGCTTCTACCTTGTATTCACGAAGAAGTCTGTCTACGATAATTTCAAGGTGAAGCTCACCCATACCAGCGATGATAGTCTGACCTGTTTCTTCATTGGTATAGGTTCTAAAGGTAGGATCTTCTTCAGCAAGCTTTGCTAAAGCCTCACCCATCTTATCCTGGCCAGCCTTGGTCTTAGGTTCGATAGAAACCTCAATAACCGGCTCAGGGAATTCCATTGATTCAAGAATTACCGGATTCTTCTCATCACAGATGGTGTCACCAGTTGTAGTGATCTTCAGACCAACTGCTGCTGCGATATCACCGGAGTAGACTCTCTCAAGGTCTTCTCTCTTGTTAGCATGCATCTGCAGGATACGACCAACACGCTCCTTCTTGTTCTTAGTGGAGTTTAATACGTAGGAACCTGAATTCAAGGTACCAGAGTAAACTCTGAAGAAGGCAAGCTTTCCTACGAAAGGATCGGCCATAATCTTGAATGCTAATGCTGCAAAGGACTCATCATCAGAGGATTTCTTAACAACTGAATTACCGTCCTCATCTACACCCTTGATATCCGGGATATCGGTAGGTGCAGGCATATATTCGATAACAGCGTCAAGTAATTTCTGAACGCCTTTATTTCTATATGCAGATCCGCAAAGAACAGGGATAATCTGTGTTGCGATGGTCGCTCTTCTAAGTGCAGCCTTTAACTCAGCTGTAGTAGGCTCTTCACCCTCTAAGAACTTCTCAATCAGATCATCATCTGTCTCGCAGATGGATTCGATCATTGCCTGTCTGTACTCCTCTGCCTGATCCTTCATATCATCAGGGATGTCTGTAATCTCGATATCCTCGCCCTTATCATCTTTGTAATAATAAGCTTTCATCTCGAATAAATCGATTACACCCTTGAAGGTATCTTCTTTGCCGATAGGTAACTGTAACGGAACCGGATTCTTACCTAATCTGCTCTTAATCATATTTACTACATTGAAGAAATCTGCACCGGAAATGTCCATCTTATTAACAAATGCCATTCTAGGTACATTATATTTATCAGCCTGACGCCATACTGTCTCGGACTGGGGCTCAACGCCACCCTTAGCACAGAATACACCTACCGCGCTATCAAGTACACGTAAGGAACGCTCAACCTCTACGGTAAAGTCTACGTGTCCAGGGGTATCAATAATGTTGATACGATGCTCGAGAGCACCGGGGATCTTCTTATGCTCGAACTCCTGAGTCCAATGGCATGTCGTAGCCGCTGATGTAATTGTAATACCTCTCTCCTGCTCCTGCTCCATCCAGTCCATGGTTGCAGTACCTTCGTGAGTATCACCAATTTTGTAGTTAACACCGGTATAGTACAGGATACGCTCAGTAAGTGTTGTCTTACCAGCGTCGATATGTGCCATAATACCGATATTTCTAGTTCTCTCTAACGGATATTGTCTTCCTGCCAAGGATAATTCCTCCTTAATTCTATGCAAGTGAATTCGTAAGTGGTCGCTGTCAGACAGTGGCTTGCTTTGAATCCATCTTGTATTAACAATGATAAAACTCAATTTCTTAGTGTTATATGCCCCTAGGGGCAGAAGAACATGCTATGATAATATCATTCTACCATCTGTAGTGAGCAAATGCCTTATTAGCGTCTGCCATCTTATGCATATCTTCTTTTCTCTTAACAGATGCACCAGTGTTGTTTGCCGCATCCATAATCTCATTTGCAAGTCTATCTTGCATGGTCTTATCTCCTCTTTTACGGGAGAATAAGGTTAACCAACGAAGCGCAAGTGTCTGTCTTCTCTCTGGTCTAACCTCGATCGGAACCTGATAAGTTGCACCACCGATACGTCTTGCTTTTACTTCAAGTACAGGCATGATGTTATTCATAGCCTCTTCAAATACCTCTATAGCGTCCTTGCCAGTCTTTGCAGCAACCTTATCAAATGCTCCATAAACGATCTTCTGGGCTGTTCCCTTCTTACCGTCTAACATGATGTTATTGATGAGCTTTGTAACAATCTTGTTGTTGTACAAAGGATCCGGCAATACATCTCTTTTTGCTATATGTCCTTTTCTTGGCACGTTTCTTCCCTCCTTAACAATGCTTAACGAACTTTGTTCGCCAATCAATTAATTCAACGGTACTCACATACAAGTAATCACTTCAGCTGGGGTTAATACAGAGACAAACCCTCCTTCGCTTACTATACTTGTTCTGAATGGAAGACAAGCTTCCACCGTTCGTGTTCGTGCTCAGATAACTTTATCTTCCAAACGGAATGTTTTACATTCACTTCAATCTGTAACCCACAGAAACTACAAATCAAACGGAAACAAAAAATTAATCCGGCACTTAACTATTTATTTTAGTAATTACTTCTTAGCTTCCTTCGGTCTCTTAGCACCGTACTTAGAACGCGCTTGTCTTCTCTTAGCAACGCCTGCAGTATCAAGGGTACCTCTGATGATGTGATAACGAGTACCGGGTAAATCCTTTACTCTACCACCTCTGATCAGAACAACGCTATGCTCCTGAAGGTTATGACCCTCACCGGGGATATAGCTTGTTACTTCGATTCCGTTGGACAGACGAACTCTGGCAATCTTACGAAGCGCTGAATTAGGCTTCTTAGGAGTCGCTGTTCTAACAGCTGTACATACACCTCTCTTCTGAGGAGCGGATACGTCAGTTGCTCTCTTACTTAAGGAGTTAAAGCCTTTCTGCAAAGCAGGAGAGTTTGATTTGTATTCTACTGTCTGTCTACCTTTTCTTACTAACTGGTTAAATGTGGGCATTAATTTTTCACCTCCTGAAAATTGTTGGCTACAAGATGAATTGGTTCGCCAATCCGCTTGTTCTAGTTAATATTCTGTGGTTTAATTACGCTTTTTAAGCTACTATATAAGCATCAACAAAAAGCGCATAAAAAATACATTGCATGCAGAAATTTGCACGCTAGATGATTATATATTTTAGAGCAGAAATTGTCAAGGACTTTTTTAGAACGCCAGCTTAACCACGCCAGCTTAACCGTTGTTCACGATCGTTGTTCACCTTCATAAATTTATATATGAGTTTAATCATTGCATTATAGTTGGTTACCAGCATACACCCTTACCAATAAAAATTATAAACCAATCATTCTTAAATGATCGGTTAAAACAATCATTCTGCAACATGAATGATCCGTTTATCGGCACTGAAACTGTTGTACTATGGCAGATGAATTTACAAACGTACAGCCACAAATCATTCTGATTATTTCCATTTATGTCTCCGATGTCTTTATTCTTGAATTCTTTTCTTTCTTATAGTAATATAATGTTAATGTAATCAAACCATTTCATGATATTTGATTAAGCAGAAGTACGTTTAGGACGGAGGGGTATCTATGAAGGATATGGCGCAGACGGAACGTCAAATATTTATATTATTATTACTATCCGAGAACAAAAGAGGATACACCATCAGTGATATCCACGCCTCTCTGGAGAAATGGGATGTAATCGTGGACAAGAAGACCATCAGCCGTGACATTGACAGCCTGTCCGGCATCTGCTTCATCTCCGAGGAAGAGCGAAATGGCAAGACCTATTATACTGCGGACAAATTCCGCCTTCGTGATATCACCTTTACCTCCCCCGAACTGATTTCCTTAGCCTTCCTGCTGGAACTACTGAAGCCTTACCAATACATGACAATGGGCAAGACCGCACAGGAGTTGATCCATAAGCTCTTAGACAATACAACAAACTTGAATCGAGAGTTTATCAAGCACTTTAACGGATTGGTTACCATCAACACCAATGATTATATTAACGACGAAGTAAATCCAGAGATTGAGGTCCGCCTTCAGTCGGCAATCCGTAATAAGAAGAAGGTCGAGATTGTCTATCACAGCTTTGGCGGTGATGAAGATACCATTCGTATTATACATCCCTATGAAATGATGATTAATGATGGTGCTCTTAGTATTGTTAGTTTTTGTGAACTCAGAAACGATATACGGGACTTTAGAGTATCCCGCATTAAAGCAATAACTCCATTAGAGGATTCCTTTGATATACCCACCGATTATTTTCTTAAGAAGGCGAGAAGTAAATTTATTCACCTGTCAGGTAATACGGTGGAGCAGATTATCATCGCTTTCGATGGACCGACCGCAAAATACATCCAGGAATATGAAGCCGATCTTGCCGATGAAATCGTTGTTACAGAAACCGGAATTAACTTCATCCGTGATACAGCGGTTACAGACGAGCTGGTTCGTTGGATTCTGCAATACGGTCCCGGAGCCAGGGTCCTTAATCCTCCTCATTTAAGAGACAAGATCAAGCAAGAGCTTTTAAAAAGCTTAGACCAATATAATCAGGAATAGAATCATTCGTTACTATCTATACATAGTTATGATAATTATGACTTTAAAGGGGATGCCGCAAATTGCGACATCCCCTATTATTAATTACCTCTTTCTCCACCTTAGATAGAGCGTACATAGGATTAAGGTCCAGATCAGGATATAAGCTCCAGTCCAAGCGAGTCCTCCAAAGAGATCCGTCCCGGTTACCAACAAACCGAACAACCCATAACAGAGTATCCCATACAGATTCTGACTTAAGGAAATCAGAGAATGCACAGTTGACCTTCCCTCCGCTTCAATTCTCTTCTGTATATAATCCTCATGAAGGACATCCCCGGCTGCCATAATCAGATAATACAAACCATATAGAGCCATAGCACCGATTGTTCTGACTAAACCGGCTGTCAGCAAGGCTCCTGCTGCCAGACAACATAGGATTGCCACCTGAAACATATTGTCTTCTTGGTGGAATAGGCGCTCAATTCCTTTTCGAATAGTAGACGCAAGTATGCCTCCAAGGGAAATTAGAATGAAGCGGAGTGCTGTCCAATTGCCGATCAAGGCTATGGACAATCCAAAGCTTTCCGCAATTAACTGATCATATTCATCTAATATCCCAGCTGTTGTAATAACCAATAGAGCCAGAAGGCTATATAAAAGAATTTCCTTCCGTTTAATAACAAACAAGAAAGCTCCATAGAAGGTTCTTTCCTCTCTTTCCCTCTTTTCCTCTATTAATCGTTCTTTATAGAGATTTACCTCCCTCATGGAAAGCACTGTAGCTCCTCCGATTAAAACAGATAAGATTGAGAGTACTAATGCAGGAGTAAAACCATACTTCATCCCCAGATACCCACCGATTACGGATGCAAGTACGGTACTGATACCGGATAAAAAGCGGCCTCTTCCCAGTACCAGATCGAACTGATCCTCCTTACCTGCAAGCTTCATAGAATCATATAGTAAGGCCTCTTCTGATCCAGATAGGAAGGCCCCTCCCAACCCCCAGAGCACAAAGCCCAACGCATATAAGACAAAGCCATCGGCGAATATCCAAGTCAAATAACAACTGGCCTTCAGTACCTGACCTAGCAGAAGCATCATCTTCCTACTCCAGCGATCCCCTAATATGCCTGTTGGAATCTCCATAACTACAGCTGGAACTGACCAGATAGCTAACAATAAAGATATCTCCCCTAATGTTAGTCCCCCTACCTCAAACATCAGTAAATAGAGAGGATAGATAGGCATCAGCTCTATAAAAAAGCGATATATATAATACTTTCGTATACTCATGAGTCCCTCCATATCAATGTATTTGCTTCCTTCTTAATTGAATGGATCTATATGGTGGACCTCGGTATCAATAATATCACTGGCCAGTATCATACCATAATCTCATATTATCACCTCCTGCTTAGATGGATTATACTACCAGTATTATAATGTAAGCTACTCATGATTTCCATCGAAATAACATTAATATCCATAATTTTTCTAATTTTCACGCTTAATAATAATCAAAAAATTTATAATTATACGGTTGACAATTATTGTATTTGTATATATACTAATTAAAAATATATAATTAATCAAACCGATGAGTAAGAAGAGTAGATGTCGCAAATTATTTACAGAGAGCCGCAGAGGGTGGGATTGCGGTAATAACGCAATATCGAATGGACTTACGAGGGTGGGAAGAACGATAGGAAACTATCCAGTAATGCCCAACGGTATCTTCGACCGTTAACAAGGAAGCATATATGTTAGTATATGAGAATGAGTGGGTGCTTTGCACCAAACCGGGTGGTACCGCAGAAGTTTATTAAGGCTTTTGTCCCAGTAGAATTACTGAGGCAAGAGCTTTTTTTATACCCATTTTCAGACGAGCATGTAATGACTAGGAAACCATTTAAAGGATTATAATTTGAAAGGAGTATATATTATGTCAAAGAAAGTTCCACACAGACTCTATCTAACCGAGGATCAGATGCCTAAGCAATGGTATAATCTCAGAGCTGATATGAAAGAACAGCCTGCTCCGCTCCTAAATCCTCAAACCCTACAACCGGCTAAGGTCGAAGAACTATATCCCGTGTTCTGTGAAAAGCTTGCAGAACAGGAAATGGATCATGCCACAAGATATTTTGATATTCCAGAAGAGGTTTTAGATTTTTACAAGATGTATCGTCCATCTCCGCTTATTCGTGCTTATCACCTAGAAAAGGCATTAGGAACGCCTGCCAAGATTTATTTTAAATTCGAAGGCAATAACACCTCCGGTAGCCATAAGCTAAATTCTGCTATTCCTCAGGCATACTATGCCAAGGAGCAGGGTCTTACAAGCTTAACTACGGAAACCGGCGCAGGTCAATGGGGCACCGCTTTATCCGAAGCCTGCTCCTATTATAATCTACCTCTTACCGTATTTATGGTAAAGGTCTCTTATGAGCAGAAGCCTTTTCGCAAAGCCGTTATGCAAACCTTTGATGCAGATATCATCCCCAGCCCCAGTAATACAACGGAAGTTGGCAGACTAATTCTCTCCAAGGACCCCAATACGGGTGGCAGTCTCGGATGTGCTATATCAGAAGCAGTTGAGAAGGCTGTAACCACACCCAACAGCCGTTATGTACTTGGTTCCGTACTAAATCAGGTCTTATTACATCAATCAATCATTGGCCTAGAATCGAAGCTCGCGATGGAGATGTTAGATGAATATCCGGATATTGTCATTGGCTGTGCTGGTGGCGGCTCCAATCTTGGCGGCCTAATAGCACCCTTTATGCAGGATAAGCTTCTTGGCAGGGCCAACCCAAGAATTATCGCCGTAGAACCCGCCTCCTGCCCTTCCTTTACCCGAGGCAAATATGCTTATGACTTCTGTGACACCGGTAAGGTTACTCCCTTGGCTAAAATGTATACCCTTGGAAGTAACTTCATGCCCTCAGCAAATCATGCAGGTGGCTTACGGTATCACGGAATGTCCCCTATATTGTCTAAGCTTTATCATGATGGTTATATGGAAGCAATTGCAGTGGAACAGACCAAGGTATTCGAAGCAGCAGTATTCTTTGCTAAGCAGGAAACCATCTTACCTGCTCCCGAATCAGCACATGCAATCCGTGGAGCCATCGATGAAGCCCTAAAATGCAAGGAAACCGGTGAAGCGAAAACAATCCTCTTTGGGTTGACCGGTACCGGTTACTTTGATATGACTGCCTATAACGCTTACTTAGATGGCAGTATGACGGATTATATCCCCAGCGACGAGGATTTACAGAAGAGCTTAGATGAATTACCGAAGGTCCCCGATTGCCAGTAAGTCACTACCCACTCACGAGGATATTACGATACGACAGCTGTTGTAAATGTAATCCTAGTTGGGAAAGAAGAACAAGCATCCCATACTGGTTAATCTCCAGTGAGGATGCTTGCTCTCTATTCCTTTGTCCCTTGTTCCTTAATTAATCTGTTTAATCGTCTTATCTCTATAATTAAAAATCCACCTGTAATTGCAAATGCAATAAAATCAGAGATGGGGAAAGCGATTAGGATACCCTTCAGCCCAAATAGCTCTGACATGATTAATATAGCCGGAATCAGGAACAGTACTTGTCTGGATAAAGTCAATAAAAGCGAGATTTTTGGCCTTCCTACCGCTTGAAAATAGAGCGAACCAATAATCTGCACTCCTAAGACCGGAAGCATCAGCATTACGATTTTAATCGCATAGGTTCCAAATTCCCGAAAACTCTCCTCCTTACCAAAGGCGCCTATTAAAGCTCCAGGAAATATTCTGGTCGCTGCAAAGCCTATAATAGCAATAACGGAGGCCGCCAGAATTGCTTTACCCAACGTTTCCCTAATTCTATGATATTTCATAGCTCCTCGATTATACCCGATAATCGGTTGAGCTCCATGGCTGATTCCGATAGTTGGCATAACCAGTAAGGTCTGGAGGCTATTGATTGCTCCTATTCCTCCGATGGCGACATCTCCGCCGTAATAACCCAGTCGATTATTCATAATTAGGTTAAGAATGCTTCCGCTAATCTGATTTGCAAAGGATGGAAGCCCGGCTAACACGGTCCTTCCCACAATTGAGGGGGATAACATCAGGTTCTTTAAGCGCAGCTTCATACTGCTACGTTTTGTAAGAAAATAAGATATGCCCCAGATTGCCGAGAGTCCCTGTCCTCCGATTGTTGCCAGGGCTGCACCCGTCATTCCCCAACCGAACAGAAAAATGAATACATAGTCAAACACAATATTAAAGCCGGCTCCGATAAACATGGAAACCATAGCTGATTTGGGACTTCCATCAGCTCTCATAAAATGATTCATGCCTACCGATGGTCCCTGTAGGATTGATGCATATAAAATGATTCTCATGTATTCTAAGGCATAGGGCATACTCTCCTGACTGGCTCCAAATAAGGTGAGCAACCCCTCTAGATTCATTAGAGCAACAACCATAAATAGAAAGGACGTAATAAATATCATGGCAATGGAGTTCCCCAGAATTCTCTCCGCCCCCTCTCTATCCTTCTCCCCAAGCTTGATGGAGAACAGAGACGCTCCCCCTGCTCCAAACATTAATGCCAAACCCATCATTATCATCATAATCGGGAAGGAAACCGTTAAGGCCGTAAGGCCGAGGGACTGTAAATCCTTCGCATTGCCGATAAACATTCTATCAATAATATTATATAATGCATTCACCAACATACCAATTGTTGCTGGTATTGAGAATTCCATCAACAAGGCTCCGATTTTTTTCGTGCCAAGACGATCCTGACTGTGTCTTTGAATTAGCTTTTCTTCTGTCATAATATACTCACATAACCTTTCTCAGCTTGCGCATCATTTCTAAGTAGCTAAAGTATCCCTTCTTTTAATATAATAAACGATTATAGAAAACTTATCCACCTATTCGTAACACTTTTTCGTGTAATTTATCACTTTGTATAATTATTCTTGTTTTATTATTTCTATTTGTATGATATAATGTTGGTTATGCAATTTTTTATATACACGGAGGACCCAACATGAATGATCAACCAACACATGACGTGTTAGAGGACAAGTTTCGAGAACTAATCGCTTTTGCCAATCGTCAAAAAGGCGTTTTGGAAGCAGAAAAGGTACATACTCTTATAAGCGAGTTAAATCTAGATAATAATCAAATCGATAAGATTTATGAAAGACTTGAAGCATATAATATCGTAGTACTGAGCAATACTGATGAGGAAGAGCCTACGGATGAGATCTTACTTGAGCTCGATGATGATGCCGAGGACGTACAGTCTGAAGTAGAGGCTCTTACCAGTTCTTCCTATTCCATGTCTGACGACCCTGTTCATCTATATTTAAAGGAAATAGGAAATTACCCCCTTCTTTCCATAGCGGACGAGGTTGAATTAGCTAAGAAAATCGCTGAAGGCGATGAAAATGCAAAGCAGTATCTGGCAGAATCCAATCTAAGATTGGTTGTCAGTATCGCTAAGCGTTATGTAGGAAGAGGCCTATCCTTCCTTGACTTAATCCAAGAGGGTAATTTAGGTTTGATTAAGGCCGTAGAAAAGTTTGATTATACAAAGGGCTACAAATTCAGTACCTATGCAACCTGGTGGATTCGTCAGGCAATCACAAGATCCATCGCTGATCAATCCCGAACCATTCGTATTCCTGTTCACATGTCAGAGGTTATTAACAAGACCTACCGCGTATCTCGTAACCTGCTACAAGAGCTAGGAAGAGAACCTACCGAGCAGGAGCTGGCAGATGCGATGAACCTACCGATTGATAAGGTAAGAGAAATTCTTAAGGTCTCTGCAGATCCAATCTCCCTTGACACTCCTATTGGTGAAGAGGATGACAGTCATTTAGGCGATTTTATTAGTGACGAATCTATGATGGGACCGGAGGATGCTGCTTCCTATTCTATCCTTAAGGATCAAATTTCAAAATTATTGGATACACTAACTGACAGGGAACAACGTGTACTTATCCTACGCTTTGGATTAAAGGACGGACGAAGCCGTACATTGGAGGAAGTAGGTAAGGAGTTCAATGTTACCCGTGAGCGTATTCGCCAAATTGAAGCAAAGGCTCTTCGTAAGCTAAGACATCCCAGCCGTGCTAAGATGCTAAAGGGTTATGATATTATCTAAAACCTTTATGGAAGGAGTGTTTTCATGATTCGTATCGCACTCATGGTCCTTCGTAGTTTATTTAGTTTACCCTACTGGATGTTTCGTATTAACCAACTCTGTAATATAGAGAAATACGATGCCGCTACCCGTTATGCATATCTCCATAAGCTAGTACCTATTGTTAACCGAAGAGGTCGAGTTACAATTGAATGTCACGGTCTTGAAAATCTTCCAAAGGAAAGCGGTTACGTCATGTTTCCAAATCATCAGGGACTGTTCGATGCCCTCGCCTTTTTGGAGACCCACGAACGCCCCTTTGTAACTGTTATGAAAAAGGAAGTTAAGGATACCATCCTATTAAAACAAGTCATACAGTTACTACAGGCGGAGGTCATTGACCGTGAGGATATCCGCCAATCCATGCAGGTTATTATGAATATGACCCGACGTGTAAAGACCGGAGAAAACTTTCTCATCTTTCCAGAGGGGACCAGATCTCGGAA
Organism: Bacillota bacterium; assembly: GCA_023411555.1. Lineage (GTDB taxonomy): Bacteria > Bacillota > Clostridia > Lachnospirales > Lachnospiraceae > Mobilitalea. The sequence goes on from JAEYOQ010000007.1 coordinate 13,027, forward strand.
CGGAAATAATCTGTTGACTTTCAAAGGCGGCAGCTTTAAGAGCGCAATTAATGCCAAATGCCCTATCGTTCCGGTAGCCCTAGTCGATGCCTTCAAACCCTTCGATACCAATTCTCTTAGCAGACTAAAGGTGCAAATTCATTATCTAAAGCCACTGTATTATGAAGACTATAAGGATCTGAAGTCTACCGAGATCGCTGAGCTGGTGTCCTCCACAATTCAGAATAAGATTAATGCGGTTATACAGCAAGATCAATAATACCAGGCTTAACAACTCCAAGAACATTCTCGCATGGATCTTGGAGTTGTTTTATGTATTATTATAATTGCATTTGTATATTTTTGTAATGCTTTTCCATATTTTCCTTAATTCAGTTGCTTTTTTATTTAAACTCCTGTATAATAGTTAAAAAATAAGCAAATAGAAAGCCAATTACTAATTTCCGTTTGCGCTAAACTATATAGAGGGAAAAGGAATGAACAAAAATAAAATAGCCTTAATGTCTATGATAGTTTTCTTGTCCGTCTTTTGCTTATCCGCAATCTTCAGTATACCTAGCTATAAAACTCCAAAAGAAAATGTCCCGACTATAAAGGGAACTCAAGAGATAACCGAATCGAAATTCTCCACAATAACCTCTACCGATGATAATGAAATCAAATCTTTCACATATAGAACCCACTCCATCGTAACCAACTGGGAAAATCCCGAACCCGATACAGAAGCTGACGGGGGAAAAACTGATATTACGGAACATGTAACTTCTTCAAATAAGTCAAATATGTCCTATACTGAAATTTCAGACGAAGCTATGACGGAAGACACGATCATGGAATCACCACAATTAAGTGAGTTTCCAGAACAGACACAGGAAGAAGCACTCTATTCAAATATCGGCATCTCCATTGCGAAGGAATATGTAAATATCCGGGATGATGCATCAACCGACGGGGAAGTAGTCGGGAAGCTTTATAAAGATAGTGCAGTAGAGATTCTGGAAACCTACGGCGATTGGTATCACGTCGAATCGGGAAGTGTTAAGGGTTATGTCAAAGCTGATTATATCCTAACCGGAATCCCTGAGGATGAATTGGTAGAGAAATACGGGGAGCCTAGTATCATCGTAACCGTGAATGGGCTCAACGTCCGTGAGAAAGCAGATACAGAATCAGATAAAATGACTGTTATTTATCGGAACGAGATCTATCCTGTTCTGGATAGCGATGATGATTGGATTAAGATTAATATACCGGAGGATAATACAGCTGGGTATGTAAAGCGAGAGTATACAGAACTGATCATTGATTTTAAGGATGCTTTATCAAAGGAGGAAGAAGCGGAGCTTCTTAAGCTACAGGCAGAGGAGCGTGCCAAGAAAAATACAAAAGTCATAAAGCAGGATGGTGTTAGCTATACACAGGAAGAGCTAAAGCTGTTAGCTTGCCTGGTTCATTCGGAAGCAGGAAGTCAGAGTTTTGAGGGAAAATTAGCTGTTGCCAATATCGTTCTTAACCGGGTTAAATCTTCCAAGTATGGTGGAAGCATCAAGTCGGTTATCTATCAGCCTGGTCAGTTCTCTGTAGCTAAGAGTGGTGCTCTGGCTAAACAGCTCTCAAATTATGATAGTTATAGCTCAAAATCTCAGCTACTCTCCGTTAAGGCTGCCAAAGCCGCCTTGCAGGGCTCCAATAATATCGGCTCCAGATTGTATTTCCATTCCTATAGAGCCGCCGTTAAAAAGGGTTATGATAAGAAGAAAGACTGTGTCAAGCTAGGTGATCATCTATTCTGGTAGGAAGCAAACTCCTATTGTCATTTGAATATTAAGGCTATCACAATAACACAAAGGGCTGTTTCAATTCCTTGAATTAGCATATGATACAAAGCTAACTCATGTATTGTAACAGCCCTTTGCCTAAGACTTAAGTATGTACATCATATAATATTTACAATTGGGACATATTTTAATACAGCTTTATCTGAAGCGGAATACCATTGGCATATTTCACATTAGTCTCGCCTTGAATCAAAGGCTTCATATATGCAATCAGTTCATCGGTCACATCATGTCCGTCCGGAGTGATCCAGTCCATCGGCACAGTTTTCTCGTGATTCGCTACTTCATTCACTGGAACAGAAATAAATTCTACTCGATAGGGCTCATCACTCAACCTCTTGATTGCTGCCATCCGTCCGGACTCTCCATCAAGCGCACAGCTTAATGCCTTCTGACCAAGCATCAGTGATTCGATGATATCCGTCTCACTTGCAATGTGAGCTGCTGCTCTCTGCATCAGATTCAGTTCTATGGAGCGAACCTTACAGCCAATCTCGTTACGTACCAATTGCTCTAAGGCACGTGCAGCTCCAGCAATATATTTGTGCCCGAAGTTATCTACCGCTCCGCTAGACATCTGATCCGAGATATAAGCTCCGCTACTATCCTTACAGCCTTCGCTGACTGCTACCAGTATGCCGGATTTCTGTGCCAGCTTCTCCTTCACATCACTTATAAATCTGGCATTATCAAAGTCCTTCTCACAAAGGTAAATCAAATCTGCTCCAGCTCCGCCATTCACTCTGGCAAGGGCTGCAGAAGCGGTTAACCAACCTGCATTTCTTCCCATGATTTCAACGATTGTTACCGCTGGAATATCATAGGCTCCGATATCACATGCCAGCTCAGAGATGGTGGTCGCAATATATTTTGCTGCTGATCCAAAACCGGGGCTGTGATCCGTCAGATTAAGATCATTATCTACTGTCTTTGGTGCACCCATAATAATAAAATCATGGTTATTCAGCCTACAATATTCTGAAAGCTTATCTACGGTATCCATTGAATCATTTCCACCGATATAGATAAAATACTTAATATCATACTTATAGAAGGTTTCGATTATCTTCTTATAGGGTTCATCATCCATGCGCCAATCCTTCATCTTATAGCGACAGGTTCCCAAGGCAGAGGATGGTGTATAGGTAAGTGTATCCATTGCTTTTGTGTCTCTTACGATCTCGTTCAAATCAATCAGATGATCTTTAATAGCACCTTCAATCCCGTTTTTTGCTCCGTATACCTTATCTACTTTACCGCTTGCACGAACACCCTGCAATACTCCAACCAGGGTCGCATTAATAGCAGCCGTGGGGCCTCCGGATTGTGCCACTAGCAGATTCTTCATTTTGTATCCTCCTTATATAAGTTGATATCATTAATTCATTTGTACATTATTATACATATTTTAACATGTAACCTTGTAGTTAGTCAAGCCACTAAACTAATTGAGAGGGTCCTATCTTCTGGATGTAGCTCCTATCCTCTTTTCTGGAAAAAGTCTACCGATTACTCCGCTAGCCTCCACTCCCTTGATTACCATATAGAGCATGATTGTCTCAACTGGCAGCATTATGACGGCCTTTAGAGCCCGAAGCGGTAGTATTGCTATAAAATCATAGCCATATAGCATGGTCAACCAATAGGTGTTCAAAAGTAAGTTGATTACTACCAGGTGAACCAGATTGGCAGCAAGAATTCGCCACAAATTCAGGGGTCTCTTATAGAGAATCACCCCATAGATGAAGCCCGTAATAATCGCACTTAAGGTGAACCCAAAGAAGTATGGTCCTGTGGGCCTTACGATAAAGGTCAGGAGATCCAATGCCGCTCCATACACAACGCCTACTACCGGTCCGAATAGATAGTAGACAAATTCGTTAGGAAGGAAATTGAAGCCCACCTTTAGAAAATCACCTATCATAAATACTAAGCTACCCAAGACGATAGATACCGCTCCTAGCATTCCTATGAGGGTGATGCATCTTATACTCTTTAACTCCTGATAAGACGACTTAAAAAATGCTGTAAATTTGGCCATAAAAAAATTACCTCCTTTGCAGACCTTTTACTACAAGAAGAGATAAGATCAAATAAAGCATAAGGTAATTTGGGCGCCAAATCATCAATATGCTCTCCTTTATTTGATTACCTAATTGTAGCAGCGGGATGCGAACCATGTACCGCAAGATAATCTTTTCGTCCGGGTGTCAACTCCCTGTTCACCCAGCACTTAACGCACATGCTTCTACTCTGCTTCTATAAATTTTTGTACCCTAAGTATATCATAGTGTGATTATTTTGCAACAATAATAATCGATTCTATGGATATAAAATAATGGATATGAATTAATCACATCGAGGACTGCATCAATTTCCACATTCAATACTGATTTCATTAAACTTATCAAGAATTGCTTCTATCTTAATCGCCTGCTTCTCTCTATCAGCCTTATCAATCACCATCTCACCCTGATGCATCATAATCAATCTGCTGCCATATTCCACCGCATAACGAAGATTATGAGTTACCATAATCGTGGTAAGCTTCTTCTCCTTCACGACCTGATCGGTTAACTGCATAATAAGCTCTGCTGTCTTAGGATCCAGGGCCGCCGTATGCTCGTCAAGTATCAAGAATTCGATCGGTGTCATCGTTACCATTAATAGGGCCATAGCCTGCCTCTGACCTCCCGAAAGAGACCCCACCGGTACATGAAGCTTATCCTCCAGACCGAGATTCAAAGACCGCAGACTTTCCCGGTAGAATTCCACGCGTTTCTTATTGGTCCCCCTGGTCAGATTAAAGCTCTTCCCCTTATTATCTGCCAAGGACATATTCTCTAGGATTGTCATCGTGGGACAGGTACCCATCGCAGGATTTTGATATACTCTGCCGATTCGTCTCTGCCGTTTGAATTCCGGCATATGGGTAATATCCTCACCGCCGATTCGGATAATCCCCCTATCCACAGGAATGCTACCACAGATAATATTAAGCATCGAGGTCTTACCAGACCCATTACTTCCTACGACGGATACAAATTCACCCTCGGTAACGGTCAGGCTAAAATCCTTGAACAGACACATCTCGTTAACAGTTCCGGGATTATAATATTTATTGATATTAACTAACTCAAGCATTGACCTTCACCCTCCTTTTCTTCTCATTGCTTATCACAAGAATGATCAGGAACAATATGGCTGTAATAAGCTTAAGGTCGGTGGCTGCCATACCGAACCGGATTGCCAGAGCTACACACAGCTTATAGATAATCGATCCGACGATAACTGCCGTCGTGGCCTTGAATAAGGTCGCCCGCTTAAATACATTGGTCCCGATAATGACGCTGGCCAACCCAATTACAATGGTACCTGTTCCAGAGGAAATCTCAAAAAAACCACTCTTCTGCGTATAAATACAGCCAGCCAAGGCCACAAAGGCATTGGCAATAGCGAGACCGACTATCTTTACAAACCCTTTATCCTTAGCCAAAGAGGTTACCAGAGTATCATTATCCCCTACCGCTCTTAACAGGTATCCTGACTTGGTCTTAAGATATAGATCTAGTAACAGCTTCATAATGACTACAATGATAAAAAGAATGATTAAGGTTATATACCCCTTTAATACACCCGGTATATTCTTCTCCAAAAAGGCATTATCAAAGATAGTCTCCTTCGTAAAGATCGCGACATTGGCTTTGCCTGCAATTCTCAAATTCAAGGAGTATAATGCTGTCATCATGATAATTCCCGAAAGAAGATCCCTTACCTTTAGCTTCACGTGAATGAGTCCCGTTAATATTCCTGCTACGGCACCGCACAGGAAAGCAATAAAAAGTGTCACTATGGGAGGAACCCCGGCGATAATAAGGACCGCTGTAATAGCACCTCCTAGGGGAAAGGTTCCGTCTACAGACAAATCCGGAAAGTCCAGAATCTTATAGGTGATATAGACACCTAGTGCCATGATTGCATAAAGAAGTCCTTCCTCCAATACGCCAATAATAAATGTCACGAAAAACCCCATTATCCTACCTCCAAAACAGAATAGGTTGGCCCCTAACCCCTTCCTTGGTTATCCCCGAGTATAAGAAGGTGGTTTATTAGAGCCAACTCTTTGATCCTATCGTTCTTTCTGCTGATATAATATATGATAACTTACTGCGTAATCTCACTAAACATTTCTTTCGCACTACTAACCAAATTCTCCGGTAAAGTAATACCCAGATTAGCTGCTACAGCGGTATTGCCATAGAAGGCTGCTTCTTCAATCACTTCAAATTTAATCTCACTCGCTTTTTTCTCACCCTTTAGAACCTTCGCAGCTATGGCACCGGTCTGCTTTCCAAGATCATAATAATCAAGACCTACCGTAGCCAGGCAGCCTACCTTCACCTGCTCCACTTCACTTCCAAACACAGGAATATTCTTAGCTGCTGCTTTCTCAAGGATAACCGGTAAGGAGCTTACTACCGTGTTGTCGGTTAGGTTATTGATACAATCAACCTTCTCTAATAAATGATCTGCTGCCAGGGGGATATCTGCCGTGGCCGAGATACCGCTTTCTACGATCTCAAAGCCATAGCTAGCTGCTGCTGCCTTATATTCCTCTATTGCAGATACGGAATTAACCTCACTGGTGCTGTACATAATCCCAATTGTCTTTGCCTGAGGCAAGATCTGTCGGATCATCTCTAACTGCTTCTCAACAGGAAGCTTATCACTGGTACCGGTCGTATTGCCGTTCGGCGTTCCGTCTGCCTTCGCAAGCTCTGCTAAGATCGGATCAGTTACTGCTGTAAAGATAACCGGTATATCCGTATTCTTTGCTGTACCGAAAGCACTTTGCGCCATAGGAGTAGCAATTGCACAGATTAGGTCTACCTTGTTGGCTACAAAATTATTAGAGATCTGACCTGCAATTCCGGGATCAGCCTGAGCATTCTCTAATAATACCTTTAAGTTCTTACCTTCTACATAACCTGCCTCAGCGAGTCCTGCTAGGAATCCTTCCCTACAGTTATCCAGAGAACCATGCTCTGCAAACTGTCCAATACCGATTGTAACCTTACCATCTTCCTTCAATCCACAAGCTACCATCAAACTCATCGTCATCGCGATCACTAATACGAATGCCATTATTTTCTTCATTCGAATCCTCCTATTCTACCGCTCCTTGCGGCCATCAAAATATTTGGTTCTCGCCATTCGTGGTCTGTCAAGCTCGGTGGCAAAATTACATAGAATTCACTTTCCTATGTAATAAAAAAAGCCCCAAGTATAAAATATACTTGAGACGAATAATATCCGCGGTACCACTCAATTTGACTGATGAAAAGACTTCTTTAGACTTTCCATTGTCCACTTCACTTTCATATACGAACCATATATGCCATGCTGATAACGGTTATGGTTTCCGTCAACGCCTACTATTACTTCGGGTTGCCCTCAAAAGCCCATTCAGCTAAAAACTCCATATCGCATTCACACCACCTGCGACTCTCTGTAATGTCGTACTAAAGCTTACTCCTCTTTCTCAACGGTTTCACTTATTAATGAATTTATAATAATACCTTAGTTTTAATTTGTCAATACTTTATTTCGAAAAAGCATTAATGTGCTAAAGACTGCTAAAGACCTGTGCTAAAGACATGCATAAAAGCAAATATTCTGTATAACACTACTTAAGTAAAGAAAGGAGTGTGCAATTATGAGTGATACTAAAAACACCTCTTCAAAAAAGCAGGGTAAGAGTAGTGTTTCTAACGATTACAAATACAGCCCCAGGGTAGAAACTCCCAATCCCAAAGCCACGAACAAAAGACCCTCATCGGGCAATATAAGAGGAGTATAAAACATTCTTTGGCTAATGTATCCTCCACAGTACAACATGCCAGAATTGCCGTAAAAACCTTGTCATAAGAAACCTCATTTATGTCAAGGCCTTAAACCTGAAATACACACTAATACCATTACCGCTGACGATGTTACATGGGTAATCTTGCCTTATGTGTATGAGCAATACGGAAATTAGGGGCAACAACCTCAAAATACCCCGGTCAAATTGACCGGGGCCTAATTCATATCGATATAATTTCACGCAACCGTGAATTTGTTGCTTCACAATCAAGACAACTGAATAATCGATACCGGAATGTTTAGCATTTATTATTACTGAAGTCTGCCGGGAATGCTGGGTTAATTGCATAGAAGTTTCTGGAGTCAAGTTCATCCTGGATTATGCGAAGGGCCTCGCCAAATCTCTGGAAGTGAACAATTTCTCTTTCTCTTAAGAACTTGATTGGATCGCATACATCATGATCATGCACAAGGCGAAGAATGTTATCATAAGTGGTTCTTGCCTTCTGCTCTGCTGCCATATCCTCAACTAAATCGGTAATCGGATCACCCTTGCTCTGGAAGAAGGTTGAGGTAAAGGGAATACCTCCAGCAGATTGCGGCCATAAACCAAGTGTATGATCAACATAGTATTTCTCAAAGCCACCCTCCATAATCTCAGCAGGAGTGAGATCCTTTGTCAACTGATGTATAATCGCACTAACCATTTCCATGTGTGCCAATTCTTCTGTTCCGATATCCGTTAAGATAGCCACTACCTTTTTGTTTGGCATTACATAGCGCTGAGACAGGTAGCGCATGGATGCAGCTAATTCACCGTCGGGACCACCAAACTGACTCATGATCACCTGCGCTAATCTCGGATTTCTCTCTTTGATGCATACTGGGTGCTGTAATCTCTTCTCATAACTCCACATAGTCTAGCGCACTCCTTCCCATGGCCAAGGCTCATCGACCCAGGTCCAACGATTATCAACCTCTACACGATAGGACTCAATCGGTCCATAGCATTTTGTATATTCGTGCATTGCTTCATTTCTAACCTTAGATATTCTGGTCCAATAATCTAAAGCGGCTCTGTCGGTTGGATGAGTATCCAGAAATAATCTGAGTTCATCCATGACAAAGCTGGTAGCTTCGATACATGCAAATAATTTTTCTCTATTATTTCCGTCCATCCTATTTACAACCCCTTCCATACCAGTCTAGGTCAAGCTCCTTAAACAGTGTCCCATTTGCCAGTGCTTGGAATTCATTATCATATAAATTCCGGAAGCGCTGCCAGGGTACATAGCACATACCTATAGGAAAGCGCTCCTGATTATCATCAAAGCCATTTCTTTCGTACATATCCTCTGGTACGCGGCCACTTACAACATCGCCACATACAGGTTCCATTGACTTGTAAGGTGATCCGCCGCCTCGGTTATAGCCCTGGTTATTACCTGTCATGCCGCGATACATTCGTCTATCCATATAGCTAGACTCTCCTTTCAAATACATTCATTATGTGAGCAACAAGTGTATTTGTTGTTGTTCTATACATATTATGAGGGACGGACAATTCTGTGCCTGTATATGAGAGTTGTAGTGAATATTAAGGCACAAAAAAGGCAAATGCATCCTGTTAGGTCATTGCATTTGCCCTGTACTTATATTAATTTTACTATATCAAACTGAGCATTAATTGAGGTCCACAATTGTGGATAATAATACATTATATTCCATACTCCACTCCCCGAAAGAGAAAGCTCCGTTACCATTTCATTGATGCTGTTAATGCTCCTGACATCAATGAACCATACAATATGGTCAACAGGCACCACTATAGCCTGGTTATAATAGAAGAAAGGATTCCTTGAATTATCATCATATTGTATAACAGAGTTTGTTTCAAATGCCAGGTCGAGTACTGCAGTAATCGTCATAGAGGTAGCAACTGTTCTGCCGGCAATATAGGGAAGCTGCCAATCATACCCGAGTATCTGATTGCCAACCATCACCTTTTGCGGGGGAACACTCTGTATCACATGCTCTACCAGCCTCCTGACATGACTGATATTACTTACAGGTGCTGGCGGACCATAATTTGAACCCCATAGAAATTTAAGAAGTATAATGCCCTGTACATAAGAGCTAAGGGCACCATAATCAATGGGTTCCAACACGACATCCCCATTCCGTACCCTCACTTCGTAATTAATGGTGATAAAGAATAGTAGCCCTTCCTGCTGTAAGCGCTCTGAAATTTTTCTTATAAAATTAAGATATAACTGTTGACTATTGGGGTTCAGATAATTTAGAACAACATTGACCCCACGATAACCTTTGCTTTTCATAATACTGACATATTGCTCAATATTACGTAACTGATAACCTTCATTCAAAAGTATATTGTATGCCACCTCAATATTATGCGCTCCCATATTACTTAAGGTTGTTATCATTAATAAAGGCAATACTCCATACTCCAGAGAGGTATTGACGATTTCCGTTTCATCACCACCACTCTGTACCACATCCCCTTCGTCTGTCGTTATATAATTAAAAATAGATAGATAGGTGAGATTAGGTAATGCCTTTATTAAATTATCCCGATTAATAAACGTAAAGGTATAACCGTTTACACGGATGCTACCAACGGTATTGTAGCTTATAATTAGTGTTTCACCAGGATAGATGAACTCTCTGTTGCTAAGAAAGGAATTATTTCTTAATATTTGCATTATTGAGACCTGATATAAATCAGCAATGTCTTGTAAAGTTTCTCCCTCTCGGACCACATGTTCTTGTTTAGGATATGCTATTATCAAGGATTGGCCTACTACTATACGATCAGGAGAAGACAGGCCATTCTCAAGCATAAGCCGCTCTACCGATACTCCGAATTGCTCTGCAATGGAAGCGATGGTGTCTCCTTCCTTTACTACATAGATTTCCATATATACCTCTAATTTCAGTGTCATAATAATATATGAGAGAGGCATAGAAATATTTTAATTTTCATATAAATAATAATATTTAAACAGAAGCAATAAGCGATAGGAGCTCTTTTACTTCAATATATCATCTACCCACTCAACGATCATCGACTCAAGAAGTGGTAACGATTTCACATTTGCCCCAACTAATCTTTTATAAAAATCTCTGACGTCGCTTAGAAATCTCTCTTTCTCGCTATCTGAGAATTCAACAAAGAATTTTCTTTTATTATCATTTAATTTCTTTACTACATAATTTAAGGTTCTTGAATTGTGAAACTGAAGAATGCTGATTAGGGTTTCATAATCCGGATGCGTTGGTATATTTTCTTCCTTATCTTTTGCAATAAGGCTTAAATAGGTATTTTGATCAATTTGCTTTTTCTCGATAACATAATCCTTTTCTTCTTTCTCATCAAACATTTTAGCTAATGATTTTATCACATCTGCTTTATCCATGTCTATTACCTCTCTTGTATAAATCTTATGGCTCTATTGATATTAACTTGTTAATAGAAGATCTGTTCTAAGAAAATGATTATATCATAAAATTTCAATGTTATATAGTATATTTTGCTGATTATTGTCATTTATTGAATTTTCGTGCAGTTTAATCAGCCTCAACCGCTTCAATCCCCCTCCTCTTACACAATTTCATGAAAATATACTGTATGTCCTTTTATTTTCCATTAATATTTGCGTAATCTAAAGCTCCGAATAAGGATTATTAGACTGCAAAACATTGACAATGCTGAATTTTTACTATATATTTTAGTTATCAACAGCAATTATTTTGTACCAAAAGGGAGCGTTCACATGCATCATTTTATTATTAATCCAAAATCCAGTTCAGGAAGAGGGATCCGCTTTTGGTGGGTCGTAAAGGATGAATTAGATAAACAGAAGATAGAATATAAAGCGATCTTTACAGAATATATGGGACATGCTACGGCGCTAGCAAGACAGATTTGCCAAGATAATCCGGGCATTAAGAACATCGTCATATTAGGCGGTGACGGAACTGTCAATGAGGTGTTGAATGGCATCGATAACTACAGCGAGGTACTGCTAGGGTACATCCCCTCCGGTTCTAGCAATGACTTGGCGAGAAGTCTACAGATACCAAGAGATCCGCTGGAGGCCTTATCACATATATTAAAGCCTAGTAAGTTCAAATATCTTGATCATGGACAGATTACCTTTTTGGACAAGGAACAGGTTGTAAGAAAGTTCGCCTGCTCCAGTGGTATAGGTTATGATGCTGCTGTTTGTCATGAGGTGCAGATATCGCCTCTAAAGAAAAGCTTAAACCGTTTTGGTGCCGGCAAATTTGTCTATATTGCTATTGCTATTAAGCAGGTCCTGACAGCTCCACGGATGAATGCAACGGTTATTGTGGACGGAGTATCTATGGGTACTTATAAAAAGGTACTTCTAATATCCAACATGATTCATAAATACGAAGGCGGCGGACTCCTAATGGCCCCAACCGCAGATCCGAATGACGGTAAGCTGACAATCACTCTGGTTCATGGTTTGAGTAAATTAAAGGTTTTTGTGCTACTCCCAACCATTTTTACCGGAAAGCATATAAAATATAAGGGTGTGGAAGCCTTCCATTGCTCTCAGATTGATATAAAGACAGACATTGATGCTGCAGTACATACAGATGGGGAGGCTCCTTCCGTATGTTCCCACATCAAGGTTGATTGTATACACGAACAGATACGAATGATTCTATAACGAAAGCTGGTGTCCTGATGCAACGAAGATCATATATTCAAGTTTCATCCTTAATCACACTGTTAAGTATAATTACTATAATAATTCAGTTTGTAGTTTATCATTATATTGCTGTTGATTTCCTGATTTGTGGCATAGCAGCTCTGATTTCTTTGCTATGCTGTCACATTCTTTTGGAAGCAACCTCAACCTATGAAGCTTGCTTTAACTATTCTTCGTTAGTCCTGTTTATAAGCTTTATTATTACTTTCCTTTCCTATCTTGGAAAGGACCAGGCTTTCCTGCCCTATACCGGCGCTATGCTTGGAATATTGGTGAGTAACTGGCTCATACCTTGTCTTTATTGCTTTTTACGTAATATGCTGGATTATGGTACCCGCTTTGAGAATTACAGTAGCTTTTTTCGTAATCACAGTCTTCTATTCTTCCTCGTCTATCTCGGTGTTATAGTGTATGGTATGTTTGCGGAGGGTGCATTTCCTTTTGCTTATCAGGGAGCACTGGGTTCCGCAAACATAATACCCTTTGAAGCGATTACTATATTAATTGAGGATTATCTCTACGATATTATTCCCTTGAGTGGTGTCCTGACTTATCTTCTGATACGTATTCTAATATTCCTGCCCTATGGTTATCAGGTGACTCTGTTAATGCGAAGACAGCCACGACTACTCAGATTCATTAGTCTCCTTATTCTTCCCATTATACTGGAGGTACTTCAATACATAACGATACCCAATCGCTTTGATATTGATGACATTGTTTATGCTATCATTGGTGGAGTTTTAGGCTCCATACTGTTTTACCTGAGCAATTATATCTTCCGTTCCATAACAGGCAATAATTATCTTGCAAAAGACAAGGACTATCCCTTTGCTAATAGTAAATTACATTTCTGATCAAGGTAGGAGTAGCTTGCTCTTAGCATTTACTCCTGCCAGAATTTCGTCAATATCCCCTTCATAGTTGTTAGGTTCACCGTAACATTCGGGAACCACTCTCTCGGGAATAAATTGTGGTACTGCTTCTGGGTAAATCGTTCGTCCAGCAGCAGTATTGCTCCACGATCCTCCTTTGTCCGAATAACTCTTCCTGCCGATTGCAACACCTTATTCATACCAGAATAAAGATATGCATAGTCAAAGCCTTTCCCGTTCTTTTCATCAAAATAACCGCGAAACAGCTCACGTTCGTTACATACCATAGGTAGACCGGTACCAACAATAATAGCACCAATCAATCGATTATTCTTAAGATCGATTCCTTCACTGAAGATTCCTCCCATGACACAGAAGCCAATTCTACTGCTTACAGGGTCATCCACGAACTCCTCCAGAAAGAGCTCTTTCTCCGCTTCTGTCATATTATTACTCTGTACAACCAATCCCTCCAACTCATCACCTGCTAGTTCTGCTATGGTTTGAAGCAATTGATAAGACGGAAAGAAGACCATATAGTTCCCTGTTCTCGCCCCCGTAAAATTCTTGATATATTCAAGTATTCTCTCGTACTCCCTATCATTTCGTCTGGTATATTTGGTACTAACATCCGTACCTATCATAATCAGACGATTTTCAGTCAGAAAGGAAGAGGGTGCATACACAGCATAATCGTCCTTCTTACCTCCTAACTGCTCCAGATAATATTGAATCGGTAGTAATGTAGCAGAGAACAATACAGCACTTCGACCTCGGTCCATGCAGGTCTGTAAATTCTTCGAGGGATCCATACATTGCAGCTTAAGCCGGAAACGGTCTTCCTCATAATCGCTATAGATTGTATAGTTGTCATCATGGATCTCATACATATTAAGGAAATGTCTGATATCCATATAGAGTCGGAGAATCTCCTCCTTGCCCTCGGTGATAAAGCCTTCTTGAAGAAACAACTCATACTCACCCATAAGGCTGATCAGATGCATTACAAATCCATCTATATTATCCAATACTTCAAAATCATCACAATCACGACGAAGCTTCAAAAGATCATTGTTACATTGCTCCATCAGCCTGGACAGCTTAGCGCTCTTATCCTTAATCAGACGTTTGACTAACAGAAAATCATCCTTATAAAGCATGGCGCTGTACATCTCTCTGGCACGATCCACCAGATTATGAGCCTCGTCGATAAGAAATACATAATCACTTGGTTTATCATTGGCAAAGAAACGTCTGAGATAAACATTTGGGTCAAAGGCATAATTATAGTCACATATGATCGCATCCGACCATAGCGTGACATCTAGTCCCATCTCAAAGGGACAGACACAATGCTTCTCTGCGTAGGCGTTTATGTCATCTCTGGTGATATCATTTACATGAGTTAAGAGATCATAAACCGCATCATTGACACGGTCATAATGCCCCTTTGCTCTCGGGCAGGCTCCCGGGTTGCAGTCCGGCTTGTCCAGGATACAGACCTTTTCCTTGGCGGTAATTGTAACTACCTTCAAGGGAAGTCCACGGTCACCTAATATTTTAAAGGTATCCTCTGCTACGGTTCTGGTAATGGTCTTGGCCGTTAGATAGAATATCTTCTCGACGATACCTTCTCCCATGGCTTTTATCGTTGGGAATATGGTAGATATGGTCTTGCCAACCCCGGTAGGTGCTTCAATAAATAGCTTCTTCTTTCGTAATATAGTCTTATAAACACCGGTAACCAGGTCCTTCTGCCCATCCCGATAAGGGAAGGGAAAATCCATCGCTTTAATGGCTGTATTCCTTTTCTCCTCCCATTTGATCTGCCAGGAGGCCCACTTAGCATACTCCTCTACCAGCTGCGTGAACCAAGCACTAAGCTCCTCATAGGTTAAGGTTTCCTCAAAATATCTTATATTCTCTGTCTCAAGGTTACAATAAGTCAACCTTATTCCGATACGGCTATGCTCAAACTTCGTTGCATAGATATATGCATAGCACATCGCCTGCGCCCGGTGAACTCCTATGGGCTCTGTCAGGTGTGACAACTCCATATAGACACCTTTAATCTCATCTATTATAATCTCCGGAGGATTTTCTTCCTCTTCTTCAAAAATAAGAACTGAGAAATCCTCCATGATTGTATTGCTATTATTAATGATACCATCCGCTCTTCCTTCGATGGTTATCTCAAAGGGAATCCCCTCTGCCAAAACTGGTACACTAATACTAAGGGGAACCTCAGCAGTATAATTAGCACCCATCTGCTTTTGCAGCTTACGATGCATTCTACTTCCCGCCTGCATCGCATCCGCTTCATTTCTCCCCCTTGTGTTGTCAAGGTCACCGGAGCGGAGAATAAATTCCACAAGATTACGTACCGATATTTTTATGTTTTTCATCTCGTCCATCTTCTTCACCGCCATAAATTAGATAGATTAAATTATAGCATAACCTGTGACCACTGCCAAGCAAAACAAAACATTTGTTTGACTCACTTTTATTGCAAATTAAGTTAAAGTGCTTGCATTTTTTACCTCAATCTGGTACATTCTACTTATATTCCTATCCAATTATTTGTTAGGAATATGCAAGCTGAATTCATTAATGTCGACGCATCTTATCGGCCGAATGTGAATGCACTTGGCACGCATAGCGAACAGAGCAATTCTGTCGTTAGCCACTATTAAAAAAAGCGAGGTAGTATTATGGGTGAGCATCATCACGGACACGACTGTGGCTGCGGTCACGATCACGAACACGAGCATGATTCAATTACATTATCTTTAGATGACGGTACGGATATTAATTGCATCGTATTAGCGATTTTTACAGTAGATGATAAGGATTACATTGCATTACAGCCAGAAGAAGGCGAAGAAGAGGATGAGAATGTATTCCTTTACCGTTTTATCCAAGAAGGAGATGACGAGCCTCAGCTTCTCAACATCGATGATGACGAGGAATTTGAGGCAGTAGCTGATGCCTTTGAAGAATTGTTAGATTCTGAAGAATATGACGAGATGTTCGACGAGGAATTTGATGACCTAGAAGAATCAGAGGAAGAATAATATCTCTTCCATAAGCAGAAATTGAGCTATTACAAGACTAGCCGGCGGAAGCTTTCTTCTGCCAAATAGTCTTGCAATAGCTCTTTTTATCATTCTTTCTTATTAGTATCACGGAGCTCGTCAATAAAACGTGACCACTGCGTTGTCTTATTGTACCGCTCTTTAGTACTATAGATATACAGATATTCTCTGGCTCTGGTCATCGCTACATAGAAAAGACGGCGCTCCTCCTCGATATCAGCCTCAAGTACAGCCTTCTTATGTGGTATAATTCCTTCATTGACATCAACAATAAACACTACCCTGTATTCCAGTCCTTTTGAGCTATGCATCGTTGCAATGCTAATGCTGTCGTCAGGGTGCTTCCGACTTTCTACTGCCTGCTTCTTCAACTCCTCCCGATAAGTTTCCATATGCTCAAACCATTCAGCACAATTTCTAAACCCCCTTGCACTTTCCTGCAGCTCGTCCAACACCTCGATAAGCTCCTCCAGTTTGATCTTTCGATACTCGGCATACTCCTTCAGATAGTCTTCATATCCTATCCCTCGCCGGATATAATTAACTGCGGCATAAGGATTCATCCCATCCAGAACACCTAGATCATACTCAAACTGGGTCAATCGCTCCAACATCCAGTTCTTATCCTCATAATAATCCTTAACAGCCTCGAAATCCACCTCTGGACTATCAAAGCAATCCCTGCTAACATATCGCTTCGGTCGGTTAATAATTTGCAGATACAAGCTTCTTTCGGTATGGCCCATTGCCAGCTTAAGATACGCAATGACATCGGAAGCAATCCAGTGGTCAAAGAGATTGGGAAGACTTTCCTTCATTGTAAATGGAATATTGTATTCCATCAGCTTATGAAGCATAGAACCTGATCCCATTGTGGTTCTGAGTAAAATCGCCATATTAGACAATGCTATTCCTTCCCTGTTAAGCCTCAGTATTTCTTGCGTTAGCTCCAGGTTCTCTTCCATCTGATTATTAAAGTTCTTTATCACTACCTCCGCATCCGCTTGTATCACAGGCTTGATCTGTTTGGCAAATCGATGCTCATTATGTCCGATCAACCTACTTGCTGCATGAAGGATAGAGGGAACACTTCGATAATTCCTATCAAGATATACCCGTTTACAATCCGGATAGTTGATCGGGAAGTTAAGCATAATCTCCGGCTTAGCTCCTCGGAAGCGATAGATGGACTGATCATCATCTCCAACTATAAACAAGTTATTCTGAGGAAGCGCCAACATCCGGACAATATCGTATTGAACCATGTTAATATCCTGAAACTCATCTATTAGGATATAACGAAATTTATCCTGCCATAGCTTAAGAATGTCAGGTCGCTTTGATAAAAGCTCATAGCATAGCAGAAGCATATCATCAAAATCAATTAGTCTGGCTTTTGATAGTCGCCTATTATACTCGGAGTAGATTCCTCGGAACACCTCATCTGCACAGCTGATAGAATAATAGTTGGTTAGATCCATTCGGCTGCCTTTCACCAAACTGATTTCCGAGAATATGTCTGCTATGAATTCCTTCTCATCATCATACTCCAGACCGTATTGATGAATAATCTCCTTCATACATTGGTATCTGATATCTTCTCTGGCAATATTGCTGGCATCCAGATGATAGGCATGTCTTAGCATCGTGAAAAAGATCGCATGAAAGGTACCGAAGTTTACCTTCGTCTGCATTGCTCCGGTTTTCTTTAGAAAGCGTTCCTTCATCTCCTTGGCAGCTGCCTTCGTAAATGTAATCACCAGGATTTGCTCCTCCGGAATTTTCTCCTCTTCGATCAGATACCTGGTACGCTCGGTAATGACCAAGGTCTTACCCGATCCCGGACCTGCCAGAACCAGCATTGGCCCATCCTTATGAAGCACCGCTTCCCGCTGTGCTTGATTCACCTGTATATTCATAATTATGCCTTTCGTAAACGGATGCTATGGATTAATAGAAACGAAAATATAGATTTATAGAATGATATCAGAGCTATAATAACAGAATCCTCTGTCTGAATCTAAACATCTGTATGGAATATAACGTGTACTGTTTGTTATACTCCATACAGAATGACCTAGCTTAATTAATATTTATCATGATTTAAGACATGTTCATGGTCTTCCATCTAAACTGCTGCCAATAGCTTCTCGATTGCTTTTCTAACTCTGCGGAGGCTCTCCTCTTTACCAAGGATACTCATAATCTCATAAGCTCCACCAGGGGTTGACTGCTTCCCGGATACAGCGGTTCTTACCGGCCATAAGCCCTGACCATTCTTGATCCCCATCTCAGCGATATATGCCATGATAAGCTTCTCAATTTCAGCTTCACTATAATCCTCTAAGGCCTCAAGTTGGGGAAGTAAATCCTGCAATACCTTAAGAGAGCTTTGTGAGTCAGTCTTCATCTTCTTATGTGTGAACATCGCGATATCATACTCCGGAAGCTCTTCAAAGAAATCGATAATCTCCTTAATATCTACCAAGGTCTCGATACGGGTCTTGATCAGCGCTGCGATTCTTCTGGTATCAAGATCCTTCTTTACGACCTCTTTGATATAAGGAAGAGCAAGCTCATAGAACTTCTCAAAATCCATGCTCTTAAGATACTCCCCATTCATCCAGCGAAGCTTTACAATATCGAATACAGCAGGTGCTTTATTGATATGACTATAATCAAACTCACGTATCAGCTCCTCTAAGGACATGATTTCTGTATTGTTAGGCGAGCTCCAACCAAGGAGTGCAACAAAATTAATAATTGCCTCAGACACAAAGCCCTGCTCCAAAAGGTCCTCATAGGAGGAGTGACCACTACGCTTACTTAATTTCTTATGCTCCTCATTGGTAATTAGGGGAAGATGGACATATACTGGCTCCTCCCAACCAAAGTCCTGATATAATCTGGTATATTTGGGTGTAGAGGATAAATACTCATTTCCTCTGACCACATGACTGATTTTCATCATATGATCATCTATAACATTAGCAAAGTTATAAGTAGGGAAGCCGTCTGATTTTATCAATATCATATCATCCAGCTCTTCATTATCTACCGTAATGTCGCCAAAAATAGCATCATGGAAGGTTGTTGAGCCTTCGGTAGGATTATTCTGGCGAATGACATAGGGAACTCCGGCTGCCAGGTTGGCTTCAATCTCTTCCTTTGATAGGTGAAGGCAATGCTTATCATACTTTATGATTTCCTTAACCTCTTTGGACTCATCCTCATCCTCTTCTAAGGAATTACCTACTGCTGTCTTTAAGGAAGACAGACGATCCTTGGTACAGAAGCAATAATATGCCGCTCCCTTATCTACCAGTTGCTTTGCATATTCCAGATAGATGCCGCTGGCTTGGCGCTCACTTTGAACATAGGGACCATAACCCCCATCCTTGTCCGGGCCCTCATCATGAATCAATCCGGTTCCCTGAATGGTACGGTATATAATATCTACCGCTCCTTCCACAAGGCGTTCCTGATCTGTATCCTCAATACGAAGGATGAAGGTACCTCCTTCATGCTTCGCGATTAAATACTCATATAGTGCTGTTCTCAGATTACCTACGTGCATTCTGCCTGTAGGGCTAGGTGCAAATCTAGTTCTTACCTCGCTCATAACATTCTTCCTCTCATCTTTAAGCTTATTCTTGGTTAAGGTGCCAAAGAGCAATCTCAGCCCTTAGGTGTGAATATCACTGTATGTATATTCAGCATGGCTAGACCAACACCTTAATATTATTGTAGACTCTTAATTATATTATTATAATAGCTATTCCAATCAAAGGTCCCATCCACTATCTGTTGCGAATACATACCCATGAATGCGAATAGTATAATAAAGGCAAAAATCATCACAATTCCTACAAATATCAGAGTTACCCTTGCCCAGTTTCTCTTGGTTGCAGGAATCTTATTACTGAAAGCCCAAAATAGCAATAAGGCTATAAAGCCAATCCATCCTAGATAGGGGATAAAAAACAACAAGCCCAATATAGCATAGGTTCCAAGCCAGCTCATAAAGCTGATTGGCTTCTCCTGCATGCCGCCCGATATTCCGGGGCCCAAATTCTGAGGGTTCATTGGAATTGGTCCTTGCTGCATTTCCGGTGTATTATATAGTGGTCTTCCTGTGTCAGGCCTCGTCGCCTGAGATTGTTCTCGGAAGGACGCACCGCAATATTCACAAAAGTTTGCCGCTTCATTCTGTATATGTCTTCCACAATTATTACATATCATTGGTTTTCACCTCTTTTTGCATTGTTTTTTTATTATAACACATTTATCTTAAAAATCAATTATTCATCTCCCAATATTCCTAACCTACTCTTTACTTGTTTTGTCACGAATAAAGCAGGTACCAATGGTCAGCTCATTTAACGGTACCTGCTTTATGTCTTTAATTATTGGAATGTGCGAGTCTTCTTAACTTAACCTTCCGTCTTCATAGCCTCAATAGCACTAATCTTCGTAGCACGTCTTGCAGGAAAATAGCCTGACAGAAGACCAACTGCTACTGATATGGCTAGAGCAGCAAGGGGGAGATAGATCGGTATAATTGAAAATTTCGTATTTGTCATATCGTACATGTAATTACCGGACATAAGAGCTCCAAATACCGGGGCCCCGAATTTGTTGATTAGAAACGAGGCAATATAACCAAGTGCTATTCCGATAAAGCCTCCAAACAAACCTATAATTGCCGCTTCAAACAAAAAGAGCTTACGAACATCTGTTACAATGCACCCCAAAACCTTCATAATACCAATTTCCTTGGTTCGCTCATAGATGGACATAACCATAGTGTTGGCAATACTGATTGCAGATACAACCATTGCCACCGCTCCCAAGGCCCCAAGTACCATCTGAAGAGTCTTAGAGGCATCCTGTAAAGGCTTTAGATACTGCATCATGCTATAGGATTGAAAGCCCAGCTTTTTAATTTCATCCTGAACCTCTAACACATTATCAAGATTATCAACATTTAGTTTGATCTGCTGATATTCCTTCAGCTCTCGTATTGCCTTCTTTCGATCTGCAAGAGACAGGGTATTACAATACTTCCGATAAAGCTCTTTAAAATAACTCAGATCCATATATGTATTGTAATCATATTCACTGTCTGTTTTCTCCATCTTAGCGATATTCTTAAGAGGCAGACTGAACTGCTTCTTTGAGTCCACCGCCTGGAAATCATTGAACTTAAGCTCTATCTTATCCTTTTGAAGGTCAATCTGAACCGGATTATACCCTCTGGAATAAGGATCATAGAATTCATATGGCATATCTGACCCGAATATAATCTGTGTATTATCCTCCTCCGATGGATAGGTACCATAGGCTAAAGGCGGAAAATCAAAGGCTTCAAAGGTCTCCATATCAATAGCTGTAATATAGGCCCAGCCCATATATCTACCGCTATAAAGAGTGGCACTCTTTTGAATGACCGGTGAAACAGCCCTGACATGATCCAGCTGTCTTATGACCTCGACTAGTCTATCATCCAGCTTCTGCTCCTTCATATCAATCCAATTACCCTCTTCATCAAGAATATCCGCATAAGTATTTACCGTAATTGTGGTCAATCCGCCTTGCTGCATAACCTGAGCTTCAAAATTATTTTCCATACCATAACCGATGGATCTCATTATTATGATGGATAAGGAACCGATTACTACACCTAATACAGTTAGTACTGTTCTTGCCTTTCTACGAGACAGATTACGCAAACCCATTGTAAACAGATCACTAATCTTCATATAACTCAATTCCTTTTTTTATCTTTCTCTTTGCCAAGAGAACACCTAAGGCTACGCTAACGGCCAGTACAACAAATGAGATACCGATGACAAAAGGCCAGGAGGATAACAGAGGATCCTTTACTCCCGTCCCCATGGTATCCACTACCATGCCTTCCTCCATAGGCATTCCTTCGCCTGTCATACTAACACTATTACTACTTTCGCTGACAGCTACTGCCGTTGTTGTCGCCAGCAATATACCATTACTTAAATATATTTCCATATTAATCCTCCATCTTCATAGGAACCTACCCTGATTATAATTCTACCTGTTCTTTTTTACGAAGCTTTGCTTTATATACATTTATTACAATCTTTCTTGTTACAGGAATAAATACTGCAACAATTACTATTTGAATTATTACAAATAGCCACACAGGTAAGATTGCCTTCTTAGCAATTGATATCTCAGGATTAAATACCTCTCCTGCTCCTCCGTCGACCATACCCGGATCAAATACGTTGGCAGGCATTATTTCTTTTGAAAATTCTTTTGTAAACTCTACCTTGTCTCCATTACTATCTTCAAAGGATATTCTAAGCACACCATTCGCGATTCCTTCTATATTCGGAATTACATCAAATTCCGCAAAGGTTGAACTACCCGCTGCAACATTTCCAAGGAAATGCATATTGCCATCTGCCTTTGTAAAATCGCCCTCTACCGTGGCAATTACATTGTTCAGCGGTGATCTTCCCATATTATAGAATTCAAAGGTTAAGGATGCGGCACTGCCGGCTACAACACTGCCATCCCATGAGTAAACCTCCACATAATCTACAACCGGTCTTGAGTTCTCTATTGCTTGCAGATTTAATTCCTCTGTTCTCTTCTCGCCAACCTCACCGGTCTCCGTATTCGGCTTCATTCCCTCATATTCATATTCGATTGTAAGCTTCAAGGGATACGCCTTTGTAACAGCATCTGTCTTTACTTTCAATTCTACCGTCTGCTGTACAGCTTCTCCGGGATCAATCTTATTGATAAAGAAGCTGTTGCTGCCTTGCGTCACGGAGAATATATTATCCGCCTGAGTTAAGGTAACCGTAATATTCTTTGCTGCTATAGAAGAATGGGTATTATATATATCGAAGGTGAAATTAAAGGTGGAACCTGCACGTAATTCCTCTTTATCTGCAACATACTTACTAATGATTAATTTGGGCTTACTGTTACTACCCAGATCATTCTGAACATTACGTATCGGTATTACCACAGGGTCGGTTGTAGTGCTACCGCTATAGCTATATTTTACACTGAGATTACTTAGTCCCTCAGGGATAGAAGCCGATACCTTAAGAGGGATCGTAACCTTCTTTGACTTACCAGCTTCAACCTTATCCACTAAAATATAAGGCTCTGAACTAGTAGGTATAAAGGTTGTTCCATCCAACCCAGGAAGTGATATCTTAATATCAGAGATGTCAGCACCGCTGTCATTCTTAAGCTCGAAAGATACCTGCATAGTTCCACCGGCAACCGGCTGATCCGGAGTCTGTGCTACATTCGTTATAACAAGACCCAAGCTTGTAGCACCTCCGATAACCTCGGGATAGATTGATACAGTGGATGTATATTTATTGCGGTTCGTATCCTCATACGCTAAAACCACGTTAAGCTTCTTGTTACCGTTGGTCGCCTGAGAAGAGACCTTTAGCGGAATCTTAGCTTCCAATATGGCATCAGCTTTCACATCGCCGGAATAGATAGTTTCGGTAAAATAATTCTTATAAAATCCATCGTTGCTTATAGAAGCATCATCAATTTTTACAGTAACATTCTGTGCTTTCGAACTTCCATAATTTCTTAACTTGAGCTTTACTGTAACCTCTGCACCCGGATTTAGCACTTTGTCATAGCTAACACTGTCGATCATCAGCTCCGGAGCTTTATCATCTTTTTTCACATCTACATAAATCTGATGTACATCACTGCCCTTGTTTCCATCTGTATCCTTATATTCAATGGTCGTAGTCAGAGTCTTTAAGCCAGCCTCTGCATTCGATAATATTTCGATAGGCAGTCTTACATATTTTACCTGACCCGGTGCCAGATCATCCACACTTATATTTTGTGTACCATAATTTGGTGCTATACCAGTAGTACCATAATCAACGTGATAATATGCATTTTTAGCAGTGATTTCACCGACATTCTTTAATGCAAAGGCTACCTCTGCCTTACCACCGATAACGGCATTATTAACCGTTATATCGCTCATCGATATCTGAGCAGGTGATAATTCGTTTAGTATGTAATAATTAATCGGATCCATCGTTAGATTAATCATTCCACCGTCACCAGGACTGGACACCTTAATTGTGATAGGATAATTGCCTATCTTTGCCGTTTCCTTCACGATGATATCAAAATCAACATAAGTAATACCATAATCCGAGATATATGTAACTGATGTATGATCCTTATCTGTAATCTTGGGCTGAGAAAAGGCAAGCGCCGTACTGCTTGAAGAAACAGTTACCATAGCACCTGTCGCAGGCCCTCCCATCGCTTTTACCGGTATTCTCACATGCCTAGTTTGCCCTGGTTTCAGTACCAGCTCATGATCCTCAATCTTATCTGCTAATATAACCGCATATGCCTCCGCAGCATATACAGTACCTATACTACCGGCAACATTAAACAAAACTAGTACAAAAACAATTAACATTGCTTTTATTTTATTAAGCTTTCCTTTCATTCCCTTTCCCTCTTCTTCCTTCTTTGATTTTATCCTTCTTCCATAATGAATTGAGATTGATTTATGCTGTGACAGGCTGATTGGGGCTCTCAGTTTGTACCTGGTCCCCTTCTCTTACTTCGATATTCTCAACTTTGCCGTCAAATATATGGATGATCTTATCTGCATATTCAGCAAGCCTGCGATCATGAGTAACCATTACTATCGTCTGTCGATTTGCCTTGGCCATCCCCTTAATCAAATCCATGACCTCCTTTGAAGTCTTTGAATCCAAATTTCCGGTAGGCTCATCTGCAAAAACAATCTCGGGATTACTAACAAAGGCTCTGGCTATTCCGACTCTCTGCTGCTGTCCACCGCTCATTTCCTTAGGCTTATGTCGTAATCTAGGTCCTAAGCCAACCTTATCCAGCATATCCTTAGCCAACTTTTTTCTACGCTTGGCTGGGATTCGTTTAAATACCAGAGGCAGCTCAACATTCTCAAGTGCAGTCATGGAATTCATCAGATTATAGGACTGAAACACAAAGCCCAGATTATCCTGACGAAACTTAGCCAACCCTTTCTCATTCATTTTATGTATATTCTTCCCCTTAATAATAATCTGTCCGGAGGTAAGCTTCTCGATTCCCGCCATCAGATTCAGCAAGGTAGACTTACCGGAACCTGATGCACCATACAGGCAACAGAACTCCCCGCGATCGATGGTAAAGCTTACATCATCAACCGCACAGATTCGCTCTTTACCCATCCGATAGATCTTCTTAACATTTTTCACCTCTATAATACTCTCTTTGTTGTTCATCGGACACCTTCCTTACTTCACAGTCAGAAGCACATATCTCCTTAGATTGGATCGCATAAATATAATTATATTCTAATCCTATTCTATACTAATCCTACACTATATTTCTTAATTAATATTACATAATTTCTTACATTTTCCTTACGATTTTATAAATTCTACCAATTTTACTCTATTTCATTACCTCCTTCTTATGAAGGCGGTGATCAATAAAACGGCTAAACACCAGCTTTAAATAAGCACCGACCGGGACCGCTAAGAGCATACCCAAAAAGCCTCCCAGTGCACTTCCGAAGATGATCGAGACAATTATAATGAGCGGATGGATCTTAATGGAGCTACTCAAAAGCTTGGGCCCTATTAGATTGCCGTCAATGGCCTGTATCAAAAACAGTAGTATCATGGAAATCAACCAAATCCGAATATCCTGGTTGATCAAGCATACCAAGGAGGTACTGACATATGCCACAATGGGGCCGAAATAGGGAATAAGGTTACCGATTCCGGCCAGAATTCCTATGACTATTGCAAACTTTACACCTGTGATTGATAGTACTATGCTTATTAAGAACATCATGACCACGGCATCAATCAGCTGTCCTCTGATATACCCCGAAAATACCTGATCCAGATCGCTTGCCATCTTTTTTAGTCGGTCATTCAGTTCATCCGGAAATAGCGCTTTGCTTATTTTACGAATATAGGATAAAAACATTCTTCCGTCTATCATAAAATAAAAACCGATGATGAAGCTGAAGAGAAAGGTGGTAAAATACCTGGAAATATTGGTTATGGTCATGAATATCCCTCTAATAAATCCGGTGATATAATTCGTGAGAGAGGTTGTGGCATCCTTTACATACTGTTGCAGCTCCTGAGATCTAATATCAAGAGTGTCCAACCTTTTCCATATGGATGCTAAGAAGCTGTTCCAACCTGCCAGATAGTCCTTCCCCAACTCAGTCACATCATCCAGAGTGATCAGCCTAATTTGATTTGTAATGGTAAAAACAAGCAGAGTAATCAGACCCAGTACCACAATTACCAATAGCAATACCGAGGTAACTGCTGCCCAGGTCCGGGGCATTACAATACGTCTAAAAAATCGAATCGACTTTAGCTTGCGATATCTGCGTTCAAACACCTCTACGACAGGGTCCATAAGATAGGCAAAGACAAAGCCATATATAACGGGCTTGCTTACCCTCAGTAGCCAGTGAAGTCGTGTCATCATACCCTTCCAAATCATCGGCGCGTTTTTTACAACCAGACTCAAGGAATAGATTACAACAACGGTTATTATCACATACAAGGAAATCTGCAGATATTGCTTATTCAGCTTATCCTTCCATTTCATTTGCGATAGCCCTGTTCCCTTTCTCTACACTCCAGAAACTGTAGAATGCAATCCACCGTATTATCAATTCCAATATAATCACTTCGTAGAGACAGGTGATAATTCTCAGCTCTGCCCCACTTTTCGCTGGCATGATAATTGTAGTAATTTGCTCTCCGTCTATCGGTCCGAAGGATTTCCTCTTCCGCTTTGTTTGCTTTCAGATTATATTGCTCTATCGCACGCTTCTTTCTGGCCTCTATGCCGGCCCAGATAAAAACATTTACTACATTAGGAAAATCTCTGAGCACATAGTCCGCGCATCGTCCAACGATGACACAAGATCCTTCCTCCGCTACTTTTCGAATTACATTGGACTGAGCAAGATATAGCTGATCATCCAGTGAAAGATGGGTAAAGCCGATATCCTGATTGCCATAAGCATTCATTCCCATGGCCAAGGAGTAGAGGAGACTGTTGGAAGCCTTTTTTTCTGCATTCTCAAATGCCGCCTCAGCAAACCCACTTTCCTTCGCTGCTCTGGATATGAGCTCGTTATCGTAAAATGGAATATCTAAGCTCTTGGCCAGCTTTGCGCCAATTTCCCTTCCTCCGCTACCGTACTGTCTACTGATCGTGATTATTTTATTCATATCAGTCACTCCCTTCCTATTAGCTTCAGCGTTATTCCTCTTGTTTTACAGATTAAGTATACCATATTTGACATTTTCTTAGAAGTCGATTTTCAAATAGCTACAGAAATAATTATAAAAGGCTTCAAAATAGGAGAATGAGTTTCAGATAAAATCTGTTTGGCAGGGAAAGCTCCTTCATCAGCCTATAGTATAGTCTATCCCTGATATCCAATACCTGCTTTAGCTCCTCTTTAGAGATCCACCCCTTGCTAAAGCGTGCTTTACGTACAACCTCCATCAACTCCTCCAGCTCTTGTTCCTCTACATACTTGAAATGCTCCCTTACATAATCAAGACTTTCCTCCAGCAACCCTTTCTTACCTGGCAGACCCTTTCCGGCTCTGATCATTTTTTGGATCTCACCAAAGTAGTAGATTGCTCTCTTATTGTAGTTGCGGGATTTTTTGTCCTTCTTCGTAAATTTCATCCGGTAGAGTAACACCAGAATCAGAGACAGCAGTAAACCGCCGACAACCACCCACAGAAATAAGCTATCGGAACGGGTCAAGCTTTGGGATACCTCCTCTTTCTTTATAGCAATACTGTCCTCATTCATCGGTAGCTTCACTATGGGAATCTCCGGTTCCTCCATCGGTACTGCGGAGGCTTCCTCAAGACTTTTTTTAATCATCTCTTCCTCTATATTCTCACTGAACTCCTCTATATCTGCCACAACCGTATCATTGTAGTCAACGATAGAGCCTGGAGTGAATTCTACCGGTACCCAGCCACAGTAATCAAAGTATACCTCTACCCAAGCATGGGCATTATAATCCATAACATTAACTTCATATTGGCCAACCACGGTTGGCTTTCTCGAGCTATTGGTATACCTGGTTGTCTCCTGTAAACCTGCACTGCGATAGATTGCTTCTGAACCAACAGCATAGCCTTCTACATATCTGGCGGGTACACCAAGGCTACGAAGCATCAGTGTTGCTGCTGAGGCATAGTGTGCACAATACCCCACCTTATTCTGATATACAAAATATTCTATGAAGTCTTTATCCTCCGGTAGTCTTCCCGGAGTCAGCGAATATTGTGTATTCTCCAGCAGATACTCCTTTACATACGCAATTTTTTCGATGACACTTCCTGTCTTAGTCCTTACTCGTTCCGGGGAAAAATCTCTTTTTATATGGATTAATCCTTCGTCCGGAAGAATTGTATAAGCCCGATGAACATAGTCCCGATAAAGCCTCTCATATTTCACATAATCCCTAAGTTTCTCTAACATGCCTTCATAAATTGTAGGCGTGTTCAGTAAGGACACATTAAAATAATATTGAAATTCATAGCTATCTTCTCTGCGGGTCGGGGCAGCATACAAATCCTGCTCATATAAGATATTACTTAGCGCACTATAATCAGTGAAATAAGGAACGTAAAGGTACTTTTTATTCGCTCCTCTGTATTCCACCTTCATCTTACCCTGATTCAATCGGTATTCATACCAGCTTGAAGCCTCATCATTTGCTCTGTTTAATTCTTCCTCATTCACGACAAAATTATCCAAGAAGATATTCATCTGATTAACCGAAGGAAAAAGCTTCAGAGGAAGCCTTTCTAAAAGCCTCTCGTATTCCTCCTGCATTTTTTCCGAATACTTCTCCCACCGATCCCCGGTGTATACACTTCCCACATAACCCTTGAGATAAATGCCTTCGTTAATAGACTCGATTGGCGCAGTTATTATCAGATGCTTCGTATTCTCATATCGTACCTGGCCGGTCTTTCCTAACTCTCCACCATTTAAGCCGGTTGAAGTTACCTTTTTCGAAAATAGACTCATCTCCGACAATTTATACCTTAATTCCTCTATAGAGAAATCATTCATTGAAGCTTGTATCTCATTCTTTAGCTCCTTAATTTGTACCAGATTATCATATTCCTCCCTACCTACAAATAGCTTAATCAGGAAAAAAAGAGAAAGGCTGAATAAGCAAAGCCATATCGCCGAGGAGCTGCTTATCCGATGCAACAGTTTCTTCTGCTGAAGCTCTGTACTGTGATAATAGCTATTTCCGGAACGAGTTATATAGAGAACGCATACTGCATAGGAAATTAAAAAAGGTTCCGGAGGGATCAGCCCCAGTGCAAAGCAGATGCTCACAGGGAGAAACATGATGATACCAGCAAAGCTTACCATTATATTACGAACCACCGCCAGAGCAAGTAGCCCAATAACAGGAAATAGTATCATAATCAAGAATAAGGTCGTGTCCGATTCGGCTGTAGAATAATCAGCCATAAATATCAATGGTTCTGTTTCATAATAGGCAGAGATATGCTGTAGCACCATATTCTCCACAACATAAAAGCCATTCAGAATTTCGGTCAGGCGGCTATAAAAGAAAAGACCGTAGCATAGGATGCTAAAGAACAGCTTTACCAAGCCAAACGAGGAATGAAGGCAAAACGAATAAAGGAGAGCTGTAAAGATAAGAGTTGCGATATTCACCTGTAATATATTACAAGGGATACCGATGGTGCGAATTAGCATAGACATACTACTCCAGCTCCCGATTGCAATCACCAAAAATTGAGCTATTCTGGTGGTTACAGGATAACCATCCTTCTTTTCATCTATAATCAACAAGGTATTATCCATGATAATACCATCATCATAATCCTGATACATACATCAAAACCTTTCTAATCCAGCCTTAATTGTTCCATATCCCGCTGAACATGGTTGGTATCTATGGAACTATAGCTAATACCGGTATCACCGTAACGTACGATAACATCACCGGGAAAATACTTTGATCCCGGTCTTTGATCGATCTCACCTAGATAAATCACCTTTCTGGACAGTGCTCGAAGTAGTGATAAGCCATCTGCTCTTTTCCTCGGCTGTTCTCCGGTGATAAGGATCAAGTCGGAATATTGCTCCTTAGGATGCTCTGCTTCATAAGCAGCAAGGGCATCTGTCGCAGGGGAGTAGGGCATCACATGAAGTAATCCGTCTAAGGCCTCAAACAGGTCCTTCTCCTGGGAAACTCTTATTCTGGTACAAGTCCCGTGCTTTTCGCTATACCAGGCAAAATAATGCATCTGACCGGATACTAAAAAGGAATAGGAAAGGGACAAGGCGCATTCCAAAATAGCATCCATAAATACCATCCGATTAATATTAGCCGGCATGCACAAATCAACAAAGAGTAAAATGGAGCAGTTTAAGGGTTCGCTAAATTCTTTGATCATTAATTGATTTTGCTTTCTACTGAGCTTCCAATGAATCCTCTGTTGTCTATCTCCTTCCCGGTACTCTCTGATTGAAAACACCTCAGAAGGATCATCTCCGCTTTTGACAGCGGAATAACAATCACTCTCCAGAATGTCCGTATGGAGACTAGAAAACAATTTCTGAGGCAATTCATAATAGACCGGAAGTACTGCTACCGTTAGTAGTTTTGCTTTCTTCTTTCTTAAGGAGAACAGCTTAAGATAGTCATAGATTCTGATATTCTTTAAGGAAATCTCAAGATTACCGGCATACTCGGAATATAGGTTAAAGATCACAGAGGTCTTTGTATTCGCATCCACGGATACCAAATAATCCTTCCTGTATTGCTGCATGGAATAGGAGTTTTTATAAGTCATATAGAGCTGAATTCGAGATATCGGGAACACGGTAGGATTATCAATCTGTACAGAGACGGGGACGATTTCTCCCTTCTTTGCCACATGAATTACGGATACCAGATCAACTTTTAATCTTCCATAAATATAACTGAGCTGGGCAAACATAATGAATGGGATTACCAAGACAGTAAGGAAAATAATTCCCATATAGTATGTGTTATATAAGATAGATAATAATCCTACAGCCAACAACGCCATTAGGTACTTTATAAAATTGCGCAGCATACTACCACCTGTGCCTTTCCAGAACACGTTTAAGATTCCTTTGCTATAATTCTAGGTGCCTTGACCATACGCAGGATGTCCTCCAGTAGATTGTCCACCGTTACATTGTTCACACGTGCTTTCGGTTTCAAAATCATTCGATGAGCAACCACATCCTTGAATACATATTGTACATCCGAAGGAATAACGTATTCCCTGCGATTGAGGAAGGCGATTGCCTTTACCATATTCATCATAGCAAGGGAGCCTCTTGGGCTGACCCCCAGCTCGATTAAAGGATTCTGCCTGGTCTGTTCCACCAATAGTGTAATATAATCATAGATGGCATCATGGACAAATACCTCCTCCACCAAACTCTGCATGGTTAGAATATCCTCCTTCTCCACCACCTGAATCACAGTATCAAGAGGATTAGAATTCTGCCGTCCCTTTAGTATACCAATCTCGCTCCTTCGATCCGGATAGCCCATGGAAAGTCGTATCATAAAGCGATCCAGCTGAGATTCCGGTAGCATTTGAGTACCGACAGAGCCGATAGGATTCTGTGTAGCTATAACAACAAAAGGCTTAGGAACCTCTCGTGTAACACTATCCACGGTCACCTTGCCTTCTTCCATTACTTCCAAAAGTGCAGATTGAGTCTTTGAGGAGGTACGATTTATCTCATCTGCCAGAAACAGATTACACATAATTGCACCGGGTTTATATTGATATCCATCCCCGTCCTTATTCAGTAGATGGAAGCCTACCACGTCAGTAGGAAGAACATCCGGTGTAAATTGGAGACGATGATGCTCAAGTGCCATTGCCTTAGAGAATGCTATGGCTAAAGTGGTCTTACCTACCCCTGGATAATCCTCTAATAAGATATGCCCCTTTGCTAATATAGCAGTAAACACCTTCTCTATAATAATCCGTTTACCAATAACCACCTTATTAACCTCATCCATAATCTGTCTCGCCTTATCATTATACGGGACCATAATATGCTATCTCCTTCCCACTACTATATAAGTTCTAATCCTACTCGAAAAAACAAGTAATTCTCGTTTATTATAACATATTTTTACAGAATTTCAATTAACCATGGAGAATAATTGATCCCGTTCAGCCAATAAATATATTGCTGTTCACAGCTAGCAAGAAATGATTCGAGTATTTCCCGGCTGCAGAGTTTGACTATGAACAGTAATACAAATATCGCAATATTTTGTGAACTGGAAGGTAATGTATTGACTTATGCCACAAATCGTATAAAATTAACTTCATGAGAATACTATGGAGGTAGCAAAGGTGAACAAATCAAAAAGAATAAAAAGAGCTGAGGCAGAAACCAGCAAACAGGACAAAATCCAGGATAAGGTTATTAATAAGAAGGCATTTACAATCACATCTATCATATTGGTAGTTCTATTAATAGCCGCATTAATATTCGACCAGGTATACGAGCCTACTATTTTAACGATTGATGGGGATAAATATCATGCAAGCGATTTATCATACTATATCTATAATGTAGAATATCAGTATGACTATTATGACCAGATGTTCGGAGGCGGCGGCTCCTATTGGAATATGTCTTACGATGAGGAAGGTACTACTGTGAGAGATATGGCCAAGCAGGAGGCTATGGATACCGCAATTTACTATGAAATACTTAACAGTGAAGCATTAGCAGAAGGCTATACACTGACGGAGGAAGAGAAGACGACGATTGAGACTAACGCAGCAACCATGATGGATGGCATGACGGCGGGAACCATCAAGAATGGCAAGTTCACTAAGGCATCTCTAAGCAAAGCCCTTGGTAAGACAACCTTAGTATCCAGATATCGTCAGGATAAGATCGATGCCTTAAATATTGATGATGAAGCGATCAAAGCCGGGATTTCCCGTGACGAGTATAGACAATATGATATCGAATACCTGTTTTCCTCCAAGAAGACAACCGATGTGGAGGGCAAATCTGTAGACAAGACAGAGGAAGAAAAAGCGGCTACTAAAGCAGCACTGAATACCTACCTTGAAAAGGCTAAGACTACAGAGGACTGGTCAACTCTCCTACCCGAGGAAGAGAAGAATATCACCTATAGTACAGATAATTTCATCGAGTCTGAATCAAGCTTTGATGAAGATTTTGAAAAGCTGATTATGGCAATGGAAAATGGTGAAATCGGTGAGGTATACGAGACTGACAACGGTTATTATGTAGTACGTATGATTGATAATAACTCTTCAGAAAGCTATGATACTGCTGTTAAGAACGCCATCACAGAGGCAGAAAACGAAGGCTTTAATCAACTCTACGATGACATACTTGCAAAGCATGATTACAAGATTAACGATTCTGCATTGAAATCCTTGAATATGGGAAGTGCTATTCTATCAACATACTAATCAAAGGGCAGGTATCTATAGGTAAGCCGGAAGCAATGCAAATCGTTGGATGTATTATATCAGTATGAATAATATTCTTCTTTCTAGTAATAATATAGATGATTATTTTAGAAAGGAGATTAGCATGGCAAAGAATAAGAATAATAGCAGTTCTAAAAATAGCAGTTCTAAAAACAGCACTTCGAATTCAAGCAAAAACAATACAAGCAATACCAGTAAGAATAATTCCGGCGGCTCTATGAAGGATACCGTTCATATGCCGGACAACCGTCCTGCACGTAGCGGGCCCGGTGGAGAATAAACTTAAGATCAAGCCTTATCAGGCTCATTGCGAGAGCACCTGCATATCCATAACGGAGATACAGGTGCTCTTTTTATGGCTTAATTATTCTGGTGGATCAAAATATAATTAATATTTTACAGACTTTTACACATGCTATTGACAAAGTAGTAAAGTACACATATTATATAGATAATCTATATATAAAGGAGGTCGACTTATGGCGATTGATAAAAGTCTTATTACCGGAAGTACAAGCACGCTTATATTAAAATTGCTGGAAGAGCAGGATATGTATGGGTATCAGATGATTGAGACCCTGGCAAGGAAATCGGATGACACCTTTCATCTAAAAGCAGGAACCCTATATCCCATCCTACACAGCCTAGAGAAGGAAGGCTATGTGGAAGCCTATGAGGAAAAAGCAGAGGGAGCGAAGCTCAGAAAATACTACCATTTGACAACAAAGGGGAGAAAGCTTCTGATTGGGAAGCAGCAGGAATGGAATGAGTATACAAGAGCGGTCAATAAAGTATTGAATGGAGGTGTCAGCGTTGCAGTCAATGGATGAGATTAAAAGGTACTGTGCAACGGTTTGCGAGCAAATCCGTTGGAAAAAGGTACACCCTATGATTGCAAAGGAGATCGAGGATCATCTTTGTGACCAACGTGATTTTTATATATCAGAGGGAGAAGAAGAAGAGACCGCTACTCGTAATGCAATTAGAGAGATGGGGGATTCCATTAAGATTGGTGCAGAACTTGATAAAACACATAAGCCAAACCCCCAGTGGGGATTAATTCTGCTAACTATTCTATTGATGCTTGTGGGAACAAGCACCCGATACTTCATTGCCCATTCAGAGGATGCAATCGGAGGCTTTGAATTAACTGACCTATTCATTGCAATGGTAATTTTCTTCGTTGCTTATTTTTTAGATTTCACTTTATTGGGTAAGCATCCTCTAACCTGCTATACGATAATAATGTTACTTAGCACCACTGGTCTTTTACTGTCCCGGGATGTGAATGGAAGAGCCGTCTTTACTTTCTTTTTCGGCTATTCCTTCCCCATGGTCTATCTGTGCCTGATCTTCCCTCTTGCCTATGCTCTGTTTGTCTATGCCATGAGAAACCAAGGAATAAAAGGGATGCTTTTCTGCGGATTGGGTTATTTGCCATATGCTATTATCCTATTGTTTGTTCCTTCAACAACAGGCTTCCTGATCTATACCCTTTCCGCCCTAATTACAATATGCCTTGCTATCTCAAAAGGCTGGTTTGGCATCGGTACAAAACAGGGATTGGTCATTGTTCTTCTGCCAACGGTCCTTGTCGGGAGCGCCGTACTGGTTTGGCTTATGTTACAATCCTACCGTTTGGAACGCATCCACGTCCTGCTTGATCCTTACTCCGATCCAAGAGGGTATCAATATGTCATGATCCGTGACCTGATGTCCGGTGCCCTATTTATAGGAAAAGGTGTCATACCGCAGCAATATACCGGTGCCTTATCCTCCCCGTGGTTTCGAAGAGATATGCTGCTTACCATAATTACGAATAAATATGGCTGGATTGTATTTTGGGGAATAATACTATTATTCTTAATTTTCTCAGCCACTGCTTTCTATAAGGTATCCAGACAGAAAAGTGTACTGGGTCTTATGGTATCGCTTCCCATCCTATTTGTATTTATCATGCAAACTATTTTATATATAGTCAGTAATCTTGGCTTTGGTATATTGAGCACCTTATCCTTACCGTTTCTCTCGGATGGAACCATGGCCTTACTTATTAATGCAGGATTAATTGGCTTTATGCTCTCGGTATTTCGAACCGGTGATGCAATGATGGATCAAATAAAGGTATCAGCAAAGCACGAACCTTTTATCCTATATGAAGACGGAAAATTGATTATTAAATTAAAATAGTTACTCCTCTTTTTTGATGAAAGTATGAACCTAGTAGTATTTTAATAATAATGTGGTATAATGATACTACTATATTGCAAAGGAGTTACATTAATGAATGCCTGAAAAGGCATTCATTAATCTTGTATTTTAGCTATGAGAATACTTATTATTGGCTGTGGTAAGGTAGGAACAGCCTTAGCGGAACAACTGGCACATGAAGGACATGATATTATCATTATTGATAACAAGGCTACCGTAATACATAATGTAATCGATACCCTTGATGTTATGGGGATTACTGGGAACGGGGCCAGCTATCATGTATTAATGGAGGCAGGAATTGAAACTACTGATATTCTGATTGCTGTAACCGGATCAGATGAACTGAATATGCTTTGCTGCCTTATTGCTAAAAAGGCCAGTAGATGCCATACAATCGCCCGCATTCGCAATCCTCAATACAACGATGAAATTGATTTTATCAAAGAAGAGCTTGGAATCTCTATGACGATTAATCCAGAGCTGGAATCTGCTTTGGAGATGGCAAGAGTCATCCGTCTTCCTTCCGCCATCAAGATCGAGACCTTTGCCAAAGGTAAGGTTGAGCTATTAAAATGCCAGATTCCAAACGGCTCCATTCTGCATAATATGCAGATAAAGAATATCTCGGCAAAAACTCATTGTAAGGTACTGGTCTGCGCTGTGGAACGAGGAGACGATGTTTATATTCCTTCCGGTGATTTCATGTTACAGGCCCATGATAAAATCTCTATTATAGCCATTCAGAAAAACGCTCATGAATTCTTCACCAAGATTGGATTACCTCCTTCTCATATCAAGGATATCATGATTGTCGGAGGCGGAACGATTGCCACCTATATTGGTAAATACTTTTCCGGTACCGATGTAAAGGTAAAGATCATCGAGCAAAACCGGGAGCGCTGCGAGGAGCTTAGTAACTTGCTGCCGGATAGCTTGATTATTCATGCAAATGGCTCCGATAACAACGTACTGATTGAAGAAGGAATCGATTCTACCGATGCCTTTGCATCCTTAACAAATCTGGATGAGGAGAATATCCTTCTCTCCCTATATGCTCAAAAGATCTGTAACGCAAAAATCTTTACCAAGATAACCAGATTAACCTTCGATGAAATAATTCAGGATATGAATCTAGGGGTTGTAATTAATCCAAAGCTTTTGACTGACGACCGAATCATTCAGTATGTACGAGCCAAGCAAAACTCACTGGGCAGTAATGTAGAGACGCTGTATAAGCTAGTGGGTAACAAGATTGTGGCTATGGAATTCCGCGTAAAAACCGGCAGCTCATATATCGGTATCCCTCTTGAACAGCTTCATATAAAAGAGAATACCTTAGTCGGTTGCATAAATCGCAAGGGAAAGATTGTTATTCCGAATGGCAAGGATACCATTCAGCCTGGAGATACCGTGATCATCGTAACCACCTCCTTCGGATTGGATGATCTAGGTGAGATTTTCGAATAGAGGTGAACCTATGAATAAATCAATTATATTTCACATTATCGGCTGGATACTTACGATCGAAGCTTTCCTTATGATCATTCCTTGTATTGTAGCCCTGATATATCAGGAGCAAAGTGGGTATTCCTTCCTGATTACACTGATTGCCTGCCTTATCATTGGTGTTCCCCTCGTAATCATAAAGCCAAAGAATCATGTCTTCTTTGCAAAGGAGGGCTTCTTCGTTGTTGCCTTGGGCTGGATCGTACTTAGTATTGTCGGTGCATTTCCATTTTTTATCAGCGGGGAGATCCCGAATTATATTGATGCGCTATTTGAAAATGTATCCGGTTTTACCACCACCGGCTCCAGTATCCTGAGTGATGTTGAAGCTCTTTCCTATTGCATGCTCTTTTGGCGGAGCTTTACTCATTGGATCGGTGGCATGGGTATTCTGGTATTTATTCTTGCTATTATGCCTATGGCCGGCGGTGAGACCATGCATATTATGCGTGCGGAGAGCCCCGGGCCTGCAGTAGAAAAGGTTGTCCCAAGAATGCGTTCCACTGCCTCCTTGCTATACCTGATTTATTTTGGTATGACTATGCTACAGCTCATCCTGTTATTGGTCGGAGGAATGCCTCTTTTTGACTCTCTGACTATTTCCTTAGCAACCGCAGGTACCGGTGGATTCGCTATTAAGAACTCCGGCTGCGCCGATTATACCACTTATCAACAAACGATCATCACCATCTTCATGCTTTTATTTGGAGTTAACTTTAATATCTATACCTTAATTCTATTTAAGAAGGTTAAGATGGCCATAAAGAGCGAGGAGCTAAGAGCATATTTCCTGATTGTTGTGACTGCAACTATATTAATAGCTCTGAATCTCGGCGGTTATAAGAATTTCTTTCCTTCGATTCATCACGCCGCTTTTCAGGTTTCCTCCGTTTTAACAACCACCGGTTATTCAACCGTCGATTTCAATCAGTGGCCTACCTTCTCGAAGATCATCCTGGTCTGGCTGATGTTTATCGGGGCCTGCTCCGGCAGTACCAGTGGTAGTATGAAGATTTCCCGTATTCTAATCATGTTAAAAACCATATTCAAGGAACTGTCTTATCTGATCCATAAAAGAAGTATTAAGGTCCTGAAGTTTGATGGCAAAAAAATAGAGCACGAAACCATGCGCTCTATTAATGTTTTCTTTATCTCTTATATCATGATCTTTGCAGCCTCTGTCCTGATTGTAAGCCTTGATAATTTTGATTTCACTTCCAGCCTTACAGCGGTAGCTGCAACCCTCAATAATGTAGGTCCCGGCCTGGAGCTTGTTGGCCCCATCGGCAACTTTGGAAGCTTTTCAACTTTATCAAAATTTGTTATGATGTTTGATATGCTATGTGGTCGTTTGGAGGTATTCCCTGTCTTATTGCTGCTCAATCCAAAGAACTGGAAACACTAATTGATACGGAGGATAATCCCAAAGGATGTCCTCCGTTTTAAATTCAGCTAATTCAACATTTGGGTAGTACAGCTCCTCCCGGTCCATAAGGAATAACGAAGGTTGGTATTCCTGAGGCATAAGGTGCAATATCATAATGTTGAAAGTATATCACAACCCCCTCTTTGCTTAGATAAAAGTTGTTCGTCTTCAGGTTCTCCCTGACCAACCTCTCATAATCTTCAAAGAACATTCCATTTTCTTTTGCTATCTCCTCTGCAATCTGCTGATTAATGGTCTGAATCAGATATTCCTTATAACGAGAGCGTTGTGGAAAGAAATCCCCTAATTCCATCCTCCTGTTCCTATTCAGGTCCCAGGTATCAGAATAACGTATCGTTAGTCCATGTGCCCCTCCGGCATATTCATATTGGTCGAAATAAAGACTGAGCAAACAATTCTGATTGTATGTAACCACATAATCTACATAAGCTTCAAACTGCCGAATCGGATAATCATTAGCAACGGAGTATTCATACTCAACCATGGCCATCTGATACAGATTCATAACATTGGAGCGTTCATACATCACGGCTTTTGTTCTGTATAGTGAATTTAGCCTATTAAGCATCATTTGATATGACTCTGATATGAATTTGGGATATTTTATCGTATATCGCATAATGTTCGTATTCTTATAATACATGTCCTGCTGCAAAACCATAGGTTTGACCAGAACCCGATACCCCTCAGCCAAACAGCTCCCCTCCTTAAGTTGCATTGCCTTTAGCATAACATATGCGAAAGGAGTGAGTGATATTCTTGTACATAACAATCTTTATCATGATACGAACATATTAACCAGATCCTTTTAATCTCTATAAGCCTTTGCTTGCTCAAACTCTGTCTGCAACTCTGCACTGGGTTCCTTCGACAATAAGGATACCACGACGATAACCAGACAAGAGCATAAAAATGCCGGTAGCAACTCGTAAATATTCCATGCACCACCCAAGGGTCTCATAACATACTTCCAGAAGAAAACCATACTACCACCGGCTAACATTCCGCCGATGGCACCGCTTCTGGTCGTTCTCTTCCAGAACAGGGAGAACAACATAATCGGTCCGAAGGTAGCACCAAAACCAGCCCAGGCAAAGGCTACGACGGTAAAAATGACACTATCCTTATCTAGGGCAATCACAATACCTACCAAGGCGATTGCAAGCAGCACTATTCTAGAAATACTCATAACCTGCTTATCAGTAGCATTCTTCTTGAATATACCCTGATAGATGTTTTTTGATATAGCAGAGGAGGCAATCAGTAGATAGGAATCAGAGGAGCTGATGGTTGCTGCTAAGATTCCTGCCATTGCCAAGCCCGCAAGAACGGTAGGTAACAGATTGGTAGACATTGTAATGAAGATCTTCTCTGCATCCACTGCAGTCAGATGCTCTGTAGGAAATGCTGCCCGTCCGACAAGACCAATAACCACGGCTGCAACTAAGGATATAGCGCACCATATGGTTGCAATCTGCCTAGACTTTGATATCTCACGATGAGTCCGAATTGCCATAAAGCGAAGTAATACCTGAGGCATTCCAAAGTAACCGAGTCCCCATGATAAGGTGGAGATAATGGTGATAATACCATATGCTCCCGCTTCACCAAATTGCGGTAATCCACTGGCAGACACCTGTTGTATTCCATCCGTCATCTGAGGAGTTGCTATCCCAAAGAAATCTAAAAACCCGGGTATCTTCTTCAGATTATCTAATACTGCAGCCGGTCCGCCTGCGTAGATTACTCCGGTCGCCAATACCACTACCAGTGCTATCACCATTACAATTGCCTGCATAAAGTCAGAGGCGCTCTCTGCTAAAAAACCTCCCAGGAAGGTATATATAATTACAAATGTAGCTCCCGCAATCATTACATACTCATAAGGAACACCAAACAAGGCGTTAAATAATTTGCCTACGCTTAAAAAGCAGCTGGAAGCATAGACCGTAAAGAATACCATTATGAATAGTGCAGCGATTGTCATAATAATCTTTTTATTTTCTCTAAAACGTCGGCTGAAGAAGTCAGGAATCGTAATCGAATCCCCTGCTATAATCGAATAGGCATGCAATCTCTTTGCTACAATCAGCCAGTTTATATAAGTCCCTGCCAATAATCCGATTGCTGTCCAAATAGCATCACTAATACCATAGAAATAAGCCACCCCTGGAAGTCCCATCAACAACCATCCGCTCATATCAGAGGCTTCTGCACTCATGGCAGCAACCCATGGCCCTAGTGACCGCCCCCCAAGATAATAATTCTCTGAGTTCTCATTGGCACGTCTCGCAAAGAATAAGCCGATAGCGATTACGAATACCATGTATACAGCCATGACAATTAATAACTGCATGTTGTCCATAAATACCCTTCCTTTCCTGTTATGTATATATTTTGCATAATTATACCAGATACATTTTAATTATACAAGCTTCTATTTATGAAAACCATAATAGGATCATTAGCAATATAACAAGAGGAAAGGATCGATAAACCCATTGATATCTATAGAGCTCCCTTAAGCTCTGGGTATGTTTCATGCTCCAGCCACTTTATCTGCTTCTTCGTCATCGCAAATTGAAAAAGTGCTTCACCCGCCTTGACAAAATCATACATGTTACAGTTTCCTGTTCTTTCACCTATCCCAAATAAGGTACAATCAATATAATCGGCACCTGCTTTTGCTCCTACAATGGAGTTGGCCACTGCCATACCAAGATCGTTATGGATATGTAACTCTATCTTAATATCTGAATAATCCTTAATCAGCTTTATGATATCCCTTGTTCTGTTTGGAGTTAATACTCCCACCGTGTCTGCGATTCGAACAGTCTCTACTCCGGCTCTTGAAAGCTCTTTAATCATACTTAGTAAGAACCCGATATCGGATCTTGAAGCATCCTCAAGTCCGACGGTCACAGCTACATTCTGTGACTTCGCTATATCAATGCATTCCAGGACACTCTTTATTACCCAACCTTTGTTTTTACGCAGCTTACTGTAAATTTGAACATAGGATACCGGTGCTCCGATGTGAAGGATATTCGGTTTACATGATAGAGACCGTCTGACATCCTCTAGGTTCATCCGACTCCACACTGATATGTTTGCATTTTTTCTGTTATGAATGATACGGCGAATTCCTTCTTCCTCTTCTTCGCTTATCACAGGTACTCCGGCTTCGATCTCGTACACTCCGATTTCATCCAAAAGACCCGCAATCTTTACCTTATCTTCGACACCAAGCGCAATCCCGGGACTCTGTTCTCCATCCCTTAGGGTGGTATCAACAATATACTTGATTTCCTTCACATCTCATCACCTCCCTTACAAGCAGGATGAATTCCTGGTCACTTAAGCTTTTTCTGTACCTCGTACAGGTAAGTCTGACCAGATGCAATATTCGATCAACAGTGTCATCTGTTGCCATCGGCAGCTTTAGCTCCTCTAGCTTCAGCTTTACCGCCCGTATACCGGAGTGCTTTCCTATCACCAGCTCCGATTGACCACCAACACAGGAAGGAGCATATGCTTCGTAGGTCGCAGGATTTTTATATAATCCATCAGCATGAATTCCAGCCTCCACTTTAAAGATATTCTTACCTATAATCGGCTTTCGATTGGAGACGGTTACATGAAATATACGTTCAAACAAATCAGAAAGGCGCGGTAAAACAGCAAGATTGCGATTAGGCTTATGTCGAATAGCCAGACGCAATGCCATGATCAGCTCCTCTGTTGCCGCATTATTTCTATATCCAGCAAAGCTGGCGGTTATATTGCCACCATAATCAGCGGCCCAATGAAAGGCTAAAGCCGTGGCACAGCCAAAGGTGTTCTCCGGACAAAAGTGTAGGATAGTTCCAGGAAGCTGACATTGCCATTCCTCCATATACTTTTCATAGGGATGGCAGATTAGATCATCCAGTCCCCTGATACGAAGCTCAGCACAATTCTCGAAGGCCTTTCGTTTAATCAATTCCCTGATATCATTCAGCTGAAGCTCCTGTATTACATTCTTTGCGTCGTAAGACTGGCGGCATACATAACGATAAAAGCCAGGATTGTCATAGACCTCCTCTTCGTAATCAACATTCAAGATATATCTGCCCTGAGGTAATTCCTCCATATGCCGATATATAGAAATCGGAAGCTCTATCGCATCCACACCTATCATGAATAGAAGTTCGCAAAAGCTCTGAAGCTCCTCCTTTGGTGGCAACGGCTCCTGCAGTGCCATTAATGTATCATCGACTATCTGAAGCATTCCTCCACCCCCATCACTCTTATCCAGGCAACCCTTTTTAGCTACTTTATATTCTAAGTTCTTCTACCGGGGATCCACATAATATATGCTGTTCCACAATCCTATGAATATCCTCTTCGGTAACGGCACCATACCAAACCCCCTCGGGATATACCACCATAATCGGTCCTTGATTACAGATGCCAAAGCAGCCGGTATTGGTAATCATGACCTCACCTGATAGATTAAGATCTTCGATTTCTTCGATCAAACGTTGAACCACATCCACCGATTTTTTAGAATAGCATAGTCCCTTTTGCTGTCCATTCACCCGACAGCTGGTACAAACGAATATATTATGCTTTAGCTGCACCATAATAACCTCCTTCAATTATTTTAGTCTAATTCCTTGCCTCAACTCACCACCAATGGTATCTCCTTTATATATTTTCCTCACTACCTCATGAATGGATGCCTCTATTCCATCACATGCAGTAAATACAAGAATACCCTTCCTATTCAGCTCTTGCTTCGGTGAGTCCCCAATCCTCATAGCTATGACAGCATTGCAATCAGCAATTGTATCAATAACACCCTTCATCCTATCC
Source organism: Bacillota bacterium (assembly GCA_023411555.1). Lineage (GTDB taxonomy): Bacteria > Bacillota > Clostridia > Lachnospirales > Lachnospiraceae > Mobilitalea. The sequence continues at coordinate 57,123 of JAEYOQ010000007.1, forward strand.
TCACTGTTGGTACATTCCTCCTGACCAAAGCAGTATTTGTTAACTGCTCTTTTTTCCTTGAAGACGGTATTCCCGTTCTGATATTGATAGATATAGAATTCCGAAGCATGCCCAAAATGCTGATCTACCATTATCCCATTTTTGGTCACAACAGCGATCTGAAGTCTGGGCCCTGCATAGGTTATATCTTGCGACAAGGTTGTGATTTCCTTAGTTTCATCACTGCCAAGAATACCAATTGCGTCAGCCCTACATTGCCTACAATGATACATCTGAGTCAGGGTTTCGCCACATCTCTTACGTAGCTGCCGGACCTCCTCCTCTCCAGGTGGCTCCAGCCTCTCAAACACGCTTCCCCTTACCGGTATCATAGGAAGGATATTCGTCATTGCCGCTCCCAGCTCCTTAGCCGTCTTCACCACCTCCGGAATATGATAATCATTAATCCCCTTGAGCATAACAATGTTGATTTTACACACCACCCCCTGAGAGATAAGAAGACGGATTCCAGCCAGCTGATTCGACAGCAATATGGCTGCAGCTGCTTCTCCCACATATCGAAGCCCCAAGTAATCCACATATTTATAAATTCGTGCTCCTATGACCGGATCAACCGAATTCATTGTTACTGTAACATGGGACACCCCAAGGTCAATCAGTTCCTGGGAATAATGGGGCAGCATCAGCCCATTGGTTGAGAGGCAGAAGGTAATATCCGGATCCTGCTCTCTGATCAGCTCCAGGGTCCGCCTTGTCACCTCAAAGTTGGCCAAGGCATCTCCCGGCCCTGCAATCCCTACGACAGTCAGATTATTCATCTTCTCCTTCACCTGTAGGAATCGCATCAGGGCTTCTTCCGGCGTTAGAATACTCGACGTTACACCGGGCCTGCTTTCATTAGGGCAATCATATCTTCTAACGCAATAGTTACAGCTGATATTACATCCCGCTGCAATCGGTAGATGTATTCTGGCGTACTTATGTGCTTTGCAATTATAGCAGGGGTGCGTCTGGGTCTTATCCTGTATCTCTGCCACGGTAATTAGTTTGTTAGCTTCTTCCTCTTTATAATATTGCTTATACAGTTGTTCCCTAAAATTCTCTTCCTCCGCATCAATAATTATGTTCGTGATCTCATCCAGCAGAGTAAGTCCACCTTCATAACCCAGCATTCGAAGACGTTGTCCTCCAAGATGATCATGGATGGGAAAGCCTCTTCTTACCAAGCGAAGCCCTAGCTTATGGGCTAATCTTCTGCCATCAGAATTACCGATTAGTACATTCACCTTAAGAGCTCTTGCGTACTCCTCGATGGTTCCAAAATCCGTATCCTCTAATATCTCATATCGGTCTATGGGATATCTTGTAGCCAGCTCCTTAAGCTCCTTCTCTATCTTATCCTTCCATCCGGGACACCTGGTACCGGTCGCAGTGATCACCGGTACAATTCCATTCTCTACACAAAAACGTACGGTACCATAGGTGAAATCCGGTTCACCATATACAAGAGCGGATACCTGGCTACTATATTTATGCGCATCAATCATAGCATCCAGATAACGACTTCTCTCCTTGTCTATATCAGAGGAAGCCTCCTGGTCTGACAACCCCGAAAGTAGTTCGATTAGTGTATTATTATCCCGAAGACTGATGGGTAGATTACAGGACCGGTAGGGCACTCCGTAGGTCTCGTAAAGATATTGCCCTACTGAATCCGCTTCCCTCACAAAGCTCGAAAGTTCGATTGTCATCCTGGCTCCGGCCATTCTGCTTAGTTCTTCAAGGGCAGTTCCGCCCTCCGGAAGCCTTTGATATATCTGCTGGTATCCCCCGTCCAGATTCTCTGATAGGTCGGGGAGGAGAATGTAATCTATCCTAAGGATCTTCAATAAAGCCTTAAGATATCTGGTGTCGGCAGGCGAAAGCTGACTTGTTACTATATTCACCCTGTTGTGTTTTGTCACATCCATCGGTATGCTTTTTATGACACAGTGAAGAGCTTTCATAAAGCCCTCATACTGACTTCCACAATATCCGGCACTGGGTACTGGGATGATTGCTATATGCTTATACTCCGGATACTCCAGGTAGAAATGCTCAATCATTCTTGGCACATCTTCTCCGATGGTTTCGGCCAGACAGGTGGTAGCTACCCCGATGACCTCCGGTTCATAAACCCGAATCAAATTCAAAAGCCCCTGAAGCAAATTCTTCTCCCCGCCATAGACAGTACCTTCCTCCGTAAGCGATGTGGAAGCGATATCAACCGGCTCATTATAATGGGTCGCCATATGTCTACGTATATAAGTACTGCAGCCCTGGGAGCCATGGAGGATGGTCATAGCTTTACGAATACCATAGAAGGCCGTTACTGCCCCCATGGGCATACACATCTTGCAGGGATTCACATTCAGATTTACTAATTTCCCACTCATTTAGGCCCCTCCCTTCTTAAGATAATCCCATACCGGATGAAAGATGCTCCGATATATTTCTTCTGTGAAATTTTCGACTCCATCAAAGCCACAGAGGGGGTGCTTCCTCTCATGATTATGATCACAGAAAGCCACGCCAAGCTTATAGGCTAAGGGTCTTTCCTTAACCCCACCCACTAAGATATCAGCCTTCCTCTCCCGGATGAACTTCTCAAGCTCGGCAGGATTGGTATCATCCAGAATAATGGTCTTCTCGTTTACCAACTCCATAATCAGCTCATAATCTTCCTTCTTACCTGTCTGAGTTCCTACTACGACTGTTTCCATGCCAAGGGATGCAAACTGCTTAATCAGGGAGATTGCCTTGAAGCCTCCTCCTACATAGATGGCGGCCCGCTTTCCCGCAAGTTTCTTACGATAACCGGAAAGGAAGCTCTCCACCCGGCTACTCTGCTTGATGCAAAAACGGACTGCCTTCCCCCTCGCTACACCATCCCCTAAGACTTCCGCAATACGTATCAAGGAATTCATCGTATCCTCTATTCCATAAAAGCTGACTTTTATAAATGGAATTCCAAACTCCTCCTCCATCCGGTTAGCCAGATAAGTACTAGAGCCAGCACATTGGACCACATTCAGGCTTGCTGCCGGCGCCTCGATTAAGGTATTGTAGGAGGAATCTCCTGTTATTGTTGAAATTACGTTGATCCCCATCTGCTTCAGATAATCCTTAACAATCCATAGCTCACCTGCCAGATTAAAATCTCCTAATATATTAATTCCATTTACTTTCTCCGGTCTGTGAGGCGAGATTAGCTCCATAATCGCATCACAGGCAAGCTTATAGCCTGCTGACTTATTACCTGAAAAGCCCGGAGATTTTACCGGTATAACCCGCACCTTATACTTTGCGGAAAACCTTTTACAGATTGCTTCCACATCGTCCCCGATTACTCCGACGATACAGGTAGCATACACAAAGATAAGCTTCGGATGGTGTTTCTTTATGATTTCCTCCAGTGCCTCCGATAATCTCCCTTCTCCTCCGAAAATCACATCCCTCTCTTGTAAATCCGTGGAGTAGCTGTTTCTATACAGGTCTGATCCACTGCTGAGGCTTCCTCGGATGTCCCAGGTATAGCTGGCACATCCGATGGGTCCATGCACTACATGAAATGCATCCGTGATCGGATTCAATACCACACGGGCTCCACAGTATACACAAGCCCTCTGGCTGATTGAACCGGATACACTATTGCTGTCACATCGAATTTCTTTTCCGATACAGCCTTCCTGCTTCTGTAAAATATAAGCTCTTCGATCATCCAAAATACTGGTATCTGCCATAGGATGCACTTCCTTTCAAATATAAGTAATTCGCAACTACCCTACAGAACCATCTCAAAATCCTCTTCGCAAGCATCCCGGTCCTGTCGATCCAGCAGAGCGTTGCTTATCATCTCTGCTAACCTCATACCACCCCGGTATCCTACCAAGGGCATATAAGAATGGATATAACGGTCAATGATGGGAAAGCCGGCCCTTACAAAGGGAATATCCTCTGCTCTGGCTATATACTTACCGTGGGTACCTCCAATCAGCAGATCAACTTTCTCCTCTTTGATCCACTGGTGTAATTCAAACAAATCACCGGATGCCTTTGCCCTACAGTCACCCACTCCAAACTTCATAAAAAGCTCCTTCGCATCCTGTTCAAATACCTCTCCTGGAGTTCCTGTCACCAGATATTTTGGTACCATACCCATCTCCAGAGCAAACTCTGCCAGACCTAGTACCGTATCCGGATCCCCGAAGATTGCTACCTTTTTATTATAGGTGTAAGGGTGTATATCAATCAGAATATCTACCAACTGCCCTCTTTCTTCCTCCAGCTCGTAGGGAACCTCATTCTTTGAAAAGCTCTGTAAGGCCATAATATATTCATCTGTTCTTCCGATACCGACGGGAAGAGGTAATAGCTTATATGGAACATTGCATTTCCTTGAAAGGGCAAGAGCCGGCGCCTCACTTGCTGACTTCCCCATAGCCAAGGTCAGATTGGTATCTCCCAAAGCAATAATCTCCTCTATAGTCGTACCACCCTTAGGATACAATTCGAACCTGCCAGTCATAGGACTGTCCATCACTCCGCTGGTATCCGGCAGCATGGTATAGGCTACTTGCATCGCCTCGGCTATCCTTTTTAACTCCCTCATATCTCCCGGGTTAACGAAGCCGGGAAGGAGTGTCACCTTACCATTCCGCATCTCCGTGGAAGCGGAAAGATAATTGATAAAGCTTGCTACCATATTGCTGAAGCCGCTGATATGGGATCCCTTATAGCTGGGAGTATTGGTATGAACCATATACTTTCCTTCCGGAATATCAATCCCTTGTATCAATGCATTCAGGTCATCTCCGATGGTCTCGGATAAACAGGTGGTATGGACCGCAATAATCTTTGGATTATAGATATCAAATATGTTCTTAGCCGCCGTCTTCAGATTGGTACCCCCACCAAAAACAGAGGCGCCCTCAGTAAAGGAACTGGAGGACGCCATTGCCGGATCTTTAAAGTGTCTGGTTAAGAACATTCTGTGAAATGCACAACAGCCCTGTGAACCATGGCTATGTGGCATACATGCATGCACCCCGAGTGCTGCATACATTGCACCGACAGGCTGACAGGTCTTTGCCGGATTCACTCTCAGTGCACTGCGGTCATAGGTTTCTTTTCTTGTATAATCTAACATGCTGCTTCACCTCCCAAGCTACCCTCTAAGCTGGGTATTGTCTTCCAGGGTGCCTTAATGTAACTCCAAGCCGGTGCATAGATTCCCATGGTAATATCTCTTGCAAAGTTAACCGCGCCCCGGAAGCAGGAATAAGGCCCACTATAATCGTAGGAATGCAGCTGCCTTGACAGGATACCACTCTTTTGTGCCATAAACTTATCTTTAATCCCAGAGAAAAAGATATCCGGCTTAAGTAACTTTAAGAACTGCTCTGTCTCATAATGGTTCAAGTCATCCACCATGTAGGTTCCATCCTGCATATCCTTCACCATACCTCCATAATAATCGATCAGCTTCTCCTCTTTTAGCTTATTTAAGTCCTCCTCGGATAGATAGACATGATATCTTTCAGGATCAGGCTCGACTGTGATGGATTCGATATTCTTACTGTCCGCATCAATCTTGACAAAGGGAAGGACCTCCCGCCCTTCATACTCCTCCCTGTGACCGAATTCATAACCGGCTAATATGGTGTGTACACCTAAATCCCTCAGCAGGAATTGATAATGGTGTGCTCTGGAGCCTCCCACATAGATGGCCGCAGTCTTGCCCTTTAGCTTACTCTGATAATAATTCATATCCTCTCGTACCGCTTCCAGCTCATCTGCAATCACTTCCTCTGTTCTTGCGGTAAGCTCCGAATCATTAAAGTATCTTGCAATATTACGTAGGGTTTCTATCGTCCCTTCGACTCCAATAAAATTAACCTTCATCCATGGTATTCCGTATTTCGTCTCGATTAGCTCTGCGATATAATTAATCGACCGGTGGCACTGAACCAGACTTAGGTTTGCCTTATGGGCATTGCTGAGATCATCGATGCTGCTGTCCCCGGTAAAGGTGGAGACTACCTCGTAGCCAATCCGTTTAAGGAGGCGCTCGGTCTCCCAGCCATCACCACCGATATTATATTCGCCCAGCAGATTAACAGAAAACTTATTCTTTATTTCACGATCGCCTTCTCCGATCACATATCTGACCAGCTGGTTATTGGCAATATGGTGGCCAGCTGATTGACTGACTCCCTTATATCCTTCGCAGCTGAATGCAATACACTTGATGCTATACTCCTTTTCGGCCCATTTCGCTACCGCATGGATATCATCCCCGATCAGACCTACTGGACAGGTAGAGCAGATGAATATCGTAGCGGGCTTAAAAAGCTCCATCGCTTCCTCGATGGCTTTCTTCAGCTTCTTCTCACCGCCAAATACAATGTCCGGCTCCTGCAGATCCGTGGAAAAGCAATACTGCAAATAATTAGGTGTATCACCCTCTTTCTTTGCCTTATGTCTTCTGGTACCCCATGAATAATATGCACAGCCGATGGGCCCATGAGTAATAATAAAGGCATCCTTAATGGGTCCTAAGACAACACCCTTACAGCCTGCATAGCAGCAGCCTCTCTGGGTTATGATACCCGGTATTGTTCTGACATTGGCTGCGATAGCATTATTATTATCACTGTTATTTACATCGACCATGTGCTCTTTTCGGTTCTTATATACCTTGGAATTATATTGATCCAAGACCTTGTTTATGACATTCATAATTGCCTCCATTCCGCCGCCAACAGCGGCACAAACAAGCCCCGTAAGAAGTTCAAAATGAAATTCCAATGGATTTCATTTTGGAGTTCTTTCCGAGTGAAAGTGATTTTTCTTTCACTCTTACCTCCTTAATAGGCTTCTGTGGTTATCTCTCCGTTACGCACCCGGTAATTCTCCAGGATTGGCAGGACGAATATTTTACCGTCCCCCGGATTACCGGTGCTGTTTACCTCCATAAGTGTATTCACAACCAGATCAACATCCTTATCATCAACAATAACGGTAAAGACACGCTTGGGAATTAATCGGTTACTTTCGGTAAGGTACTCCCCCTGGGCAGTCACCGGAATATCTCCTGTTTCAACAATAGAATAAAGCAAAGTCATATCAATCAGCTTCTTTCCTCTCCCCAGTACCTTCCTGCAAGTAAAAGCGGGAAAACCTGCCTCTGCCAAGGCTTCTTTTGTAACATTCACCTTATTCTGCCGGACAAATGCCATAACTTCCTTCAATATTTACCTCCATTCCTCCGCCAACGGCGGCACAAAGCGCACTTCTTTCACTCTTCCTACAGTCCCTTCTTCCTAGTACTGATAGTATAAGCTTCCTCTACCGGGCTCACGAAGATTCGTCCATCCCCATAATGTCCTTCCTCTCCTGTTCTGGCGTACCTCATAATAATTTTTATAACATCATCCTTATCATTATCTTCGACCACCATAAGCAGCATTTCCTTAGGAATTTCATCATAATAAACCTCCCCAACCTTGACTCCCTTTTGCTTACCACGACCGAATACATCCATCTTGGTTACTGCAGGAAAGCCTGCTGCCAGTAGTTCCGATAATACGATTCCCACCTTTTCAGGACGAATAATTGCTCTTACCAATACCATAATTCTACCTCCTACTTATGATTTACAAATCCAAGATACCATGCTCCATTAAAAGCTCCTCCAAACGTTCCTGCTTCATGGGCTTCGGTATTACGAACATATCATTACCATCAATTTTCTTTGCCAAAGCGCGATACTCATCTGCCTGATTGGCCGTGGGGTCATAATCAATTACCGTCTTCTTATTGATCTCTGCTCTCTGAACCATATTATCTCTGGGTACAAAATGGATCATCTGAGATCCCAGTTCCTTAGCAAAGGCAGCTACCAGCTCTGCTTCCCCGTCTACCTTTCTAGAGTTACAGATGATCCCACCCAGACGGACTCCACCGGTGTTTGCATACTTCTGAATGCCCTTAGAAATATTGTTGGCAGCATAAAGCGCCATCATCTCTCCCGAGGCTACGATATAAATCTCCTGTGCCTTACCTTCCCGGATGGGCATTGCAAAACCTCCACATACTACATCGCCAAGTACATCATAAAAGACATAATCGAGATCATCCGTATAAGCTCCCAGCTGCTCCAATAGATTGATAGAGGTGATAATTCCTCGACCAGCACAACCGACACCAGGCTCCGGTCCACCCGATTCTACACACCGGATATTGGCAAAGCCTCTTTTCATGATAAACTCCAGGTCGATGTCCTCGCCCTCTTCTCTTAAGGTATCCAGTACCGTCTTTTGTGCCAGTCCTCCAAGTATTAATCTTGTGGAATCTGCTTTAGGATCACAACCAACGATCATAATTCTCTTCCCCATCTCTCCAAGTCCGGCTGTAAGGTTCTGTGTTGTGGTGGACTTTCCAATACCACCCTTGCCATAAATCGCAATTTGTCTCATAGCTTCCTCCTTAATCTACGCAAAAAGACGCCATTCCCCGATTAGGGCAATGACGTCTTTGTCTAAAGGTATCCTAGACTTTATGATGCAATTTTATCATCCTTAAACTGGTAATTCAATACATCGAATTGTCAAAAATATAACTAGCTTTATAACTTTTATTAGCAATATAACCTAAGGACCTTCGAGAGCTATTCCTAGTTTCACAAGCCCAGTCTTTGGACTCACTCACCTTCCTTGGCAGCCTCCCATCCATGATCTTGTCCATGTACCCCTACTTCTGTAACCATCAAAGCGGTCACAGCATATATAAATAGTGAATAATTTGTAGAGGAGTGTATTATTTTGGAAGAAACGGGTGTTTATCTGTCTTCATTACCGATTACTAGTGAGAACTTCCTTTTATACTTTATTGCCTTCACAGTAGCCTTCTTTTTGCTAGGGTTCATCATCGGATATATTCTTAATCCAAGCCGGAGATCACGAAAGACAAAAGAGCAATCGTTAGCCAAGGATGCTAAGAAGGAGCAAGATATTACTCACTTCACTGATCAGAATACTCCTGCTAATATGGCTGATCCGGCAAGAAGAATGGACAACCGATATCAAAGGAATGGTTATAGCTATAGCCGATGGGATTATTCCAGACCGACAAGGCGCTACTAAAAATATCTAATACCGATTTAACATAGTAATTCGGTGATATCCAATCATGCATAATTCATTCGATAAGGATAACAACATCCCTCCCGCACTTATTGCAGACCTTCTACTATTTGTAGTTCAATAATATCAGTCCGCCAAGCAGTGCTGTATGGGATGCCGGTTATCCTTTTGCCTCCTATCCTTTCTATTTTTTCCGTGGATTTAACCCTTGCATCTCATCGGGCATCTGATATAATTAGGTAGTATGTAATTGGTAAAAATAGGACGGAGGATAATATTTGTTAAACGAAAATCAAAAGCATTATATTCAGGTATTGGAGTACATATCTCAGGCAGAATATGATGAGATTAATCAGCTTATGGATATATGCTGTAAGCATGAAAGTATCAACCTAAAGCTGGAGCTGGATTATAAGCTACATTTAAGTAGCCTTGCAAGAAAGGCTTCAGATGGGCACTCTGGTAATAAAGCGGAATTCCTCTATTATATCGGAGATATCCTCGTTGCCTATCTGGGAATTTCCTGCTTTGACGGTGTTACCGGAGAGCTCTGCGGTATGACCCATCCCATGTATCGAAAGCAGGGTATATTCCATCGATTATTAGCTCTTGCTTTAAACGAAAGCCAACACTCAGATTTCAGACAGGTCCTAATACTAGCAGATGGAAGTTCCGAATCCGGTATGGACTTTGTAAGGGCAAACAGCGCCACCTATGCCCACTCAGAATATCGTATGAAACGGTTATCCGATGCTACCGCTCAATCGAGGTCAAATTCAGATCAGGCTTCTAGCGAAAAGATAACCTTACGCCTTGCCTGTAAAGCAGACGAGAAAGATATCGCACGTTATAATGCGATCTTTTTCAATGAAGAAAGGCTAGAGGAAGAGACTGGAGATTATAAAACAACTCCCCTAGAGGATCAACCAGACAAGGATAAGACCTATATGATCGAGCTAAATGGATGCTCCATCGGTAAAATCAATGTAGAATTCATCGATCAGTATGCTTTTATATGCGGTTTTGGAATCCTACCGGAATATCGTGGAAGGGGCTATGGGAGAAGGGGGTTGAACGAAACCCTGAAATTAATAGAAGCACAAGGTATCCATACAATCGAGCTGGATGTCGTATGTACCAACAGCAATGCTCTTGGATTGTACCAATCCTGTGGCTTTGTAGAGCAATCGGTTATGAATTATTATAATCTGATATAACTACAGGAAAAAGGGTTGCTTCGTAACGTCGATATTAATAGGGTTGTTTCATATTGTAATATATAAATGTAGAAAAGGACAGCATGCTGTCCTTTTCTACATCGTAAGCTTACGTTATGAAACAACTTTATTCTATGCCTGCCACTGTAACATTCTTCAGCAGCACCATAGCAGGTCCTTCGAAGTTATTATCCTTCTGACGTTCCTTTGATAGATACATCTCATGGTGAAGCTCGGCTATATTACCTGTAATAGAGCCTCCGGTTACCGGAATAGTAGTCTTTCCATCATAATACCAGGCCAGACGAATCTCACCGCAGAAATCGCCAGTCATAGAATCTACCGTAAAATCGGAAAAGGCAGCTGTAATCAGATAAGGCTCCTTCTTTAATTCTTCTATTGACAAGCTACCGCTATCAATTACGACATTCCCAATATTACCGGTCGGTTCAACATCTAGGTAATATGCATATCTAGTATCGGCCGCAAACTTCTTCAATTCACCCTTATCAATAATTTTCACCGGTTTAACAGGAAATCCCTCGGAATCAAAGGATTCTGAGTTGGTAGAATTCTTCATAAAAGGATCGAGTGTTAAGGTGATACGATCACCCTTAACTTCATCACCTTGTACCTGATCCCCAACCTTCCAGGTAGAAGACTGGTTATATACGGAGGAGGCATTGCTTTTAGAATAATAATAAGCGAAGAACGACTTCACTGCCTCCCTGGTAAGAATTACGGAAGAAGTCTTTAATGCAGGTGTGTTTTTTGCGATTGCCTTCTCCTTGCAGATATTGAGCATATTCTTGACCTCGTCAGCCATAACCTCGGCATCAAATTCGGAGCAATCGAGACAGCGGTATAATTCGATTTCCTCTCCCTCTTCCTTCCAGGTGGTGATGAACTCTACCATGCAGCGGTATGATTCCTCTGAGACGTCAACTCCCTCGGAGTTCACAATTCTTGTAACCGTCTTATTTAAGAAGATCTCACAGGAATTGATGCCACCCTTCTCATAGATATCATTCTTATAGATTGCTTTGGTGATTTCATTCATCCAATAGGGAAGGCTTTCCCTAGCAAAATTGCTCTCAGGTAAAGCCGTAAAGAATGCAGCAGGCTTGACCAGTGGATAATAATGATTCTTAACAAAGCTGGCAGCAAAGGCAGCGTCTCTGATCGCTTTCTCAATCTCACCCTCGTTCATGGTAGGGTGGATACTGGTTGTTGAGGAGCCCTTATATTGCTCACCATCCTCGGTAAAATCCACGTATACGGTGATATTATAATGATGTACGCTTTTTGCCCGGTCCATATCTACATTCTTCTTAACAAAAAATAACTCGTTGGATTGAACCAGAGTCTCTTTAATTTTATATCCAGAAATATCTTTCTGGTTCATGAGGATTTTTCTGATTTGCTCTAGCATTAACCTAACCTCACTTTCGCTTTGATATAGGGACCACCACTGGATGTCCTAACATATTCCTTATAGCCCTTACCGCAATAGCCGCCACCCTCCAACTCAACCGTCTCGGATACCATAGAGATGGATTGCAGTAGCTCCGGTACAAAACCAGTCATAACAACGGGCGAGATCAAATTGCCGGTCAGCTTACCGTCTACGATTTCTCTTCCCAGTAATGCGATGCATTGAATCCCCCAGTTCTTCGGGTCCTCCATACCACTGTAAAGTCCTTCTATCTGATAACCATGCTTTATAGAGGCCAGCATATCCTCGTACTTATCCGTTCCAGCGGAGAAGAAAGTATTCGTCATTCGAGCGTAAGCCTTACGTTCGAAGGATTGTCTTTTTCCGTTTCCGGTAGGAGTCGTTCCAAGCTTTAGGGCTGACAGTAAATCGGAGATACCGTTTTTCAAGATACCCTCTTCTATAATAGTGGTATCAGTGCCAAGGGTTCCCTCATCGTCAAAAAGATAGGAAGACACTTGGCACGCCGCTGCTGCGCCATCGTGCATAGTTGTAATCGGAGATGCTACCTGCTTGCCGATATATTCTTCACCCTTTGCTCTCTTCTTTACGAACATATCCATCTCAACGCCATGACCAAAGGCTTCATGAGCAATCAAGCCAGCTATATCGGGAGCGCATATGACATCATATTCTCCCGGCTGAACAGGCTTTGCATCCAAGAGCTTAATACACTGATCAACCACCATGGGGCATAGCTGTTTCATTTTCTCAAGAACTTCATAGCCCAACATACCGTTAAAGCCTTGGAAATAATACTTTGTTTTCTCATCTCTTCTTGCAACACAAAGCAAGGAAGCTTCACTAATGGTATAGGATTGCTCTAGATCCTTCTTTGCTGAAAGAAAGATTTTTGATACATGGGTATAACTTAAGGCTGCTCTAAAATTTACAACTAACTCCGACAGGGAACATCCCATGTCCTTTAGAGCCGTTAAATCCATGATAATTTGTTCAGCGCTTATACTCTCTGGATCAACCTCAGTCTCACTGAAGAATTGCTTCTCAATTTCTTCTTCGTTGATCAAATCATAAGAATTCACTTTGATGTCCTTGGATACCCTATGTAGCTTATCCTTGATATCAGAGGCGATAGTATTCAGTTTACTCTCATCGATCTCATTGAAGGAGTACTCAGAATAATTCACTCCATTATGAACACGTACTACAAAGCCACGTTCCGCCAGCATGACATCATTCACTTCGGTACCCGTCTTTCCTACACGGTATACCTTACCTTTCGTATCCGTACCCAGAACGGATACATACTGATAACTCTCGGACAGTAGGTCGATGAGCTTACGCACATACGGCTTACTCCTTGTCAAGAAATCTGATCCTATTGTTTTCAAATCGGACCCCCCAGTCTAAAATTATTTTTAAAAACACATCTTAATCTGCTCTATGTGCTTCTAACATCGATATAGTACCATTTGACTGCTCATAAACAATACTATGTGTCATGTTATATAGATTATTACACAGATTGATCATTCCGACAATGTCGAAAATGGAAAAAAAGAAACAACAAGAGATATTATCATGGAGGTTTTGACCTTTTCCATGGTAATATCCCTTGTCGAATGTGTATAATATATGAGAGGAGTAAATTAATTAATATTCTTCAATGCATCAAAATCATTCCTAAGAGCATCCCAAACCGGTTTATCATACTCTTCGTGCTCTAATATGAAATAATTAGCATACTCTGCAGCGTCTTTAATCTGTTTCATATCAAGGATGCCGTCAGGGATATCTACATTTTCCCCTTTATCATTAATCTGCTTAATATGGATAAGTTCAACTCTCTTACCCCATTTCTTAATATACTCTACCGGGTCTATACCTGCATAAGCAATCCAGAATACATCCAGCTCAAGAACAACATCTTCTCTAGTCTTTTCAGCCAGAAGATCAAGTGCATATTTTCCATCAATCTGAAGGAATTCGTGATCATGATTATGATAGCCCACTTTGATTCCTTCCATTGCAGCCTTCTCGGCTGCCTCGTTTAGCACCTGAGCCAAATGGTCAATCTGCTCCAGTGTGTCCAATTTAGCATAAGGACAGATAATATATTTTGATCCGATGGCTTTACTGTACTTTAGCTCCTCCTCAAAACGATCCGTAAATACTTCTAAACCGCAGTGAGTACCTACGCTGTAGAGACCACTTTCTGTCAACAATTGCTTTTGATCTTCGGTAGTTAAATCACCATAACCGGCAAATTCAACACCTTGAAAGCCAATCTCTCCGACCCTCCTTACTGAACCCGGAAAATCATTTCTCGTTTCCTTATGGATAGAGTATAGCTGTAGTGATATTTCCATAAGTGCTTCCTCCTATATATTTTCCTTCTTCCCACTATGATAGGACCGATAAGCAGCCTCCATCATTCTGGTCAGCACGATTGCAGCATCAATACCGAAGTCAGCCTCCAGAGCTGCAGTACTTCCATTGGCCCATTGAACGAGGGGAGATGGCAGCTTCTCAGGTAACTGTTCCACCGTAATCCATTGTCCCTTTGTCTCCTCGGTGGCATACTTAACATCGTCACTGATCAGTAAAGTACCCTTGGTACCACTGATTTCCAGTGTGGCAGGCGTATATACCGATACGAAGCCTGTCTCAGATACTCCTATGGCCCCCTGGTCAAACTCCATAACTGATACGGCATTATCCTCTACCTCATGACCGGTTATGTTAGTAAATACCGATTGAATCGTCTTAGGCTCTCCAAGCAGCCAATTTAATAAATACATTGGGTGAGCTCCCAGATCGATCATGGCTCCTCCGCCGCATTGTTCCAGGTTATAAAAGTGTGCCGGCAGCCAATTGCCAATGCTTCCGTTATGCACATTACGCATTCTTGCGTAAGTAATACGTCCTAATGCGCCGCTGCTTACCAGCTGCTTCGCAAATAAGAACTGGGGATCACATTTCTTAACTAGGGACAAGGTGATGGATGCATTATTTTTCTCAAGAGATTCCTTGATCTCGATGCATTCCTTTGTAGTAAGTGCCAGAACCTTCTCGCTGAAAATCTTCTTGCCTGCTTCAATTGCTTTTAATATCAACCCAGTATGTTCTGAGGTTGCAGCGGTGATTACGATCCCCTCAATGCTTTGGTCTTGGAGCAGTTCCTCATAATTGCTATAATATTTGACATTGAACTTTTTGGCATACAGTAGTCCGCGCTCTTCATTCTCATCCCATATAGCCGTTACCTTACTGTCTGTTTGCTCAAGGATCTCTTTAGTATAGCCTTCTGCATGAACATGCCAATAGCTTATAATTGCTATATTCATCTACTTTTCCCTTCATTAATCAAAATATACCGGCTGACCGCTCTCTGCTGATTTGTAAATTGCTTCCAAGATCTCGGATACAACACAAGCCTGCTCGGGTAACACAACAGGATCCGTATCATTCTTAACTGCATCAATCCAGCGCCTTGCTTCCACATCTTCCGGTTTCATGGCATTACCATCATAGAAAGCAACACCACCGCTAGACAGATCAGGTTTTATTTCAATCAGACGGTTAAACTCACCCTTATTAATTGTCACACCTTTCTTAATCTGTGCACCGGCATCAGAGCCACAAAGCACCGTACTTCCTTCCGGAATTGGTTCAATGGTATTGAGTGCCCAGCTGGATTCCAGAATAATTGTTGCACCGTTCTTCATGACGATGAAGCCGAATGCACTATCCTCCATAGTATGCTGATCCGGATCCCAGCCGCCCCAAGGATTGCCACAATCCGCATTATTTACCTTCTTATATTTTGTACCAACTACCATCTTAGGCTCATAATTGTTCATAAGATAAAGGGTAACATCAAGGGAGTGGGTTCCGATATCAATTAAGGGTCCTCCACCCTGCTCGAATTCATTCAAGAATACACCCCAGTTGGGAGTTCCTCTTCTTCTGACTGCAAAAGCCTTCGCAAAATAGATATCTCCCAGATCGCCTCGCTCGATTACATCCTTTAAATAGATTGCTTCCGGCTTATGTCTATGCTGATAACCGATGGTAAGCTTCTTTCCGGTCTCCTTAGCAGCCTGTACCATTCTTCGTGCATCTTCCGCTGTCTTCGCCATAGGCTTCTCGCACATAACATGCTTTCCGGCATGAAGAGAGTCAATCGAAATCGGAGCATGGGAACGGTTGGGAGTACATACATGAACCACCTCAATCTCCTTGTCCTGCAACAGCTCCTTATAATCGGTATAAACCTTCGCGTCCGGAGTTCCGTATTCCGCCTTTGCTTTTTCTGCCTTTTCCGGAATAATGTCACAGAAGGCAACCATCTCCACATCACCCAATCTGCTGAGGGAGGGCATATGCTTACCATTTGCAATGCCTCCGCAACCAATGATACCAACTTTAATCTTCTTATCCATAGCAACTTATCTCCTTCTTTATTCTACCTATATCCTATAAGCGAACGACGGGGGAGTCTATCCCACATATTTCTCGCTTGCTTATGTATAAATAAAACATAGCATAAAAATACTTCTCATGATATAATTTATTTATAATAAAATATCAATAATTTGTCATCGGAGGTTATAGACTTGGATCAATCTTATTATGTGGAGACCAGAGATATGAACGGTGATGCTCCACTGCAATTCAGATCACATATTCAGGATTCTATGGGCGAGGGACTTATGGTACATGCTCATATCCACAACTATATAGAAATCATTTATGCAATCACAGGAAAATATCATATTTTATTAAACAACAAGGATTATAACTTTGAGGCGGGTGATATGGTTCTTATTAATTCCAATGAGATTCACAATATCTTCTCCCTCTCCCCTGGCCTTAACCGATATATCGTAATCAAGTTCGAGCCTGAGATGCTGTATACCACTGCACAATCCCTCTTCGAGATGAAATATGTTATGCCCTTCATCCTGAATGAATCCACCCACCAGAAGATATTTAGCAAGGCAGAGATAGAGAAGACGATTGTCCCTGACCTTATTCACGGCATAAATCAGGAATATCATGATAAACGCTATGGTTACGAGCTTGCCATCCGGGCGAACATCTATAATCTGTTTCTCTTTATCCTTCGCAGGTGGAATGAGCAGAACGTCGACTTAAATATTCATGAAGAAATTAATAAAGATATGGTAAAGCGTATTCAAAATGTATTTGACTATATCGAGGATAATTATCAGAATAATATTACAGCTCTGGACATGGCAAAACGCTGTAACTTAAGCTACAGCTATTTTTCCAGACTATTTACAAGGATTATGAAGCGAAGCTTCCGGGAATATCTGAATTACGTACGTGTAACAAAAGCAGAACGCCTCCTTACCTCTGCTGATTTAAATATTACAGAGATCGCAATGCAGGTAGGCTTCTCCACCTCCAGTTATTTTATCCAACAATTCAAGCTTTATAAGGACATCTCACCGAAGCAGTACCAATTAAAATACAAAGCATTATAACCGGTACATGTTCGGCATTTACCTTCTTTACCCTTCTGTATTATAAGTATTATTGTTATATTTTTTACTGTTGTTTCTATCTTTTACTGAGTTGGATGCAGCATCGGTTACACCAGCCTTTTTAAGATGCTCCTTTTCCTTCTCCTTACGATATCTCTGATTTGCCTGTTTACTCAAGCGATCACTTCCTTTCCTGCGGTAAGGATAGTAT
Source organism: Bacillota bacterium (assembly GCA_023411555.1). GTDB lineage: Bacteria > Bacillota > Clostridia > Lachnospirales > Lachnospiraceae > Mobilitalea. The sequence continues at coordinate 74,705 of JAEYOQ010000007.1, forward strand.
TTCACTGAAAAGCAAGTCTATTCGTAACTAACGAAGTAATTTGATTTTATCTTGATACTCTGCAATGAGAGTAGAATTATGGTCTGTTCCATTGGGTATATTAGCGCTCATATAAACCGGTGGCAGCTTACCCTCTGCAAGATAGCAATTCTCGATCTTTAAGACAATTCTTTGGGCGATGAAAAGACTGCTGAAGGAAGAAGCACCTCCGGTCACAAGTCCGTTTTCAGGAATTGATAGCAATCCATCTCCAATAGGGACATGGTTATCAATGACGATATCACAAAGCTCATACAGCTTCTTCCTGCTATCGTGTCTGGCATCAAGCTCCTTTGAGGCCTTCAAGGAGGTAATACCCACTACCGTGAGCCCCTTCTCCTTTGCATACATGGCTGCCTCAACAGGGACACTGTTAATACCGGTATTGGAGGATATCATGATAGTATCTCCTGCCTTAATGTTAGCCGCCCCAAGAATCTGCTCAGCTAACCCCGATCTTCTTTCATTATAGGTACTCTGAATTGCTCCCTCACAAACCAGTAGGGAGTGATCCGGAATCGGATTGATCGGAACCAAGCCTCCAGCCCGATAGAACATCTCTTCCATAATCATGCTGGAATGGCCTGTTGCAAATACATGCAGCAATCCACCTCCAAGTATTGATCTGTAAGCTGCTTTAGCCGCCGCTTCCATAGCGGTTTCCTCATGCTCCTCAACCTCCTGCAATAAGGCATTTAGCCTTGGCAGGAAGGAATATTCATCTATCAGCACTTTCTTCATGTGTATTCTCTCCTCATCCTACCGAGCATTCATCACTCGTATTCCAATATGCAATTCCAAATACTTGTTATAACAAGTTCGCCATTCTATTTATAAAGGGTAACCGTAAACTGGTACTGATCCCCACGATAGGTCGATTCCACATACTCGTATGCAGTACCTTCCTGCTCATATGTAGTACGATTAATATGCAGGACCGCAGAGCCTGGATTGATCTGCAACAGCCTTGCTTCCTCCTCTGTGGCCATCCCGGCGTGTATCTCCTGAATTCCCTTATAGCTTTCGCAGCCAAAATGATATTTTAAGATCTCATAGAGAGATTCGCTTACATTCTCTGTCCTGAGCGTAGGAAAACGATAAAAGGGCAAATGCACTCTCTCAATTGCAATCGGTACCCCATCTGCAAGCCGTAACCGCTCCAGCAGATAGATTTTCTGATTGATATCAATGCCCAATATCCCAGCCGCCTTCTCTCCTGGTGACACTATCTCGAAGGTTAAGACCTCGCTGGAGGGCTCCTTACCAAGGGCCTTCATCTCCTCCGTAAAGCCCTTTAGATGATTCAATTGGAAGCCTGTCTTTTTCGTCATAACAAAGCTACCCTTGCCCTGCTGTTTATATATATATCCACCCTGCTGCAAGCCTTCCAATGCACGACGTACAGTAATTCTGCTGATACCAAAGAGCTCGCATATCTCCTCCTCCGTCGGCATCTTATCGCCTTCCTTCAGCTTTCCGGACTTTATTAAGGGGATATAATAATTCATAACCTGCATATAACGGGGAAGTGATTTCATAGTCTGCCCTCTTTTCACTAATTTCTATTTACATTTCAGATTATATGTGGTATTTTTTACTTAAGTTATATGTTGTTATAACAAGTTTAGCATAACAGGAATTCATTGTCAATTTGTAACCATTCAGAGCAGTCGAAATCAATAATGGTTCAGCCATGGCTGAACCGTTAGGAAACGATAGTAGAACTACTAGTAAGCCAAAACAACGAGTAAGTCCACAGGATTTTTAAGCTATTTTCGGTCTATACTAATAGAAATATTATTGATCTAAACCTGTTCCAGATTGTTACATGAAATAATTACAAAAGTAGGAATGGAGAACGCTATGAAAATCATCAGAACTAGAGACTATGCGGACATGAGCAGAAAATCCGCCAATATTATTTCTGCACAGGTTATTCTTAAGCCAGACAGTATTCTCGGTTTGGCAACAGGTTCCTCTCCTGTAGGCACATATGAGAAGCTCATCGATTGGTGCAATAAAGGAGATATTGATTTTTCCAGAGTTAGAACCGTGAATTTGGATGAGTACGTAGGTCTTAGCAGAGAGAATCCTTGTAGCTATTATTACTTTATGTATGAGAATCTGTTCAAGCATATTAATATCGATTTGGAGAATACCAACATTCCCAATGGAATGGAGAAGGATATCCAGAAGGAATGTGATCGTTATGACGACCTACTCTCTTCCTTAGGTCAGGTAGACCTGCAGCTGCTCGGCTTAGGCAATAACGGACACATCGGCTTTAACGAGCCCTGTGATATATTCCGTAAATCCACCTTCTGTGTCGAGCTTGCTCCCAGTACAATTGAAGCAAATTCTCGCTTCTTCCAGTCATACGAGGACATTCCTCGATATGCTCTTACGATGGGAATCGGCAGTATCATGTCTGCTAAGAAAATCCTGTTAGTAGTTCATGGAGAGGGTAAGGCTGAAATTCTAAAAGAAGCGATCGAAGGCCCCATCACTCCGGCAGTACCCGCTTCTGTACTCCAGCTCCACAACGATGTAACAATTGTAGCAGATGAGGGTGCACTAAGCAAATTATCTATATAAATAAGAAAGGGCAGGTCTGTTTATGATCATAAGAAATGCAATGGTTTATACCGAGGATAGCAGCTTTATCAAAAAGGATGTTATCATAGAAGGAGAATATATCGTAGGTGGCGAAAGCAACCTCGCTGATCATCAGGAGGAGTTCGATGCAGAGGGCCTCTATCTCATCCCCGGCTTGACCGATCTCCACTTTCACGGCTGCGTAGGTTATGATTTCTGTGACGGAACACCGGAGGCTATCACAGCCATGGCTGAGTATCAGGCCAGTAATGGTATCACCACAATCGCGCCTGCAACCATGACTCTGGATGATGAACGATTGATTAAAATCTTCAAGAATGCTGCGGAATATACCGGTAAAAGCGGAGCGATTCTTGCTGGAATTAAAATGGAGGGACCTTATCTGTCCCTTGCCAAGAAGGGCGCTCAAAACCCGAAATACTTAAGGCACCCGGATGTAGAGCATTTTCGTAAAATGCAGGCTCTCTCCGGTGGTTTGATTAAAATACTCGCTATTGCCCCTGAGGAGGAGGGTGCCATGGAATGCATCGAGGAACTAAAGGATGAGGTTGTTATCTCCATAGCCCACACGACTGCAGATTATGATTTATCCTTAGAGGCCTTTAATAAAGGTGCTTCCCATGTGACTCATCTCTACAACGCAATGCCTGCCTTCACACATCGTAGCCCTGGTGTTGTCGGAGCCGCTTTCGATAGTGAGCATGCACATGTGGAACTAATCAGCGATGGTGTACATGTGGATCCCAGTGTTATACGTGCTACCTTCAAGATGTTTGGTGAAGATAGGGTTATCTTAATCAGTGACAGTATGATGGCGACCGGACTAGAGGACGGAAACTACTCTCTAGGCGGCCAGGCGGTAACCGTAGTAGGCAATAAAGCAACTCTTGCCGATGGGACAATTGCCGGCTCCGCCACCAATCTGATGCAATGCATGAGATTGGCGGTCAGCTTCGGTATTCCACTCACTACCGCTATTAAATGTGCCGCAGTAAATCCGGCCAAGGAGATAGGAATTTACGATAAGTATGGTAGCATTACCCCAGGTAAATATGCCAATCTCGTGCTGTTGGATCAGAAGCTCGACATTGTGAAGGTATATATTAAGGGCGCAGCCATAAATTAATTGATACTGATAAAGACTATATCACCATCAGCCAATAATCAAACCTACTACCCTCCGGAAGGGCTACAGGCGTGAGCAAACTAAAAAGGAATCCACAAGCGGATATTCGACCTGTGGATTCCTTTTCTTTCAACGATCTTTTATGTATTGCTTTAGCTGTTCACGATTTTTTATGTTTAGTTTCTTATATATATTCGAGGTATGCTGATCCGTATTCTGGGAGCCTGATAACCTTGAGAATAGCAGGAAAAATGTGGCCAAATATGAAGTGAGCATAGCATTCCAACCGGCAGCTGTCTTCAGATTCTCTACAGGCATTCCTTTCTTAAAGCTTGTCACTGTTAATAGAACGGTTCCGAATATCACGATCAAGATGGTCTTAAGATCCAGCAACACCCAGAGCTTAAGCTCCGATAACCATAACAATGCTACCAAATATATCAGGATGGTAAGAAATCTTATCAGTAGTTTCTTCATGGGAGCTCTATTTCTCCTCGTCCGATGCGTAAATCATCACCTTTAATTTAGCCGCTATAGGCATAAAGATAAAGCCTGCAAAAACTGAGTATAGGGTACAGATCAACATAACACTTACATTTGGCCCAATCGTTTCAGGACTACTTAAGTATCTTAAAATATTAATTAATCCAACCAGTGATCCAAAGAATCCTGAAAACACAACCAGCTTAAAGGTCAGTCTTACCGCCTCCAGGGCCCTTTTCAGTTCCAGCTTGGTATAGTCTGCCTTCTTGAAGGTAATTACTTTAAAAGCCCTCCCAAGATCCGGAAATAGTCCAGAGGCAAGGAGCATCGGAATCGTAATCATAAGAATAATAAGTAAACTAGGAATATCCAAAACATTATAAATACTCTCCAACGGTTGTCCAAAAACGGATGAATACACCAAAGCAAAGATCAAAATAATTAATGCGATTATATACATCGTATCAATTCCTTCCCTTCTTAATTTTATCCATTGAAGCAGAGACCCTGCAGGTTTTCTTTTATCTTCCTCTTCCGGATATACCTATAGTTTATCAATTCTATACCGGATATTCAACTATACCAGGTAGTATTTTAGGTGGTATTCTGCATTTCGGTGCCGAATTATCGAAAAAAACCCCTCTTTTTCTCATAATCGAAAGGCTCCCCTAATTAAGCTCATGAGATAGATTATTCTCATAGGGGCTATGATTAGGAGAGCCTTCTGTTATTTAATTTATTAATATACTATATCTATACTGGTTAGTTCTGATAGCTTACCGAGAATTTAGAACCTACATCACCTGCAAATACGATGAAGCCACCCTCCGGTAAAACCAGCTTATTTGTCTCGCTAGTAAGAGAGTAATAGATGCATTTTAGATTCTTATCATATACAGCGACTGCTGATTCTTCCGGAAGTGTCAGCTTTAGCTTCTTACCCTTAGACTTTGCTCCTATCTTATACCATTCAGCATTGCCTTCCTTTCCGATGGTAACCTTGAAGTTCTTCCCGGACATCGTGGTCAGGCCGTCCTCTCTGATATAAGTTAGACCTGCAGCCTTCATATATTCCACCTTTGACTTCGTAATGAAGCTGATATCCAACATATCTCTTCCATATTGACCAGGAATCTGAAATTCCATCCTTGCATTATTCTCATCGATGATCCTTGCACTTGCTAAGTATCCTTCCAGTCCTTGAGTAGACTTAACTTTAGAAATATTTGCGGACAAAGGATAGAATATGGAGCTGTATTTTTGATTTTGCAGGAAATAAAGCTTATCCTCTCTGCTATCCCATGCCTTCTTCACCTTATTAGATAATGGATTAGAGACCACCTTCTGTCCCTGATATCCGGAGTCAGCAATCTGACCCAAGTAAGGAAGAGTACCATAATACTCTACGTATAGATAGGTATTCTTATTCTGCTTAATAAATTCGATGAAGGCACTGCCATCCTGAGAATAGAATTTACCTTCTCCTGTATAGATAAACTTCTGAGGTGCCCCCCCATTATAAAGATTTAGTACTCCTTCATCACTGATTTCAACCTTTACTGCTCCACCAATCAGTACATAATAGCCCTCATTCTTCTTTTCACTTTCCGGCATTTCGGTCTTTACTGGAGCTGTAAAGGTCTTGTCTGCTTTAATATCCTTAATTACTCCCTTTGCCAGTAATGCATTCAAAAGGATCTTCTGAGCAAATACCTGACCATATTGACTGTTACCGCCGCTGGAGAGCACCGCCATAGCCATTCCCTGATCCGGTAATACAACCAGACTCCCGTGATACAACGAGGTATCTCCCCCCTTGACCAATGCCTTGATTCCATATTCGCTGAAGGGGTATGTATCTACACTGTCCCATCCCAGACCATAGGATACTAAAGAAGGCGCGTCCGAATGCCAAAAGCCATTCTTATATTCGCTTTGAGCCATGGCTTTGGATGAGGTCTGAGTAAGGATAACGTCCTTCTCATTATAGAAAAAGGTACTAGCAAAATGACATAGGTCTTCCGCTGAGGAATAAATTCCTCCTGTACCAATTACATTCATATTTTCAATCGGAGTCGCCTTGTCTGGATCCAGCAAATAAGTTTTAGCCAGCTGGTTTCGGTCAAATTCATCGAGGGGTGTCTTTGTATTGGTAAGCTCAAGAGGCTTTGTAATATTCTTAGCAATATATTCACTGAAGCTTAAGCCGCTTACCTCCTCAACCAACAGCTGTGCCAGACTGAACCCATCATTACAGTAAACACTAAAAGCACCAGGATCAGCCTTTAATCTCTGATCCTTCAAGATATTAAGCAAATTATCCATACTTACTGTATCATTGTCATTCAGTAATTGGGCATTACTTAAGGAGCTTCCCATTATTCCGGAGGAATGGTTAAGAAGCATTCTAACGGTAATATCCTTATACCGGCTGTCTGCCATCTTAAATTTAGGCAGATACTTTATGACCGGTTTATCTAATTTAACCTTTCCGTCCTCAACGAGCTGCATGACCGCTGTTGTTACATACATCTTGCTGATAGAGCCAATTCCATACATGTGGTCCTTCGTCAGTTCTGTAGCATTACCTTTCTCGTAGGTACCTGAATGACCGGATACAACAATCTCATCTCCGTCAATTAATGCATATTGAACACTGGTTACACCATACACAGCAGTCAGAATATCCGCCGTGGCCTGAGCCTGCTTTGCTACTTCATCATAGGTAGAGGCAGCACTTACCGGCCTCGCATTAACAGATACTGAGAGTAGTAACACTGCTAATAGTACTGATATACTGTTTCTTATCCGTTTTGTATTCATGATAAGCCTCCTATTGTTTATTTCTTATGGTAAATAATTGATTCCATTCATAATATTTCCATAAGAGTCAGTCGAATTATAACATTATAGAATGGTAGATACAACCAATTCAGACCCTTTTTAACCTATATTTAATTTTCCTGAGTTCCAGAGAAAATAGCATATTTATAGCTTACTTACATAAGATCACTTAGACATTTCTATGCCTTTCAGTTCAATGTATTTTATAAAAAAATATACCTTGACAGGCGAGGTATATATGAATATAATGGTACTCAAGAAAAGGAGGTATTTACCATGTCAATAACATCAGACGTAATACGTGGACATACCGAACCCATTATCCTATCCCATCTTATTGACGGAGACAGCTATGGCTATCAGATTAATAAGGAAATCATGGAGAAAACCAATAACTTATATGAATTAAAGGAGGCCACCCTATATTCTGCCTTTCGGCGTCTGGAGGAAGCCGGACTTATTATCTCTTACTGGGGTGACGAGAATGTAGGGGCAAGGCGAAGATACTATGCAATTACTGACAAAGGCCGAGATGCCTATCAAGAGTACAAAAAGGATTGGGAAAATGTAAAAAATATAATTGATCGTTTATTAAAGTAAATGGAGGGGTCATCAAATGAATGAAAGAATGAGAAATCACATTGAAAAGCTTTTCGAAGACGCTCCTAAATCACGAAAAGCATTTGAACTAAGAGAAGAGTTATTGGCTAACTCCCAGGAACGTTATCAAGACCTGCTGGCAACCGGAGTGTCTGAAGATGATGCCTTTCGGCATGTCATCAGTTCCATCGGCAATGTGAAGGAGCTGTTTCAAGGACTTAACGATCCAATCGTAGTGGATAAGACAGAGCTTGAGGGCAAAATACAGAAAATTGCTATTTTAAGAACAGTTGCTGTTGGTTTATATATCTTCAGTGTATTCGTATTCTTAGTCTGCAATATGTCTGATATGTACTCCAGTCTGGATTTATCCTTAGTCGGATTTGCCGCTATGATATTTATTTCAATCATTCCAACCTGTATGCTGGTGTATGCTGCTAATATCTATCCAAAATATCGTAAAACCGAAGATACCATCGTGGAAGAATTTAAGGAATGGAAAAGCGAATCTAAGAAAGCAAAATCCGTGAAGGGTGCCGTGTCCTGCATCATATGGACAGCAACCCTGCTACTCTATTTTGCAGTCAGCTTTGCAACCTTTGCCTGGTATGTCACCTGGATTATTTTTGTTGCAGCTGCCTGTGTGCAAGCAATTGCTGAATTGATTTTCCGTTTGAAGGAGATAAAATAATGAGAAAATTTATTATATCTATGGTCGCAGTTTTCGGTGTAATCGCACTTGGATTAATTGTACTTATGGTAACCATAATTAACTCAAGCAGATTATCCAACTCATCCTCCTATTCGTCTGCCAGGGTGGAGCTGGTGAGTACCCGTAACTTAAGCATGGCGGGCATTGAGCAATTAAGTCTTGAGTATTCCAGTGACGATATCATCTTCTATGAGAGTGATACTCCTGAACTTATACTGAAGGAATATATGAATATTACTCCAGACGAAAAGGAACTGACCCAGATTAAACAAAGCGGTTCCAAGCTTAAGCTGAGAGGCGGAGAGAGAAGACAACAGAACTTGATGTTTAGCTATTATAACGGATATGTGGAGGTATATCTTCCGGCAGCTTATCGTGGAAGCTTATCCACCTCTACCACAAGCGGGGATATTGATACAGCTCTTGTCCTTAACTTATCCGAATTCGCAGCCTCTAGCAGCAGCGGTCAGATTAATTTTAATGAGGTTTACGCTACCCAGATTAGTGCTTCAGCCACCAGTGGTGATATCGAGTTTGAAATAGCAGAGGGTACTCGCAGCTTCTCCTCCAGCAGCGGTAGCATCAAGATACAAGGCGGAAATGGAGATACTTCAGTTTCCAGCACCTCCGGTGATATTATGATCAATGACAATAAGGGTGAACTTAAGGCTGAGGCTTCCAGCGGCAATATTACGATTAAGTCAGCTATGGGTTCCAAGGAAATCGAGACCACCTCGGGAGATATCAGATTATCAAAATGCAGTGGTTACCTTAAGGCATCCTCCTCCAGCGGAGAGATCAATGTCACCGACCTTGATAGTGCCGGTTGCTTCGAAAGTACCTCTGGTGATATCTATGTTTCCTTTACAGATGAATTAGTAACGAACAAGGAAGACATAGAGGCAGCCGCCTCCAGTGGTCAGATAGTAATGAAGCTGCCCTCTGGTTTACGCTTTGATTTTGAAGCAAAAACCTCCAGCGGAAAGATCGATACCTTCTTCGATGATAGCTTAAGCTTTCAGAAGGATGGCGACTATGCTAGCGGTATAGTTGGAGGCAATCCGAACTTCCAGCTGAATATCTCAACCACCAGCGGAGACATCTCGGTGATCAAGTAATTCTCTTCACAAAATGAAAGTGCTGTTTCATAACGAAACAGCACTTTTTCTCCTTTACTTCGAAAGCTCCGCCAGTTCGGAAAACATCTCCTTATCCGATGCAGTTATCTTTACATTTGTACTGATATTTCTTCCATCCGGAGTAATTACAGTAATCTCTATCACAGTGCCCTCATGAATTCCATTACTCTGTACTGCCTTCATAAATTGCGGGAACTTTGGGTGATTCTCTACAAATCGCTCCCATAAGCTCTTCATCTTGAATAATTTTGCCGGGTTAATCATTTGCATTCCTCCAAATCAAGTATATTCCATCATGAACGTGAAGCCTGTTCATGATCTTTAGCTCCGATCGGATACTTTCAAGCAAGCTTGAAATATCCTCACTACGCTTTATGGTATCATATAATAGGGTAAAATATTGCAATACTTAAACTAATTTTCTCTTTTCCTCACTTCTGGCTTATATCCTATACCATAATATAATTAACGTAATTCGCCCTCTTCTCAGATATTATACTACATAGCTTGTTTAAAGAAAACCATCCTCCCGAAAGAAAGTGCCTCATGAAGTGCCTCACTCTTTGCATTGGTTCTATTGGCTTCATACGAAATTGTTTTTATAATAATCTCACATTGGATCAAATGTAACATAAGATAGTATATAGGGAATAATGTTACGAAAGGATTTATATGATGATATCTGCAAGAGATTTTGTAAGCCATTCACTAGAGATACACCTTTTCTTTGGAAGGATAATGAAAGAGCATTCCTTCTTTCTGGAATTAGGCTTCACACCGAGAGATTCCAAATACACGGAGCAAGCCGATCAATTTCGCATCGAATTCGATAAGCTCCTATGCGATGTTGTTGCCCTATCGAATGGAGTTGTGAGCCCTGAGGTTCTCCAGTCCGGAGAGGTAATTACAAAATATACACTGAGCGCCGAAACCGCTTCCTCCTTCTATACCGGAGTAGATATTGCTACCGAAATTACACGTGCGGAAGTCGGTCTGATGGGAGCCAATGTGCAATCTGTAACCCCAGCTCTAGAGGAAAAGGTATATTATATTAACGAAAGAGCCATTGATTTAACCTCCAAAATCATCCAGTTCCAATCCAACATTTTAGCAAACGTTCTATGCTGCAAGATGTTCACCTTAAATTACCCCTTACTGATAGATCATATTACACGTGAAGCAAAGCTTTATCTTAAGATGGTTCAGCGCTTCCAAAGGAGGGAGACCATTAATATACGGAGAGAAATTGTTGATCAGGAGCTCTTCTGGAACAGGATTATGGCAGAACACTCTAAGTTTATCCGCGGACTTCTCGATCCTGATGAAGCAGAATTAATTAAAACAGCTAACAACTTTGCGAAGGAGTTCGATCATTTAGTTGAGGAATCCAAGGAAGCTATGGATCGGGCAACTTCACTTCAGGCATTAACTGAGTGCAGCCTTGTCGCTACAAGGGATATTCGTGAATTTAAGAGCCAGGCGACCCAGGGCTTAATAGAATGTCAGATAAAGTCCATTATTATCCCACTCCTCGGAGATCATACCCTACGTGAAGCAAATCATTTCCTTCGCCTTCTTAGAATGTTCGAGCGGTAATATCGTGCACGCATTCTCATATGAGTAAGCTTATTTTCATGTAACTAATAGCCTGCTGGAGCAAACCAACAGGCTATCTTATATCCCACTATTCTTAGGAAGTGAGTAAAGACACTCTTCCTATATCCTTTTACTGTGTTATCTCATCCGTTATATTCTCACTGATGCCTGATACATTGATATTCTTTGTTGTTCTAGCCTCTAAGCTGTCTGCCATAACGATACTCTTCATATCGATTCCGACAGCACTCTGAACGGTATCGAATACCTTAGCCAGAACCGTAGGAACATTGTCAGAGACATTCTCAATACTACCGCCGTAAATCTTAATATCTGAGATCTGTCCGAGGGGCTCAGCAATTGCTTTCGCAAGCTCAGGCAGCTTCTCAATGAGCTTATCAGCCATAGCTGCTCCGGTATATTTCCTGTAAGCTTCTGCTTTCTTCTCCATGGCTTCTGCTTCTGCTAGACCCTTTGCTTTGATTGCTTCCGCTTCAGCAAGACCGACCGCACTGATCGCCTTTGCCTTTGCCTCTGCATTAACAGCTTCCGCATCCGCTTGTGCCTGAGCCTTAACCTTAATTGCTTCTGCTTCCGCTATGGCTTCTGCCTTCTTTGCCTCAGCTCTAGCTTCAGCCGAAGCAATCTGAGTGTATTTCTCTGCATCTGCCTGCGCCTTCTTCTGCTCTCTTTCCGCATTAGCAGGCTCAACTACCTTCGTCTTCAGCTCTTCACGAGTCTTCTCAGCACGGCGTTGCTCTAACTCCGTCTGCTTCTGTTCCCTGGCAATCTCAACCTGAAGCTGTGCTTCCTGTAGTTCCTTTTGCTTAAGTTGCTTTAAGATATCCGCTTCCATCTGGGCTGCAATAATATCCTTATTGGTAATGCTTTTTTGTATCTCATAAGCAGCGTCCGCCTTCGCCTTTGCTGACTCCTGCTCAATGCGATACATTGCTTCCTGCACTTCTTTGGCTTTTAAAGCAGCGCTTACTTCCGTCTGGGCCTCAAGGCGTGCCTTTTCACCTTCCTTGGTGGCTTCTGATTTCTTGATCGATTCTTCTTTTAATGCATAGGCTTGTGCTATCTCTGCATCCTTTTTCTTCTCTGCAATCTGCTTCGCACCAAGTGCTTTTATGTATCCGTTGGTGTCGTTTACATCCTTTATGGAGAAGTCCTTCAGCTCAAGCCCCATCTCTCCGATCTTCGTTCCTACTACCTCCTGAACCTTCGCAGAAAATGCCTCACGGTCATTATAAATCTGCTCAACAGTCATGGATGCTACAATCTCACGAAGCTTACCTTCCAGGATAAGGGTGACCTGATCTGCTATAGAGCCCTGTATCTGGTTCTCATTCATTCCGGTAAACTGCTCGATTGCAAGATAGATGCTTTCCTGTGTGTTCCTTACTTTAATTACAGCCGTACCGGCAACATCAATCGGAACACCCTGGGATGACATAGTCTGTGAAGTGTTCACATTCAATTGAATATTACCTAGGGAGATGGTATCCGTACGTTCTAAGATCGGAATTACCACTCCACCACCACCGGTGATAATTCTTTTCTTCAAACCGGTTACTACCATCGCTTTATCCTGGGGAACCTTCTTCCACATACTGAAGATACTTACCAGAACAAAAATCAAAGCTGCAACTGCAATCACAGTGATAATTATTGGGCCATAGGATATGCCCTGTACTGTTAATGAATCCATTTTCTATCCCTCCATATTCTTTATTGGTAATACTATTATTACTCATATTTATTCTTGGGTTCAACCGTGAAGATGCCGTTATTAACCTCCACTACTTTCACAAGCCTGCCTGTCTCCAGCCTAAGCTGCCCATCAGAGCATCGTGCCGGATAACTCACATGGACATCCTTCAGGGTATAGAAGCTTACCGTTCCCAGTTGTCCGGGCAGAATTGTATCAACAACCTTTCCGTCATATAGCAGCAACTCATTCTCATTGATCCCATAATGCCTCTTTTGTATCCTCTTCAAAGTCTTTATAATTGTCTGGACAATTACTGACACAATATATCCGGTGATTGCTGAGGCCACAAAGGTTAGAGTGTTCCCCCTCCCAAGTAGAGTCAAAATGGATCCTACTGCACCAAAGGTGATAGCCAAGGCTGATAAGGACATGAGAGAGGTTGGAAACAATCCAAGGGACAATGCCGACCCCACATCAACATCAGGGCTGTCCGTCGCTACATCCACATCAAGATCTGCATCCAAATCTACATCCAAATCTGTATCGACATCCATATCCGTATCGATATCCACATCCGAACCACTACTCAGAAAACCGAATACTACATTAAGAAACGGAAGAACCGCTCCCCCGGCAAGGAAACATAGATAGACTGTTACCATGATAAACCCCCTTTATTTCACAATCTGGTAATAGTATATCAGATTTTTCCTGTTCGTGGGAGATTTTAATCAAATTTTTAAGTATTTACTATCAGTCTCTAATAAGGGATAAAGAGTCAGCAATCTAATTGAACTTCGTTCACTTGCCCGGACTTCTTTTATTCCATAGGAAGTCTTTCCCGATGTAATAAAAGAAGTCCCGCAGACGAAGGAGGTCTTCGGCATACGGGACTTTATAGTTCAATATAAGGTTATGCTTTCTTATTTAGATTGTTCTTGTTCATTTTCTCAATCTGATAAGCAACGTACCTACCAATCGTATCATTGGGCTCTAGGAATTCACAAGTATACAAATATCCAGTACCATTCTTATACTCATCGATATGGGTAATAGCCCCAACCAACGTTTCCTTTTTGTCTTTATTAACCCGGAAGCCAATCTCAATCTTTGACGTCTGATCAATCTGGAGGTTACTAAGTATCCACATTCCACTCCGACTGATGTCTTTCAGTATACAATGAATATTCTCTGTTTGATTATCGTTATTAATTACCTTTGCGGAAATATTCTTTCCCAGATATAATCGGTAGGATTTACAATAATCTACAACAAAGGCCTCTCGCTCTGTCTGCACCACATATAATTTTTGACCATTATATGAAATGGATCGAAGTGCTACATTCTTAAAGATATATAGTCCCTCGTTGGTCTTATAACATAAATATACATTAAACAGCTGAGAAGCTGGGATTGTCTTTCCGGCACTCTTAATGGCCGATACATAGACTGCTTTTGTACCTTTATACATTAGGCCAACGCCAACTTTATGACGTTCCCCCATATAATAGAATTGTAATTCAACAAATGTTTTCAACGGTATTTCTATCAATTTCATATGTGCCTCTGTTATTATCTATATTAAATAGGATACCTAAGCTCTCTTAGGTCTATATTCCTATTCCTAATAAATTAGTATAACATGTTTTTCCAAAACTTCAACCACCTAAAGTACATTTATTCTAACAATGTTTGACTAATCATCAGAAAATCTTGACAAATACAGTATTGCATAATACCCTAGCACGAAGGTAATAATGGAAACGACAACAGATGGAATCCACCAGGATAAAGCTCCGTTTACAGGGATCGCCGGGATTATCTTATCACGAAAAATCTCCGAGGTGGACCCCAGAACGAATCCGATAATCATGCAGTAGGTCTGATGTGGAAATTTATTAAGGGTCCATTCAATCGGCTTTGTAATTAGGAAGATTCCGACTAAGGTTGAGATACCAATGGTAGCGATATAAACCAAGTTAAATTCTGTGATAGCAGCAAGCATCGCATCATACATTCCAAGAACCAGCAGCATATGGGAAGTGCTGATACCGGGAAGTACTAACGCAAGAGCAATAATAATACCGGTTCCAAGTATCATAAGGTAATGAACTACGCCCGAGCCTGAGCTGATATCGAAATTACCTACTGGAATAAAACCAATGGCTATCACCACGACCAGCCCAATGAGAAAATAAATCGCAGACGATAGCTTCAATTTCGATTCCGTTGTTTTCTTATACAGGGCGGGAATTCCGCCAATTACTGCTCCCAGAAAGAAGAAGGACACGGGTAGAGGAAAACGCTCCAGCAACCACCCGATGATAAAAGCCAGTGACCCGATGCCAACTCCTGCTCCGATACAGAATTTCATCAGGAAGATCGTGTTCCCCTTAATATCCTTTAAAAAGTTGCTGATTGAACCAATCAGTTTATCATATATCCCGAGTAAAATTGCCATTGTTCCGCCGCTGACGCCCGGTACGCTCATAGAAGAACCGATAGCGAAGCCCTTTAACATAATTGAAAGACTACCCTTTAACTTACTGTTCATAGCTCTGAAGGGGATCTTGCAAAAGTAAGCTGAAATGAAGGAAAGGACAACATACATCCCATAATGCACTGTTTTCTTTTCTTCAGAAACACCATATATTTTGCACAGCCCCTTTCCCCTTTCTTAATAATAGAAATGTTGGAAGGTTAGCCCTCAGTAATTGGTAACCCTCACAATAAAAACAAGTATACTATGATAAATTCTTATTGTAAAGTGCCTCCAACCATAACTAGAACAATTAAAATCTGCTGCTTACCGTTCACGCCCCTGCTAAAACTGAAGCTGAATTTGACTTGGTTGTGGGCCTTAGGTTTTGCGCAGCTTTAGCCTGAACCATTGATAACAATCTCTGGCGATCATATAGAATATAGGCATTCCAAGATAGGCTCTCGGAAGTCTAAACACCCTACCTGTCATAAAGAACAGGTATATTACAACACACTCCAAGAAAGCAATAATCACAAAGCTTCCAGCCTTCCTATTGCCGAGATATAGCATACGTTCATGTATAATTAAGGCCACCATGCCTATGGTCGCCGCGGCAATAAAGAACAAGCTTTGTCCCGCAAATCGCTTAAACATTACATCCTTATAATGGGGCATTATGTAGGAAATATCCTTCATCCAGTTACTAAGATCGATAAACTTATTACTCCAGAAGGTAAAATCCGACCACTTGGTAGGAATCAGCTCTTCGGGTATAAATAGCTCAAATTCCATCATTCTGGACAATATCTGCCAAAAAATGATCAGGACTATTACCAAGGCAATCGCATGAAAGGGATAGCTTCTACGTCTATATAAGATGAAAAGTAAATCATATATCAGGAAGAAGCCTAAGAGCCAGGCAGGCAACCGCACTATCAGTGAAAGACCTCTTGTTAAAAGATAGCCATCAATTAAAACATACCGGTCGGCCATCCCATATTTTCTTAAAAATTCTTCAGCCAGCTGCTTAGCATTTTCCTGATTTTTAAAGGTTAGCTCCAGATTGGAAAATGTCTTACTTTCCTCCCTAGTCTGGATTATCATAACCTTTTCATTCGATCTTAGGACACCTCGGACACAGTATCTCTGGTTTGCATAGATCAAAAGATTCCCTACTACATCCTTGGTGTGAAATAAATCGTAAGCGGTAGCTTCATCAATAAGGCAGCCTTCCGTATCATCGAATGAGAGTACATTACCATATTCCAACTCTATAGGATATACCTTAGTCACATCACCGAACACCTCGATCTGATTAGCTTTAACTGAGGTAGCGAGCTCTTCGCATTCTAACTTCACGTTCTCAAGGCAGTTCCAAGCAGTGATCGACATATGATCCATGTCATCCGCCTGGCTCTCATTCTTATTCGCCTGCAGCAATACACGTGTAGACACAGGCTCTGATTTTAATCGGATACTGACTGTTTCATAATGTTCACTGATATACCCCTCATAGAAGAGAGCCATACCCCAAAGGATGAAGACCAAGAAAAAAAGCAGAAGAAAGAAAACCAATATCCTGGTATTCTTATTTATTTTCTTCATAAATCCGAACACGGTCACCCTCCTCGATATTCTTATTACTACTGATAATAATATTATCCCTTGGACCGATCGAAGCCTCCACTGCTGCCGTCCGGTAATCCTTTTCCAGTACAGTCACATTGACGCGGTATGCTGTAAGCACATTTCCCAAGCTGGTATTACTCTCTCCAATCACGAGAACATAATTCACTTGATTAGAGTCCATCCGTATTGCCTGTAGGGGGATGGTCTGATCATACTGCTTTGACCGCTTATAGATCGTATAGGACGCAGCACTTCCTTCTCCATACTCACCCTGGGGTAGCACTGCTGTAATCTCTGACATACCCTGGGAATCTACCATACCTATACTATCCAGATTGGCGGTTATCCGTTTCTTACTGTTATTGGGGGTTATTGTTATCTCGTCTCCTATGGCCAGATACTTAGCCTCCTTCTCAGTGACCTTAAAATGAAAGCCATAATCCTCCTTAGATATGGACACCTTCTCCGTACCTGCTACTTTTCCTCCAACCGATAAATCAAGCCGAAGCAAAATACCCGAATTCGGAGCAAGGACCTTACCCTGGGCGTTAATCAGCTCCTCCACCCTAGCCAGGGCTTCCTCTTTATCCTTCAGCTCCAGTTCACGTATCTCCAAATTAATCTGATCTATCTGCTTTTTGGTTTGATTTGCCGCCTTTGTTCTCTCATCGCTAGCCCTCGCCTGGTCCACAGCCTTAGCCGCATCCTCTGCATTCCTTTTCGCCGCCTCCACTTGACTTTCAACCACCCTTGTTTCGTCCGTATAATCATAGGTCTGACTCAGAAGCTGATCATTATCCTCTCTCGCTGAATAATATTCTTCCTGTGCCTTGTTTAATTCTCTCTCTGCTTTTTCCACGGTTCTATTCCAATCAGTGGTAAGCTTAGTTAACTCCTCCTGCTTCGCTGTCAGCAGGTCCTGCGCTGTTTTGATCTCCTTAAGCTTATTCTCATCCTCTTCATATATCAGGGTGAACAATACCTGATAAGAGGCTTCAATCTCTGCTTCCGTCTTATTTTGGATCGCATAGCCATAGGTTAACAAAGCCAGATTAAGCTTCTGATCCTTCTCTGTCAGTTCGTTCAGGGCATCATATAAGTCCTGATATGTACGCATACAGGCTGCCTTCTGTGCGGAGGTTAAGTAGGTCCCCGATTCTACCGTAGAGATAAAGGTCAGTAGATAATCCTCCTTTGCCCGCTCCAGGTCGTCCTTTGCTTTCTTTATCTCCTTGGCATGCTTCTCATACTCTTTCTCTCCATAATATTGCTTATAGATATTCACCTTGGCTCTGGACAGTGGATCCATCTCTCTACTAGCCTCTGTATCTGAGGTTGTAATCTGGGTTCCACTGTATAAGGTATCTAAGAACTTACGAAAGCTGTCATCAATCATTACTAAGGTCTTATAATAATCGCCATCTCGAATATTTAAGTCAATGGCCGTATTAACAATGGATTTGAGCATATCTTCCTGCACCGGCTCAGGTAGCTTCTGGCTACTGCTCTGTACCACCTGTCTGTATTCCCTAATCGCCTGCTCCAATCCCTGCCTTGCCTTATTATTTTTTTCAACGGGTTCCTCTGCCTTTAATACCTCAAGTCTTCCCTTCTTTAGAGCGTACTCTCGATCCTCCAGTGCAGCCTCATAGGCCTCCTTCGCTGCAGTATAGCTCTCTTTTGCCGCCTGAAGTCTGTCACTGATTTTCTCCTCAACCTTACTCTTCGCCATCTTCAGATCCATCTCTGCCAACTCTAAATCAAGCTCTGCTCTCCTTAGGGTTATCTCTGCCGCTTCCGTATTATTTGCTGCCTCCTGTGATTCCTGGCCTAGTTTATCCTTCTTATAATTAAGCTGAGCAATGGTATAGGCATCCCTAAGGTCCTCTGCAATTGTCTCAAGATCCTGAAGATCATAGGTAAATAAAAGGTCTCCCTCCTTCACTGACTGTCCCGGTTTCCCCTCAATACTCAGAATCCTGGCCCCCTCATAAAGGGAAATATATTCTTCCGTCTCCGCTTCAATCATACCGTCTCCGTTAAGCTCATAATTTAGTACACTACTCTTGATTCGTGAAACCCTCACCTTAGCAACCGAAACCGAATCGGCTGCTCTTGATAATACTGTTAGTACCAGCATTAATACAAAAAAGCCTATCAGCATGCGCTTTGCCAAGGACTGCAATGATTTTTCAGGCTGATACTTCTTTGATAGCAGACTTATCATATCCTCTGTTCGTTTTCCCATACGAATCACTCCTCCTAATTATAATGTCATTCCTAGCGTCTATTCTTTAATTCCGGATGCTACAATGCCATCCTCAATATACTTTTGCCCATATAGGAAGAACAAAAGTGCCGGCATCATTGTAATCACGGAAGCCACCATGGCAACTCCCAGCTTTTCAATTGCTATACTTGGCAGATACAAGGATAAAGGCCAAAGGGCCTTATCCTTTAGAAAAGTAATGGGCTGTTCGATTGCATTCCACCCCTCCAGAAAGCCCAGAACACTAGCTGATATAATACCAGCTGTTCCCATCGGAAGTCCTATGTTTAGAAATATCCTTATTTCTCCGGCACCATCTATCTTCGCTGCTTCAATTAAGGCTATCGGTATACACTTAAAGCATTTTTCCATGATAAATACCGGAAAGGTTGAGAATACCATGGGTAGTATTAAAGCAAAATGCGTATTCATCAGGTTCAGCCGATCCAAGACCAGATAGCTTGAAACCATAGTAACCTGGAAGGGCATAATCATTAACACGATATATAATATAAACAGAACATGCTTCCCTCGAAACCGAAACCGTGCAAAGCTCCAGGCAGCAGGTAGTGCAATAAAGAGCTGGCCAAGAACTCCGGGGATAACCTGTAGGCAAGAATTCCAAAACATGTAAAAGAACTTTGGTGTGTCTAAGAGAAGCTCTACATAAGGTTTTAGTGTTGGGTAATCCGGTACCAGTCTCCAGCTGGCATATCCCTCTCCATATCCAAGAACCGGCCCAATCCTCTCAGTAAGCTCTGTAAGTCCCATAAATGAGCCGGTTATCATCATCCATATGGGCAACCAAATAATGATTACCATCAGAAAGAGAAAAATAAAGGAAAATGGCTTTCGTCTCATCATTCTTCCACCCCTCTTTTGCCCAGTCCATAAATCATTAATACGAACACGACAAAGACAGCCGCCAGCATAACCGCCGCAGCACACATTTTCTGTACATCCAGTGAAATAAACCAATTGTTAAACAGGTGCTGCAGCATATAAATACTGCTATGGGGATAACTACCGGCAATCAGATAGGCCTCCCTGAATACCTTAAAGGAATTCACAAGAGATAGAACTGCCGTTATGAATAGGGTAGGTATCAAACCAGGTAAGGTTATGTAGCGGAATTTTGCGATTACTCCCGCACCGTCTATCGCAGCTGCTTCATATAAGGAGCCGGGTATACTGCTGAGTCCCGATAGCCATAGGACACAGTCATAGCCGGTATTCTTCCAAAGATAACTGATAATAAGAATGGTGAAGGCATAGCTGCTGTTCATCCAGTCCACCGGCTGCCCACCGAGCTTAGTGATTAGATGATTCAGCAAACCGTTATTCTGGAACATAATCTGCCACAGGAAGGCTACGGATGCCACAGGTATTGCCATTGGTATTAAGAAGGAAACCTTAAAGATGTCTCCATATCGCTTTTGTCCGACAACCATCACCGATAGAATCAGACTAATCACTAGAAGCAGCGGAATGCAGGTAAGGATAAAGCGTCCGGTGTTCTCTGCCGCCAGTAAAAAGGCTTCGTTTTTTAAAACAGTAGCGTAATTCTCCAGGCCTACAAACCCTGCACCCATGGCTGTAAAGAAGGATCTTCTGACCGCATCCAGAAATGGCACTAGTATAAATATTGATATCCCCACCAGGCTTGGTAACAAGAAAAGCCAGGCAGTTATCGTTTCTCGTCTTTGAAGTTTTGATTTTCTCTTCCTCATAAATACACTCCTTCACCAACATATTAGCGAAGAAATCTCTAAAAAACCTTAAAGTTTGGGAATAAAATTATATCGCGTAAAAATAGCCTGACCCGGATGAGCTATCATCCTTGTCAGGCTTTATAATCCTTATTAAATTTCCTTACATAGGAAGTCGAACAACAAAGGTAGCTCCACCCCCCTTTGTATCACGAACCCTGATATCTCCCTGATGAAGCTCCACTAGCTCCCTGGCGATACTCAACCCTAAGCCAAAATGTTTTTTCTCATTCCTGGACTGATCCCCACGATAAAAACGTTCAAATATACGCTTCTTATCCTCCTCGGTGATCCCTTTTCCATGATCCTCAACTTCAATAACAATAAAATGCTTCTGAGTATACGCACGAATCACGATACTATTGCCCTTAGGGGTATGGTTTATTGCATTATCCAGCAAAATAGTTAGTATCTGCTTAATCCTCTCCTTATCACCGGTCAGATTACCCAGTGTCTCCTGCGGTAATTCTAAGCTTATATTGGCCTGGTTTTGATTTAGACAGATACACACCATATCATAACATTCAATCAGCAAGGTTTCCATGTCCACCGGGCCTATCTTCAGCTCCCAGGTCTGTGCATCAGCTGCTGCCAGAAGCAGCATATCATCAATCAGTCTTGACATGCGGTTACATTCTCCCTCCACATGGGATAGGAATTGGTCTGCTTTATTAACATCCTCCCTCATGGATGCTACTCCGGTTTTAATTACCGTAAGAGGGGAACGAAGCTCATGTGAAGCGGCTGCCACAAAGGCATTCTGCTTTTTTTGACCTTCCTCCAACGGTCTGATGACTCTTCCGATATATAAGGAGCTTATGATAAAAAGTGCTGCTACTCCTATTAAATCGATCATAATCATCATAATGATCAGGCCCGCCTGTACCTTTAATCGAGGCCCATAAAAAACCATGATATTCTGCCATCCACTCTCCTTGGGGATAGCGATTGCTTCTGCAAGAAAAGATCCTTGTGAACCTAATTCCAGCGTAAGCACCGAGGTCTTCTCATTTCGCGAATACATAGGCTTACGATTTAGATTGATGCCCTCCTCCATCGCCCGTTGTTTGATCTCACTTACAAGTGGAGCCTTTAACGAATCCTTACTGGATCGGCAATTACTTAACAGAAGCCTGCCATTCTCCTCAATGAGGATAATCAGATGATTCTCTTTTTCCATCTGAATCATCCAGGTATTGTTAATGATATTATCCGACGTAACCTTTTCCACAATCTGCTCGGCATTCTTCTGAACCAAGGCCTTCTCCTGTTCATAGCTTTGCTGATAATACACAATGGATATTCCCACCAGAATAATCGTTAAGATTACACTGGTAGTAATTCCGTATAGAAGAATTAACTTTATTTTAAGCTTCCTAAACATGCTCCCTCAACTTTCCTAGTTCTCAAGCAGCTGATAACCAACACTTCGAACTGTTTTCAGGTTAGCATGACTATGTACTGACTTTAATCGTTTCCTGAGAAAGCAGATAAAGTTATCCAGATTTCCATCGGTTACATAGCTGTCCGCCCCCCACACCCGGGTCAGTAGCATCTCACGGGTTAAAACCTGTCCCTGATTCTTGATAAAGAAAGTCAGAAGATCACATTCCCGCTTGGACAAATTACAGCTATCCTTATCCTTAATCAACTTCATCATGCTAGAATCTAAGCAAAAATCAGAGAAATAAAGCTTCTCCAGATTCTCGATCCTCACAGGCCTTCTTGCCAGAGCACGAACTCTCGCTAGAAGTTCCTCTATATCAAAGGGCTTCGTCAGATAGTCGTCTGCTCCTGTATCCAATCCTTCGATCCGGTTTCTCAGGGTTCCCATGGCTGTGACCATAATGACAGGCGTGGTAATCTTATACTTACGGAGTGTCTCAAGGATAGTAAGACCGTCCATACCAGGCAACATACGGTCTAATACTATAGCATCATAGGATTGCTTCCCAGCATAAAACATTGCATCCACTCCGTTATAGCAAAAATCCGCTTCAATCTGATTTTTCTTTAATTGATACTCAAGTATGGAGCATAACTCCTTATCATCCTCAATGATTAAAAGGTACATCCCCTACCGCTCCTTTCATGATAATCCACTACAAATGTATTTATTATGAAAAACTTCAGATATTTTTAAGGTAGATTAGAGATAAGCAATTTATAACATATCTGTAAGAATAATGCAATACTGACAAAGAACAATGCTTGAATGCAAAAGGAGGAGCATGATATGAAAGCAAAGCAAATTTTATTACTTTTCCTAGTGATCAGCTGTATTTTCAGCGGCTGCAGCAAAAAAGCTTCTGAAGATACCAATAATCACATACCAAAGGGAAGATATGTAGAAAAAGATATTCCAGTGCCCGAAGAAGCAAGACTAAGTCCACTTTATCTCACAAAGAAGGATAACACACCCTTTTTATATTGCTTTAGTGAAAATCCCTTCTCTATCACCGGGTACCAATTGGAGAAGGACGGAACCTGGACTGATGCCACACCAGAATGGCTAAAACACCTTGATCCCCTCCCTAATGGCTGGTCCTATAAGCCTCAAATTATGGAATCCAGTAGCGGGTATCAGTACTTATATTATCTCCATCTGGTTGATAATGGTTTGAAAGCTAACTTAATCTGTTCAAAGGATGGGAAAACCTCTGAAGTACTGAATCCAGAGGGTTGGGATGAGGTGGATTCCACTTATGGAAACTATAAATTCCCATCATCGGTAACAATGTTGGAGGATGGCAGACTTGTAGCCATCTATTATAGTGGAGAGGTTGTTGTTTACAGTGGTGAGGACCTGAAGATAGAATACACGGTATCTGATATCAATTATAACAAAGAGTTCCTATACAGTATGGGAGCAAAGCTTATTCTCGCTGAAACAGATAATAATAAGCTGAAAAGTATCACTGTCCATGATCCTGCTACCTCAGATAACATCAGCTATCCCATGGAATCAAAGATTGAATCTAGTATCTATTGTGATACAGATAACCAGGATATACTAATCTGTAATTCAGATGGTATCTTCCGGCTTGAAGAGGGTACCTCCCTCTGGAATACTGTTCTTGATGGAACCCTAACCTCGCTGGCTATGCCTACCATGTGGAGCGCTGGCTTTGTATGTGATGCCTCCAATCAGTATTATGTACTCTATAATTCAGAAAACGGTTATACCCTGAAGCAGTATGTATTCGATGAAAGTGTGGATACCATTCCATCTAAAGAGCTTAATATCTATGCTCTTACGGATAACAATACCTTAAGGCAGGCCGCATATGAATTCCAACAAGAGCACATGGATGTTAAGGTTAATTTCACCACCGCTATGACGCAGCAGGAATATGAGGCGGCAGATATGACAATCAAGGAGGATTATATCCGAGCTTTGAATACAGAGCTACTGGCAGGAGGAAATTACGATATTCTTGTCCTTGATGGTCTTCCGTCCGATTCCTTCCTCGAGAAGGGTGTCTTAGCCGATATCAGTGATATCATTCAACCGATGATCGACGATGGAACACTACTAAATAATATTGCAGATACTTATGTGGAAAATGGTAAGATATATAGGATCCCTGCAAGATACGGATTACCGATCCTATATGGCAGCATGGATACAAAGAGTCTGACCTCCCTTGAAGCACTTGCCGCTTATGCATCCGAGTATACAGAGGGCTCTTTGTTTGGCAAGCTAACCGTGGAAGATTTGGTAAAAGCCTTTGCACCATATCAAATGGATCTTATTCTGGATGATGACGGTAAAATCAATCAGGACAATCTGATCAGCTTGTTGAAGCAGTTGAAGCAGATTGGATCGAATTGTGGCTTCGTCGATTCTTACACTTATGAAACGGTATATGACCTACCTGGCAACAATGTATGGCTATTGCAGAATGGTAAGCATCTCGCTCTTTCTACAACAAAAAGCTTCCTTGATGCTATATATGCCTATGGCATGGCCGATCGCTTTAATGGCAGCTATACTTCCTTTGAAAATTCCTTTACTCCGATCTGTGAGCTGGGAATCATCAGTAAAAGTGATAAAATAGACCTTAGCAAGGAGTTCCTCCGTACGGTGTTATCGGAGAATATCCAAAAAAGTGATTTATATGATGGTTTTCCGATTAATGTAAAAGCCCTAACCACCATGTCTTTAACGGATCGAAGCCAATATTCTGTCGGTACCACTTGGAGAAAGGAGGACGGTAGCGAGGAAATGCTCACCTTGTATGCTTTGAGTGCATCACAGGCAAAGGAGTATGTTGATATTTGCACCTCCGTGAACAAAAGGATTACCGTAAATGAGTATATCCTCTCTGCTATTGTCGCAAAGACGAAGGATTTCTTTACCGGAGACATGACCGTCGAAGCCGCAGCCGATGCCATCATTCAAGAAATGAGCCTATATTTGTCGGAGTAAAGACTGATTTCATAATGTAGGTTAACACTTTAGAAAAGGCAGCTTGCAACCTGTGTGAAGGATGCATGCTGCCCTTTCCTATATGTATTCCATTCGCTATGTAACAGTCCTTATTTATTTGCTTTTATTTTCCCATTACTATCAAACTGTAATCCGAATTGCTTGCAATAGCCGTTGATCTTCTTCAAAATTCGCTTCTTTTCACTACCTGTGCTAGGTGTCGGCTGGTAGTTATTTCTTTCCGTGATAGAGGATACGGAGCAGGGAATGATTTTCACCTCATCCGAAGGCACCAGCTTATCATTATGAAAGCTAAAGGTCTGCTGATAAATCATGGTATCCTTATCGGCAGGATTCGTATTTCCGCCAAAGCAGAAGTTACCCAGACTATAGACAATATAAGCATCCTTATACTTTTCAATCGGTTGAAGAACGTGAGGGTGATGACCCAGTACCAGGTCGGCTCCGCCTTCGTCGATGGCGATACGACTTAGTTCCTTCTGTAGCTTGGTAATACGGCTGGTCCGTTCAATTCCCCAGTGAATACTTACTATAAGCAAATCATGGTCCATCTTCTTCATCGTCTTGATTGCCTTACGAAGGACCTTCTTATGATCGCTTCTGTTCGTCTCTTGAATAGAAATCATGCCAATCTTGACGCCCTTTGTCTCGAAAACAGCAACCTGGGCATCGGAGGAATAGACAATCCCTGCCTTTTCAAAGCTTTTTATGGTATCGGTATAGCTCACTTCCCCATAATCACGAACATGATTATTAGCAAAGGCAACCGCTTCTACGGAGCCCTCTTTCAAAATATTGATATAGGAAGGTTTGCCTCGAAATGCCCACTGCTTATCGACTCTGCTCCCATTATTACTGAGAGTTCCTTCAAAATTCACTATCGTCATGTCATCCTGTTCAAAGATAGACTTCACATTCTTGAAGAAATAGGCATCATCCTTTTGCTTGTTATAAACAGAAAAGAAATTAACACTTGCCGGCTGTTTGATATCACTTGATAGGGTGACATCTCCAGCTGCACTGATGGTGATCTTAACATCCTTGGATACCGTCACCTTACAGGAGGCTGTAGCCTTGCCAAGGGTGGCAGTAATTGTTGCCTCTCCGTAGTGAATCGCTTTTATTACACCCTTTTTGGATATCGTTACGATTTTCTTATTACTACTCTGATATACTACGGCATCATCAGAGGGATTTTCCTCCGTGAGCTTCGCTTCATGCTTTTTTTGCTCTCCTTCTTGAAGAGAAAGCTTTTTCGAGGGAAAATATAGCTCTCCTGTGTACTCCTTTTTCTCCTCAAGCACTTCTGGTGTCTCTTGATCTTCAGTGATCTCCTGACCATCTGTGATCTCCTGACCATCTGTGGTCTCTTGACCGTCTGTAATCTCCTGACCATCTGTGATTTCCTGACTGTCTGTAATGTCCTGACCATTGATAATTTCCTGGCTATCCTCCAGCGGCAGCCCCTCATTGCCTGTAATATCCGTTGCATATACTCTACCTGGTACAGCAACCAGAATACTTAGGCAGCAGAATAGGATTACACTCACATATTTCTTAATTCTTCGTGTCATTTTCGTCCCCTAAACCTTCTAATTGTTGTTGTTCTATCACATTGTGTACTAATAGAATATCATTCTTAGTGGTACGCTTCACATGATACATCGACATGTCCGCCACATAAAAATAATCCCATATCTTATTCCCGTCCCTCGGAACCGAATTGCGAATTCCTTGCGAGATAGTTACAACCGGACTGACGGTAGAGTTAAAGTTCCTTATATTCAATTCCATAACCTGCTGTCTTAATTTCCTTGCATATGCTAGAATCTCATCATCAGTCATATTCTCATAAATAAGGATAAATTCGTCACCCCCATAGCGGGCACAGAATATCCCTTGTTCCATCAAGGAATGCAATAGCTGGGAGATTTTCTTCAGGCATTTGTCACCGGCCTGATGTCCAAAGGTATCGTTATATTGTTTGAAGTAATCAATATCTAAGATTTCTACCCCCAGATTCGTACTATTACGATAGGCCTTTTCAAAAGCCATCTCAGTGTATTCATTTAGCTTCTCCCGATTAGGAAGCTTCGTCAGAGGATCTCTTTCCGACTTTTCCAACAACAGCTTATTCTCCTCCTGCATCAGGGTCTGCTTTTCCTTCACGTATTCCAGATCGATACGTAGCTCGATTGCTCTCCTGGCATTCGTTCTATTCTCTTCCTCCAGGCGCTCTGATAAAGCTACATACTCTGTACAAGCAAGCCTGTATTCCGGCTCGTTCTGCCGTATTTTATAAAATTGTAGCTTATACTTTAATACACGAAGCTGCATATTCGTTATTCCGGCCTGCTTGGTCAGATAATCTATTCGATCAACTACTCTCCAAAGCTCTTCATACCGTTCGGTGTCCATCAAAAAATCGCACAGCAGAAATGCTTCCTCATACATATCAAGCAGAGTGGGTATTTCTAACAGAATATGGATCATCTTATCTAACAACTCATCTCTCTTCTGATATTCCTTCCTCTGATTTAAGAATTGAACCTCAAAGCAGTAGATGACTAAAGGATAACGAGATGCCTCCATATATTGCTTTCGCCGTCGTTCTATTCTATAATACCAGTTGAATGCAGTCTCAAGCTCTCCTAGCTGTAAGTAACTGGTGGCAATAGCCGTCTCCGCAATGATTTTGTTCACGACACTGCTCGATTTATCCTTATTCAGATAGATGAGTGCCTTTTCCAGATATAGAATCGCAGACTTATAATCCCCCAGTTGCTTATATATCTGCCCAATATTCGCATTCACAAGTCCGGCTTCATATACTAGTCCATGTTCCCGGCTATATTTTAGAGAGGTAAGATAAAAATCGATGGCTGCCGAAAGATTTCCTTGATTATCTGCATTGATTCCCAGCATATTATAAGACTTAGCAATGAGGTTTACCAAAGGTACCTCCATCTGATGCTCCAAGCCATGTATCAGGCTCTGAATGAATTCATCATACTTGTTGCAGTCAAAATAGGCTTCGGCAAGATAGTAATATGCAAAGCCCAGCAAAGTGCTATCTCCTTCCGCCTTTCCGTATAGTATAATTTTCTTACAGATACTAATAGTCTCTTCCGGTTTCTCAATCCTTAGCTCCAATACCTGACTGATTAGTCCCCTTATGCTTTCATCATATTTCTCAAAATTCATAAATACCTCTCCGTAACCACACTATAACCAATCTAACTTTACATGCTTCTCATTGAGCCTTCTGGAGTTATATTTATCCAGTCAATACTTTAATCCAATAAATCATAACACACCAATTCCTTCGATGCAATGCAATTTATATAAGATAATTCCATATAAATTTAAGGTGGGATTATTAAAGTACAATCCCACCTTTGAAGATTTAGTCTGTTATTAATAAGAACATAATAATACACTCTCAGCACTGCCTAACCAATTAATTGAACCCCATTTTTCGTCTGTATATTCACTTCCTCTTCTATCCTATCCAGTAGCTCAAATATCTTTCTGGATAGCGCTTCCGCTTCAGCGAAATGAAGCTGCACCTCTGACGTTTTAGAATTTTTTATAGCGTCTATTACCTTGTGTCCACAAACATGGAACTTTTCATGTACTTCCTCAATGGCATTCCAATCTTCCCTGATAGAGGGATGATCAACAGAAATCGTATGATAGAAGTGCCCAAATGCACACTTGGTACTATTGGTTTGAAGCGGATAAACCTTATCTTCCTTTACTATCTTCTTTAGAGTCTCCATCCAATTCCTATGAGCCATTCTGGCATTCATTATGTTAGTCTTAAACTCATCATTGGTAATGTAATGGGCACCGCCTCTCAAGGAAGCAAATAAATTCTTGGTGATCTCAGACAAGCTATCATCAATCTTCGTTATCTGATTCGCCAATTCCGCACTCTTCTCTGAATCCTTATAAATTGTCTGGGCCATATAGCTGAGCCTTTGCGCATCTGCACTGGAGGTTTCCATTGCAGTATTGATTTGCTCTGTAGATAATTTTACCTCCGACATCGTTGAATTCACTAATCGCACATCATCGATTGTCAAATTTAATAATTCCATGTTACTTTGCATAGTTGAGTATACATCATCAATTTTACTGCTCATTTCCTTGGAGGATTCAATGGTATTAATCATACTCTGTCTTCCGTTAACCGCTGCAGCTTCGATATGGGACATAAAAGAGCTCATACCCTCTAAGCTTTTCCTCGTATTATCAGAAAGCTTTCTTATCTCGGCAGCTACAACCGCAAAGCCTTTCCCGTTCTCTCCGGCTCTTGCCGCTTCAATTGTTGCATTTAAGGATAACAGATTTGTCTGTTCTGCAATGGCACCAACACTGCTGACGATCTCATTTACCTTATTGGTCAATTCAACCAATTCATCAATCTTAGCACTCATAATTGTTGAATTCTCCATTACGTTTTCCTTCAGCTTACTTATTTCTGATAATTTCTGCATACTTTCATTATTCTTTTCAATCAGCTTTTCCGATGATTCAGCAAGCTTCTCCAGCGTAGCGGATGAATTATTTACAGATTCCGATACCATATACATACTTGCTGTCGCTTCTTCAACAATCGCAAGGTTTGATTCACTCAGCTCTGCAATCTCTCCTGCAAAATCCTTGAGGTCATAGGATATCTGGGACATACTTACATCATAGCTGCTCATCTTAGTAACAAGTTCAAGTAAATCCTTTGCAGATAATGAAATCATTTCCTCGTTCTTAAAGAATCGGTCAAATAAGTCATATACCTCTTTATGTAAGCTATATTTAATTTCAGGTAGTTCAATTTCTCTCCCTTCCATTTTCCCGCTGACATAATTGACAATACAACGAGCCTCCTGACAATCACCTCTTTGTTTGTTTACGAACATAATGGGCCTCCTATAATTGGTTAGAATATAAAATATCAATCACATTCCATTTACCGGTAGTGTATTTATTGATAAAAAAATAGCATTATTTCTTATATTACTACAAAAATCCAATTTATTCTATACTTTTTTACAAGAGAACACCTCATTATATCGCAAAATATTACATGTTCTAATGATTGCTGTACGAAAATAAAAATTTAATATATACTGGCAATTATCCTATCTGCGTTATAATTATAAAAGGGCGTGTTTCAAAACTAACATTTTTAAGTTAGGATTGAAACACGTCCTTTCTTTTTGAGTAAAAAAATAGGGAACACCGTGATGTGCTCCTCTGGAAGTTGGATTTTCAGAATTTTTTGCGT
>JAEYOQ010000031.1 GCA_023411555.1 Bacillota bacterium
GACATTATATCCGGGTTTTAACTGGGAGTTCCTCATATGGTCCTCCTTCATGTGCATAAAGGTTGCATCGGGATCTGTCTTGGAATAACTGTTGCGGTCTTTCATCAGTTCTTTACTGCTGTCATAAGATAATTTGCGCTCCCGGTATTCCTCTAGCCTTTCAATCCATCTCTGAATATCCGTTTTTCGCTTCCCTGTGCCGTTTACGAATTGGATACCCCTTGTTTCTTTTTCTGAATAAAGCCACGAAAGTACCGATTCCATATCTTTTATGGCAGTTTCTCCCCTTAATGAAAAATCCTTAACCTCAGCCAGGTTGATTTCAGTAATGAGTTTTTCTGCTTTCTTTATCATTTTTTCTTCATTCTTTAGGACTGCTTTCTTCCAGACAAATGTATACTTGTTGGCATTCGCTTCGATCTTAGTCCCATCGATAAAAGCATTCTCAACCCGGATTTCTCCGGCCTCATAAAGATACAGCACCTGCTGGTAAAACAGGTCATCCACGACATCATTAGAAAGGAAATGGCTACGGAAACGGCTGATTGTCACATGGTCAGGGGCAGCCTGCCCCGCAAGAAGCCATCTGAAATTAATATCCCTACGGCATGCAGTTTCAATTTTTCTTGTAGAATAAATGTTTTGTGAATAAACATAGGTCATGATTTTGAACATGGTCTTTGGTTCCACTGCCGGATTTCTTCCTGTAGAAGAGTAAGCCTTGTACAATTTCGTGTACTCTAATCCCTCCAATATGTGGCTCAGCAGTCGGACAGAATTATCTTCAGGTATCAAACCTTCCAAACTTAATGGTAAAACTACTTAATATCCATCATTAAATTCGGTATAATTTTTATTGTGTAATGAAGTTATTGGCATAACTAATTATACCATTTTTGCGGGTTCTTCGGAAACCGCTTCTTTGATTTAATGTATAAAAAGGGAGCTGTTTCTCCACTAATTTATTATTAATTTTGAAAGCCCCTTTTCCTATGTAACTGTATGAACCATAAAATGAAGACTCTAAGAAAAAAGTGCGAGACCAATGACGAACATATTTAATAAGCAATTAGTGGCAACAGTGTATATTTTAACCACACAAGGTGCACAGCTTTAATTTCACCTTAGCAAAAAGCTGAACGATTTCGATATGCTATGCTTACCTTCATACACATAAACTATTCTTCTCATCTGGTATAATTGGATATAGCTGAATCATATTACCACCATCTACTACTAACTCTGCACCTGTAGTATTCTTGGAATCATCACCACCAAAATAGTATACTGCATTTGCAATATCTTCAAAATCTGCAATATCACCAAGAGGTGTATAATTTGATAATGCACTTTTACAATTATTGTAATTGTTCTCCCATCTGTCAGTCTTAATCATTCCGGGAAGTACTGCATTTACTCTGATATTATATTTACCTAAATCGAATGCAAGGGCACGCATCATGCCAAGGGCACCGCTCTTGGAAGCACTGTATGCGATTCTATCTGGGATACAACGATATGCTGTATTCGAGTTAACAAAAACTATACTGCCTTTGCCCTTTTCCATCATGTGCAAGACCGCCTGACGTGCCAATTCAAAATTCCAAACTATATTAGTATGAATTACATCTTCAAAATCTTCCACACTAACTGTAAGAAACTCCTGTTTTATCCCCAAGTTTGCTGCGTTTAATACTAAACAATCAAGTAAATAACCTTTTTGTCTCATATCGTCAAACACTTCTTTTAACTCAGCTTCACTCATCGTACTTTCTGCTTTATAGCCTTTAGAAAATACACCATATTTTGCGGTAATCTTTGCCGCCGCCTCTGCGGCAGCTTCTACACTACGACTTCCAATAAATACTGTATAACCTTCTTTCGCGAACTTTTCCGCAACTCCAAAACCCGTATTAACTACTGCTCCTGTGATAAAAACACTTTTTTTCATGTCATTACTCCTTAAAAATATAATTCTGACTTAGCAGGACGAATATCTGTCAGTGCTCCCGAATAATGCCTTAATGTATGTGGTTGATAAGGGTGCTTTAAGCATTCCTCTTCGTTAATTTCAATCCCTAAGCCCGGCTTATCAGGTATGGTTATATAACCATCCTTGTATTCAAGCTGCTCATTTACTACATCTTTTCTCCACTCTACATCACTGTACATAATCTCTAGTATACAGAAGTTAGGACAAGTTGCTGCCAACTGTAATGTAGCTGCATTGGCAACCGGTCCACTTGGATTATGTGGTGCAAATGGCATATATCTGCTTTCTGCTTCTGCTGCTATCTTCTTTAATTCCATAATACCACCTGCATGAGAAATATCAGGCTGAATATAATCTGCTGCTCTTAGATCAAATAATTTACGATAGTCCCATCTGGAATATAATCTTTCTCCTGCTGATATCGCTATATGTGACTTATCTCTTACTGCCTTTAGTGCTTCCAAATTATCCGGTGGTACTGGCTCCTCAAAAAACATCGGCTTAAACTGCTCTAGCTCCTTAGCAATTTTAATACCTGTAGGAACATCGAAACGTCCATGTCCTTCTATCAATATGTCTACCTGATTACCAACCGCCTCTCTTACTGCCCCTACGCAACGAAGCGCTTTATCTAAATCTGCATTAGATATCTGAAGATAGCTCTTACCAAATGGGTCCCACTTCATCGCAGTGACACCACGCTGTACTGCTGTTTTTGCTTTTTCTGCGAATTCTTCCGGTTCCCTTGCACCAGAGAACCATCCATTTACATAGATTCTAACCTTGTCATTTACTTTACCACCTAAAAGCTGGTATACGGGTGTATGCAAAGATTTACCCAAAATATCCCATAATGCCATCTCCACTGCAGACAGCGCACTCATTAATACAGGACCCCCACGCCAATACGCATCTCGGTAAATACTATGCCAATGTCGTTCAATATCCAGCGGATTCTGACCAATCAAATATTCCTTAATATGTTCTAATGCACCAAGGAAAGCTTTCTCTTTATATTCCAGTGTTCCTTCACCTACGCCAGTAATGCCTTCGTCTGTATCAATTTTTATAAACACCCAGTTTGTACGATAACAGTCTACTGTAAATGCTTTAATATCTGTTACTTTCATTTAAATATTTACCTCCTTATAAATTTCTGGGATAACCTTTTTATCACAAGCAAAATCTTTACCGGGATTCAGATGATCGAATAATCCAAAATGCACGGGGACAACTTTTTTTGCGCCAATTTCCATTGCGAATATGGCTGCATCTGTCATATTCAGGTTATTACCTTCACCATTCACCGGAATAAATGCTACCTCTAGATTTGTTCCTGAATTTTTTATATCTTCGATAACCTGCTTATGGTACAATGTATCTCCGGATACATAATAGGTTTTGTCCTGATAAGTAATAAGGACTCCTATAGCATAATCATCGCTATGTTGTGCATGAACTGCTTGAAAGTGAATAGATCCACAGCTCCATTCTGTATGTCGATCAAACATAACATAATTGTGATTATTTCCATAGGTTCTCACACGTTTCCACGCATTCTGTGAAGCCAACACACATATGCCTTCTCTTTTCTTTAAGATTACTTCCAATGTTTCTGGGTCTGTATGATCCAGATGGTCATGTGTTAAGATTAGGATATTAGGTAGTATTTCGAAAAAACTATTATCCACCTCTATTCGACGTTTATTCCTTGGATTTACTGCTGCTACACTATCCGACAAATATGGATCGATCATAACAATAACACCATTAATATCAAACAACAGCCCTGCTTGCCCTAACCAAATGCATTTCATAATATATCTCCTCTTCGAATTTGCTTTTATGCTTGTATTCTGATACAATAATGTTAACATTTATCTAAAGTGCTTACCATAAATATCCAATACACTTTTTTAGATATTCTCTCTTTTGTAACACTTGAAAAGGAGCTCATATGTATACAAGTCTGCCTATTATTTCCTCATCAGGAATATTCCAATCTGAATCAAAATTTTTGAATCCTGATAAATTTACTTCTAATACCATTACGAATTTACGTACCGTTATAGATTAAGAACTCGAGCTTTTTACGAAAGATGGAGGAATCGCTCACATTAACGGCAACAGTTATCCAATAAAAAAAGGAGACCTGTTAATTGCCCAACCCGGAGACAAACGACAGAGTACCCTTCATTTTACTGCAATGTATGTCCATTTTGGCACACGCGATCAAGCAATCCAGGAACTAATACGTTCTATATGTGGTTACCACCTGAATATAGGATATGATAAGCTGTAACTAGAACTTAGTGATATGATTTGAGCTGATATTGGTTCTTGCTCAGGTTATGGAGTATTAACGTAGGAAAAGCTAATTTGATTTGATGATCCTCTCCTTACCTTCGTTTCAACAACCATCTCGTTACCAGTTACTGAAATACTATCCCCTGACATAATTGTCATTGTATCAGGTAATGTTACTCTTACCTGGTCATTCTCCCATGTTGGATCAGAAATATACATCTTACCATCAGTTTTGTTAATAATAACAGCACAAGGCGTATGGAATGTAATTCCTTCTATAGTTACATCTTCTTCAAAAATATTTGCACCAATTAGTCCGCTTGACTGGTCATAAATCACATGAGCTCTTGTACTGTTTTCAAGTATCCTAATATCATTGCCATTAGCAAACGCTTCCGTTATCTCCTTTGTTGCCTTGGGCAACTGTACATAAGCATAGCTTTCATCAATTGGATTTTCACCATGTTCTATAGACATACGCATAAACACGATTCCATCTCCATTGTATTCGCGCATCATATTTAATTTTGAATTGTCCAAAAATACAAATCCAACCTGGTTTTCTAACCACACCCACTCTGGATTTTCAAGCAAATCTGAATTATTAAAGACTGGTGTCTGAACAGTACCATCTACTACTAAATCATCATATCCGGTGGTAATAATGTTTCCCGAAGTCTCAATCTGCTCTGCTGTTACACCTTCCTTATAAAATACGATCTCAGCTAAACTGAATCTAGTACCTACACCTCCGGTATGATATTTATAACCTTGAGAAATTATTTTGTAATATCTTCCTGAACAGTTCATATCATATAGAACAATACCCGTACTATCTCCAGATGATGTAAAATCTGTTACATTCGTATAGTTTACTCCATCATCAGATATCTGTATTTTTGCAAATTCATTTCTTATATTACCATATGTAAATGCCATTCCGACAAGACCGATATCAACCTTCAAACCGAAATCAAACACGATTTCATCATTGACATACATCAATGAGCAGGATGTGCTCAAATCTCCATCTACTACTTGATGAATGGTTGCTTCCCTAGAAGGTTCACTTACTATAATTCCTTTTATAGAATGTTTGTAATCCGTAAGTGTAATATCAGCAGCTTTATCGATTATTCTATTTTCTAAAATTGTATATACATTTCCTGAACCACCTGTAATACCAGAACCTAAACAAATAATTTTGTCCCCAAACATAAAATAGGATTTTTTACCTGCAAGTTTGGACACATACTGATTGCCTAACTGATATCCTGCAACTGTGTTTTCTCCATCAGTCACACCACCAGCCCATGTATTTTCCGGAAGCCCCCAATTCGGTTCTGTTTCTGTGTGAATTGGTTCTCTTATGGTGGAATCTACTGTAGTTCCGGGCATATAATAACCATTTACATTTTCAAAGTAGGTATCTGTATACTGTTTACTATCAGTGTAAACATAAAGCATACCATCTCCGAGATACCATCCCCTAGGATTATTCGTTTTAAAGCTTTCATACTTTGCAATTCTGTTAGAAGACATAGAAAGTGCTGCTGTAAAATTTTCACTCTCATGAATTACCTGGTCTTGATTGTAATAAACAGTACTTTCATTTGTACTACTAATATCTGTATCTAGGCTATCTGCATAAGATTTAAAGTTATTGTATATTGTATCTAGCATTGCATTGTTAATATAGTACTGTAAGGATCCTGCGGTAAAAGTTCTTCCATTAAGACTTTCCTTAATCCTTAAGGTAATCTCCTCACGTTTTCCTGCATCAAGTGCATTACTTGCAATGTATGCAATATTACGTAAAATAGATGTATCAGCGAGAACATTTCCTCGACCAACAGTCATCTTAGTCATAATTCCATTTGAAATAAACGGTAACATGTTCTTTAAGCAAAAATCGTATACATTATCAAATCCATAAATATAACGTATATCAAAGGTTGTATCTTTGGTCAATTCCATAAGTTCATAAATTAATACACTATAACTTAAACCATAACCCATATTATAGGGAATATTGGAATGGAAAATCATGGATCCATCCTTATAGAAACCATCCTTATTAAATTGCAAACCTTCAAAACCTGTATTATGCGGTGAATACAAATATGCTGCTGTTGAATACTTCATCGCATAATTCATACGGTATTGATCGCCAGAAATCATTGCTGCTTGGAAGTAACTATAACATCTCCACAATCGATTCGTATATGTTTCAGATTCTTTCTGACTTCCTGCTGTTCTAAGATTTGGAATTGGCGCCTTATCAAAAATCTGAAGACAAGTCTCTGTCCTGAGTTGCCTTCCTTCCTCAGTGGCTTCCAAATCGTCATACATTAAGCAAAGTACGTTTGAACTAGTTATTGGTAGTGAAAACTGTGTAAGAGTCCAGTTCTGTTTGCTATCCGTTTTGCAATCCCACTCCTCCGAATAATAATCTAACAAGTATCTTATGCCAGCTAGAATGACCTCTCTCATTTCTATTGCTTCTTCAGAGGTACTATCTTCCAAGCAAGCATATCCAATGGCAATAATCTGGAGTCTCTTATACGCATTATGAAGTCTGGTTTTATATTCTGTAAGATCTGATGTTATTAGACTCTTATCTAAATCTATTCCATCAAAGCTTTCAACAGTACATATTCCGCTGTTTCTATTTACCTTGATTTTTGCAATTTCAATTTTTGCATTGTTGATCGCACCATTCAGATAAGCACTGTTTGCCTCACGATCAGCACTCTCCGGAATAGACAATGCACCACGCCACTTCTTTATATAACTCAAACGTTCCTCTTCCGTAATGTTTTTGTCTTCCCATGAGATATAACCCATAGCATCAGCAACGGTATAATAATCACGATAAGCATTCCAACCACTTACTTCAGGAACAGCATCATCTATTACTTTTTCATTAGAGAACATAATAAATCCACGAGGATCAATAAATACATATTTTCCTGTGAGAGTCTTCACATCATTTGATGAAATCATACCATCTGTACCTGTTTCTGCAAGATCAAAAAGTTGATTTATAACTGAGACAGGAAGCATAAATATCTGATCATCTTCAATATATTTTGCATTTGGAGTAGTTAATTCATCATACTCTACAACTTTATCCTCTACCCATACACGGTTACAATCATGTACGAAAGCAATATTATTCTTTAAGATTGTTTTTACAAGCTTATCCGACTGATAATTTTCAAGCCAATCTGCATATGCCTGCGTGTTTTTACCGGTTGGTCTAAGTTTTGGTGCTGTATCGCCCGGAGTAACCACTGGGGTAACCTCTGGAGTAACCTCTGGATCCTTACTCGGGACCACAATCTGATCTGTTTCCTCTACAACAATAGGGCTTGTTATCATTGTAATGTTTTCTGTTCGGTCTATAAGTGCAGTAACCTCATCATTTAGGGTACTATCTGAAACAGTATTCACGGTATTCATGATAGCAATTGTTGTTGCAAAGTTCTGCTCCGTTGCAATATTCTTTTTATGCTTACCTGTTATTAGCACAGCTTTACCCTTAGGACCTGCTGCTACATCTGCTATGTACTTTGGTGCTTTGTCATTCACCAAATCCCCCATTATAGCTTTTGCTGTTTCTACATTATTAATAAATGGCAAAAATCTATTTTTTAAATTCCCACTGCCGTCGTATGTGACTACAAAAATATCAGAAAGATAATTGTTTCCACCTACCCCTTGACCCGCTCTTGGAATTAACAATACTTTATCATCAAAACACACTATTTCACTTAGAGCATTGGTCATATTACTAGAATGTATACAGTTTGATTTAGAATTTGGCATTGGATCAATTGCATACTTTATGGCCTTCATAATACCAGTCTTATTACTGGAACTGTATGTTGTTGCTTTTCCATTATTTCCAAGATTCCATAAATCATTAAATTTACCGCTATAGTATGTCAACAGCTTATACGTTACTGTATCCTGAATAATGACATTAGATTTCTTGTCAATAACTGCTGTGGAAAGTCCAGAAGCTGCACTGTATGCGTCAAAATTACAAAGCTGAGTCTGAACATTCTCATCTGTAGCATTCACAAGCAATGCTGTTTTACAAGTAAGACCGCCTGAACCATTCCTAAAGGTAGAATAAACATCTCCTCCTGACGTTTTATCCGTCCACACTCCAACGGCTACAAGATGTCCCTTATCATCAGAAGTAATGTTAGAAATTATCGTGGTCATTGTATTCTTAGGATAAATAGCAACCTCCGTAATAAGTGCACTCGCTCCGGTATCTGCTTTTGTCCAAAGCATTTGATTTTGCTGTGCCGCTTCATCCCAGATGTATGTACCATCAGAATAATACAGCCCTGCTTGGGTCCCATCAGCAAGTGCTGCACCGCACCAAAATTTTTTCGTGTAATTATCCCATTCCACAGTACCTTTTAAACGTAAGTCAATATGATCCGTTGTATAGGTATACACGGTTGTCATATCAGATAGTGTCTGATTCATCAAATATGCATAATTACTAACTGTTGTGTCCGGAAGAACAAGAAAGCTTTTATTATTTTCTATTCCACCATAGGCAAAACCATAAGTTTCTTTCTTTAGAACCTCCATCCCTATTCCATTTGCACGTTCTGTCCATACACTTCCATCAGGAGAGGTATAAAATCCTTTACCTCCAGTAACATAGAGCTCCAAATCATCCACGTATTCTATGTCTGTTGCATAGGCTGTGTCCACACTTCCAAACATATAATCTGCTTCTTGTTCTTCAGCTACAGCATATATAGGCATACTTGATATAAATGTTACAAATGCCAAAGTAAGTGCTGTAGTTTTTGTAAACCTTCTCATAACCATCTTTCTCCTTTTCTATATTTTTATGGCACTACCAATCTATTATTATCCTATAACACACTTAGGAATCTTGCACTATGATATAACTAGAAATTTGCGTGAAAATATCAATTATTGAATATATCTCCTTTATTCTTATTGTGATTTTTGTGTATTTTATATTGAAAAAGTGTTTTTTTGTATTTTTTATTGACTATTTTGTTAATCTTCTATAATATAATAGATTTAAGTGTCAATGCAATCTTAAAAGTCCACCCCCTGTGCAAGTGTCATAAGCTCAACCAAATCATTAACATAAAAATGAACCCACCGAAGGTAAGGAAAAGCATCTCCGATGAGTCCATATTTTTATTCCATAAGACTAAATTTTTTATTTTACTATAATAAAAGTCAGATCTTGTTTGGGGATAGATTTACTTATTAGCTGTATTTTCCGTACAGATCTTTCAAGATTCTTCCTGAGGGCCTTCTATCATATTTACCGTTACACGGTATTTTTTCATATCCCCCGGTTGTAAGAATTTCAACATACCGGTTCTTCTCATGACATCTCTGCCGTCGGGATAACAATTGCCACACTCAAGCCCCAGCACATAATCGCGGTTTCCCATCATCTTCCACTCTACAAAACCGTCCAGTTCCCTTGCATCAAAGGTGATGGACAATCCCATATTCAGCTTAGGTTGGAAAATAGAGGCTAAGCCCTTCTCATCGGCAAACTTATGATAATAGCAGCGTTCCTGATATCCTGAGGTGGGCACTTCCATACACATCCACCTTGCAATGTCTTCTGCTGCATGGGTATCTCTTGGTATTACCTCTGCCGCAGGAATTGTCACAATGCTATCTTCGTCCAGCAGTGGATAGCCCATGTTCATATGATAAAGTATCTCTATCGGTTCAACTCTGTCACCGGTATTCTTAATGGTATCGCAGATTTCAAATACATTTTCCTGAGTAGAAATCTCTATTTTACGCTCTAATCGAAGTTTTC
This sequence comes from Bacillota bacterium, assembly GCA_023411555.1. Taxonomy (GTDB): domain Bacteria; phylum Bacillota; class Clostridia; order Lachnospirales; family Lachnospiraceae; genus Mobilitalea. The sequence goes on from JAEYOQ010000031.1 coordinate 10,155, forward strand.
GGCCAAATATCGTTTCATCCTTGGCAACAGTATGTATAATCATTTTATCCGCTTCTTCTGTCCAATAAGCCTGTTCACAGGGTTGATTTGCAATGGAGCCATGTAGCGGGAGTTCCTCACCCTCATCCACACAGGGAGAACCTACCGACTGCAGTCCGCAGGTAGTTAAGAAACCTGCTGTAAAGGAATTCAGCCAATTACCTCCAATACTGTCATAATAGGTCGGTGCAACATATCCGCAGGGAGACAGATAGCTCATATTGATCCCTTTATAGCGCAATCTTGTAATATCTCCATTTCTGTCCGGTGATACTGTAAGCATCAGTCCCTTGCCATTATTGACTTCATAAAGTCGCATTCCATCACCCTTACCGCCTACCAGACGGTGCTCTTCAATACCATAAACTTGTGAATCGTGACCAATATACGGATTCATTATTTTCCTCCTGTCTACTTATATTTTCTACATCATTGGTCTTACTAGCTGATATAGATTTTTGTATTTTTCGTACATCCTTCTATATTTCTCATGCATGTCAATTCTTGGTTTATAGATTACTGTCTCTTCTACCATATGAGCTGCGGAATCCCCTAGATCCTTGAAAAGTCCGGATGCAATTCCGGTCAGCATAGCACTTCCCACTGTTCCCGCATCCACGGTCTTTAAAGCAACTATCGGAATATTCAGCATATCTGCCTTCATTTGCATCCACTCCGCAGAATGCGCACCGCCGCCGGTTGCGTGAACTCTGGTAAACCGTATTCCCGAACCGCTTAAGGCCTGCATATTCAAGTACATCTCATATACGACGCCTTCCATACACCCTCTATAGATGTCCGCTACTGTAGTCGTTATCGTAAGTCCTAAGATTGCGCCCCTTGAACCGGTATCCATATAGGGCGTTGCTGCCCCTGCAAAGTGTGGTAATACCAGCAGTCCGCTTGGAGCTTCTTCCTCCTGCCCAGTGGAATAAATCTTCTCCAGATATTTGTTTAAGGTAATTCCTTGTGCTTTTGCCAGCTCTGCCTCTTTCTTTGCCAATGTCTCTGCGCACCATTGCAACAAAGCTCCTCCTGTATAGGAAAATGCATATGCAACATATTTTCCCGGGATTACATATGGTACTACAGCAAAATAACCTTTATACATACTATCAATATCCGGAAGTTCGTCGAAAATTGGTGTAAGACATTCCACTGTCCCTGCACCATCTACGGCAACACCGGAATCAAAGGCACCTGCACCTATGGCTGCAGCTACCTGGTCATGGCTGACTGACACCACTAGGGTTTTCTTACTTAAGCCGGTCTTCTGTACTGCTTCGGATGTAATCGTCCCCGCAATGGTTCCGGTCGGTACCGGCTCTGCCATAAGTCCCACATCAATTCCAGCCGCTTCAAATATCTCTCTGCTCCAGCAAAGCTTTTTGATATCAAAAGCCATCGTTCTGCTTGCTAGAGAATAATCTATTTGAGCTTTTCCGGTCAAATGATATACTACATAATCCTCCATTAGAAAAATTCGCTTGGTCAAGGCATATACTTCGGGGCAATGCTTTTTGATCCACATAATTTTTGATACACTATACATCTCATGCGGACGCAAGCCTGTGATGCCTGCAATATCTTTTTCTCCAAGCTTCGCGATCAGCTCCCGACATTCCATACTTCCTCTCGGATCGGTATAAAGCATGGCCGGGTAAAGAGGACTACCTGCCTCATCCACACAGACAAAGGTTTCTCCAAAGCTGGTTACTCCAATTCCTGATACGTCCGGATATTTCTCTGCCATCTCCTGTATAGAGGCATACACACCATCCATCACCGTTGAAATGTCTATTTCATGTCCGCCCACCTTCCGTTTCACCGGGTAGTCACGGTAGGCTTTATCTACATATTTTCCTCGCTCATCAAATACTGTGCATTTACATCCTGTGGTTCCGATATCTAAGCCCGCAATTTTCATGATAAGACTCCTTATGATTAATCTATGTCAACCCAATCATACCCCAGATAGGTCGTAAATGCTTCCTTTAAGATTTCTTTCATATGTCCTACTCCGATAGAGGTATGATGTTTGAAACCGCCTCTTGCCAGTTTGATAAGCTTGTTCTGCAAATCAGGAATCTCACAGACACCTCCACAGCCAAAGAATCCATCTTCAATAGGATCATCGGTGAACTTCGCCTCACTTGCATATGCAATAATCCTGCCATCCTTGGTCTGACAATTGGAAATCGTGGTCTTGAACGCTTTGATTCTTCCTTCATTGCAGCCCCAGCCCGAACCAGGATCATTTTTTTCAAACATTTTATGCTCAGTAACAGTTCCTTTTCCAGTCATTAGGCTCTGTGCAACTGGTCCGCAGTGAAACAGGATGACCTTATTTTCATCGTCACCGTAATTATTGTTCCAATCCAGTACAGCAGTAGGTTCTTGACTTGCCAGGTTCATGGCACGCATGGTGAGTGCGGAGCACATGTCAATTTCACAGGAAGCCACAATTCCTCTGTCATTCAGCTCGCTTAAGAGTACACAGGGACATACACGCAGATAGGTTTCCATCTCATTCCAACAGCGCAAGGTCAAAGCATCCAGATGGTATTCTGCTATGTACTCATCTATTACAACCGATATCTTTGCAAGCGTTAGCTTGTTGGAATCCGGAACTCTGGTAAAGTCGGTGTAATTTTCAAGTGTTTTGATTTTTTCCACAACTGCAGCTTCTCCATCTGCTTTGTGCTCAACTTTGTATATTAATTCTGACAAATCGAAGGATTCTACATTGATACCGTATTTTTGTAAGGTGATCTCATCAAAACGAACTGTTTTAAATGCGGTAGTTCTGGCTCCGATACAGCCTACATTGAACCTCTTCATACCGTTTACCACACGACAGATTGATGCAAAATCCTTTAAGTTCTGAGCAAAAGCTTCGGACAACGGATGGACTACATGAGGTTTCATTACGGTAAAGGGTACGTTATACTGTGTAAATACATCGGTTACGGAGAATTTACCACAATAAGCATCCCGTCTGTGTGTAAAGTCCATTTTACCGATTTCATCCGGATATGCCTGCATCAGAATCGGTACACCTGCATCCTGAAGTGCAGTAATAGCACCGTTTTCATCCGCGAAGATCGGCATAGAGAAGATAACACCATCATAGATTCCCTCATACTCCTTTAACCATTTGGCATAAAGACGTCCTTCATCCCTTGTCTCGATTCCGCCATATCTGGTCAAGCCCGGATCCATGGCAATATAATTAAAGCCTGCATCGGTAACAGCTTTGATCATATCCTCTCTTGCCTGGTAAATCAGTTCTCCCGGCATAAAACCGCGGTTACAAAATGCTAATGCAAATGTGATTTTTTTTCCCATTTTTCTTATCTCCTTCTCTTATTAATCCATGAAAGCGAACATCTTCATTGCCGCTTTTACGTTTTCCTTCATCGCTGCTCTTCCTGCAATCACTATGGAAGAAAAGAATACAGGTTCGTTTTCTTTTAAGTTTCTGATATACTCTGCCGTTGCGTTTCCACCGGATTTGTCCATGTAGGTAAAGTAATTCACCTTACGGACTCCGGCTTTGATAGCTTTCTTATAATCCTCTTTACTTACACCGGAACCGCCGTGCATCACAATTGGAATATTACCTGTCGATGCACGCACATTTTTAACGACATCAAAGTCCAGCTTCGGTTCTGTCAAATAAATGCCGTGTGTCGTTCCAAAGGAGCAAGCAAGTGCATCAATTCCTGTATCAGCGATAAATACCCTCGCTTGTTCGGGATCTGTATAAATCTTGCTGTGATCCTCCTCTCCATAATCACCGCAGCCGGACTCTCTCTTACCCATGGTGCCGAGCTCTGCTTCTACAGAAGCACCTGTCTTAGCGGCCATTTCTACAGCTTTCCTGGTATTGGCAGAGTTCTCATCATAAGATAGAGTGGATCCATCATACATTATAGCTGTAAAACCCATATCCAAAGCCTGCTGCAAGTATTCCAGGGTCTCACCATGGTCCAAGTGGACACATACCGGAATCGTAGCTTTTTTTGCTGCCTCAACCATAATTGGTCCTATAACAGAGAGTGAAATTAAAGGTTCGTGACACTGTGCAAACTGGATAATCACCGGAAGCTCCAGCTCCTGTGCTGCTTCGATTACTGCATGTAATCCCTCTAGATTCGGTGTGTTAAAGGAACCGATTGCAATTTTTCTCTCCTCGGCAATTTTCATTACATCATTTAAGGTTACTAACATGGCTATTCTCCTTTGTCTGTTTTCTCTTGATAGATGATATCTACATATTTGTTGATCCATTTTTGTAACACTATCTTTTTATCCAACTTCGATTGCAAGTCTCTGATTAAATAATAGTTTCTTAACAAAGGAGAGTATATAGAAGTATGTTCTTTTTACTTTAAATTCGTTCGCCAGTCGATTTTTGTATATTAGTCTTAGACATGATCATGTTTGATATATCTTCTCTATGCTTTAAATTCGTTCGTTTATGTGTTAAAATTATAATGTATTTCTATTGAGAGAATTTATACAGGAGTGTGCCTATGATATCTAGTTTTGATTTAACGAAACTTAATTCTATATTAAAGGATTTCTATAATCTGACTCATATTCGGATTACAGTTTTTGATGACACCTTTCATGAGCTGACCGCATATCCTGAGCAGATTGCACCCTTTTGTCAGCTTATTCGTACTGATCAGCAAGGAGAAGCAAAATGTAAGCTCAGCGATATCCACGCCTGTGAAGTCGCAGCCAGACGTCATTCACCATATACCTATCGCTGTCATGCCGGATTAACAGAAAATATTGAACCGCTGTATCTTGGAAATATCGTAATCGGTTATCTACTTTTTGGTCACGTATTCTCCTATCCTACCTATGAAGAAGGCTGGGAACAGATAAAGACACTCTGCCAGGATTATCATATTGATATGGACTCCTTACAGGAAGCCTGCCGGAAGCTGCCCGTTATCACAGAGGATTATATTGCTTCTGCATCTCACATTCTGCAGGCAGTTGCCTCCTATTTGTGCCTGGAGCGTATGGTATATTTAAGACATCAGGAGCTTCCTGTTCAGATTGATGAATATATATCCGAACATTTTACCGAACAGATTGATGCCATCTCCATATGCAGAAAATTTTACATTGGAAAAACGCAGCTCTATGAAATCGCTAAGCAGAGTTATGGAATTGGAATAGCAGAACATATTAGGAATTTAAGAATTGAAAAATCCAAAAGACTCTTAGAAGAATCAGAACTCCCTTTATCAGAAATCGCCTCACAGTGCGGATTTAAGGACTATAATTATTTTATAACCGTTTTTAAGCGTATGGTTGGAATTCCACCCATGAAATATGCGAAGTATAGTAGTTTTGCAGTGCATCCCAAATGTTGGTAAAAATTTGAGATGTACTGCAAAACACTTTTTACCCTCTATGTTATAGCTACATACTCCAAAACAGTAGTTAATATTTACAATCAATGACTGTCTTAGGTTTTATTCAAACATCCAAGCCAGAACATACTTAATATATTCATCCCAAAACTCCCAAGAGTGTGTTCCTGCAGATTCTTTATAAGTAATGTCATAACCGTTTTCTTTTAACGCGGCTTGGAACCGTACATTTTCCTCATAGAGCATGTCTTCTGTGCCAACACCCATAAAAACTTTCGGCTTAATTGCGTCGTTTTGATGCGCCTTTGCAATCTGAAATAAATTATCTTCTGCAGAAACGATAAGCTCCTCTCCAAAGATAGGCTTCAGCAAGGATTCATCATCAAGTCCTAATGCTCGGGAAGGCATATCACATACAGATGAGAGTCCGGCTACTATAGCATACTGTGACGGATTTCTAAGACCAATCTTTAAGGCACCATAGCCACCCATGGAAAGACCGGCAATAAATGTGTCTTTACGTTCGGTTGAAATTTTAAAAAAGGACCGAATCAACGCAGGAAGTTCTTGGCTAATATAGGTGTAGTAAGGAAGTCCGTATTTCATATCCGTATAGAAACTCCGTAGCCCCGAAGGCATCACCACGCAGATGCTGTATTTTTCGGCATATCTTTCAATCGAAGTACGTCGAATCCAAGAGGAATAGTCGCCTCCTAATCCGTGTAGCAGATATAAGCAGGGATATGCGTCACTCAAAGTCTTCTGCGTCTGATCAGTTGAATCGATCGTACTTTTTTGCGGAATAATAACATTGACTTCAGTGCCCATTTTTAGAACTTCACTATATAATTTCAAATCAATCAATGCCATATCAAGACCCCTCCATAACCATAACCTCTGCATCCTTCTCTTCACATGTGACAGTAATTTCCTTATCTGAACCATGAACATAAATAAGCCATGTTCTTTTCTCCGGTTTATTAATATATTCTCCCTCACGCATTCCAATATGTATCTGAACTCTATCTTCCACACATTCACAGGTAATCATGGTATGACTGGAAATGTTCTGTTCATAATCCAGTGTTTCTCCGTCATCCTCTCTAAATATATACGAACTTCTTCCCATTGGATAAAAATGCAGTTCAATCTTTTCTTCGGTGTACTGAGTCATGTAATCTCTAACCTTCCACTTCGGAATAATGGCTCCCTTTTTAATAAAGAATGCACCACCTCGTTCCTTTGGTGGTATATAATTCAATGTCTCACCATTACTTTCATATTCTTTGTTCGTCCAATAATCAATCCAGCCACCTTTAGGCAAATAAATCTTATCCGTAAATGCAGTTAAAAGAATAGATTCCCCTAACATATATTGGTTAGAAAGTTCCATACATTCTTCATCATTTTGGAATTCCATAGGCATTGGTCTGATTATTGGTACAGAAGTTTCATGGCATTCAATGGCTGCTGAATAGATATAAGGAATCAGGCTATATCTCAAACGGGAATAATAGGTATAAACACGTTCATTCTCTTCCCCTGCGTACCAAGGCTGGCGACAGCCTTCCCATGCATTATGCTGAGCCCATGGTGCCAGCATACCAAAATGAATTGCTTCCGGGCTATAAATATCCATATCTACTGTAGTGTTCATAAAGCCTGACATGGCAAGGTTTAACAACCATATCATGCTGCCTTCTTTTCCTCCATTGTCTCCCGTAGTCGCTCCGCCCCATCGCTGCTGCCCCGTATAGCCTCCGCAATAATGTAGATAAGGACGTTTATTTATCTGCTCTGTAAAGCCCTTATACAGTTGCTTCACAACAAGCACCTGAGAGACATTGTGCATCTCCAGCTCGCTTTTTCCATTGGTATATATTTTATTTGGATCCACACGTATCAACATATCAGAAGGATCAATCTTAAAACCATCTGCACCTGCATCCACAAATTTCTTCATATGCTCATACCAGGAAGGTAATTGTCCCACTCCCGTAACAAGTCGTTCCTCATGGTCACACAGGTCGTAATACATACAATTCCATAGTCCTACATGAAAACCAAATCTGCGCATGATTGATAGAAATTGAGACGGATACTCTCTTTTCCTCATCCACACGTCTATATAGAACCTTGTCAGATCCCAATTTTTTTCAAAGGAATAATCATAGGGCTTGCTCATCCACCCCGGTTCCAAGCTGACATTATCACAAGGAATATGTTTTTCACGATACTTCATCATATCATTCAATATTTCAAACTGATTCTGATACATCGGCGCAATATAAGTAAGACCATATACATACTTAGGTAGTAACATGCTTTTTCCGGAAATGTCTGTATATAATCTGACAATATCCTTCATGCTCTTTCCATATAGTATAAAAACATCAAGTTCATCAAAATTGCCCAGTATGGTTAATCTTCCTTTTGCATAATCGTCTATGTCCACAAAGTGTCTGTCTTCTGCAAAAATAAAGAGTCCCCAATTTTGGTTGGAGTAGACTAAAGGAATAGCAATTTCATTATACTGATAAACCGGCCAATTTTGATAGGATCCCCCTCGATGTTGAATATGTTCTCTGTTACCTTCGCCCAGACCATAAAATTTCTCATTCTCATCAATTTCAAAGCTGATACCGAATTTCTTACCGGAATCCCTAACATCCAAAGCTTCGTTCCACTGGGCTGGAGCTTCATCCAGTCTTCCTTCTACATTACGACGAGATGGAACACATTCCTTGAATTTTTGAAGCTGATAGTCCATCTCCTGCTTCCAGAAAGAATCATCTTCCTCTGGACGAATTGTAAATGTTAGCTTTCTTCCATCCGGAAGAATAACTGCATTCTCTTCCACGATCACCTCTGTAACCGGTTCCTTTGGCGGAAGCTTTACAATGCCGTATCTCTCAAGATATTTTTCAGTCATATTTTCGCATTTACTAATTCTGATAATACCTTCTTTCATAGGGGTAATCAAACAATTCATAAGTAATCCTCCAATTATTCAATGCTTCTACCGAATAGCTCAAATTACATTTTATTTCCCGGATAACACCATAATCATGGATATTTCGAGAAATCGTGTATGAAGCTAGTGGTTCATTCGAGATAACGAAATCCTTTTCCCAGAATATCACTAGAGTTTATTGCCACCGAAAATGCATGTGGGTCTATGGTTTTGATTATTTTCCTAAAGTCCACTGCCTGAGATCGCTTCAATACCGTAATAACAATCTTCTTATCATTGTTTGAAAATGCTCCGGTACACGGCGAGACTGTCGCACCCATATGCAAATCATGATTGATAAAGCTACATATTTCATCACATTGTTCTGTTACAATTAAGAAGCATTTACTTAAATTCATACTATCAATAAAATTATCCACAAAGAAGACATTTAACAAAAGTCCAAGAATGGAGTATAATCCCGTTTCAAAGCCAAAGGCAAAGATACTGGAAATCGCTAATATCAGATTTGTATATAAAATGGCTCCTCCGATATTTATCTTCATATACTTCTTTAAAATCATGGCTATGATATCCATTCCACCGGAGCTGGCGGCTTCATTAAAGATAATCGCACTACCAATGGCCTTTAGCCCGATGGCAAAGACCAACTCCAAAAATTTTTGATTCGTAAATGGTTCAGGCATTGGTAGAGCCATTTCCAGTACTCTGGTACTTACGGACAAAAGAATACTAGAATAGATTGTACGAGTGGCAAATTTTCTTCCAAAGACTAATAATGCCAATACCAGCAGAGAGATATTAATCACAATCATATACTCTCCTGCAGTAAAGCTAGGGAAAAATGCAGTAAGGATTATCGAAAGTGCTGTCACACCACCCACAGAATAATTATTGGGGAACATAAAAAAGTTAGTTCCTGCCGCCATGATCAACGTTCCGATCGTGATCAGTAAGTACGATTTGAATACACTTCGTTTACTTACTACCATCTTTATTCTGACACCCACTTTCCTCTGGTGAAATCCGGAATTGCAACTGGCTGGGATCCCATGAGAATAGATTGCTCAGACAAAACAGAGATTGAAAGCCAGGTAGCCATGTCGTATACATCAATCGGCATAGGAGAATCTGTAATCAGAGCATCAATAAAAGCACTCATGACCAACCAATCCATTCCATCATGGCCGCTCTTCACACCATCGATAATATACTGCTTCCACATGGGATGCTCGTATTTCTCGCGATAATAATCTATATTGTTGTACTGCTCCTTCCATTTAAAATCATATTCGTTGTGTTCATTATCAATAAAAATAGAGCGATTATCTTCCTGGAAAAGTGCCTTTGTTCCCTGAATTCTAAGTCCTCTGGAATATGGACGAGGAAGTGTCGTATCAAGTGTCAAAAGGATTGTTTCTCCATGTGCGCACTTAATCATAGTCGTAACTATATCTCCCTGTGCAAAATGATAATCCTTTAAATGTGGTGTTACATCCTCATGATTTGAAATATACTCATGTAAGCCGGCACTAAGAGAAGACATCGATGTTAAGGATACCATGCGGTTTCCATGATTGATATTAAGCATCTGTGAAATAGGTCCCAGCTCATGGGTGGGATAATTTTCGCAGTTACGATTCTTATAGTTGTCAATACGGTAATGGCGATTGATATATCCATAAGAAATTTCACGACGCAAATCGTGTTGATATCCTCCCCGCAAATGTACCATATCACCAAACACACCCTGATGAATCATATTCAGAATCATCATCTCATCTCTTCCATAACAACAATTCTCCAACATCATACAGGGAGTTTTGGTTCGTTCCTGTACCTCAACCAATTTCCAGCACTCCTCAAGAGAATAGCTGCAGCCCACCTCGCTTCCCACTGCTACACCTGCCTCCAGGCATGCAATCGTTATGTCAAAATGTGTCTGCCATGAGGTAGCAATATAAACGGCGTCCAAATGTGCCTCTTCAATCATCTTACGATAATCTTGATAACCTTTTGCCTCCGTACCGGCATCCTGTAAGATACTTAGTGCACGCTCCACGCGGTCCTGATATACATCACAAACAGCTACAATCTTTACGTTCTCTCGCGGCAAAATCACATGCTGCATCATAGAACGACCTCTTCCTCCCAAACCAATCACACCAAAACGAAGTTGTTTTTTCATATTGTTTTCTCCTCGTACATTCCTTTAAATAAGTTAGATCCGTTTATCTTCTATTCGAAAAGTTGTCCAAAACCCTTTAACTTATAAATAGCCTGTGTCATATAATAATCACCATAGATGATTGGTTGATGGCGACCTCTCTCATTGGCGTAAGCTTCCGTTCCGTACTGCAAAATAGAATCATACTCCTGATCCCAATTGCAGAACTTCTCATTCATTGCTTCTAAAATTTTCAAAGCAGCATTAATATAAATACGCCCCTCGTTTTCCGGCAGGATCTTTGCCAATTCAATCAAACCGCAGCTGGCGATTGCTCCAGCCGTAGAATCATACAGTACCGGTGATAAGGGAGCACGAAAATCACACAAAGGAAGATAATCTGTGTCTGCAACACTTGCAATAAAATAATTGGCAATACGTTTTGCAGTATCCAGATATTCCTGCTTTCCCGTGTGGTTGTAGTTTAATACAAATCCATACAAGCCCCAAGACTGTCCTCTGGACCAGGAAGACCCCTTCTCATATCCTTGACCACCTAGATCATCTAGCATTCCACCATTCTCATAATCATAGATGACGATATGGCGCACCGAGCCATCTTTTCTAATGTGATTCTCCATCGTGGTATCCGCGTGAGCCTTGGCAATCATAGCAAAACGCGGGTCCTGTAATTCCTCCGATGCCCAGTACAGAAGTGGCAGATTCATCATACAATCGATAATTGCCCATCCTTGTTTTTCTTCACCATTCCAAGCACGAATAAATCGTCCGGTCTCGTTGTAACGAGAAGCCAGCGTGCTGGCGGCAAAAAGGGTACGATTTCTGGATTTTTCATCTTTTGTTAGTCGATAATTTACTCCTGAGCTAATATGCCATAAAAATCCCACATCGTGGTCCAATTTATCATATTTTTGAAGAGCTGCGTCTAATTGATCCTCAGCTTTTCTCGCAGCCTCCATATAAATGTCTTTCTTGCTTCCCACATACAAAAGCCACATCCATGCCGACCAAAAGCCATTTGTCCAACTATTGATCAGTGTATCGCTGCTTCTGTCATCATAGACTCCGTTTCTTGCTATGTATGGAATTTTTCCGATGGTACGCGGAACGACTTTTTCCATTTTCCCTTCAATCTTACTCCACATTTCATCGGCAAATGCTGTTATTTCTGCTGTGTTCTGATACATTTCAGGTCCTCCGCTTAGCTTTTTATGATGATGAATTCATCCCTTGACAGTGAATTCATTAGCCTTAGATCTTTTTAGTAAAGGAAATAGCAAAGGGAATCTTTCCGCCCTTTGTGGTATCCAATGAATATTCAAAGATTTGGCCCTTCTGCTGTCCTATATTTTTATCTGCCTCATAGTCCTTTGGTACATAAATAACCAGTGTATAGGGATCCTCTGCCACCGTTTCTGCAATTCCTGACAAGGTACTGTTCTGTTCATCCCAGAAAACCTCTACCAAATCCACTGCCCCTTGTGACAGATGTCTGGTCGTGGATAGAATCTGGGGATGCGTTGACAGCCGACGCACAGCACAAACACTGGATTCGCATGGCTGCAAATGAACCGAGTATCCGTCTTTAAAGCAACCTAAAAAGCTCCTATTCCAATAGTCATACACCAGATATTCTCCTTCATCCAAATGCAGATCATCTTGGAAGGATACAGTCATTTCTGCACTTTGTGTTTCATCGGTATTTAAAACATCCACCACACTCCAGGTTTCATAGGGCTTTTTGATCTGTAGCTGAATAATGAGACACTGCTCTGATAATTCTTCTTCCCAGATGTCCATGGGGTGAACATCCATTACAGGCAATGCACGCCTCAGCATCTCAATCCGCTCCTCCTCTAATGTACGCAGATCATCTCCGAAGGTCATTGGCAATCCCAGAAGGGAAACCAGGGATACCCTGGATATTGCTTGAAGCTTATTACAAAATTCCGGTCGAATAACCACATTATCCGGATCACAATAGAGCATGACATTATGAAAGGGATATAGGTGTACGATCCGCTTTACTGCATCATTCACAAAGGTTTTCCACTCCCACACATCAGCACCGATACGCGCTGCATCAAAAATATCTGCTGCCATCAAAGTAACCCGATCCAACTCACCGGAACAGGACAGCATATAAAAGTCTTCTCCTACTGTCTCTCTTGCCTTTTGCACTAAGCGGCGCAAGGCCGCCTCGGTTGTAATTTCCGGATGCTTCAAAAAAGAATGATATCTGTCTGTCACTTCACTGGTCATAGGAAGGCAATCCCATTTCAATGCATCATATCCCCAATCCAATACCTTTTGAAATGCCTCCGGAATCAACTCATTTATAACACGCTCATTGGTAATATCAAAAAAGTACTTTCCACACCACTCTGAATGCTCTGCCAAAATTGCATCCTCGTACTTCTTGCATAGGGGGGTAAGAGCAGGTTCATTCGTAGGACCTACCCAAAGGGCTGCTTTAAATCCGCTTTTCTTAATTTCCTCAGAAACGAATTTGAGCCCACGGGGATAACGCTCCTCATCCGGTGTAAAGAAGCCAATCTGCTCAGGAGGATTGGGGTTTGGAAGCCCGCTGTGATACCATTCCCAATCCACCCAGATGGTGTCTGCACCATAGCTCTTTAACAGCTTTTCTTGATGCTTCGTATTTTCCAGTACTGCCTGCTCTCCGGCATCGAATTTCACCGCATACCACGTCATCCATCCGGCTGGAGGTTTTGGGAAGGTATTCTGTTTATTGATTGCTCCATATTTTACATGAAAATTCCTCTCGTAATAGTGCTCCTGCACCGAAATCTTCAACTTTCCTTTGGAGGTAAAACGATATCTGCCCCTGTCATGATATAATCGAGAAGAATCACTTTGAAAGGACAGCACGGTATCTGTTTTTCGGTCAAACAGACTATCCTCTGCCTTCGTTGCTACCTCTCCCAAGGCCGCGCGGAGGATGGTATGGGGCGGTTTCTTTCGATTTATTGCTACAGCTAGGGTGTCTTCTGCTTCTCCCCAGAAAAGCTCCCCTTTAAATTGAATGGTATATCCTTCCGGTAAATTTGCATCCAAGCAAATTCCGTCACGGTTAATGATACAATCCACGATTACTGTCTCAAGATCCGACGGACCTTCCGAACAAATGAGATGAAGCTCACACCAGGAGGAATACCATGGCTGGGCCCACTCTGTCTTGATGGAAAAATAATCGGAAGGGCAATAGCTTTTTCCTCCCTTGGTAGATATGATAAAGGAAAGGGCTGGAGCGAAAACTCCGTGCCCGGCATAACTACATTCCAAGGTATGATCATCTGAGATACGGACGGCATATTCGCGATAGCCTCCATACCTGTTCTCCGGTTGTACATGCATCCTTACATTCCTCCTTAATCCAGATTATATTTTTTGAGCATTTTCTTCTCGAAATCAAGCAAATAAGCTGCCTCACGATCCAATCCTGCCTCAGAAACATCATCTACTAAGTCTCGATAAACATGAATATCTCTTCCTACCTCTCCACCCTGCATAACAAAGGGCTCGGAAACGATAGGTCCAGTATATCCGATGTCAGACAGTGCTCCAAAAATCTCATCCCAGTTCAGGTGTCCCCTTCCGGGTGCACTACGATTATTTTCCCCGGTATGGAAGCTTGTGAGATGCTTTCCTACACTGCGAATTGCATCCCCAATATTATTCTCCTCAATGTTCATATGATAGGTATCCAACAGCACACCAATATTGGGGCTGTCTATTTCCTTAATATAAGCTAACGCTTCAGCAGCTGTATTGATCACGCAGGTTTCAAATCGATTTACGGCCTCTACACAATAGGTCACTCCACAGTCCTCTGCGGTTCTAATAATCTCCCTCATGCTCTTCACACTTTGATTCCAATAAACCTGTTTTCCTTCAAAAGTACCCTTAGGAGTTCCCCAGCCTGCATAGCTGACACCGGAAAGAAGACGTCCACCGCCCACTTCTATCTTTTTTAGAATGTTCTGCAAATAGCGAACGCCACCCATTCGTATGGACTCATCCACTGACGCTACATCGTACATCGGATCAAGACCTAAACTGTATGTCAGCTCTATCCCCGCATCATCTGCCTGCTTTTTAAGCTCTCTAATCTGGTCATCGGTTCTTTCTAAAAGTGCCTGGGCTTGAAATTCCAAAATGTCATATCCCAAATTAGCCGCTTTACGGATATATTTACTGTGATCTGCATCCCAGTTCTTCTCCCAAAAGTTCATGAAAATGCCTAATCTATTCATCATTCTGGTCTCCTTCTCTCTCATACCTGCTGTGCATCATAATCCAAATATTTATTCATTGCCTCAGCAACGGCTTCCGCATAATGACCGGGCACCAATGCTACATGATGACGGTAGCCGTTCTCGCAAAGATAATGGAATAAATCCTTCATATTGTCCTTCTCAAATACAACACCACAGCCAAAGAAGCCTTCTCCTACCGGGTCGTCAGTTAATCTTCCCTCGCTGATAAATGCATGAATTCTTCCATCTTCCGTCTTCATGCTACCCATTGTCACTTCGCCGTCAAGGATTTTTCCGCTCGCAATTCCTATCCCACTTCCTGCACCGTAGATCTTCTTAAACATCAGATGCTCTCCCACGCACACTTGATCTGACATCAATGTGGATGGTACTGCACTGCAGTGAAATAAGATACACTTGCTTAAATCCTCTCCGTAATTGTTATTCACATCCAATAGCATGACCGGTGAATTACCGGCCAATTGTAATGCCAGCATCATCAATGCGTTATTTAAATCCATCTCACATGCGGCAGGGATAAGACGGTTGTTAAGCTCTGACATTACTAAGCATGGAGCGATACCCAGCTTTTTCTCTAATTCATCCCAGCAGCGTACTGCTACTGCGTCTAATTTCATCGTCTTGATCAGTTCATCCAAAACAATGGCTAAACGTGCCATATGATCTGCTTTTTCCGGATGCTTCTCCAAACCACTGAACTTTTGGATTAATTGCTGTGCCCGATTCCTGGCATTTTCACAATCCACATTCTCCATGCGATTCATGATGTCAGATAAATCATAGTCCTCAATATCGACACCTTTACGCAACATAGCAATTTCATCACAGCGTACTGTTTTAAAGGCCGTGGTACGTGCTCCGATCGCTCCGATATGTACATGTCGCATTCCGCTAACCACACGACATATTGCTGCAAATTTTTCCAAATCCTTGGCAAAATCCTCAGAGGATGGTGATTCTGCTATTTTATCGGTAAGAGTATAGCGCATTCCCCTCTGACGCAGGCAGTTACACATGGCGATTTTGCCACAGACAGCATCTCTGCGATGGGTAAAATCCATCTTATCCAGCTCATCCGGGTAAGCCTGTACCAGAATCGGCACATTGACACCCTCCAGTGCTACCAATGCACCGTTCTCATCTCCGAAGTTCGGAAGGCATAGAATAATTCCGTCATACTCTCCCTGATGTTCCTTTAAAAATTTCGCGTATTGTAACCCTTCCTCCATTGTCTCGACTGCACCAAAGCGGGTTAATGACTCATCCATCATAATATAACGATAACCGGCTTGCTCCACCACCTGTGTTAGCTCTTGACGCGCATCCTTGATCAATTCTCCCGGGAAGAAGCCTCTGTTACCAAAATACAGGGCAAAACAAATCTCTCTCATAATAGCCTCCTATCATGCACTTTCGTACATTTACCGGCTGTCAGTGAAAACCAGCCAATCTGTGACTTCGCACGTTCCTTATTTTTCAACCTCATCAAAGACACGGACATAATCAACGATAAACTCATCCGGTAATTGAATTTTCTTTAAATCTTCCGTAGGATATCCAGTGTATCGATATCCATCACACTCTGTAGAAATTAATATAAACTGCTCCACATGTGAAACCGGACCCGGAATCTTCATCCCACTCTGTTTTCCGTCCACATAGAAGGTATATCCATCCTTCTCCCAATGCATACCAAAACGATGGAAGCCATCCTCTGTAGGCTCCAAATAGGTATTAATCTCCGGAGGAATAACCTTTCTATGGTTGGAATCAATATTTTCATGATCAGCACCATAACCATTCCAATGTATTGTATGTGGTGCTAACACCTCAGGTTCAAAGCTCTCCATAATATCCAGCTCTACACCGGCTCTCTCCGGATCTAAGCAACAACCTATAGTCGGTGACTGAAGCCAAAATGCAGACCACCATCCCCGCTGTTTTTGCAAGCGAGCACGAATCTCATAATATCCATAGCGATGAGCAAACTTCGGCTTCTTCAATTTTGCAATGGGCCACTCCTCGTCACTCGGACGGTCGGTAAAATTCTCACCGGTCTGTAATTGTGTAGAAATGTATTGATCACCATCTTTTACACAGCTAAGAACTACATTGCTGTTTCCATCTAAGTGAACGCATCTTGGATCCTTTGAATAATGTGCTTGTGGGGTCATCAATCGGTTTAAACGAAAATCCCATTTACTCTCATCCAAGGTGTCCCCATCAAACTCATCATTCCAT
Source organism: Bacillota bacterium (assembly GCA_023411555.1). Lineage (GTDB taxonomy): Bacteria > Bacillota > Clostridia > Lachnospirales > Lachnospiraceae > Mobilitalea. The sequence goes on from JAEYOQ010000031.1 coordinate 27,294, forward strand.
ACCATGACCCAATCATGTCCTTCCGGCAGATAATTAAACTGGTGATCCTTTAATTCGTAAATTTTCATTGTTCATCCTCCTATTTAAATTGATTTTTTATTTTATTAAAATCATTCATTCGCTAGAGTACTCATACACACTGGTCCATCCAGATTTGAATCGCCTCTCCGAAAGCTCTACCCAGGTCCATTGCTCGCTTTTCTGTAAAGACTTCCCCTGCTTGTCCGAAATAGCTAGTCTCCAAAGTAAGTGACATGCGAAGCAACGAATGCTCGCCAAACCAATTATTACAATTTGTACTGTCCGGACGGTTAAATGCTGTATTTGGAAATACATCATTTTCGGGATGATACTTTAGTTCACAGTATTTTGCAGTTTTCTGAAATATTTTAGCGAGGGATTGAATGTTTTCTTCTTTGGCAGTGTGACTATATACTAAGTAGGAACCGTCACTGCGACCACCACTGTGATTCGGTGAATGAAAGTCAAAGGAAGCATAGGGTACCATCCTGATCAATGAGCGACACTCAGGATAAATGGCATCTGCCCTGTAATCACGATTGTGATCAAATGGCGCTCTGCACTTTCCTTGATCCCCATCTACCACGCCGTCATAATCCACAAATGGCACGATCGTCAGACTCATATTCTGAAACGGGTGTGCTATCAATGCTCTGACTGCTCCTTCCAAGGCATAGCTTCCAGTTCCCTCACAGGCATGGCTTCTAGCGGTCAAAAGGATATTTCTATGCCCTGTTCCGAAGCGATATACCGGAACGTTTCTTTTCTTCCTGGACTGCGTTAGGACTTCTTCCTCTAGCCCTATCTCTGCCGCAAAGTTTTGAAACTGCTTGGTTGTATACAGCATATTATGAGCCAGATATACCCGATCGGATGGAATGGTGCAGGTAAAGCCCTCTCCCTGCGCACTTCTTCCCTCTGTCCACTGCCAATTCTTCAAATCCGTACTCATTGCGGCACCCCAGGGTCCCACTCGCCGGTCTGCATCATCAAAGACAAATTGCAATGTCCTTCCGGCCGCGTTCTCAATACAAAAAGCCCAGTAAAACCAATCAGAGACATTGTCTCTTAAATCATTTTCCAGATGGACACAATCGCCGTCTATTTTAATCAACCGAATATTTCCACCCTCAAAATTATCTAGTATCCTAAACATTTCGCTCCTTACTGTACATTGCACTCCTTACTGTGGTATCTCTAACACTACTTTTCCGATATTCTTTCCTTTATAAAGAAGATCCTGTGCTTCTTCAGCCAGCGTAATCGGCAAAATTTTATATATGGTCGGTTTTACTTCTCCTGCCGATACCTTTGGCCATACATACTCTACCAAATTAGCTAATATTTTCGCCTTTACCTGCGGTGCTCTGGAACGTAATGTACTTCCGATAATTCTGATATTCCGTACATAGATATTCTTTAAATCAATTTGTGTATTTGTTCCTGCCAGAGCTGCAATCATAATCCATCTGCCACCCTTCGCCATAAATGGAAGACATTTTCCCATAACCTCTCCACCAAGACAGTCAATTGCAACATCCACCGAATGACCGAATTCCAGCTCCTCTTTCAAAACATCTGTAATATTTTCCGTCTCTGTCGCCACCACACGATCCGCATGTAAATGTTCCATCTGCTTAGCGATCTCATCGGTAAGGACCGTGGTAATGACACGAATATTAAATGCCTTAGCCATTGGAATTACTACACTTGCCAAGCCACTGGCCCCTGCGTTCATCAACAACGTATCTCCGCTCTTTAATTGTCCTTCATAAAATAAATTTAAGTAGGCTGTGGCAAATGCCTCCGGAATAGCAGCAGCCTCTGCCATTGTGCAATTGTCCGGTACCTTCATGAGCATATCATATCTGACAGCTACATATTCTGCGTAGCCACCGCCACCCAATAAAGCACATACCCTATCTCCTATATTTAGACTAGAGAGCTTTTGTGCCTCAGTACCCATCTTTTCGATTGTTCCGGAGATCTCCAATCCCATCCATTCTGGACAACCCTGTGGAGGGGGATAATCGCCTTCCCGTTGCATAAGATCAGCCCGATTGATACCCGCATAAGCAACCTTTACAAGTACCTCATCTACTCTTACCATAGGATCCGCAACCTCACTCCAATGCAATGCCTGATTCTCATCTACTAAAATTGCTTTCATCTAATATTCACCTCTTCCACATGCTTTTAATATACTTCTGAATACTTCTATTTCATATTCATATGACCATGGGTTGCCCACCTCGCTTAAAATCATCCTTGCAAAGTCCTCCATCATAGCATCATATCTGTCAAAGGTTGGGCTTACCAGCTCCTTGCTACAGTCGTACCAGCTGTTCGTCTCCTCGTTAAGAAGAGTCAGCCGCCCCCTTGAAATCATCTGTGTATTTCGCTCAGGATCCGGTGCTGGTGCCTTCTCCTCAAAGGGATTAATTTCAAAGGTTCCCTTGCTTCCGCAGATGACCAGCTGCCTTCTTGCAAAGCCATTTACCTCCGCAGCACAGGTCTTTGCAAAGGAAAGACCATTTTGATATTTTAAGACAGCCAAACCATAGTCTTCATACTCTTTCTCATTTTCTATCTCAGTGCAGCAGCGAAAACCCATAACTTCCTTAGGCTTTCCCATAAACAACATAATTAAATCAATCAAATGGCAGCCGAGAAAATACATCATTCCACCCTGGAAGTTAGAAAGCCATTCCCTCTTTTTTTGATGATGCCAAACACTCATATGGGCTTCCACACTATGAATATCACCAAACATACCTTCTTCTTTCATTTGAAGAGCCTTGCTGACCAAAGGGTTATATCGATACATGTATCCCATCTGTACAATGAGTTTTTTTTCGGAGGCTTTCTCCATAATTTCCTTGAATTTACTTAAACTCTCTGCTCCGGGTTTATCCAAATGAATGGGAAATCCACGTTCTATACACAAAAGTGCAATATCAGCTGCGTTTTTCTCATCCATCTCTACCGCTACTGCATCAAGATCCGGAAGCTTTAATAGCTCCGCCAGCTCATAATGCGGAATTCCTTGATAAACCGGGTCTGTGTCAAGACGGTATAGAAATTCCGAATTTGGTTCCGCAATTCCCACAATCATAAATCTGTCACTCATACGTCGCAAGCAGCGCATCAACTGCTGTGCATGGTCATGTCCTGTTCCGATTTGCGCTATTTTTATCTTTTTCACATTATCTCCCTGTCCAATCAAACTGTACGACCGGAAATTCAGAATCTGTTGCCAAGCGGTGATAAACTTCCTCCGCCTCATTTGGACTATGTACCTCAGATACAAAGCCCTTCAGATCTATTCTTCCTGAAGAGATTAAACGCATAATTGCCAGTACATCATCATGTGTTGTCCACAACCCAAAGGAAGATTCCTGCTGAGGGCGTGCCATTGTATGCGTACCTATAAGAGATATTCCCGGTCCATGTACCTTATGATAATAGTCAATTGTAAAATCTGAATTTCTTGTACACCCCAAAAGAGCCACCCGTCCCATAGGTGCCATACAGTCCAACACCTGATTCAGTGCTTTTCCAAATCCAGTGACCTCGATGGCTGCTTTCGCACCACCATTCGTTATATTCCTGACATTTTCAGCAAAATCCAAATCATAGGGGTTTAGCGCTATATCTGCACCAAGTGTTATTGCTCTATTTCTCTTTGTTGCAATTGGATCTGCTGCGATTAGCGGTGCCGCTCCTGCACATTGTAAGAGCAGAACAGCAAACATCCCTAAGATTCCCTGCCCCATCACAATGACAGGCTCTCCAAGTTCCACATGGCATTTTCGAATAGCACTAAGGGGGAAAGTCATAATGTGGCAGAGTGCAGCATCACTGAGGGATATGCTATCATCCTCTATTCGATGGACATTTTCCTCAGGAGCTACCACATACTCACTGTGGGTGCTCCACGAAAGTGCCACTCTGTCTCCCTCTTTCACGTATTGCACATTCTTTCCTACTGCAACGACAACTCCTGATGAACTATATCCACAGAATCTGGGAAAGATAACTTCCCTCTTTACTGTCTTTACGCTGACGAAGGGATCTCCCATTAGGTTCGCTCTCTCTGTCCCATTACTAATCGTAGAGTATGAGAGACGCACCAGTACCTCTTGATCCGAAATCTTCGGCACTTCCTTGTCAATCAGCTCTGCTTTTCCTGTATCAATAAAGGCAATTGTTTTCGTTATCATGTTTCTCCTAATTTCCACTCTTTTCTTTTCTATTAATCCAATTTCTGATTCCCTGAATTAGTCTGTCATGAGGGCTTTTCGCAGGTGTCCCTTTGCCTTCCGTCATTCTCATGACAAAGTCCTCTCCATCAACCGCTTTGTGAAGTTTTTGATAGATATCCTCTCGGTAGTTCGAGTTCACACTTGCCATCTCTGTCAATGCTGCAACCGTAAAGGAAAAATGTTGATAATATACAGAACTCATATCCGGCTCTGTGCCCAGTTTATAGCTTTTTTCCATATATTCATGATACATAGATTTCTCGTATTCTTCCGGTTCTAAAATATTGTATAGCTCCGGTAGTATTTCCAAATCATGAAAGCGTCCACATAAACAGATTGCAATGACACTTCTTAACTGATTGCTTCTTCGATTGTCCAAATAATAATATGCACATCGCTCTTGAACGATTTCGCGAAGAACCGGCAGAGCACGTGCATCTCCCAGCAGACCAAGGGCGACCGCTGCATTCATTCTTAAATCTCTATCTTCCCTTTTGACAGTATCTTTCAGCAAGTTTGTAAGCAAATCCCCTACCTTCTCCAATCCCAAACATCTACAGGACCAAATAGCCACACCGGGGCAGTTGGTTGCCAACTGTTTTTTTATTTCTTCCCAATCTGTCAACCACTCAATCGGATGATAACGAAGACCTTCTTCAAGGGTCACAAAGCCTTTTGTCTCCCCGGGAACCGGATCAAAGCAATTATGCCTTAAAATCTCACTATGTAGCTGCTCATATGAAAGCTCCAATACAGTGTTTGTACCTGCCTTAACAGCCATAGCCACTGTCAGTCCTGCCGCCTCGCCTAAACGATACATATCCCGGTTCATCCGAATGGCTGCGGAGCTATAATTATCCGCAGAAATGCATCGGGAAGCACATATAACTCCCTTCCAACCCTTTGGTACAAGCGCACGGAGGGGAATCCGGATCTTAAAGGTAACGGTACTCAAGTTACTGATCACATACCAATCCTGATAGAGCGTATCATCAAATGCATGATCCACTCCATGTTTATCAATATCCGAATACATACAAAGAAGCGTATCCGGCCATTCCTTTTCATTTAAAATATCCTGTAGACGAATTTGGCTCTCACCCCGCAATAAAGCACCTTCTCTAATGCCAATTAAAGGTGCATTATATAAAAAGCGTTGCTTCGTCGGTTCACAATCCTTCGTGTGCTTTCCATGGGCAATAATAACTGCGTGTGAAAAATCATCATCGTCAAAAGGATTAATTAAACCACTGTCATCGTTTGTCCGTGCAATCCGACCATCTTTCGTGCGAAAAACACGGATACTGGAAAATGGTTGTGTCATACCATCCGTAGATCTACCCATGGTAGTAGCCATTCCCAAAATCTTCATTAAGTGTCCATCACTGGTGCAATCCGCTAAAAAACGGCAGCCATATTGGTGTATTTTCCCTTCCTGTAACAGACGAATTCCACAAATAGCTTGATTCTCAGCATAAATTCCTAAAGCAACACTATGATAAGAAACATCTGTTACCCCGGCATCCTTCAACTGACGATCGAGTTCTGCCTTTTTACTGTCCGGATGATTCGTAAACATGCTATAGATACGACCTGTTCGGGTGGCAGCATTATGATCCACAGTCTCGTAATAGCCTCCCCGATACCCGTTATAGTAGAAATTAATGGCTCCTTGTGTGCTCATACCTCCTGCACAGGTTCCACGTTCAAAGCCTAGAACCTTTAAGCCCTCTCTGGCAGCACTCATAGCACAGAAGGTTCCGCTACTGCCAAGCCCGGCCACAATGAAATCATATGTCTCCTCAAATTGGACATCAGAAACATCTATAGAAATGCATTTGCCTTCAAAAAATTCAAAATATTTCAAAATCACACCTCCAGTTGTACGCCCGCTTCAAAAGCACTGAATGGGTCTTGAAAGTCATGAGGAGCTAACCAGCATAATCCTTCTTTTTCCTTTATTTCTCTGCATGTATAATCAAAATCAAAACCTACCATATCGATAAGGATACGCTTCTCAAATCCTTCTTTCTCCCATGCTCCTTCAATTGCACTTCTTGCCTCCGAAAGTGTTACCTGGGGTGAAAAAGTAAAGCTTACAATATATTCTGCAAGGTGCTCCGATGTTTCCATCTGAATTCTAAACTTGCTTTTCTCATATGTAATATCCCGAATTATATTATGATCAGGATGAAAACGAGACAATAGCTTTTCCGCCTCCGGATCTTCACTATGACAATAGCAATGCAGCTCTCGTTTCTCCTCCTTCGCACAATCACGCGCCGTATTTCTCCTAGCCGTTGCATCAATAACTTTTTTAGCCATAATATGAGAAATTCCGGAATTCGTACGATAGGTAACTATATATTCAGAGTTCCTTCTTTCTATAGTGATCAAGGATGCATCCAGATAAATAGAATCCATACAATGATCCTGCACAAAATGACACAATACCGGAAACATACGTGGCAAATCCATTCCGTCTTTTTGCAGAATCCCTTCTTTTTGCAGGTACTGGAAGAGTATTTCTCCCTCGTGGGTAGTAGGAGTTTTTATCCTTTTCACCGGGCGGAAAATCCCCATGTAGTCTGTTCCCAAGATTTCTGTTTCTTCAAGCATAACTACATTTTCGTGTGCCATCTTGTATCCCAACCCTGCAAAACCTGCTCCAATGATACAAACGTCATATGCTTTCACTCTTGCTCTCCTCCTTATACCAGTGAATTACAAACATCCAAACAATACCTTATCCTTTGACGGAACCAATCATGACTCCTCGTACAAAGTACTTCTGTACAAAGGGATAGAAGCAGAACAACGGTGCTGTAGAGATTACGATCATCGAATACTTTAAAACTGTCTTTAAATTTTCCATTTGCGCTACTATATCTGGATCCAATAAATCTGAGTTAAAGCTGCTCTGTACCAAAATATCCTTTAGAAAAATCTGCAGAGGATATAAATTCTTATCAGATAAATATAAAAAGGCGTTAAAGTAGGAATTCCAATGACCTACCGCATACCAAAGTGCCAGTACGGCAATAATTGCCTTCGAAAGCGGTAAAACAATTTTATAGAACTGACGAATATCACTACAACCGTCAATTCTTGCAGCTTCTATCATTTCATCCGGAATATTATTCTGAATAAATGTCCTTGCCACGATCATGTTGTAAACACTCATACCGCCCGGTAATAGCATTGACCAGATCGTATTGATCAGACCAAGTTTTTTCATCAAAATATAGTGCGGTATCATACCACCGCTAAAAATCATGGTAAATGTAAATATCATGGTAAAAAATCCGCGACCTCTTAAATTCTTACGTGCCAATGGGTATGCACATAAAAGAGTCAGACATACATTAATAAACGTTCCTGCAACAGTATATAATAATGTATTTCGATAACCTATCCACACATTTTGATATTTAAGAACTGCCTTATATCCAAGAAGCGATATGTCTACCGGATATAGAAATACTTTTCCACTCGTAATTGCAGAGCCTGAGCTAAAGGATGCAGATACAATATATACAATCGGATATAAGACAACCACTGTCAGTATCGCCGTTACTATATAGCAGATGGCATAAAAAACTCTATTTTGCCAGCACAGCTTTACTTTTCTAGCTTTTAAGTCCATAGCTTCTCCTCCTTACCAAAGACTGGTGTTCCCTACTTTTTTTGCAATCTTATTCACCGAAGAAATCATGATCAAATTCACGATTGAATTAAAAAAGCCGATTGCTGTCGCATAGGAAAAATCCGATACCCCGTTAGCTGCTAATCCTGCCTGATAAACATAGGTGGAAATAATATCGCTGGTGCTCATGTTCAAACTGTTTTGCATTAAATATACCTTTTCAAATCCGATGCTCATCACGGAACCCATGCGTAAAATCAACATAATAACAATCGTCGGTAAAATGGATGGTATATCAATATGTAAGATTCTCTGGAAACGTGTTGCACCATCTATTTCTGCTGCTTCATGATAAGATGGGTCTACAGAGGATAGTGCTGCTGTATAAATAATGCTTCCCCATCCAAACTCCTGCCATACTCCGGACCATACATACATATGTCGAAAATTAGAAGCAGAGGCAAATGGATCATTTGGATATGTGTTAAAAATCATTTCATAGATGGTTCCATACAAACCGGTACGTGAATTAAATACCTGAAACAAAATTCCCACCATAACAGTAATCGAAATAAAGTGCGGTAATGTCACAATGCTTTGAGTAAGTTTCTGAACTCGTTTTTTAGGAATGCAGTTAACCATCAATGCAAAACAGATGGGCAATGGGAAACCGGCAATAATTGTATATGCGGATAGAGAAAGCGTATTTACAATCACACGCTTGGCTTGGTAAGACTCAAAAAACCGAATAAAATTCTCGAACCCCACCCAATCGCTTCCAAAAATTCCTTTTCTTACAGAATAATCCTCAAATGCCATTACGAGACCACCCATTGGCACATAGCAGAAAAGTAAAATATAGGCAAGCGGAAGAAGCAGAAATAAATAAAGTTGCCAATCTCTTCGAACATCAAGACGGAGTCGACGGCACCTGTGTTTAATACTTTGTTTCAAAGTAGTTCCTCCTAGTCTTTTTTAGCAGGACAATGTCGCACAAGTCTTAATTACACTTATGCTACATTGTCCTGTTAGACAAAATTAATGAACGCGATCGTATGCTTCCTGATATACACTCAGAGCATCTTTGTAACCAATCTTGTCCAACTCATTCAGATAAGAATCCCAATCCCCATCCAAACTCTTCGTTCCTGTTAAAAATGCTCCAATGCTTTCCTCTACATAGGTGGTAAGCGGAGCAGTGATTCCGGAGACTTCCTCTGTCTCTTCTGATGTCAGTGGCATATAATCAGCTACTTCTTTACGTGCAATCGCCAAGCCTGCCTGTGTGGACTCTGCATATCTTGCAGCTACTTGAGCTGCCTTATTCTCCTCTTCATCGGTACTTGCATTGTTAATTGCCATACCGGTAACTACATTTGCCGGAACTATCTGAGGTCCGGCTTGCATGTAACAGGCATTTTGTGCATCACTGCCTCCCCAGAAAGAAGCATCATCATAAACAATCAGGTAGATCTCTTCTCCCGGTGTTGTCGCTGTCCATTCTGACTTATTATCTACTTTTGCATCTTCCCAATAATCCCAGTTTACTCCTTGTTTTCCATAGCGAATAGAAATGGAAAATGTCTCACTGCACATATAATCAAGTACAAGGAATGCGGCATCCGGATTTTCACAATCAGCTGTAATAGCAGCTCCCTTATTCGGTAGATTTGGCATGTACATAGCTTCCTTTACTCCGTTAGGTCCTTCAAGGGCATTCATATACATATAACTTAATTTGCGATCCACTAAACTAATATTATTTGGATTCCATCCAGTGAACATAAACACAGTTTGGTCCTCAGAATTTAACATTGCTTTATGCTGACTTGCATCCTGAGTCAAGGTCTCTATAGGGATAATACCCTCGTCAAAAAGCTTCTTAATAAAGCGAAGACCTTCACGCCACTCCTCTGTATCATATGCGAAGCTAAGCTTTCCATCATCTACTACAATGAAGTTAGAATCATGTGCATAAATGAAAGACGACATCAGGAAGCGGAACCAGTCACCGGTTACTTTATATCCAGTCATACCGATTTCATCCTGCTTACCATTACCGTTCATATCTGTAGAGCTAACCTTCTTTAATACCTCATATAGCTCATCCGTTGTCTTAGGCATTTCCATACCTAACTGCTCCACCCATACCTGGTTAATCCAAGCTTTTCTCCATACGTTGGCGTTTGGAGACCCTGTCCATGCGGGCAAGCAATAAACTTCCCCATCCGGCTGTGTCAAATAACTGACGATATCTATGTCATTGGCTTCACTAGCCTGACGAATAGTAGCTGACATATTCGGGTCATCATAATATTTCTTCAACCCAATAATAGCTCCTTCCTGTGCCCATGAGTAGACACTGTCACCCGGATTAATAATAATATCAGGAAGCTTATCTCCACCCATGACCATCAGATTCAGCTTACTGTCATAGTCAGCAGCTGGAAAGGTCTTAAATTTCAAATCCACACCCAGTGCTTCTTCGATTTCCAGTGTCTGATCATTGGTCTCCCAATCAATAATTCTAACATTCTCAGGTACTGCTATTGTTAAGGTAACACCTTCACAAATTTTCCTCTTATCTAAGCTAACCTCTGTTTTCTCTGCCTCTGTTTCTACCTTTACAGCCGGAGCTGTAGGTGTAACTTCAGGTTCTTTTGTGGTACTGTTGCTAGAACCTGCGCAGCCTGCAAGTGTTGTCATTCCCATAATACTTACCAACACAGCTACGACTGCCTTACGTAATTGTTTCGTTTTTTTCATTGTCATCTTTGACGTCCTCCTTATAAATATTGTTTTGTTCATAGTCATATTTGATAGCCCTCCTTTCAAATTTGCTGTTGTTATCGTATAACACATAGCGAAAAAACGCACTAGGATATAACGAGAAATTAGCATGAAAGTAGTCACTTTTACATATTTTGTCTCAAATTTTGGTATGATTTTTGTGTATTTTAAAGTGAAAAAGGTGTTTTATTTGTTTTATAATTGACGAATTGCCTCATTCATTATAAACTTCTTTTGTACCAATTTTATAATGAAAGGAATGTCTTAACTATGAAGCTTACTTCTAGCTGCTCTCGTTCCGTCAAGCAATGGTTTGCAACTATTTTTCTTTCCATGTCATTATTACTATGTATTGTTTTATTACCCATTATAATATATCTCCAAATTGTCTTTACTAACCTGGAGCTAGAAAAGTATCGGCAACAGTTAAACACCGGTACCACTCAGATTGAGTCCACAATATCCGGTGTTTTAAATGTCATGCAAAATATGGCTACCGATTCACGCTTTTTACAGTGTCACTATGCCTATCCGGACTATTCTCAAGTACCTATTAATGTCCGTAATCAGCTAAAAAGTGCTCTTAATGGGTTGATAGCACCATTTGATAACCTAATTACCGATACGATTCTCCAATTTGATGAAAATGTTGTTGTATCGCCCAATCGCGTTTCCTTTTATGATCGAATCCTGTTTTATCCCAGAATGTTTCAGATAGATGATCTAGATTATGCCTCTTGGCTGGAAAAACTAGAAGAAAATCAGACAGGTTTTATGCCTGTACACAATATTCGGTCTTCATCCACTCAGTATCAAGCGATTATTTACTCTGCTCCATGGTCAAATGATTCCTTCTTCTATACCTGTTGGGATGTAAAGGCTCTAAAAAGAGCCCTGATCAGTGACGATAAGATAAATTCGATTTATCTTACAGTGAAGGATACCAGAGATAATGTTTTATATAGTGATTTCCCGGAAAACGCCGGAAAATACCGTGAACTTACATCTCATACCTCTCTGGGAGGTCTTCAGATTTATATCTCCGTTCCCAATGAGATTTTCAACCAACAGATGCAGCCCCTCTATGTTTTCCTTCTATGCTATGGTATTGTATATATCGTGGTGTTGATCATTACTGTCTTAACAGGAGCTCGCATTTCCTCGAAACCAATCGTTAATATTTTACGTACCCTGGAGCATTGTAATTACCTAATCAGAGAATCTGAAAAAAACTCAACTAATTACGAGGAGACAACCGAAAGAAATACTCCCAGCTGGTCTGAACCAATAGAAAAAGCTTTGCTCCACGCCGATCAAAGTATGCAGTATTATCATGATACCCTAGCCACACAGCAAAAGGTGCTGCAAACCCGTTTCTTTGAGAAGGCCATTAATGGTCAACTGACCAGCAATAATGACCGAGAGCGCTTCTACATTTACTTTCCAAGCTTTCCTATGCGTTATCATCTCTTAAGAGCTAAGATTCAATGTAAAAATAAGCACAATGAGAATGCCTATGCACAGATTCAATTACTCCTTCAATCCTTTTTACAAAACCACATAAAAAAAGGTTTCTATCAGCAACTTAATGAAAATGAACTCCTGCTTCTGGTAGATGAACAGGAATTTGAAATCGCCTGTCAGACCATGAATCTTGTCATGGAGCAAATTCACAAAGAAGAACCTTATGTTTCCATCCGGTGTACTGCCAGCATCATGTTCCAAAGCCTGGATAGCTTACCAGCTGCATATCGACAGCTGCAAGATTTGGATGACTACTCCACTGCCGAAGGTTACACCCATGCTTACACTGTCTCCGATTATAAAGAAACCGGTGGCTCTACCTTTCCTATGGCGGATCTCATCTCTCTCTACACTGCCATTACTTATGGTAATGAGAATACTGCCCTGGCTAAGCTCCGAACCTGCTTCAATGACGAGCCTTTACGCACTTCATATAAGCGTCAGCTCTATGAAATGATCAGTGCCATTTTAAACTGTATTAAGCAGGAGCGTCCAGAGTTACTCTTAGAGGTAATCATTCCAAAATATGATCCTGAGAGTAATCTTCAAGAGCAAATAAGTAATTTAATTCATGAATTCTGTGTTCGTATTCAGGAGGCAGATTCCCCGAACCAAAATTCCTTTGCTGTACAGGTTCTTCAATATATAGATGATCATTACATGGATCCGGAGCTCTGTCTCAATTCCCTGAGCGAAACATTTGAGTGCTCAGCCTCCAAGCTGCAAAAAGCCATTAAAAAGACTGCCGGCATTACACTTTCCAGCTATATCGAAAAACGACGTATGGAAAAAGCTGAAGAGCTTCTTGCTAAAAGGCAGATATCTGTAAGTAAAATAGCTGAAGAATGTGGTTTCTCCAGTGCCAATTCTTTCTACAAGGCTTATCGCCGCGTATATGGACATGCTCCCACCACTGAAAACACACCCATATACTCATAAATATTTATTATGAAGGCTTCAAAAGAGCCAAAGCCAATAAACTCTCAAGTAGTTATTAGCCTTGGCTCTTTTTGGATAATTCCCAATATTCTTCCGAACCGGAGCTGCAGGTGGATTGGGTTATGCTTTTATAATCTTCTTAAACGCAACCCTAGAATCAGGTATTAATATCATATTAAAGGAAATAGGCTTAGTGATACCTTTTCAATTAATTTACCCAAGACAATGTAATTGGAATTACAATATGCAAACCCTTTTTTTAGGTGGCTGATAATCCGATATGCCTTTTATGATAAAGAAAGAGGTCTAAGGCACCTAAACGGTGCTTTAGACCTCTTTCTTTATTTAAGTAATTATTTAAGGTAAACGGGATGAATAAAACATGAGCCCACTGGCGAAATAATATACTTTCCCTGCATATCATTCTTTTTAAGAGTTATGCTAGGCTCAACTCTTCTAACTAAGGTATAGATCCCACTGTTTGGAGTCCTGGTAACATAGTTACCGCGCTCAACAGCTATGAGTTGTGTGATAGCATAAAAATCTACATGTAAATATTCTTCACCATTATAACCCACTCTCGCTTAAAACTGATTCCAGCTTACATCCTCTTTATCAAAGAAATTCTTCAAAAAGTTATTATATTCCTCTTCAGATACCTTCTCATCAGCAATATAATACTCTACGTCTTCATTCATTAAAATTGAGTGTCCAAGGATTTTCACATTAAGCTCAAGTCCATTAAAGCTCATTTCTAGAATGCTATTATCAAAGGCTCCTGAGGACGCCGAATAGGTTCCATCAGTCTTTGGAGATTGTAGACCCCTATATACAAAGGGATATCCATATACACTTCCTTCATAATATCTAAGTACTATAATCCAACCATCAATACCTGAACTTAAGTTAACAATAACCTCAGGTATATTATCACGATCTAAATCCACTACTGCATAATTATCAAGAGCTAAGCTCTCATCAAAATCATATATCATTAATTGCTTAATAGCATTTAAATAATTCTCATCAGAGGTTGTTGTCTCTGTTATACCATCCTCAGTATTTACTATCTGTACAGTAGCTTCCATAGTTAGCACTTGATTGAGTGCTTTTACAGCTTCAGTCTCTTCCCAAACATCAAATCCAGGCTGTAATTGTAATTCGCTCTCCTGTGGTTGTTGTACCGCTTCGGTAGGAGCAATCGCACCTGTTGTAGGTGTAGGGGTTAGGTTATTATCTTTTGTAGTGCTGTCAACTTTACAGCCCGTCATGATAACCATTGCACTTAACATTGCTATTAGTATCTTCTTCATATAAAACTCTTCTTTCTCTACTTAACTAGCTATAATTTGGGTCAATTTGCTTTACAACTACACTATTCAAGATAATTATCAGATAGCTACCACTTAATTCACTTAACATAACAGGAATTACTATAAGGATATCCTAGTGATAATTGAATTGTGCATTGTTATTATAGCTACTAATGTAACAAACTTCAATATGGATCTTTTACCAAATGATTCTAGGAACTATTTCAGTTACTGTTCACTCCCCGTATTACTTCATTATGAAAAGTGACGAAATTTATTTTTTTATTTTGTGGATAAAAAAGGCAAGCAAGGTAGTCGGGGTGACGGCTACCATGCTTGCTTTTTTTGACGAATGATTATCCACAAAAATTAGCTGACAAAGCTTATATTTGTGATTTTATATAACCTTTTTCTAACATTTTATCGATATGGAAGAATAGTTATCCACCGTCAAATTGCCAGTACTGAAACAACTGCAAATTCGCATATTTCAAGGATTTATGATATACTTTTCTCAGAAAGAGAGGATGACTTTATGACCCAAAAGTTTGATAATAACTTCGATATTCGAGATAAATTAATTGCAAGTCTAGAAGAAGAAAATAAAATACAAAAGGAACTTATTGAAAATCAAAATATCATAATAAGGACACTAGAAGGCCATGTGTTAGAATTAACACAACTAATGGAAAAAATTATAAAAGAGGGACAGAAAGGCTAACTGCATGAACATTTCTTTTGAATACATCACCACTCTTGAATATCGTCTAAAAGCAGCCAACGCAGAAGTGAGGACTTTTAAATCCGGCGATAAATATACCAAAATGCAGGAAGATCACCTGAAGGATCTCCGCTTTTTAGAAGGTATCATTAAGAGATTGAAGGAAGAAATCTTCATTGCCCATAGTGAAACGACCACTGTCCGCAAACAGTGGTTTGAAATTTTTGAAGAACTCCAGAAGGAATACGAACGCAAACTGAGTATCTCCAAAAAGTTAAATAAACAGCTGAAAAAAAGAGCATTAAGTGCGGAGCAACAGTTAGATGAGTTACGAGATAAAGTAATAGAACAGCGACATACAATATATGACTTAAAAACAGAATTGGAAGAAGAAAAAGGAAAGAATCTAAAATTAAGAGCACAAATTAACCGAGATTATGAGAATTCTTCGCTTCCTTCTTCAAAGTCAGCCAAGAATAAAAAAATCATAAACAGCCGTGAAAAGACAGGGCGAAAACCAGGTGCTCAGCCTGGACATCAAGGACACTGTAGGAAAAAGCAGGTTCCTACATCAGCTCCTGTCCTATTGCCTGTTCCACAGGAGGTCATCGCTGATCCAGACTTTAAGAAAACCTCAAAAACCATTGTGAAGCAACTCGTTGGAATTCGTCTGTTACTTGATGTAACAGAATATCGTGCCGACGTTTATTATAATACCAAAACTGGCGAACGGATACACGCAGCATTTCCTACCGGAGTTGTGGATGATGTGAATTATGATGGGAGTATTAAAGGCTTTTTGTTCCTGCTAAACAATGAATGCTGCACTTCCATTGATAAGAGCAGAAAATTTTTGTCTGATCTGACAGGCGGACAACTAAACATATCAAAAGGCATGATAAATAAGCTCAGCAAAGAGTTTGCCAAAAAATCTGAGCAGGAGCAAAAAACAATGTTTACAGATATGCTGTTGTCTCCAATCATGCATACCGACTGCACCAACGCGAAGGTGAATGGAAAAAGTACATATGTATTTATATGTGCAACACCAGATGGGAAAGCCATGTACTTTG
Organism: Bacillota bacterium; assembly: GCA_023411555.1. Classification (GTDB taxonomy): domain Bacteria; phylum Bacillota; class Clostridia; order Lachnospirales; family Lachnospiraceae; genus Mobilitalea. Next base: position 43,586 of record JAEYOQ010000031.1, read on the forward strand.
CTCGCGAAAAAAAAGGTCATGAAGGAGTGAAAGGGACTGTAGTTGAAGACTATCAAGGAACTCTGGTACATGATCATGAAAGTACCTTTTTTAACTATGGCAGTGACCATCAGGAGTGTCTTGCACATGTCTTACGTTATCTTAAAGACAGCATAAGTAATGAGTCTGACCGAACCTTAATAAAAAGATGCATTCGCTAATACGAAAAATGATTCATTATCGAAATAATCTTCCGCCTGGAACGGACTGCAGTATGGCGAAAATCGCGGAATTCGAAAGCCAGTACAAAGAAATACTCCGCGAGGCGAAGGAAGAATACGAATATATCCCGCCAAATAAGTATTACAAAGAAGGGTACAACCTGTACTTGCGAATGGAAAAGTATATGAACAATCATCTATTGTTTCTGCATGATTACAGGATTCCCACAACCAATAATGAAGCTGAAAGGCTTCTAAGAGGCTATAAACGAAAACAGGTGCAGGCCGTGTCATTCCGGAGTCAAGCGAGTATCGATTATCTCTGTCAATGCATGAGCATGCTAGTTAAGATGCGTAGAAATAGAGAGCAGAATGTATTCGATAGAGTATGTAGAACCTTTGGATAAGATAAAACCGATGGCTTTGACTGAATTCAGTCTACACCATCGGCTTTTTTAGTTCAAGTTTACCTCTGAACAGTAACAAAAAGTTAATAAAATGTTTCTTTAATTCCCTTGTTATTACGTATTCATCTAGTTCCTGCGCAAGTACCCTTTCGGTATCTTCATCCACCTTTACTACGCCATTTATTGGACGATTGATATCATCCTTAAACATCTCTCTGATTATCATTATTTATCTCCTCCGCACACTTCATTAAAAGCTCTATAATATGGGTTTGCTGATAACTTGTTGAATAATTTTAAATAATTCCCATCAAATGTTCCTGGATACATAACTAATATTGGAACATCTGAAAAATGAGGTTGCATTGCCTCTAATAAATTATGAACCCTCATAAAAGGAAATACATCACCTATTCCTGTAAGCATCAACACATCACCTATTTGATGACTTTCATACTGCAATTTATTTATGAAAGCGCCCTCGGCAGCAATTCCATGTAATTGTTCAAGTAAAAAAACTTTTCCTTTCTTTTCTTCTTGTTTTGGAATACTTTTAGTAATCCTCTTCTCATCACATATCATTAAAAAAATTTCATACAAATTACATTCAATCAGGTGACAATCCAAACTCTGGTCTGTTGCTATCTGCTCCGTGAAATGCCTTACTGTCATTTCATCTTTTGGATCATAACAGAATATTCTAATATTCACTTCATTACTTAATCCATTACCTTCGAGAAAATCTCGATCTTGGATAAGTACTTTCAAATTATCTAGTCTTTCATTGATATTACTCATATTTTTCTCGATTACAGAAAGTAATTAAATGTGCTAAGAACTTCTGTTTCTCCTTTCTCTCGAACTGTATTTTCTAATACTGGGTTTAACCACACTGGATTTAAATGATCAGATTTCGTATTATCAATATACTCAGTTTCAATTAACATTCTAGTTATTACCTGTTTAATTTTCTGTATAGTGGAATCACTCCAACTTGCCACATCGTCATCCTGCTCTTGCAATCGCATGAAAAACACATTCAAATCTATTTTTCCAAATGAATAATCTTTCGAGCTATACTTTGCACCGATTACAGTAACCATAAACTCATAAACTAATCTGCTATATTTCATAATTGCATATAAACATATCTGTTTCGCAACATCTGACGCCTGATTAGCTACAGCTTGTACTAGACTATCATCCTCCATTGCTTTTAATCTTCCAATACATACTCTTGCCATCTTTTTCACTGAACGTTCTGTTGGATATTGAAACAAATTATCTTCCATGATTCGTAGTACCACCTCATCATCAGACAGACCTTTCGTCATTAGACGAGCTGTTGTACGCATTTCATAGAAAAGGAACTGTTCCCTTGTAAGTGATCCATTATACTGTCCCATTAGCATCACCATTCCTTTTCTTTTCATAGTGAATAATATCACCAAAATCGCATTCCAGATCATTACATATTTTTTCCAAGATGTTCATTGACACAGTTTCACCCTTAGTCATTTTCGCTATGGTGCTGCTACTAATTCCTAAATTGTTTACCAAATCAATTTTCTTCATATTTTTGTCAATTAATAATTTCCACAAACCATTGTATGATACTGCCATAAACTTTACCTCTCTGCATCACGTGCAAACACATCGTTTGGTTTTTGAGTTAAAATGCTCTTTTTGCTAATTCACCCAATTATGACAATCATACCACCACTGCTTCTTTTATTCAATCAATTTCTGAATTATAAATTCGAAATATCGAAGTTTTAATTTGAAATACTAATCACTCTTGTTCGATTGTCCGCATAAAATGAAATTTTAAAATCGTAAAGTGAAAAAGTAAATTCCGCACCCCCTTTATAGAAAGTGGAATTTACTCCTGCACATAGTTTTTGATATGATGAATTTTAAAATCCCGTACTCCCCTCATATAGATAGCGAAATTTACTCATGCACATTGTTTTTGATAGGATACACCTAACTAAATATGACCACAATCTATCGCCATCACTTCATCTAAACAACAAACATTCTACTAATATGATTTTTTAACCTCACTTAAATACTTAAAAGGAAATGGCAATACTGTATACTGACCATTGCGAACAAACTCAACAGCCATTAACTTTAATAACTCCTGCATATCAATTTTCTTCCCTAAACTGATAACTTCACGTAATAAACAGGCGTTATGTATAGATTGTTGCAACATTTTTTCAGCTGTTCCAACAAAGTAATAATATTTATTATCTTTCTCAAAAAATTTAATATCCAATACCGCAGCAAAGTACTCATCTACCACCCCTTTTGCTGTTGGTGTAGGATGTAATAAAATCCCCGTATTCTGAGCAAGATACCGGTTGAAACTTTTTCCAAAAGCTGTTTTAATTCTTAATAAAGTCAGAGCGTCACTAATTTTCACATCACTGGCATTGATCTCTTTCATTCTATTTAACATTGCCTCAGCGCCTACGATACATTTTTGATCTGTTGATTGCATTATATACTCTTCTAACTCTGCGCAGATCAAATCTGTGTTTACGCAGTTTTCTCTATTGGATGCTTTTAATGCTTTACCGAGTTTACTGAAATTCGGCATTGTTGTTTGCTCTGTTTTTAGAATAATATTTAAGTCTTGATATTCGGTATATACAAAACCTTCTACTATATTCGGCCATTTATTATATTTTTTAAATTCTTCATCAATAAGATCCCATTCTTCCACTTCGGTAAAATCCCTGTTATCATATTCGTTTATCTCAAATGAACCATTCGGATGAATCGTCATTTTCGTATAGCGCACATAAAATTTTTTATTTTTGTAAATGTCAACATAAAAATGCATTTTAATTCCGACATGAAAATGTAGTTTTTCACCGACCAGCTTTCTGCTCATCCCCATCAAGAAGCTCGTAGTAATCCTTGGTTCGATATGATGGGCCAACCATTTTTATTACATGAGCATGGTGTAATAGTCTGTCAAGAATGGCGTTGGCCAGCATTGCATCAGAAAATACCTCCCCCCATTTACTGAATGGCTGGTTTGTAGTAATGATCGTGGATGTATGCTCATACCTCTTGGCTATAAGCTGAAAGAATAGATTCGCTCCAGTCTTATCAATGGGAAGGTATCCGATCTCATCGATGATGAGTAGCTTATACTTTGCAAAGTGTTTAAGCCTAGCTTCAAGGCGATTTTCATCATAAGCCTTTCTGAGTGTCTGAATAAGATCGTGGCATGTTATGAAGTAAGTTATATTTCGGTGCTGCGCCGCCTCGATACCTAAAGCAGTAGCCAGATGAGTTTTTCCGGTTCCAGGAGTCCCAAAGAACAGAATGTTTTCCGCATGTTCCATGAATCTTAGTGTTGCAAGATCCTTTATTTCAGCCTTGTTTACAGAGGGCTGATAGGTATAGTCATAATCATCAAGGGTTTTGACATATGGAAAGTGCGACACACTTACCTGTATCTGTGCGGCTCGTTTATTTCGAAGCTTTATTTCTCTGTCAGTGATATTTATCAAAGCATCCTGGACGCTTATACCTTCCTTGGATACCTTTGAAAGATAATCCGACATATAGGGCTCTACATCCGTAAAGCCCAGTTCATCTAAGTTGTTAATAAGATTTGCATACATATTTATAGCCCTCCTATGCATCTGTCCATGTTTAACAGATTGTTTTTAACAAAGTCAAGAATCTCAGCATCAGAGCGGCCTTTCATGGCATCACTTTTAAGAATGTCGCAGGCAGTATCCACAGTATAGTTGTATTTCCGATTAGTTACTGCGTGACACACCACAAGTTGCTTGTTATAATAAATGCTGAGAGTATCGTTATCATTTTTGATAACGGTCATTCTTTCGCCTATGTAACGCGTAGGCACAGAGTATTTTCGGCCTTCATACTTAATCATGGATTCTCTGTTAACTGGATAAGTTTTTTCTTCTTGGCGGGAGATATAACTATTTAACAGTTCCATATGAGGAAGAGGCAGAAGATACTCTTTTTCTTTTTTGAAGAGTTCATCAGGTATATCATCGCATCCCTGAGACATCTCCTGATTAATGTCTGTCAAGAACTCGTTTGAGATAGCTATCAGGTCATCCCAGGTATCGAACTCTTCATTATAAGCCTTTAGACGATTCATAAGCTTAGCTAGAGCTTCTGCTTTACCTTTCGTCTGAGGTCTGTATGGCCGGCAGGCTACAGGGATGAATCCCATATCCTTTGCAAATGGCTCAAAGCGGTCGTTAAAGACGGTCTGTGCAAAAGAACTCTTAGCATGATCAACAACCGTCTTCATGTTGTCAAAGAGTATTTCATGGGGAAGTCCGCCATAAAACTTGAAGGCCTCTATCATACATTGAAACAGGGTTTCCTGGCTTCTGTCAGAAGTAATCATAATGAACTTTTTTCGGGAGAAGCCCATGACCATAAGAAATATATTTACTTTTAATGCCTGACCTATCCGGTTAACTAATGTCATATCTTCCTTCCAGTCAACCTGAGCCTGCAATCCCGGATTAGTTTCAAATCTTATTGTTGCTTTTTTTGTCTCGTTATCCTTATGATGTTTCACGAAATCAGCAACGATACTGTATTTCCCGGAATAGCCTCGTTTGCGGATAAATTTATATACTGCCATAGCTGTGCATCCATAGATATCAACTTTATTGATTATAGTAGTCTTATAATCATCCAGTTTGGAATGATAAACGCGTGTGTTTTGCTTTGGAACCAGTTCGCCAGAAAGAATTTTTAAATACCTGTCAATGGTTCGTGGATCGCAGTCATAGCGGCGAGCTAATTCTGCTTTGTTAAACAATGAAATATCCTCCTTTGCTAAGAATGCAATGGTGTCTTTGATGTCGTCTCGCATGCGGGGTACCTCCGTAATAAGATAACATCATTATAAAAGAAAAAAGCACCATCAAAAATGTATAAATTCCTACATTTCCATGTCGGAATTTCATGACATTCTGATGATACCATTTACAATTTTCATTATCCCAATTTCTATCTGCCTTCACAAAATTCCAGTTCCTATCCATTTTCCAATTTACTATTGAAAATTTCGAATCTGCGATATCGCCCTTAATAATTAGTTCCTGCAATACTTTTTTTAATGCCGGGCTTGCCTTTTCTGACTCAAGTTTGAAATCTTCTAATGTAATATGCTGGAATATCATATTTCCACCAGATTGTTGATGTATATCTGCTTCCTGAGTGTTATTTTTTTCATAATAGTCTTTATTATGAATCAAGCGGATAATATAGGCATTTTCTTTTATCGAATCAAACTCTGCAAATACTCCATAAAATTCCTTCAGCTCTTCTTGTACTCGCATCATCATTTTTAATGATTCTTCCGTTTGCACTTCGTCAACAAGACATATTTCTCTTCTATTTAGCAGCTTACCATATTCTCTATTTTCAAATCCTTCTTCTGAAAATTCAAAGTTTTCATACTCATCAAATCCACCATTACATACTGTCATATATTTACTTAATTCATTTTGCACATCTTGAAAGAATTCATTGTATATCCCTACTTTAGAATTACAAAACTCTTCATAAGAATGAAAATTCAAAAAGTCCTCTGTTGTATTTTTTTTTTTACTAATACTCTTTTCAACATAGCATTCTTCGTCTGGAATAGTATCGCTTTTTAATTTCTTTCTAAAATAATTGGACGTTGCATCAAATATGAATTTCTTATTTGGGATCTTACCAAAACGGCATTCAGAAACCTTTGAAAATGTAGTCACTTCCATGGACATATAAAAGTCTTTGGTCATACGCATATACATAACGTAAAACGTTTTAGGATATTTCTTCAAAAACTTTGGTCTGATATAATACAATCTCCCTGAAACATTGTTATATCTGAATTTTTCATTCTTTGGTCCTGCTAACGTATTAAGCAATAACTGAGCCAAGACATTTTGATACATGGAATTTTCATCTTTAATATCTACTTTAAGAATAATTGCTTCTGGGTCTTCAACAGAAATAACTGACTTCAAACCTTCTACGTTGACTTCACCTTTCTTAAATAACGCAAACCATTGGTTTCCAAAATAATAAACAACCGACATTGCCTTGAATTCCTGGCTTGCAATATCCATTACATTACTTTCATAGAACCCACCTTTTTCTTTTGACACCATAAACACATCAAAATCATGATCAATAGCCTCTCTATTAAATTCCACCTCTAATTTATTGCTCAATATCATTCAGAATTTCTCCTCTCAAAAAATCTATAGTATTTTTATTAATAGTTCCATCTTCATTTAACAGACCAGGGATTTCAATTATTCTTCCATCATTCTGTTTATGATAATCATATCCTTCTTCTGAAAAAAGGTTAATTATATACACTTTCTTCCCTAGAATATGATCTAGTTTTGTTCTTATCTCATTCTTTTTAATTTCCCTATTATCCGGATAATTCATCTTCCAATGTTTGAAATCAACATATACACCACTGCATATCTCGTAATCAAAAAACTCAAAATAATCCGGATTATTTATTTCCCTTAGTTTTATTCCTAATTCTTTTTGAAACATATAAGTTCCAACCACTTCACCTAATGCACCTTTATAGATATTCTGGAATAATACTGGGGATAATATATATTCTTTTGCCTCAAAACTTGTTGCCCATCCATTCTGATCAAAATATGCTTTCATTCCTGGATACATCATAATATTATGAAGTCTTGCCTCATCTGCGCTTACTTCTGAAACATTTCTTCCATCGCACCGTTTAGACTTTCCAAAAGAGATTTTGTCATCGCCATAATCAATGATTACATCTGAAAAGTCTCCTTTTTGTGCAAACAGATATTTCGCAGTCTTCTTATCATCAGAAATATACAAGTCTTTAATAATACCAATTTCTTCCCAAATATCATTGTCAGCTGTTGGATTAGCAAGAACGATACCTCGTAATTGTTGCCATAAAACCATACTTTTCGTTGTCCAATTTCTCGATAACATTCTCATAATATAATTTTTACCTTGAGAAGAAATGCGTTCAGCTTTACGAAGCAATGTTTCTTCTTCGTCAGAATACTGCTTTCCTAAAATTCTACAATACTTAATTAATTCATTCATCTCAGGCGAAATCAGTGAAGGATTCATCCTGTCTATCACTATTTCATTTAATAATTCAATCGTTGTAAAGAGATAAACATTCGCCTTTTTGTTATAAGTACGGCTGATTCTTCCGACAGCTTGTATAACATCTCTTGTAGCTTTTAGCGAAATACTTGGTGTCTGTCGCATTGCAGAATCTGCACTCTTATCTCTTCCGACACTTCCCGAATAAGCCTTAAATCCAGTCTTAATTAAATCATTTAATGTTGAAAAGCTTATTTCATCATTCTGATACAAATATTCAGCCACAAAAAAATATTCCAGCATCTCCTTTTTACCAAATCGTTCTCTGTCATAAGTATTTGCAACAAGATTTGTAATCGTTCCCAGATACAATGCATCCATATCTTTCATCTGTAGACGAGCATCATTATCAATCCCAGTATCAAAAATATTAATACATTTGTCACCATCCGGAATCTTATACTGGAGATTTTGTCCGGCACCAATCGTTTGATAGGAAGACATAATAAACAACTTTTCCCCCATTTCAAGCCTAGACAATGCAATTTCCTTTTCTGCTTCAAAATTATCGCTTCTTAAAACTACTATACTTCCTCTTTCATTTTCATCGATTTCAAAAATGTCTTGAAGATCAACCAATACTTCATTAAACACATCTAAATCAAAATTATTCTTTTTACTGGCTGGTAAAACCATATTGAGACATAGTAATGACTTTATTTCCGGGTTTTTAATAAAAGATGCTATTACTTCAAAAATTTCGCAATATCGTTTCCAAATAAATGAGTCATCCCCCGCTTTCTGCATCAGGATATTACCATATTTATTTATATAATCGCGGTCTTCAAAAACTAAGCTAAGTCTGTCTTTTATTTCCATCCCGGTCTTACCTTTATTGATTACATCAACATTTACATTTACAGTTCCTTCTTCGTATGCCTTCCACCTTTGTTTTAATTCCGTTTTAATAGACTTATAACTTTCCTCTAAAGTAGTTATATATAATTCTCCAAGTTCTTTTTTCAGATAATTCAAATCATAATTTCCTACTACAGATGGTAACGTTGCAGTTGCTGAAATGCCTATAACCTTCGATTTCTTGCTTAAATGTAGAAGTATTTTTTCAGGAGTGTCTGCAATTTGTACATAATTAAAAATTGTCTGGCTTAAATGCTCATCCCCATCGACAAATTCAAAGTACTTAAATCCACTGTTATAGAATGATAAATCTGGGATATCCCTTGTATCCTGTTCATCTTCTACTGAGTTATTACAAAGATCTCCCATAAGCAATTTAATCTGATTTTCCGACAAAGCAAACTCTTTATAGATTGATTTCATCGCATTTTCTACAAAGAACTCATCTTCTTCATCAGAACGTGACCGATTAACATCTTCTACATACCTTGTTGCCCAATTAAGGACCATAATTTTGAACTTGGTTAAATAGCTATTAATTGCTCGAATAAGTCCATATATTACAACATCATCCTGACTTCTGTTATTGTAATATTCTTCTTTGTTTTCAAAAAAGATCCTCACCTGCTGGGTTTCATCATCGGGTGTTACACGTATATAGTTACAATTATTCCGAAGCATTGTATGATAGGAGCTGTCGTTAAATAAAAAACTCTGTCTTCTATCAATGCGCCCTGAAGCTGTTTTATAACTATATTTCAAATGATACTGCTCATACAACTGAGCTGCGTCACTCATCAACGAATCAAATGTAATCTGAGCATTATTATCGGCCGTATACTCAATGTATGGCCTTAACATGTTCCTTGGGAAAATATGAACTTGAATTGCCTTATATATTTGTTCAAACAATTTTATATAGTCATCTTGAGAATCAAGTGCTCTATCAATAATTACATTTTGAATTGTTTCTTTGGTTGCATCAAACTCATCAATAAAAATAATGGCATTCTGAGTTATTTCATTTTTTATAAATTCATATGAGGGCTCTACCAGAGTTGTATTTCGAACCATAAATTTATTAACTGTAAGCATATATATCTTGTAATCATTCATGAATACCGTAGGATACAGTGCTGCAATCCATTGATAATCCGAATTATTTCGAATAATATTTCTACGAGCGGCTACTCCCTTTGGCATATTTTGCTTGATTATATCCATGATTTCATAACGAAACAACGGCTCATATTTATTTCTGACTTCGTCCTCCATTGTAGAAATAAACTGTTTTATCGCGGTATCATTTTTCTTTTCAAACTCTTTTATTTGCTTTATTTTTCTTACCAAATCATAGTATGCACTTGTTTTAAATTTCTCTGGAATCTCTACCTCATTAATCGAATCATAAATATAATCATAATTTGACTTAATAACTAAAACATCTTTTTCATATTGCAAATCTCGCCCATGTTTCTTATAGACCTTTTTCAATTCCTGACATGGAAGATTTTTAATCAACGTAGTAATATAAAATATCTTTTTGTTCTTATTTTTCATAGCATAATGATACATGCTTTCTGATGCTATATATGTCTTGCCAAAACCAGTTGGCATGTCAATTAATAATAATCCCGAGTTGTTTTGCTCATCATTGATAAACTGATTAATCGTTTTTTTCATTCGCTTCCTCCTTGCAAACATATGTTCTTTCGTCTTATAAACACCTTTAGCCAGACTCTGCACTTGCAAAATCTGGCTAAATTTATTTTTTAATTATTTGTTTTTCATCATCATTAACTATGATTGCGTTATCTGTCACTGAGGACTTTACCTCTTGATTATCCTTTAACCCCTCAACAACCTTACAAATCACACTATGACCAGTAATAAACATTACTTCCACTTTGAAATGCTTTTTAACTTTATGGCTAATACCTCCTGCACTCCTTGTACCTATAGCCACTGTGAAAGGAGAATTGGCATGTAAAAGTCAAGCACTTTTTTCTGATGTATGGTAAGCACTTTTTTCAGAGCGCGGTAAGGAGTTTTTTCTATTGTACGGTAAGCACTTTTTTCAGGGGTAGGGTAAGCACTATTTTTCTTTCATGGTAATCACTTTTTTCTGGTAATAGATATTTATATATCAGGTAAATAGTTCCGGATGTTTCAAACGGTATGATTCCCCTCTCAGGGAAAAGCATATTGCATGATGCAATATCCGATCCAAAAGCGCTGTGGTAAGAACAGGATCTCCCATCATCTCCGCCCAATCGGTGATTTCCTTATTGGTGGTAAAAACAATCGATGAGGTTTCATAGGTATCACTGATGAAGGTAAAGAAACGATTGGCCTGTGCTCTGGAGATTGGAGTATATCCGATTTCGTCGATAATAATCATCTGGGCCTTCTTGATGTTCTTGATCCGGAACCCGGCATTACGTTCCGATTCTGCAGCATCTAGGATTTTTATCAGATTTACCATCTTTTCAAAGCATACAGTATAGCCATTATTTATGGCTTCCAGTCCCAAACCTACCGCTATCATAGTCTTGCCCAGCCCCGGAGGGCCGGCAAGAACGATATTTCCATAGGTATCAAGCCATGTAAGGTCCTTTAACTGACGGATCTGGCCATCTGTGATGCCTGATTCAAGTTCGGATGGGTCGAATTCTTCCAGTGGCCGGACATTTGGAGGAAAATGAGCTCCCGCATAATTCCGTTTCCTGCGACGTTCATTTCGGCCTTTTACCTCAGTCTCAAGAACAGTGCGCAGGAATTCCCGGTATGAGGCATTTTCATTCTCTGCCTTTTCCAGAAGGTCAGCCAGTTGCTTTGAAGAGTGTTTCAATGCGAATGTCTCCAGCAGGGCACACAATCTCTGAACGGGGATATAGTCGGTATCTAAGTTTCTGGCGATTGCTTTATTCATCCATTGTCACCTCCTCAGTTCGCACAGCGATCAAGGAAAGCCTTTTTATAGACCTCCATGTCCTGCTTCTGAACATCACTGCTCTCATAAGTGGAGGGTTCCATCCGACCGGCTTTAGCCAGCTGATACACAATTCTGAACTGTGAAAACTTATAGCGGTAATTCTTACAGCATTCGTCCAGTACCTGTGATACCAGGTCTCGTTCCGGCTTCTCTGAATCAAGAAACCTTTCTATGGCTGCAAGTTGCTGTGATAGATAGCGTGGGTTTTCCTTCTTTACACCGTTAATAAAGTGCTGGAAACTGTAGCAGTTCCACTTACGGCGCATGCTTTCCGCAATGGATATCCAGTCTGTAGAAGGCTCCTTCTTATGCTCTTCAAGTTGGATGACACTGCCCCTACATTCGCTGATGCTGTGGGTACAGATATAATTAAGGCTCTCATCATAAATATATATCTTGTTACTGACAACCTTATATTTGACATTTTTAAAGCAGTATTCCCTAGGAATCGAATATCTGCATGATTCATACTGGACATAAGGCATACCATGAACCTCATAAGGTATGTAGCTGGAAGGTGATGTTTCATAAACAGAGGGCAGGATCGGTCTTAATGCCGGTTTCTCAATCTCGTTGAACACATCGATTGGAATCCGGAAGGTTGCCTTATGGATGCGCTTATTCTTTCTTTCCAGCCAGCCGGGAAGTGAGCTCCATACACTGTCAATGCTGGTAATGTCCCTGGCACTGAAGAAGTTCTTCTTCACAAATCCGACTGAGTTTTCAATCGGACCCTTGCTTTCCGGATCTGCTTTTTTACAGACCCACAACCGAATATCCTGCTCTGAGCAGAAGTTACCAAAGGTTCTAGTTTCGATAACCTCGCCGTAAGTCTCACTGGCTATAAATACACTATCCTGATCAATAACAAGCTGTTTGGGCCTACCGCCAAGCTTACAGATACACCGGTAGATGGCCCTGCATGCTTCTTCCGAATTATATTTATGATCCTGAGCAAAGACACACAGGAGTCTGCTGTACCTCAGAAGAAGGCAGATGAAATGTATATCAAGACCTTGGGCTACATGCTCCTGACCAAAATCAATCAGCATCTGTTCACCGGGTGGGGTATCAAACACATGATCATAAATACGTTTGTTTTCAGGTTCATCAGCGATGATATTGTTTTCCTTCAGATAATGAATGTAGTTACGCAGTGTCTGCTCATTTCCGGGTAACTTGACAAACTCACCGCTGCCAATAAACTTCTCCATCAATACATCATGGATGGAGCTGACGCAGTAATCTTTGTTGCCAAGGTTTCTGGCTATTTCGATAATAGATGAGCGGAATGGTTCCTGATCGTAAGCTTTATCCTTGACAAGATTTATACCTGGATCCTTTGGAATAACATCCATGTTGTAATACTTTCGGATTGTCGGTAGAGAGGGTGGTTTCCCTCCCTGTGTTTCATAAAACTGGACTATTTCAGAAATGGAATAGCCCCGGAGTTTAAAATCTTGTATTTCCTGCATTTGATTCATCTTCAGCATTCATGCTGCCTCCCTTCGTATACTGGTTAATATCAGTATACTCTTTTGAGGTAGATAGTGCTGAAATCCTCCTGTGATTTACTCATCACACAGAAAAAACTGCTTACCATCAACAAAAAATTCTGTTTACCATACATAGAAAAAAGTGCTTACCTTCATTAGAAAATTTTGCTTACCGTGCAGTGAAAAAACTCCTTACCGTGTGACTGTAAAATCATCTTACCGCGCACAGCAAGGGTTAACTCCCGGCAAAAAAGTGCCCTAATGACACCCAAAATTCTTTGAAGTCAAGGGTACTTAAGCAGACTTATGAGGTGATCTCACTCAACATCAACCATAAGAATGTCCGTTCATAAATTCATAAGTGGTTGTTTAGGTGCGCTAATCCGACCTCAGGGGCTCGCTATATGCAATGTTCACTCACTTTATAAAAATAAATATATACTCGTGTGCCAACAACAAAAAGGAACTATGTTGCTTCTCCCAAACCTTTGTTGATTTACAATTATGTTGCTCTTTTATAACTATTTCCTTAGACTTAAATTTTGCATTTAAAAAACAATTCATTACTTGAAATCCTAATGGAACAACACAACCTTTACTGCGGATGTCACCCATCATAACCGCACAAATTCTTCCTTTTTTTAATATTCGATATGCCTCTCTCGCAACATTATTCATTTGATGTATAAATTCTTCTACACCTAATAATGACAGATCTCCATCTAGACTTTGGCTATAATTAATAATATCTGCATATGGTGGATGTGTACAAATAAGATCCATGCTCTCATTTGTAATAAATGGCAGATTGCGTGCATCGCCTTTTTTAATATTTTGCCGGGTTTTTGTATTGCATTGGAAATTAAGATTTTGGTTAGATAATAAAATAGATTGCTCATTGATATCGACACCAATGGCATTACGATCAAGTAGTTTTGCTTCAACTAATGTAGTACCACTTCCTAAGAATTGATCTAGAATCCATTCATTTGGTTGACTATAACGAAGAATAATATTTCTTGGTATATATGGGGACCAATTCCCTCTATATACCCCACAATGAGTAGCCCAATCACCTCTTTCAGGAAATGACCAAATAGTTGTTGACTCCAACTCAAATTTATTTGGTTCTAATTTTATATCAATACCTCCTTACACTATATTTTATCTGCATTATACTACTAAACACTTAATAATACTAGTAATTTTTTCCTCTTTCCCTCTTATTTCCCTCTTATTAAATCATAGAAATCATTTTACAGAAAAAATGAGACAAGACATCATTCACCTACTAGATGACTTATCTCATTTTTGACTTCTTTTTCTTTCTTTTCATTATTGGCAGTAACTTTGACATCAATAAACAAATTTATATTTTCCGATAATCTTACTATCAATCCAAATCTTTTAAGCTTGTATCATTTTATTCTTTATCAATTCTGAAATCATAAAATCAATATCTCGTTTCCACTCTGGTGCTTCTCTTCCGTACTTTAAATCAAAACACGCAGTGAATAAACTTAATAATTTGTCTGGATGCACAGTATTATTTTCAAATAAACTTTTAAAAAATGATGCAAATTGACTTAATGTAAATGGTACAATTCTCAATGCCATTTTTTTGTCATCTTGAGTATACCAAACCCCAATTCGAAAAGTTTCTGCTGTATTTGAATCTATTTTATTAGCAATAAACATTCCATAAACAGGCTTATCATTATTTAAAACAAGATCTGCTACATGTCGACGAACTGGTTCACCCTCCATGGCCTCCTGCCTTGAATTTGTTGACATAGTAACTTCAACTACAATAATATACTCATCAAATTCAAAAATCATGTCTGGTCCGCCGCCTGGTGCTGTTCCTACAGGCAAATAATCTTGATCTATACTAAATCCCCTGGCTTCATATGGCTTATTAGATATATGATTTATTGCTAAAAAAGCTCGCCATAAAATCCATTCTAAGTATGCTGCAGCCTCAGACTTAGGAACTTTAATTGTATAATCTTCATTCAACTCTTTTTCCTGTCCATTATTAACAACTAACAAATTCATATACTCATAAATTTCTTTCCACTCTTTATATTGATTTTTAGCGTATTCCTCCTCTTTGAACTTATCAATGTCCCTCTTTAAGCTGTTTCGTACCATATTTATATTAGCTGCTGAATCAAGAGGTACTTCTGGAATAGTATATTGGATGTTATATGTAGCCAACTCCGAAACCAGATCTTGTAAAACTTGATTTGCTGTATCAATATTGTCCGTTGGTAACGGCGCACCATTACATAATTGCTTGTATCGCTCAATTAACGGCTCTGAACTTGTAACTTTCTTACTAAGTTCAAAAGCTAAAGTTCGATACTCTGGTACAATACAGATACCTCTTCCTGCTCTCTTGACAATTCCTGAAGATACAATATATCGTAGATTCATATCAGCATAATCACTAAAGTTTACTTTTAGTTTTAAGTAACGTTCCCATGCTAAATCGATCAAATCTCGATCATACTTTTTCTTATTATTTGCTGCCATCCTATTTTTTCTAATATCTAAAATCTTCTCAACAACTTTATCAACATCATAATTAGGATTAGTTGTTTGAACACATATTGCAAATTCAATAAAATTAATCCTTGTATCTCCTGTAATTTCCTCCAACTTAAACATAACAGTAAGTACCCATAGAAGCGGTGAATAACTAAGTTCATCGGTTAGCTTTTCCATTGGTACAACTAACCCTCTCAAAAAGCACTCTTGTTGTGCAGAAATAGTATCGGCATTATAAAATGTTTTGCCAATAGGTGTTATGTCATCCACTGGACCCAATTCAGTTTGAGAAAATCCATCTTTTAATGTTACTTCTGGATATGCAAATCCATATTTATTAAACATAAGTCTATATTTACGAGTTATACTAGCATCTTGATCTTTATTTAAGTCACCACCTATTTCACCTGTATGGAATAGTAGTTTTTTAAAAGCCACCTGATCTTTTGGTTCACGTAATTTCCCTACTAAATTTGACTCGACATATACTTTAAATCCACTGGGTATACGCCATGGATTTCTCATTCCTGTATTCCCAATCAACCAAATATCTATTGGCTCTTTTACAACCCTGGTTTCTTCAACTATTTTTTCCTTAGTTTTTTCACCATCCTTATATTTAATTTTCTTTGATTCTGTTACCTGATAAACATCCTGTCCAATTTTAATTATTTTTGCCTTCGCCATTATTATACCCCACAAAGATATATTCTTGTACGTTATTGCGCGCCGTGTTTGCTCGTGTTCCAAAACTATAAGTATAATCAACAGGCACAACATCTACATTTTCTTTATAACGTTTTAATAATTTTATCATATCTTCCATGGTAGGTAAACTATTTGATGAATATGAAACGATAAGGATACTTTTTTTATGGGTATTAAAAATGTTATCAAAGGCCTCCGCAGCTCCATTTTTCGTAGAAAATGGTGTTGGATATGACTTAAATTTCTTTGTTATTGTATGCTCTTGAATTTCTACCCCTTTCCAATCTCTCGCCAATCCCTCAACAAAATGATATCGACGTACATACTCATTATCAGATTTCGGGGTGTAATATGGTGGATCTATATAAACCAAATCAGCTTTCTTTTTCATTTCCATAGCATCCATCTTGTACGACTTATTTCTTTTTTTATTATCAAAAACCGCATTGTTTATTACTTCAACTGCTTCTAGAAACTGTTCTTCAAATGTTTTTTGCAAGTCTTTCCTGCCATCATTATATCGTTCTCCTACATAGGTAAAAATTCCTCTCGGCCGCTTTTTTGTGCATGCTCGAATTAATGCCTCCATAGCAATTGCTTTTTTGTATTCATTTTCAATTTTATTTATATTTGATCTTACTACATCGATAAATTTATTATCTTCATCGCAAAAGTAAATTCCTTTAAATGTCTCTTGAACAAATGTATCAATCTCACCCTCAAATTGTAATAATTTTTTTGCCTCTTCAATCGGTAGAACAACTTTATTATTTTCAATTAATGCTTTAGCCATTACGGCAGACATTGACATATAGTCGTTACTAATAACTTTCTTCCCCTGTGCCTTATACATATAACTTACAATTCCTGAACCTGAGAAAAGAT
The DNA here is from genome assembly GCA_023411555.1 of Bacillota bacterium. Taxonomy (GTDB): domain Bacteria; phylum Bacillota; class Clostridia; order Lachnospirales; family Lachnospiraceae; genus Mobilitalea. Next base: position 60,888 of record JAEYOQ010000031.1, read on the forward strand.
CTATAACTGAACTAAATTCAAATTTAGATGACTCTTTCCATATTTGTGCTATTAACTTACTCTTTGAGCCCATATACCTGGTAGATGGGAATTTTGTTATCTGTTCCGATAATTCTACCTTCGTTTTTTCATTTTGGATATGCTGTGACAATTATATCTTCTCCTATTCTGCCAGTACCTTTACTATTAATATTTCTTCTAGTTTGGATAATATCTATCTTAAAATCTTTATATAATTCATGTACTAAAGGATGGTTTGAATTTGTTAATAATACATAACATCCTTTTTCATATAGTCGATGTACTTCTTTTGCAAGATTAATTTGGTCTTGTTCATAAAATTGCTCTTTTGTATATCTTTTAAAGTCCGAAAACTCCGATATCGGTACATATGGTGGGTCTAAGAAAATCAAATCTCCCTCCATCGCATGCTTTTCTAAAATTTCTAAATAATCTCCGCATATGATTGTTGTATTTTTAAGTACATTTGATGCTGCATGAAGTTTATCTGGGTTACAGATATTCGGATTCTTATACTTTCCAAAAGGTGTATTAAATTTCCCTTTCTTATTCAATCGGTATAAACCATTAAAACATGTCCTATTTAAATAAATCATTCTTGCAGCTGCTTCAATTGGCTCACACTCTAACCAATCTTTTGATCTAACTTCGTAATACATCTCTTCAGTATTTTTATACTCCTGCAAGACATCTATAACTTCGTCACAATGCGATGCTAATTGCTTATATAAGTTAATGAGCTCAGGATTTGAATCAGCAATTATAGACCTTGAATGACCCAAGTTAAAATACAACGCACCTCCGCCGATAAAAGGTTCAACGTACCTTCCATAATTTTTCGGAATCCGAGGAATTAACTCATTAAGCATTTGTGTTTTTCCTCCAGCCCATTTCAAAACAGGAGTAGTGCAATTTACTCCAATTGTGTTACAATTTGATCTTTTCCAATTCACATATTTACCATTTTTTAATCGATTATCTAGTGGTTGCTCAGTCTCTGCTGGAATAGCCCACATATTTCCAAACTTTTCAGCACCTTCTATTTTTTTTTCATTACATAATGTTTGAATTCTTCTAACTGATAATTGCCACTTTTCAGAGGCATCTCTTATTGTCATGTACTCCACGGCATTCCACCTACTCTATAACTTTATTATAACAAATTGATAATATGATTTTATTACTATTTAAGTATAAGCGTTGTTACGCCATAAGTCAATCAGATCCATTCACAATTTTCCCAAAATCATAAACTATCTATTTCAGAAACTTGAATAATACAAAGTTTTTGAAAGCCCATACTTGTCAGTAATCACCATAAACCAAAATACATCAAATAGTTTTTGTAAACATATAAAAACCTTAAAAAGCACTTATATTCTACTATAAATCTTATAATAGTAAAGTCTATTGTTAAAACTATCAAATATAACCATTACGCCAAATAGTTTCCCTTCTGCCAAAGAGTACAAACAATTTATCAAAATGCAAAAATTCCTTACCCCCCCTCCCGGAAAGTAAGGAATCCCACATCAAATTTCTAATAAAACACACCTACATCTCAACTTCAAAATCCCCGCAACCCTTGATTTTCCTAGCCTTTCCGCTCCAGCAGACAAACTGTCTCCACATGGGTAGAGTGCGCAAACTGGTCCACTGCCCTTACCCTCTTAAGCTCATAATCCTTCTCACATAGATACTTTAAGTCTCTTGCCAGGGTAGCCGGATCACAAGAGACATAGACTACTCTCTTTGGAGCCATGGCAAGAATCGTATCTAGTAGGCTTTGGTCACAGCCCTTTCTCGGTGGATCGACGACGATTACATCCGCAAAGATCTTCTCCTTCTTGTACTTCTCAGGCAGAACCTCTTCTGCCGCTCCAACAAAGAATTCCGCATTGGTAATGTTGTTAATCTGAGCATTCTTCTTCGCATCCTCGATTGCCGGAGGGACAATCTCAACACCATACACCTTCTTTGCCTTCTGGGCTAAGAACAATGATATGGTACCGATGCCGCAATAGATATCCCATACGGTCTCTTCTCCATGCAAATCGGCATAATCCAGAGCTATGTCATACAGCTTTTTTGTCTGTACCGGGTTCACCTGATAGAAGGACAAGGGGCTGATTTGGTATTTGATATCCCCAATATAATCAGTGATATAGGGCTCACCCCAGAGTGGAATGATTTTATCGCCCAGGATTACATTGGTTTTATCCTTATTGATATTAAGGCAGATGCTCTTCATACCTTGGATCTTCTTAAGGCTCTCTACCAGCTCCTCGCTATGGGGCAGGTCTTTGCCGTTGATAACAAGGCATACCATAATCTCACCGGTGCGATAACCTACTCTGATCAGAATATGACGGATTAAGCCCTTATGAAGCTCTTCGTCATAGGACTCCAGCTTATACTTTTCGATAAAGGAACGTATGATGGCGATGATCTCCTCGTTCACTCTGGCACCAATGAAGCACTGAGAGGTGTCTATGATTGTGTGGGTTCTCCCTGCATAGAATCCGATAGCTATGCTGCCATCCTTATTCCTTCCGACCGGATACTGTGATTTATTACGATAATAGTATGGCTCCTCCATCCCACAGATAGGCTCCATGGGTAGCTCAGTGAAGCCTCCGATTCTAGTAAGGCAGTTACGAACCTTATTCTCTTTATACTCCAGCTGCTTCGTATAATTCACATGCATCAGCTGACACCCACCACAGCGTGCAGCGACCGGGCACCTTGGCTCCACCCGGTACTGAGAAGCCTCCAGCAGCTTCACTAGTCTTGCGTAGCCATAGGTCTTGCCTGTCTTTGTTATCTGGACCAGGGCCATATCTCCCATGACCGTATCCTTGACAAATAGAGTATAGCCCTCATACTTACCGATGCCTTGTCCCTCGGAGCTAATATCCTCAATCCTAATTTGCACTTGATCATTCTTCTTTAATGCCACCATAATATCCACCATTCCATCTTGGAATAAGGATTGTCAATTAACAAATCATGCCTACCTTTTGTGTTACTTTGTGCCGAGGAAGACCCAGGCACAAACTAGGAAGTGTGAATTATGCTTTTCCATAATTCACACTGCATTCGCTAATTCTGACAATCCTTACCCTATTTTATCTATAACTAATATAAATCGTCCCAGTACAAGGCTCTTATTCCTTACTCTTTGTACTACGCATAATGTTAGACTCAAATAATCTCTGATATCCCAGCCATTCTGACTTGGGATCTCCTGATGCCAGCATCTCCGTTATGGTCTGCATCTTAGCGTCAGTATTATCTGCAAAATGTAGGGCCATGGCTTCCGCTGTCGCAGGCTTCTTCGGTGAACCATACTCCAGCTCCCCATGATGCGCCAAAATACAGTGTATCAGCTCATTTGCCAGTTTTGCAGGAAACTTAGGCATCTTCTTTATGCTGTTACTAACGATATTGGCTCCGATAAAGATGTGTCCCAGCAGCTGACCGTCATTGGTATAGTCATTCTCCGGGAAGGAAGAGAGCTCCTCCATCTTACCGATATCATGAAACAATGCTGCTGTAATCAGCAAATCCTTGTTGAGAATCGGATAGCTGGTGGTATAGTAGTCGCAAAGCTTTACCACACTTAGGGTATGCTCCAACAATCCACCTACAAAGCTGTGATGTACGCTCTTTGCTGCGGAATGACTCTTAAAATTCTTAATAAAGGTAGCATTGTTAATAAAGAATTCCTCCGCCAAGGCCTTCAGATTCACATCCTTAATTCCCTGAACATAATTCTTGATCTCACGATACATTGCCTCTACATCCTTAGTTGTCACAGGGAAATAATCCTCCGGATAATACTCCCCTTCTCTGCCTTTATATATTCTGCTAATATTGAGCTGAAGTGCATCCTGAAAGCTGGTTACTCTTGCATCAATATGTACGAAATCCATCGTTTCATACTGCTCTATCTCATTATTGAAGTCCCATATCTTAGCATCAATGGTTCCTGTCTTATCTTGTAAAATAAGGGAAATATAGCTCTTCCCACTTTTTCCGGTTAAGACCTGCTTGGACTTACATAAGTATATCTCATTTTTAATAATATCGTTCTCTCTCAAATCCTGAATATATCTCATTCTATTTTACCTTTCTAATGTTAACTAGCTTAGCATACCTGCCCTTTGAATTAGCTTTTTTGCAGGTACGAACCTCTAAGCGAGAACTATACTTCATAATTCACACTATTAATTATACCCTACCCTCAAAAATATATAAAGCATTAATTCTATAATCAGCACCACCAGTGTGAACTGGTGGTTTGCTCTGCCCCTGTAAGGGGCTATTGCCGGCATGGGCCTCAAAGGCCCTTCGAAAGTAAGGGCCTCAACCGCACCACTTTCTCTGGCTAACCCT
>JAEYOQ010000019.1 GCA_023411555.1 Bacillota bacterium
CATCTGTAAATCCAATGACTTTCTGCGTTAATTCGTCTGTATTTCACTCATTTTCATGGCGATTTATTTTTTACCATACTTTGAAGGCTTTGCTACTACTGGTTTTCGCGACAGCGAAAAATATTCATCATATACCCATTTCCTTCAGCCAATCCAGAGCCTGCTCCTCAGACCGGAAATGAAGAACCTCCATCTTAGCGCCGGAGTTGTTCTGATTCTTCTGAGATTGCAGCTTCATAGCGGCAGTATTACCATCTAAAAATGCTACCGCAGCGCAACCGGCTTCCTCTAGTTTTGCATGGAGTCTAGCAAAGGCTGCCGAGGTCTCCTTACTCATAATCGGATCCATCTTGGTAGGATCTGCGATATAAGCCCATTTTTTGCCTTTAAATTTCTTGGCCAGTTGCAAGAGATTTTCGGTTAATTCCTCTACATCTGCAGGGGACCACTTCCCGACACCTCCGGACTTCAGCACACATCTTCCTTCCATATCACCATAATACCCTGTTGTTGATGTTATGATCGCCATATCATTTTCTCCTTTGAATTTATTTTATTATTTAACACAAAAATAATAATTAATGTTGCTAGTATGAACCTTTTAACACACTTCACGTATATTCTTTACCACTTGACTTGATATGTTCATCATCTCAGTAGCGCGACCAGCAATATCTGATATTCCATCCGCACTGTCAAAGGTTGCTTGCGTAATATGATCCAGATTGGTAAGCAAATCGCTGATGGAATTCAGCATGTCCTGGGATGACGAACTAAAATTCGAAAATAAACCATGCACTATGGACGAATCCTTCCTATAGTTTCCTGCGATCTGCTGCATAAAAACATAATCCCGATTAACATCCTCAGATACAAAAGTTAATAGTACTGTCGAGCTTTCTGTTAAATTAAGTACCGCCTCCTTTACCTCTTCGGTGATTGATTGTATCTGAGATACATTCCCTTTCGATTGCTCTGCCAGCTTTCTGATTTCCTCTGCAACCACTGCAAAGCCCCGACCTGCTTCTCCTGCTCTGGCCGCTTCGATAGATGCGTTTAATGCCAATAAGTTGGTCTGAGAGATTATCTGGGTAATTGATTTTGATAACATGGTAATCTGATCTACGACCTTTGCTTCTTCAATCGCTTTCTCAAGCGCAACTTTGACTTTGCCAAATACATCCTGTGCTTTACTCTGCGCCAGGGAAACACTGACCATCGTATCGTGTGCACTCGTCTGTATCTGATTCGATGTTGCATTACCTTGCTCAGCCATCTCCGCAAAGTCTTGAATCGTTCCTGCAATCTCAAGGGAGGCACCAGCAATATCCGTGGTGATTGCCGTGGTCTCCTGCATGGTTGCAGATAATTGCTCCGTGGCTGCCGCAATCTCTTCGATGTAACTATTCAATTCACCTATCTTATCGGAGATATTGTTGACCCCGCTTTGAAGTGATTTTTCCTCATTCCCCAACTCCTCCTTCGATGCTCTCATTTCGAATTGCACTAACCTCTCTGCTAATTCCTTCTCGAAGCTCTTCCTTATATGTCCCCGGATTAATCTGTGACAAACCATCACTACATAGAGAACATATCCAAACAGAGTAAGGATAAATGGGTGCACTGGACAATTTATTAACCCCAAGATGGTTATCAGTATCGGAATCGTTAGGATACCGCTTAAGAACAAATGATTTATTACTTTATCTGAGACATTTTTGATCACACAAATACCCGCTTTCTTTATGTATTTTTAGTGTATTAATTACTGATTATAAAAATAATCAGAGTAAAAAATACGCTGTCGTTTAATGTCGGTTTATTGGTATATAGTACCATTTTTGTAAACATTTTTTAATACATTTAATTAAATATTTTTGATATTTTTGGATTTTAGAATTGATTTTTTGCAATATATTAAGTATATAATTACATTGTATTGCATTTTTCCCATCGTAATGTACAAATGATAACAACAGTGTGTTGGTCGGATCACTTTTCCCACCAGTTTCTCCCAATCCAGGCCTTCAGGTATTTCACGATTGTATGCTTGACTTATTATGGATTCTGGTATATGTTTTTTAATGATAAATAGGTTGTACCTTGACTGCTTTATGCTGCAAGATGGAGGGAATATGAAACAGAATTTAACATTATTAACAGATTTTTATGAGCTTACAATGATGCAGGGGTATTTTAGTAATCACAGTAATGAGACCGTAATATTTGATGTGTTTTATCGTGAGAACCCCAGCGGAAGTGGTTATGCAATCTGTGCCGGCTTAGAGCAGGTGATTGAATATATTAAGGCTTTGTGCTTTAGTGAAGATGATATTGATTATTTAAGATCCTTGAATACCTTTAGTGAGGACTTCCTATCCTATCTAAAAAACTTTCATTTTACCGGAGATATCTATGCAGTTCCGGAGGGCACCGTGGTGTTTCCTATGGAGCCTCTGGTTAAAGTAATTGCTCCTATCATGGAGGCTCAACTGATTGAAACAGCATTGCTAAACATTATTAACCATCAGAGCTTGATTGCTACAAAGGCTTCCCGTGTGGTTTATGCTGCAGGAGGACAACCGGTTATGGAATTTGGTTTACGCCGGGCACAAGGTCCCGATGCTGGAACCCTTGGCGCCAGAGCAGCTGTAATCGGAGGATGTAACGGTACCAGCAATGTATTATCAGCAAAGCTATATGACGTTCCGGTTCTGGGAACCCATGCCCATAGTTGGATTATGAGCTTTGATGATGAGCTTACTGCTTTTCGCAAATATGCTGAGCTATATCCCAATGGTACAACCCTGTTGGTGGATACCTATGATACCCTCCGAAGCGGTGTTCCCAATGCAATCAAGGTGTTCGAGGAGCTACGCGCCGCAGGAAGAATGCCCAAAAACTACGGAATTCGTCTGGACAGCGGAGACCTGGCATACCTTTCTAAAAAAGCAAGAAAGCAATTGGATGCAGCCGGTTTCACCGATGCCAAAATCACTGCTTCCAGTGATTTAGATGAATATCTGATTGATTCTCTGAAGACACAAGGTGCTAAGATAGATTCTTGGGGCGTGGGAACCAAGTTAATCACTTCTAGAGATTGCCCCGCCTTTGGTGGTGTATATAAGCTTGCTGCTATTAAAAAAGAGGATAAGTTCATTCCTAAAATAAAGCTATCCGAGAATCAATGGAAGATTACCAATCCCGGTAATAAGAAGATAATTCGTATTTATGAGAAGGAAAGCGGTAAGTTGAAGGCCGACCTGATTGCTCTCGCTGATGAAGTGTTCTCCGAGAATGAGAGACTTATGCTGTTTGATCCGATTGCAACCTGGAAAAAAACCTTTTTAGAACCCAACACTTATACATTACGCGAGCTTCTGCTTCCTATCTTTATCGGAGGAGAATGTGTTTATACCTCACCCTCCGTGATGGATATTCGTGACTACTGCTTAAAGGAGCAGGATACCTTGTGGGACGAGGTTAGACGTCTCATTAATCCGCATGTCGTTTACGTCGATCTTTCCGTTAAACTGTACCGGATGAAGACAGAACTCCTTGACAATCTGACGGAGAATGCGAAATAGTACAATTTACCACATTTTACAAAGGTAAATTTTTGGTATTATAGTGTTTTTTCAAAAATGTTATGATATACTAGTGTGAAGAAAGGATTTGAAAAGCAAATCCTTTGGAAGAATTGCGAAGTTTGCCCATTGGAGTAAACTCCTTATTCTTCCGGGTTTTTAGATGACTATATGACATCTTATAGTCATTGTGATGACAGGATTTGAAAAGCAAATCCTTTGGATGAATTGCGTGGTTTGCCCATTGGAGCAAACTCCTTATTCTTCCGGGTTTTTTTGATGCCTCTTAAGGCATCTTGAAGTTGATGTTAAGAAAGGATTTATAGATAAAATTCTTAGGGAGAATTATGACGTTTGCCCATTGGTGACAACTCCTTTTTCTTCCGGGTTTTTAGATGCCTCTTAAGGCACCCTGAGAGCTTCCCTGCTTTTTACGAAAGGAGTTAATGTTTTGAATAAGAAGAAACAGGTCATTATTATTTCGTCTGTCGCTACGCTTACCTTGATCAGCGGAGTTGTCTTTCTTAAAGTAACTCGAGCTGACGGTATAGACTTCAAGCGAGCCAATATTATTCAGGCCTTTGAAGAAGCTCCGTATAAAGGAGCAAATGATACATACGATGATAATGGCTATACATATATTCCTCCTGTCCCTGTAACTGAAACTAAGGTTGAGGAGAATAATTCAAATAACGCAATAGAAGAGCCCTTTGTTCCGGCAACCGAGATGGACTTGGATCCCACCAGTATTACTGTATATGTAAACAAAGAATATGCCTTACCCAAAAGCTACAAGCCTGAGAAGCTAGTTACACCGAACGTAAAATTCAATCTGGTTAAATATGATGAGCGTACGCTTATGCGTCCGGAAGCTGCTTCTGCTTTAGAGGAGTTGTTCGAAGGGGCACAAGGTGACGGAATTATCTTATATGGCATCTCCGCTTTTCGTTCCTATGACCGCCAATATAAGATATTTACAAATAACATCGTAAAAAAAGGGAAAACCTATACCCTTCGGTATAGCGCTGTCCCTGGTACCAGTGAACATCAGACCGGTCTAGCCATTGATGTCTCCTCTAAATCATCGAGTTTTAAGCTATCTACTAACTTTGCCTCAACGAAAGAAGGAATTTGGTTAGCAGAGAACGCACATAATTATGGTTACATAATCCGCTACCCTAAGGGCTATGAGGAGATTACCGGCTATGCTTATGAGCCGTGGCACATCCGTTACGTAGGAAAAGCTCTGGCTTCTTATCTTCATGAGAATAATTTGACCCTGGACGAATACTACAAGTATTCTCCTAGTCCTGGGTTTGATTTCGAAGCACTTTATGCAGATATGATCAATTATGTACCTCCGGTAGTAAGCAAAATACCCGTGGAGGAAGATGATATTATTGTTGATGAAGATGGTAATGTTATCGGAGATGAACCTGATAATGACCTTCCCGAGGACGAAATAATAGAAGACATCACTGGGGATGATGCCGTCGATGATGACACACAACCGGAAGATGACAATATGAACGACACTCCTAAAGATGATCCCTCAAAGGGTACTTCCGACGTACTAGAGGAAGAGACGGATGTGGATACTGATACCGAAGAGACAGATTACCAAGAGCCTGAGGCTAGTGTAACTCCAAGCGTGACTCCGGCTCTAGATATAACACCAACACCTACCATAACACCCACTCCAATCGCAGGCATGTCAAATAGGGAGACCACGACAGTTCCTCCCTCGGACAAGAATATTAATGAATAATTTATTTTTACACATAAGATGCTTTCGAATTCCATATTATAATCAGGAGGATTTGAATATATGCTACGTTTAATACTAGCTGGTGCTTTTCTGCTTTTGTTTTTTATTATAAGCATACCTTTGTATCTGATCGAATATATCATTGGGCGTTTTAACCGTCGTGCTATGGTAGCAAGCTCCCAGGCAATCGTGGTAGGTGCCTTTCATATCCTACTCTTTATCTGTGGTGTAAAACGTACCATAATCGGTCGAGAGAACATCCCAAAGAACGAGGCTGTATTATATATTTCAAATCATCGAAGTTATTTTGATATCCCCGTAGCATATTCCAGCGTTCCAACCTTAACCAGCTTCATGGCTAAGAAAGAGATTGCAAAGGTACCCTTCTTGAGTTACTGGATGCGTTTTCTGCAATGTCTCTTCCTTGATAGAGGGGATATTAAACAGGGGTTGAAGACTATATTAAAGGGAATTGATTTGGTAAATAACGGCTATTCCGTATTTATTGCTCCGGAGGGTACCCGAAATCAAACCAAGGAAATGTTGCCCTTTAAGGAAGGAAGCTTTAAGATTGCTGAAAAGACAGGCTGCGCCATCATTCCGGTCGCAATTCTGAATACAGATGAAGTCTTTGAAAACCATGCACCTAAGGTTCGGTCGGCTCATGTAGTCTTGGAATATGGACAACCGATCTACCCCAAGGACCTAAGCAAGGAACAGCAAAAATTCCTTGGTTCTTATGTGCAGGGAATCATACGCGATATGCTGGCTAAGAATGAGTCTTTGGTTTAAGAAAAAATCAGAAGTATATTTTGTTAAATTATAATTTTACTATTTATTTTTTATACAAAAGATGATACAATAAACGTTGCCCAGCTTGGATACAACTTAGAAAATGTCTGAAAGCGCGGGATAAGAATTCTTAGTAGAAAGAGGAGGTACATATCTCGTGGAATCATGGGTTATCGTATTACTAGTCATTGTGGTCATAGTCGTTGGTGCGATGATTGCATTATATTTTGTAGGTAAGAAGCTACAGAAGAGACAGGAGGATTCCGAAGCTCAGATGCAGGCCGCTGCACAGACCGTTTCCATCCTCGTTATTGATAAAAAGAAAATGAAGCTAAGCGAGGCAAACCTTCCTAAGATGGTTATAGATCAGACACCAAAGTATCTTCGCCGTTCCAAGGTTCCGATTGTTAAAGCAAAAATCGGTCCCAAGGTTATGAATTTGGTTTGCGATGCCAAGATATTTGACTTAATACCCGTAAAAAAAGAAGTTAAAGCATCTCTTAGCGGTATTTACATCATGGATGTAAAGGGCTTAAGAGGTAATCTTGAACAGAAGAAGGAAAAGCAAAGTCTTCTGAAAAGAGTATCCGGCGTATTTAAGAAATCCGATAAGTAAAAGTTTATTAACCTCTTACCTTTATGATATAATCATTATAAAGGTAAGAGGTTTTTTGATATTAAACACTAATGGATTAATTTATCTTATATGAAGCACAGAAAGGAGATCAACATGAAGAAGAGAAATCTTGTTCTGCTGAGTATTATTTGTATCATGTCTGTTATTGCCTTTACAGGCATATTAATTATCGTCTTTGACCATCAGAAGGAGAGGGATAAAGATATCGTAGAGCTTATAGACCCCACTCCGTCTCCTTCTGTTCCCACTCCATCTCCAAGTCCTGAACCGACCCCTACTCCCGCTCCTACACCTACGGAGGTTGTAATAAAAAAAGAGCCCATCCTTCTAGGCTTTGCCGGAGATGTTAATCTGGATGAGGACTCCTATCCTGTTAAAAAATATGACGAGGAGGGCAAAGGAATTCTAGGTGTGTTATCCAAAGATCTGGTAGAAGAGATGAACAACGTTGATATTATGATGCTGAATAACGAATTCGCATACAGTACAAGGGGCGTTGAAGAAACTGACAAATCCTATACCTTCCGTGCCAGACCGGATCGGGTCGGAATCTTGAATGAAATGGGTGTTGATATTGTGTCCTTAGCTAACAACCATGCACTGGATTTTGGTATGGATGCTCTGCTAGATACCTTCTCTACACTAGACAACGCAAAGATTGCTTATGTCGGTGCCGGTGAGAATATGGCACGGGCAAAGGCTCCAATCTATTTCAATATAGGTGATAAAACCATAGCCTTTGTAGCTGCTTCCCGTGTAGTATTCGCTATGGACTGGTACGCTACCGACACAAGTCCGGGCATGATCGGAACCTATGATCCCACCCTATTCCTAGAGTCAATTAGGGAGGCCAAGGAAAATGCTGATTTTGTGGTAGCCTATGTTCACTGGGGTGTAGAGAGAAATAATTATCCTGAAAAGTATCAGAAGGTGTTCGCTAGAAACTACATTGATGCCGGTGCTGACGCGGTTATCGGCTGCCACCCTCATGTAATGCAAGGGTTAGAATTCTACAAAGGAAAGCCCATCGCTTATAGCCTGGGTAATTACTGGTTCAATAAATCAACAAAGGAATCCGGTATGTTAAAGCTTTATCTAGACCCGGATGATACTCTCCGGGTACAGCTACTTCCGGTTATGAACAAGAATGTGAAAACCTATATCCTGACAGAGGCGAAAGAACGTAAGGCTTATTTTGATTTTATGGAGAAAATATCCTTCAACGTTGAGATTGACGACTCCGGCTTCGTAACGGATGCGGAGAAGTAGGATTGAATATAATTCATAATATGGTCTTTGAAGGGGCTGTTGCATGTTGTCCATTCCTGTAACATCAGCTTATATATGCAACATCCCCTAAAAGTAGTTTGAAATCAATCAATTTTCTTTTACTTCAAAGGTTACCTCTTAATCTGCTTGATATACATCTTCTACTTATTATTTATCTAGTTACACTTTCTCTGTGTTCTGCATCGGAGCTGGGATAATACGAATCCTAGTGTGATTTTCTGATATAAGGTCATCATTGGAAAAGAGGCTGTATTCCAATATCACCTCAATCTTATCCTCCTCTTCCTTCACCATCACCCGAGAGGTTTGTGCTTCGAAGAACAAGGTTCCATAGGAGGTTCGATAGATAACTTCTGTCTTCCGATCCAAATCAAATACCATCTCAGAATCAACGGCTCCCTTTTTCTTCATCTCCACCTGGTTAGAAACTATTATGATCCTATTCGAGACCCCGCCTTGCCCTTCTTCTGCCTGCTCTTCAAACTGTATATAATGCTTATCACGAAGCTTATGATAGGTTCCGGAGGCTCTCGTTAAAATAGGCTCATCCTCTAACCCTTTCTGAATTCCTTCCATTGTTATGAATACTTCTTTTGTCATAACTGACTGAATGCCCCCCTTATTAATTCGAATACACCTTGAACTTAGATAATGTCCGTAAATTCTTGATTTTCTATTCATTGTACTACCTGCCCACCATTAGTTCAAGTAATTTTACCGTGATGTCCGGTGTATAAACCCTTTCTCTTTGGCAAGACTTCTATTAGAATATTTCGTTGGGAGGCAACCATGAAACAGAATTACACCCTAAACACACCAGAATATCCTACTACAGGACAATCAACCACATCTTCTCGGTTATCAAAGATACATGATGCTGTTATGTCGACAATACATAGAAAGCCCCTGTCCAGAGGCTTCCAGTTCCGACTTTTACTACTCATACTGTTGATTGCTAGCATATCAACCTGTCTGATTAATGTGAACGTCAGGGCTGATTCCTCATTACAGAAGGGAATTGCAGAAAAGGTCCTTCGCTTTCACGTGATTGCAAATAGCGACAACGAGGAAGATCAAAAGTTAAAGCTCAAGGTTAAGGAAGCTCTTGTTGAGTACTTAGGCCCTAAGCTAGATAAAGTCAATGATATCACAAAGGTTAAAGCAATTGTAACAGAGCAGTTGGATAGCATCCGGATTACTGCCGGGGAAATCTTACAGCAACAGGGTTATGATTATAACGTAACCGTATCTCTTGAGAAGTGCTATTTTCCTCTAAAGAGATATGGCAATTACACCTTTCCCCCCGGGTACTATGAGGCTCTTCAGGTTAAGATTGGGGAAGCAAAGGGAAAGAATTGGTGGTGTGTTATGTTTCCTCCCCTATGCTTCGTGGATGAGACCTATAGTATCGTGGACGAAAATTCAGAGAAAAAGCTATTACAGCTTCTTTCCGAAGAGGAGTATGACGCCCTAATCAGCGGAGAAACTCCGATTAAGGTCCGGTTTAAGCTGTTCGAGCTTATTAAAGAGCTAATTAAGCAGGAAGATTAAGCATCGCTAAAGCCTGATTTATTATCAAGCAATTAAGATCAATGCAATAGAAAGGGCTCTTCACAAACTTTCTCTTCTTATGAACGCATAATGAGTTCGGCCAATGATATCCAGCTTGGAGCATTACTAAGCGATCCAGTCTTGGAGACATTGCCCGAACTCATTCTTTTAACTAGGAGCCGAAATGCTTACGGCCCTGTCATAGGTTTTTCATCTCTTTGAATTGTATCTGGTTCACCGATGTGATAAAATACAACTATTCACGAAATCACGGAGGTACTCATGAATTCTATTACGGTGAAAGCCTATGCAAAAATAAATCTCGGACTTGATGTCCTAAGAAAACGTCCCGACGGATATCATGATGTCAAGATGATTATGCAATCATTGGATTTGCATGACACGATTACCATTAATAAGACCCCAGCGGAAAATATCTCGATTCAGACCAATCTATCCTATCTTCCGACTAATCAGGATAATCTGATCTATAAAGCAGCCACATTATTTCTTCGCACCCATGGGATTCATGAGGGTTTAAATATTGTGCTGGAGAAAAACATCCCGGTTGCTGCCGGACTCGCCGGTGGAAGCTCTGATGCAGCTGCCACCTTAATCGGCTTAAATAAACTATATCAGACTGATATGTCCTTGGAGCAGCTACAAAGTCTGGGCGTGAAGCTTGGCGCAGATATACCCTATTGCCTTATGCTTGGTACTGCTCTGTCCGAAGGAATCGGAGAGGTATTGACACCTCTTCCTCCTATGCCCGTCTGTTCTATCCTACTGGTAAAACCGGATATCAGCGTATCCACAAAATATGTCTATGAGAATTTGAAGCTGGATGAAGCGAGCCTTCATCCTTACATAGATATTATGACGGAAGCCCTTGCAAATAAAGATATATATGGCCTGACAAAGCATATGGACAATATTCTTCAATCTGTGACAATAAAGGAGTATCCAATTATCTCAGATATAAAGGATAAGATGAAGGAGCTTGGTGCACTTACTGCTCTAATGAGCGGTAGTGGCCCTACTGTTTTTGGTGTCTATCAGAACCGGGCGGCAGCCAAGAAGGCCTATTCGTATTTTAAGAAATATCAACACTTTGGTAAACAGGTTTTCTTAACAACCCCTTACTGGCCAAAGGTAGAATAAAATCGATGTAGTCAGAGAGGTCACTTTATATGAGAGATAAGCAATACAACTACCGTAGTACAACATTTTCCTGTTATCGCGGTTATATAACCCAGGCTATCATTAATAACCTGGCTCCACTCCTGTTTATCATATTTCAGGCGAATTATGATATCTCTTATTCTAGGTTGGGGCAATTGGTTCTGTTTAACTTTGGCACCCAGCTGCTTACGGATATATGGGCGTCCCGATATGCTGATCGCTTTGGCTACCGCAAATGTATGGTAGTGGCTCATGCTCTAAGTGCCATCGGCATCGCCAGCCTCGGTGTTCTGCCCCTCCTACTGCCCTCGCCTTATATCGGCTTAGTGATATCGGTCATGCTCTATGCAATCGGTGGAGGCTTGTTAGAGGTAATCGTAAGCCCCATTATAGAGGCTCTGCCAAACGAGAATAAGGAGGCCTCCATGAGCCTTCTTCATTCCTTTTATTGTTGGGGACAGATGCTAGTGGTTTTCGTTAGCACCTTCCTTCTGTGGCTGATTGGGCGCGATCTTTGGTTCCTTCTCCCGATTTTGTGGGCTCTGTTTCCTCTTTACAATATGTTTCAGTTTCTTCATGTACCCATTCTTTCCTTGGTTCATGAAGGTCAAGAAATGAAGCTGAAGGAGCTTTTAACCTTTCCCGCCTTTTATTTGGCCTTGATTCTTATGGTCTGTGCCGGTGCAAGTGAGCTTACCATGTCACAATGGTCCTCTCTCTTTGCCGAAAAGGGTCTCGGTGTTCCGAAGCTTTATGGTGATCTATTAGGCCCTGGTTTCTTTGCCCTGCTGATGGCAATTGGACGGACCTTCTATGGCAAACTCGGCAATCGCCTTCCCATGAAGCTGTCCTTACTTGGAAGCAGTATCTTATGTATCGCTACCTACCTTGTTACTGTATTCAGCCCTTACCCAATCCTCTCATTACTCGCCTGCAGTCTATGCGGTCTTTCCGTCAGTCTTATGTGGCCCGGCACCTTTAGTCTTACCTCTGCCGCCTTCCCGAGAGGGGGTACCCTCATGTTCGGTATTTTGGCAGTCTGTGGTGATCTAGGCTGTTCCTTCGGACCCTGGCTAGCCGGTAAGATATCAGACTATGTTCAGACAAGTGGTCAGACACTCACAATCTGGATGAACTCCACTCTGGATTATGAACAGATGGGTCTTCGAAGCGGATTGCTAGTCGCTACCCTGTTCCCGATCCTGATGGCTTCGAGCCTCATCATCTTTCATCGCCGCAAACCTCGCCCCAAAGGTTCGTCGCCCTTATAAAGCGAGTAACATCAGCTCCATGAGACGATACTAATTGGATATATATAATTGCCATAGATACAGGTAAATATAAAAAGATAAAATATGATCTAGACTATAAAAGTGATGGTATGAGATATAAAATAGAAAAAGCTTGTTCGATCAGATTTAAGTTAAAGCTATTTGATTATAAAATAGATTGAGCCAATGCCTAGACAGAGCTTGAGCGTATTAATATGAAAAGGTGCCACAGGTGGACACCTTTTTGTATTAATACGCTCAAGCTTTTAATACACTTTTGATAATTAATCTATTCTGTAGCTATTCCGTCACGCCACTTTTCTAGCTTCTTTATGGTTGCATCAACCGTCCTTTGGGAGATATCAGGAAGCGAACCGCCCCATGCCTTCTTTGCTTCTTCTAAGCCCTTCTTTACAGCGTCAATCAACATATTTGCTTTGGATGGATCATCACCGGATATCGCTCTCGCAAATTCCACCATACGATCAGAGGTCTTCTCTACACCCCAATAACCATCCTCAGCTATATCCTTCTGAGCCTGTAATCTGGTCTCCTCATCCACTTGAACCTTGCCTTCACGAAGTACTTCATAGATATCGGTAGACTCGTTAAAGGTCTCTCCCTGTTTCATCAGCAGCTTTCGAACCAAATCTCTTAAGCTTTGGGTCCTTCTCTCTGCTTCTGACTTTAAGCGGTCAACTGCGACCTGATCTCTGGTATAGATCTTCTTGTTATCAGTGGTCGGCTCACTCTTTTCATATACTGCCGCAGCAGAATATTCTGTTTTTGTCTGCTCAGCCTGCGATGTATTGTTCGACTTCGTAGTTGCAGTATTCTTACTCTCATAGGTTTGACTTACACTAGATACTCCATTTACACTCATACATTTCATCCTCCATGATAAAGTAGGGGATTTCTCCTCCTCGTTATTCTTTGATTCTTTTACGCCTTCCTTGGCTGGGATAATAAACGAACAATTTCGATTATTTCTATATTCTATATTTCGGTATTTTAGGTAAAATAGTTAATATCTATGTCATAAAAACTCAGATATGGCACTAATTAGTCATTATCTTTTACAAAATAATACAATTTCCTATTTACAAATTATGTATACTGGTGTATCATGTAATCAAATCTATAGTATTTCGTATTATCTAAGTTAGCCATACACTATCTTTATATAGAGATGCATGCCGGTTAATGTATATATTATTCCCCAAGCTAATAATATCCGTATTATTAGAAGCAACCAACAGCATGTGAAAAAGCCCCGCACAATTCTTCCAGGTATCGCACCTGATTGTGGGGGCATTTTTCTGCTATGGAATATATGTACTATAAAACTGCGTCTACCTTCTTCATGATAATTAGCTTATCGCCTTCTTTGACCCGATCATCCTCCAGCTCATTCACCGCCATGATGTTATCCACCGTGGTATAATATTTCTTGGCAATATTCCACAAGGTATCGTTTCTCTTAACCACATAGCCAATAATTCCCGGCATTGCTTGTAGCTTCTCCATATCTAAATCGTTCACTACTACATCAGTGATGATTGCTTCAGTAATAACGTCAAATACAATTGTGTTTAGGTTGAGTGTAGCCTTGACCTCAATTTCCTCACTATCTAGCATCATAACGCTCAACTGATCAATACAGGGCTTAACCTCATAATTACTGCCTGGTTTCATCCCCTTCAATTCGATTACCTGAGCAAAAGGTATACTACCCTTAATTGAGTTCATTGGTCTACGATCATCCTCTGAGATATATAGAATATTTACTTCTATAACACCTTCCACCTGAAGCTCTGTCCCCTCAGCTACTACATCATCGATTTGAACATCACCGCTTGCATGACAGATTTGCAGAATTCTGGGCTGATCCTCCATAACATGGATACGATCCGTGAGACGGTATTTACTATTATTCTTTATAACGAGATTCTCATAGTCTGCATTCCGGATAATCGGAGTAACTTCCTTAAGAGGACTATAGATATCACAGAGAATCTCCGGTTCACAGGTTTCATATACCTTAATACCTAGATCAATGATAACCTCCAGATCGAGAACTCTAGTCTCACCGTCTGGATCGGGCTTCACTTCAAGGCTCTTACTTGCAATGCTAAAGGTAATGTCCTCAATCATATCTTCCGTACAGCCGTTACATTCAATTGTTCCACTGAAGGGTACCTCAGTCTCAAAATAATCCATAGGATTATCCTCGTCCTCGGTGGTATAGAAGACGAATACCGGTAGTTCACCCTTGATGGTGAATTTATCATCGAGTAATCTTACCTCTACATTACTAAGTCCAATATCAGAAAAGAGTAAGGAGCTGATATTTCCCCTATTATTCGGAAGCATGATCTCATCTTTAATTCGGAAGGTATCCCTCTTATTAATTGCTACATTGGTTACCTCGATCTTCTTGTTTATGTATTGCACATCCTCCGAGCCATCAACCATGATAGCCGTTTCCTCGTCATAAAGCTCTTCCATTGCAACATACAGACGAACAATTGATTTTACACTCAATTTTCTTGAATTAATCAGACCAGTTGTAAGATCCTCCAGCTCCCATTTCACAATAGGGTCATCATCAGCGCAATTGATATCCATATTGATTACTTCATCGAAGGGAATTTCTCCTGAGATATTATGAATCGGTCTTGCATCTCCTGAGCACAGATACAGAACGTTAAAACCGAGGCTTCCCTTTACTAAGAGCTTTCCATTCATTGCTTTGATATCATTAATTTTAATTTCGCCCTGCCCTGTAATAATCTGATCAATGTCCGGTTTCACATCAGGGACATTAAAGTCATCGTCCAATGTAAGCTGCAGGGTGCTCTTACATTTTAATTTATTCATATGAATATTCTTTTTAATCAAATCCACGTTGAATCCCTCCTTAAATTTGGACATACGATGGAATGCCTCTGTCATATCTTATTCCTGCAAGTACGATTTTATGATATGAAAAGAAAGGATTTCATTCAAGAAAGAGTTTTGCAGGCAAAACTCTCAAAGTCTGCTATGCAGGCTTTTATAAGTGCGTTCTTCCGCGGGCAAATAAATTCTATACGCGCGAGTGCGCCTCCTGCCCAGAGTACTTATTAATTCATAGAACGCACTTTCTTATACACTAAAAAAGCTAAGACCGACGGGTCTTAGCTCCATTTTATCTAATCTTAACTGCACAGTATTAATTCTACGTCCTTTGTTAAAACATCGGTATAGCTATAAGATACGGTTCTTATAGGCATGTCATCGGCTTCCTGGATCTTGATTAAGAATATGCTGGGATAGGTTGCAGAAATAACTCCTTCTGTCACATCTATCTTATGCCGTCCTCGATTAATTTTTACCTTAACCCTTTTACCGGTCTGGTTTATGACAGCATTCCGCACACAATTTACATCTAATTGCTTCATCATTATTTTCTCCTCATCAATGCTTCCTCTCGCCATGATCGGGGTCACATGTTCCCCATGGTTCTGTACACATTCTTCTAAATAAATCCGTAACAAACTACATGCTTCGCATGCAGTATAACACAAATTTAGTTTATCGTCAATGAATTTTCTGATAATTTAACGAATGAAGCGTTAGTTGTGCGCATAAATTTGCACATGAAACCCAATTTTTTTTGGTAACTTTTATGGAATAATTTCACATATGTAGTACCTCCAACCTACACTAGCTTCAAATATGCACAAAAAAGATAAGGATGGTTAGACAAAAAACCGACATTTCTCCAATTTTTCACATTCCACTATATATTGGTATGCCACCTTATATATTCAACAAAATGTTGTAACAACTCCTACAACCCTTGATTTCTTAAGGTGGTTCCCAGCTCGATGCTTCTCACTTTGGATCACTCAAATACGATACGTTCCTCTCTAAACTCCAACTTCACGACCACATAAGGATAGGTAACACCCTGAGCAACCAAATCCTCCTTAGAGGGTCCAATCAGATTTGTATTAATATAGATAGCATTACTGGTTAAGTATAGCTCATCTACCGAGATACTATAGCCTCCACTATTTTGCTTACCATACCCAACGACGATATACAGGTTATCCTTGTTAGAGTAAGACAGCTTAAAGGGCTCCTCCTTCTTTTCATCGATGATTTCCTTTAACTCTCCCGGTAAATCAGCATCTTCCACAACTGTAAAATCTAGATCCTTGATTTTCTTAACCTCTGTGTCCTCTTGCTTACAGCCTCCAAATCCTATGATTGTTATCATAATGGTAAGACTCAGAAGCAGATTAATAAATCTTCTCATCTTAACCTCCATAGATTCATTCCTGATAGGATTCTATGACTCGTACTGCTAAATAATTCAACATTTTACAAAAGTTATCCTTAAGTCATAGATTTGTCTTCTGCCGATATTGGCTGGGAGTTAGACCAAAAACCTCTTTGAAAGCACGATTAAAGGTCCTCTGGCTTTCAAAGCCAGAATCTACACTAATTCTTGTCAATGTATGATTGGTCGATTGCATCAAAGTTAGAGCATAATTGGAACGAATATAGTTGATATACCGGTTAAAGCTTGTATTTAATTTGGCGGAGAAGGTTCTGGAAAGATAGAATTTGCTGACATTCAGATGCTTGGCCAGCTCTGTTAAGGTCAGAGGCTCCTGAAAATGCTCCGCAATATAGCTCACAATATGATACGTCAGATCATAATTCTCTATATCCTTATTCTTTGCCAGCTCTACCAACTGTAAAACACGGGATAAAATAAGCAGAACCAGGGCACGGCAGGCATTTAGATTTTTACCCTCACGGCACTCCCTCTCGAGCTCCACCATTGCCAGGCTGACATTAGGGTGTAATCGGTTTGCCATGATAAAAGGCTTCCTGGGAGAATAGCTGGTCAGCTTCTTAAAGAAATCTCCGGTAAGCTCCAAACTGCAGATAGCAAGGATCAACCGGCAGGCTTCCCCACCTTCTTGTGCAGTATAGCTATGTACCGTATTGGGAAAAATAATTGCAAAGTCACCCTTTCTTAAGAATTGTGACTGATTATGTATGGTTACCATGGTTGTACCGGTTTCTACATAAAGAAACTCAATCTGACTATGCAGATGAGTAGGAAAATTCAAATCTTCCGTATAAAATACTCGTAATTCATCTTTCAGGTTCTCATAAAAGGGGGGCATAATCATTCTCCAATACAGCAATATTTGACTAGGTTTATAGGCAAATTGTCCCTCAATATATCCTACAGATGCTATAATAAAATTATAAGGAACTTATGATATTTCAACGATATCACAAATTAAGTAATATGAAAAGGGGGTTGAATTACATGAGCCATAGATTAGCAATCATCGGCTATGGCGGCATGGGTGACTGGCATTACCGCAATGTGACTGTTTCGATTGATTCATTAATGGTTAAAGGTATCTATGATATCCGGGAGGATGCCTGCCAGAAGGCAAGAGAAAACGGACTATACATATACCAGAGCGTGGAGGAGATTATTCAGGATACTGAAATTGATCTGGTGACCATTGTGGTTCCGAATAATTTTCATAAGGATTATGCCATCGCCTGTCTGAGAGGCGGAAAAAATGTGATATGCGAGAAGCCGGTAGCCATGAACTCAAACGAGTTGAAGGAAATTATGGTAGTAGCCAAAGAAACCGGTAAGCTGTTCACAATCCACCAAAACCGCCGATGGGACAAAGATTATAAGATCATCAAAAAGCTTTATGAGGAGGGAACCCTAGGTAACATATACTTTATCGAAAGCCGTGTCCAGGGCTCCGGCCAGATGCTGCACGGCTGGAGGGGTTACCCGGTAAATGGCGGTGGAATGGTTTATGACTGGGGTGTTCATCTATTTGATCAGCTGCTTAATCTGATAGACAGTCCGGTAGTCTCTGTCGCTCCTCATCTGGTTCATCTGTTCAATAAGGAAGTGGATGATAACTTTAAGGTGCTGCTAAGCTTCGAAAATGGCATCTCAGCCTTAGTAGAGGTGGCTACCAATTGTTTTATCAATCATCCCAGATGGCATGTATGTGGAAGTGAAGGAACCGTAGTCATCCGTGATTGGGAATGCAACGGTGAGTTTGTCACTCTGGCTAATAAAGATGTCTTAAAATGGGAGAATGATATCGTCTATACTGCCGCCGGTCCTACTAGAACCATGGCGCCAAGACCCGATTACACCAAAAAATCTTCGCCACTACCTCAGGTCGAGACTACCTGGACAGATTTCTATAACAATATCATTGATGTATTAGAGCATAAGGCAGAACTGATCGTAACACCGGAGCAGGCGCTTCGCGTAATATCACTAATCGATCTAATCTTTCTTGCAGCACAAGAAGGGAAGCCTCTTTCCTGCAAGATATAGAAAGCGTAGTGAGTATGCTGCAAGTTTACTTGTAAGCATACGATCGGAGCTGACGATCATGAATACGCTTTTCATTCATGATATATAGAAATCGTAGTGAGTATGCTACAAGTTTACTTGTAAGCATACGATCGGAGCTGACGATCATGAATACGATCTTCATTCATGATATATAACGATAAGGAGGTTACTTAATGATGACAGATAAAAAAGTATTAATATTACAAGGTGGTTGGGATGGCCATGAGCCAAAGCTGACCTCTAAACGCTTTGCAGGTTTACTGGAAAAGCACGGCTATACCTGTACAATCTCTGATACTCTTGATGTCCTGGCAGATGTTGATATGTTGATGAAGCTGGATCTTGTTGTCGCTTGCTGGACCATGGATAAGATCAATAATGATTACGTTAAAAACCTCTCCAAAGCGGTCGGATCCGGTGTGGGCCTTGCAGGCTGTCACGGTGGTATGTGTGATTCCTTCCGGGATAATACAGAGTGGCAATTTATGACCGGTGGTCAGTGGGTCAGCCATCCGGGCGGCGACGGCATCGAATACATGGTGCACATCAATCGAGGCTCCAGCCCGATTACAGAAGGACTTGAAGATTTTATGGTTAGTAGCGAGCATTATTACCTACATATAGATCCTGCAATCGAGATATTGGCAACCACACGTTTTCCTATTGTTAATTACTATCATATCTCGAACAAACCAGTCGACATGCCCGTAGCCTGGACTAAGTTCTGGGGAAATGGCAGAGTTTTCTATACCTCCCTCGGTCATCATGACGATGTATTTGATAAATCCCCCAATGCCGAGATTATGATGGAGCGTGGTCTGGTATGGGCCGCAGAGGGCAAACAATACGCTTTACAGAAAGGTCTTACAACAGAACGTTTTGAAAACCAAGCAAAAATGTACTAGTATGTTGCCTTAATATCATTTGAAAGGAGATTATTATGAATAAAGTGAAGGTAGCCTTGATAGGCGTAGGAGCTATCAGTGGTATTTATCTTGAGAATATTACTAAAGTATTTACAGAAATTGAATTGGTCGGTGTCTGCGATCTCATACGGGAACGAGCTACACAGGCCCAGGAGAAGTATCAGATTAAAAAGCTATATACCACAATGGATGAGGCCTTTGCCGATCCGGAGGTGGATATTGTATTAAACCTGACAAGGCCATACGAGCACTTTGAAGTTACTAAGGCAGCCCTGCTTGCCGGCAAACATGTGTATAGCGAGAAGCCCCTGGGTGCTAGCTTTGAAGAGGGGCGAAAATTGGTCTCACTGGCTAAAGAGAAAAAGCTAATGCTCGGCGGTGCACCGGATACCTTTCTTGGCGCCGGTATTCAGACCTGTCGTAAGCTAATAGATAACGATTATATCGGAGAACCTATCGGAGCGGCGGCTTTCATGATATGTCGTGGACACGAATCCTGGCATCCGGATCCTGAGTTCTATTACAAATACGGAGGTGGTCCGATGCTTGATATGGGGCCCTACTATGTCACTGCTCTGGTTAACCTTATCGGTGGAGTGAAGGGAGTGACAGGTGTCACTAAGACCAGCTTTCCCCATAGAACCATTACCAGCCAGCCAAAGAATGGTTCGATCATAGATGTAGAGGTTCCCACTTATATAACCGGTATTTTAAGCTTTGATAATGGAGCAATTGGAACAATATTTACCACCTTTGATGTACATTATAACCAGCAAGCCAGGCTTGAGATATATGGCACTAAGGGTACCCTGCTCGTTCCTGACCCGAATACCTTCGGAGGTCCCATCAAGCTTCTTCGTCCTGAGGACGGAGAGTATAAGGAGATGCCTCTGCTCTTTGACTATAAAGAGAACTCCCGAGGTCTTGGCTTGGCAGATATGGCTAAGGCCTTGCAGACCGGTAGAGATTACCGAGCCAATTACCAACTGACAGAGCATGTACTAGAGATTCTCACCAGCTTTGAAAAGAGTAGTGAGAAGGGTAGTTATCTACCCCTTGAGACACATTATGAGCGTTCCATACCCATGAAAAATAATGAGCTACACGGAATTCTAGACTAAGCTCCTCCTAACTCTATACAAGACGAACGATAGATTATTTCACTAGTCATGTGCAATAGAAGGCACACTAGGGAATTTTCTATTGTCATGAATACAATAGCCACAGCATTGGTTTTCATAATCCTACCGATGCTGTGGCTATCATTATATCACTTATAAATAATACCGGCGTATCCCTAAGGGTCGTAGCCTCTCTCTACTACACTCCCTCCTCCTGCTTCTGAACCATCGCCACCAGGTTATTCTTCTCCTCGTCGATGACGATGATATCCTCCGGTTGAACCTGTTCACTTAATATGAGTCTCGCGCTTAGAGTCTCCACATTCTTTTGCAGGAAGCGTTTTAACGGCCTTGCACCGTAAATCGGATCATAGCTGCGGTCAACAATAAAACCCTTTGCTTTATCCGTCAGTCTGATCTTAATCTCCTTATCCTCCAGTCGTCTATTCAAATCAACAATCATAAGGTCAATAATATTATGAATGTTATCCTTGGTCAGTGGCTTAAAGAGTACAATTTCATCCAGACGGTTTAGGAATTCCGGACGGAAGTATGCCTTCAGCTCATTCATCACCATGTTTTCACAATGCGCACTAATCTCACCATCCTCCTCAATTCCCTCTAACAGATACCTAGAGCCAATATTTGAGGTAAGAATAATAATCGTATTCTTAAAGTCCACCGTTCTACCTTGGGAGTCAGTGACTCGGCCGTCGTCTAACACCTGCAGCAATACATTAAATACATCCGGATGAGCCTTTTCAATCTCGTCAAAGAGAATCACCGCATAGGGCTTGCGACGGATTGCCTCTGTCAGCTGTCCTCCCTCTTGGTAGCCAACATACCCGGGAGGGGCTCCGATCAGTCTAGCCACGGAATGCTTCTCCATGTACTCACTCATATCAATTCGTACGATATTTTGTTCATTGTCAAATAAGTTCTCTGCCAAAGCCTTTGCCAGCTCTGTCTTACCAACGCCTGTCGGGCCAAGGAACAAGAAGGAGCCTATGGGCTTTCTAGGGTCTTTAATGCCAGCTTTGGCTCGAAGAATCGCATCGGCGACCTTATCAACACCCTCATCCTGTCCTACCACCCTCTTGTGTAGCTCAGCGCCCAGATGAAGTGTCTTACAGCGTTCTCCTTCCGTTAGCTTTGTGATTGGAATGCCGGTCCAGCGGGATATAATCTTCGCTATCTCCTCCTCACTGACATTCTCATGCACCAGCATGTTATCTTCCTTTCTCAATCTCTCCTCTTCCATCGCCAATTGCTTCTGAATTTCTGGAAGTCTGCCATACTTAAGCTCTGCTGCCTTATTCAAATCGTAGCTTCGCTCGGCTACCTCAATCTCCTTGTTTATTTCCTCTATCGCCTCTCTCAGCTTATGAACCTTACTCATGGAGGACTTCTCACTGTCCCATCTGGCTTTCATCACTGCAAAGCTCTCTCGCAGATCAGCCAATTCCCTCTGTAGCTCCATTAGTCGATCCGCACTTAGACGGTCATTTTCCTTTCTCAGAGCAGCCTCTTCAATCTCCATCTGAATAATTCTTCTCTGCATGTCATCCAGCTCTGTCGGCATGGAATCTAACTCCGTCTTAATCAAGGCACATGCCTCATCTACCAAATCAATTGCCTTATCCGGCAGAAACCGCTCAGTAATATAGCGATTTGACAAAGTAGCCGCACTTACCAGAGCGGCATCCGTGATCTTTACTCCATGGAAGACCTCATAGCGTTCCTTAAGTCCTCGAAGTATTGAGATGGTATCCTCCACCGTCGGTTCCTCAACCATTACCGGTTGGAAACGTCGTTCAAGCGCTGCATCCTTCTCCACATACTGGCGGTACTCGTTCAGGGTGGTGGCACCGATACAGTGAAGTTCTCCTCTGGCAAGCATTGGTTTCAGCATATTGCCTGCATCCATCGCTCCCTCTGTCTTTCCCGCTCCTACTATCGTATGAAGCTCATCGATAAAAAGGATAATCTGTCCTTCACTCTTCTTCACTTCCTCCAGTACAGCCTTAAGTCGCTCTTCAAACTCACCCCGATACTTAGCTCCTGCAACCAGGGCTCCCATATCCAGCGCAAAAAGCATCTTATTCTTCAGCGACTGCGGTACATCACCCCTGATTATTCTCTGAGCCAGACCTTCTACTACTGCGGTCTTTCCCACACCAGGTTCACCGATGAGGACCGGATTATTCTTCGTCTTTCTGGAAAGGATTCGTATCACATTCCGAATTTCGGCATCTCTGCCGATAACCGGATCCAGCTTCTGTTCCTTAGCTCTTGCCACCAAATCATACCCATACTTCTCTAAGGTATCATAGGTTGCCTCCGGATTATCACTTACCACCTTCTGATTACCGCGTACACTTTGAAGTGCCTTAAGAAACTCCTCACGGTTAATCCGAAAATCCAAGAACAGTCCTTTTACCTCTCTGCCTGGTTGCTTTAACATACTTAGGAATAGATGCTCTACAGATACATAGGAGTCTCCCATCTGCTTTGCCTCATCCTCTGCATAGATCAGAACCTTATTCAGGTCATTGCCGATGTATACCTGACCACCGGACACCTTAGGACGCTTATTCAATAAGCCCTGCACCTGAGCCAGGAATACCTCCGTATTGATATCCATCCTTTCCAATAGCTTCTTAATCAAGCTATCCTCCAGATTAAGCAGACAATAAAGTAAATGCTCTACGGTAATCTCTTGATGGCCGTAATCATATGCCAGCTTTTCGCAATCCTTAATAGCCTGAAGGGAGTTCTGAGTAAATTTACTAATATTCATCGCATTATCCATGAGTTATGCAACGATCAATTCGAGCATACTTCATGTTCCTCCTTTCTCTGAAATTCATTTTCACATCTTTTATCTGTTCTATATCAACTATAACATATGGTTCTTAGATGTCAAGGTAATTTTTATAATTACCATTAATTATTCTATTCCTTTGCCTTTTCTAGCCTAGCAAAGACCCATATCCACTCTCATATAGTTAGCAGCTGATGCAAAAAGTTCTTCTCGTCTAATATATTATATTAATCCATTCCATTTATTTACTATACCTTCAAAATATTTTGGTGCAAATATGTATTTACTTTATACTAATATATCATTTCGTGTTTCATTAAATATATTCTTATTCCTTCCGGACTATAAGCCAAAAACAGGATAGAAGGCTCACGCTTCTATCCTGTTTTTTGTACCAAATATGTTATTTTGATTTTAATGAAATATCCATATATTTAAGAGTCTCATATCTAAACTATTACACTCCACTATAAGCGGAAAAACCACCATCGATGGGAAGCACAACCCCGTTCACAAAGCTGGAGGCTCCTTCCTCAGCAAGGAACAGTAGGGCACCGACTAGTTCCTCCGGTTCACCAAAGCGCCCCATAGGTGTTGCATTTAATATTTTATGAGAGCGCTCGGTAAGATTTCCATCCGCATCCTTTAGCAGAGCCTCGTTCTGTTTCGTAAGTAAGAAGCCCGGCGCTATGGCATTAACTCTTATTCCAACCTTAGAGAAATGCACTGCCAGCCACTGTGTAAAATTGGATACCGCTGCTTTGGCACCGGAATAGGCCGGAATTTTTGTTAAAGGAGTAAAGGCATTCATTGAAGAAACATTAATTATACTGCACCCCTTACGTCCCACCATATCCTTGGCAAATTCCTGGCAGGGAAGCAGGGTTCCCAGGAGATTTAGGTCAAAGACAAAGCGAATTCCCTGCTCATCCAAGTCAAAGAAGGTAACCAGCTCCTTATTCTCCTCGGTCAAATCCTCTTCATAAAGATATTCCTTAGTCGTAGTCCCCTTAGGGTTATTCCCTCCGGCCCCATTCACCAGGATATCGCATGGCCCTAATTGATCAAGGATCAGTGAATGAGCCTTCCCAAGGCTCTCCTTATCCAGTACATTCGTTTCTATCCCAATAGCCGTCCAGCCTAAGGCCGTAATTTCTTCAGCCTTCTTGACGGCCAATTCCAAGCTTCGGTCCAGAATAGCCACCTTTGCACCACACCGGGCAAATGCCTCTACCC
This sequence comes from Bacillota bacterium, assembly GCA_023411555.1. Lineage (GTDB taxonomy): Bacteria > Bacillota > Clostridia > Lachnospirales > Lachnospiraceae > Mobilitalea. The sequence goes on from JAEYOQ010000019.1 coordinate 24,601, forward strand.
AGTATCCACCGAGTATTCCGGCTCCTCCGGTAATCACAACAACCTTCCCTGATAAATCTATCGAAAATGGTAGCTTCATCCTATCTCTCTCCTTACATTGTCTTCTCAAGTGTCTCCCAGATACCAGTCAGATACATGGCGCCCAAGGCACGATCATATAAACCATAGCCCGGTCTGCCAGTCTCTCCCCAGATCATTCTACCATGATCCGGTCTTACATAACCCTTAAAGCCGTTCTTATGAAGAACCTTCATGATTTCCACTATATCTAAGGAGCCGCAGGGTGAATAATGAGCGCTTTCCTCAAAGCTACCATCCTCCATTAGCTTTACATTGCGAATATGCATGAAATGAATTCTTCCCCTAGCACTGTACTTATCCACCATCTCAACGATATTATTAAAGCTTGCGGATCCAAAGGAGCCGGTACAGAAGGTCAACCCATTATATTCATTATCCACTAGCTTTAAGAAACGGTCTAAATTCTTCTCATTGGTGATTATTCTGGGAAGTCCAAAGATGGGATAGGGCGGGTCATCCGGATGGATTGCCATCTTGACATCGCATTCTTCAGCCACGGGAATAATCTGTTTAAGGAAGTATTCCAGGTTCGACCATAGTGCTTCCTCGTCCACCTTTTCATACTGAGCAAATACCTTGGCAAGACCCTCCTTGGTATAGCTGGAATCCCATCCCGGAAGAGATAACTCACCCGTTAGGGGGTCCATCTTCTCCAGCTGTTCCTTATAATAAACCAATGCAGTAGAGCCATCCGGAAGTACCTTATCTAATTGGGTTCTGGTCCAATCGAATACTGGCATGAAATTATAGCAGATCACCTTAATACCAGTCTCTGATAATCGTCTGATATTCTCCTTATAGTTCTCTATATATCTGTCTCTGGTCGGAAGCCCAAGCTTAATATCCTCATGAACGGGAACACTTTCAATTACCTCGAAATGCAACCCAGCAGCTTCCACCTCCTGCTTTAGCTTCTGTATACTTTCCTTACTCCATACCTCACCCACCGGCACATCGTATATAGCCGTCACGATACTATGCATACTTGGGATCTGACTGATGTATTGCAGTGTAACTGCATCATCTTGTCCATACCAACGAAATGATAATTTCATAATACAACCCTTCCTTTCTCATCTTTTTCATCTCTGGGTCACCTGCATAAAGCATTCTTTGCAATTATATAGAGTAATTATATCGGATGGTAATTGCCAATCCTATGTTTATCTTGCTTGCAGACTTGCAAATCTTGCTCTCATAGAATATGATATTAATATAATTCCAGTATAATAATGAATATTCACAAAGGAGCAGTTATGAAACAGAAGACCCATGAGTATCTGACCCGCCAATACATGCTTTCCAGCGATTATGAGATCTTTCACTATTCCAATACAAATCTTTCAGGTGTCAGTCTTCATCATCATGATTTTTATGAGTGCTATCTGTTCTTATCTGGTAATGCCACCTATCTGATAGAGGGTAAAAGCTACCAGCTTACTCCCGGTGATATCGTTTTGGTAAATTCCAAGGAGCTGCACCAGGCTATCATTAATTCACAGGAACTTCCCTATGACCGGTTTGTTCTATGGATCAATCCCTCCTTCCTTCTCGGATTATCTACCAAGGCAACGGACTTAACCCAGTGCTTTGAGAGTCCGAATAGAAAGAATGTATTAAGAGTCGATTATGAATGGCAGCAAAATATTAGAATTATAATGAATAAGCTGATCGCTCTAGAACGCTTTCAGGGAGTTGGCCACGAGCTTTTATATAAAGCCTATATCACTGAGCTGATGGTACATATCAATAACCTGGCCTTTAACGAAGAGGTAAGACTTGATGTAGAAGTCAAGAAAAGCAATCTGATTGAATATATTCTTGAATATATCAATACTCATATCGATGAGGATATTACCATAGACGAGCTTTCCAAGCATACCTATTTGAGTAAATTTCATCTATCCAGAGAATTTAAGAAGCATACCGGAACCACTCTCCACCGCTACATCCTGCAGAAGAAGCTGATTGCAGCCAAGGAGCTAATTCTAAGGGAAATTCCCATTACTCATGTCTATGAGCAATGTGGCTTTGGCGACTACTCCAATTTCTTTCGAGCCTTTAAGAATGAATATGGGATGACACCCAAGCAATTCTTTGAGGCCATGAAGCAATCTAATGTGCGCTCCGATCATCGTTGATCACTAGTATCTTGTTACTACTCATAGCTAAATGGATATGATGATAGGACTACTGCTTCCTTGCTATTTAATATTTAATGTATTATAATGATGCCAATGTATCAGTAAACAAGAAAGGAATATTTTATGGCAAATAAGAAAAAAGGCCTTCCTGCAAAGGCTTCAAAAGAATATATTGACCTGTTTTATATGACCCCTAATGCAATTCATGCTAAGGATATCGCCGATTTATTCACTAACGATACCAGTCTTACAATTGAATTATGGGAAGAGTTTAATGTTCTTGAATTAGTACTACCAAATCAGAATTCGATAGATTTTGAAGCAATCGATATTAATTTTAAGCATCCCTCTGATCTTGCCTTTGTCAAGAACCGCAATATTCAGACCATTTTTAGCATTAATATGAATGCTGAAGACCTGCCTGCAGTGACCGAGCTTTTCCACCAACTGGTAGATAAGTACTCCGGATTTGTATGCGCTGACAGTGACGATTTCACACCCGTATATGCCGGTACCTCAAAAAGATAAGATGCATCCGATTGCAATATAAGAAGTAGTTAAAGGAGCCCTTCATATGAACCATAAAACAGCAGCCCTTAAGGCTGCTTTTCCATATACAATCCCAGTATTAACCGGCTATCTCGTACTAGGCACCGCTTACGGCATTCTTATGAATAGCAAGGGGTTCTCTTTGTTTTGGATTATTATCGCCAGTGTTTTTGTATATGCCGGCTCAATGCAGTTTGTGTCCGTTGCACTGCTTGCTACAGGCTTTGATCCCCTTGGGGCCTTCCTAATGACCCTTGCCGTGAATGCCAGACACATTTTTTACGGCATTTCCATGCTACAGCAGTACCGCGGAATCGGAAAAATAAAGCCCTATCTGATCTTTTCTCTAACCGATGAAAGCTTTTCTATCCTTTGCTCTGCCAAGACGCCGGAAGGAGTGGAGGATAAATGGTTCTATCTGTTTGTCTCTCTCCTTGATCATCTTTATTGGATTACCGGGTCAATCATTGGAGGGATATTAGGAAGCTTAATTCATATCAATACAAAGGGAATCGATTTTGTGCTGACCGCTCTTTTTGTAGTCATATTGATTAATCAATGGCAGTCAACGACCAATCATATACCGGCTTTACTTGGTATTGCCAGTGCCATTCTATGCCGCCTTATCTTTGGCACTAACGATTTTATCATACCTTCCATGATCTGCATCTTATTGTTCGTCACTTTACTACGTAAGCCTTTGGATAGGGGGAGGGCATCATGAATTACACTCTAGTACAGCTCATTTTGTTTTTTGCTATAATAGCCTTGGGAACCTTTTTAACAAGGGTTCTTCCCTTTCTCTTGTTTCCGGAGAATAAACCCATCCCCAAATATATTCAATACCTCGCTGATATTCTACCCTTCACGATTATCGGAATGTTAGTGGTATACTGTCTGAAGGATATCAATATCCTAGGGTCACCTTATGCACTTCCAGAAGCAATAAGTATTGTAGTCATTATTCTTTTGCATTTATGGAAAAAGAACACCCTTCTCAGTATAGGAGTGGGTGCCCTTCTTTATATGCTTTTAATTCAATATGTCTTTATCTAGATAATCTCTACAATTGAAAGCTTACGTTCCTTTGACAAATCAATGTAGGTATTACCACAACGCACGATCGGCCTTGCTAACGAAAGACGATTAATCATGATTACCTCACCTTCCCTACCATCACTAAGTCGAACAATATTGTGCAAATAAGATTCTACCATTCGTTCCAAAAAGATCATAAGATATCCGGGATCGAATTTTAGGAAGCCATCCTTTTCGAATTCCGCTACCACCTCAAAGGGACAAATAGCATTCCGGTAACGACGGCTTGAGGTCATCGCATCGTATACATCGGCAATTGCAATAATCTTAGCAAAATCATCGATTTGCTCGCTAACAAAGCCATTGGGATAGCCGCTTCCGTCACATCTTTCATGATGCATGAGTGCTGCATATTTTATTCTGATATCAATAGACTGGTCCTTCAGTGCCTGATACCCCTTTAACGCATGTGTCTTGACAATCTTGAATTCCTCCGCCGTCAGCTTATCCGGCTTAGCAATAATCTCTCGTGGGATCAGCATCTTACCAATATCATGAAGCAGGCCGGCCAGAGTTAATACTCTAATATCCTCTGGAGAAAGCTTCAACCACCCTCCGAAGACGCTACAAATCAAGGATACATTCAGGCTATGCACATAGGTCATATCATCATAATTACGGATACCATGAAGCATCTCAAGAATATGTGCACCATTCCGACCCTCTGATAAAATGCGGTCTGTTTCCGCAAGTAAATTGTCCATATCAAATTCAGCCCCGTCGATAACATTGGTAAAATTATCTTCGACATTCTGTACCGTGTCAACATAGGTGCGGTTGAATTTCTTAAATTCAGGAGTACTGCGAAGCATCTCAATATAAGATACCTCATCTACTGGCTTAATCTCCGGCTTATTACGATAAATCAAAAAGCCATAGATATTATAGAAACGAAGTCTAACTATCACTCGTTCATCTAATACTGTATCTTTTGGTATAATTAACTGATTATTTGATGTGTATATATCTGAGGCTACCACCATTCCGATCTTAGCCTGATCTGTTCTTATTCTTATAGCATCCATTGATATTCCACCCCTGTCTTCATTGGTACCTTCCCTTTAAAGTATACATAGTTCCTTTATCAAATACAAGTAGGACCTTTGTCAGTTTCCAGCAAAATAGCCCTGCAGGGTGCACCATCACATCCGGCTAGCTTAATCGGTGCTGCAAATAGAAAATAATCTCCCACTTCCACCTTATCAAGTCGTATCCCCTCCAGTAATACCACTTCCTTTCCTAAGAGTTCCAGATGCACCTGCATCGGTGCTCCATCCGGACCCACACTCTGGGTTTCAACCCCTACCAAAATGATTTCATGCTTATTAAAAAGCTTGGCCATTTCCAATGTGATTTCAGTATCTCCTTTAATCAGGAGTCGCTTCTGACAGGTTTTCAACTGTTCCTCAAGAAGGTCAGCCTTCCCTTCCTCCAGCTCTATCACCGTACAAGATCCGATGCACCTTGAAAGTTCAAGCTCCTCCACTGTTCTACCGTTCTCATAGAAATGAAAGGGTGCATCAACATGGGTAGCATTGTGGGCTCCCATAGATAAGTTAGTCAGATTGTAGTGATCACCCTTGCTCATATCCATCACCCTGTTATAGGTCGGATTCATGTCGCCGGGATAAACCCTACCATGAAACAATTCCTGTGATATATCATATATCTTCATAGTCTTTTACCTACTCCTTTGAATGATGAATAAATCAATCACATACACATAAGAGAGCTATGGCATATTTGCTAATATTTCATAGACATCCTGTACTGTTGCGGCAAGATAATCCGCCCCGGCATCCATAAGCTCATCCTGACTACCATAACCATATAGGACTCCGATGGAAGTGATTCCTACTTTTTTAGCTCCTATCACATCATGCTCTCTATCACCGATCATGACTACCTTATCCAATCCAACGATATTATTCTTTTTAAGAGCATACCTGATCACCTCTTCCTTCGTAGCACGACTGTTGTCCATCGTCGCACCACAGATGTCCTCAAAGTATTGATCCAGTTTAAAATGCTCCAGAATGATTTTAGCAAAATACTCCGGCTTTGAGGTTGCGGTATAAAGCTTCTTCCCGTCCTCCTTCAGCTTACGAATTAGGTCTTCTATACCTTCATAAACTTCATTTTCAAATAAACCGGTTACCGAATAATATTCACGATATTTCGTAACTAATTCTTCTGCTTCTTCTTTATTAAAATCAAACTCCATGAAGGTATCTCTAAGAGGAGGACCAATATACTTAGCTAAACTATTCAGCTCAGTAATCTGAATCCCCTTAGAGCTTAGGGCATATTGGATTGATTTTGTAATACCAAGTAGTGGATTCGTCAGCGTCCCATCCAAGTCAAATAATATATATTGCATCTCTTCTCCTCTGTTCTTTATTATTATGGTTTTCTAACCTGCTTAATGCTTTTTTCTACTTGCTTTCTAGGAAGCATGACCTGATGTCCACAGCCCAGGCATTTGAGACGAAAATCCATTCCGACTCGTAATATCTCCCATTCGAAGCTTCCACAGGGATGCTGTTTTTTCAACTTTACGATCTCTCCGACATTTAAATCCATAGTATGTTCTTGCCTTTCTATCATTGTTATTCGTATGGCATTCTATATGATAAATTGCTTTATTCCTGTCCCTTATAGTATAACATATTTCTTTAACTAAAAAAATAAAATTATCTTGCATTTTATAACCATATGTTGTAGTATGTATATACACTTAATGTAGTATTGATTACTACATATCAAAATATAGAAGCTACGTGATATATTTTTAATAGATTTGTCAATACTACATATCACACAACATTATTTATTAAGGAGTTGATTCTATGACAGTTAAGAAAGTGAAAGCAAAGGATCCCGGAAGTGCTATTACCCATCTAATCGGGACTGGGATGGCAGTCTTTTCTGCAACACCACTTCTAATTAAGGCCGCTCACCAACCCAGTAATGTCCACTTGATATCCCTAGGTGTATTTATAGTGAGCATGATATTATTATATGTAGCAAGTACAATATATCATACCTTTGGACAGTCCACCAAGGTACATCAAAGACTTAAGAAATTCGATCATATGATGATCTACGTCCTGATTGCCGGCACTTATACTCCTATCTGTATGATTGCTCTTGGGGGACGCACCGGCTTAACGATGTTAACTTTTATCTGGAGTTTAGCTATTCTCGGAATTATTGTTACCGGCTTCTGGGTAAATTGCCCCAAATGGTTCTCTTCTGTTGTGTATATCGCCATGGGCTGGACCTGTGTCCTTGCCTTTACGCAGATTATTAATTCCTTACCAACTGCTGCCTTCCAATGGCTATTAGCAGGTGGCATTATATATACCATAGGTGGAATTATATATGCCTTAAAGCTACCTATCTTTAATAACCGGCATAAATATTTCGGCTCTCACGAGATATTCCATCTATTTGTTATGGGCGGAAGCTTCTGTCATTTCATCCTAATGTACAATTACATCGCAGTTATGCCCTAGATTCCTTATTCCTATCCTATGAACTAATACAAAAAGCTGTTGGCAGTGGCCCTGCAATAATGCGGACCACCACCAACAGCCTTTTTCATATCTATGTTAAGCAACCAAATATACAAGTAAGTTAACAGGTCAGTAATATTTCACACTCTTGTTGAGGTAAATGGGATTCGGTTGCGAATTCTCAAAGATATGTATCCGACCCCATATTACTGCCATGGATTTTTCCAAGGTGTATCATTAAATTTTAGTAACATGAAGATTAATTAAGATTAATATATTATACTCTTCTCGCATTGATATTGTTACTACTCCGCACATAATTACACCATTACTTACTTAGGATGGGAAGGACCCTTGATCATGCATAATCCTTCAAAGGCCACTTCCTTAGTTCCTATACTAATTGCTTATTATAATCTCTTTAATAATTCCTCTCTCTGTGCCTCATATCCGGGCTTGCCAAGAAGGGCAAACATATTCTTCTTATAGCTTTCAACTCCCGGTTGATCGAACGGATTTACCCCGAGAAGATAGCCGCTGACACCGCAGGCAAACTCGAAGAAATAAAATAATTCGCCAAGATAAAACTCGTTCTGCTCCGGCATAGATACACTTAAGTTCGGAACATTGCCGTCCGTGTGAGCAAGAAGGGTACCCTTCATTGCGCTCTTATTAACGAAATCAACACTCTTACCTGCAAGATAGTTCAAACCGTCTAGATCTACTTCCTCTTCCTCTAATATGATCTCTGTCGCGGATTTCTCTACATTGATTACTGTCTCAAATAGAGTTCTCTGTCCATCTTGAATAAACTGGCCCATAGAATGCAAGTCCGTAGTAAAGTCAACTGAGGCAGGATAGATACCCTTCTGATCCTTACCCTCGCTCTCTCCATAAAGCTGCTTCCACCATTCCGATACAAAATGAAGAGATGGCTCATAATTCACCAGTATCTCGATGCTTTTACCCTTTTTAAGCAGTATGTTACGAACAGCTGCATATTTTAGAGCATCATTTTGATCGAAAGGATTATTCAAGCAGTAGTTACGCATACTTGCAGCACCCTCCATAAGCTTGGTGATATCTGCACCGCTTACTGCGATCGGAAGTAAACCAACTGCTGTAAGTACGGAATAACGTCCGCCTACATCATCCGGAACAACGAAGCTTTCATAGCCTTCACTAGTAGCAAGATTCTTTAATGCACCCCTTGCCTTATCGGTGGTCGCATAGATTCTCTTAGCCGCTTCTTCTCTGCCATATCTCTCATTTAAAAGCTTCTTAAATACACGGAAGGCGATAGCCGGTTCCGTTGTAGTACCGGATTTACTGATTATATTAATCGAGAAATCTCTGTCACCAATGACATCAATCAGATGATTCATATAATTACTGCTGATGTTATTACCACAGAAATAAATCTCCGGGGTCTTTCTTACCTCTTTGGACACCGAATTATAGAAGCTATGTCTCAAAAATTCGATAGCCGCTCTTGCACCAAGATAAGAGCCACCAATACCGATTACAAGAAGAACCTCTGAATCATTTTGAATCTTTGCAGCTGCCTTCTGGATGCGATCAAACTCCTCCTTGTCATAATCTACAGGGAGATCAATCCACCCCAAAAAATCATTGCCTGCGCCTGTCTTGTTGATCAGTAGATCTTTTGCTGCAACCGTAGCATTCTTTATCATGTCTATCTCAGTATCTGCGACAAATTTCGATGCAGCAGAATAGTCAAAGGTAACTTTGTTTGACATATAGAAAACTTCCTTTCGCTTTTTTTCTTATATTCTAACAAAGTCAATCCTATTATTCAATTGTTTTATATATAATTAAATTATGCAAAGAACTCCTTTAGAACATCTTCAAGGAGCTTGTCCTCCTGGATATTCGCTGTATTAGTACGTATCTTTCCACTGGGCTTTGTTTGCTTTATTGCTTCCTGAGTAGCCGCATTCCTTTCTTCTTCTAATAACTCTGCTTTTTCCTGCTGAATCTTCTCATTGGCCGCTGCAATTTCATCCAGACCCTGAAGAACCTTCTTCATATCTGTTTTAGCCTGCTTTGGCTTCAGCTCCTCTTCAAGGCTATGTAAGATTAGCTCCTTATCCTGAGCAACCGCTTTCTTCTGAAGACTCTGCTGCTTTTCTAAGGCCTGCCTCTTGAGCTCTTCCCTTCTGGCTTCCAGAGCGATTCGCTCTTCCTCAATCTTCCTGAGCTCTTCCTCACGGCGCTTAGCGGCTAACTGCCTCTTTTCCTCCAGTCTTCTTCTTTCCTCTTCTTTTCTAGCTTCCTCTAACTTACGTCGCTCCTCTTCCCTACGCTGAGCCTCAAGTCTCTTCTGCTCTTCCTTACGTCTCTTTACTTCTTTTCTGCGGCTCACTTCCTCGTTCGAATCATTCTTCACTCCTTCCTTAGAAGAAGATACCTGCTTCTTTGCCTGCGCTACCTGTTCAAATTCACGTCTAATCTGCTCATACTGCTCCGGATGGAAAACCTCCTGTTCTAATCTTACCTTGCAAATGTTCTCAAGGTAGTCGAGCATATTGAGTCGCAGAATACGTTTCTTAGCCGGGAGATTGATACTTTTATCCACAAGAATCAAAATAGCACTTGATAGGATTCCCACTGCTCCGGTTAATAAGATAACCTTCTGTCCACAGTCATAAATAACCCCGAAAACCGTGATAATAGGCACAATTAAGAGATCTAGAAAGAGAACTTGTCCACAAAAATTATCCCATGTGGACAATAAAACTCCACAAAAACGATACTTCAAAACACTTTTATCCACAAAAGTATCCACATTATTCACACCTATTTTTGCTTTGTAGCAGGCTTCGAACCTCATTTTCATATGTTTGAGTAGCTTATTATTCGTCTCTGCCGGACTCTCCGATTCCTTAACCAGGTGTCTGTACACTAGATCCACAATCAAACGAACCAGCAATCCCAGTCCGCACAGGCCTGCAAACACATACATAATGATGTTTTCCTCATATAAGTATTTGACCATAAAAATCCCCTCTCTTTTCCATAAATTTACATTTATTATAGCTTACTACAGCTACTTTGAAAAGAGAGAGGATGAAAAATCGATTGACACCGTTCTGTTCCGGTTCCCAATATTTGATTAAATGTTTTTCTTTCGGATAAAATACAACATATCTCGTATTACTTTTTCACCATATCAGGCATATTAAAGTAGGTATCCAGATTGTCATCTGCTACTTCAACCGTATAGCTCGTTGTCTCATAACCTTCTTTTATGAAGGTTAATACATGCGTTCCGATGAGTTTCTTGAAGCTTGTGGGCGAGGTACCCTGGTACTCACCATTCAGATAGACGGAGGCACCAAGCGGTTTCTGTACAAATATCTTATGGTCCTCATCCTCTTCATAGTCTTCATTGGAGATGTTATTTAACTCATCTTCAAGATCGTCCACTATACCATCCCCATTGCTATCTATACCGTCCTCATGACTATCCACATTGTTAGATCCGGTATTCGTATTCATTCCATTGGAACCGGTATTGGTCTCGGTCACCGTGGCTTTCTTATTACTGTTTTCCTCAGGCAGGCTGATACGGAAGGTAGTACCTGCATTATCTACTGTCAGCTTTCCTTCATAGGTTATATATCCGTCCAAGGATACTACAACATCATGCTTCCCGTAGACCAGCTCCAAGGGTTCTGCATAGGTTGTAAGCTTGCTATCCACAAATAAATCCGCCCCAAAAGGAGTAATCTCGAAGGTTACTAATCCCTGCTTCGCCGCAGCCGGTCCCAGATCTCCTAAGGACACCTCTGTCTCTTGGTTACGTAATACCGTTATATTCTTTGTTGCAGTGAAGCCCTTATTTTCTACAGTCAGGTTAAAGTTGCCTTCTCTTACCTTAATCACCATATCCTCAGTTATCTGCTGCATTGATTCATATCCAATGGTAATATGATCTCCCAGAAAGCTCTTGTAATCAACCAGCCTTACGGTACCATGCCCCCTGGTTACCGTTATAGACCAGATTGTTTCTTCATATCCCCACACCGTTAGCTCATCCATCTCGGCAAGGTCATGAACTGTGATAAAATCCGAACCATTTAAGATGATTACATCATCCTTATACTTATATTTCGTGGAAGCAATCTTCATAACGCGACTGCTCCGATCAATCATAAGATTATTTACTCCGACATATTCCCATGCCTTAGTAGATATTTTTATCTCTGACAGCTTTGTTTCCTTCGCCGGATGTACAGCTTCAACCATTATACCAATCGGAAGTTGACTGATTGCCATTCTTTGACCGTATTTATCTAGAATATTGGTACCACCACTATAGGTAAAGGTTACGCTTTCTTCCTTGTTAACATCATATAGGGTTATCTCCTTAGTATCCTGATTGATAACCGTAATCACCCCGAGAATCTCAGCTCCGGTGGCTTCGACTGCTGCTATTTCCTGTTTTTCTCTCCCAGTATCGTTATTCTTTACGCTTCTTCGGCTAGAATCATCTCCTGTTACATACATAGTCAGGAGCAAAATAGCAGATAGAAATCCCAGTCCAAGGAGAAGGTTCGTAATTAATCTGTTATTGGCATTATTGCTTTTCTTTCGCTTTTTATTTATTACACTCATGATTGGTAACCTCTGTTTTTAATCGGTACGTAACTATATTCATTATAGCCTACCTTGCAGGCAGATTCAATCCTCCCTATAGATTATAAAATATCTTCCAGTTTATGAAGGAACATTGCTTTTTTCCCATTCTGTTCACCGATCATGCTGAGCTTTTGCGTATTCCGACCGGAAACCCAGGATTTCTTGCCGTTGTAGTAGAAGTTCGTGATCTTCCAGAACTTTTCCGGATACAGGAGTAGCAGATAAAGAATCTGAAGCTCCGCTTTCGATATCGGCTTTATTTTATCATATGACTCAATAATATTGCTTCCATAGAGGATATCCCAATCGTTCTTTTCCATGACCTTACGAATAAACTGATACAGGTCAAAAATTTGAAGTCCTATATAGGATTTTTCAAAATTTGTAGTAGCGATATTCCCCTTCCCTCCACCAAGCTCGGTTACAGAGAGGGGCTGTTTATTGATCCAGCCCGGTGGAATGTAATTCCTACTCATGGCATCTGTCTTATTTTTTTGCATAATGATATTATGGTAGGTATAATTACCGTGGCAAACTCTTCGTTCCCTGACCGCTTCCTCCATCAGGCTTAAATAGGTGGAGCGGGATAGTCTCTCTGCTGCCATTATCCCTTGATCGTAGAAGGATTCATAATAATTCAAATACATAAGTTCGAATTCATTCTTCTGCTTCTTCTCTCTGATATATGCTTTTACTCTTTTTAACTCACGGTTTCTCTTATCAAAGGTCTCCATTAAGTCTGGGGCAATATTATGCTCCAGCTGCTCCTTGGTAAAATCCACATCCTTCAGTATAGTATGTAGTCTGGCTAAATTTGCAGACGCATATTCTACCTGAGACAATTCCCTAAGATTACATTCCTCACCCCAAAACCAGTTCTTCATGAAGTATTGACATCCTGCACCATCCTCAGAGATGATATCCTCATCAATGGTCTTGACAAAGAGATCCGTATTCGCATAACCATGAAGCAGCAGGTGCTCCTTAACCTTATTCTCAAAAAGTGCTCTGTTTCTGGAACCCTCAAAACACTTAAAGAGCTTAAGCCCTGCGTCTGTTTCCAACAGGAATGCACCTCTAGCCCGGTATATATTGTAAATCTTAAGACGATATCTTTTTAATGCTTCCTGAAACCTATCCTCCACAGCCCATCCTCCTTACAAAACCTCGATAGCATAGAATTGTAAACGACGAGCCAATCTGGGGTATCGTAGGTATCCACAAGTGATAAACCCGTCTTATTAATATTATGATGTGAAATACTGATTCATGAATATTAATCCATTGGCTTTAGGAAAAGTTTTTATATATTATAAATCGAGTAGGAGGCGGTGATTAGCCGCCGTCCTCTCAGTCGAGTAAGTAAGAGGAATTTCACCTCAAACTTCTCACAGAACCGTACGTGAAAGTCTCCTTTCATACGGCTCTTATCATTCAACTCATAGTTCCATACCGATTTTTCCAATGAGCAAATAGAA
>JAEYOQ010000002.1 GCA_023411555.1 Bacillota bacterium
CTTTGTTATTATAGTGCGGTTTGAGACCCACACTCATTATAACAAAGGAGTTCTCTTATGAAAACGCTAGAAGCCACTGGGATCCACCAGCATAGCTGGTGGTTTTTTAAAGATAGCCCTACAAAAAGAAATCCCGAAGCTGTATTGCTACAATCGGGATTTCAATAGAGTTGAAACTTTCAATTCGTTAATAATTTCTAATAGGCTCTATGGTCTACATTCTCTTAAAAGTAGCATCTCATATGCATCCTTTTCACTCTTCTGTGCTTTAATAGCTTCATCTTCAGTAATTTCTTTTTCAATTATATTACTCACTATCTCCCCTGAATCGTACCTAACAACGAATCTACCATCTCTCTTAATTATCTCAATTCCATACCCTGAAAAAATCAACTCCATAATTTTATCCTCCTCTAATTGAATATTGTCTTAACAGTATATGTTCCAATTTTCGCTGGATCAATTGTTGCTTCTGGTATTCCACCACCAGTATAACCACCTGGCAACCATTGTGAATTTGCACCGAGTTCATTGCCACTAGGCATTCTAAGTCCATTTGGAGATGAAATATCTATTCTAACTGGATTGGCACCTAAAGTACCTGGTTCAAGACTTAACAATTCCTCTAGTTTAGAAACATTTCCTCCTGTTTTTGCAATAAGTTCATCAGCTAATGACTTTGGCATTACGAATGTTCCTCCAGGAGGTCCTACTACTCCAGCAGGTGCAGTAGCTGATATTTTGGTTACACCACCTTCAAACCTTGCTAGATGTGAAGATATGTAATCTGCTTTTAGATACGTTGAAGGATCTGGTCTAAGTCCTTTAGGTGTATTTAGTATTTCAAAAAATTTTTCTCCCGATAGCCCAGTTCTCTGAATAGCTTCAGCCACCTTCTTACTAGCAACCTTCTTCGCCATCTTCGCAGCATCAATAATCTCATCCGCAAATTCAGCGGCTACGTCAATTCCTAGGGCTACCAGGTCGGCAACAATTTTTGCTTCATCACCCTTTTTGTACTCTGACAAATCATAAAGGAACTTCGAAACATCATATAACTCTGCACCTGGAAACATGGATAGGATCGTTACATAAGATTCGGTACCGACCAACAGATGCTTCAGCATGATATCATAATATATCGTAAAATAATCCTGTGTATAATCAGGATTTTGATACCTAGCCTGCGTTGATTGATACATGATGGAAGCGTTATATGCGTCAAGCTCTGCCTGTGTCCTAATTCCTAATTTTACATCGTTCTTATGCTTATTTATATCATCCAGTGCCCAAAGAAGTCCATAGGTCTTATTGTCAATGATACCGTTAGCTCCTATATTATACTTTTTCTGAAGATATGCAACAGCAATTGCATCCTGTTTTTCGTATATTCCGTTGACCTTACCGATGAGTCCCAGATTCAATAGCCATTTTTCTGCTTGTACAACATATTCTCCTTTGGTATCAATCACACAATATGGATATTTGTTAAAGTTGACATCTACAAAGTAGTTATCTCCCCTACTCATCATATTGTATGGCTTATACGCGTGATTTTTTAAATATACATATAATTTTGTATTATCCCAATTATCACGATTGTCCTTAACACCATCCTTGTCCGTATCCTGACTGGCAGGGTTGGTGTGGAAGGTCCAGGTTTCTACTGTCTGTGATGAATCCTGCGATAGCCGCGCAAGATATCGGAAGCCTAATTCATCTAAATCGCATATACCATCTCCATCTGAATCAATGCTCCGGTCACCTAAGGCAGGATCCTTCATAACTCTGACATAAAGTCCGTTCGATAATCGTATTAGGAAGGTTCCGGTGCTCTGGATTGCAGCAGCCATCCTGTAATTGTTTCCTGTGCTATTTACCAGCTGTCTATTGACTACCATGTAGGTACTATAATGGTCTACTTCAGCTGAGATTATATAACTGATTGCTCCTCCGGTAACCACAGTCGCTCTAATCGATCCACCAGATACACTCACCGCAGATAATTCCTCGAAAGTAATGACTCCTTCTGTAATCGCACTTCCGGATACTGTATTTACAGCTTCATATAATACCCTTGAAGAGATTGCACCACCAGATACTGTTTGAGCTGATACGGTATAGGTAGTATCTAATAATTCCAGTACCTGACTATCGAAATCATAATACGCAATTGCCAGATCCTCGATTGGTATTTCTTGTGTAATTGCATCACTGATCTGAAAGCTTAAAGTACTCTTCTCAAAGGTCAGATTATCATCATGAAGGAATTCAAATGCACTGCCGACTACACACCCTAGCTCATCGATGATTAGATTATCCCTAATCTCCTCTGCATAAATTCGATTATAATAGTCTCCAGGTCCGGTTATTTCAACACTGGGTTTTACTAATGTTTGATTGATATCAATTTCTTCTGTCACTTCCAGATCAACCGTCTGGGTAATTATTTCGGCTGAATCAAGAATACCATCTCCATCCGTATCCATTACTAGAGGATTAAGTCCTAAGGATACTTCTGATTGATCAGACATTCCATCTCCATCGGTATCATTTATCATTGGATTCGTACCATATACCATAATCTCCTGATAATCGTTCATTCGATCACCATCGGTATCTGCAATGAACGGATCTGTATTATTGCGATATTCCTGATCAAGCGTTAATCCGTCTCCGTCATAATCGTCCTCAAGCGATATTTCTTCAATACCACCGATATCCCAGCCTTGACTCAAGAGCTCAGGCAGAATCCTTTTCTCCAGATATTCATCATAATAATCTGCTAATAATTCCTCCTCTGTTTCCGATATTTTTCCCTTTAAGATCCAATGAGCATATAATATAGACGAATCCCCAACCTCAACCGTATCGGTTCCAATTACCTGGATCCCACCTTCCGGAGCGGTATACCAGCCATTAAAGGTCCAATATTCCAGTGTCGGGATCGGAAGCTCCCCATATACATCACCGTAGACAAATGTTTTCGTTCCCGGATTCACTACTCCGCCATTCGCATCAAAGGTTACGGTAAGGTTCTGATCCGCCCAATGAGCATAAAGAGTGTGATTCTCACCAATCGTTACCAGTGTGTCAGCATCCACCATGGATCCGCCGGTTGGTAACATATACCATCCTAAGAAATTATATCCCGAATTGATCGGTGTCGGTAAGGTTCCGTAAGTAGTTTCATACTTCACTATTTTATTACTCTCAGATACGGTTCCGCCATTCCCATCAAAGGATACAACATAGGTCTCCGGTGTCCAGTGAGCATAAAGCATCTGTGTATCGGATAAAGTATTGACTGTAGATGAAGTAATTTGTGTTGTTCCGTTCAGAGAAGTATACCATCCGTCAAAGGTATAATGTGCCAGCGTTGGTATTGGTAGCTCACCATAGGTACTGCCATAGGTTACTCTCTTTGTAGCTTGTTCCAGATTTCCACCGTTCGCATAGAAGATTACAGTAGGAGTCTTTGGGGTCCACTGGGCATATAAAGTCTGATAACCCGAAATATTCACAATATCCGTTGCAGAAACTAGGTTTCCACCACTCTCCTGTGTATACCAACCATTAAAATGATGTCCGGCAAATACTGGAGTAGGAAATTCTCCGTAGGGTTCATTATTCTTAACAGTCTTTGATGATTGAACGTATCCATTGGATATCAGACTAATACCAAAGTAATTCTCATCCCATTGAGCGTAAAGAACGTGATTATTCGGAATGGAGATAATATTGTTATTCTCAATTTTATAGCCTCCCACCCGCTCGGTATACCAGCCTTTGAAATAGTGATTCAATCGAGTCGGAGTAGGTAAGGTACCATAGGTTCCTTCGTAAAGCGAGATT
Organism: Bacillota bacterium; assembly: GCA_023411555.1. Classification (GTDB taxonomy): domain Bacteria; phylum Bacillota; class Clostridia; order Lachnospirales; family Lachnospiraceae; genus Mobilitalea. The sequence goes on from JAEYOQ010000002.1 coordinate 3,856, forward strand.
AGGCTTCCCGTAACTTGGTCTCCGCCATTTGGATCAAGTGTTACTGTAAGTATCTCTGGCTCCCAATGAGCATAGAGGGTTACTTCAGAAGTACTTGCGACCGAAGTACTTGCATCCACTTGTGAATTACCGGTCTTTGATCGGAACCAGCCAAGGAATCGGTAATGGGCTCTTGTAGGAGTAGGTAATGTTCCATAGGTTCCTTTATAATACACTTCTTTTGTTGTTCCGATTGGATTACCTCCATTTTCATCAAAGAAAACCGGTATCCCTTTCGGTATCCAATGCGCATATAATCTATGATTTTCCGTAATCTCAACATTGGTATTTAAGGTTATCTCATTGCCTCCTTCTATATCTGTAAACCAGCCAACAAATAAATAACCAGTTCTGGAAAACGCCGGAAGCAGACCAGAGGTATTTCCATAGGTTCCGTTGTAATGCAACGATCGTGTTGTGGAGCTATATGTTTCATTTTCAATTAATATGGTCCCGCCATTACCGTCATAGGTTACGGATACGGTTTTTTCCTCCCACCTTGCATATAATGTCTGAGTCCCCAATATGTCTACAATTGTAGAACTAGTTATCTTTACTCCACCGGCAACATCCGTATACCAGCCAGTAAAGGTATACCCATTCCTTACCGGTGTCGGTAAGATGCCATATTCATTTCCGTAGATAACATAAGTAGTATTTTTGTCTACAGTTCCACCATTGGCGTTATAATTTATTGTATAGGTATTACCTATCCAACGAGCATACAGGGTATCCGAGGTAGTCACATTAACAATAGTACTCTCGTTAATTCTGGTGTTACCCGTGCTTGAGGTTGACCATCCGTCAAAAGTATATCCTGTTCGTATTGCAATCGGCAATGTCCCATAATACTCTCCATAGGTCTTAATCACCTTCATCGATGGAACCTTATAACCGTTCTCGATCACCCTACCACCATTGGCATTGAAGGTTATCGTTGGCGTATATACAGTCCAATGAGCATAGAGAGTATGATCATAGGTTGCCTCTACAATACTATCGGATGTAATTAAATTACCACCATAAGGGGATGTATACCATCCGTCAAAGGAATGCCCTGCTCTTGTAGGAGTTGACAGAGTTCCATATGGCGAGCCGCAATATACCGTCTTCGTCGAAGTAATATTACTACCACCGTTTGAATCGTAGCTTACCTTTGATGATATACCTTTATAGTGTGCATAAAGCGTTACAGGTTCGGAAAAATTCACTACTGAAGTTTCTTTTCTTACATACCCTCCCTCCGGCTCTGTATACCATCCGGAAAAGGTATGATATGGTTTACTTGCCGTCGGTAGCTCTCCGTACTGATTACCATAAATAACGGACTTGGAATACTGAGTCGGTGTTCCGCCATTACCATCAAAATAAATTTCTGTCGGATTTCCAGCCCAATGAGCGTATAGTGTATCTGCAGCTGTGACATAGGTTATCAATGTTCCACTGGCTCCTGAGGCTGAATACCAGCCGGTGAAGGTATACCCCTCTCGTTCAGGTATCGGAAAATCACTGAAGGTAGTTCCTTTCAGTACGGTGGTACTGGTAGGTTCTACGGTACCGCCATTCGCATTGAAGGATACGTTATATACCTCCTTCGTCCAATGAGCATACAGAGTGGATGAACCACTTAGATCAACCCGGGTGGAAGAAGTCGCTTTAATGCCACCGCTCACTTTGGTATACCAGCCTCCGAAGTTATATCCAGATCGGGTTGGAGTTTTTAATGTTCCATAGAGTTTACCATTTGTCACCCATTTACTGGTTTCCGTCACAGTACCGCCGGTGGGATCGAAATAAATATAAAAGCTGTCTCCCTCCCAGTGGGCATAGATTGTATGATTACTGTTCGTAGTAACTGTCTTATCCGACGTTACCAATGCGGTACCGGTAGCTGTGGTATACCAGCCCGTAAATGTATATCCGGGTCTCGTTGGGGTCGGCAATGCTCCGTATGTATCTCCATAACTAACAGTCTTATTGATTTTTTCTCCTTTGGCACCATTCAAATCAAGTGTAACTACCAGCGTCTTGATTTTCCATTGTGCATACAAGGTTTGATCCGTGGTGATTTTGACAACATTATTATCTGTAATCTGGACACCACCCATAGGCTCTGTGAACCAGCCGATAAAGCTATATCCTGTTCTTGATGGTGTAGGTAGGGTACCATAGGTGTCATTATAATAAACATAAGTACCACTGGTGGAAGTTGAGCCTCCATTAGCATCAAAAGTGACTCTCGATCTCGTACCAGTCCAATGAGCATATAGAGTCTGAGTATCAACAATCTTGACTGTGCTGCTCTCTGATATTTTGTTACCCCCCTCCTCCGCTGTATACCAACCACTAAAGGTATAATTGACCTTTTCCGGAATAGGCAGATATCCATAGTTCTCTCCGTAGGTATAATCCAAGGAGCTAGTATATACAGTACCTCCATTTGCATTAAAATGAACAGTGTATATATTATTAATCCAGTGGGCGTAGATTGCATCTGATGTCGTAGATGTATTAATTGTTGTTGAATATACCTCACTACCACCTGTCTTTGAGGTATACCAGCCTTCAAAGGTATATCCCTCTCTCACCGCTTCCGGTAATGTCCCGTAAGCACTACCATAAGCTAAAGGGAATGAATACTCATCATCCTTTTCGCCATTAGCTATTACATAACCACCATTTCCATCAAAGGTTATGGTTGGTTGCTTTACTGTCCAGTGCGCATATAACGTTAGCGGCGCAATAATCCGAACGGTATGATCGGAGGTGATTTTTTCGCCACCTCCCAATGAGGTATACCAACCATCAAAGGTATATCCAGTTCGGGAGGGATTAGGTAACGAACCATAATTCCTGCCATAGTACACTTCTTTTACCTCTGTTGAGGTGTTACCGCCATTGGCATCAAAATAAACGTTCTGGGGATTGCCTGTCCAATGGGCATACAATACTTCTTCAGCATTCGTTTTTACAACTGAGTTCGGTGTGATTCTTGTACCGCTAGTCGGATGCGTATACCAGCCATCAAAGGTATAGTGTTCCATGACGGGCGTGGGTAGATCCTCGTAGGTCCCGCTATAGGCGACTTGAATACTGTCAGTTGGTAAGTTAGCACCATTCCCCTTCAGATACACAATATGCTCCATAGCTTTCCAACGGGCATATAAAGTAATTGACTTCGCTTCGGTAAATAGATCAGATGAGACAACCTGGCGGGCATCAGAGTTATCTGAAGTATACCATCCCAGAAAAATATATCCCTTTTTCACCGGTGTAGGAAGGGTACCATACTCATCTCCTGTATGAATGAATTTAAAATTCTCATCTACTTCCCCACCATCCGTATAGAAACCAACAGAATAATAAATCTGTGACCATTTCGCAATCAGTGTATGATCCGTTTTGTACTTTACCATACTAGATGAGTTAATAGTATTCTCATCTCCGGAGAGATACCAGCCTGTAAATTCATATCCCTCTTTCATTGGTATTGGTAATTCACCGTAGCTTTCACCATATTTCACTGATTTACTTGTAACCGAGATACTTCCGCCATTCGGATCAAAGGTTATGTTTACGGCATCCCCTTCCCACCTGGCATATAACATGGTCGAAGAAGTTATATTTACAATACTCTCATCGCTTACTAATTCTCCTCCGGATATTGATGTATACCACCCCTTGAACTTGTAATCTCCATTGGTTGGTACCGGTAAATCACCATAGGTCTCTCCAAAGCTTACTTCTTTACTGGTTCTCTCCAGATATCCTCCATTCCCATTAAAGTAAACCATAACACGAATGGGATTCCACCTAGCATAAATCGTGTGACTCTCTTGCTGTTCCACAATAGAAGTTTCTGTAATATGATTACCACCATTATTAGAGGAATACCATCCATTAAAGGTGTATCCTTCCTTTATAGGTGTCGGCAATGTCCCATAACGATCACCATAGGTAACTGTCTTATCCGACATTGTCAAGGAGCCTCCATTCGTATGAAAGTTGACTGTTACAGCAATGCTTTCATCTATATCTTCCGCTACATTGTTAACCAAAAAAGAGGAATCCTCCTTTGATATTTCTGATGAAGCATAAACGTTAGGAATGCTCTGGCCTAGTACCAGTGTAATAATTAATAATACCGCCAATACTCTCTTAAGTTTTTTCATACACTCTGCGTATAATTTCCGTACTTGTATACGCTCTCCCTTCTTAATATTTACTATAGCTGACAATTTACTTATTAATTAAGTCAAAAATCACCTCCTGTAAATGAGCAACTAGTGAGTTAAGCCCTTATCAAGTAACTATTACTTACTCCCCCAATAATAGTACCCCCCCGTTCGTTATTTATAATGTCGTATTTGGAAATATTGCTCTCTCTCACTTTCTAATAAACGGTATTTGCAAATGCAAAAGACTTCACTTCTTTTTAATAAAAAACACCTAGATACATGCCTTTTTGGCACATATCTAGGTGTTTTAAACCTTCCAGAAGAGATGATTCGTTGAATATACTTCTTAAGATATTCATACAATATCGGCTTATTATTTCATTAAAGCCTGAGTAGATATCCAAAAAATATTTGATTTGTCCAATTGTAATACAGTTAGAGTCGTTCTACTCTTCCACATACCCCTCAATATACTTTTGAATAAATTCAATGCGGTCAAAAACAGTTGGCTTAAAGGACGCCGTTACTGCTACTACTATATTTTTTGCCGAATTAATATAGATAACATTTCCACTATTTCCAATCGCGGAATAAATGTTCTTCTTTTCATCGATTATCCACCATAGATACCCATAATACATGTTCTGGAATTGCCCACCACATTTAGAATGGACTTTTGTACTTTCCTCAATCCATTCTTCGGATATAATTCTTTGACCATTATAAAGGCCACGATTTAAACATAATTGTCCAATTTTAGCCATATCTTCGGCTGATAGACAAAGTCCATAACCAGCGGCTCCTACTCCTTTCGGATCACAGAACCAGACATTATCCTTAGGAGCTTTTGAAATCACAAATTCTTTATGTTCCTGTGCTGTCTCTGCCAAATAGTTTTTGTGAGCTTTTACACCGAGGTGTTCAAAAAGATAACAGTTTGCAAAATCAACGGTTGTCATACCACTTGTTTTGGAAATAATACCAGTCAAAATATGAATTCCCAGAGTTGAATATTTAAACTCTCCGGTTATTCCCGATCTTCCTCCAAGGTAATCCAATGCAGCGACTGTCCAATCCTCTTGAGAACAGATTTTGGACCATGGTTCATACTTATATTTATAGGGGGCGCTCATAGTCAATAGATTTTTGATACTAACCTTCTGAATCGTCTTTTCTCCCCTTTTTACCCTGTAATCTGGGAAGAAATCTAATACTGGTTGATCAACGCTCTGTATCAAGCCTTGATCAATTGCTATACCAATTAATAACGATGCTACACTTTTTGTGACTGACATGACATGGCAGGTATCTGTCATGGTAAAACCATTCCAAGTATCATGATATATCTCTATACCATCTTTATATCCAACTATTTGACATATGTTTTTTTCTTGTTCCGATATTAATTTATGTAGCTCATTATAATCCATCTTTCCATTCTCACTTTCTGATCATTTTAGCAAATCTTCCATCAATAAGATCATGTAATCTCTTTTTGATTATAGGTCAACTATACACTTTACCCTAAGGGGAAAGTCAACCACTAATTGATTTATCGTGAGTACCGTTCGCCTACACGACGCACTCCATAACATTTGTTACAATATATAAACTCAAATCAGTGTTGTATATTGTTGTTTTTAGGTAAACCTTTATATTTCTCTTTGAATTTATGAGCACTATGTACTATAATTATAGATAAGTTTATCCAAGTGTTTATAGAACGGTAACAAGGATGGAAAACGATACAAAGGAGTGCAGTTATGCTACAGATCGTCGTTTGTGATGATGAAGCACCGGAGAGAAATCGAATAGCCTTGATGGTATTACAGTGTATGGAAAAGATGAACATTAGCTGTAGGGTGATCCAGTTTTCCTGCGGAGAAGACCTGATAGACAGTATGCAACAGGGAAATATGTATGATATTCTAATCTTAGATATTTATATGGGGATATCGGATGGTATCTCGATTGCAAGAGAAATTCGAACATTTGACAATGATTGTCCGATTATTTTTGCTACCAATTCGAGGGAACATGCCATTGAGGGCTATGGAGTCCATGCTTTACAGTATTTTTTAAAACCCATTGATCAGGAAAAGCTACAACAGTCCTTAAACCAAGCACTAAATCTCATCAATGCAAAGCTGAAAAAGTATATCTGTCTTTCTAATAAGCAGGGAAGCTATCGAATCTGTGTCAATCAGATTGTCTATATTGAAAGCCAGGCTCGTCTTATTCTTATTCACACAGAGGATGGTCGGTCCTATTCCTTTTATCAGCGGCTGAGTCATATCTATGAGGAGCTGGACCATCCTTGCTTTTTACGATGTCATAAAAGCTATATTGTAAATATGGACTATGTTCGATATATTACCGGAAATATTATTATTCTGGAAGGTGGAGAACAAATTCCAGTCAGTATCAAAATATCCGATGTCAGGCAAAGTTTTGCAAAATACATAGGAAATCAGATTTGATCAAGAAAGTCAGATTTGATTTCCTTTTTTTACGTTTCGAAAGGCATTTTTTACATCTACCGTTTTTTCACGCTCTTCTCCTATATAATACAGTCAAAGGAGGTGAGCAAATCATGAGTATACAATATGCAACTGAGGGTTGTAATCCATTCTTTATACATTCAGAAATCCCCACTTCTGAATGCTGTCTTTGTATTCATGGTTTTACAGGAAGTCCCGGTCTATACATTCCTCTTGCACAGGAACTGAAGGAGCTTGGGTATGATGTTATGGCACCGCTTCTTCCGGGACACGGAACCAAGCCAGAGGATCTATGTAAGGTAGATGAGTATAGCTGGTTTTCCCATTGTGAGACCATATTGCAGGAATTATTTCAAACCTATGAAAAAGTTCATTTGATTGGGCTTTCTCTGGGAGGGGCTTTAGTGTCCTGGCTGGCAGAAAAATATGCGAATCATGAAAAGCTTGGCAAGCTGGTTCTCTTGGTTCCCGGCTATGATATCAAGGATAAGCGTTTTTATGAAATGGTCCTTGTGGAACACGGTAATAAATTAATTCCACTTCCACAACGCAGTTTAAAGAATGACGGATTAGATATCACCAGGTATGGATATCCTGCTATGCCATTATGGGGAATAAGATGTTTGATCAATGTTGGAAAAATTGTTGTTCCTGATCTGGATAAGATTAAGGCGGACTGCTTAATGATTTACACAAAAGCAGATCAGATTGCAGATTGGGAAGCATGTGAACGGGCTGCAAAGCAAATCAAATCAATCAAAAGCTGCCATTGCTATATGGAAAGCGAACATAATGTTCTGCTTGGCAATGATCGCTTGGACTGTATGGGGCGAATTACAACATTCTTAAGAAGAGAGAAGGAGAAACACAATGAAAGCATCAAAAATGAGTTATAAAAGAGCGATACTGATTGCATTGCCTTTCTTTGCAATCACTATATTCTGGCAAGCATACGATACTTTAGTACCACAGATGCTGGCTTACCATTTTGGCATGAACTCCACAGTACGTGGTCTGGTTATGGGGATTGATAATTTAGTCGCATTAATATTCCTGCCGCTATTTGGTGCATTATCGGACAAAATCAATTCACGGCTTGGCAGAAGAACACCTCTTATCATTATAGGAACGATCGGTGGTGTATTAGGCTTTATCGGTATGACAATCGCAGATAATATTCAATTAGCCAAATTAAGTGCAGCCGGGATACCGGAGGCCTATAATACAGCGGCAGATGCAACCGCTAAGGCAGCCGTTATCAATCAGGCTGCAGAAATAATGAAGGGAAATATAGGAACTATCGCTTTGTTTTTGATCATGCTGTTAGTAGCGGTATTTTTAATGTCAATCTTCAGAAGTCCTGCTACTGCGCTGGTTGCTGATTTGTTTGTCCGCCCTCACCGCTCTAAAGCCAATGCGGTACTGAACATCATGGGTGGAATGGCAGGTATCGTATTCTTAGTACTGAATGCAAAGCTGGCATCTGTGTATGGGGGCTTCTTCAAATTAATCTTCATCTGTACCGTATTTATGGTCATCGGAGTTATTGTATATACTCTCACAATTCGTGAACCAAAGCTTGCGAAACAGGTACAGGAGGATAATATTCGTTTAGGCTATGTGGAGAACACAAAAGGCGAGAAAATAAACGAAAAGCTTGCTCCCGATGTATTTAAGAGCCTTTGCTTTATTCTTGCCGTAGTTGCCTTTATGTATATGGGGTACAATGCAACTACAACACATTTTAGTGTGTATGCAATTAACAATCTCGGAATGACCAGCGCAGAGATCTCAAAGCCGTTACTGGTTCGAGTTATATCCGTATTGATCTTCTGCATTCCTTCCGCTATGTTATCTTCGAAGATTGGTCGTAAAAAAACGACAATGATAGGACTTGCCATTGTAGCGGTCACCTCCATAGCACTCTTCTTTGTCACACCAGAAACCAATGGATTATTATCTCCTATCTTTTTAGTTTTCGGTATAGGTTTTGCCTTTGCCAGTGTAAATGTCGGACCAATGGTAATAGAGCTTTGCTCCGATAAGGATACCGGAAGATATATGGGGTATTACTATCTGGCATCAACGATCGCACAGATTATTACACCTTCCTTAGGCGGTTTTGTAATGGATAACATTGCTGAGGCAGGGCTATTTATTTATACTGCCCTATTCATGGTGCTCGGATTCATTACCTGTTTCTTTATTAAGCATGGGGATTGCAAACCGGTTAATGTAAATGCTGTCGATGTGTTAGGAGCGGATGAAGAATGATGCCTCTATTATGTTTGTTCTGTGTTGTGTTTCTGGTATCCATAATACTCTGGATGATTGCACCTCAAAGACCGAGTGCTGACATGAAAATGCTTTTTAAAGAACAGAAATTTGCTCATAGGGGTCTCTATAATAATGAAAACGGGATTCCGGAAAACAGCATGCTGGCATTTCAAAGAGCCATAGAAAAAGGTTATGGTATAGAAATCGATGTACGCTTAACAAAGGACAAGGTACCGATTATTTTTCATGACGGTTCCCTAAAGCGTATGTGTGGGGACGACCGACGACCAGAAATGCTGACATTGGCGGAAATCAAAAATCTGCGATTACTTAACACAGAGGAAGAAATCCCCACATTGGAAGAATTTCTGAAGCTAGTTCAGGATAAGACCAATATTTTGGTGGAATTTAAGACCGGACTACCGGGTGGCGATGTGAATACTCTTTGCCTGACAGTAATGAATGTTATGGATCGTTTTTCTTGCCATTATATCATTGAAAGCTTTGATTATTCTGTACTGAAATGGTTTCGTATCTATCGTCCTCAGGTCATGCGAGGCCAGCTCTCAATGGGATATCAATGTTATGTACCAGCCTTAGGCAAAACGATCGCACGGATGATTCCCTTGCACCGGCGCTTGATGATATCTTGGTTACTATATAATTATCTGGCGAGACCTCATTTTATTTCCTACCGGTATCAGGATGCCAAACTGGCATTTAACATTTGCCGGATGATGGGAGCAATGACTTCTGCATGGACAGTTGATCGTAAGGATACGGAGCAGGCTCTTAAAGGAAGGTTTGATGCAATAATATTCGAAAAATTTGAACCTTAAGCTTGTTTTCGAATAAAACAAGGTAGTTTTTTCCAAGAGATTTATATATAATAATAGTTATAGGCAACACATCGCACAAAAGCTGATCCAGATAGGAGCTAATATCATGTTTTTGTTTTCACCAGTAATACCGACCATAACTTTAATTGCGCATATGTTCTTTGATTATGCAACATTAGAACGAAGATTTCGCCTAAGGACGCACCTACTGGTATGGGGCGGTGCAATCGTTTGCGTATACGGCGGTTTTTTCTTGATGAATTATTACCATGTTCAAAATTACAGCTGCTACTATCTGTTGACAACTGTCTATGTTGGTGCATTCATGCATTTGTTTGAGGGGAAGGCAGCGATCAAGCTTTTTGTGTATTTTTCATTTTGGCAGATAACCTCTTTCCTTTCCTCCACCTGCCATTGCTTTGCCATCATGATTTTTGGAAATCATGATGGGAAGAAGGCCTTATATTATGTGCTATATCTTCTCTGCTTAATGCTCTTTACTCCGGCATACATAATTAAGTGCAGAAAATGGATTAAAAAAAATCTCTACATTTTAGAAAAAGGCAATCCTGCCTATACGTTATTTCCTGTCATAATTTTTATATTATTCATTTTATTATTTGGACCAATCAATTACAATGCAAAGCTCCTAAGCTTACTGAAAATGCTTTTATTTGAGGTGGCTGTTATCTTTACATACTATCTGCTGCTATCACAAATTGAAGCAGTTCAGCAAAGAACGCGGATAGAGGAACAGCTTTCCAGTTCGGAGAAGATACTTCTTTTACAAAAGAAGTATTATGGCCAGGTAGAGGAAAGCACGATGCTTCAGAGACAGATGGTACATGATTTAAGACATCACCTGGTGGCAATAGCTGAAATGTGTCAGGAAAAAGACTATGCTTCTATTGAGACCTATATTAACAGCTTATTGAAAAGAAATGATGCCATCTCTTTCCGGCGTTTTTGCAAGAATTCTACCGTGAATGCGATTCTCAGCGGCTATATCACAATGGCCGAGAAGGAGGGAATTGCGGTTATGGTTGACGTTGATTTTCCCGAAGCTCTGGATATTAATAGCTATGATCTCTGTACCATACTGGGAAACAGTATCGAGAATGCGATTGAAGCTAACCAGAGAATCGGCCAGGAGGATATTCTATATGAGCTGAGAAGCATTCATCTTCGATCGAGAGTCAATAACGGCAAGCTTGTTATCCGTATTGAAAATACCTGCAAAGATATGCCTCTGATTAAAAAGGGAGTTTTATTATCTTCAAAGGGAGAGCTCGGAGGAATCGGAACACAAAGTATCAGAAATGTTGTAGAACGATATAATGGAAGCATGAGTACGGAATATACTAACAACTGCTTTATACTGATTATTATCTTAATCCTGTCTCCGGGATCTACATAATCCAGGGGTAATAAACTACACAAAGAAGGTGGAACGAGTAAAATCATTCCACCTTCTTCTCTTAATATTCTCAATTATTCCATAGCCTGATCTCACCGCTATTTAGCGAAGCCTTCACATCGATGATTTTCTGATTCGAGCTTCCACGAAACTGCAGACTGATATCCTTCTGCTCTTCTACGAATTCACCGTCCACAAGCACATCGATGTAGCTTAACAGTTCATCCGTGCATTCGCAGCGAGCCCGACTGTCATGCAGTAAATCACGTTCATAATCATAGCCGGTATAGCACCAGATATCCTTCTCGGGATATAAGCTTTTAACCTGCTTGACAAAGGGTAACAGCACTCTCTGGTTCTCCGGTTCCATCGGTTCACCTCCCAGTAGGGATAAGCCGTTGATATAGGTCTTTGATAAGGCCTCCAGAAGCTCTTCCTCCGTCTCCTTCGTAAAGGGCTTACCATAATTAAAATTCCAGGTCTCCGGATTGAAGCAGCCTTTACAATGGTGAGTACAGCCGGAGACAAAGAGAGCTACTCTGACTCCGGTTCCGTTTGATATATCCGTTTTCTTTATTGCTCCATAATTCATATTAGAGGTGTAGCACCCTTTCTTTGATTTCCTGTGTTCTTCCCTGATTCCAGAACTGGGTTCCGATATAGCCACAGGTTCTGCGTGCAACATTTAATTTGTCCTGATCCCGGTTACCGCATTTCGGGCATTCCCATACCAGCTTACCATGGTCGGTGACAATCTGAATCTCACCGTCAAAGCCACATTCCTGACAGCAATCACTCTTCGTATTCAGCTCAGCATACATGATGTTATCATAGATAAACCGCATAATCTGAAGGACGGCCGGAATATTATTCTGCATATTGGGAACCTCCACATAGCTTACCGCACCACCTGTAGAGAGGGATTGAAACTGAGCCTCAAACTTAAGCTTGGTGAAGGCATCAATCTCTTCTGTAACATGGACATGATAGCTATTGGTGATATAACTTTTATCTGTGATACCCTTTACGATGCCAAAGCGCTTCTGTAAGCATTTAGCGAATTTATATGTAGTGCTTTCGATAGGTGTTCCATAGATACCAAAGCCGATGTTGGTCTCTTTCTTCCATCTCTCACAGGCTACATTCATATATTTCATAACATCAAGAGCAAATCCAGTTGCTTCCGGATCCGTATGGGATTTGCCTGTCATATATTTGGTACATTCATATAGACCGGCATAACCAAGAGATATCGAGGAATAACCGCCGTATAGTAATTTATCTATGGTCTCGCCCTTCTTCAGCCTTGCCAGAGCACCATGCTGCCATAGGATAGGTGCTGCATCGGAAAGGGTTCCCTTCAGACGCTTATGTCTGATCATCAGCCCCTTGTAGCAAAGCTCAAGCCTCTCGTCAAAGATCTTCCAGAACTTCTCCATATCTCCGCCGGAGGATAATGCTACATCCACCAGATTAACAGAGACTACCCCCTGATTAAAACGGCCATAGAACTTGTAATTACCATTCTCATCCTTCCAGGGGCTTAAGGCACTTCTACAGCCCATAACCGGGAAACAGTTTCCTTCCTTGAGTTCCTTCATCTTCTTCTCGGAGATATAATCCGGTACCAGGCGCTTCGTGGTACATTGTGCAGCCAGCTCAGTCAGATAATAATACTGAGACCCTTCTGTGACATTATCCTCCTCCAGAACATATATTAACTTAGGGAATGCAGGTGTAACCCAGATACCGGCCTCGTTCATAACTCCCTTATAACGCTGCTTGAGGGTCTCTTCAATGATCATCGCCAGATCCCTCTTCTCCGCCTCATTCTTTGCTTCGTTTAGATACATGAAGACAGTCAGGAAAGGAGCTTGTCCATTGGTGGTCATAAGGGTAATCACCTGATATTGAATCGTCTGAACTCCCTTGTTAATCTCTTTCCGTAGTCGTTTCTCTACGATCTCCTCCATAAGCTCCTTTGATACATCAATACCGAGCATCTCGATTTCTTCCTGGACCTCAGCGTATATTTTCTTTCTTGATATCTGAACAAAGGGTGCCAGATGAGCAAGACTGATACTCTGACCTCCATACTGGTTACTTGCTACCTGTGCGATAATCTGAGTAGCAATATTGCAGGCGGTAGAAAAGCTATGGGGCTTCTCAATCTTGGTTTCGCTGATTACCGTACCGTTCTGTAGCATGTCCTCCAGATTCACCAGATCACAGTTATGCATATGCTGAGCAAAGTAATCCGTATCGTGAAAATGAATGATTCCCTCTTGATCTGCCTCTACAATATCAGCCGGAAGAAGTAATCTACGAGTTATATCCTTACTAACCTCTCCTGCCATATAATCGCGCTGAACACTGTTAATGGTAGGATTTTTATTGGAATTCTCCTGTTTTACATCCTCGTTATTACCTTCTATAAGGGTTAATATACGGTTATCCGTCGTATTCGCTTTTCGTATAAGGGAACGCTGATAACGATATCTGACATAACGTTTTGCAAGATCAAAGGCTCCTGTCGCCATAATCTGATCCTCGACCATGTCTTGAATCTCTTCAACCGATACGGCTCTATTAAGCTTATGGCATTTAAACTCTACATATTCTGCAATGCCGATTATCTGTTCTTCATTCAGTAAACTCTTTTCTCCTGATGCGTTGGCCTTTTTAATAGCTGCAACGATCTTATTTATATCAAATAATTCTTCTGCACCGTTTCGCTTAATCGTCTTCATACGATATCTCCTTATATACTATTATTGAGATTTTTATTATATAGCACCTCGCAATAAAATGCAATGTAATTTATTCCTTTTTGATAATTTTCATACAAAATATAGTGAGTTAATCTCTGGAAACCACCTTATCTAGTGAAAAATCATAATTAAACATATTCGACAAATCTAGACTTTTGGTGGTACATAATTCTACTTTAGTAATATATTGAATTAGGAGGTGATGATTATGATTAATGTATTAAGATCTATTTGGGAATTTATTAGAACTATCTTCAGTGCCATTTACAGTATCCTAAGAACGATTATATGTGCGATTGTATGTTTCTTCCGCAGAATATTCAAAAGATAAATATAGATGCTATAGATACGCCTTCGCCGGTCACACGGGCATGATTAAGGGGCGATGTTGAAATCGCCCCCTGGGTTATAGTCTATATAGTTAACAGTTCCCTCATTATTTCAAGGCTGCCATCGCCTCTTCCTTCGTATCACCATAAATAAACTGATATAGTTCAACTCGATTAGTATCCCAATCCAATACAATCGGATAAGTGATTCCATTGTGTTTCTTCGGAGCTTCAAAAGCACCATCTACGGGAATACGGAAGGTATCCAGTGTGGTCATTTTATTATCTATCACATCTGCCATCGCCTTCTCCAATTGATCCTGCGTTAAATTCGTTTTTACATAACTAAGGCTCTTCTTAGTGATTGAAAGCAATTGAGGTAAATTCTTCGGTGACATATAACTGTCGAATATAGCCTTTAAAGCTCTCTGCTGGCGTACGACACGACCATAATCGTTATTTGCTCCTCCTAATGTCTTTACCTTACGAACTCTAACATATCCCATTACCTGATTTCCGTTCAGATGGTTTAAACCTTGCTTTACATTTCGATTCTTTTTCTTTGATATGTAATTCGTAGAGTTCAGATATTTTGCCTCTTCCTTACCTAATTCAATATCAACACCACCGACCAGATCGACAATGTTCTCAAAGGCTTCAAAATTAACATATGCATAGCCATCTATCTGTACCTTATAATTAAGTTCAATTGTTTCTATCAGCAATTTGGCGCCGCCCTTTGCATAAGCGGAGTTTAACTTATTCGCCTTATAGCCCGGTATATCAACATAGCTGTCACGAAGCAACGAGGTCAGCTTTAAGGTATCATCCTTAGTATTAATCGTAGCAATCATCATCGAATCGGTATTTCTAGCTCCGCCAAACTCCTCTATTCCGAAGATCAGATAATTCGTTACATAATCCTCATGTCTTGCTCCCTCGGCGTGTTTGACAATCTCTGCCTCCTTATTCTCCTTGACAACAAGCTCTTCATTATTCATATTCTTATGCAAAAAGCTGCTAGCCGATTTATATATAATACTTCGTCCCGGCGGTGTTAATATTACGAAGGCCACTAGGAGTAGCAGCGTAAGTAAACTTATTAGGATTGCCTTCAATGCAGTATGCTTTTTCTTCTTCCGCTTCGGAGTTTTTCTCTGGATAGGAGGCTCCTCATACCTGGTCTCTACATACTGCTCCTTCCCTTCCTGTTCTTCGTTCATAATATCAATAATCTGCTGCTTTAATAACTCTTGATCGCTTCTATCCGACATCTTATCACCTTCATCATAAAATATAATCCGACTGAGTTATCTGTATGATAAACTCAATAATTTGTGCTTCCCTTTTTAAAAACATTTCACCATAACTTAAAATATTCTATCATATCGGATAAAAAAGAACCACTAATGATTAAAAAATTAATAAAAAAGTAAGGGTTCTTGTAAAAAAAGGAATCTCATATGATATCCTCCTTCCAGCTTAAGTCATTGCTGTTAACCGATTGTAGCTCGAAGTACCTGGCAGGATATCTTCAGGTCCTCCATAATATCCCCGTCACTGGCATCCTGGTCTACGAGTACAGTAATTCCAGCCTTTAGCTCTGGTACAGCCCCCATAATCTCCTTCACATTCAGAGCTCCATCGCCAAGACAGGCAAAGATATCACCGTCCTTACGAGTTGAGAAATCCTTCTTTAGGTCTTTGAAATGCACAGAACGAACGTAATCCTTTTGATCTAGCAGATACTCTACTGGGTCAATTCCTCCATACAGCACCCAGCCTACATCTATCTGAACACCTACCTTATCCTCGCTACACAGGTCTAGAATCGCACTTAAGACTGGTACCCGTCCGCCCTTGTAATCTACCTTAGCCTTCATCTCCGCTCCGTTATTGTGGATCCAAAGCTCTATTCCATGCTCCTGCAAAAGCTTCGATAAAGTACTGCATTCTTTAGCGAAGGTGATATAATCCCTTGCAATGGTCTGTTGATTACAGTTTACAACGTAGGCACTGATCTGATTCTTCTTTGCCGTCTCTATCAACAGCTCGGTAGACTCATTGATCTGATCCGCAAAAACATGGACAGAAGAAAGCGCCAGACCATGTTTCTTCATAAGTCTGAGATACTCCGGTAACTCCTCCGGCTTCCAGATTACATCAAGAAGCTGAAGCATAAAAGCATTTCCCTCTCTCCGAGCCTTCTGCTCTGCTATATTGGGATCATCAAACAGCACACATGGCTCTATCTGGCTATAGCCTGCCTCAGCCAAGGTTTGGAAGAACCCCTCAGGATCCTGCTTACATTGTGCCATACATCCAAATATCTGTACTCCAAATTTCATAAATGTCCTCCTTATCTATCGCCTTCTACTAAGACTCCACATAATCAGCTTCGCTTAAGCCTTTCTGGATACTCGTCCACCAACAACATGATCGATCACTACTTTATAGCCATACGAACTATTCCAACAATATGATGACCTATAGATACAATAACAGAAAAGAATACAATATTCCATAGATATTACGATACATATCATAGATAATCCTAACTCAATCCATTTATCAGGAATGAAAGCACGTTTCGCAAACTTGCCATTATCATAAAGAAAAATGGCGTGTAAAGGAAGTCTCTGTTTGATGAGAGTCTTCTTGATACGCCATTAGTCAATACTCGTTTCTTTGCTTCATATCTATTTTACTATCGTTAACCTATTATAGCCTCCAATACAGATAACCCAATTCCTCATACTTCTCTTTATCCAGTATTCCTTTTATATCGATAAGCACCCTGCTATGCTTGGTATCTGTGCGGAACAGCCTACCGATTTGCTCCTCATCCATATGACGAAATTCCTCATGTGCTACCGCGATTATGACCGCATCCATATCTTTAATATACTCTAAAGGAGCCAAGGTAATTCCATATTCTTCTTTGGTTAGCTTATAGTCCGCCTGGGGATCATATACCGTCGCAGTCACACCATATTCCTCTAATTCCTTCATGATATCGATTACCCTGGTATTCCTTGTATCAGGACAGTTTTCTTTAAAGGTCATTCCGAGAATAGCTACCTTCGCATTCTTAATCGACACATCAGCAGCGACCAGCTTCTTGATTAGATTCTCAACAATGTGTTTTCCCATCTCATCATTAATCCTTCTGCCTGCTAGAATGACCTGTGAATGATACCCTAGCTGTTCTGCCTTGTAGGTCAGATAATAAGGATCAACTCCGATGCAATGTCCACCTACCAATCCCGGTGTAAAGTACATAAAGTTCCATTTGGTACTGGCCGCTTCCAGTACCAGCTTCATGTCAATACCCATCTTATTAAAAATAATGGATAACTCATTCATAAAGGCAATATTAATATCTCTTTGTGAGTTTTCGATGATCTTTGCTGCTTCTGCTGTTTTTATATCCTTTGTTTTGAATACACCAGCCTCGATGATTAATTCATATACTCTTGCTATAATATTCAGAGCTTCTTCATCAATCCCTGAGACTATTTTCACTACATTTTCTAGACGATGCAGCTTGTCGCTTGGATTCGTTCTCTCTGGTGAATAACCTACTTTAAAGTCTTTCATACATTTTAATCCAGATTCCTTCTCCAGAATTGGGATACAGATCTCTTCTGTAACACCTGGATACACCGTTGATTCATATACCACGATGGATCCCTTCCGAAGATTTCTCCCTACACTACGACTCGCTGCTTCCACCGGCTTCAAATTCGGAGTATGATCCGGATTCACCGGTGTAGGTACTGCGATGATATGAAACATCGCCTCTCTAATATCAATCTCATTGGATGTGAACTCTACTGTGGTCTCACCAAGTGCTTTGTCTCCTACCTCCCTTGTGGGGTCATAGCCATTTTTATAGCATTCTATTTTATCTGAATTAATATCAAACCCTATAACCTCTGCCTTTTTGGCAAATGCTACTGCAGTAGGCAGCCCAACATAGCCTAGTCCTATCAGAGAAATTTTTGCTTTTCTATTCTTAATATCTTCATACAAATTCATAAACATCCTCATTTCGTTACCCCGCCGCTTTATTGCTCATCAACAGTTTTTTGGTATCTAATCAACAATCCTGTTAACCTCTTCCGGATCCTTATAATTAGGCACAACCTTTTTCATTGCATTATAGATCTCTGTTCTTGATCTTGTTTTTAAGGCCTTGGAGAGGATCTTCAGTTTTTTATTAATCTCCTTTTTTGAAATCTTACTCTGGTGCTCTATAAATATTTTATGATTTTGTGTCGCAATAAGTTCATCATTATTCATCAGCAGTTCCTCATATAACTTCTCTCCTGGTCTGAGCCCGGTCTCAATGATAGGGATCTCCTCATAGGGGATACTACCAGACAGGCGTATAAGGTTTTCTGCAAGATCAAGAATCTTTACCGGTTCTCCCATATCCAGAACATAGACCTCTGAGCTGTTAGCCATAGCACCCGTCTGTAGCACCAATCTTGCCGCCTCCGTAATTGTCATAAAGTACCTGACAATCCTTTTATCGGTTATGGTTACAGGTCCTCCCTGAGCGATCTGCTTTTGAAACAAAGGGATAACGGAACCATTTGACCCTAGCACATTGCCGAATCTAACTGCAACGAATTCTGTCCTGCTGCTCTCCTTTTTACTCTGCAAAATCATCTCACAAAAACGTTTGCTTGCTCCCATGATACTTGTCGGATTTACTGCTTTATCCGTTGAAATAAGTACAAATTTATCCACTCCATAACGCTCAGCAGCTTGGACCAGGTGATAGGTTCCAAAAATGTTATTCTGGATTGCCTCTTCAGGGCAGTCTTCCATCAAGGGTACATGCTTATGAGCCGCTGCATGAAAAATAATATTAGGTCGATGACGCTCCATCAATTGATTGATTTTCGCCTTATCCCGTATTGTAGCTATTTCTATCTTCAGCTCTAATTGCTCTCCATACTTATGTCGTAATTCCTGCTGTATCTCATATGCATTATTTTCATAGATATCAACAATGACCAACTTCTTTATCCTCGTCTTTGCAATCTGTCTGCAAAGCTCTGAACCAATAGAGCCTCCTCCACCTGTAACCATAATCGTTTTATTATATAAGAAGCGTTCAATTTCATCATGATTCAGAGTAACCTGGGATCGCCCTAATAGGTCATCGATTTTAATATCTCTGACATTATTTCTAAGATTACTTTCATTCCCATCTAATAAAGTCAGGGAATCGGGCAAGGTTCTGACCCGACAATTGTGATTGGAGCAAGTCTCCAGAATATATTTTCTAATTTCCGGAGATATCGAAGGAACGGTAATAATAAGTTCATTGACCGGAGCAGTTTGAAGCAAACTATCCAATTTTACGAGAGGGCCTTTCACCTCGATGTTATGAATACGCTTCCCGATCTTCTCAATACTGTCATCGATAAAATACATGGTTGTATATCTACTTTCCCGATCGTTCTCTATCTCCTCCAGCAGCTTTACCCCTGCTGTACCGGCCCCTAGGATAGCAATGGAGATTTTATTCTTACGTATTTTAGACCTGATATAATTACGGTATTGTCGGTAACTCATTCTCATTAATATGATCATGATAAAGGATATCGAATAGGCAGCCAACGAGAACAATACCGTTATACCACTCCGAACCAAGATCTGATCTAGCACCAAAAAACACAAAAAGCTGCTAAACCCGCCAAGAAAAAGCATAATATACTCTATACTTTGTGCGTATCTCCATAGACTGTCATAGGTTTTAAAGAAATATTGAGCTATCCCCCAGCAGGTAACAAATAATAATAAATTAGGAAGCAATCTATAGAAAGCATTTGCATCCGTTCCATTAGAAGCAGAAAACAGATAGAACAAAGCACTATTTACTATAAAAATAATAATTAAATCCATTATAAAAACGACTAATTTCCGATACTTACGAATAGTCAATTCATATTCCTCCTTACTAAAAAACCCACTCCAACATTAGTCATTAAAAATCATAATGAATAACATTTGGGTGGGTTTTTCATATCTTGTTCAAACCTACTTACTCGATGATATATGATTTCTTTTTCAGGAGTTCCTTTCCCTTCACAATACCTTCAGCATAATCCTCCAGCCTCTCACAATAGGAAGCACCTAATTGATAATCTATAAGTTCAAGCGCCTCTCTCATGCTAGGCGGTCTTCTCTCCATATCATGACAATCGCTACCAATTATCTTAATATATTCTCTTTTTATATAACGAAGAGCCTTTTTTCTGGTTTTCTTGTTCAGAATCGTACCCGTGTTTAATTGAAGCATACAGCCCATTTGTTGTAATTTATTGATCTGTTTCTGTCTTATAGACGGATAACGTTCTATATGAGCAATAATCGGAATGATATTATAATAATCAATTAACCTATTTATTGCTTCAAAGACTTTTCTATCAAACTTCATAAGATATGGTAACTCCAACAAGAGGTATCTGGTATTTTCAATGCATAATTCGCTTAAATCACAATAATGAAACAGATATTCATGTAGTATTGTCTCGCTTGCAAGAATCAGTTGAATCCGTGATTCCTTCAGCTTTGCAAATGCTAATGCCCTTTTTTTCACAAACTCCTCCATGGGGGTTCTGGAGGGATCATAATGCGGGGTACAAACTGCTTTGGTAATACTCTGTGAATAAAGGGCTTCTGTCATCTTTAAAGCAGTATCCACATCTCGGGCCCCATCATCAATGTTCGGTAATATATGTGTATGAAGATCAATCATTATCTTCGTTTTTATATCTATAATAGTAGTTGGATTTCGATTTATTTCCCCGCTTAATTGAAGAACCATTCAATACAAAACCTAATAATTTCGCGTCAACAAATTCCAGCTTGGTGATTGCACCTGTGATATTGGGATGTGAGGTAAATTTCTCTCGTACTACAAGAATAACTCCATCTACCAGCTTTGTAAGACTCAATGCATCAGAAACAACGTTCACCGGAGGTGAATCAATCAGGATATAGTCGTAATTTTTCTCTAAGCTTTTCAGTAAATCCTCTATCAGCCCCCCTGATAGCAATTCGGTCGGATTCGGAGGAGTCTTTCCCATTGCGATAACATCGAGATTCTCATGGCTGGTTTGCAAAATCACGTCTTTTTCCTTCATCAAACCAATTAATAACTCGCTCATACCAGGATTACTTCTAATATTAAAAAAGTTATGCAGTCTTCCCTTTCTCATATCGCAATCCAGTAGAAGAACCCTTGCGCCTGCCTGTGCTATCGTAATGCCTATATTGGTACAGATCGTACTTTTTCCGTCCTGTGAGATCGGACTGTTAACTAATATTCTTTTACAGCCTTCCTGTTTCATGGAATATCGTAAATTAGTCCGTAATTCTTTATAAGCTTCTGTAATCAGGAAATCGGTATCCGCTTTAATAACTTTATCATTTCTTGTACTTTTCCTGCAAAAGATTAAAGGTATTTTTTGTATCAAATTACGTTGCGTAATTTGTTCCTCATAATTTGGTATGGTACCCAGGATAGGCTTATTATATTTTCGTTTTAACTCCTCTTGATTTTTGACGTTGACATCAATTACCTCCAATAAAAAGGTCATTATAATTGCAAAAAATAAGCCAAATATGCCTCCTATCGCCGTATTGAGTAAGGTATTGGGTCCGGATGGCCCGGTTGGAAAGTCCACCGGATCAACAACATTGATCACTGCTGTGTCCTTGATACTTTTGATATGCTCCGGTGCCAGTTTTTGCATGGCATCTACCAATAAATAGGAATCTCTGGCGCTACTAGAGGTGACACTGATCTGGAATATCTCAGTGTTATTAACAGATTGCATCTCGGTCATGTTATTTAGTTCGCCGGGAGTATAGTTTAGCTCGCTTTCCTCAATTACCTGTGTAAAAAAAACCTTAGTCCTTAAAAAATTGATATAGGTAGAGACTACCTTCTGAGCATAATATAGATCATTCAAATCTACGGACGAGGTTGAATCATTGGTGTTCACGTACATTTGTACAGATGCAGTATAGGTTGGATTAATAAATAATTTAGTAAAGGTAAAAAAGAGAAGCAGCCCCGAAAAGGTACTTATTGTTATGAAAACAATTCTTCTCCATAATAGAGCGATTATATCATTGATTGATAACTCCATCCGCATCCTCCTCATAATTGGAATTATGTAAACCGAAGATTCAGTTTTCTAAGATATCATATGTCATGAATCAACTTTAGTGAAAAAATCCAACATTAATTTACAATATTAATGTTATTTCCTTGTCCTCTTCCCTCGTTACCTGTTTGAGCCTTCAATTTATCCCAGAATATAACATTTTGTAGCAAAAGTATGATGGTCTACATATATTGTAATGTGAAAATGAAATGAAAATTGAGCGGAGGTATCATTATGTTTATTCTATACGGTATATTTGTTTTACTAGGTATTTTATTTGGTATTACAGAAGCAAGCCTATATTTAACCTTCTCCTTTGCTATTAGACCTATGCTTCCCTATGCTGTAGCTCTTGTACTTCTAATCTTTGCGCTGACCAGTATAATAACCATTATGCGTAGAGATCTATGTAATGGACTATATGTAAGAACTATTATGATAGCAGCCACTGTATTTCTTATTTTAGCTCAAATTATAGTTGGAACCATGCCGACTGGTGTTTTAAGGGCTATCCTTGCTTTTATCGGTTCCACATCCTTCTGGGTTACTGTGACAACTTATATTGGACTTATCTTCCATATAGCTCGAAGAAATAACATTGTGTAGAGTCTAATCCGTAAAGGGTTGTACATCACTTACGATACAAGTTAAGTAATCTCAAAGGTTAACAGTTCCTACTAAAATGAAGCATGTATGAAAGACAGGAAAGGACAACAAGCATCCTTGTTGTCCTTTCCTGTAATCTTAGCTTATAGTTCGAGAAAATAAGTATCCGGCTTTTCCGGATTAAAGCACTCGTTTACCCATATTATGGTAACCAAATCCGTATCACCCACATTCTCAATACTGTGGGTATACCCAATCGGTATGTCTACAACCTCTAATTTATCACCGCTTACATAATGCTTAATAATGACATCCGAATCAATTTTTCTAAGACTTATTACTCCCTTTCCACTAACCACGAGAAACTTCTCATTCTTTGCTTGATGCCAATGGTTCCCCTTCTTAATCCCTGGCTTTGAAATATTAACTGATATTTGACCTCTTTCCGGTGTCTTTATAAACTCTGTAAAGGAACCCCGGCTATCTATATTCATCTTAAGCTTATAGCAAATTTCCTCCGCAGGCAGATAACTAAGATAGGTGCTGTAGAGCTTTCTTGTGAAATCATCCATCATATTAGGAATAAAGCAATCCTCTCTACTTTTTCGAAAGGAATAAATTAGATTGACAATTTCGCCAAGTGGTCTTGTATATACGTTAGGAACCTGGCAGAAGTCACCTATGGCATTTGCTTTGTTGTCAAGAAGATCAACCAGTTCCTGCACCACATCATCGATACAGACAAGCTTGATTATAGCTAACGGATCATTTACTGTGATTGGTAAATCGCGGGAAATATTATAGCAAAAGGTCGCTATGGCACTATTATAATTGGGCCTGCACCACTTTCCGAAGATATTGGGAAAACGGTATACAAATACCTTGGCACCAGTTTCCTTATGGTAGTTAAAAAGCATATCCTCGCCTGCCCTTTTACTATTCCCATAGGGATTATCTAGCTGAGCCTGTATGGTCGAGGCTAACATGACCGGACAGGTATTATTATATTTTTTTAATGTATCTAATAAGGTAGACGTAAAACCAAGGTTAATCTCCATGAATTCCGCTTCTTCCTTAGGACGATTTACCCCGGCAAGGTGATAGACGAAATCTGCTTCCTTACAATACTCCTCCAATAAAGCTGGTTCCGTATCCCTGTCGTATTCGTAGATATCATTGAATTGTCTGTTTCTTAGTTCAGCTACCAGGTTCTTTCCGACAAACCCCTTTGCACCTGTTATCAGAAGCTTCATAGTCTAATCAATCCTCTCTTATAATTAATGGCTTCTAATTAAACGCTTCAGGTGCTTTATTAATATTCTGATGTTTTCCTTAAGACCTGCCTTCCATCCGAATATTCTGACATTCTGAGCAAGCCTTTCTGCTATATCGTAGATCTGATAGATTCTCTTCACTATCCTTCCCAGTCGGTCCAGGTTACGGTTATATAGATACTTCATTCTTCTTTTAGCAGACTTCTCAGAAAGGATTCCTAACTTTTTGTAATTAACCCCTCTAATATCGTTCCTATTAAACCAATCTATATTGTTCCATAACCATTTACCCCAATGAATATTAAAGCCACCCTCCGGTTTATTGCAATAGGGAAGAATCATATTACTAATACATCCATCGTCCTCTGCATAGTTCCATAAAAATATTTTATCGGTGTCCTTAATCCGTTCTGTACCATTACCTTCGAACTGCCATGGACTTTCGGATAAATCTAAAAAACTAATTAGGATTTCTCTATTCCATAAAGCAAACTGGGTATCAAGACGATAGTCTATCTCCTTTGATGCAATATAAAAATTATCATATTGGTCTGTTGGTATTAGTCTCTTATCATTACTAGTTGCTAGTCTGCATACTGCTATTTGAGGATTATCCTCCATCCACTCATAACACTGTTCGAGCCGGCTACTTTTCACCTCTCCCAAAAGGAAGAAGTCCTCGAGAGAAAAAATGATATATTTTGTCCTTATAAGGGAGAGACACTGATACAGCCGTTCACTCCAGCTGCACTTCGTCCCTGGATTTACACATATGATATCTAACCCTTCGTGAATGTATTGTTTTGTTTCTGTTATCAGATAGATGTATTTCGGCCGGTCCTTCCAGTATTTTTTTATTAATTCAAAATACGGATACCAGGCCGTTTCATATTTATCACAGCTGGATACTACTAAACTGCAATGCTCCATTAACATATCGCTCACATCCAAGGTTTTCTTATTATAGAAACTACTCTGCTTCTTTCTTCCTTCCGTAAATTAAAAATCATTGTAAAGAGCCCAAAAATCACTGCTATAATGATGCCTTTTATCATAAGCCATAACCAACCTTCCTGTTCAATATAAGTAAGAATAACAGATACCAAGCCGATCGATCCTAAGATAGGAATTAGCATCCTATAGTAGCACTCCCTGAAGAAGAGAAACATATCGAACTTTAATACCCTGTAATAGATTGCATTCATATAGATAAGATTTAAAAAGCCGGTGATACAGATGGCCAGACTAACACCAATAGCTCCATAGTAATAGGACAACAATAAGGAAATAGGGATATTTATAATACTGGTACTAATCAAGCCTATCGATTGCAGCTTAACCTTATTTTCAGCAACCACTGTTAATCTTGCTATTTGCTGTGAATATTCAAAGATAGCCGGCAGTATCAGAAATATCGTACAATTGTAGGATTTTATATAATCAGGCCCCATCCAAAGGGTTATGAATTCTCTTCCGATACACACGAAGCCGACAAAAATCAATCCCAAAACGGATATCTGAAATCTTCCGACCTTAATCATGATTGATAGAATATCTTGTACCTTCTTCTCTGCTATTTTTCGAAAAATAGTCGGCAGAAATAATCCGTCTATGGCGATTGCAAAGGTGTAGAAGTAACCTGCTATGGCAGATGCCGGGGAATATACTGCAATTTCATGGCTGTTAGAGGTAACTCCTAGGATGGATGGTGCAATGTTATAGGTTAATCTCTGTGCGATCCCGATGATCGTTACCCAAATAGAGAAATCAAACATTTCCTTTAGGAGTGTCTTACTTTTACATTTAAAATTCACCTTGATCGGAGTATTACGCTTTAGTATATAAAGCTTAACAGCAATTGTAATGAGGCCGGTTAGTGTATTGATTGCTACGATGGTAATTACTCCGTAGCCCTTCAGCAGAGAGAAAACAATCAAAGCAATCGTAGATAACTTTTGAAGCAGATCACAGAGCTTTAATTGTACAAAATATTCATAAGCATTGAAGATACCGCTTAGGATAGTGAAGGGAAATGATATTACACTAAAACTGGCTATAATAATATATAGTATTTTAAACTTTTGCAGCTCGCCAATCTCTAATCCGATGTAAATATCGCCCAAGAGAAAATATGTAACAGACAGTATTATGATAATAACAATATCAATGATGATGAATAGCTTAAAGACAATACCCAGTAAGTTATTGATACTCTTGGTATCATTTTCCACCCTGTATTTCGATGCAAAACGGGTCACCACGGAACCTATTCCAAAATCCATCAGGAAAATCGATATTAAGGATACCGCCAAGGTATATAATCCATAATCCGATTTCCCTATGGACCTGACCATCCAGGGCGTATACAGGAAGGAAGCAACTATATTACTAATAATTGCAATATATGAAATTACTGCTCCATTTTTGATTTGCTTTCTACTATCCATTTTTTCTCCTCATGAAGAAAATATCATATCAATTACAATTGTTACACCTTACCTTCTGACAGTTGATATCCATCGAGCCAGCCTTACTTTCTCCATACAGTACGATTAATAATATCCGTATAGCTTTGAATGATTTTAACTATTTTCATACTAATATTGCGATCTACATAGTCCGGGACCTCAGATCCGACAGACTTTTGCTGCTGCATTTTAACAGCCATCTCTACTGCTTGAATTACCTGCTCAGAGGTAATTGACCCGAGAATAAAATTACCTCGTTCCAAGGCCTCTGGACGTTCTGTGGAGGTACGGATACAGACTGCAGGAATTGACCGAAAGAAAGCTGCTTCTTCCGGTAAGGTACCACTATCTGAAACCACGCAATAGGCATTCATCTGAAGGTTGTTATAATCGGTAAAGCTGAAGGGTCTTGCAGGAAGGACTTTAGGATGAAATTCAAACTTTCTTGCTTCTATCATTTTCGCAGAACGAGGATGCATTGAATATAGGACCGGCATATCAAAATGCTTCGCTAGTTCATTAATTGCAGTCATCAGCTTAAAAAAGTTATTTTCATTATCAATATTCTCTTCCCGATGGGCAGAGACAAGGATATAGTTCTCCTTATTCAGACCCAGCGTGTCGAGAATGGTACTATTCTTAATCTTATCCATCTGTGCTGTTAGTACTTCAGCCATGGGAGAGCCGGTAACAAAAGTCCTATCCTTAGCGGAACCCTCTGCAAGCAGATATCTCCTTGCTTGTTCACTATAGCATAGATTCACATCAGCAATATGATCCACGAGTCTTCTGTTGGTCTCCTCCGGTAAATTTTCATCAAAACAGCGATTACCGGCTTCCATATGGAAAATCGGTATCTTCAGTCGCTTTGCCGAGATAGCGGATAGAGTTGAATTTGTATCACCTAATAGGAGTAAGGCATCCGGTTTATGTTGAAGCATAGTCTTATAGCTCCTCGCAATAATATTACCGATGGTCTCACCTAAGTCCGACCCCACCGCATTTAGATAAACATCCGGCTCTCGTAGCTGTAAATCTTCAAAGAATATACTATTCAAGGTATAATCCCAATTTTGTCCTGTATGTACAAGTATGTGCTCAAAGTACTCATCGCCTTTTTTAATTACCTCAGACAACCGGATAATTTCCGGCCTTGTTCCGATTATAGTCATTAACTTAATTTTACTCATGAATATCCTCTATGCTCCCACTTATTAAGTTCATCCCTGATATATTTTAATGCTAGAAGCTTTTCCTTCATCTCACTGACTGTTAAACGCTCCGTATTATTGGAGTTAAATTCATAACAGTCTTCTTGCCTGTGATTCCCCTGTGTAAAATATTTCTCATAATTTAGTTCTCTTTTATCAGCCACTACTCGATAGAAGCCTCCCATATCGACTGCATTTTTACTTTCCTCACTTGTCATAAGAGTTTCGTACATTTTTTCTCCATGACGGATACCAATGATATTGATCCCATTATTTGCATGAAATATTTCCTGTAATGCCTGTGCTAAGGTACCTATGGTACAGGCCGGTGCTTTTTGTATTAAAATATCTCCGCCTTGCGCATGCTCAAAGGCATATAATACCAGATCAACAGCCTCTTCTAAGGACATCATGAAACGGGTCATCTCCGGTTCTGTCACCGTCAGAGGAACCCCTGCCTTTATCTGTTCGATGAATAATGGGATGACCGAGCCTCTGGAGCACATCACATTCCCATATCGTGTCCCACAGATTAATGTTTTATCTGAATCCACTACTCTTGACTTCGCAACAAATATCTTTTCCATCATAGCCTTCGAAGCACCCATCGCATTGATTGGATAGGCAGCCTTATCTGTCGATAAGCATATTACCTTTTTCACTTCGGCTTCAATACAAGCAGTAAGTACATTATTCGTTCCTATGATATTGGTCTGGACTGCTTCCATGGGAAAGAATTCGCAGGATGGCACTTGCTTCAGAGCGGCTGCATGAAATACATAATCCACATGATACAGAGCATTCTTTATCGATGTAATATCTCTAACATCACCAATATAAAACTTAATTTTATCATTTTGATAATGATGTCGCATATCATCCTGCTTTTTCTCATCCCTGGAAAATATGCGTATCTCCTTGACCTGCATCTGCAGTATTCGGTCTAGTACAGCATTGCCAAAGGACCCCGTACCTCCCGTAATCAATATAGTTTTATTCTCTAGCATAAAATCGATCAAGCCTTTCCAAATGAAATCACTAATGTCTGCCTAGTTTGAATGATAAAAAGTATAATTTGCACCGAAAAGGGCTGGTATGATTACTTTTGAGCTTTATACTAGGCCAGTTGTCTAATCCTATCGCATATGATATCTACATCCTCTATGGGCAGATCAGCATATAGAGGAAGCGTTAATATCCGATTGGCAATGTATTCTGATACAGGAGTATTTATCGCAGGAAATCTATTTTTATAACACTGGAAGTTGCTGGTTAAAGGATAGAAATATTTACGAGAATATATATTATGCTTCTTTAATTCCTGGTAGATTTGATCTCTGGTAAGCTTAAAGCCATCAAGCAAGATTGGAAAATAGGCATAATTTGCTTTTACGCCCGGTTGTGGCTTCACAAGCTTAATCCCCTTAATATTCTCAAGGTTGCTTCGATATCTTTCCACTACCCTTTTTCTTTTTTGAAGTTCTTCCTCAATATGGCGAAGGTTACAGAGTCCCATAGCCGCCTGAAATTCATTCATCTTGGCGTTACCACCCACACTAGTAACCGTTTCCTCGTCCTGAATACCAAAATTCTTAAGGTTGCTTAGTTCTTTCTTATACTCTGGATTATGGCAGATGACCGCCCCACCCTCAATCGTATTGAACACCTTCGTTGCATGAAAGCTAAACATAGAAGCATCACCAAAATTAGCTACACCGGTTCCGTTAACCGTTACTCCAAAGGCATGGGCCGCATCGTAGATTACTTTTAGACCGTGTTTTTTAGCAATTTTGTCAATCTCCTCCACCCTACATATATTTCCGTATACATGAACAGGAAGGATAGCCGAGGTTTTATCTGTAATCAATTGCTCAATCTTATCTGTATCTATGGTATAATCCTCAGGATTGATATCGCAAAAAACAGGTTCTAATCCATTTCTCACGATTGCATGTGTTGTGGATATAAAGGTGAAATTCGTAGTAATTACTTCACCGGTAAGATTTAGTGCTTTTATTGCTGCTTCCAGAGCAAGGTGACCGTTAACAAAAAGCATTATATTATCTACCTTTAGATAATGAAGCAGTTCCTTTTCTAATTGTTGATGCTTTGGTCCTATATTGGTAAGAATATGACTATTCCACAAGTCCTTAACCTCTTCTATATATTCCGTAAGCTCAGGCATAGAAGGACGTACAATTGGAATTGGTGAATTCATTTACAGACTATCTCCTTTTTTATTTTTCTTACTTCGCTTATGCTTTCTAAATTTCCTTTTTATCAGCACAAGTAATCCACCAATTGTCATAAGCAGGGTAGAAACGATAATCGCCATCCTGCCTCTGCTTTGCATATTGTTTCTATATAAATCTAATTTATCATAAAAGATTTTTCTTACTTTTCCCTCACATTTTCGGTAGAAAAATACGATTGGATTATTTCTGGCCAATATTCGCAGAACTCTTTTTTCATACTTTTTATCTGATGTGATATACCTAGGATGCCGAAGTGGAAAAGTATATTCATAGGTCTTCATCCGAAACATCTTTTGAATCCCCTTTGGCATCTCCTTTAATTTATTTGGTGCGTGAGTTGAGCCTTCAGAAAAACCAATATTTTTTATCATGTTATATTTGGGTATGATATTTACCTTGTTTTGAGAAGTAATAATTAAACGTAAATAAAACTCAGGTCCTGCAATATGACCATCAAAAACATCATCCTGATAGTAACCTTCTAAGGCCCTGACAAAATCTCGATATTTCTTTCCATTTTCCTTTATTTTCTCTATGGTATAATCGTCATCTCCGTAAGCGGTATCATAAAAGGCCTCATAGGTCCGTCGCCATAATGCAAAGCCCCAAATAGAAGCCGCTTCAGAGAAAAAGTAATCCGAAAATGGCTCCTTATATACTCCTAAATGGTTCATTCCACATATCATATTGATGCGCAAGTCATCCTTATACCGTTCTAAAAGCTCAGCACAAAATCGAAAAAAGCTAATGGAAGGGATTATATCATCCTCTAGAAACACACATCGGTCCACATAATAGAACACAAAATCCAGTGCCTCACTTACCATTGCATATAAACCATGATTCTCATCATAATAGAGCTTATAGACCTCACATTCCCAATCAATTGATTCCACTACTTTTCTACTTTCCATAATCTTTGCTCTGTCTTCTGGATAGCCTGGGCGCGGACCATCGGATACTAGGAATAATTTACTTGGACGTGCTTCTTTAATCGCATTAAAGACATGTGTAATTGTATTAGGACGTATGAAAACAAATAACAAAACCGGAACATCGACAAGATAAGGTTTCATTTACGATACCTCTTTCTGATTGTAGTGTATTTCATGAAAAACATGGGTAGGGATTTTAGCATACTTAAGGTGCTTAGCTCTATTTTTTTTCTATCAAATTGATATAAGAAGGCTGTAGACCCCTTCTCTTTATGAATTACAGGAGAAGTTTCAACCATGACTGAGGATAACCCTACCTTCTTAAGGTATATCAGCAAATTGATTTCCTCGAAGTATAAGAAAGTCTTGGGATAAAGTTGATTATAAAATCCAAAAAATTCTGGAGTAAGGAAATAAGAACATCCCTGCAGAATGTACTTGCTTCCTCTTCCATCATAGGTATGACTAGGTGGCATAATTTTCGTCTTTCTTATAACTCGATATAGTAAGGATGTAAACGGTGAACTTATCCAGTTAAAAAGGATTAAAAACACTGTAATAAAAGCTTTTTTATAGATATTATCGGTCGATATGGTTGGTGGCTGCGGTTCTCTGTTCCGCTTGTAAACCGTTGGAGATATGGCGCCAATTCCACTATAATCTACCTTTGCAATCGTCTCAAATAAATCCGCTTCAAACAAAACGTCACTGTTGCAAACAAAGACATAATCCGCCTTCAGTTTTCTTCTGGCATATCTTATGCCAAGGTTGTTACCACCTGCAAAGCCAAGATTCTTCTTGCTGCGTAGGAGGGTTATCTTGGGGCAGCCACCAAAAATAAAGGTTAGTATGTTATAGGATTGATTGGTCGAACCATTATCAACGATAACGATTTCATAGTTGGTGTAGGTTTGATCCAGTGCACAATGCACACAGGCAATGGTATCTTCGTAATTCATATAGTTTAAGATTACAACCGCTATTTTACTACTCAAAACAGTCTCCCTCCCCTAACCTTCCTATCTCATTCACAATTTAATCTTAGACTAGGATATATGGTAATAAATTGATATCTCTTATCAGTCGATACAGGAATAGTGCTCCAAATAGCGTAAGTGCAGAAATAAGTATAAATTTATTGGTTCTAGCCTTTGAATCCTCTTCAAATTCCAACGAAAAAATCTTATCTAATAGAATAATTGTTGTATAAAGATAGTAAAACGAGGGGCGTTCCGCCGAACTAATAAAGAACCGTATCAACCACAATATGATTACTGCCAGGTGTAA
This sequence comes from Bacillota bacterium, assembly GCA_023411555.1. Lineage (GTDB taxonomy): Bacteria > Bacillota > Clostridia > Lachnospirales > Lachnospiraceae > Mobilitalea. The sequence goes on from JAEYOQ010000002.1 coordinate 36,438, forward strand.
ATTAAGGAACATTATATTACTACTATCCATACGTAACAGTTGATCTTTGTAGATATATCCCAATACACCGATCAAAACTAGTATTATTGTAAATATCTCGCCATTCCCAGAGCTTCTGATGGCATAGTCTTCATAACCTAGCCAGGCAACAATAAAGGAATAGAACCTGGTAAAAAAGACGGAAAACAAACCAATACCGGCTAATGCTGCAACGATATTATTCAGCTTCCATCGAAATCGAGCGATTGGATATGCCGGTAGAAAGATAATTGCAGTCTTATGAAATAAGAAAGCAATCCCAACGATAAGAACAAAACGGAGCAATTTCTTTTTTCTTATTGCTTCATATGCAAACAAGCAAATTGACATCGCCAGCACCTGTCTGAGCCCTGCCATGGAAAAAGCAAATAATCCGATGGTATAGTAAAAATAAACGGCGTAAACTTTTGAAGAACCAAATCTGTTAATGTATATTCCTAGACAGATACAGATTAATGCTGATGTGATGGCCAGATAGACACTTGGGTTATCTGTGATATAGGTAATTGCCTTTGTTAGCATATGGAAGCCAATTTCTCCCTTATATGCGGCCATCTCTTTTATTGTTCGGTAAGCTGATAAAATGAAATTATCTGCATACCTACTGTAATCCCCATAAACTGGTGCCTTGAACGCCATCACCATGAAAATCATTGCTATGGAGAATTTCATCTTGGCGGAAGCAGATATTGTTTTCAGGTCTATGACTGCCAGTAAAAATAACACGATAAGAATAAAAATATAAAAATGCATCTACTTCACCCACTCCTATAACTTAGATCCTTCCCATATTGTATAATAACGTCCACGGCATTCCTCCCTAAATTTGCTTCTTCAGTAGAAAAGATAGATACCTGCCCTTTGTGATAGTTTGTGCCAAGTGTATAACGTCCCGCCTACGGGACGGTTTACACTTTGAAGACTGCAGGCACAAATCTACTTAGTGTGAAAATTGCTTTTTATTTTCACACTAACTTTACATACCTGCCCTTTGTGATAGTTTGTGCCGAGGAAGACGCAGGCACAAACTACGAGGTGTGAAAATTGCTTTTTATTTTCACACTAATAACTTATGTAATTATATTTATTTTGTGAATCCTATGCGATAATAAAGCCGATTAAAAAACTGTGGTTTTATTAATTAACTCTTGAAATAATGCTTCATATTCCTTCACATTTTGGTGCATATCAAAATGCTCCTTGGCAAATTCTCTACATTTGGCTGAATAATGCTCTTTCGTATTGATTCTTATCTGCTCTACTCCATAATGTATCTCCTGCAGTGTATTCTCTTTGGTGACATATCCGCAGCCATCGCCAACCAGCTCCGGCAATGCAGTAGAATTATATACAACCGCTGGTGTGCCGCAGCCAATGGCCTCCGCCACAACCTTTCCGAAGGATTCCTCCAGAGAGAAAGATACTAGAACATCACTCATGGAATAATAACTTGCCAACTCAGTACTGTCATGAGTAAGAGGCAGTGAGATGATATTGGAGGGCAAGGAATAATTAGGGGCCATATCTCCGATGAGGATGATCTTACTATTTTCTGAAATAAGGTTTGATAAACGGATAAAATCCTGTAGCCCTTTAGAGACTCCCCATACGGCTGCAACACCAAGAATAATAAAGGCATGCTCCATTCCTAAGCTTTGTCGCAGTTTAAGTCCATCACAGGGTTTAAATACCTCTAGATTCACCCAATTATAGATTCTGGTTACACGAGTGGCCTTTGATAGAATCGATTTCTCTGCTTCCTTCCTTATCCAGTCTGAGACACCAACCACTGCCCATTGATCCAGTTTATTAAAATAATGCTTTTTATCCCGCCACATCTTTTCCGATCGATCAAAGAACCAGGTCGTCGAAGTATTTATATTATTCGGGCAACGATAGCATCCGGTCTGCCATTGATAGCATTGATTCGTGACATAATGGAAGCATCTACCGGTATAAAACCAGCAGTCATGCAGGGTCAGAACGGTTGCGATCTTACTTCTTCCAAGAAAGCACAAAAGCAGCTTTAGATTGATATAATTACTGTGCAAATTACGCAAAAGAACAATATCGGGATGTATTGACCTAATATAGAGAATTAAGCGCAGAGTGGCTAATACAGAATAATATGCCTGTAGCCCAGTGACTCTGGAGCATAAGGCATGGAGCTTTCTATCCAGATAATTACCAATACGATAGGTATAGGGTCCGGAAGCTTCACCTATGGCATAAGCAATATAAGCCTCATGTCCCAGTTCCTTCAGCTCTTGTGCCATTTCCTTGGTAGTTCTTCCGGTACTTAAGATGCCATTTACCGCATTGATTTGCAGAACCTTCATACTGATCCTACCTGCTGCCAAAGACCTCGGATTAGCGCGGCAACCCCTTTCACAAATATTCACCATATCCTGATATAATTTCTCTCTGACCGTAGCCCTCCTGTGAAAATATCGTCCACATAACCAGGCTTTTTCCTGATATTGATATAAAATCTTTGGCTTTAATGCAATCCTTCTTAAACCGGGATATATATTCTCGAAACTACTGATGCATATGGCAGCAGTCTTACCCTTCAGGTATTGATATCCCGCATGCTCGGGCGGGCATATTGCTACAACAGCACAGGAGCTGGATAGACAATCAATGATTTTCGTAGAAAAGGAGTACTTTGTTAGCCAACGGTTTTTTAAGTCAAAGGCCTCGACATGTAATGCGATGTCAGCCTCCTGATATATTTTCTTAAGCTCATTGGCGTCAGCCGGCGGCATCAGAAAGGAGTTTCTGCCGTCACTTAACTGTCTTCTTCTCCTTTTTGATATCCAATCCTTCGTATAGATGTGTAAGACCATCTTGTTTTCCTTATGATTAATCTTCTCTAAGGCTGCTTTTATCTGTACTAAGGTCTTCCACCGATTACAATATAATTTTCCGGCATAAACCAGTTTAATCGGTGTATGAACCTCTTTGTGAACAAAGTCTTCATTAAAATCACCGCATTTCATTAATACATCCGTATCAATATGAAATTGCTTCCGATATAGTTGTGCTTGTTTTTCAGAGAGCATATAATACTTGCGATACAAAGGTACGGTTTTTCGTAAATCCCTCCTGAGGCATAATCTTCTTAGCCAGTAAACAGGTGAAAAACGAAGTTGTTTTAGGGTATATTCGTCGTCTCCGGTAAAAGCAATCATTGGACAATCTATTAATTCGGATATCAATCTCTCGAATCTCAGCATTTTTCTAGAGGCAAGGCGCAGGGTGAAAATGATATCAGGACGAAAATCGCTGATGAATCGCTTGATCTCCTCCACATTATATTGACCAGATAACCATATCCAGTCACGAAGCAACCGAACTGTCTCTGTTGAAATTAGCTTCATAAAAAAGTAGAAGGCTTTGTTTTCCTTTTCCGGAAACGAATCCTCCTTACGTTTGCTATCCCTATTATATTCAAAGCCTCTGCCGGCTTTATAATGCTTTGCATATATGCTTTTGAATATCATCCGATCGGTAATCTGATAATATTTATTGCAGCACTTATTATCCGGTATTCCCGAAGCCAGATAGATATGGGCAAGTTCACCGGGAAATCCTTCAAACCAGTTTGTGAGACCGTTATTTGTATATATTTTGTCATTCCAAACCTCATCGGTTAATAATAAAACCCTCATCCTACCACCCCTTTCCACATGAACCATAATAGCGTGTCAGCATGCTGACGCACTATCTCCACTTTCTGATATGTAACCCATAGACGATCAATGAACATAAATCGGGAGCGATATGGAATAGGGACAGCATGACCTTATAGCGTAGAGGCGTGATCTTATTCTTCATAACTCTCTTATAAGCAGACTGAAATAGCTTCCTTATTCCCTTCTTATCATTCCGATTAAGAACATCTGTTTTGCACTTCATATAGACAAGCATCAAGGTAATGCAATAGTACTCCCAGGACAGCTCCAAAAGCTCCGGTTCCTTATCTTCAAAAAAGTGTATCCTGCTTTCCAGAATTTCGATAAAATCCGTCGATATATAATGCTGATCATTCCTTGTCATGCTATTTGGACTCTGGTAATAATAATATAGCTTTTTATCTGTGAATGCAGTTCGCTTTGCCTTGTAGAACAGCTTATAGGTTAAATCTTCATCTACAAAAAAGACATTCCTTGCCCGTTCTGCCTGGAAAAGGGATGCTTTATATAATCTCCCATAGAAATGTGCCTTTATTTTTCTTGACATAAATGCGTCGATTTTATCATAGACACTGATTCGACCCTTTGTGCTGACACGGCTAAAATCCTGATCTAGTCCATATACCAGAGAACAGGAGGAGATATCACAGTCATATTTTAGACTCATCATAAGCAGGTTTTTTATATAATCCTTACTGACAAAATCATCTCCGTCAATAAAGCTTACATACTCCCCTGTCATATGATCCAGGCCGGTGTTCCAGGCTGAGAAGGCACCCTCATTTTCCTTATGAATCACTTTTATTCTTGAATCCAGAGCTGCATAATTATCGCATATCTGAGGACATTTGTCCGGAGATCCATCATCAACCAGAATTATCTCCAGCTTGGAGTAGCTCTGATTTAGGATACTCATAATACACCGGCTTATATAAGCTTCTGCTCTGTATACCGCTACTATTATACTGATTCGTGGTCGTTTCATTCTCTCAATTCCTCCATACGGTTTATAATTAATCGGAACTTGCCACTTTTCTCACGTTCGATAGCACTCACCCTCTCAAAGGTAAACTCCATATCCTTGCCAAGGTAACTAATTAATTTATCCCGCAGTAGCTTTTGATCGGTCTCCAGACGGGCATCTTCTTTCATGACAACCTTAACCTGGATTCTTTGACGGTCCATCTGTATCAGTTGAAGCTGTTCGAAGCGATCGGGAAGCTCAGAGATTAACATAGACAAAGAAGACTGACCTATGTTACCTCTGGACTTCGTCCGCAGAACATCCGTTGTCCTTCCATCAATACCGCTAATGATAGGATGACAGGCTTGACACGGACACACCCTCTTCTCTGATTCCACAATATAATCTCCAATATCATAGCGGATTAAGGGTGTTCCATAGGAGAAAAAGCTTGTTACAATCAGCTTTACACCCCGCGTAGTTTCCAGATGCTCGAACACACCCGTATCTATGTTCTCATGATAGGCGCCGTATCTGCATTGCTTAATAAAGGGTGCTCCGTCATTGGATGCGTATTGATCCCTTAGTGGACAATGAAACACTTTCTCAATCATCTCCCGATGGATTGGCAACACAGTTTCCGAGGTTGTGAAGACGGCCTTTGGGGTAAAATTCAGAGTTATATGATTATCATGAATATATTTTGCAATCCTATAGATAGCAGATACAAACCCGTCAATTGCCTCCGGTCGATAAGCATTTAAGTTGTTTACGTAATGGATCATATTATTATTTATTAGATGATAGGTGGAATAATACCTCTGTTTTGAAATATAATTATCTCTCCAGTATATATGGTTAGAGGGCTCCTTCAGGATGATATTCTTCCCGGTAAACCTGGCACACCGCATCCGGTTAGCTTGAAAACCATATTCCAGCTTAAATGCATCAAGATATGCAATCCGTTTTTGAAGATCACATCTCCTAATTAAAATTCGAATTGGAATTCCAGTAGTCCCACCGGTATGTAGTAAGATTCCTTTTCTGGCAGGTATGGTATATATCCTATTCAGATTTTCTTTAAAGACCTCCTTTGTTAATATCGGGAGCTTTCCTATATCCTCTACTGACCTGATTTCGGATATGTTAATACCCTTGTAAAACTCTCTGTAAAACTCACTGTATTTTACTGCATACCGCAATAATCTGATGAATCTTTTATTTTGAAGCTCTCTGTTTCTTTTACAGGATGAATAATCCACTTTACTGTATATTCTCAAATACCTTCGATAGGTTTTCCCGTATCGTTGAACATAGATTAATAATCCATATAAGGATACAGCAAGATTTTGCATAAATACAGGACATAGGGTGTATAGAAAAACCACTGCTTTCTTTATTTGCTTCATTAATCTCATTCCCATTCTGCCTCTTCAACAAGATAAGTGTTATTTACAGCTTCATGTTTTCAATAAATACTTGATTGATCAATCTGACATCATATTTCTCACAGCATAATTGGTAGGAATACTCTGACATGTTCATCTTCATATCCTTATTCTCTAATAGTAGGATTATTTTTTCTGCTAAGGCTTTCCCGTCCTTCGGGGGAATTAAAAAACCATTGTAACCATCAATCACTGTTTCACAGCAGCCCGGTGCAGTCGTGGTGATTATCGGACGACCTACGGCCTCTGCTTCTACTATACTGCGTCCATTTCCCTCATGATAGGAGGGCAGCACAAAGATAGAGCATTCCTCCAGATACGGCCTTACATCCTCGGCATATCCATAATAAATTACATGCCCCTTCTTAAGGATCGCTTCCAACTCCTCTGCCGTTAATGCTTCCGGATTCTCATCCAGCCCTCCTACCAGTAGGAATTTCACCTTAGGATATTTACTTCGGACAAGCTCCGCTGCCTCCGCATATTCTCCAACTCCCTTAGACCATAATAGTCTGGCAGTCATGCAGACCGTATCTGTCTCAGGCATGCTACGTTTTGCAAAATACTCCATATCGACCCCGGAGCCACCCACAAGTACAGCCTGGTCGCGCTTGACTAATCTCCACCGAAGCATCTTGGCTTGATCATCCCTGCTCATGAAGAATACCGAATCACACTTGCTATGAACAAGTTTAAAAAACGTGATTAAAAGGATTCGAAGCAGAATATTCTTTATTCCACCACTGTAGAACACCACCTCCAGGCCAGTAACAAATACCACCTTATGGGGAACCCTGCATAGAATAGCAGCTATGCCACCAAATACCACCGGCTTTGACATATAGAGAAAGCATAAATCCGGCCTCAATATCCGAAACACTCTGATATAATCCAGTATCATTCTAATGCTGTAGAATACATTGATATCAGTCCTGGTACCTGGAATACAATAATATGTGGCACCTAATTCATTGATTGTAGCCTCCATCTCCTCTGACGGTTCAACGGAAGTACAGATAACCTCATGCCCCCTGCGTACCATTTCCTTAATCAGGCTACCGCGAAAATTGATCAGGGATTTTCCATAGCTTGCAGAAATTACTATTCTCATTCATCCACGCATCCTTTTTCCTCAATTAAATTCCTCTCGACATAATCCCAATCAAAGCCACAATTGAATATATAGTCGATAACGGAAAGATCCGGTATAAAATCATTAAATAGCTGAGGATACTCAAAGGAATGATAATCGGTATAACACAGCCTGACTCCTCGCTCTGTAAAGTGCTTCTCCTCCTGATAGGCTCTCGCTCCCGGACCTGATAAATAGGTTTCTGCCTTCAGTACTGTACAAATATCGATAATTCGTTCCTCTTTATGGGTATGTACCTCTAGATCCGAGGCCTTTACAAGCTTTGTTGTAAATCCAAAGCCCTTACAAATATATTCATTTATCACAATATTCATATCAGCTATGTTCTGATAGGTGCTTAGTAGTAGGTCAGAAAAGACCGGAAAGAATTCCTTAAAGTACTTGGCCTTACTATAATTGCTCTGGATTATCCCAAGATGCTTCTGCTTCCACAATAATTCATCCTTGGTTCTTGCCTGATTGATACTATCTTTAAAATGATATTCCACCGGGATTTTTATCCTCAGCTTTCCTTGCGGTGTCTTAAGATAATTCCAATGATGCATATTATTGTTCGAAAACTGTGCATTGTCCAAAAAAACAAAGGTATTTGATTTTGCTATTCGATGAAAATACCCAAGGTAGGGTATATAATTGGGCTGATTAATCGAGACAATCATTGTCACACCAATTACCTCCGTTCTTTCCTATTTGCTATTATGTCTGGGAATTGTAGATGTTCTTTTGCTTAATAACCACGATGATGATCTTATAAAATATATATAAATCCTTTAAAAAGGAGATATGATCGATGTATTCTGAGTCCAGTTTAAATTGCAGTTCTTTGGAGGCTGCTGCCCGGTGACTGACATCTACCAAGCAAAATAACCCCGGTGTTACCTTTAATCTCTTATGAAATAAAATCTGGTCCTTATATTGGTCATAGGCCTCGACTAATAAGGGCCGGGGACCGATGAAGCACATATCCCCTTTTAAGATATTGAATAACTGGGGAAGCTCATCCAAGCTCGTTTTCCTTAAGAAGGTGCCTACCCTGGTAATTCGTGGGTCACCCTCATAGGCATATCTTTTATCCTTCTGGTATGAGTTCATTTCCATAGTTCTGAACTTATATATCGTAAAGTGTACATGATTTCGACCAAGCCGCTTTTGTGTGAAAAGGATGGTTCCTCTGCTATCACACTTTATTATGATTGCGATGATCAGCATAACCGGCCATAGTAGTAGCAAGCCAAGGCCAGATAATATAATCCCAAGAGCTCTCTTTCCATATTTTCGATAGAGAATATGACGTCTCACCCGATTACTCCCTCCTAAAGTCCTCTCTACGGAACACACTTTCGAAGGCTTCTGCATAACAATATCCGGACTGACTGCCTCGATAAGCTGCAAGTCCCTTGATAGCTTCCATACTACGAGGATGCGGATACTCTCTCATCACACCGCGATATTGCTGCAATGCTTCTATTTTTTTATTCACACCATCCTCCCCTACCTCGATAAAGGTGTTTGGTGAAAACTGCGTCATAGAGCTATTCAACCCCCACTCTGTAGCAGACAGGATTTCCATAAAAAGCAATTCCTTGAGTGGGGAAATCTCTGGTCTACGCTGGAATAATCTTACTGCTGCCTGACATGCAATTGATGTATGATAATGATCATTATTAAGGTCTATGGGGTGATGGGTGATTACAATCTCTGCGTTCGTTTCCACAATAGCATTTTCAATAAACTGAACCAGGCTTAAGTGTGGTACTGTATTGAACTCTATATTGGGATAGGTTCCCCTTATAATTTTCTTAATACCCAAAAGCTCCGCCGCAAGGTTCATATCGCTGACTAAATCCTCCAGCTCAGGACGCGCCTTTCTTGCAGTTACCTCACCAGATAGTATACATATGCTTATACTGTTCCCTTCCTTAGCAAGCTTATAAATGGATGCTCCTGCACCCAAAACCTCATCATCCGGATGAGCAACAACTACTAAATAATTCATATCGAAATTCATGCCTCCCCTAAGTGTCAGCTTATATTGGTGTGAATAAACTCTCATTAACATCTTATGATTTTATTATAGATAAGTTCTTCTCTAGCTTTTCAATTTTCTGGCTGGTACACCAACATAGGTGCCTTCCTCCGTTATACTTCTAATTACGACGGCTCCTGCTCCTATGATACATCGATCAGCAATGGTAAGATGATTAATTACCGTTGCTCCGGTACAAACCCACGAATTTTTACCAATCCTTACATCTCCGGCGATATGTACCCCTGGTGAAATATGCGTATAATCTCCAATCCAATTATCATGGTCTACTGATGAACACGTATTTATAATAACCCCTTTTCCAATAGTAGAATTACAGATAATGACCGCTCCGGCCATTACGATGGTCCCTGCTCCCAGAGTCACCTTCTGGTCGATAAAGGCACTCGGATGAATTAAAACCGGTATACTGGCCTTTTCCTTTTCTAGCTGCACTAGTATTTTTTCCCGTATATCATTGTCGCCGATGGCAACGAATAAATCGTAGTCGTCTTTAAAACGCAAAGCATCACTAAATTTGCCAATGATCTTAAAGTCCATTGGCTCCTGAAGTTCTGAATCGTTTAGAAAAGCAATATGACTCCATCTCTTCATGTTAACAGCAACATAAGCTGCTACTCTGCCATGGCCGCCTGCACCAAGAATAAGTAATTTATCTTTGTTTAACGTAGGCCTTCACTCTCCTTATCAATGAGAAGCGTGTGATGTTAATTGTTATTCCTACTGGTATTATATTGATCAAAAGTAATTCAGTTACAAAATAAGACTGCGATATAGTCTTTGATGAGCGCATTTTACTGCAAATAGACAAAAAGAAGCCTTCATACCAAGTAAGAATTATCCTACTTCAGTATGAAGACTTCTCTATCTCTATAGAAAGGCCTTTTACCGGCATTCCTATTCATTCTATTATTTTGTCAGTGGAACTTCATCCTTTCATCGCTCTATCCCAATCCTAGCCGGCACAGCATCATCATAAGGGTGCTTTATCTTTTTTACCTCTGATATATAGTGTGCTTGTTCCTTCAGCTTCGCATCCGCATCTCTTCCAGTCATGACTATCTCCAGCAGGTCTGGCTTATGTTTTAGAAAATCGAGTAACAGTTCTCGGTCAATTAATTCTGTATGATAGGCATCGATGATTTCATCAAGGACCAGCATCCTATAATCCTGCTTGGTTACTGTCTCGATACTCGAGATTAATAGATTATTGTAGGCTTCCTTCGCTTGAAGCTTTGTCACCGGAGACATCTGAAATACAAAACCGAAATTATCTTCAACAGCCCTATATTGAATGCTATTAAGCTGCTTTAAGATATTTGTCTCGCTGGAGCTTCCATCCTTCAAAAACTGGGTAAAGAGAACCTTTCCGCCACTTCCCGCACATCGAATACTCAGTCCGATTGCTGCTGTGGTCTTGCCTTTCCCATTTCCTTCATAGATATGAATTAAGCCCTTCATGATTAGCCTCCGTTATTAAATATTATATTATCTTTACCACCGTTCCAATGGTAACTAGATTAAATAATTCGGTAACATCCTTATTATACATACGGACACAGCCATTGGAAACACTTTTACCAATGGAACCGGGATCATTGGTTCCATGAATTCCATAGCTTCCTCCGGTGGCTGTTAATCCCATCCATCTGACTCCGAAAGGTCCTCCCGGGTTCACAGCCTTATTCTTGATTCGAAAGGTTCCACGTGGGGTCGGGGTTGCCGACTTTCCTACCGCTACCGGATAAATCTTAAAGATGACACCGTTTCTGTATAGGGTTAAGGTGTGGTTTCGTATATTGACCACAATATAATTGGTTGGAGCCGCATTCTCTGGCATAGATTACCTGGCTTTCATATTATTTTACTCATAATATATGCGCTCCCATTCCCTTATAAATCCAAGTTACAGACCGATTGCCTTTAATTATTCACCCTGATATATGATTTTCCTCTTCTTTTTACTACAGGACTCTCAAACTCCGGTCTACTTGGGATAAATTCCTCTTCAATGGATTGTATTAAAATCTTCTGTCCTTCCTCAATAAACTTATAGATTAGCTTTTTCATAAACTGCTTCGTCTCCGGGCTTATATCTTTATAGGCCCTAAGCATGGCATTAATAGAAAGTCTTTTTTCTGCAGTGATACTGCTTACGGTGTTCAAGCCGGTTGCATTGATGATGTTAAAAAGCTCCTCTACAAAGGTTGCTCGTTCTTCAATTGTAACTCCACTGAGCCACTGGCGAAGCGCCTGATTAAGGAAGATACTTGATTTCTTTACACCAGGCATATAGACAAAATGTTTTCCAAGAACCTCCCATGACATGGCACTATGCTGTAATATTCCCTTTTGATTGCTGTTAACAACCACATATTCCTCCAGATGCTCCATCAGCATCCCGACCACTGAGGACTTTGGAAGGATGGTATGGATAGCCGATATCATCTGGTGATAGCCTTCACTTTCCAAAAAACCTTCTTGAAAACCGGGTCCGTCATAATTGTATACCGATAAGATCCGATTTCTAGCCTCCTCAACCTTTACTGCAACATAAACTGCCAGATTACCTCCCTTGGAATGACCACCAAGATAGATGTCTCCCTCCAGATACTGCAATACAAATCGTGTATACTCCACCGCATCCCGTTGAGCTTGTACCTCATCCAGAAAGCTCATCATAAAATCTTCCTTCCATCCGATCAGATTATCATCTGTCCCACGAAAAGCTATATAATTAAGCTTCTCATTGAAAGAAAATACAATTGCTGAAAACTGCTCTGTGTTATCTACATTAAGACGATTAATATAATAGGATAACCTGAGATTGCCAAAGCGAGGTGTAGCTGCGGCTTTCAGCAACAACTCCGGAATATGTTCGAAGAAAGGATTCTTGCAGCGTGGCGAACTAAAATCAATGGCGTCGTAGGCCTGTCTTGCAATATCTGAAAGCATAATCTGGCCTTCCTTGGCTTCAAAGGGTACAAGGCTATCAAATTCAATATAGGTAAGGGTAGATAGGATAAGACTGTCCACCTCATTGAGAGGATCTATCTCAAAGCTTAAGTCACCTCGCCAGTCCAGATAATCCATGATATTATTCATTTCCATTTTCCCTCCCATTATTATGCTACTTACTTGTATCTACTGTAATAGTAATATATAACAGCAGGATTTTCAATTATAACCAGATTAAGTTTCTATTCGGTATGTTCTTCATCTATACCCATTTCCATGCATTTTATATACCATTAATTTAATAGTGAACCGAAACTCATATTACTCTATAATGAGTCTATCAATGTGACTATGGGTAGGATACTCCCCTGCCTGATTGATATTCTGTAACTCATTCATATCTAAATCTAATCAACATAAGGAGGAAATTCGATGAAAAAAATGCGCAAGCTTTTTTCATTCATACTGATTTTCAGTATTGCAACTCTCTCATTCATTCCCTTTACAAATGATATCACTACCGCCCAGGCAGCCAGTGGAATATATATTAATGAAACTAACTTAACTCTGGAGGTCGATCATTATAAAACCCTCCGTATCGGAGGTACCTCCAAAAAACCATCCTGGTACACTAGCGATAGTAATATAGCTACCGTATCCTCCAGTGGTAAGGTATTTGCCAAGGCTCCGGGCTCCGTAACCATCACAGCATACGTGGATGGTCAGAGAATCCGTTGCAAGGTAAATATTATCTTTATGAAAGAAAATATAGTATTAACCAAAGGACAAAGTACTACCTTAAAGATATACGGTAATTACAAAGAGGTCAATTATACTTCCAGCAATAAATCGATCGTTACGGTTAATAATAGTGGTAAGCTAACAGCTAAATCATCTGGTACCGCTACGATTACTGCTAATGTGGACGGTAAGGAAATCGAAAGTAAGGTAAGCGTGGTCGGTCTTAATGAAGATGCTATCGTACTGGAACTTGGCGGCTGGTCCGGCTTCATCAAGACCCTAAAGGTAAATGGAACCAAGAGCAATATCAAGTGGTCCACCGGTAATTCAGTAATTGCTTCTGTTGATAAAGATGGTGTGGTTCGAGCTAAGGGACCTGGTACTACTAAAATCACCGCTACTGTTGACGGCATGAAATTAACCTCCACAGTGAAGGTTATCAAAGCCAGCAACAAGGAATACACCATGAGCAAAGGAAGAACAAAAGCTCTCAGTGTCTTAGGAACAGACAGTAAGGTAACCTGGGCTTCCAATATGAATTCCGTAGCAACCGTCTCTTCAACAGGTGTAGTATCCGCTGTGGCTCCCGGTGAAGTCGACATCTATGGCTTTGTTGATGGAAGAAAGGTAACCTTTACCATATATGTTGTGGATTAATCTGGATGAACTTCGTTTCCAAAGTACTATATAATTCATTCATAGGACAAATTTAACTTATCTTTGAAAAAAGATATCAGAGTAACAGCATCCCATAAGCACTGTTTGACGAACAGCTTGCTAATTATGTAAGACAAAAGTGTTTGATTATGGCTTACTTAATTGTAAGATGTACGTCATCCTGTGCACAAGGAATGCTGTTATTCTTATATTATGCTTGTACCTAGATCCGATAAAGTACATAATCCTGCAGCTCTCTCTTAAATCCAGCCCCGGTCAACGCAGCTGCAGCCTCCGGTGGAAATTCCTTAATAATCAACCGGTTTTGGCCAGAGTATATTCGATGTCTGGTAAAATCAAGAGCAAAGGTACGAAGCGCTTCCTCCAGATACTCCAGATCAAATACACGAAGCTGCTTCCCCATTCGTTCCAGTACTGCCACAGGGATACCTGCCTTCAGTGCAACGGCTGTTCCCGCTACATTCATAAATGACCGTTCCACCATATTAGGAAGACTTTTCCCCCATTGTTGGGCAGGATCAACAGCCGATAGCCAGATAAGCTCGTCACTGGGCTGTTCCAGTGCTGTCATGATAACGGAGAAATCCTGATCCCTGATATACTGGACGCCAGACAGCCCTTCGATAAAGTAACCTCTTCGTACCCTTCCGGTATATTCCCACACCCGCAGTGTCTCCAAAGCCCGGCTCCAGACTAAGCCATAAGAAGTCTCTCGGGATAAGATCCCAACCCGCTCAAAGCATCTGTCTATTTGCTCTTCGATGGAAAGGATCTTCCTGGGATGGGTAATTTCCCACCTACCGGAAGTCATGGCCTTGGTACGGGCTGATACCCGCTGCTTCACAGTGGCTTTGTTCAGCTTCTCCTTATTCATCCATTGTCTAACCGGCTGAAAGCTGTCTGCACTGACCAGCCCCTTCTCAGCCAGAGCTAATAAGATATCATAGGGCGATCCATCCTCAAGTAAGCCGGTAAGTCGTTGCAAAAAGCTGGCTCCCCGACGGTATAAGGCGTCATAGATTATCCGCTCCTTCTCTGATAATTCCTGCACCACCTCTGAGGGGTCAGCATCCCAGTCAATATCCCCGTAGCGATGGAAGCTAAGCCCTTCCTCTCCCTTTAACTGCCAGAAGAATTCTCCCTCCGCAAGAAGGCTATCTAATAGGTCCGATCGATATCTGGTAACCCGGGAAGGCAGCAGAACACTCTCCCATAGGGCAGTTGGATAAGAAAGATCTGAGTATTGCCTGAGGAATAGCTCTAATTGCTCCTTGGGTGCAGCCGCCAGATAGGTACGGCTTGCAAGCAAAGCAGCATAGCTTTGAGAGGGTTGGGTCTTAACCTGGGCCCTTCTGCTCTTGATCGTTTCTTTCCTGGCTCTGTCATAAAGCTCTGCATGATAATAGAAGCCATCCCCTTCGATTGCCTCCCCGTTCTTGCATAGTTCCTTCAGAAGGTCCATGGAAAGCTCCTGCTTCCAGAAATAGCGGTCACTAATGGTCTCTGCCGATTGCGGGCCACGATATCTTAATAAGCGAAGAACCAGCTGCCTTTGGCTTGCTTTGTCCCCCTCCAGAAGGGCTTCCTGATATCGTCCCATATGCTCTGTCGCTATCCATAAACCTGGTTCGATATAGGTGGCCTGACCCCGTCTGGCTAGAAGCTCCAGCCATTCAATCGGTACCACAAGCTCACCGGCAATCAGGTCCCCCTCAATCATGAGCAGTGTATGCAGCTGCTTCTCATCCTCCGGCAAGCGTCCTCGTTCCGATACACGTAGTAGATGCTCTGGTGTCGGTGCAATCAGCTTACTCTCCTTTAAGGCAGCGTCCACAGCCCGATGGATACCCATTGGTGTCGGAGCATAGTCATACATATTAGCAGCCTCAGTCTGCTGTCTGAGTAGAAAGGACATGGGAGATGGGGTATCCAAATAAAGCTCACAGATACGGATCCTACCGGACCGAATACCGTTTAATACATATTCCAAGCCATCCAAGTCCCAATAATCCTCCAGACACTCTCGCTTCGTCTCCCGAATTAAGGGGTGATTTTCATATTGCATCAGAGAATCTAACATCTCCGCACTTCTCATCCGCTGTACCCATAGAGGTACACGGCCCGACTTTCGTACTCCCATCATAAGAGCATGAGCGGTATTATATCGGAAATTCATATTAAAGAGAGGGGTTACCGGCAGAATTGCTTCCAGTAGCTCTCTTGCCCCTTCCGGCTGTAGTTCCTGTAATAGTCCCTCCGGTATTGTAAGTTCCCCGTAAGGAAAGAGCAAAAACCCATCATCATCCTCCACATAGCTGATATTGGCATGGGTATACCGCTTTGCTGCTTCCAGCGTTAGAATAGCAAGCGGTGAATTAACCGGTCTACCAAAAACCGAATGGACCATCATCTGTTGGTTACCGGTCTCATCACGGAAATGCTCAATCAGAATCGTCCTGTCATCAGGGAGAATTCCAGTTGCCGCCAGCTGTCTTTTGATGAAGTCCTCTCCTTCGGCCACCGCATTATCATCAAGTCCAAGTTCAATCAGCTCCTTACTCAGAGTTCCTATCTCGTTCGCGATGGAGAGTCTGCGAAGAATAGCTCCAAAAGCAATTCCTGTCTGTAATCTGCGCCCCTTGATCTCTCCTTTCCAGAAGGGCAATCTGGCACCGAATGTATTGGATTGGGTTACCAGTACGGTATCCTTCTGGATCTTTGTAATCTGCCATGCAAAGGTTCCCAGAAGGAACCGGTCACCTACCCTAGATTCAAAGATGAACTCTTCATCCAGCTCACCCAGCTTCACTCCGGTCTCTGTCTTTACGGTATATAGGCCTTTATCTGGTATGGTTCCACCTGCGGAGACTGCAAGCATTCGGCTGTAGGGATCTCCCTCCACCCTCTCCCCGATCCGGTCATAGATGATTCGGGGACGAACCGGAATATTGCGGTCATGCTCATAGTCACCGGCCAACATACTAAGGACATCCTTCACGTCCTGCCTGGTAACCTCACGAAAGGGGTAAGCCCTGGATAATATCTCCATAACCTCATCCACCTCATAGCCATCACCGTTCGCCATGGAGACCAGATGCTGTGCTAATACATCAAGGCATAATCTGGGAGGCTTGGAATATTCCACACCTCCATTTCTGGCAACCTCCGCAGTTAATCCGCTATACAAGCCCTCAGAGGCTGTCCTCGGAAAGATATGCATCACACTGGTTCGATTCGGATTATGCCCGGCGCGGCCCAGCCGTTGCATAGTACTGGAGATAGACCGCGGACATCCGATCTGGAATACCTGATCAATATCTCCCACATCGATACCAAGCTCCATAGAAGATGTCGCACAAAGCATACGAAGTGTACCACTCCGAAGTGCATGCTCCACCTCAAAGCGCTGTTCCTTAGATAAACTGCCATGGTGGGTTCTTGCAAAGCCTTCTCCGGCAATCTGATTAACGTAATAAGCCAACTTTTCTGCATAAGCCCGTCCTTCTACGAAAGCAATAATGCTTCGGGAGTTTTTACAATGAGCATGAACTGCTCTGGCAATCTCCTGCCATTTAGTGTCCTTAAACCCACTTTGAAGGTTGGGAATCGGGCTGGTGATAGCTATCTTTATATTCTTATGCATCTTGGGAGCTACAATCCTGACAGGATCGGGAGACAGATACTCTGCAGCTATGCTTAGAGGTTCTATGGTTGCTGACAGGCCAATCCGCTGCAGGGGTTTCTCACAGAGCTTGTCCAAGCGTGCCAGGGATAGCATCAGATGGGCTCCCCGCTTTGAATCGATCAGAGCATGCAGCTCATCCAGAATAATGGCTTTTGCCGTATGCAATATAGCTTGTCCTGATTTACTAGTTAGCATCAAATATAAGGATTCTGGAGTTGTAATCAGAATATGAGGGGGCTTTTTTATCATCTGTCTGCGCTCACTCTGAGTCGTATCACCGGTACGTATTGCAACGCTTAATGCCGGCGGCTCACTATCCTTAAAGTCTCCTGAGGCTAGCTCTTCTTCATAAATCCCCTCCAAGGGTCGTCGCAGGTTCTCCCTGATATCTCCTGCCAGTGATTTTAGAGGGGATACATAAATCAATTGAAGCTCCTGCTTAAGGCTACCTTCTCTTGCTTGCTTTTTCAGCCGGTCAATGAATACCAGAAAGGCTGATAAGGTCTTACCGGTACCGGTTGGAGCTGATACCAGGGTGTGATTTCCTTCCGCTATCGAAGGCCAAGCCTCCTCCTGGACCTGAGTCGGGGAGCCCAGTGTTTTTTGAAACCATTTAGCCGTATAAGAATGAAATAATGCTAGAGAATTCACCTAATTGACTCCTTTCCAAATCCTTCATAGTTAATAATATCTCTACCTAAATAAATCAAAAGTGAGCAAAAAGTGAGCCACTTGCTATCTCCACTCTTTGCCTCACCTGTAGAAGCTATTCAGATAACTAGTTTTCATCTGGGAGCGTATTTTGAGAGATACTTTCTATTATATTCTCAACCTGGGTGAAGATACTCTGAAGTGCCTCCTCTTCATAACCAAGGATACCGACCTCTTCCCCTTCCAGTCTCACATAGATAACCCGGTCCGTCAGATCCATCAATATATCATCACAATCAAAATATTCTCCACCAAGCGTTATCTTCTGTACTGACATAAACTGAAGCTCAAGATAATAATGGCCCTGCTTCCCCTCTACATGACCTTGCTCATTTATGGCAGTCAGCTCCTCTTCTTCTATTAAGGAAATCATGTTTACCGATTGAGTGAATGCCTCGGCCAAATTGATGGCAAACCTCATCTGATAATCCTGCAGCAGGTCATAATATACACTGATTTCATCCAAGGTAAGAATAATGAAATCAACCTTGGAGTAATCTGTTCCAAGAAACTCACCGCTGGGTTCTATGTCCCCGTTCTCGGATGATTCCTGTTCCGTTTTCCCTTTCTCCTCTTCCTTCTCTGACACTGTCGGCTCTTCAGCTTCTATCCCCTGGTCCTTTTTTGGTTCCTCTTTCTTCTTTTGAACACATCCCATTAGGAGGTTCGACATAATTACACATAATATAATTATGTAAACCATTTTATGATATTTCTTAATCTTCAATTATAAAACCTCCAAGTTAAGTTTTGTATATTCTAGGTCCCTACACTAGTATGAAGTGCTTCTAAGGCTATTATAGCCCCTCCCCCTTAAAGCATCTCCTAATCATTCCTATCTTAACACAAAACTCCATGAAATGCTTTTATTTTCATGGAGTAATCTTTATACACTATTCATTTCATCTCTAATTATTGTATCAATAAGGATAAGGTTCCTCCTACAATCAGAGCCAAACCAAATAAGGCTTTTCTTGTCAAGGTCTCCTTTAGGTATACATAAGAGAAAAGTATTGTTACAAGAATGCTTAATTTATCAATCGGTACTACAACACTGGCAAGACCGTCCTGTAGTGCTCTGTAATAGCAGAGCCAGGAGCCTCCGGTTGCGAAACCAGATAGAATCAGGTATATCCAACTCCCACGATCAATCTTCTTAATCATATGCTGCTTCCCGGTAATAAACACGATTAACCAAGCCATAATTAATACAACGATGGTACGAATCGCAGTTCCAAGATTAGACTCTACTCCTTCGATGCCTACCTTACCTAGAATCGAGGTAAGACTAGCAAAAACCGCCGAAAACACGGCAAATATGATCCAGCGACTGTTATGTACCTGCTGGTTTGCCGTATCCTTATTCTTCTGTAGCATCAGGTAGGTCCCTGCACCGATTAAAATAATTGCAGCCACCTTCACGATTGTGACACTTTCTCCAAGAAACAGAATCGCCAGAATCATCGTAAGTATAGTGCTTGATTTATCAATCGGTGTTACCTTATTCACATTACCAAGCTGCAAGGCTTTAAAATAGCATAACCATGAAGCACCCGTTGCTAAGCCTGATAGAATTAGGAAAAGTAACGTCCTTCCACTGATCTCATCAATACTACTCTGTGAACCCACTATAAATACCATGAGCCAAGAAAAAATCAAAACCACTACTGTTCTAACGGCTGTAGCTAGATTTGAATCCGTATTTTTAATACCAATTTTGGATAATATTGCTGTCATTCCGGCAAATAATGCAGAACCAAAGGCATAAAGAATCCACATAAATAAGTCTCCACTTCGATTAGTATATGTTTAGTATTTGTCTAGTACTTCCCAGAACTCCTTCAGCTCCTTATCCTTTTCCTTTGCTTCTTCTGCCAACTGTTCGGTATGATTTCTTAAGACAATCACATCTTCATCTTCACTTCGTGCCATAATATATTCACGCAGCTCTTCCGTAAGCTCGTCATCAAAAATCTTAAGCTGCCCTTCTCCATCGGTAATAACATATAGCTTAGACAAAGAGGGTGCTAGGGTTTTAAGACCTATAAATTTAATATCATAATATACAAAGACAATGTAAGCACCATCTACAAAAGATTTCTTAACATGGCACTTAATATTCTTATAGTCTTCAATTCCTTCAACCAGTTTAAGCAATTGCTCCTTAGAAATTACATTCTCCGGATTAGAAGAAATACTCTTTAAGGTGTCAATATCACAATTACTCTTAGCCTCATAATAGGTTTCAGCTAAATGAATGAGCTCAGAGGGATAGCCCTTTTCCTCCAAGGGATAAACCGGTAAAGGAGTTGGTGTCGGACTCGGCATAGGTGTCGGCGTTACACTTGGTGTGTTAATAGGATCCATGCTCATAAGCTTGACGGACGCCTCATCGATCTTATCCTCCTGCTTTCCGTCGTTTGCCGCATCGGAGGAAGCATCCTGAACCCGAAGCTGTGAACCTGCCGGATTATATACCAGGATTGCCACTCCAATGATCATCGTAATCATATATATGAAGCTTAATATCTTAATTTTCTTAAATTTCATCATGATTTTATCCCCGTTCATTCCAGAATTGCTTCATAGGTAGTTATATGGTCCTATTTTAGCAAATTTTCTCAGGGAAATCAACAAAAAGAATAACAATTATGTAATACTTGTAATATTTATGTAATATAGTATTATAACCATACTAACTTTATATGCCTACCCTTTGAAGTGTGAATTATGCTTTTCAATAATTCATTCGAATTACATTAAGAACGCTCCTAAAAACTGCGGTAGAAATCTCAACATGAGACTCCTACCGCAGTAGCCTATTGGAACAGCATTTCTATAACAGCATATCTTTTTTATTCTGTTCCCATAAGTAATTTAGTTTATGATATCAAGGAGCTTAGCAATCGCCTTCTTGGTTACCTTGTTATAGAAGAAGTCGTAGCGGAAGTAAATATATCCATCGACCAAACCAGTATCTCTTCCATGCTCAATCATATCCTTCAGGATTTCAGGGTCCTTCCATGCACTTTCCCGGGTCGATCCGGCACGATAGGCCGCTATTCCTACGTACATCTTCACATCCTCATTCGTCCTTAACTCTAACCACCGATCGAGTATCTTATCATAAGGATATTGCTTATGTTCAAAGGACCAGTATAATTGAGGACAAATATAATCAATATAGCCCGGTTCACTAAGCCAGGTCTTAATATCTGTATAATATCGGTCATCCCTCAATAGAAGGTCCAAAAAGCCCCCCGGGCTGATACCAAAGACGACCTCTTCGTTGATACCCTTAATATCCGAATATACAGTCTTCAATAGCTGATTTACATTGTTCCTTCTCCAATCGGCAATATTCATTGCCTTAACTCCATTCTCCTTACACTCGCTGCTGTACTCCTTATATTCCTTATAATCGAAAGTCTTTTTGTAATCTGTACCAAGAGTCGGATAGAAATAATCATCAAAATGAATTCCGTCCACATCGTAGTTCTCAACGATTTCCTGAATTCCATAACTTATATACGATTGGACCACGGTGTCAGATGGATTGTAATACAGTGCCCCTCCAAAGGATAAAACCCTACGGTCATCATTTTTTGATTTATTCGTAAGCCACTTTCTTGCCACATTGTCCTTGGATAATGTTTTTACATCTGTTGTATCGCTGGTAATGCGATAGGGATTAATCCATGCATGGAACTGTAATCCTCTTTCGTGTGCCGCCGATACCATGTAGTCTAGAGGATCGAAGCCCGGATCCTTGCCCTGCGTTCCTGAGATATATTTAGACCAGGGAAAGTAATCTGACGGATACATTGCGTCACCGAAGGGACGAACATGTACCACAACTGCATTCATATTCATTGCAGCTACATTATCAAACATCTCATCTACTACGGTATGAAAACGCTCCTCGGTAAAGCCGGCGACTCCGGTCTTGGGGTCCTTTAAGCGATCCAAAAATTCCAGATAGGAAATCCATACCGCCTGGAATTCTTCCGTCGTGCTTTCCTCCTGTGCATTCACCCTTACCGTCGGGAACAACGCTAACAGAAGGAGGGAAAGAAAGAAACAAATAACTTTCTTAATCATAGGTCGATCTATCAATTTGATCATGCTTCTCAGCTCCTTTGTACTATTCTATCGGGTACTGTTGTGTAAGGTGTTAATAAATATAAGAAAGAATAACACGTATCCGTAAAAAATGCATTATGGGATACATGTTATCCTTTCCTCCAGCGTTAGCTTACTTTATACAACAGCCCCTCCTGTCACTTACTCTTATCTTCCTGTAGGATATTTGTTGAAGACCTCCAGTATGGTCTCATAGATTGTCTTTGCAGCCTTGTCCTGGAAGGTTGGATTGGACAACTTAGCAAAATCGCTCTCCGTGGACATAAAGCCCAGCTCAATTAAGACTGCCGGTACTGTATTCTTATGTACAACCGTATATTTTTCAGCTCTCGAGCCACGATTCTTTGTTCCTAACCTACTCGATAAATTGTCAGATAATATATCAGCCAATTTCTTACTCGTAAGTCCGGCACGGTTGGGGCTATTATTACTGGAAGAATAATATACCTCCGTACCATAGACCGTTCGATTTAGATTTGCATTCATATGTAAGCTGACGAACAGATCTGCTCCGTATTGCTTAGCAAAGGCTGCACGATTACTGAGGGTCATGTCCACATCAGTAATTCTTGTATAATAAACCTTTAGCTTCGAGGTATCCTGATTAAAATATTTCTTACCAAGAGTATATAATATCTTAAAGTTCAGGTCCTTTTCATTTGTTCCATAGTACTGAGCACCATTCGCTCCGCCGCCGTGTCCCGGGTCTAATATAACAATATTCGGATAGATATCCTTCGGATTACCGATATTAACGTAGATATATTTATCATCCATTGTATATGCATAGCCCTGTAGCTTAGAGGTTTTAAACCGAATCTCCGTCTCATTCTTGCTATTCAGAGTTACGTTGATGCTTTTAACTGTGCTACTTGAATTAATGATATTGGAATTATTGATTAACCCGGTATAATCACCATTTAAGCGAAGAACAAAGCTAAGGTTAAAGTAATCATCCTCATCCGTAATCATGGAAGCAGTTAATCCGTCTGGCCTAGGAATAATAATCTCACACTCGCTCGGATCAACCTGTCCCGAGAGCCCCGGTTGCGTCTGAGTCTCCGTGGAAGGCTGCTGAACTGCTCCAGGTGTAAGTAATAGGATAGAATACTTATTATCCACTTCCGATATGTAATATTCGTAACCTTCATTAGCGCCGATCACAAGCTGTGTCCTATCTGCAGAACCAACGGTATAGAATAAATTAATGAATTTGGAGCCGATCAGGTTCGAATTAATATCACCAAGACCATTTGCGGTATTGGGCAACTCTATATTAATATATCCGGTTGACTGATTCAGTGAAACCTTCAGCGGCTTAATACCGGTCAGGGTAATATAATCTCCTGTACTATTGGTTCCGATTACTGCTGAGGTCAGTGTATTGTAATAAACAGTTACATAAAGTGTCTGCTTGTCCGGTGACAATAATAAATCGTAGGTACTTTCCGAAGAAAGCAGATCTAATATTATCGAAGTCTGCCCCTCCTGACCTGCATAGGTGCCGATGGTGTTTACATAGTTACTGTAAATACCGTACATCTGATAGGTCATATCCGTCGTGGTGAGGTTATCCACCAGAATCGAAATCTGCTTATCTGTCTGCGATGAGGTAATCCTTCCCATGCTGCCATTTGCACTAATCATAAAGGTCTCGGTGTTCTGCTTTAAAGAACTATAATCTCTTGCTACTGAAGTAATTAAAGCGGGGTTAGCTACCGCAGCCTCGGTATTAAGCTCATGTAGTCCTGTACTTATGGCAATAATTGATGAATCAATGGCCCACTGACCTAGGATAGTTCCTGCTTCAATAATTACGCCACTGTCTCCTAATTCCGGGGAAGTATTAGAGCCACTGCTATTCCCAGGGGTGGTCACATCCTTATGTGAAGTAATCATTGAGGTTCTTGTCGTATTGTTCCATTGATAATCAAAGCCCAGGCAGGAGGCTGTAAAGCTTCCAGGAACCATAACATAAGAGGTTCCGACATTATGATTTTTTACAATCATCGGTGCCGTATCCATTTTAATTGCGTTACCATTGAGATAGGCAGTAGTACTTCCAACCGTCATAACCAGAACCTTATTTTCTTTGGTCAGGGTAACCGTCTTTTCAGCATTGTTATAGGTATAGGTAGCTCCGATTGCTGCGTTTGTGAACACTCCCTTGGCACGAAGCATCGCAGTATTATTGGTAATGATGCTAGGCATATTACCAAGATTAATATTCTTACCGTCGACAGTCACCTTTCCCTGAACTCCGTTATATTCAAAGCTCTCACCACTATTATAGGAAAGTGTTAAGGTTGTCTTCTCAATCGCTACTGTACTCTTACTACTAGTCCAGGTATATTTTAGTCCTAAGGTCTCTGATATGTATCTGGAGGGTACCATTACTTTATTGATGCCTTCCTTCACAAATTTAATTTTCATTGGAGCAACCGTCAGAGTAACGGTTTTGCCATTTAATTTGGCTGTTTTACTTCCAATGGTCATCTCAATTGTCTTTCCGTATTTCGATATAGAGATCGTTCCCTTTGCTGAATCATAATTACATTCAGCAGCAATGTCTGACTTCTTAAAAACATCATCGTAAGGAACCAATGCTATCCCATTCACCAGAATTCCCGGTGTCTCACTCTTAGTCACCGTCTTCCCATCCAATGTGACCTTAACCTGCTTATCCGTATAGGTAGTTTCCTTCTTTGTAGCAAAATCATATATTTTCAATCCGGTTGCCGCCAATGCAGAGCCCTGTAATAAGCCCACTGTCAGGAATGCTACGACTAATAAGAAGCCTAGCTTTAATCCCAGATGACGACAGCGTATCTTTTTATCCTGAGTAATGTTTAATATCGTTTGTAATTCTTGATGCATGCTGTGTACTTTTAACCTCCTGTCATATTTTAGTCATTCTGTCGGCTTATGTAGGATGATGATTTGATAATTCTACCAGTTCCGACCTCATCATTGGTTTATAGATGTTACAATAATATTAAATAGTGTTAAAACTGTGTCAGCTACCAAATTTATCACATTTTTATTGCTTTTTATACCTTATTTTCCAAAATCATTCTTCCTATTTTTTTAAAATGTGCATTCAGAATGCCTGTTTACGCATTTCTACCTATGTAGTAATATTCTTCCTGTTCATCCGATTGAGTTCTACAGCAGTCGTCCCAACAATATTTTATATAACTATTTGTTACAACTTTTTATATGTATATTCCACAATAATAGAATGAATAATTATGTTCGCTTACCGTATACCTTGTTTTCTAACATAAATCAGCAAAGCAAACATTTCATAAGCAACCATACAATAAACTTTGGGCAATCTCTATAATCGAACTGGACATCTTCTGTTTCTCCTAAGTTCATCGAGGAGGTTTTCTTTCTGGAAAATATGTGATATAATGTCAAGGTCTAGATTGGAATGCCTTCATCGATATAATAGATATGGTTTAACATAAACAGGACAAGATCAATACATAAATCAGTTTAAAGCATGTGATTTTTAATTACAGCAATCGAGGTATTGTCAGCAAGGATAGATTGTGTGCTTGAAGCAATCGATACAGAGAGGCTCAAAGGATAGATCTACATCTGTCTCCGAGTCGATCAATACGACAAATACGTGTTTTACTATAGTAGAATCTCAGATTATAGACATAATCCTTGAATTTTGTAAGGAAGGTAATATAATCTCACTGTTCGAGACGAACAAACTCCCTTCCTACCATAGGAAAAGAACTTATCCGTAATAGGTCATATCCTAGACAGAATCAAAGCTGAAGATATAATGTAGTTAGCATTCAATTAATAATTATAAAGACAGGACAAAATTAGGAGGTTAATGATGATAGAGCGTAATTATCATGATCAAGTGAATATAGACAATACTACTAAGCTTCGTATACTGGAGGAAAAGCTGCCACACTTTTGTAAGTATTTCTTCCGTGGAATCGAGCCAACCACCTCATCCCGAACTAGAATCGCTTATGCTTATGATCTTGGAGTCTTCTTCGAGTGGCTGGCGAATACAAATCCTTCTCTTAAGAATACGCCAATCACTGATTTTAAGGTTGAACTTTTGGATCAGATTAAGGCCATTGACATCGAAGAATATCTTGATTACCTTACCTATTATAAATCCTCCGATGATAAGGAGCACCTGAATGCCGAGAAGGGAAAGAAACGAAAGCTGGTATCTCTACGCAGCTTCTATAATTATTACTTTAAAAAGGAAATGATAAAAACGAACCCGGCTGCTCTCATCAGTGTTCCAAAGCTGCATGATAAGGAAATTATTCGTCTCGAGGTCGATGAGGTTGCGAAGCTTTTGGATGAGGTAGAAACCGCCAATAATATGACCAAATCTCAACAAAAATTTCATGAGAAGACCAAGCGACGCGATCTGGCATTGATGACACTGTTACTTGGGACAGGCATTCGTGTTTCCGAATGTGTCGGCCTTGATATCAATGATGTAGACTTTGAGAATAATGGAATTAAAATCCGTAGAAAGGGTGGGTATGAGGTTATCGTATACTTTAGTGAGGAGGTTCGAGAGGCTCTCTTAGACTATCTGGAGGAACGCAAGCAGATTGTCCCCTGTGAAGGTCATTCCAACGCCCTCTTCCTCTCCCTTCAGCAAAAGCGTATCAATGTGAGATCCGTAGAAAACCTCGTCAAGAAATACGCTTCCACTGTCACTAAACTTAAGAAAATCACACCGCATAAGCTCCGTAGCACCTATGGTACCAGCCTATACCGGGAGACCGGCGATATCTATCTGGTTGCCGATGTATTAGGTCATAAGGATGTTAACACAACGAAAAAGCACTACGCAGCGATTGAGGACAGCCGCCGCCGTAGTGCCGCTAATGTGGTTAGGCTTAGGGAGAAGTAACACGCCAAAAAAAGCATCTACTATTAAGTTGAAGTGTTAAAATAAAAATAGACATGACTTTTTATCATGTCTATTTTTATTTTACAACTTACTTTAGAAAAAGGTACTTTATTACTTGATCTCTTATGCTGTAAGGACTTTTCCCTATTCAGTTATGTACATTATTCAAATTTTAAAATATCAGTCTTTTATGAAGACGATTTTAGCTAAGTCTGGCGCGGAACCCTTTGAGACTTCAGCGAATACTCCACTCCCCGTACCCTTTACAAGGTAGCTTTGGCTTGTGTAAATCCTTATTGTGCTGAAGCCGGACTTTGGATAGGTGTTGATTCTATAGGTTAGCTTGTTAACATCCGCGTGCAATTGCAGATCCGTTGCACATGAATTACTGCAGACTACATAACGGTCCCAATACTCAATTGTATATTCCGGTCCACGCTCTTTATCCTCGCCTATGAGCGTAACCTTAAATGGTTTATCAGGCTTTTTATCTGATAAAATAAGCCAGTAATTATATCCATTATCAGGGTAAACCCATCTGTCACCAACCTTCATATAGTATTCACCAGATTCAATAACGGTGGCATTGGCGTTAGCGTCTTTCGTTTCTGTCGGTGATGGTGTTGCTTCGTCTTTTTTCGGAGCCGTCAATTTACGTTCGACAGTAAAATCACCCATGCCGATTTTAACAGTGGAAGTACCGGAAGGGATTACATATTCGCCTCCTTGGTACATTCTCTGACCTCCGACTGAAATGTTAAGACAATCACCACTGAGTACCTCTGACGTTCCGTCCTTATAATTAGCCTTAACGGAGTAGTCGCCTGTGACGAAGGTAGAGCTACCTGCATCAGGTTCCTTTGTTACTTTAACGGAAGATACAAACGGCTTTACTGTAAACGGAATGACAATGTGTTTATTTCCAACAACTACCCACAGGTCCTTCTCTCCTGGTACCCAGAAGCGATAACCCTTAGTGATTTGATTGCCGCTCTCTTTCGATTTCATTCCACGTGCCCCGGCATAGAAGGTAAGGTCATCCCAATCTAAGTTTTTATAGGATATTTTTTTCCCGGATGCGGCAATACCGGCACGGACGATAATAGATGTCGGGTCAAAGGCATCTGCTCCTTGGCGGTAGGTTGTCTTTTTCATTGAGGTATCGAGGGTGAACTCACGAATGTTTTGCCAGTCAATATCCGGCAATACGTTAATCTTCATAGAACAAACGGCCGTTTTAGAGGTTGGAAATTTAACCCCTGCTTTATCCGCTGCTTTCTTCCAACTGTTGTATTCCGAATTCGTCATTTCACATTGTAAGGTCAAGGTGTAAGACCCTACCTGGTTAAATTTGTAGCCTTCTTCCAGTGGCATTCCATTTAACCACCATTTAGGATTGTGCCCATAGTGAGCTGAGTTTGCACCGCTGTAGAAGTACCCAATTGTAGCCCTGATATTTTCGAATCTTTCACCAACTTTAAAGGTATCTGCTGAAATACCGGAAAACCCTTTGCTTGATACTATTTCATATTTGCCAGTTAGTGAATTTAACACACAAGGCGAGCCCGCCGCCAGTGCCGTTGTCGGCAACAGAGTAAGCACCATGCACAGAGTGAGTAGTATGCACATAAATCGTTTTTTCATAGTTTTTCTCCTTCTTCTTACCATTCTTTTTTTACATGCCAGGATATTAAATAATTCATCTTCCCTTCTTTCTTTCCAGTGATCGTGACTGCATTCCATGTATATCATTTTTTCATATTCAGCATAGCATAAATCTCTCTTTCAAAACCATCCGTTTCATGAAACATACTTTTTTCGACACGAATAATAGTTTAAAACAAATTTTTTAAGGAAGTAGTCACTAAAGACTATGCCTATACTATATATTTACCTTGAAAACTAATATGGTCGATTTTTTGATCTTGCCAATGTATTGCCTCGCCAAAGCAAATTTGAAAGTAATAAAGGATTTCATTTTCATACTTATATATTTTTCTAATAAATTCAATTCCTTCTTTATTTCGTACAAATCCAATATATCCAATATTGGCCGATAATTTAGCATAGTAGATTTCAATAGTATCATTATATAAGGGTTCTGTTCTATCAAAACTACTTTCCCGTTTTGGCGAGTATATGTTGCTATAATGAAAATCTAAACCTTCTTCATTTATAAGCGAACTATGTAATGCTTCTACCTTTAGTTGCTTAAACTCATCGAACAATTGAAAAAAAAGATTTAACCCTTCCTCTTCATCATTCACTTGATTCAGAATCATGTTTTTCCAACCGGAAGTTGACTCATTAAAATTATAATATCGTGCCACATACTCATGAAAAAACCAAAATGGAAGTGGTAAAAGAACATCTATTTTATTGGGGATTTTATAATCATAAAGAGCAGTAGCATATCCAAGCAAAAAAGCCTGTAAGTTTGTAATACTTGGTTCCCCTAAAAACAGCACAGGTCTTGATTTTATTTTATCAATCAACTCATATTCATATTCCATCATCAAAATATCATTTCGTATAAATATAGAATTTATAATTCGCTTTAGTAAACACTTGTTAGTATATATCAGATAATTATTGTACACTAATTATTTTGGTATTACCACTATAATTATCCATCGTTTATCGGATTGATTATAGGAGGTCTATCTTTGAAAAAACCCCACAGAATTTTGTGGGTTAAGGATTTATTAATTATTAACTTAATAATGTGAAAACACCTATTTTATTATCCATGGAACTGGATTACCTTGCTCAACTATTCCGGGCCCGAAGGGTGTTGTTTCTCCTGTTTCTGGATAAGTAGGTTGGTCAATTTGAAACAAATAACCGTTCTTTCCGTATCTACCAAATTTGCTTTGGTCATATCGATCGCTATCTATGCATATATTAACTGCTTTCAAGGCTACTGCCACTTCTTGGCTCCCCTCGAAAAGTTCATGTTCCCATAAGAATTCACACTCAATATTCAAAAAACACTCTTTGATTCGCGGTGCATTGACCTTTGAGGCTTTCTCCACCGTTAAGCCTGAGGAGGTGATTTCATCTGTTTCAAACTGATTATTTCCGATCGTTTTAATACAGCGGTCATAAATGTCGTTTGAAGGAAAATTTAACACACACACCCTTGTTTCCTTCAATGATTGATACATATGTCCGTCCTTTGTATGTAAATGAACTTCCCTTATATATTTGACTGCTTACACAATAAACTATCTTTGGAACTATCAAGAGAGATAACCACCGGTACTTTTTCATCCTTGATAAATGTAATTGCTAGTGCCGGAACAGCATAAAGAAATCCAAGGTAAGATGCATATATGCCAAAATACTTCACTGCATAATAGCTAACGGCTATATTTATGTGAAACCAGAATAATGTATTGATATAGTACAGAGCCGTATTCAGCTGTTTTCTGTCCCTACCAAAGGCATATTCATTCAGGGCTAACAGCATCTGGCGGAGGTTATTGGTAGAAAATATTGTGGCACTGTTATATCCCCTTTCCCCATGAAACACACTCCACTGAGTAGATAGTATGAAAAAGATAGGAAGTATTGCCGCCAGCTTATTCACCTGCTCCGGTATCATAGCCAGAATCAGAAAGCCTGCCATATCAACAGCAATACTGTAGCGCTGCAGATTGATTTTTGATTTTTTTGATAAAAGAAATACGAGCTCTATTCCCATAATATATAAAAAAAGTCCAGCGATTCTAAGTAGTAGTGCACCCCTGTCTTTACCCACGATACCAAGCACAATATCGATCATGTTAATCGTCTGTGCAGAACCCAAATTACCTCTGCAAAGCACAGCATAACCACCCATAAAACCACCGATGCTGCACATGAGGCTATGTAGAATTAAGTCCCTGTTCTTCCTCATAGTAAGCCAAATACTTTTCGCCCTTCTGACCTGTGTTATGTCATCCATTTTACTGCCTCTTTTCTATTGTAAAATCTCATGCTGCTTTCAATAATTAAAATAGTTGTAACACAATTCCTCATAATTATCAATCACCAAACCAACCAAAAAAACATATCTCCTACTTATTATCTTAAGCAATATTATTCTTATAGTAAATCTCTGCTGTTTTCAAAGCCATAGGGGAGTCTATTGCATTGAAAAAGCCATCCTGCAACTTAAAGTTGAGAATGGCTCCACCATACAAGTCCATCATTTATTACTAAAGTCAAAATTAAAATTCAACCAACTATCAATGTTATCATCTTGCCCTTCATATACTTTAGCAGAAAGAACACCTGAAGTTTTTGCTTTAAATTTTATAGTATAGGTTCCCTTCTTTAAGGTATTCAAGAAATTGGTCTTTGCCAATTCAGATATTTTTTTACCTTTACTATTATAAACGATAGCATCTGGCTCCGTGGGGAATTGATCCTCATAACCTTTTAGATTCATTCCATAGCCTAAATATGCCTCTTCTTTTAATTTGAATATGAATTCATAGGTTTTTCCCTCTGTTACAGCTATATCATAATCTTTATCGATTTCAATTGTTGTAGATGTACTATTCTTAAGCATACCAACTGTCCCATTGATATTAAGTGCATTGCTCTTTGCCTTAGGTGAAATCTTTATTTTGTATTTACCTTTGCTGAGCGCCACCCCATTTTTGACCTGGTATAGTGAATAACCTATTCCACCTACGATTTCTTCAGCCTCAAGCTTCTTAACTACTTTATCCTTGCTATTGATGATTTCGACTTTATAGTCTGTTTTATCCATCAATTCTATATAAAGAACTCCCTTAGGTATTTCAATTTTATACGTGATTGACTTACCGGCAGCTAATGCTTCTTCGATTTTTTTAGTGCTCTCCTGTAATGTATCGCCAAGTGTTAATTTATTGGTCTTGTCCTTGAGAATCGTTTCAGTATCTGCGAATATTGTTGTTGGTGTTGATATAATAGCAATTACCAGAATCAATAATGTTACAAATATTCTTCTTATAGACCTTTTCATAAAGATATCCTTTCTGTAGTGAAATAGATCAAAAATGTTCATACTATTTAATTATACCGCTTTTCGTTTGCAAATGCAATATTTGCCATTTAACTGTCTATTTGCAATGCTTACATTAGGAATGGCTATCTCATTAAAACAACCTCGCTTGAATTATTTTGATTAATTGAGGCATCTATCTAAAATGGTGTAGACCCTTAAACTTTATTGAACGATCTCATGATATAACTCTCACATAAAGTGAAATATATCAGGCGCTTCTTTTATCATAGTAAGGAAGCCATTTTTTAGCTCAGCGTTCTGATTTAGATAACCCTGCATACAGGTAAATAGCAACATTCTGCGATAGTTTATGAAAGTGTCTATTTGCTTCAACCAAAAATCATCAATATGATATTCTGTTTCATACCCACTGATAAATTCATGAAAATAGCGTTTGATAGGTTCCTTGTTGTAGACATTATTATATATTCCGCCTGCCAGATCAAACATGATACCTTGAACCGGAACGACGATATCCTGCATAAAGAAATGGCAGCCGGCAACATCAAAATCAATCAAAGTAATATCGTTACCGTTCATGATAATGTTAAATTGATGATTGTCATTATGGATAAATCCATAATTATTTCTGGCTATTGGTAGTTGAGAAAGCGTAACACTCATTTCTTCCCATTTGCTCTTTACGAACTCATCCTTACACCAGTTATTGAAGAAATTAATCTCATCGATATATCCATACTCGGAAGATTTCCCGCTAATATTCTTCCATATCGGGTAGTTCTTCGTAATACGATGTGCTTTTCCGATTAATTTACCCCAATGATAGCTTAAATCAGACGCTAGTAATTCTGTCTTAGGATTCTCCCCTTCACAGTAATTCATCGAATAGGCAATATAGATATGATCACCATCTTCATAGGTGGCATATATTTTCTTTTCCAAATTTTCCTCAGGATATGCGATATGAATACCCTGAGTTCCTAGATAATGGACAAATGCTAAACGGTCATTGAGTGCTTGTAATTCATCTGTGCCTGGTTTATCCACAGCCAAAATTTTGAGCACCTTTTTTTGACCTGCCAAACAATATGAGTATGCAATACCGTCAGAATCTTCTCTCCCACCACCTAGAAAAGTAAGGTCAGCTTCATTTGCTTGATATGTACTACATAGATTAATTAATGCTTTTTGAGTTACCTTTATCATCGTTAGCACGCTCCATTCTAAAGGTTCATTATTGCAATAAATTTCCACCACAATCCAGAAGCCCGTGGAATATAGTTGACGCTACCAGTGAGTTATATATTCGATATAAAAAGTGCTTTACATCTTCGATCATTATTTACATATTTTTCATTATACTTCCACGTTTTGGAATAGTCAATAAGAAATCTTGATGGCTTCCAATTCAATGGAAAAGCTATCCTACAACAATTAGTTGAGAATAGCTTTTTATGCTTGATTACATATCAAATCTTGAATTTGTCTATTTTGTTGCTGGAACCTCTATCTCGAGATCGGAAAGCGGAAATGCAACACAAGGGTGTATATATCCAAATTTGAAGTCCGCTAGTCTTCTGCCATCAACATTCTTTGGAATATAAATCTCACCGGATTTCAAAAGTGAATGACAGAATCCACATTCACCGCTGCGACATCTGGTTGGCACTGCGATTCCATTCTCCTCCAGAATCTGAAGTATCGTATTATTCGCATCCCCGGTAACGGTCTTTGTCATATCTCGAATAGATACAGTTATCTTCACTGTACTCTGTTTACATCCTGGATAGTCTTCCTGAATAGAAGGATTATGTACCTCGCCAAATAATTCATGGCGTATATACTTTCGCTCCAGCTTCATGGTAGCAAGTTCTTTATCTACAAACTGGTACATGGCTTGAGGCCCACACAGGAATACTGAATACGGTTCATCTGTAGGTGCATACTTTTTGATCATTTCAGCATTGATAAATCCATACTCATATCCAGGTGTCTGTTCATCAGAAAGGACATGTATTACTTTTACCTTTTCACTTTCTGACTCTAGCTTATCGAATTCTTCCTTATATAAGATCATATCTGCTTGCCTGCTTCCATATAAAAGCACCAGATTAAATTTCTCGTTTCCTGTAACGATAGAACGTGCCATAGACAAAAATGGAGTAATTCCGCTTCCTCCAGCAACGCCTACTACGGTTTTGGCATCACGGATTGGTGAATAGGTAAAGAAGCCCGATGGTCCGGAAACCTCTACACAGTCTCCTTCCCTCCAATTATCTAGAATATAGCATGACACAAGTCCATCATTGACACATTTAACAGTCAGTTCATAGTAGCCTTCGAGAGCATTTTGGGGCGAGGAAGAGATTGAATACGCACGATTGACCTTCATCCCTTTAATATCCAGATAAACATTCAGATATTGACCAGCCTGAAAATATGCACATTCTGTAGTACCATGTTCTGGATCCGGTATCAGACGAAAACACTTTGTGTCAGGAGCCAACTGAGTCACTTTCGCAATTTTCATATACTGTCTGTCTGGATGAAGCCTTTTGGCCAGTTCGTTTACCGGGAATTTCTTCGGAAGAGCTTCGGCAGAAGCATTATCAATATGCTGTTGTCTTTCAGCAGCAAACTCTTTAAATTTGTCTGGATTTAATTCTGCAAATGTCTTACTCATCTTACCATTCCTCCTTTCATTCTCTCAGCACGGATAATTTCCTGACCCGCATCAAGTCCAGATAAATAAGCGCTACTATAACCATCTCCACGGTGACTGGAAGCACCTACGAAATGAAGGTTGTCTATGAATCTTTCCATATTTCTCACAGCTGATCT
Source organism: Bacillota bacterium (assembly GCA_023411555.1). Taxonomy (GTDB): domain Bacteria; phylum Bacillota; class Clostridia; order Lachnospirales; family Lachnospiraceae; genus Mobilitalea. Next base: position 71,458 of record JAEYOQ010000002.1, read on the forward strand.
CTGAGTAAAACTATCCCACATATTGGCCTGGTAGCCGTATGGTGTTCCCCCTGGAGTATTTAGGTAACGTGCAAAGGTAGGTGGTGCTGCGATAACAATCTCCTCAATGTATGGCTTGATAGAAATACCAAGTGCTCGTTCACAATCTTCGATCATTTTTAGTGCTGACTCATTTTTTAAGTCATTGTATTCTTCTATCGTCACATCATCCCAACCATTGCCAAAATATAATGTTGTAAAAAACAGCTGGGATGTACCCTCAGGTGTGCAATCAGAAATAATCGTATTCAAGCAGTTCATAATAACATATCCGCAATAATCATGTGTATCTGTTGCTAATTTCTTCTGTACATTAGAATCAGAAGTTGGTACCACAAAATTGGAGTAAGAAGTTATTCCTAATTCTACTGCAGTTTTGTTCATGCCTAGATATACGGTCATAAAAGAAAGTCCTAATTGTCTGCTGTTGACCAGCTTTACCGCACGTTCCGGAACTTCAGAAGGATCTATCATATAACCATATACCTGATCGGGATATGCATTACTAACCACATGATTAGCATAATATTCCTTATCCCCGATAACTACTCCATATGCCTTACCGTCTTTCACTAATATTTTATTAATTTCCGTGTTATACCAGATGTCGCCTCCGTTGTCCCTAATTACTTTCTCCAGCGCTAGAGAAATCTCGTGAGACCTTAGTTTTGGCTGTCCTGCTCCATATACCACATAAGCAAGCAACATATTTGCATAATTCATAAACTCCAATTGGTCTTCTGGTGCACCAAGATAACTCCAGTAGGAAGCTAAAATGTGCTGTGCCTTTAATGGCATTCCGAGTGTATCTAACACTTCATGGATGGTATGACCCGCCATACGATAAAAATCAGGATATTTTTCTTCAATTACTTTGGGATCATATTCAAGTGATAACATGTAATTCTTTGCTTCCACAGTTTTCATTGCCAACTGAAATACTTGCAGAGTACTCGCCCCACTACCTGGTACAAGTTCTTCCATCTTTTTGCAAAAGTTTTCAATTCCGCATGGCATATCTGCATCGATTCCTTCGCTTGGTACAACTAGTCGGAAGGTTCCCTCCATACCTGTACACCATTCCACATCTGCTCCTAACATATGAAACAGATTTCTGATAGGTCCGGGATTCTCATTTGAACCTACGGCCGCTAATTCGTGAAGAGAGGTTTCAAATTCGAATCTTCCTCTGACAAAGCTTGTTGCACTTCCACCAGGAATATTGTGTTTATCAACGATCAACGTTTTCAATCCGTTTTTAGCGGTAAATGCTGCTGCTGCCAATCCACCGTTACCAGCACCAATTACAATTACATCATAATCTTTATTCATTCTTATAGTCTCCTTTCATTATATTGTTCTGTGTTTATATCACAGGTGTATATATCACAGTATGTTAAAATAATATCAAGGAAAACATAAAATGTCAAGAAAGCTGTATACATTTTATTCCTTGACATTTTACCTATATTTCCATACAATCTATTTGTTATAAAAGTGATTTGTGATATAAACAACCTTTGTAAGTTATAGAAATGAAAGGAGACTATATGGCATTTAAGCAAATAGTAGCTCCAAGCTTGACTGACCTTTTTATCGATGAGCTTGAGCAAATGATATTATCTGGGCAATTGAAAATTGGAGAAAAACTTCCGACGGAGCGTCAACTTGCAGATGAAATGAAAGTAAGCACTGCTGTTATTAACGCAGGAATCAAACAGTTGGCAGAGCGTGGCTTTCTTCGCATAGCACCGCGTAAGGGTGTTTTCGTAGCCGATTATATCCGCAATGGCAATATGTATACAATGAAAGAAATATTTGAGCATTCGGGACTCGAGCTGGATCCTGACCTTTTAAATCCTATCGCTGAATTCCGTCGTAGTATAGAATTGGCAGCAGTAAGATGCGCCTGCATTAACCGAACTGAGGCTTCACTTACAATACTCTCAGAGCTTGTATCTTTGGCTGGCAAAAAAGAAGAATATGCGAATATCCCGGAGATTGCGTTTCAATTTCATCATGAGGTAGCCGTTGCCAGCGGAAATATTTATTACCCAATGATTACTCAGACCTTTAAGCCCATATACATGATGTTCTATAAGGCAAGTTTATCAACAGAATCCCAGGAGCATACTGCACAATCCTTAAAGGACATTCTGACTACAATTCAGATGAAAGATTCAGTCAAGGCGGAAGCAGTTATAAATGAACTAATTGCTAACTGGCTCAACTCATATAAGAAAAAAAAGATGAAGAAGGTAAAACAGGAGGATTTTTAGCACAGCAAAAAACAATCCTGTTTGTGACTACATCAGCAGTAAATCCATCCCTGAATGCTTTTGCCGGACTCTTTTATTCTCATGCTGTAAAAGAGTTGTTTGAGTATGCAGAAGCCCGTGAAGACGGCATGCTCCTAATTCCGGTACATCTGCTCTGTGATGACTTTGCTGTTGGTGCTCAAATTCCTAATTTTGCACAGTATATATCCATCTTTCGGGAAAAACGGATATCAGTATCCATTCTATTGCAGTCGGAATCACAATTAAAAGCAATGTATGGCGAAGATGATGCCACCACGATTATCAATAACTGCGATCACTACATCTATATGGGTGGAATGGATCTTATCACTTGTCGGAATATCGCAGAACGAATGAATCTACCTCTGTCAGAGGTCCTCTATATGCCAATTGGTACTGAATATCTCTTTCGACGTGGTAGTAAACCGATTATTACGGAACGCTGGCATATCACAGAAGACGCTGAATGGAAAAGTCTATCCTATTAGATTTATTCTTTTCCAATACTCTTGTTACCAATTAAGTCTTCTATATATCTCAACCATCTTCATCGTACTGACCAATTCACGTTTTAATAACTCACGTTCGGTTCGCTTTAATGACATGTTCGCCTCACTAAGAAATGCTTTTTCTATGTATTTCTTATGCAAATATTCTTTCGGAAATATATAGGTCCCATTTTCCGTTTTGAACTGTTCTAAATGACTTAGACAATCCTGAAACCACTTTGATTTATGAGATATTTCAAAATGGGACATTACATCTAGATAATCTAGTAATGGGTAGGGGAAGGATTGAATGGGACGACTTTCCTTCTCATAAAAAGGTAAGGTCGGACTCCAGCCGCACATATGATAGATTCTTCTGTCTTTAACCCATAACAAGCCGTATCCTTCCCGTAATTTTTGAAATTCTGGATCTAGTACATACCTAACTATATCATTAACTTTTTGGACCTTCTCAGGAACAGTACATAAATTAGAATAATACGCCAACGCCCAAATATCATAAATAGTAGGCAGAGGCTTACTGGCAGATAAACGGAATGGGTTCAGTTCGTTTTTCAAAACACCGATATCGTTCCATATTTGAGGCTTTTTGGGCAGATTGCTTTCCTCTTGATAAATATCAAAAACCATTTCCTTGGCAATTGCATGAATAGTATCTAGCCTTTTTTCCAGTGTTTCTACTACTTCTGGAAATAAACATCCCGATTGAAAGAAAAATCTATGAAGCATTAACGAATAGAAGTAACAATGATCACCTTCGTTTGAATAAGCATATAAATACTTGAATAGGTCTTTCACAGGAACCATCTTTTCGTCAAATATCGGGATACCCACTTTAAAACCCATATCCATAATTAAAGGGAAAAAATTCTCAATACAGGTATCCTTGTAATAATGGATCAAGTGCTCTAATGTCTTCTTATCCCTGTTCAATGTCTGGAATCCATCAAAATAATTTAAAATGGTATGAACATCATCGATGGCTAGTAACGCTGATACAGAATTGGCAACATCAATTCCCAAGACGTTCGAATTATGCAGGTTAGACATACGTAGCTTTACAGCCGGCCCCCCTTGTTCTAACAACCAATCTTCCAACACATTAAGCATACCGTGGCCCCCTTATAAATTTTGGATATAAATGATCTTTCGTTGATATACCAAATATTCCATTGCAATTATCGAAGTTGTCGGTGATTTGTCTATATTTTATATATTATACATTATATTTCCTGCTAATGGAATAGTCAATGAAGAACCAAAACTAACCTCTACGGGCGCTTTAGATATGCCTTAATTCTTCTAACTCCAGCTGAAGATGCTTCCTCCTTTCGTATTAAGAATTTTCCCAATTCATTCGTATTGGAAGCATGTGGACCACCACATATTTCGTTGGAATAACCGGGAATCGTATAAACTTTAACTATATCACCATATTTATTGTCAAATATACCGATTGCATTTGATCTTCTCGCTTCATCCAATGTCATCTCCACGCATGTTACATCAATACCTTTATCGATGGCTTCATTTACAATCCTTGATACTTCATTTAGCTCATCTGCTGTTAGTTTTCTGTCAAATGAAAAATCAAATCTCAATCTCTCCTCGGTTATGTTGCTGCCACGCTGATGAATACCATCACCCAGCACCTTCCTCAAGGCGCCGTTTAAAAGATGCGTAGCAGTATGAAGTCGTGCTGTCTGAATACTGGCATCAGCAAGACCACCTTTAAACTTTCCCTCTGCACCTTGCCTTGATTTCTCCTGGTGTTCTTTAAATCTCTGCTCAAAATCAGTAAGATCTACCTTTACCTCATGATCATCAGCCAATTCCATCGTAAATTCAATGGGAAACCCAAATGTATCATATAATCTAAATGCTAATTCACCGCTCAGCATCTCATCCTTTTGAAGTGATGTGAAATATCGTTCTGCCTTCTTTAAGCCGGAATCAAGAGTTTTTCTGAACAAACATGTCTCCTTTTCAATTTGCTCTAAAATGAAGCTTTGGTTTGCTCCTAGCTCGTTATATACATCCTTATATTGTTGTATTATCACACATCTGCTAATTCACACAGGATATTATCCGGAAAGCCATGTTTTTTTATGAGCCTGATCGACCGTCTAATGAGCCGACGTAAAATATAGCCCTGCTCTGTATTGGAAGGTATTATTCGCTTTGGGTCACCTAGAATAAATGTTATTGCTCTTGAATGTTCACATATGATACGGAAATCCTTTTTTGTTTTATCTGTATACGGGATATCAGTTAAGCTTTTAAGTTTACTCATTACTGGTATAAATAGTTCCGTATCATATACATTATCTTTTCCATTCATAATGGTTAAGACTCTTTCCAGTCCCATCCCAGTATCTACGTTTTTATTTTGCAGGGGTTCATATGAACCATCCCTATTTTTGCTATATTCCATGAAGACATTATTCCATATTTCAACGTATTTCCCACAGTTGCAAGCTGGTCCGCACTCATCACAACAAGGTTCCTTCTCCATATCATAGAATATTTCAGTGTCTGGACCACATGGACCGGTTACTCCTGCAGGCCCCCACCAGTTCTCTTCTCTGCCATAAAAGAATATCTGGTGATCTAATAACCCCAGCGTTTTCCATGTTTTAGCTGTTTCTTCATCCCTAGCTACGATCTCGTCACCACTAAAAACGGTAACTGCAAGTCTTTCCACCGGAATATGCAGGACAGTTGTTAAAAAATCAAAACTAAATATAACTGACTCTTCTTTAAAATAATCTCCCAAAGACCAATTACCTAACATTTCAAAAAATGTAAGGTGTGTATCATCACCAACCTCATCAATATCACATGTTCTTATACATTTTTGAATATTAGTTAATCGTTTACCTTGTGGATGAGTCTCTCCTAATAGGTACGGAACTAGCGGATGCATACCTGCTGTTGTAAATAGAACCGTTGGATCGTTGTCTGGTAGCAGTGAAGCTGAGGCAATTTCACAGTGCCCTCTCTCCTTAAAAAAATTGACATACATTCTTCTTAACTCCTTTGCTGTCATAGTAAAACTCCTCTCTTACTAAAATTTAGAAATAAAAAAGCCCCAAGCTGATTAATTCAGCTTAGGGCGAACTATTAGGTCCGTGTTACCACCTAAATTCAAGGATAAACTTGCACTCTGTTAGTACGGGGCAATATTAATTACCCGATACCAATTTCCTTTTAACGGTGGAATCTCCGATGAAGTCTACTTAGATTTCTCTGTTCGGTTCATAGCTCCAAGACTGCTTCCATGTTATCTTTGTAAAGATTCGCACCACCATCTTCTCTCTGTGACTCTAATAACATATACTATTTCTCTTCATAGCCTTTCAATTTTTAATTAGATGTAGAATACCACCGTTTACTATAATTGTCAAATAAAATTACAAATATTATCCCATCGCATTAACCAAACAAGTATCACATGGTGTTTTATGCAACGAATAGTACTCATCTCTTGCCCTGCAATACATAAGGCGTTGCCCGTCAACATCTCTATAATAAGCCCATACACAAGCATCATTATTCCCGCCTGCTACCGCAGCTAAATCCTCATCTGTTAATTCCTGCATTCCCATATCAGCTAACTCGGGTTTGATTATCTTCTCGTTCATCGTCTTATCCTCCATGGTAGTTATGAATTTGAATACATCTTGTACTACTGAATTAAACGTTAATTATCCCATGGCCTTAAACCTGCAATTCTCCTGACAAGGCCTTTTATCGAATGGATAGTTCATACGCGTATCCTGGCAATATAATAAAGTTTGACCTAGATTGGTGAACATTCTACCACTAGCATGTTGTGCTGAATTGGTACCACCTTCTACTTATGTATACACCCGAGTTATGAAAAAGTGACGCTATAATCACTTTTTATCATTATTCTTACATTTGCATAGGCTTGTCGTCTTTCATTGCAATGTAATAATTAGCAAGAGTCGCATGTGTGTATGGAGCCAGCCAGATTACAATAAGTCCGAGTGTGAGCGGTATCAGCAAGAACCAGCCGATAAAGGACAAGGAAAGTACAAACAACTCCCATTTATGTCCGTCTGTTATCCTTTTACTCTCTCTAAGTGCCTCTCGAGCTGTCATTTCGGGATGATCCGCAAGGATATAGGGAGCCATCATATAAGCGTATCCTTTAACAATACCCGGAATAATAAAGAGTAATGACCATGCAAAGGTAAAAAATCCTGTAATAATCTTAAGCCAAAGAGCCTTGCCAAATAAACTGAAGCCCTTAAATATATCATCGATGGAAGGATGAACGTTTTGAGTCAACGCTATGTATATCATAATAAGCGAAATCTCGAAGGATGGTGCAATTAAGAAGCCGGCCAGGAAAACCGGAGCTGCAATCCCTGATATAAGGCTTATCACAAGTTGGCAGACAAACAAAATTCCAATTTTTCCATTGATCTGTGCCTTTGCAGTTTGTTTCATTTCAGAACGATTAATCATAATAAATATCTCCTTTATATTTTATTCATATCAATGTATTCATTCAGGTTACTTGACAATTTGGTTATTCTTATTCTTACCCAATATTCTAATCCACATTTCAGACACACCGTTCGGGCAACGCTCGAGCAAGGTTCCACCACTTATCACGCTAAGATCCTCGTCCGTAAGTTCCCTTGAAGCATCTTCCGATGCGAATATCATGTCAATCTCCGCCTTCTCTTCATCGGTGAGCTCAATGCAAGCCTCCCTGATAGCTGCGAGCAGTTCTTCTTTATTCCTCGCATCAGCGATTTTTCCTGCAGCTCGTCGCTTAAAGCTTCGATTTTTTCTAGCAATGTCATTGCCTATTCCTCCTCAAGATTCAAGCATTTACTCCCACCTTATAGCATTAAAATAGGTGCATTTGTATTGATTCCCATGACCCGGATAATATGTTTTCCCGTCCTTGCCACCGTACCAACCGGTTTGCTTCCATAAGATATCGTAGGAGCAATCCTTGCACTTTTTGCTTATTCCCCAGGCATACCCTGTCTCTAATACCCCATACGGGCAACGCTTAAACCACATCCCCCCGCTTACCTCGCTGACTTCCTCGTCAGTGAGTGCCCTCGAGGTATTTTCCGGCGTGAACATCCTAGAGATCTCCTCTTCCTCATCCACGGTGAGCACGATACCGACCTCACTGATACCGACTAGCAGTTCTTCTTTATTCCTCGCAACAGAAATTTTCTCCTGCTGCTCATCAGAGAGTGCTTCGATTTTTTCTAGCAACGTCATAGTTTATTCCTCCTATTTTTTTATATCTCGCCTCTTATAGCAGAAAGCTACTGTTTCTTTTGGACTTTGACTTACTTGTTCAAAAAACACTTTAATCGAAGTGCAGCATTTTCCCGAATATTCATATAGAAAAACTCATAATCCCAGCTATGATAGCTCTGAGGCCCAAAATAGTCCACGTTGGAATGGGCGAAAACGGAAGGATCCACACTTTCGACTATGACCGAACCGCGCTCAACATCCAATCGTGCATCAGCAATGCCTGGGGTTACTAGTTGATAATTGCCGTCAATCGGTATCAGACTCCCTTTGTTTTCTTCCAAGCTAGCCGGGGTATCGTCCCGACGCCAATTAAGCGGATTGATGGCAACAGCACCCTCCGGAACCACCATATTATATTCGCCGATATTACCCGGGCCTTCGGTGTTCCATGAAATAAGCACTCCCGTATCATCAGCGCCCTCGGAAAATGTAATATGAGTATTCTCATCTAGCCAGTCTTGCGTTGGCGAATTGCCCAACATATAGGCGGCTACCATGTTTTTGTAACTGTCTGGATGAGCTTTCATGTATTCATCAAGAATGAATGTCATCATTGCAGCACCTTGGCTGTGACCGGCCAAAAAATACGGTCTGCCGTTGTTATAATGTTCAAAATAATAATCCAATGCCAAAAAAATGCTTTGCCGCGCTACGTCCCGTTCGACATCCATTAACTCTCCGGCTTCAAACTTTCGAAAATCAACTTGCTGGTAAAAGGGTGCATATATATCCGCAACCGTTTCAAAAGCGCTTGCCCTCACTTGAAAAGCAAGTCTGGCATACTTCCTCATAACTTCATCGTCTAATGGCGAAATGGGAGGTGCGTCCGGATCGGTCGGCGAATAGGTTGTGGGATAAAAAAACAGTACATCGGCCTCATGCTGCAACTCACCCGGTAAATTAAGCCAGTTGTCAGGGTCCGCGTAAATGGATGCCTCACCGCCATTTGATCTATCGCAAGCGATAAAAGCAAGTGTGGTTATTGCAATAATGGAAATTATAGTTGCTCTGATTTTCTTTTTACTAATAGTCATGATGTTCACCTCCATTGTCTTTGGCCTTACTCTATATCATCCACACATCTCCATTCTTCACTAAAGAGCGTCTCAAATTTATCAAAATATTCGTTGAAATATACGCACTTCGCCGGATCGTAATTCTTGTAGCTGCCGCCAAATACCATACCCAAGGCGCGGCAACCGCCAAGACACAGCTTCCAATGGGGGCAAGGCTGACACTTTGGATTTTCCTCGCGTAATTTATCCACAGTATAGCAGACCGTTTGTATGTATTCTCCATCGGTCAATAGTTCTCTAAGCGGCTTTTCGTGCACATTCCCCATGCGTATACCATGTTTCTTGAATACTCCGCTCAGTTGGTTACAGGGCAAGACCTCACCTTCCGGCGTTATGGCAAGACGATTTCCCGCCCCTTTTTATCGTGGCAATACCCGCCTGCAACATTATCTAATTCTTCGTCAGAAACCTCTCCCATCGGCGGATTGAGAAAAGCCGCTGCCTAGTCGTATGTGATGTCAATGTCTTGTTCTTTCGCTAACGAGATAAGCTCCTCCGGTGATTTTGCCTCTCTAGCGGTTTGGAGTTGCTCCGGTGTATAATTTGACATGGTGTTTCCCTCCTGCTTCTTTGTTAATTATCCTCTCAATTAATTTTTTCATATTTTAATTGTAACAGCTTATCCATCAAAAATTCGTCCTCTGCATGAATCATGTTTTTTTCGACATGAATCAGTATCAAATCATAATTTCATGGTAAGGCATGGTAATTCATGGATAATCTTGGTGAATTAGCTGTACCATAGTAAATAATAGGCATTTCATAGAAGTTGATGTAAGTATCACTTAGGAACTAGCTGCAAAAAAAAACCCCAAGCTGATTCATTCTGCTTAGGGCTAACTAAACTAATTTGCTTCATTATTAAGATAATCAAGGGAATTTAAAAAATCCCATAGCCTATTATTATAATCTTTAGAAAGATAATAACCAAATGATTTACCGTTCTTGGTATCCCAGTAATAATCTCCATTCGCACCGGTACACCCAATATCGATACCACCAACAAATACACGAATATCTGTTGGTTTGTAATTTCTTACCTCCTTTATAGCCTTACATCTACTTAGAATATCTTTGACAAATTTGATATCTTCCCTATCATTGACTACATATATTCTGCCAATGTATTGTTCTCCATTTAGTTGATAACGATTCGTTCTATAGCTGATTCCGTCCTCATTGTTGTCTATTGATTGCTGAAGCCGAACTAAAAAGTCTTTTTTTACCTTAGTATGGGAAGCATTCATACTTAAATAGGAATCAAAAAGCGCAATGAATAAAATGGTAAATACAATAAATAAGCATACAATTAATATAGTCTTACTCCTCATATCTATTACACCATCCTTTTTTAGCTATTCCAGCCATTGGTCAGCCTCATGACCTCCAACTCCATACCAACGAGGATGGTCTAATTGCCAAAGGTCATCCTTGATATATCCCGCAGCAGACAATGCATCCGTAAAGTTATCTCCCTGTATTACAACATCCCTTACAGTTGCCATCTCACCGTGTACAAGCTCTTCTTCTTTAACATGATACCCCTTTTCTGTCGCTATATAAGACACTCTGTTCGTAACCACGAACTCGCCGTCCATAAACTGATAAATATCCCATTGCTGATTGCCTGCGCCTGATCCTCCGGTTGAATAAATAAACTTCTTCTCTGGGTCAAGAGCAGGATTGACAATTAAAGCAAAGGATTCCGCTTCAACAAATGACGATGTCTCCGGGTTCCATATCCAACAATCATACCATGTGTTGGAATGAGCACCACTGAAATCATTCAAGATAATCACGTCTTTATAGCCGTCAAAATTTACATCTGTAACATGCATACCCATCGTATCCATCATTAGATTATAGACAGGATATCCGGTTACCTCATCCCAATAAGTCTCCGAAAAGTCTTCTGCTAATAGGAGAAGGCCATTATCATCATAGACCTCTAAACCCATCACATATCCTCTCGACCATTCGTCGGAAGCATCCGTCTTCCCCTTCGCTACAAAACGGTACTCTGGCATACCTTCCCTCAAGGAAGCGTTGACTTCATAGGTCACATCCTTGTACACACCGCTGATCAAATCCACCAATTGCTGCTTGTCGCCGCCGTCCAGGTTCATGGAATAAATGAATGCTCCGGTCATGGTATAATAAATCCGGTTGTTCGAAGCGACGAGCCAGTCCCCTTTATCATCACTTAGAAGCTTTCGATCACTTCCGTCCGTATTTATGCGATACATTTTATAGTCATTCTCATTCTTATAATAAATCCGGTCGCCAATCACATTCAGACTAAAGGCGTAGTCATCGGTTACCTTGAACCTGTCACTGCCATCGGTTCTGATGGCATAGAGCTTAGAATCGTCGTCCTCATTAAGATAATAAATCCAACCATTTGCCACAAGCATACGAAATGGGCTGTCATTGGTCAGCTTATGCTTGTCGGTTCCATCCATTTTGACGCTGTAAATTCCCTTATTATCACTATACTCACCATAATAATAAATCCGATCCTCGACCACATTCATCATCCTGTGCCTGTCGTCAATCAATTTTTTCCGATCACTGCCGTCGATACTCATACTGTAAAGAGCATCGTTGTCATCCCGATTGCTATAAAATATCTTGTCACCAACAACATTAACATTCCATGCGGTATCATCATTTAGCTTTTGAAGCCCGCTACCGTCGATATTCATGACATAGATCCCATCTTCTTGTCCGTACTGGAAATAAATCTGATCGCCGGATACATAGAACCATGTCGTCCAATCATCGTTCAATTTACGGTTATCACTACCATCAGTAGTCATACTATAAAGCGTAACATCATCATAGCGATTAATATAATATATCCTATCCCCCCATACGGCACAATCCTCACAACTAGTAATAACCGTTGAATTATCCGGGGTACTTAACTCTGTAGCTTGCATTTCTGACGTAAAAGAGTTCGCAGATGCTTCGTTATCGCTTAACTCCAACTCCGGAGTATTCTCTGCTACTTCCTCCGTAAGGCTCTCACTCTTCGTCCCACAACCTCCAAAACTTAATATAGCTAAGAGGACGATAATAATATATATTCTTTTATTCATATCTGCTCCTTACACCATATATTCTATTCGATCATCATTCGTCTAATTTTACCAATTGCATATATTATACATCTTCCTCTATACGATTTCCATCCTTTTAAATCACATACACAACAATTAAACCTTATAGTATCCTTGTTAATTTAGCATGGCAGAATGCTTGCTTTAATACAATGACAGGTTCCAGTCAGAGCAAAATAAATGCGACCAGCTATGTGGTCGCATCCTCTGAAACTTTTATTGTTTTATTACTTTGCACTGGAACATGCCACGAAATGATTCGGACGAAGTTCACATAATATGGGGTTACCTTGCTTACACTTAGCACAGGCATTCTCACATCGACTATAAAAACGACATTCATCCGGTAAATTAACTGCTGATGTAATCTCCCCTTTTATTAGCTGACGTTTTGGTCTTTCCTTTCCTACAATCGGGAGAGGAATCGCCGATAGAAGCGCTTTTGTATATGGATGAAGCGGCTCTGCAAACAAATCATCTGAAGATGCCTTTTCCACCATTTGCCCCAGATACATTACTGCTTGCAGACATATTGCCGAAAAGGCTGGACACTACATAGTGATAAAAAAGGATATCTCCTTCTTTCAATTTTATGGAGATTACGGAAGACTGAGACAAATGCTGGTAACTGTTCTTGATAACGCCATAAAATTTTCCGAGGCAGGAACCGATATCCATCTGGTAATCTCTGCTGATCAGGATCACTGTATTGTAAATATCATCAATACCGGGGTAGGAATTAGTGAAGACGATTTACCACATATCTTCGAGGAATATCATAAGAAGCTTGGAGAAACCAATAAGATGGGAACAGGTTTAGGCCTGGCTATCGCGAAACGGATTGCCGATCAGCATGATATTATTATTACTGCCACCTCCGTTCCAAATAAAGAGACAATCTTTACCTTTCAATTAAATAATTAACTTTTAAATTATGGGCTGTTGCATAATCATATAACGTTTATTTAGGAAAGAAAACACGCATCCGTCAAACAGTACACTATGGGATGCATGTTATCCTTCCCGTCCACCTTAGCCTATTATGCAACAGTCCTATTTTTACTACTTGGCAGACCCTCTAATCATATAAGAGCTTATCAATCTTTATTGTGCCGGTCTTTTTTCATTAAACACCTGAGCAAGTCTTCTCATAACCTCTTCGCAGTAAGATCTTGGACATGCTGCATTTAATCTTAAATATCCATCGTCCAAATAATCAGCGCCCCTATTCAATATAACTCCGGCCTCCTTAATCCTTGTAAATAAGGTCGAGGCTTCTAGCCCACATTCTCTGACATCAATCCACAGTAGATAGGTTCCTTCCGGACAATAAGCCCTTACCTTCATAAAATTCTTATTTATGTAATCTACCATATATTCTTGATTTCCTCTGATATAGGTTAATAGCTGCCTTACCCACTCCTCTCCGTTTTCATACTCTCCGATCAAAGCATAGCAGGCCAGTAGATTTTTCTCATTATAACCGCATGCTATTGATGCATTGGTTATTTTATTCATCATCTGCCTGTCATATATAATGGTATAGGCTCCAAACAGCCCTCCGGTATTAAAGGTCTTTGAAGGGGCATAAAGAGCCATCGTGATATCTCTTGCTATTTCATTCACCGATTGAGTCGGAATATGATGCTTCGACTTATCCATCACAAAATCAGCCCAGATTTCATCGGAAATTATTTTTACCTTGTACTTATTACATAAAGCTACTACTTTCTCTATCTCCCAGCGTTCCCAGACTCTTCCCGTCGGATTGTGGGGTGAGCAAAAAATCATGGCTGAGATATTTTCCTTCTCCATCTTGCTTTCCATATCCAAGAAATTGATTCTAAATATTCCTTTCTCATCCTGCTCTAAGGGGGAACAGCATAGCATCCGCCCTAGGTTCTTAATTATTCTTTGAAAGCCTGTATATGCCGGAGAATTCATCAATATCTTTTCTCCCGGAGCTGTATAAATGGATAGAAACGTTGACAATCCACCTAATACAGAGTTCTGATATAAGATATGCTCCTCCTTTAATCCATCCAAATGATAGTGCTTTGTATGCCAATTTATGATTGATGCTTTATAGCGGTTCGGAAAGTCACAATATCCAAAAAGCGGATGTGCCAGCCTTTCGGTAATCGCCCCGACCACGCAAGGTGCCGTTGCAAAATCCATATCAGCAACTGACATTGATATATAGTTTTCATTCTGTGTATACAATACATGCTGTGGATTCTTTGGGTCATCCCACTTTATGGAATCCATATTGTGCCTATCCCAGACTTTATCAAAATTGTACTCCATGTTCAGCTCTCCTGTCTTTTGTATTATCAAGATCATTTTAGTCCTTTGAATCATAAATATAATTCATGTTTTTTCCATGACTTTTTTATGACTTTTCCTCATCTTTTCAAAATCACTTTGAAGTAAATCCATTGTAAGAACATGGTTAATGGTTGAATAGCAAAAAAATAATGTACCAAAATATCTGGTACATTATCTCCTAGGAAACTTACCTTCTTGCTTACCCTTAGTGTTAGTTTGTGCTAAAGGCAGCATTTTGACATCTTAATCATTCTTTCTTTTGAATAGTGCCAGAAATCGGTCCATGACCGTCTCTTTCTGGTCCTCTGAAGCAGCTGTCTTGATATCTTCAGGGAGCTCAATATTCTCACATTTTAATACAAACTGAACCAATGTCGTATTTGTATTTTTTTGTGATACAAAGGAAGTAGTCTCAAAATCCGATTTGTCATACTTCTTCATCAAACGATCCATCTCCTTCTGCAGTTGATCCGGTAATGTGGAGATCTCATTATTCATTGTGTTGGTTCCATCATATAATTCAGAAACCCCGTCCTGCACCGACGCAACACCGTTAACGAAATCACTAACACCGGAATTAAACTGCTGATATCCGGCAGAGAGCGTTCCCACCCCAGACAGGTACTCCAAAAGTCCATCATGAAACTGTGTATAGTTCTCCGCTAACTCCGCAAGTCCTTGTGCAAGCTGGGTAAACTGGGTATTAATGTCCATATTGGATAAGGCGCTACCCATTGAGCTTGACATTTCATCCAATGCGTCCGTCATCGTTTCGAGGCTGGCTGTCACATTATCCAGAGCAGGAGCGACTGATGCAAAGGCCTGTTTTACCTGTGCGTAGGTACCTTTCACAGACTGACCTGCCATATAGGAGGTATACAGCTGATCAAGTAACGCTAGCTGTTCATCATTAGCGTCCTGAAACAGCGTATCCATCTGATCCTTGCTTATGTAAGTATCCGGAACACTTAAAATCGCATTGTCCAATGCCATATATGCCACTAAGTAGCCATCCTTTAGTTCTGATAAACCATCGGAGATCCCTTTGAGACCTAATGACAATTCATTCAGTACAAGCGGAAGCTGAGTCAAGGTACTCAGTTCGACCTTGGATGTACTACTACTAATAGAGGAAGAAATCATCGCTAATGCATCTTTTATCTGAGCAGAGGCTCCGGTTATCCCGGAGGAATTATTAGAAAGCTCTGACAATCCCTGATTAAATTCATCAGAACCATCTCTTATACTCTCCGCACCCTTTTTCAATTCTATTGTTCCCTTCTCTAATTCTCCTACTCCATCCCTCAGCTCTTTTATGGCTTCAGGAAGCTTCTCCAAATCCTTGAGCATCCCATCCGTGTCCGGCATATCAATGCTCATAGAGAAGGGGATTGCCGAGATTTCAATCCCACGCATCTCAAAATCTGTCACCTTCGATGTTACACTAAAATCTGCTTCTGTATCCGGCAGAACGGTAAATGAGAGCATGGTATTATTACCTGCCTCAGCGAATGTAGCCTCAGGAGCATTGATGCTATTACACTTGTCAGTTGGCAGGGTGAGAGAAATCTGCAGCATATAATTCTCGTAAAAGACAGGCTCTACCTTATCATTGCCTTTTATGTTAATTTGGATGTCAAGTTCGCCAGACTTACCTGCTAAATCTTGAGGTGATATCTTGCTGCCATTTAGTTCATAGGCAATCTCTATGATCCAGGGTAAATCCTTTCCATCTATATTGCCCTGGTAATAGAAATCTCCCTCTTCCCCCAGAATTGATATCACATCTCCCTCCATAGTAATCGGGCTATTATTAGTGAGGTTCTTAAGGGAGTGATAGCTACCGTAATCTGTTATCCCTCCTCCCTTTGCCACCTCAAAATGATTCACAACATAGATACCACTAACCGCTCCTGCTGCAGAAAGTCTCGCATACACTACTTCACTCTTACGACTGACTTCGGCACTCTCGTAACTTACCAGGCCCTGATTGTCCCCTATGCTGTATTCTATATTACTTTCTTGATCGTTATTCTTATTGTATTCTGTTGCATAGGTTGAACGGATTGTAGTGACAGATACCAACAATACCACTGCTGTACCGATTGAAATTACTCTCTTCAAATTCATTCTATTCTCTCCTTAACACGTCTTTACGGATAATATACACTATCATTCATTACTTCGATTTTATAGTGGATTTTGCGATAAACCTATCAAATAGTAGCAACATAGTTGGCAGGAAGCAGGTTACCATTACAAAAGAGAATATCGTTCCTCTTCCAAGTAAAAGTCCGATATCGGCTGATGCCGAATTCGAAGAGGTCCTGTGTAAGGTAAAGCCTGCAATAGAAAGAGTGGATGCAGAAACTAAAATGGATTTGAAGGTTTCACCCAACGAGCTGTGCATCGCTTGCTTTGCGGACATTTCTCTTCTATTCTTCATGTAATGATCGGTTAATAAGATCGCATAGTCTACTGTAGCTCCTAGCTGAACCGTACTAAGCACCAGATATCCGATAAAATTAATCTGATTACCCATAAAATAAGGGATGGCCAGGTTAAACCATATTCCGGCCTCAATTGTAACGACCAGGATTAGAGGTAATGACAAGGACTTTAAGGAAAACATCAGTACCAGGAAGATTGAAATTATCGCAATAATGTTAACGAAGGTATTATCTTTTTCGACTACCTTTTTCATATCATATAAATTTGCACTTTGACCTAAGGAAAATGTTGCTTCACCGTAATAGTTTTTAGCCTTTTCTCTTATCCTCTCTACTGTCTCAAAGGCAAGGTCCCCTTCCTCCGGGGTATTCGTATAGATAATCAATCGAGCATACTGCTCAGAATAGAACTGGTTCAAGATATCTTCCTCAAGAAATTGCTCCGGTATCGCGGTCCCTACCGTATTGGAATAGGACATCACACTAGTAACATGCGGCAGCTCCAGAATCTCCTGTGTTAAACTATGTTCCTTTGCTATATCGGAATGTGGAACAAGCATTACCATAACCGTAGCTTTACCGAATATCTTCTCTATCTCATATCGATCCTGGCCACTTCTACTGTTTTCAATAGCACCTGCACTTCCATAAGTAAATTCCGTTCTTCTCTGCCCTAAATATCCCGGTATAATCATTAATACCACTAGTATGATAATTGGAATTGCTAATCTTGATAGTATCTGATTAATATTCTTAAATTCCGGTAAAAACACTCGATGTGCTGTCCTATCACAGAGCTTATAGCAGCTCAGTGTGAGTGCCGGCAGAAAAACCATCGCAGTAATAAAGCTAAAGAAGATTCCTTTCGCCAGATTAATTCCCAAATCAGCTCCTATGCCAAATTTCATAAACATAAGCGCCATAAACCCAAACAAGGTAGTAAGAGCACTTGCTGAAACGGTAACAATAGAGGACTTAATCGCCTGACGCATAGCTTCCTCTACTTTAGGATATTTCTTGCGATTATCCGCAAAGCTATGTAATAAGAAAATAGCATAATCTAAGGAAACAGCCAGCTGAAGCACCGGGCTGATGGAATTGGTCATAAAGGAGATCTCCCCCAGCAGCAGGTTACTTCCCATATTTATTAATATGGCTATTCCTATCGTCGCAATAAATAATAGGGGTTCAATCCAAGAAGAAGTTGATAACATAAGGATTACTAAAATAGCAGGAATCAGTATGAGCATCGCTCCAACTACCTCAGCTTGTGTATTTTCCTGCATTGCGGCCAAATCCGGCGCTTCACCCGCTAACAGATTATCGACGCCGATTAAGTTCCTTATATCATCACAGGTATCCCGTTCCGCACCCTTTTCAATCGTAATAGAAAATAACGCATTCTCCTCTTTATAGAAATCCTCCACCGTATCAAAATCATACATTTCTATAGGTTGCTTCAGATCAATCATATCGTCGAGCCAGATTACGTCTTTGACACCCTCCAATTCCTTAAGCCTTGCTTTGAATTCCATAGCTTCCATGATTGAGATGCCTTTCATCATTACACTGGCATTAGGCAATATTTCTGAAAATTCCTCATTCATAATACCAAGAGCCTTGGTTGATTCCACTTCCTTAGGCAGATAATCAACCATGTTATAATTCTTTTTAACAAATAACTGCAGAACCGAGCTCACCAAGGCCATCATGATAAAAAGAATAAGAATTGCTCTTCTGTGTTTAATAATTATATCCGATACTGCGTCCACTGCTACCTCCTGCTTATAATAATTCATTGATATGTAATTTCACATGAATTATAATAAACATAGTGTTGTCTTACAACCAGCACTGTTCTGAATAATGTTTTAAACCCAACACTCTTTTGTAATATGTTGGTTATTTATAAAAATTTTATATTTGGGGGTGCCTTATGAAATCCGAAAAAATTGACAGACGAGTCAAGATGACCATCCTGATCTTGCAGGATGCTATGATTAAGTCCATGGAGAAAAATCATATCTCAAAAATATCCGTTAAGATGCTATGTGAATCCGCAGATGTTAACCGCAGTACCTTTTACGCACATTTTCGGGATCAATATGATCTATTGGAATACACCTGCGACCAGGTTATTGAAAATATAAGAATGCACTTAGATAAGCTACATTACAATAATATTAAACCGGTATCCTTTCAGACCCTAAATCGCATTCTGGATTATATTAAGGAGAATGCCGATCTTTTTAAGGCATTGCTTAGCGATAATTGCAATCTTGATATACAGAGAAGAATTTTGAATGTATTTATAACCTATCATACCTATAATAAAATCGATGAGC
Organism: Bacillota bacterium; assembly: GCA_023411555.1. GTDB lineage: Bacteria > Bacillota > Clostridia > Lachnospirales > Lachnospiraceae > Mobilitalea. The sequence continues at coordinate 90,946 of JAEYOQ010000002.1, forward strand.
GGACCAAGGAATACCTATCCGCCTTTGGACTTGCCGGTTGCGTCAGCATACTTCAATTATGGCTTAAGGACGGTATGCCAGAATCTACTGCCCGATTATCAGAAATTATATTACAGGCTATCGATAACGGAATAACAAGTTTTGATTAAACAAAAGAAAGCATGCTTCGCGAACTTTATTTTGACTAGAATAAATAAGGAATGAGCCCGTTCAATACGGATTCATTCCTTATCTTTATCAATATGTCTATTTGAATAATGAAAACTCCTTTCGTAACGCATCCAGGTGAAGCGCACTACGAACAGACTGTTTTGAACTGTTACACTAATTATTGCTGAAGCTTATTATATAGGTCTAACTTACCAGCAAGAATTTGCTTTATTCCCTGTAAGGTATCCTTCCTAATAAGCTTGGAATTCTGGATTACTTCTAAGCTTTCATCCAGAACCTTGATGGTCTCTGCTTCATCCACCGGATGATTCATAAGATAAGCCAACTGTTTTCCTGCTTGACATACCTGGATAAATTCTTGCTTGGTATCACCAAAATTCTCTATCTGGTACAATGCCTCTGCACCGACTCCACCATCCTCTAGCAAAAGTCCCAATAGCTTCTCCGTAATGTAGGGAACGATAAGCTCAGCCTGATCTATCGAATAAAGCATATCAGCAGCCTGTAGGATGAATTTCTCATCCATTTTATCCACTAATTCCTGAGGAGATAACTCAGAGGTAATATTCATGATATCAGACAGCAAATCCTTTTCCTTAAATAGTGCAGAAATATCTGATAGGCGTCTTATATCCTGCTGCAATGCGTCTATGGATTCATAGTCCATCTTCGTTATAATCGATTGCAGTAAGCTATTTTCTTTAACAGCAGGACTCTGTTGTAGATAATCCTTTACCAAGGAAAGCTTCTCCTGATCTGTTCCGGTAATTACATCCTGTGAAGCTAGTTCTTCGAGTATCACATTCAAGGAACTAATATATATTTCTATATCCTCTATATCAGCATTCTCCTTCATACCTTGTAATACCTTTGTTGCTTGGTATACTTTTGTAATAGAAGGAAGATAGCGATCAGCAGATACGGTAGCAGACTCTGTCTTCTTCTGTGATAAAGCTGAAAACAATGCATCCCCAAGGTATTTTGATCCAGTGTATTTATAGAAATAATAGGAGGGTGTTCGCTGATAACTGACAGCAACATCATAATTTTCCGAACCAATCAGCTCCGAAACAGTTCCATCCTCTCCTTCTATTACGATAGAGGCCTTCTCTGTCTCTTGAAGAAGCTCAGAATATGCACTAATGGGCATGAAAAAGATTGCCCCGATTAGGATAGCATAAATTCCACCAAGTACTCCTCCGGCAATACTGCTCCTCTTGGTAGGACAAGGAAATAATTTCACTAATTTCTTTTTTATGATAAACCGGTCAAGCAACAAGTAAAGTCCAAAGGAGATCAACTTCAAGCCCCAGAATATTGCTACATAAACAAAAGGATTCAGGAACACCGTAAATATATTCTTGACACTTTCCTGAATAAAATGGTAATTGATCGGATTGATACCGGTAAGTCCATATAGGTAATCATTCAGTTTATTGGTTACAAGGAGCTCTCGGACGATAAGCTCAACCATAGACGGTGTCAAATATATTGCTAGAATAGCTACTAATGTAAGCATTACCGCTCTTATCAGATTTTTTCTGATTCCTCGCTCATACCCGATCATTATCTCTAAAGCTACGATAAGTAGCGTAATAATTGTTGTTATAATACCAATTACTAATATCATATTTCCCCCAATCCGCAGTGACATGACATAGATCATTCACCAACAGAAAGCATACTAAAAAATGTAAAGAGTATCTTATCATATTATATTACTATCGTCAACTTTTGCCTCCGTCTAATGCCGACGACACTAACACACAAAAAGGTTCAGGAAAACCGCAAACACATCTACTGCATTTTCCTGAACATATTTGTAATTGGTCGTATTGATACCAGTACGCCTATACAGATAAGCATTCTCTAATACAATAGAAAGCACTTTTTGCAGCCCTCTATTGCTATGAATATAAAATGTATCTTATCATATAATAACATACCCGTCAACTTGGTACCACTGGTAGGATATACTTAATATTACCTATCCCTTCCTCCTGGCCACATATTCATGGCAGACCTTTTATCCCCTCCTCAATCTGATACATGTTTGTGGAACACCTGATCAACCAGATTGCTATCGACTGAATGAACAAGTAATGAAGCTACTGAGCCGAATGATTGCAGGTACCCTTATAGCTGGTTTAATCAGAGATAAACTGTATCTCATGCTTTTGGAAGAAATCCACTCTTGGTTCTAGAAACTTTAAGCAGTGGTCCTCATTGTTCAAGGTCAGCTCCTCCAAGGTATTAAAGATATGCTTCCAGTTCCATAGCTCCTCCCCAACACCAAGATATTCCCTTATCATCTCACAACCGGCAGGCGCAATCGGGTGTAGTAAGGTTACAACAGTCCGAACAGCATGTAGGGTATCGATCAGTACCTGACTGCGAAGAACATCATCCTCATTCATCTCAGCGTTCCGGATGTTATTTACCCAGTACTTATTCATATTTCGGATATAGGTATCAAGCACCTCAGTCACACGATGAAATTCATGGTTATACATATGACGCTCATAGGCGAGAATTACCTTAACCGATTCACTTCGGATATTCTCACTGATAATTCCTTTCGGTATCCTTGAAGAATAATACCTCTGCGCCGTATAGAAGCAGGAACGCACCAGGCGGTTGTATACATTCGTGAGCAAATTCCCTTCCTTTAATACGGTATCCTGACCTTCTTTCTTCTTCATATAAACCTGAGGCATGAAGCTGACACTCTTCGTATCCAGACCAAGGCTTAAAAAATGCATTCTTAGCTGCTCGGGTGTATAATAATCCAGCAGCTCTTTAGCCATTGGTGGCTTGAGCTCGGAGCTGGAGCTTGCTTTTCTATCCATAAACAATACATGATTATTGGCTATCAGATGAGGAAGCATCAGATCTCCCTCCACTGGCGAGATCGATGGTTTGCTAGACTGTAGTGCCATAAACATGGCCATCTCGGCAAGTCCATAGAAATAAATATTGTCTTCTCCGATAAACTGGTATACCTTCGCTTCCTTAGAGCACCACCATTGCTTCCATTCCTCTTCCTCCTTATGGAGGCTTTCCAGATAGGTTCTGGTGAAGGAGATTGGTGCCCATAGAGATTCCGGCCATACCCAGAAGGTTAGGTTATTCAAATCCTCTTTCTCAGGAACCTTGACACCCCATTCAATATTACCCGATAACCGGAAGGGAACCAGGGTCTTTCCGGTACGATAAAAGATGCCAAGGTCACTAAGAAGAACACCTGCCTGTTCCCTATCACTTAAGGTCTCAAATTCTACCGTAACCGACGACTTATTCTGTTCGTCCAGCAGAGTATGCTTCGGTAATTTTTCTTTGATTGACACCAGTCGCTCCAACTGACTCTTCTTGATATAGATTACAGGCTTTTTCAGAAATTCCTCCATGGCGCTGAGCTGATATTTCCGCGTATTGGTCTCTTCCTTTAGATACTTGGTATACTCGGATAAGAGCAACTGAAAGTCTTCCAACCGAAAATACCAATTGGTAACCTGTATTAGCTCAGGTGTCCTACCGGATAAGGTGCTCTTGGGATTAATCAGTTCACTGGGCATATACTGGTGCCCCAGGGAGCATTCATCTGCGTAACCCTTATCAGAGGAACAGCCCTGGATCGGACATTGCCCTATGACCTGACGGCCGTTCAATAACACCTTATGTTCCGGATCATAGAACTGAGCTGTCGATAGCTTCTGGAGAAAACCTTTTTGATACAATTCATCGAATATCTCCTCAGAAACCTTAGCATGTATCTCCTTACTCCGTCCTAAAGCGGATGCTCCGTATAGATTAAGACTGATCTGATATTGCTCCAAGGCTTCCTTCTGTTTCTGATGATTTAGCATCACATAATCTTCTATTGAGATGGTTGCTCCTGTTTGGTCTATCATCTTACGATAATTTTCCAGAATAGGAGAACCATAACAGTCTGTACCGGATATAAAAATTACATTGTCTTTACCGATCCGATCTCTTAAGAATCTCGCGAACACATCTGCATGGATAAAAACTCCTCCGATGTGGCCAAAATGTAGTTCCTTATTGCCATAAGGCATACCTGCAGTAATTACTGCTCTTTTCGGAAAAACCGGTCTCTCCTTATAATCATTTTTCATCCTCATTCACTCCTATCTAATATTATTATTCATGTTAGCAGATGCTTACAAAGTGCTCTTATTGTATAGGAAATTCATAAGAAATTTCGTATAAACGGATAAAAAAACGCCCCTACAGAAGCATCTGTAGGGGCGATATACATCTTCGCGTTGCCACCCTATTTCATCAATATGTCGCCATATTAATCTCATCGAGTACATGTATACTCTAGTTCTGTAACGTGAACTCACGTCATAGCATCACCAATATTTCGGATCCGTATGAGGCTCAGAGGCTTGTTTCGCTATATTCGGGTTATTCCTTCTCAGCTTACGGAATTCTCTGTATACCCTCCGGATAGTTACTCTTCTCATCATTGCCTGTATGAAATAGATATTATTTTTTACTTGTTTTGACTAGTATATTCATAAGTATTATTTTTGTCAAGGTCTTTGTTATTTTTATCTTTCTTTCAATCCACACGTGAAGTCAAATTGAAGGAAGCGTCAGTATAATAAGGAACGATAATATAATTGCCTGTATGTATCTCATCAGATACGATTCCGTTGCTGTCCTTTATCTCTTCGATATATTCGTTCAAATCATCATATTCTTCCGTAAAATATGCGGATGCAATATCCCATAGGGTATCACCCTTCTTCACCTCAATGCAGGTTACCAGCTTTGTACGATCCGTTGCTCTCTGTGCTGTTACTGTCTTTGTAACACAAAATACGGAAACAATTAGAACCATTAATAATACTGCGAAACCAAATCCCCATATTCTCTTTTTATTCAGCTGATAATATCTGCTACCTTTCATAATATAATCTGCTGTTCTACTCATCACTTTTCCCCTCCTAAGGTTAATTCATTAGTAACTGTAGTTTTAAACCATCCGCTTCGCGAAAGCTTTTTAATCATTCTTAAAGAAAGCTGCCCTGCAGTCCTTCTTTCATTATGTATTCAAACGAGTAAATACCGGGTCGGTATCACTCATTGATTTCAGTATAATATGGGTTATGGTCATCCGATGTCTCTGTGCAAATTATTTTACAATAATATGGGTTGTTTTATAATAAATCGAACATATGATACGAACATTTGTTTCTATATTCGATTATACAATGCAAACATATGTTTGTCAACAGATTTCGAACATATATTTTGTTTTACAAACATTTTTTCGTTTTCCAGAACATAAGTTTTGCATTTTAAATACAGTTATGTTATAATGATACAAATAGGAAATGGAGGCAGATACTTATATGGGCTATGGCAGAATAAGCAATAAGCAGAAAGAAATACTCGAATATTTAAAATCTCAGATAATTAATAAAGGCTATCCTCCGGCTGTTCGTGAAATTTGTGAAGCCGTGAAATTAAAGTCGACCTCGTCCGTACACTCCCATCTCGAGACCTTAGAGAAGAACGGCTATATCCGTCGTGACCCTTCCAAGCCGCGTGCCATTGAGATTATAGATGACGAATTTAACCTGACAAGACGTGATCTTGTGAATGTTCCCGTTGTCGGTACCATTACAGCAGGTCAACCGATTCTTGCAGTTGAGAATATTGATAGTTATTTTCCAATTCCGGCAGAATATATGCCGAACGAAGACACCTTCATGCTGAAGGTTAAAGGCAATAGTATGATTAATGTCGGAATTTATAATGGGGATAAGATCTTAGTACAGAAACAGTCTCACGCTAAGAACGGCGATTATGTCGTTGCATTAATCGGAGAAGAAGTAACCGTAAAGACCTTCTATAAAGAGAATGGATATTACCGCTTACAGCCGGAGAACGATACCATGGAGCCCATCATAGTATCTGATCTGAATATTCAGGGTAAGGTAATCGGATTATTCCGTATGTTTAACTAGACGCATACTTTTTGATTCCTGTATTCATACATAAAGGGAAGCCGTACGGCTTCCCTTTATCATAATAGCTTATCTATCCTTCTTGTCCTTAGTCCTCTTCCTTATTTCCACAATACTCGGAAGTATAAATCAAACCAAAAATCATAAGGAATCCTGACAAATTGCTGAATCCCCATTTGACTTCTTAGTAGGTCATTACTAAGACCAACAAATTTTGCTGTTTCTACAAGCGAAGATTAGTCTTCCAGTTCCTCTTTACTGACGGTCTTACCATCTCTCCAGATACGCTCAAGGTTGTAGAACAGACGATCCTCCTTCGAGAATACATGTACTACCACATCGCCGTAATCCATCAGAATCCAGCTGGCACTTCTAACACCTTCAATTCTCTTCGGCTCATAGCCATTTCTACCCAAGGTTTCTGAAACTGAATTCATAAGTGCATCTACCTGGGAAGCGTTCGATCCATTCGCAATGATAAAGTAATCTGCAATAATCGAGATGTCTTTAATCTCAATTATTGTAATATCCTCGCCCTTCTTCTCTTCTAAAGCCTCATATGCAAGCCTAACCATTTTCTTTGAATTGTCCATTACAATCCCCTTTCAATCTCTACGTTGCCTATCAAAAGCCACTTGGCTTGTTGTGTAAACAAAGTTTTGCTTTATAGTAATTATAAGTATCTACTGTCATTGTATCAATATCAGCCTTTGACTGTTCCAGATATTCCAAAGTATTCTCCAGTATCATAAATACTGCTGTATCAAGGTCTGTATAGGCCGTTGCCCTAATCTCGTCAATCCGTTGTATCGGCTTGCGGGAAGGCTCAATATAATCTGCAGTAAAAATAATCTTTTCTAACAGACTCATATTCGGTCTGCCTGTTGTATGATATACGATGGAACTGATAATCTCCGGATCTTCAATACCGAAGTATTCTCTGGCAAATACCGCGCCCACTTTGCCATGAAGTAAGTACGGGCTCCGAGCTTCAATTTCTCTCACTTCCAGATGATAAAGCTTACAGCTTTGCAGAAGCTCTTCATCCGATAATTCCTTAGCACAGTCATGAAGAATACCGGCAATACTAGCCTTCATTGGATCAAAGCCATAGATAACAGCGAGGTCACAGGCTACTTCCTCCACACCGATACTATGAAGATAACGCGGTTGCTTTAATGTCTCTTTCATTCTGTCCCGCAATAATTCAAGTGTCATTCCATCTCGTCCTCCGGTTAGCTATGATATAGCCTGTTCTGATCGATATACTCAGCCACGCGGTCGGGCACATAATAACGGATTGTCATATTCTGTGCGATCCTGCCTCGAATATCCTCTGAGGCTATCTGTATGGTTGGCATCTTCACCAGTCGGATGTCCCCATGATACTGCTCCTTCAAAAAACCTGCCTGCTCGATCAGCTTGCCATCATCCACATGATCCCTTCCGGCTGCAACCACCGTACATAGATCGAAAATGACCTGGGGCTGATACCAGCGATGCATCATGAACAGGGAATCGGCACCGACAATGAAATAGTATCGGATTTCATCCTGCTCTTCTGTCAAAAGCCTTAAAGTATCGGCAGTATAGGTGTAGCCATCACGCTCTAATTCAAGGGTTGATAATGCAAAATGCGGATTATCCCCAATCGCCAGGTTTATCATGTCCACCCTCTGTTGATCTGTAATCGCTTCCGGCTTCGGCTTATGCGGAGGATTCTTAGAGGGCATAAATAGGATTTGATCCAAACCGAGTTGTTCGTAAGCATTTTCGGCTAAAAATAAATGTCCATAATGAATCGGGTTGAAGGTTCCGCCCATAATTCCAATTTTCTTCATCAGTCCACTGCCTTCCTATCCTTAATCAGGCCATTCTATAGCAATAACATATATCCTAATTCTTGGATTTCTTTTCTACGGGTAACTCGATCTTCTTCTTATCCTTAGATTCTTTATATAATACAATTTTTTTACCGATCACCTGGACTACCTCAGAGTGGGTACGCTCTGCTAACATCTGAGCCATCTCCTTGGGATCATCCGCACAGTTCTTTAAGACACTGATTTTTATTAATTCTCTAGCTTCAAGGGCTTCCGATACCCCTTGGGTAAGCTCCGGAGTTAAAGCCGCTTTTCCTATCTGATAAATCGGGTCAATTGTCATTGCCAAGCCCTTTAAATATGCTCTTTGCTTTGTTGTCATCAGTATACTCCTTTCAAAAGTAAACATGCATTCTATATGAGAAATGTATCGATATAACTTTCTTATTCGTCTATTTATAATAGTCAAAGCTTAAGCCATACATCCTAACGGTATCACCCTCTTCAATTCCCAGCTCCTCAAGCTGGTCCAAGATACCATTTTCCTTCAAGAACTTCTGGAAGAACTCAAAGCCCTTCTCGGAATCTATGTTGGTATAGCCAAGCATTCTCTCGATACGAGGACCTTCCACAACAAATACCTTGTCTTCTTCCTTCCATACCTCGAAGGGCAAGGTGGAGTTCGCCATATCCTCGATGAAGAATTCCCTCTCAAATACAATAGGGGTGCTATCCAGGTTATTCAGCATTCCCTTGACATGATAGAGAAGCTCATTCATGCCCTTACCACTGACAGCGGATATAGGAAATACAGGAATGCCCATAGGCTCAAATTTTTCTTTTATCTTTTTAATTATCTCTTCTGAATCTTCTTCCATCATAACGTCGATCTTATTGGCAGCAATTACCTGCGGACGCTTGGCCAGCTCTGCATTGTATGCGGTAAGCTCTGCATTAATCTTCTCGATATCCTCGATAGGATCACGCCCCTCAGTGGATGCGGCATCGACAAGATGAATGATAACCTTTGTACGCTCAATATGTCTTAAGAACTCATGTCCTAATCCCAGACCTTCGGAGGCACCTTCGATTAATCCAGGAATATCGGCGATAACAAACCCGCCACCTTCTAAGTCAACCACACCTAAATTCGGGCTTATGGTCGTAAAATGATAATTACCAATCTTTGGTCTTGCATTGGTTACGCGGGATAAAAGAGTTGATTTACCTACATTCGGGAAGCCAACCAAGCCCACGTCCGCAATCACCTTCAGCTCCAGTAGTACATTCATCTCCTGTGCTTTCTGACCGGGCTGTGCATACATGGGTACCTGCATGGTCGAGGTTGCATAATGCTGATTACCCTTACCACCACGACCGCCGCGAAGAAGAACCTCTCGATTATGACCGTGGGACATATCCGCAACAACCTTACCTGTTTCCTTTTCCTTTATTACAGTCCCCGGCGGAACCTTTACAATTAAATCTTTTCCGTTCTTACCATGACATTTCTTCTTACCGCCGTTTTCTCCATCCTCTGCACAATACTTTCTAATATACCGAAAGTCCGTCAAGGTATTAAGGCCCTCATCCACCTCAAAAATCAGGTCGCCGCCTTTCCCTCCGTCACCTCCGTCGGGACCTCCGGCCGGAACAAAAATCTCCCTACGAAAGCTGACGTGGCCATCTCCGCCCTTGCCAGACCTTATATAAATCTCTGCTCTATCTGCAAACATTTTATCACCTGTCTAACGTCCAAACGTACGCTATCCTCTCTATTACAAACTATAACTATTGTTTCCAAAATCTATCATGCTTATTATAATAAAAATAACTGTTAAATACAACACGTATATCTATCCTTAATACAGGAACACTTCAAAATATAACTTTTGATAATTCCCGTCAACATCTATTCATTCAATATTCTTAAACCGGCTTATCTGATGCAGGCAATCTTTTGCAATAGCCGCATAGGTCTGATACTCCGGTATGTCAATTAATCGGAAATACAGGCTTTTAAGAAATGTATTGATATTTACTTCCTTCACCACATCATCTGGGTAGACTCCGGTTTTTCGGAAATTACAGAAGCTTCTGATCCAAGCTTCCACCTCCGAGGAAGATAAAACATTTCTTCCGAGGACTGCCTTCACTGCTGTTATCATCCGTTCCTCTTCAAAATGTAGATAACCATAATGGCCTATATTGACCTTCTTATATATTGCATCCAGGATGATTATTAAGCCTTCCCTACTGACTTCCTCGCATCTTGCTAATTCATCCAGAGCATCCGCTCCGTGAGCTGCCCCATGAGCCCAACCTTTCTCCCCAATATATCCTCTTACGTCCTGATCCTCCTGATAAAATTGGATCACTGCCTCAAAGGCTTTCTGAAACTCATCACCGGATAAAAGCTTATCCATTCTATGTCTGTTAATTATAGTAGCAACAATCAGAACCGAGAAGGTTCTGCAAAATACAGTATCGTTCGTCTCTCCCAACCCCTTTAGGAGATGTTCCTTATCAAGTAATATCCCAAGCAGATTCTTGATCTCATGATCCGATAATTTCTTGTCACTAATCCAATCAGACAATATTGTATAAATCAGATCATCCCTCAATTCCTTATCAGTATCTCCGATATAGTAAAGACACTGGACCGCTACATCATACGGCTTTTTGTTCTCCGGTATGTTACTGTTGTCATCCTTGATAAGACATAATAAATCCTTAAGTTCGTTCTTCTCCAAAGCCACCCCTCCCAATACAAAAGACAATTCCATACACACCCATTATATACCAAAAGAATAAATCATAAAAGAACCCCAAATCCTGTTCCTAGAATTTGGGGTTAATCTACGAATGTTTAATTATTTTGCTTCTACCGGGTATACACTAGCCTGTTTCTTATCTCTACCCTTGCGTTCGAATCTTAAAACGCCATCAACTAAAGCAAATAATGTATCATCGCCACCGCGTCCAACGTTTACTCCGGGATGGATCTTCGTTCCGCGCTGTCTGAAAAGAATATTTCCTGCAAGAACAAATTGACCATCTGCTCTCTTAGCACCCAATCTCTTGGACTCGGAATCTCTACCGTTCTTGGTAGAACCAACACCCTTTTTATGAGCGAAAAATTGAAGGTTCATTCTTAACATGTTTTACACCTCCTGCAATTCTAATTTCATATCAGTATATTAGTTACTGTGATTTTACCTGAGACAGCTTGATATACTTCTCAGTATATTCCTCTACAATTCCTGAAAGTCCTAATACCAAGGAGCTTAACAGCAGGTTGGAGTTGCTACTCAAAGGGGAAATCACATGAAATTCTATAAAACCTTTTTTCTCATCCTGGTCTAAAGAATACCGATCCGAGGTAAAATTATCAATAGAATTTATCGTATTGATTACCAATGCAGATACTGCTGCACATACAATGTCACTGCCATACTCCGAATAATCGGCATGTCCGGACAGCTTAAAGCCGGTAACCAAATTCTCTGCATTCTTATATATGGATACGTTAATCATATCACATCTACCTATGCATTAATCTTTTCAATCTTAACCTTGGTAAATGGTTGTCTATGACCATTCTTCTTGTGATATCCAGACTTTCTCTTGTATCTGAAAACAATAACTTTCTTGTTCTTGCCTTCTTCAACTACAGTTGCAGAAACCTTAGCGTTTGCTACAGTAGGATTTCCTACTACTAACTCACCATTATTAACTGCAAGTACCTGATCAAAAGTAACAGTTGCTCCAGCTTCTAAGCCAAGCTTCTCAACTTTAATGATATCGCCTTCCGCTACCTTGTACTGTTTTCCACCAGTTGCAATAATTGCGTACATATTGGCACCTCCTATTATCATTACTCGCCAACTACGGTGTCTATTCTCAAAAGCCATTAAAGGCTTTTGTGCATAGAGCTTAAACCTCATTGTGCGGCACACTAAGTTATACTAGCATAAATGAATTAATTTGTCAAATATTATTTAATGGTTTCTAGGGACGATTGCTGTCAGAGAGCACTGCCATAGGATACCCTTTTGAAAAGCCGTTCCAGTTTCCTAGCACTTCTAAGGTATCTTCCTTCACTTGAAGCAATCAGACCGCGCAAAAACTCCTCATGGAATAAATCGAAAACCTACTCAGTAGCTTTCCGATTTATTCCCTTCGTCAAACATTTGCGCTCGTGCGACTTATCGCACGTCTGATTTCATCGTTCCCTCAGCTACCTAAGAATTGCACGTAAACTGCAAATACTTTTCAAAAAGGTATCCCATCTCAGTACTTCTGTCAGCAACCTGTCTTCGGACTACTCTTCTGTGATACCAAGAATATTAATTGTTACTTAATTTTCTTTTTTATTTACTCACTCTATATATTTTACCAACCTACTTGTTATTTCTATTGCTTCATTTAAATTATTTGCAGGTGCTGATATTATTAGACCATCTTTTGAAGACCAACTCTTCTTCCCTTGCTCTTGGTCAATTGGCTCAAATATGGATATTGATAGAGAAAAAGCCCTCTCCTAATATATCCATTCATATGAATAAGGATTTTCTCTTCATAGACCTCGTTACCAATCCGGTATTGGATTCCACTATATTCTTTCTCTATCTTCTGAGGAATAAAGAACACAAGCCCAATTACAAGGAAAAGAATTATAACGATAATGATGTGACTGTTTTTTAGTCTCATAGCAACTATCCCCCGCTTGCCTTAGCTAATCCCACAACAAAACTATTTACCTATTATTTTGAAACGATTGCTTAATCTTTGACCTTCAATCTCTTACCGGTAATCTCCTTTACCGTTAGCTCCATGACCTCCGTCATCTTAAGAACCTGTTCTGGGAAATGATTTTCATTTTCTCCATGATATTGAGCCATCAGGACCTTCAAGCCAAAGATCTTCTCATCCTCCTCGACAATACGAATAATACCGCTACCACAGACGCTCTCATACTCCATAGTACAGGTACCGTTATCACGCATAACCAGCTTATGATTGCAATCCATCTCAAATCCCACCTTCGGGTTCTTATGCATCAAATCCAGCTTTGTCCCTTCCTTTGCCGCATGGAAGTACAACTTGAAATCAGCTCCATCAAAGGTTACACCAAAATTCAAAGGAATAATATATGGATATTCTTCCCCAAAGAATGCCATTCGACACACATCACATTTTTTGATGATATCGAAGATTTCGTTCAAATCCGTAATTTCTCTATCCTGTCTTCTCATGGTAACACCGATCCCTTTCCCCACTAATATGAATCACTCACTAATTCCTTTTATCGATTATATGTCATCGCTATAATCCTGTCAAATACTGACTTCGTGATCTATTACATCCAACAAATTATTTCCTCTGCTTCGACAAACGGATTGTCCCAATGTAAGAAATATCAATCTTTGCATTTATCATCACCAATATTATACTTGTATGAGATGTATATTACCACCTTAATATTCCATCTCTTTCTAAAACGCATTATCCGAAGTTCCCTAATCTATTAAAGAGAGTCTCAAATGTGGTCTGTGACAATCAGTTTATTTAGGTATGTCAGTATTTCCATTATGTCAATTTCGACTTCAATTTACATCCAATATTAGGTCCTACAATAATTAGTATTTAATTGACACATATTAACAAACTTATTATAATAGAAGCATCTTAATTATGAAAGGATGGTTTGTTTGTTAAGTGTATCTGTAATAGAGGTTACAACTCAATAATAATGGCGATATAGCAGCTCCTGTTGTGCTTTCTCTTCTAAGCATCGCAGTATCATAGCGGAAATGTCCGCTTTCTTTTTGTTGCTATTTTTAGCCTGCCTTACAGATTGCTTCAAAACAAACGAATCCTATGTATTCCTAAATCGTGGCAATATTAGTCGCGATTTTTTTATGATAGGAATTTGTGAAGTGTCAGCTAACTGGCACTTTATTTATATAAACCATAAATAACAATACTTTATGTTAATGTCAAGATATGCAGGAGCTTCTCCTCCTATCCTTATGACTGATCGAGCTATTGTTGTGGTTTTTATGACCCGCTGGGAGCAATCTTCGAACTGTTACTGACAGGTGAGGCCGATTGTATCTTAGCAGGCTTTTTGTGTGCAAGTAAAAATGAGAATCAGCAAAGTATATTTGTACATTTGTAAGCTCGCATACGTGAATCATACCTGAGAGCAGGCATCGGAGAAGCTCTCCGTGCGAGCTGTTCCTCAGATTCTTAGAGTTAATTAACAGAAAGGGATTATAACAAAATGAATGTGATTGAAATAAAAAATCTTACAAAGATTTATCAGCGGTTTACCAAGGAGCCGGGCTTAAAGGGTAGCATCAAGTCCTTATTCAAACGCGAATTCGTAACGAAGACCGCAGTCTCTTCCTTCGACCTTACGGTAAGTGAGGGAGAATTCATCGGGCTGATTGGGCCAAACGGGGCCGGAAAGACGACACTGGTAAAGATGTTAACCGGGATCATTGCTCCTAGCTCCGGAGAAATCTGTGTCGTTGGCTACTATCCCAATAAGCTGGAGAATTCCTTTAAACAGAATTATGCCGTTGTTATGGGTCAGAAAAGTCAGCTATTCTTTGAGCTCTCCGCTGCGGATACCTTCCTCTTGTTCAAAGAGCTATACCATATTCCTGATCAGGAATATCAGGAGAATCTAGATTACTTCATCGAATTGTTTGGAGTCACTGATCTGCTGAATGTTCAGGTACGTACTCTGTCTCTCGGCGAACGAATGAAGCTGGAGCTAATTGTGGCCCTCCTACATAATCCAAAGATACTATTCCTAGATGAACCGACCATCGGCCTGGATGCCGTGGCTCAGAAGCAGATCCGTCGTTTTCTAAAAGAGGTAAACGAGACGAAAGGTACTACTATCATTCTTACATCCCATTATATGGAAGACATAAAATCCTTATGTAAACGATGTGTTGTAATTAACGGCGGTATAAAGCTTTATGACGGTGACACAGACCATTTATTTGCCAAATATCAGACTCATAAAAAGATTACGATCTCACTGGAACAAGAGGAAATCTGTCAGTTAAACCAAGAGCATAGCATTCTGGAAGCAGCGCCCTATAAGGTATCCCTCCTGGTGAAAAAGGAGCATTCCCAGGAGTTATTAAAGGATGTTCTCAGTCGCTACGACTTAAAGGACATTTCCATTGAGGAAGAAGATATCGGAAATGTAGTAGAGCGTATCTATAATGATAAAAGCGGGGTGTCAGCATGAAGAACAAAGCAATTTCTCGTAAGGAATACACGTATCTCCTGTCAAACATCTGCGCAGTATACCCTTTAAAGCAAGCGACTAATTCCTGCGGTTTCTTAACCAACAACCAGGCTGCAAGTAATGAGGGTTTTCATGAGAAAATATCTGGAAATATCAAAGATTACCTTTAAGGCTCAGTTAGCCTGGAGGTTTGACATTGCGGTTAGTGTGGTATTCACTATCGCAAAGATACTCTTCGCCTTCATTCTATGGCAGGGAATCTTCAATCATCGCACCATGGTAGCTGGTTTCACCTTTGATTCCATGCTGTCCTATTATATTATTAATTCCTTCCTGTCACAGTTAGATAAGTCTAACGAGGTTAGTGAAGAGCTCAGCAATCGTATCCGCACGGGAACCTTCTCAAAATATATGGTTATCCCGGCGAATATCCAAGGCTATTTTCTTGCCCAGACCGCCGGTGCCTCCGTGTTTTATATGATTTTCAATCTGATTGCGGCAGTGGTATGGATCTTCATCTTCGGCATCCGCTTTACCTTTACTAGTAACCTTTGGCTTATTCTGGCAGCCTTCGTATTCATAATATTGGGCCTTATTTTTATGGTACAGTTGAATTATTTCCTGGGCTTACTAACACTTAAATTCCAGGACATCTACCTGTTCCTGATGATTAAGAATAATCTGGTTGCCTTTGTTGCAGGAACCTTAATACCGTTAGCACTACTTCCAGAGATTGTGCTTCAGGCTATGCGGTATTTTCCATTTTACTACACTTCTTATCTACCCTCCATGCTATTAATCGGAAGAAATGGAGAAGAAATAATCTTTGGTCTGATCACACTTACTGTTTGGGTGCTGACGTTCATGATTATTAATAAAATATCTTATGAAAGGCTTCGCATCCAATACGATGGGGTGGGTATATAATGAAAGTTAAAACAAATAGGAAAAGTAATATGCGATTTATTTCGGCACTAATACGTATGAAGCTATCCAAGCTGATGGTTTTCCGACTATCCTTCTTCGGTGCTTTCTTTGTGGACGGTTCCATGTTCCTGATTCAAGTATTATTCTATCAGGCGATCTATTCTAAGGTTGATACCATCGGAGGCTGGTCCATACCGGAGATGATTATCTTCATTGGTACCTTTTCACTAATTAATGCTTTAAACATGCTTATTTTCTTCTTCGGCACCAATGGTATTCCCAATAAGATACGAAGCGGAGATCTGGATCACTATCTTACTAAGCCGGTAAATCCTCTGCTGCGCTTAAGCTTCGAAAGTGTTGATTTGGGCTCCTTCCCGCTGGTAATCGCAAGTATTATCCTGATATTATATGGCGTAAAGCAGCTTGCAATAGAAGTAACCTTTGTTCGATTTGCAGCCTACTTTATCTTTGTACTGCTTATGACCCTGCTATGGTATGATCTTCAGATAATTGTCCGAAGCATACCCTTCTTCACCATCTCAGCAAATAACATTGCCCGCATGGGGGATACAATACTGGAATTGTGCATGAAAGTACCTGGTACTCTGTTTAAGGGTGTGTATAAGGTAATCTTCTACTTCTTTATTCCCTATGGTATCATGGCCACCTATCCCACCGAGCTAATTGCCGGAAAGCTAACCTTCCCGGAAATGATCTATGGCTGTATTATCGTAGTACTATTCACGATCTTCGCTTTATGTTTCTGGAGCTTTGGACTAAAGCATTATAAAAGTGCTAGCAGCTAAACAAATGTGAGAAGGTAAAACTTTTAGCGAAGGATTTTCTCTTTTGATACAACTACCCTATTGAACCTGTGGGTATCTTACTATGGAAGACGGTACTGTATGTACTTTGCTTGCGTGAAGTAGCGGTATTGAAACGAAGCCAATTAGTTGGTGCCTTTATTGTCATAGGACTTTTTATTGTCCTGCTTGCAGCAGCCAATGGTTACCTGGGTATCAAAACACCGGTACTGTAAAGCAATGGATTGTGTGGGCGGACATGGCTATATTGATACGAGGGCTGTCTTGGGATTAACTACCTGGAACTCAGCCATTCAAAAGCATACTTGAAGGTTTCAGGCGTATAGCGATGTCCTTCCTTTAATCTACCACCATTTCTCGCATACAAGTATTAATATCAATCTCTATATTCCAGATAATCCATAAAACGTTGTACAACAATAGGGGCACTATTCCTATCCCTCAAAACAAATCCGATATTCCTATAAGCCGGAGGATCTAGCGGTTTAGCAATAATCTGATAGGGAATTCGTTTTAGAATCAGCTCCGGTAGAATACTGATACCCAATCCACTTTCAACCATAGACATGATTGCATAGTCATCCCAGGTTATAAAGTGAACCTTTGGCTCCAGTCCATGCTTTTCAAAAATTCCGGATATTTCTCCTTTTGCACCTTTTTCTAGAAGCATGAATGGCTCTTTCACTAACTCAGTTACGGGAAAATATTCTGCAGCTGCAAAGGGATGATCCATCGGAAGGATTGCCATTAGTTGATCTTTGTGCAAGCTGATGCAATCGAAGTGACCTGACGTAGGCAGCATTACAAAACCGCAATCAATACGTCCTTCTTCTATCCATTCCTCTATCTCTTTATAGTCGCCAAGCAGTAACTCATAGTCAATCCCCGGATAATCCTCTTGAAATCTCTTGATGATTTTGGGCAGCCAATGAGTAGCTACACTGGAGAAGGTTCCAATTCGGATCAATCCAGTTTTCAATCCTCTCAAATCATTCACTTGTGCTTGCATTCTTTCAAACTCTGAACAAAGTCGCTTTACATAGGGAAGAATCTTTAATCCATCAGAGGTTATTTTTATTCCATATCTTCCTCGTTCCAACAAAGTGACATTCCATTCATGCTCCAAATCGGCAATCATTCTACTAATACCAGATTGTGAATATTTCAGCTTATCTGCCGCCTCTGTAAAGCTTCCCAGTTCCACCGTTTCTATAAATGCCATATATTTCTGTATATTTGTTTCCAATTTTCTCACCCTTATATCTGATTTTGTTATGGAATTCATGACAAACATTCTCTTTTCTCATAACAAAATTTATGATACATTACAAAAGCAGATATTACAAGAAAGAAGGCAAACACAAATGATTTATTTTAAGGAACCATCCGCACACCCCAGAACAGTAGGAAGGGACCAACATCTCTCCAAATATATACTGTCACTATTATTATTTGGCTCCAACGGTATATTTGCCAGTATGATTGATTTAAGCAGCTATGAAATCGTACTTTTTCGAACATTACTGGGAAGCCTTCTTCTAGTCTCTCTTTTCCTGATTACTGGGAATAAATTTTCCTTTTTGAATAAACCAAAATCACTCCTTATGCTGGTCTTCTCCGGCATGGCAATGGGTGCAAGCTGGCTGTTTCTTTATGAAGCTTACAGGCAAATAGGTGTTAGTATTGCAACTCTATGTAATTATTGCGGACCAGTTATTGTAATGGTATTAGCACCAATCCTATTTAAAGAAAAATTGACATGGATAAAAACAACTGGTTTTATTACCGTACTTGTGGGAATTTGCTTGATCAATTCTCAGGCACTGAAAGAAGGCGTTAATTACTTCGGAATAATCTGTGGTCTCATGTCAGCAGTGATGTATTCCTTGATGATAATCTTCAACAAAAAATGTGTTGAAATTAAAGGCTTGGAAAATTCCATTCTACAGCTATCTGTGAGCTGCCTGACTGTGGCTGTATTTGTCGTCTTCAAGCATGGTCTCTTCATTCACGTTCCTACGGGAAGCATATTTCCTATTGCAATACTCGGCCTACTGAACACAGGAATCGGATGCTATATGTATTTTTCCTCTATAGGTTCACTACCGGTTCAGACAGTTGCAATATGCGGATATCTCGAGCCATTATCAGCAGTGTTTTTCTCTGTGCTTATCTTAAAAGAAACGATGCAACCTCTTCAGCTCATCGGTGCAGCTTTAATCGTGGGAGGCGCGATCTGTAGTGAAGGAACTCTTATAAAAGCATTATCGGGTAGGAAGCTAATCTAGTTATGATTAGCCTCCTACCCGATCCCTTGGAGCAGAGTTGATTTATCTTATCTTCGTTTTTATTTCATTATACTTTTTTCAAATATATCATGTACTCGTTCTATTTCGTCTAAAATTAAGTCATCGCTTTTATGTTATTTCTTTACATCTCTTCTGATAGATTTAATATCGCTTTCGATACCGGAAATTCTATCTTCAACTTCTGACATACTCTGTTTTAGTTCTGTAAGCATGCTTAAAATCAATTCTTCATTATTCATTATTACAGCACCTCCATTAATAAGTAGTATATCTTAATACATGCCCAAATAAAAGAAGTATTGTTTTACTACTTATGGAGCAGGTTATCCTATATTCATAAAGTTAACTTCGCAGATAATCTGTGCAGCAATTATAAAAGAAATCTCTATAAAACTATTCTGCAATATCACATAGACTTGCACCGATATATTCTATCAAGGCATCGGTCGGAATACAAAGCTGACAGCCTCTGACACCTGCACTAACGGTAATCTCATCAAAAAGTATTGCTGTTTCATCCATATAGGTTGGATATTTCTTCTTCATTCCGATCGGTGAACAGCCTCCGCGGATATAGCCGGTGTTTGCGAGCAAATCCTTTACCGGTAACATCTCGATCTTCTTATCACCGATTACGGAAGCCGCTTTCTTTAGGTTCAATTCCAGATTCACGGGTATGCAGAATACCACGATCCCTTTCTTCTCTCCCCTTGCCACTAAGGTCTTAAATACCTGTTCAGGGGGCATGTCAATCTGCTGCGCTACATGCTCACCGGCAAGATTATTCTCATCCACCTCATACTCCAAAGCTTTATATGTGATACCGCCTTGGTCTAACAGCCGCATAACATTTGTCTTTATCATGAGTGTCTTCTCACCTCATTTACTTGTTCATGGAGAGGCTTACGAACCTTCTTACGGGTAACCTCAACAAGTCCCAGTGCTGTCATATCCACAAGAGTGGTTTTTACCGGATCCTTCTTCAGATACTCCTCCAGCTCCTCCATGAGTAGTTCCTTATCCTTCTTAAGCTCCATATCTATAAAATCGATAATGATAATTCCTGAAAGATTACGGAGTCTGATCTGCTTGGCAATCTCCTTCGCAGCCTCCCGGTTTACCTTAAGAAATGTCTCTTGAACCTGCTTTTTACCGGCAACTGCTTTCCCGGTATTCACATCGATTACGGTTAAGGCTTCCGTCGGTTGAATGACCAGTGAGCCTCCCGACTTAAGCCACACCATTGGTCGAACCGCCTCATCTAGCTTGTCATTCAGTCCATAAAGACTTGCCAGACTATAGGTCTGATCACTATAGAAGCGCAGCTTTTCTAGATCCTCCGGCTGATATAGCTCAAGGAATTCCTTCATGTTATGATAAAGCTCCTCATCATCGGTGATAAACTCACTCACATTATCGGTATAGCTGTCCCTGATATCGCAGATATAATTCGGTGGTGTCCGAAACAATAAGGAAAAGCAGCTTTTATGAACACCATATTGTCTGATATTCTCATAAGCCTCGATCAACCTCTTAATCTCTCCTACTATCTTCTCCTCGGCCACATAGGCTGCATTGGTACGGATAATAAAACCATATTCCCTATGCATGTAACTCATAGCAATTGCCTTCAGCCTTTTACGCTCCTTCTCCTCCAAAATCTTCGAGGACACACCGACAGATGGCTTCCCATAAGTCAGGGCAACAAACTTACCGGTAAAATTGAGATTACTGCTGACCACAGGGGCTTTTGTCTTAACATCCTCCTTGACGACCTGGACGATGATCTCATCTCCGATCCGAACCTTGACCTCATTGAGTCTGGAGGTCTCTGATTGATACTCCTGGTCAGAAACCTGAATGGGATAGCGATTCTCACTCATGGAATAATAGCACATCCTCCCATCCGCTATCTCCACAAAAGCAGCATTAATGTTTTTTACAATATTCTTAACCTTACCCAAATAGATGTTGCCTAAGATGCTTTCTTCCTTGGAAGTATTAAGGGAGACCTGAACCATGTCCTTTCCTTCAAAGGAAGCAGAAATAATTACATTATCCTTTTTCGTTATTACAAGCTTGTTCTCCATCTCTGTCCTTCCTTCTGTATCATATTGCCATTGTATTTTGTATGCAAATAATTTCTCTTTCTTTTGCTTATCGATCCACCTGATCTAATGCAGCCAGCTTTCCTGTCTCCACATTTCTGGTATATACTTCAATGCGATGTGTCTGCCAAGCAAATTTATTATACTCCACACCAAGATACTCAGAGAAGGCCTCCATTACCAGCTCCGGCTTTAGATTCGAGGCGCTGCCCGTATCTACCTGCAGATATACCTTAATTCCATTCTCATAGGACTGGGCTACACTTTCCGGCTTCTTATCCGCATCAGCCCCTAATACTCTAAGATGGTCCTCCAGAGTTGCGATACGCTTGTCCTCATAGTCCTTCTTATCAAATGCTACCAGAGTAATCATAGGCTTAATATCAACCTCTTTCTCACTCTTTTTCGTCTTCTTACCGATTACAATCTCTGAGGAAGCTAAGAATGAGGTAAAGGCTTTGATAAAGCTCTCCTGATCTGTAATACCACCAAGCTCATAGCCGTCTTTTAACGAAACCAGATAATCGGCTGAGGCTACCAGAGCCATCGCTGTTACATTCTTGACATTCTGCTCCGCATCCTTAAGTGGACGATAACCAATGACTCGAAAGCCCTCTGTGATCACTGCATTCATTCGTTCTACCATAACCTCCGGAGTATCTGCAGATAAGAGCTGTACGTCCAGATATTCACCGTCGCTGGTTAGGCCCACACCAAGGGGGGCGGCAAAGGACATAATCTGATGAGGGCTAAAGCCCTTACTATATTCATTATCTATATTCGCTCTACGGAATAGCTTCTGAAAATAACGCATTACATCCAGATGTCCGACGAACTTCATAGAACCATATTTTTGAAACTTAATTCTTGCCTTCATAGATAGCCTCCTCCATGTCTGCTGTAGTCAGACCCTCCTCAAAGCATACCCCTCCGCCAAACTCCTTGGCACCGCAATTCGCACAGGCTTGCTTACAATTCGGGGTTACCTTTTCTGCTTTCGCTCTCTTATACTCTCGCAGTAGAAAGGCCTTGGTCACTCCAACATCGATAAAGTCCCAAGGGAAGATTTCCTCTTCCTCACGTTCTCTACTGTTGTAGAATGCCATATCGACACCATTCTCTTCAAAGGCTTTCATCCATTTATCATAATCAAAATGCTCGGACCAGGAATCATAGAGACATCCGGCCTGATAAGCATCATAGATCGACTTGCTTACTCTTCGGTCACCTCTGGCAAATACTCCCTCAAGCTCTGTTAATTCAGCTTCGTGCCAGTTATACCTGATACTCTTATAATTTAATTGCTCCTTCATCTTACTCTTCAAGAACCGTTGCTTCTCTACGTATTCCTTACCGGTAATCATTCTAGACCATTGGAAGGGCGTGAAGGGCTTCGGTACAAAGAAGGAGGTACTAGAGGTGATGCTGACTTTGCCGTTTCTCTGATCCTTTGGTATGGTATAATACTCTCTGGCAATACGGTCAGATAAAATCGCAATTCCTTCCACATCCTCTTCTGTCTCTGTAGGAAGTCCCAGCATAAAGTACAGCTTTACTTTATTCCAGCCACTCTGGAAGGCCTTCATGGCACCGCCTAAGATTGCTTCTTCGGTTAAGCCTTTATTGATTACGTCGCGTAATCTCTGGGTTCCAGCTTCCGGCGCAAAGGTTAGGCTACTCTTACGGATATCCTGAACCTTACTCATAACATCCAGGGCAAAGGCATCGATACGAAGAGAAGGTAGAGAGATATTCACTCCCCTCGTTCCAAATTCATCGATTAAGAAATATACCAGCTCCTGTAAACAGGAATAATCACTGGAGCTTAAGGAGCTTAAAGAAATCTCCTCATGCCCGGTTGAGGATAGCATCTCATAGGCACATTTCTTTAGATATTCTATGTCTCTCTCTCTGGTTGGACGATAAATCATTCCTGCCTGACAGAAGCGGCAACCGCGGATACAACCTCTCTGAATCTCTAGCACAACCCTGTCCTGAGTAGCTTTAATAAAGGGTACAAGGGGCTTTAGGGGATAGGCAGCCTCACTGAGGTTCATCTCCACCTGCTTCTTCACCGTTTTGGGAGCATGGGGATTATTTGGTGCGAAGCTTTCAATGGTACCGTCTTCCTTATATTTTACGTCATAAAAAGCGGGCACATACATTCCCTCTATCTGTGCCACGCGTTCTAAATATTCAGCTCTGGATTTCCCTGCTTTTTTGTATTCCTTATAGGAATCAATAATCTCGTTATAAGCAGTCTCGCCTTCACCTATATAGAAGAAGTCAAAAAAGTCTGCAATGGGTTCCGGATTGTAGCTACAGGGCCCACCGCCGATAACAAGAGGATGCTCATCGGTTCGGTCCTTTGCATAGATCGGTATCCCGGACAACTCTAGTATCTGAAGAATATTGGTATAACACATCTCATATTGGAGTGTAATACCGAGAAAATCAAAGTCCTTAACTGGGTCTTGACTCTCTAAGGCAAAAAGAGGAATATTTCGCTCTCTCATCAGCTTGTCCAAATCCACCCAAGGGGAGTATACCCTCTCACAATAGGTATCCTCGCGACGGTTAAACATATCATAAAGAATCTGTATGCCTAAATGGGACATTCCTATCTCATATACATCAGGAAAGCACATACAGAAGCGAACATCCACCTGCTTTGGATCCTTCACTGTCATATTGACTTCGCCGCCGATATATCTGGCCGGCTTCTCTATGGTTAGTAGTATTTCATCTGATAATGCTAGTTTTCTCATTTATAATTCCTTTCATACCTCATACGGATAAGAGCTGCTTCTGGTCAGTTCTCTAACATAAAACCCTGCAGTTTACTATATGATACTCTTAATTGCTATCAAACCTGCTGCTTAGCGTTTTACTATCCGTTATTATAACTGATATGAAATGAAAATACAATGAACAAAACCATTTCCTGTTATATGTTAACCTAGAACAAGTGCCCACTCCCCGGCACCCTCCTATGTTATTCGTTACCAGCTTATTTCTTCAGGAGCGTAATCACAAAATCCTCCAGCTCTTTCATACTATCCTTACCGGATACATACTCCTCTATCTTGGCAGAAGAAAACTCACCAATATGAAAATCGAATTTATCAATGAGAAAAATACTAAGGAATAAAATGATGGCGCAAACCAACCGGATGATTAAGAAGCGAAAGGCTATAATCTCTTGCATGGCCTCTTCATCATTGCCCATCTCAGTCCCCTCATGAAACAGCCGGTGCATCCTGGGCTTTTTATCCTGCTCAATTTGTGCATTCTGCAATGCACTATCAAGATAATAGCTGTCATAGGCTCTGGCAGTACTCTGCATTGTGCTGAGCTGTCTGAGACAAGACTCTCTTGCCTGCCTGATATATTCGGCTCTTGATACTGGAATTGCGGGATTATGATAATCTAAGGAAATCATCGGATTTGCGACCTGCGCACTATCCTTATCGGGCAATAACATCTGTGTCCCCTGGTATTGGCTCTTTTTCTGTGACCTATCCTTATCAAAGCTTCGACCAGTAAAGAGCAAATTCTCATCGATATTGTTATTTAAGTTTTTCTCAATCTGCTGTACCATCTTATCCTCAACCTTTTTATCCATCGGGTACCTCCTCTCAAAATAAACTATTATAACGAATGGCTTGTTTATCTGATTCATTATATTGTCCTCTGAGAATAGATATGACAGAATAAGGGGAAGTCACGCTACTAGCTTTTAAGATATTTTATAGCGATCTGCGTTCTATGTTCCAAACCGGTTTTCTCTAATATGGTACTGATATGATTACGAACCGTACCGTTGGTCAGAAATAGCTTCTCTCCGATTTCCTTATTGGACAATCCCTCTGCAATCAGCTTCACGATTTCCAATTCTCTTGGGGAAAGGAGTAGGTCAAATAAATTACTGTTGGATTGACTCTTTGATACTCTACCTCGAATAAATTCCATAATATCTGCCTGTAATACCGTTCCACCAGTATGTATCACTCGAATTGCCGACAGAATCCGCTCTGCCGGACTATTCTTCAGAATATAGCCGTTAATCCCCGCTTGAAGTGCCCGTAGAATGAGATCCGGCTCATCAAAGGTTGTTAACAATAAGGGCACTGATAGCTTCTCGTCCAGAATATGCCCCGCCGCTTCAATGCCATCCATAATCGGCATACGGATATCCAGCATAACCACATCAGGCTTTTGCTCCCTACATAGCTGATAAGCCTCTTCTCCGTTTGCAGCAGCTCCCAAAAACTCCATGTCCTGCTGTGTTTCAATAATCATTTTCAAGCCTTCCCGAATGATTGCATCATCATCGGCTATTAATACTCTGATCATAAATTATCCACCCCGTCTATATCCTTAATCCTATTTTGCATGCTCGACAATAAAAATCAATATGTAAAAATATTCGTAACGGAAAAGCCCTTTTCCCCTTTATGTACGAAGCATTTTCCCTTGGCTCTGATAGTCCGCTCCTCGATGGCTTCCAGCCCTATGCCCTTCTCAAAGCCCTCTGTAGAGCGACCATTATCCTTGTATTCTACCTTAATGACCTTCTTATACACGTCGATGGATAGAATAAACTCCGTTGCATTGGAATGCTTCAATAGATTGGTCAGACACTCCTTGGTATTGTCATGGATGCAGGACCATATATCAAGATTAATAGCATCCAGATTACCGGAGGTACATAGCTTCGCGTTCTTATTATAGCTTACCTTGAATTCCTCCAGTATAGCATTAATATCATTCATACCAATCAGATAACGTTCCACTCTCTCATCACGGAGGGCCATCCGAATCTCATCAACACCTCCCCGCAGATTATCCACTGCCTTCTGAACACTTTCTGCTGCTTTCCCCGGATTGTCCTTCATAATCAGTAAGGCAGCCTCCAGCATAATGATACTTCCTGAGATACCATGCCCAACCTGATCATGGATACGGGCTGCGATTCGGTTCCGCTCCTCAACGGATGCATTATACTTTAGTGTCTTATGAAGGCTTCTCATATCCATTATTTTCTTATTCTGCTCTATTATTTGCTCCTGCTGCCTTTCACTTTTCACCGTTAGCTTAGTATGCTTATGGATAATAGACCGGCTAAATAAAAGCATAGTCACTAGTATTGCGGTAATTAAAGCTGAGGTCATGTTCGGGGGAAAGATAAAGAGAGACAGGAGCAGGACCACCACCATGATATAATAGAACATATCGGTATCCAGCGTTTCATCCAGTAATTGTATCAGAAGTACGATAAATAAAGGAAACAGCCTGTCAACTCCCAGAGCAACACAGGCGATGATACTTAGAATAATTGTTACTCTCAGTAGCTTTGTCTTATAGCGGAAGTGAACAAGTAGCAGTTCTAATACAAAAACGCAGGCAAAGCTAAGAGTCGATATTACATCAGCTGTAACATCGACCTTAGCAGAATGAAATAATAATACAGATGTGATAACTGCCGCTATTTTTAACAAAAAATAGAGGAAGGGTTTATCCATAATTGTACCCGCCTAGTTGTTTTTATATTGTTGAGAGAATAGCACCGCCCCAATCAAAAAGGACAATACAGTAAATAAAGAAATAATTATAACATTTGGGTAGATACTCGACAAAGGGTCTGCCTGTATGCGGCGAAAGGCATCCATGAACCAATACTGAGGCAATACCTTCGCCATCTTCTGCATGGAATCCGGTGCCATATCCAGAGTAAAATATGCTCCACCCAAAACATTGCCGATGGTTGAAAAACCGATAACAATCGCTGTAACCGCATTCTTCGACTTGGTTGCCAACGCAATTAAGAGGGAAAAGCCTACGGTGAACAGGGAAAATAGTATCAGCATGAAAAAAATTGTTCCCAGAGGTATTCCGGTCTTAATATCCGAGTAATAGATAAATAAAACAAATAACCCTACAGTAATAAATGATAGGACCATCCCAAAGACACCGGAGCCGACGATATACTGAACCGGCTTAACCGGAGTTACTTGGATACGGTTGAATACTCCTTTCGATTGATCATCTACTACCATAAAGCCCAATACAACACTAATCGTAAAGATAAACATCAGAAAGAAACCGGTAGCAAGAATAAATCCACCTTCTCCAAACAACTCCTCTTTATCCACCTCGGCAGCTGCTGTATGAGTCAGGGCTATTTCTTCTTTATGGTAATCAACCAAAAGCTGTTCAAAGCTCTGCATATTACCTCCGGCACCGGCAACCAATACCTGGATGCTGTTTATGTAGCTATTAATGTAAGCCTCTACATAGGCAGCATTTTCATAGTCCTCCAAGGAGGTTATGATGATCTCTGGTGCCTTGCCTTCTAACATATATTCCATAAAAAGTTTCGGTATCTCTATTATAACGGAAATATCCTTATCCAGCAACTCTGTCGTCAAATCATCATAGGTAACATCTTCAAGCAAATCATAATTCAGCTCTTCTGTCATGTATCTTTTGAAATCCTGCGATAAGCTACTGCTATCATAATCAAGCACTCCCACCTCCAACTTAGATAATTCTGTATCCGTTACCGTATTTCCCATCAAAAAGAGGAGCACTGAAAGCATTGCCGCCGCAAACACTGACAGTATAACTGCATAATAATACCGTTTTGTATTTACCATTGTTAAGATCAATATATTTTTCATCGTTCCTCCTCCTTGCGGTAGAATAGATATGCTCCCACCGCCAATGCGGCGATTGTTGTCAATACACATCCCTGTATAACCTTATTAGCCAGCTCATAGCGACTGAAAATCGCAACATCAAAGGCAGCCTTCTGAAAGATATAATTGGGCAGTATATTACTAATTCCCTTGATATCAACCTCCTTGGAATAGGTTCCGCCTAAGAACATCATAATCCAAACCACAGGCATAATGACAATAAAGGGTGATAGCTTAGTGAGAAGGCCCACAACTGTCCCGATTGATACCATACAAAAGGTAATTACAAAAAAGAATAGAAACAGGTATAGGTTACTCATCAATGTAGCACCATAGCGGGCTTTGAATACAACCACACTGATTATCATAATGATCGCTATCTGTAATAGTGACTGTGGTACCATTCCACAGACCTTTTGTAAAAACATAGAGATTCTGTTCTGTGGTACGATAATCATACGGTTGATGGTCTTGTTCTCTCGCTCCGATAAGAAAGCATTTGCTCCAACCATTGAACTCATAAAAGCAATCATTACTACCATCGTTACCGCATAATAATCGATCATAGACCGCTTAACACCAAGATCCTTCTCAACCGTATAATCGATACTCTCCTGCTTGAAGCCTGCCAGCTTTTCCGGTGCTGCATTATAGACCGCAGTAAAGGTCTTATTATTCTGGATAAATGCGTTCATTAATGCCTTTACTGTCCTGTTTTTTACATATTCCGTGCCTTCATATACCTGTATCGCAAGAGGACTTCCACTGAACCTTACAGCCGCAGTGATCGTATCCTGACCTGCCGCCTGCTTTGACTTCTCAAAATCCTCTGTTTCATGAAAAGTGACGGTAGCTTCATCACTCACAGACTTCAGAAAGCCTTCGATTGCCGCTACCTGAAAAGGATCCTGTGTATCAATCTGATACTCAATTACTATCTTTCCAATGGCATACTCCGCAACATCCATTTCAGACAGCAGATTCCCCAATAAGAATACTAACAGGACCGGAAACAGGACAAAGAAGAATAGAGAGGTTTTTTCTCGGATAAACTCCTTCGTCTCTTTTATTACTATATTAAACATGATATCCCTCCTAATAATAATCCAACATAACCATACTCTTTGAAGTGTGAATAATAATTCACATGATCCTAATATACCTACCCTTTCATTTTCACACTATTATCGTAATTCATGTCCGGTTAGGGTTAGGAACATCGTATCCAGATTCGGAACCTCTGTCTTGATATTATAGATTGGCATTCCGAGACTAAGAAATTGCTCCAGTATTCTGGTTATGCTGTTCTGCTCGATGGTGACATCAATACGGACGGTATTCTCCTCAACAGCTGCGGCCTTTACATTTGGCATATTTTTCAGCTTCTTCATCAGATCGCTCTGATTAGTGCTTGCAACCAGCTTAGTTTCAATATATATGGACTGGACATCTGTAACCAAGGATACCAGTTCCTCCTTCGTTCCGCAGGCGATCATCTGTCCTTTATTAATAATGGCAATTCGATCACAGATTTCTTCCACCTCGTTCATATAATGAGAGGTATAGATAATCGTCGCTCCACGGTCCCTTAAGGTACGGATGGAGCCTAAAATATGCTCTCGTGACTGTGCATCCACACCGACGGTTGGCTCATCCATTACAATCAGCTTGGGTCCATGAGCAATGCCACAGGCGATATTCAATCGACGCTTCATACCTCCTGACATTTGCTTTGGTCTCATACTCATACGATCGGATAGACCAACAAACTCCAGGGCTTCCTTGGCTGCATCGTTCAGTCTTTTCCCTCTAAGACCATAGAGTGAGGCAAAGAATTTCACATTTTCCAGTGAGGATAGGCTCTCATATACCGCAATATCCTGAGGCACCATTCCGATGAGCTGCTTAATCCTCATCTTCTCCTTACGGATGTCATGGCCTTCTATCTCAATATCCCCTTTGTTCATATCCGTTAAGGTCGTAAGTATACTTAAGGTCGTCGATTTACCGGCCCCATTTGGTCCTAGTAAGCCAAAGATTTCATTCCTCTCTACTTCAAAGCTCAGGTTATCAACCGCGGTAAGCTCCCCGTATTTCTTCGTTAGATTTTTTACTGATACACATTGTGACATACTTATCCTCCATTCAGCTGCAACCTGCCAAATTGGGCGCAGCATTTATTTCATCCACTTCTTATAACCAAAGCCTTATCATACTGCCCTCGGAGCAGCTAAAAGCTCTTTGTTTATATAAAGCATACGCGATTCTAGCTTTTATTGGAAGTGACTCCGGTTACAATCCTCCTATGACAATTGTCATGTCTTTCTAATTACAAAATGAATATCCCCCTACAACTTTCTATATAAGAAGCTCCTGCGTATCTGACATACTCTAACCTATACTTTCTCCTGTTGAAAAATAAAAGGTAATCATTTATAATGTCTTTAGTAAATCGCTGATAAGCAAAGCTTGATTCATTACTGCTTGAATGCAATAAGGAGGAAAACAGATGTCTACTAATGTTTATGACATATTACAGGAACGTGGTTTTATCGAACAATGCACCCATGAGGCTGAGGTTCGAGAATTATTAGGAAAGGAATCCGTAACCTTTTATATAGGCTTCGATGCAACAGCGGACAGCTTAACTGCAGGGCATTTTTTAACCGTTATGGCAATGATGCATATGCAGCGTGCTGGTCATAAACCGATTGCCCTTTTAGGCGGTGGCACAACTATGATCGGTGATCCTACTGGCAAGTCCGATATGAGAACCCTGATGACAGTTGAAACCATCCAGCATAATGCCGACTGCTTCCAAAAGCAGCTCTCCAAATTTATTAATTTCGATAATGGCAGTGCTATTATTGCAAATAATGCGGATTGGTTACTGGATTTGAATTATGTAGAGTTTTTAAGAGAGATCGGTATTCATTTCTCAGTCAATAAGATGCTGACTGCGGATTGCTATAAGCAGCGTATGGAGAAGGGACTTACTTTCTTCGAGTTTAACTATATGTTGATGCAGTCCTATGACTTCTGGAAACTGAATAAATTATACGGATGTAATCTTCAGCTTGGTGGAAATGATCAATGGTCCAATATCCTTGGTGGTGTTGACTTAATTCGTCGTAAGGAGCAAAAGCCTGCCTTTGGCTTAACCTTTAAGCTATTGACCACCAGCGAGGGTATCAAGATGGGTAAGACCATGAAGGGAGCCGTATGGTTGGATCCTAACAAGACATCTCCTTATGAATTCTATCAGTACTGGAGAAATATTGAGGATGTTAAGGTAGAGGAATGCTTAGGTCTACTAACCTTCCTTCCGATGGATGAGGTAAGAAGACTCGGTGCATTAAAGGATGCTGAAATTAATCATGCCAAGGAAGTCCTTGCCTTCGAGATCACCAAGATTGTTCATGGTGAAGAAGAAGCTTCAAAGGCACAGGAAGCTGCAAGAGCTTTATTCGGCGGTGGTATGAAATCAGAGGATATTCCTACTACCACATATCCGGCTGCAAGATTTGCAGAGGGTATTGATCTGATTACTATGATGTGTGATGCAAAGCTCGCCACCTCCCGATCAGATGCAAGACGTAATATCGAACAGGGCGGCGTGACTGTCAATGATGTTAAGGTTACCGACTTTGCAGCTGTATTTACGAATAATGATTTTGATGGAGATGGTGCATTACTCGTTCGTAAGGGTAAAAAGGCCTTCCATCGTTTCATGGCCGAATAAATAGGCACAACTAATTCAACTGGTAGGCATTAGTAAAATAGGTTTGGAATAAAAGCACTTCAATAGAATAAAGAATGGAGTTGAAATTATGCCTTGGTGTCCAAATTGTAATGCAGAGTATCAGGATGGCTATACAGAATGTTCCGACTGTGGTGTAGCACTGGTAGATAGCTTAGAGGAAGAAATTGAACTGGTTCCCTTCTTTCAAGCAGAGAATAAAAAGATAGCTGAAAAGCTCGTTAGCTACTTTAAATACTCGAATCTTCCCTCTGAGATGTCTTATAGTGAGGAGAATGAAGTTTATCTAGTCAGCATTCCACCCAGAATGGAGAAAGAGGCTAGAAAGCTGTATCAGGCCTTCTATTTTGTGGAACGGGAAAATATAGCGAATGGAATCTATAAGGATAATATGGCTAATTCATCGGAAGACGAAGCGGACACCGATGATGAGGCGATCGCTTCTGCTCTCTCGCAGGATTCTATGGTTGAAGAAGGGGAGGACGAGCTCGCCCTCCGTCACTCTGATCCAGGGGAGATGGAAGCATATATTGAGTCTGAGGAAGAAGCGGAAGACGAGGACGCTGAGAAAGGCGCTTATGTCTTTAAGGCAGACCGATATAAGGATCTGGCCGGCACAGTATGGATCTTCCTTATCTTTGGTGTTATAGGCCTAGTTTTTGTTATCCTCAATATGGCCGGTATCTTAACTGTCCTCAACGGTTGGCTGCCCAATACGGTCATGGGAGTTTTGTTTCTCTCCTTTCTCTATGTTGCTTTCAGTACAAAGCAAAGAGCTCAGAAAATCCGTAATGAAGTCGCAGCTGAGAACAAGTTGACCGAAGAAATTAATGCATGGCTAAGTGAACATGTCACAAAGGATTACTTAGCTTCCATTTATAATGATAGCTTGTCCGAGGAATTGAATTACATCAAGATGACCGATGCCATTAAAAAGCAGTTAATCGATCATTTCGGGAAGCAGAACCTCTCCTACCTGGATCGTCTGGTGGAGGAATACTACAATAATAATTTCTAGTGATAAACTTACAGAGAATCAGAGAATGATCATCATTCACTGGTTCTCTTTTTTATAGCTGTCAATTGTCAACTCTTACATCCATCCTAGTTGACAATATTCTTTTCTATGGTATACTAATCCTAAATGTTGCCATATCACCGCGAATTTGATTGGCAACACAAATTCGCCGAATGTAAAATTTATGATTTTTCATTCTAAACTCATCATATATGATAAGGATAATTCAAATGGAATTAAAGCATCAGGTACTTGAAATATTAGAAAAAAACCGCGGAAATACAGTGAATGGAGCTAAGCTGGCTAGTGAGCTGTACGTCACCCGAAGTGCTGTATGGAAGTCCATCAAGGCTTTGCAGAAGGAAGGCTATCATATCTCGGCAGTGACGAACAAAGGCTATTGTCTCCAGGTCGGGAACGATATCGTATCCGCTGAAAGCATTATCCCCTATCTGAAGGGTGCTGCGTCAAACTTTCAACTGGAGGTAAGACAAAGCGTAAGCTCAACTAATACACTGGCCAAAGAAATGGCTGCTCAGGGTGCTGTAGAGGGTACTGTTTTGATTGCTCTCGAACAGACCGAGGGACGTGGACGTATGGGTCGGTCCTTCTACTCTCCGTCGTCTTCGGGAATCTATTTTTCTATCATACTCAGACCAAAGCTTAAGCTGGAGGATTCCCTTCTAATCACAACAGCTACTGCTGTGGCTGTCTCACAAGCGATTGAAACCGTTGCGGGTGTAAAGTCGGGAATTAAGTGGGTGAACGATATCTATCTTGGTGATAAGAAGGTATGTGGTATCCTGACTGAAGCCTCCTTGAATTTTGAAAGCGGCAGCCTTGAGTATGCCATCGTAGGCATTGGAATCAATATTGATACCAATGACTTCCCAGAGGACATCAGTCATGTGGCCGGAGCCCTGTTTAGCCAGAAGCCAACCGGCTCTCCCATCACCTCAATCCTAGTTGCAGAAGTTCTTAATAATATGGCGAAATGCATGAACACCTTAACAGATAAGGCTTATCTTGACGAATATCGAAGACGTTCTTTTTTAATTGGTAAGGATATTCTCGTACTTAAGGGTAAGGAGACTTTATATGCGAAAGCAATCGATATCGATGATCAGGCGAGACTTGTCGTAGAATACGAGGACAAAACGATAGAAGCTCTAAATTCTGGCGAAGTAAGTGTTCGTGCTAAGGGATGAGACTAAGACCTACTTCTTTGCGAAATAAATGACAGCAATGGAATATCAAAAAAGATAGCTCATTAGTTTAATAAAAATAGAAAGGAAAAGTATCAAAGGGCTAAAGTGCCTATCAGCCCTTGATATAGTGATTACAATATGAATTCATCTAATACAACCATGAATAAGGCTCAACGAATCAGTACCAGAGATCTGGTCCTAACCGGTATGTTTGCTGCTGTCCTTTGTGTAATGGCTCAGATAGCAATTCCAATCCAGCCCATTCCTTTTACCCTGTCTTTATTTGCCCTTTTCCTCATCGGTGCTCTTTTGCAGCCCCGCTACGCCTTCCTAGCTGCCTTAATCTACCTTCTCTTAGGAGCCTTCGGAGTTCCTGTATTTGCATATTTTAGGGGAGGTCTCGCCCATCTAACCGGTCCTACCGGCGGATACTTAATGGCATATCCAGTGATGACACTCGTCACTGCCCTATTTCATCAGCTGGGAAAAAAGCACAAAATCATTTACTTAACCATTGGCATGGCGATATCCTTGCTCCTTTGCTATCTCATAGGTACCCTGTGGTTTACTTTTGTCACCGGCAAGACTCTCTATGTCGCCCTATCCTTGTGTGTATTTCCCTTTATCCCCTTTGATATCCTAAAGATCATACTTGCAGTCTCTTTAAGCCTGCTTATCCGTAAGTCTTTAATTAAACAGCCGTAGTTGAAATTAACGAGACTGTTGTATAAGCTAGTGATACAGGAACGACCAACATGCATCCCTCACACACAGGTTGCCGGACATCTTATTGCTTTGTATGCCATTTTATCAAACATAAATGTTTGCTATTTGTCATACTAAGCAACAATCCGTCCGTCAAACAGTGCATTATGGGATGCATGTTGGCCGTTCCTGTATTTAAAACCTATGTTATGCAACAGTCCCGTTTAGTCTTTACATCGGTGCAAATAACTCCTCCAGCTCTTCCTTCGTTAAGGAGTTGATAAATACCTCCTTGGAGCTGATGATGGAATCAGATAATTCCTTCTTCTTGCGTTGCAGCTTGAATATCTTCTCCTCAATAGTCCCCTTTGTAATCAGCTTCATCACATGAACCTTATTCTGCTGTCCGATTCGATATGCTCGATCCGTTGCCTGATCTTCAACCGCCGGATTCCACCAGGGATCATAATGGATTACGGTATCCGCACCGGTCAGATTGAGTCCAGTTCCACCCGCCTTCAAGGAGATTAAGAATACCTTACCCTCTCCCTGATTAAACCGTTTTACATAGTCATTACGGTCTTGCGTAGCCGTTGAGCCCTCAAGATAGAAATACGGAATATCCAAATCCTTAAGCTCTCCTTCAATAATGCGAAGCATGGAAGTAAACTGGGAGAATACCAGGATGCGATGATCGTTGGCGATTGCTTCCGGAATAAGCTCCATAAGAAGCTCCAGCTTACCACTTCCTCCCTGATAGTTATCTAGGAAGGTCGAGGGATGACAACAAATCTGACGAAGTCTTGTAAGGGCTGCAAGAATCTTTATTCTGTTTTTCTCTACCCCATTCTCTTCTAACTCAGAATGCATTTCATTGCGGATATTCTCCAAAAAGGACATATATACAAGCTTTTGTCCTTCCGAAAGATCGGTAAGCATCTTGGTCTCATATTTATCCGGCAACTCTGTCAATACATCCTTCTTCATACGTCGCAGGATAAAGGGTTCAATATGCTGGTGCAGATCACTCAGCGCCTGCATATCCTCCTTTAGGATTGGCTTCTCATACAGCTCAACAAAGCGGGAATGAGAATAAAGGTACTCTGGCATAATGAAATCAAAGATGGACCATAGCTCTGATAAACTATTCTCAATCGGTGTACCGGTAAGCGCAAAATGGTGCTTTGCCCGTAACCGCTTTACTGATTTAGCATTCAGGGACGAATCGTTCTTGATATACTGTGCTTCATCAATAAAGACGGTATGAAACTCTATCTTTTCATACAAGGCTATATCCCTTCTAATTAAGGGATAAGAGGTAATCAAGACATCGTAATCATTATATTTCTCAATTGCTTCCTGTCGTTCTGACGGATTACCGGTTATCACCAAAGCCTTTAAGCCAGGTGAAAAATTCTCTATCTCATCCTGCCAATTGTAGATTAAGGAGGTGGGACATACAATCAGATGATGTGAGCTTGGGTCTTCTACAATACAGGAGGTAATATACACGATGGACTGCAGTGTTTTACCAAGACCCATATCGTCTGCCAGTATCCCACCAAGATCATTCTCTGCCAAGGTTTTTAACCATTTGAAGCCGGTTAACTGATATTGACGCAGTTCCGCCAGTATTCCCTCCGGAAGCTGATGGTCGGTTTTAGAAGGATTCAATATCTTTTCGGTTAATGCCATAAAATCTCTGTCTCGTTCAAAGACAAAGTCCTGATCCGAGAATGCCTTCTCCAGATACAGGGCATGCTGTTTATCTAAGAACATAGCATCCTCACGGATATTTTTATCCTTGATGTACAAGGAATTTAATATGTGAGATAACTCACTCATGGCCGTATCCTCAAGGTTAATGAAGCTACCATTCTTCAGACGATAATACTTCTTCTTTACCTGATAGGAATTCAATAACTCCTTCAATTCCTCCCTTGGTACTTCATCAAAGGACAAATCAAGCTCCAGCATATTAAATTCGGAATTCAGACGGACGCCTGCCTTGAAGCTGCCCGGAGCACGGATACCAAGTCTTCTGAAATCTTCGGAATAGAAAAGATTTGCTTTTTCCTCCAATTCCATCACTCTGCCGGATAGAAACTCATAGATCTTTTCCTCATCCTTCAGCAGATAGAAATTCTTATAGGGTACAAAGCCCTGCTTTAACAGCTCGGAAATGATTTCATCCTCCTTCTCCCGCTGACGAACCACGATATAAGAACCAGCCGCAGCGTTACCAAAGGAATTGAATTCATATTCACCGTATTTATATTTTAACTCGGCTTTAATACCTGACTTATATTTATCAAAATAAAGCTTAGCTTCCATATCACAGGTAATATACCTACTCTTAAGCTCTTCCGGAATATCCAGAAGCATCGTCTCACTAATTCGGGGAAGTACGTATTCTAAGAAGTTGGTTTTCAAATCTCCCCGGAAGGTTAAGGGCTCCTTGTCCTTACCAAGACTATTATAGAAGGGTTTGTAATTACGAATGAACTTCTTATCGGGCATATAGATTGCACCATCATAGAACAGAAGCTCACCGGTCTCTGTTAGCGGTAATACCGCTTCCTTCCCCTGATAATCAATGCTAATAAAATCCTCATCCATAGACAGCTGATAGGATATCTTCGGATTCCCTTTTATAAATACCACATCGGTATACACCTTACCGTACAACTCCAGTACAAAGGGGGATCCTTTCAGAATATCTAACAGCTTCACCAGCATGTTTTTCGTAATAAACATCTGAGATTTCGAGAATATCTTTGAGAAGTGGGTACTGTCTAATACCTCCTGTATCTCATAAATTCCAATAAGGTATTCCAGCAGTTCCAGAGAGATTGCATCAAAGGTACTCTCCCCACTCACATATTTGAACTCCTTGCCTATAGCAAAGTTCTCCTTATGATAAATATCAGAAAGGAATTTTTTGATTGTTTGTATTTTATATTTACGGGTGCTTCCACCTCGAAGCGATAGCATAGCTCTTGCATTCTCCCCCTTAAGAATAGAAGGGATACTTATTATAATCTCTAACCCAAAGGTCTCACCGACTAAAACACTGTCCTCCTGAGACATAAAATAATCCAACAGCTGCATTACCTTGCGCTCTCTGGGACTCTTGGATTCATTAAGTAGGGAACGCTCCTGATATTTTAAGACGAACAATAAGGCTGCCACCACATGCTTACATGCTCCCTGGTCCTTTAACCGAGAGGGACAATTACAGCTATAATCAAAGGAGCCATCCTCCTGTTCATCAATGGTTACTGAATAATTATAATTACCACGAACGGTCAGACGATACTGTTTACTTGTATTGGAATATGTCGCATTTACAATCCGGTTGTCCTTATAATATTGTAGCCCGCGAGCATATATCGTATCATCCGATGCTAAGTTGCGTATTCCTGTACGCGAAATCTGAATCATATACGCACACCTTTCTAGAATTGTATCTTATAATTATACCACATAAAGTAATAGTTGTGCTATATAATTTAATGTATTTCGACCTTTTTGTTACATTTGTCAATACTTTAAAAAATAGTATACGATGCCTATCGAATCTGTCTTTATTATAGTCACCAATTAATGGTAAATCAAAATATCAATCGACATATTATGTAATATAATAGGATTACTTTAAAGTGCTCTTATACCTCCTCTAAACCACTGATACAAGAGCATGAAGAACCCTCAAGTCGACTACTATGAATCTGAGATGACGCTAAGCGTCATAATGGAGGTATAAAGGTTTACATAGCATAAGTATTAATATAACAATAAAAAAGAGAGTATCTATCATTTTATGATTTCGTCCGAAAATGCTTCGTTCGAATGAATTTCAATAGATACTCCCTACAATATTAAGTTATTATTCATATTCTCGTGGTACATGCCAACTCATCTTCAGAATTACTTTGAACTATTTCGCAAAGCCATTGGTGGTCTTGTACCATCCTAAAATCTGTTTGAGGTGTTCCAACTAACGTGTTTGGTGGTCTGTACCTTCCTTTCTTTTCATATTTTGAGGTCTTACACAAACTATTTCGGTGGTCTGTACCTTCCTTTCCTCCATATTTTATTACTTCTTTTATTACTTCTATTTGCAATACCCTAAACTATGAGGGTTATTACCATGATAAAATGAATAATTAAATTTTCATTGGACTCATTCCTTTCATTCAAATTAGCGTCTGAGCTAAAGTTTTTTATCTATTTTGTTTATGAATTTATTTTACCTTGTAAATTGATATTTGTCAATACTATTGTCTGTCATTTTGAATATTATTTTATAATTGTCATATATGTGCTGTATTTTCTGACTTTTATTCCATATACTGTTAATTTATCTCCGATTTCTCGGTCGCCTAATGACAAAATTAATCGTGCAAAAATCGTACAAAATCAAAAATAATAATTGCTATTTCTGAGTCTTTATATTATTATATTTAGTTAAGGAATAAAAAACGAACCATCCAAATCATTCCTATCTTAACAACCAATTAACATATGGAGGTGTCTTCTATGAGACATATTATCAGTCCGACTGACCTTACTGTAGCTGAGCTTGGCGAGCTTCTAGAATTATCAGAGAGGATAATCGATAATCCTAAGAAATTCGCTGATGTGTGCCGTGGAAAGAAGCTGGCCACACTATTCTATGAACCTAGTACACGAACCCGACTTAGTTTTGAAGCAGCTATGCTTAATCTTGGGGGTAATATCTTAGGATTCGCATCTGCCGATTCCAGTTCGGCTTCTAAAGGCGAAAGTGTTGCCGATACCATTCGAGTTATTTCCTCCTACGCAGATATCTGTGCTATCCGCCATCCAAAGGAAGGCGCCCCATTCGTTGCATCTACCTATTCTTCTATTCCAGTTATCAATGCCGGTGACGGCGGTCATAATCATCCCACTCAAACCTTTACCGATTTATTAACAATTAAGAATCTCAAAGGACGATTAGATAATTTAGTCGTTGGCTTTTGCGGTGATTTAAAGTTCGGCCGTACCGTACATTCATTGATTAATGCTCTCGCTCGTTATGAAGGAATCAAGTTTATACTAATCTCACCCGAAGAGCTCCGCATTCCGGCCTATATCCGTGAAGAGGTATTAAAAGCAAATAATATCGAGTTCGAGGAGGTTCGTAGTCTGGAGGACTCCATGCCGATGCTTGACATTCTGTATATGACACGAGTACAGAGAGAACGCTTCTTCAATGAAGAAGATTATATCCGATTGAAGGATATCTACATCCTGGATGCCAAAAAGATGGCTCTCGGAAAATCAGACATGCTTGTACTTCACCCTCTGCCCCGTGTTAATGAAATCGCTACTGAGGTAGATGAAGATCCCCGTGCAGTATACTTTAAACAGGCCCAGTATGGCGTATATGTACGAATGGCTCTTATCATGAAATTATTGGAGGTGGAAGAATGCTAAATATCGGTGTACTCAATCAAGGAATTGTAATCGATCACATTAAGGCGGGCGGCGCCATGAAGATTTATTCCTATCTCGATCTGGAGAATAAAGATGTGTCTGTAGCTATTATTAAGAATGCTAAGAGTAATAAGATGGGTAAAAAGGATATCATAAAGATTGAGGGAACCATGGATGATCTTGATCTGGATATTCTTGGAGCATTGGATCATCGTATTACAATTAACATAATAGACGACGGCAAAATCATCGCGAAGAAAAATCCCTCTTTGCCGGAGCAGGTATCCAACATCTTAAAATGTAAGAACCCGAGATGCATCACCTCCATCGAACCGGGACTGATCCATTCCTTCAAGCTGACAGATCGTACCAATGGTGTTTATCGCTGTATCTTCTGTGAGCAGGCCTTTGATCGGCGTTAATAAGAACCTAAATAACTAACCTTTTTGCTGAAATGAGGCTGCCGCAAACTATATTGCAACAGCCTCAT
Organism: Bacillota bacterium; assembly: GCA_023411555.1. GTDB lineage: Bacteria > Bacillota > Clostridia > Lachnospirales > Lachnospiraceae > Mobilitalea. Next base: position 131,734 of record JAEYOQ010000002.1, read on the forward strand.
TTTTTCAATTACTGATTATGAATCCCTTTTCAATGCAATTACTTGTTGAAAAGCACTTTCCCAGAACTCATCATGGAGATTACCATCTGGCATGTAACCAAATACCTCCTTCGTTCTTTCCTCTGCCAGCTGTATTACATCAAGGATGATATTCTCCCCAGTTATTATTTGATATTGAATCAGATTGGCAAAGGTCTTTGACTTTCTAGGTAAGTCACTTTCATTAAATTCTTTTATAAAGAGATCGATATCGTATTCTAACGAGAAAAATTCCGGTCTCCAGCACTGGTTCTCACCATGTAATATCGCAAATTGACCTTGTCCAGCTACTCCTACCGGAATGCCGACAGAACCGGGATTAATCATAGTCTTACCACGATAATCGTACCTGCCCTGAATATGAGTATGCGCACAGATTAAAAGCTGTGTCTCTACCTCTTCCAGGCGTTGATTTGCTAACTCACTTTCAAAAAATAATAGCTCCCGATCTGAGACTGGAGAGCCATGGCAGATCGTAAAATCAGGATAGCCCTTGATTGATACCACCTGATATATCCCCCATTCTTTGAATTGCTCAAGATCCTCCGACGTCAGATTCTCATAGGTGTAGAGCAAAGAGCCTGTGCTGGAGTCATATTCCCAATGATCCTCCAACTTCTCATGATTTATCTGATAGCCTTCCCTATTCCCCCGGATGATCCAGGTAGAATGATTTTTATAGATATTCCTTATCATTGCAAGTGTCCTTTGGGGATATGGACAATCGCTGATGTAGTCGCCCAGGAACACATAGCCATCAACCTTTTCTCGTTCACAATAGGCTAAACATTGCTCCAATGCTCTATAATTACTATGGATATCTCCCAATAATGCCAATTTCAAATCTTGTCACCTCAAAGAATGTAATTTCGTAAAACTTATATGTTACCTATGACGTTACACCGCTACTGATACCGTTCCTTTTATCTTGCTTTTATTGTTACTTTTGCTGTTTCTTTTGCTGTTTTTTACTGTTTCTTTTGCTTTTTCTTTTGCTTTTGCTTTTTCTTTTGCTTTTTCTTTTTCTTTTGCTGTTTCTTATGTTGTTTCTTTGCTGTTTCTTTTGCTGCATCGTCATATTAAATTTTATAGTAACAAAAAAATCGCCCTATGTACAGTAGCTACTGCTATCCTTTTAGTCTATTTCATAGCAGCTCTCACATAGAACGATTATATTAAATCTCTTTTCATTGAATCCTTACTTACCCATTCATTCTTTCACTTACTACATCCCAATTTATATTTTTCATAAAGGCATTGATATAATCTACCTTCTTATCTGCATACTGAAGGAAATAGGCGTGTTCATACATATCCAATACCAAGAACGGAGCCGAATAGGCAATATTACCGACATCATGAGCATCTAGGCTGATGTTACGCAGTCTCATGCTTCTTTGGTCCAAGCATAGAATTGCCCAGCCACGGCTTGCTTTCGCTGTTGCGATAAAATCCTCCTGCCACCTTTGAACACTACCAAAGCTCTGCTCTATCATTTCGGCCGTAGCTCTATTCGGGGCTTCCGATCGACCACCGATATTATCAAAATATAGCTCATGTAATATTACCCCATCAAGGGCAAAGGTCTCCCCTCGTTTTAACTCTCGATACCAGCTAAAGGTTGTATTGGCTTGATCTCTCTGGGCATCCCCATTAATCAATATATCATCGATCTTATTGATATTGGTTACATACCCCTCATAAAGGCGTAAATGAGCTTCAAATTGATCCTGATTAACGACCGTGATATCCTCTGTATAATGAAATTGTACCTTCTCGATCATAGTTTCCTCCATTTCCTGCACTTCCAATGCCACAGACTAAATAAAATTTTGCTTTTTATATATCATGAACATAAAGCGTGTTCATGATCTTTCGCTCCGCTCGTATATTCCAAGCAAGCTTGTTGTGCGAGTGTTTTTCTCGCACTATCCTCACTACGCTTTTTATATATCATGAACATAAAGCGTGTTCATAATCTTTCGCTCCGTTCGTATATTCCAAGCAAGCTTGAATATCCTCTCTACGCTTTTTATATCATACTAAGGGATGTCCTTGTTTATGCATAAATCCTTGATAATTTCTCGTAGGGATTGGAATTGGAGGTTTTGGTTTACTTTTCCATATATTATGTTAAAATCAGATTGTGTACCTACATAGATTTGACACTTGTTTATAACATCCATGAATGAGGCTATGTTGAACCAGAACCTTGCTCATGTGAACCCCAAGGTGCAAGGTTTTTTACTTATTTATCTGCTAGACTGTTCTTAGAGAGGAGGGATACCTATGAGATGGGATGAGCAAATAAATCAAGCAATTGACTATATTGAAGAAAACTTAGATCGTAGCATTGATTTAGAAAAGATTGCTAGTATAATGGGGCAATCTATAACAAGTTTTCAGCGTACATTTTCTGTCATAATGAATATTTCATTAAATGACTATATTCGCAGAAGGCGTATGACCTTAGCTGCAATTGCACTGCGAAACAGTTCGGCAAAGGTCATCGATATCGCTTTAAAGTATGGATATGAATCTCCCGAAGCCTTCGCACGAGCATTTAAAGAACTTCATGGCATATCTCCGTCAGTAGCACGAAAGAATTTTGCTCAACTTAATCTATTTCCGCGTATCTCTTGTCTACTAACAGTAAAGGGTGATATAGAGATGGATTATAGAATTGTAAGTTATGATGAAAAAACGGTAAACCTAAAGGGCTTTAATTGGGAGGGCGTTCCGTCGCCACCGCTTACACCCGTCGATAATTGCTTCTATTTAGCAGATAAATGGAAGGAGCTAGGTCATAAATCTCTTTTGCACCTTGGAGCAGGGCTCGGACGCCATGCCATTTATTTTGCGAAGCAAGGCTTTCGTATAAGTGCTCTTGATATTTCAGATTATGCAATTCAATACTTAAATAACTGGGCAGATAAGGAAAAGCTTTCAATAGATGCAAAGGTTGGTGATATGCTGTCTCTGCCTTATCCTAATAATTCCTTTGACTGCATATTTACTTATCATGTTATTTCACATACTGACTCCACAGGGATCAAAAAAATTATGTCAGAGATTGAACGGGTACTCAAACCAGGTGGTGAGGTATATCTGACTTTCTGCTCAAAAGAAAGCACAGAATTTATGGAAGGCTGGTTTCCAAAGCTGGACAAAAATACCTTGATAAGTCAGGATGAAGCTGAAAAAGGCATACCTCATTACTATGCCGACTTAAATGATCTTAAAGAGCTTCTAATTCCATTTAATATAGAGCTTATCAAGCATACTGAGTATTGCAATATTAACCGTAGTAGCAATCGAAGAGAAAAATTTTATTATATAAATGCAAGTCTAAAATCCTGATAGAAGGTATCATGAAATGTTAGTTAAATCTAATCTTAATTAAATTTATCGTATAAATCATTTGTTATTAGCACAATTATATTTGCTGTATAAGGAGATGCAATTATGATAGATCGCGAGGAAAAGGTAAGAATCTATTTTACAGCTTGGCTTAATAAGGATGCTCATGCATTTCAACATATTCTGGCCGAGAATATTACATATAGTGAATGCTTTGGGCCTGAATATCATGGAATCAACCAAGTCAATACCTGGTTTGAAGATTGGAATCGATGCGGGACCGTAAGAAAGTGGGATATAAAGCAATTTGTCCATCAAAACAATACTACAGTTGTGGAATGGTATTTTGAATGCTTCTATGATAGTTCATTAGCAGGATTTGATGGTGTTTCTCTTATTGAATTTGACGAGAATGGTAAGATAAGCAGTATCAAAGAATTCCAATCGAAAGCAGAACATCACTATCCCTATGGCATATTGTAATTTAGTAAGTTATTAGTTCTTTCTTGGACATTTCACTTTTTAACTAGCAAATTTTACATATTAAACCATATAGAAAAGGGGCTACTTCAGAATATACATTGCTATCAAAGGTATGGATAAGATACATCCCATACCTAATGCTAATGAACGGATTCTGAAATAGCCCCCTTTTAATTCAACTTAAGCGAATAACGCTTAAAGATGCTCCCAATGCATTATTTAACAATACCGCTGTTCCAACTAGTGAAGTAAACATCTGTAAAGTAATGGTAGCTCCTGTGCCTAGGTTGATTTCTATTTCATTAGAGAATGTTGTTAATGAAATTACTGGATTAATGACAGATGCAGTATTTACCGATCCATTAATAATAAGTCTTGTTCCCATGAGTAAGGAGGCTGTTGTATTAACATGGTAAGCAATCCGATAGCGTCCAAAGGTATTAACGGTAAATAAGGTACCAGTTCCATTGATTATTATATCCGGAGATGCAATCTGAAAGTTCGGTAAGGTGATACTCGTTCCACCAACCAGTATCAAGAAACTACTTCCACTGGTATTAGCTGCATATGCAGCTGTTGCCGTTGTACTATTGGCTGGTGCCCCTGCAGGGCCTGTTGCTCCTGTTGCTCCTACAGGTCCATCTGCCCCTGTAGCTCCTGCAGGGCCTGTTGCTCCTGTTGCCCCTGTCTCTCCTGTCTCTCCTGTCGCTCCTGTTGCTCCCGTTGCTGGTCCGGTTGCTCCTGTTGCTCCCGTCGCTCCCGTCGCCCCAACAATAACAGGCGTATTTAGTGCTAATGCCATTTTAGAATTGAGCATAAGCTGACTTTCTAGGGTACTTTCTAGCATATCTTTTACGCTGTCATTAATTACCATAACTTCTTCATAGGTTGCATTACCACCACTTAATCCTGGGAGTGTTCCAATAACATATTGTATCTTTTCCCCTTCGGCATTAATAATATGACTTAAGCCTAGCTCTTCATACGCGATGGATGATAGAACTTGATTTATGACATCCCCCCGGTCTAAAGGAGGACTAATGGATGGAAAATTTGGTAATGACATAGTCAGCTCCTCCTTCTTAGCTTAATCTGGTAATCATTAGGGATGCACCTGCAGAGCCTCCTAGTAAAATGGCTGTTGTTATGAGTCCAAAAAGATTTAATGAAACTGTTGTATTATTAGCTACATCGATGATAACCTCGTTAGAGTAATTTGAGATTTGTACTATTGGCAAAATTGTAGATTGCAAAAGAGGCGAACCACCTACAATAAGTCGTGTTCCCATTAACAGCGCCGCTGTAGTGTTGACATGATAGGAAATTCGATATCTTCCTCCCGTTTGGATTGTAAATACTTCATTTGCTCCATCAACGATAATTCCAGCAGGTATGATTTGTGCATTTGGCAGTGGCACTGTTGTCCCTGCTACAACTACCGATATACTTGAACCACTGGTATTCGCTGCAAATGCAGAGATATCCGTTGCGTTGGTACCTGTTGCTCCTGTTGCTCCTGTGGCTCCTGTTGCTCCTGTTGCCCCCACTGCTCCTGTTGCTCCTGTTGCTCCTGTAGCTCCCGTTGCTCCTGTTGCCCCCACTGCTCCTGTTGGACCAATTGGGCCTGTTGCTCCTGTTGCTCCCGTTGCTCCTGTAGCTCCTATCACTCCCGTTGCTCCTGTTGCTCCTGTGGCTCCCGCTGCTCCTACTGGACCTGCTGGGCCATCTGGTCCTGTCGCCCCTGTAGCTCCTGCTGGTCCTGTATCACCTGCTGAGCCTGTGGCTCCTGTCGCCCCTGCGGCTCCTGTTGCTCCCGTTGGACCTCCGGAAGGGCCTGTTGCTCCCGTTGCTCCCGTTGCTCCTGTCGGGCCTTGCATCTCAGAAGAAGCTAAGGCACTTTGCATTTTATTCTTGTAGAATAGCTGGTTCTGGGATATGGTATCTAGCATGTTGCGAACACTCTCATTGGCTGCTAACACATCATCCACTGTAGCAGGTGGACCACTGATACCTGGTAATGTTCCTAATACATATTGAAGCTTCTCACCCTCTGAATTGATAATATGACTTAGCGCCAGTTCCTCCATCGCGATCGAAGATATTATTTGATTGACAGCGTCCTCACGGGAAATTGGAGGACTAACATTGGGAAAATTAGGCATAGACATAATATGACACATCTTCTCTAAAATTACTAACCTATTTCATTCAACATCTCCATTGCCAGACTATAGTTTGGGTAATATAACAGAGATTGCTTAAATGCTTCTCTTGCATACTCTATTTTTCCTAATTTTAAGTAACATTTCCCAGTATAATACAGAGCAGAAAAAGTTCCACTTCCTGCCTTGATAAGATAATTAACATTATTTTCTCCGAGCATAAGACAATAATAAAACTCTTTTATTGAATCGTCATATTGATTCATTTGATACAAGGTAACTCCCCTAAGATAATGAAGATCTACATAATCGGGGTATTGTTCTATGACCATTCTAAGTCCGCTCTCTGTGCTTTCCAATTGCTCTGATTGTTGTAAAATTTCATATTTTAGACGATATAGTAATGCTGGAGCCATGATGCCTTTACTTAAAAAACGTAGAATTGAGAGATTGATAGACTGTAATGCTTTTTCACAATCACCATAATAATACAATTCGGATGCCAGGTAGTAAAAAAGCCAGGGATCTTCCTTTCCGGCATTTAATTCTTTAAGAACAATATCTAAATTACGATTTGACTTTCTATCTTTATACTGTCTTAAATATCCATAATGAATGATTTCAAGCATATTACTTTCTTCAACAATAACTTCCTTATCTATCATTAACTTTTCATGGATGGCGCCTTCAAAGGTTAACTCTTTTCTACTTCGAAACAATCTATGATTATAGGAAATATAGTAATTTTTATCTTGAATATTTTCTGTTTCACATAGATGCAACATTTTAACAGCAAAGACTGATGACTCGCTATCTTTTAACACTTTAATTAGATCTTCTTTTGCTCCATGAACAAGCACTTCATCTGCATCCATCCATAAAATCCATTCACCAGTTGCAAGGCTGACACTATAATTTCTAGCCATAGCAAAGTTATCTTCCCATTGGTAATCATATCTTTTCGCTCCATAAAGGGAGCATATCTCCTTGGTTAGATCCAAAGATCCAGTATCGACGATGATGATTTCATCAACGAGACCTTTTACGCTGTCAAGACAACGTGACAAATCAGCTTCTTCATTTTTTACAATCATGCACAGACTCAAAAAGCACAAGTTAATTATCCTCAATCTATAACACTAGGTTACTATCATTCTATGTAATATGTAATTCATTGTTCCATATTATCTAATAATTCTACACAATAAGATATCTTGCTACATATAATGTAGAAAACCGATTTACTAATTGCTACTATGTGAGCAATTAGTACACGCAACAAATTTAATCAACTGTATAGGAGATAGATTTATGATCACAATTAGCTTATGCATGATCGTTAAAAATGAAGAGAAGACAATAGAGCGGTGTTTGAATTCTGTTCAGTCAATTGTTGATGAAATCATCATAGTAGATACTGGTTCCACTGATCAAACCAAACAATTATGTTTAAAATATACAAATCATGTTCTCGACTTTCAATGGGTTGACGATTTTTCCATTGCCCGCAACTTTTCCTATCAGCAAGCAACTATGGATTACATTATGTGGCTCGATGCAGATGACATTCTTTTGCTAGAAGATCAAATGAAGTTCAAAGAGCTAAAAAAAGAACTCCCTAATAACATATCAGCTGTTATGATGAAGTATAATACTGGATTCGATTTACAGGGCAATGTTACCTTCTCCTACTACCGTGAACGTTTATCTAAAAGATCCTGTAATTTTGTCTGGAAGGAGCCTGTTCACGAATATTTGGAAATAAGGGGTACTACAATGAATTCTGACATCTGTATCACCCATGGAAAATTACATCGGGAAAGGGTAAGTAGCAGAAATATTGACATCTATGAACGTGTCCTAAGAAGTGGTAGTGAATTAACTCCAAGGGGAACCTATTACTATGCCAGAGAGCTAATAAATCATAATAGACATGCAGACGCAATTAAACAATTAGAAAAATTTCTGCAGTCAAATCAAGGATGGAAGGAAGACAATGTAACCGCTTGCGGGGAGCTTGCTAAGTGTTATCAAATCGTAGGTAAGCCTAATGAATCTCTAACATCTTTGTTTCGAAGCTTTTCTTATGATATTCCACGCGCAGAAATTTGTTGCCAGATCGGATACCACTATCTAGAAAAAAAAGAATATATTTTAGCAGCCTATTGGTTTGAATTTATCTTAACGTTAAAGAAACCAGAAGATTCTTGGGGTTTTATACAACCAGATTGTTGGGATTACATCCCTTTGCTGGAATGCGCCGTTTGCTATGATCGTCTGGGTGATTATAGGAAAGCATCTGAATTCAATGAACGTTCATTGCAAATAAGACCAAATTCCATACCAGCAATGCAAAATCAGATTTATTTTAGATCAAAAATGAACGAGAGGAGTTGATTCTTATGTCAATACCGAATTTTCCAAGCATAAGTCCAGAGATTACACGGGAGAAGGCATTGAACATGATTCTAGCTTCCATTGCGATGGAAGAACTTGCACTTAGTCACATAATGAATGCCGAAGGCGAAAAAATCCAATACATTCTAAGGGAGCAGGAAGAAGGTTACTTAGAATCCTCCAGCCAAAATGTATTAGCCGTAAATAAAAGCGTAGAATCATTATTGGAAGTAGTAATGCAGAATCAGATATTCTTAAAGAGTAAAATGGATCGTGTATTAGATACCATAGAAGCAGGCATCGGTCCTACAGGTCCTGTTGGACCAACTGGTGCTACTGGACCTACCGGACCTAAAGGAGCAAAGGGTCCAAAAGGTGATGCTGGTGCTACTGGCGCTACTGGACCCATTGGTGCTACTGGCGCTACTGGACCCACTGGTGCTACTGGCCCCACTGGCGCCACCGGTCCTGCCGGGCCACCCTGCAAGCACCGACCTTGTATGGCATCCTTTACAGAAATGAATACTGATTATCTCTGGGAGTGCAAATCTTCTTTTCCATGGTCCTGTGCTATTATATCAGAGGACTGCATCCATCAAGATCCTTGTGATCCCAGCAGAATATTGTTAACACCCGATAAAATCTATAGCATTTCTTTTACGCTCAACGTCCAAATTTATGGGAATGCAAGGCAAACGATAGCACTGTTATTACAAGCTTGCACCTCTACTGTGCAAAAGGATATTATTACTGTCTATAATCAGAATATTATATCCTGTTATTCTCCTGTTACCGTAACCTCTGGAAGCATATTATTCTCCACAAAAGAATACTTCGAGGATATATCCATCTCGCTCAACTTATTGTCTCCAGGAATTCTAAAGGCTGAGCAGGCCTTTTTAACAATCATATGCGTATAATAATATAAAAAGAAGGAGTCTACCAATCATATGGTCTGCCTCCTTCTCTCCTTCCTATATCTTTTCTTATGACTACACTTTATTTCATTAGAATAATCCTGTTATTTTACCCTTATCATCAACATCGATGCCCTCTGCGGCCGGAACCTTAGGAAGACCGGGCATGGTCATAACTGTACCGGTGATTGCTACGACAAAGCCCGCACCTGCAGATACATAGACCTCACGAATATTGATTGTAAAGCCGGTCGGTCTACCAAGCTTTGTGGCATCATCCGACAGAGAATATTGATTCTTAGCCATACAGATTGGTAGATCCTTAAAGCCTAAGCCTTCAATGGTCTTTATCGCACTCTCGGCTGCCGGATCATAGGTCACACCCTCCGCGCCATAGATTTCTTTTGCTATGGTTTCTATCTTCTCCTTGATGGACAGGGTTACATCGTACAGTGGCTTATAATTACTCTTCTTCGTCTCTAAGGTTGATAAAACCTTATTGGCCAAATCTATTCCACCTTCTCCACCCTTCTCCCATACCTCACAGAGAGAGAATTCACAGTTCCTATCTTCGCAAAAGCTCTTCACAAAAGCAAGCTCTGCCTCGGTATCAGATACAAAGCGATTAAGGCTCACTACTACCGGAACCCCGAATTTCTGAAGATTCTCGATATGCTTTTCAAGATTAACAATACCCTTTCTCAGGGCCTCCAGATTCTCGGATCCCAAATCTGTTTTTCCAACACCACCATTGTATTTTAGGGCCCTTACCGTCGCAACAAGTACAATTGCATCGGGCTTCAGTCCCGCCATTCTACATTTAATGTCAAGGAATTTCTCAGCACCAAGATCTGCTCCAAAGCCTGCCTCGGTAACTACAACATCGGCTAATTTCAAGGCTGTCTTGGTTGCCCTGACACTATTACAGCCATGAGCAATATTGGCAAAGGGGCCGCCATGAATAATCGCCGGCGTATTCTCCAGAGTCTGAATCAAGTTCGGTTTCAAAGCATCCTTAAGCAGGGCTGCCATTGCTCCGACTGCATTCAGCTGCTTCGCTGTAACCGGCTTACCATCATAGGTATAAGCAACCACAATACGTCCAAGACGCTCCTTCAGATCATACATATCATCTGCAAGACAGAGCACTGCCATAATTTCAGAGGCCACAGTAATAATGAAATGATCCTCACGCACCACTCCATCTGCTTTTCTGCCGAGTCCTACCACGATATTTCGCAGTACTCTGTCATTCATATCGACACAACGCTTCCATACGATCTGATTGGTGTCAATTCCCAGAGTATTGCCCTGCTGAATATGGTTATCTAACATAGCCGCCAGAAGATTATTGGCTGAAGTAATCGCATGAAAATCACCCGTAAAATGCAGGTTCAAGTCCTCCATGGGTACTACCTGAGCATAACCGCCTCCTGCTGCTCCACCCTTGATACCAAAGCAGGGACCCAGGGACGGCTCACGCAGAGCAATACAGGAACGAACCTTCAAAAGACCAAGTGCCTGTCCCAAACCTACCGTAGTTGTCGTCTTTCCTTCTCCAGCGGGGGTAGGATTAATCGCTGTAACCAGAACTAGTTTACCATCCGGATTATTCTTAACCTCATCCCACAACTCATCGGATAGCTTTGCTTTATATTTGCCGTAGTATTCCAACCTCTCCTCGGAGATATTAAGCTTCCCTGCTACTTCTCTGATATGCGCAAGCTGCGCTTCCTGCGCGATTTGAATGTCTGATTTCATTGGTATTGCCCTGCCTTTCTTATGTTGTAATCCGATAAGTATTATAGTAATGATTGTAGCATTTATACTATAATTATCAAGATACCATACTAAAATTCACTTATTATTTATTTTAATAATTAATAACATCCTTCCATATAGTTCCTGTGTAACATCTATTATACTCAATATTCCTCCTCTGTTCAATGATTATAGATACATTAATCAAATTCAAACATTTGTTCTTTAATTGCTTGCAATTTTTACTAAGTGTATTATAATTAACTTATATTACCAGAACATGCATTCGAAAAGATATGCATTAAAGTTTTCTCATAAAAATTAGAAAGGAAGAGCGATATGAACGTATTATTGACCTCAGCTGGTTTAGAAACCGATAAGCTTAAGGATTTCTTCTTAAACATGTTATCAAAGGCACCACATGAGATAAAAGCGTTATTCATTCCAACGGCTGCAATAAACCCAGGTGCGATCGGTGTTTTACCCGAGTGCATGAACGACTTACTAAAATGTGGTATTAATGAAGATAATATTACTGTATATGACCTGCATAAGGCTATGACCCTTGAAGAATTGAGACAGTATGATGTTGTATACCTATGTGGTGGAAATACAAAGTACTTGCTTGAACGCATCAATGAGCAAGGCTTCAATGAAGTATTAAAGAATTATATAAGAAATGATGGTATTGTGATCGGTGTGAGTGCCGGAAGCATTATCATGGCTCAGAATTTAGAGAATAATTTGGGACTGATTAATTGTATCCTGAAGGTTCATAGTAACGTTGGTAATAAAGCAGGTCATTTGGAGCTTACGACTTGCCAAGATATTAGTTTGACGGATAATCAAGCAATTTATTTAACCGATATTGATTGCGCTAGAATTATTGAGTAGCTGTCTAGCAAATCAATTAGCTAAAATACACTATTTTATCGCCACACCACGGTAAAATAGTGTATTTTTTTAATCGATTAATGAGTTCATAGTCATAGTCTGTGACACTCTTAATAAAATTGTAAAAAGTTCTTGCGTTTATAAAGGGCTAAAGTTATACTATTAATAATTTACAATTGAAACGATACAGTCTTACAGAAATAGAAAGGAAGTTCCTTATGAGATATAATACCGTAATTTTTGATTTAGACGGAACCTTATTGAATACCATAGACGATTTGCGTGATAGCCTGAATGAAGTACTGATCTCAATGGGCTATGCCCCAAAGAGCCTTGAGGAGGTCAGACGTTTCGTTGGTAACGGAGTTAAGAATCTCGTACGTAGATCCATACCTGAGGAATGCAATGATGAGGTTGTAACCAAGGTACTGGAGAGCTTCAAGGAAAATTATAAGAATAATATGCAGAATAAGACAAGGCCCTATAATGGTATTATGGAATTATTATTAGACTTATATCGTTATAATTATAAGATCGCAATTGTCTCAAATAAATTTGATGCTGCTGTAAAGGAATTAGCAAGGACTTACTTTGGCAACCTGGTTCAAGTTGCCATCGGTGAAACCAGTGAAATCAAAAGAAAGCCTGCTCCTGACAGCATCTATACCGCTGTGAAGGAATTAGGCTCCGATTTAAGCTCCACTGTACTCGTAGGTGATTCTGAAACCGATGTGCGGACCGCAAAGAATGCCGGTATCCCCTGTATCGGTGTAACCTGGGGCTTTCGATGCCGCGAGGTACTTCGAAGTGAGGGCGCTGATTATCTGATTGACACACCTAAGGAGCTGCTGACCTTACTCTAATTAGTACTTATGATAATCAATTATAATACGTAGCGAACTTTCTATAATCCTGTATGCAATAACAGATGCCCTGACATCAATAAACGGTGCCAAGCCATCTGTTTTTATGTACCCAAATTTTCTGCATTTTTATCAATCTACTACTGCGCCCTCGATGATAGCAAAGGTCTTATTCTCACAATCTATCTCTGCCAGTGCTCCGTAAGGCAAGCAGATCTTAGGCTCTGTATGGCAAAAATTCATATTTACCAACACAGGAAGATCTTCTCTATGGAATTCAGCTAAACCTTCTTAATAATCTCATTATATTCTTTATAGTAGGTCTCGTCCTGGGGCTTTGCAAAGATAATTCCTCTCAGCCTCTCAAGTACACCATTAATTCCATAGATCCTCAGAGCTAGCTCAACATACCATAAGGGAGGTTTATCCTCATCTTCTACACCACCCTCACGATACTACTTTACCAAGGCTTCCCTATATTATAAGCATAAGTAACCTTCATAATAATCTAAAATGCTAATTCAGATGTTTATCAACACTCCCACAGGACAAGGAGTCCTCCCTCTTTTACAGACTTCGAGTCCATTAAGAAGTACTTATTTATCTATTTTACTTCGAATAAAGGTCAGGTACTTTTCTACGATATTAATATCGGAGCATTGATAGAGCATTCTTGATCCCACCACATCCTCTATCTCATTGAAGATCAGCTCTCCCTCATCTCCGATGATAAAATCAATTCCCACTAATCCGAAATCAAAGTGATCGATGATCTTATTAACTATGGCAACCTCTTCCTCATTTAGTGTATATAATGAAACCTCTCCACCCAGGGAGAAGTTAGATTTAAAGCCCTCCTTGGCTGTACGAAGTACAGCTGCTATAATCTGTGTTCCAATTACATATACCCGTAAATCCTGATGTCTGGTACCGGTCAAGGGTTGAAGGACGACGTCACTTCCTGCCAGCTTATCAAGTATTGAGATGGCTTCTGGACTATCTGCCTCCTGATTACCACGGACCAGAAAAACCTGACTTCCACCGTGTCCTGCTACTGCTTTAATTACGGTCGGACCGTCAACCTGCTTCAGCCTTTCTTTTATCTGATTATTCCGATAGAAGCTGGTGTTGATCATCTTGATATTAGTGGACGCCAGATATTGATAGGTTCTGGCCTTGTCATTACAAATCTCAGCAACAAAGGAATTATTGAATACCGGGATTCCCATATACTCCAGTTGACGACTAAGCAAGGGATAAATAGCTCTACATATGGAAAAATCAGGTAATTTCAGTTTTTCCCCCTGATAAGTCAGAAACCATTTACCCTCCCTGACACCAAATTCCAGCTCCTCGACCAGAAGAAGCTTACATTGAATTCCCTGCTTTGCTCCTTCTTCGATATAGAACTGGATATAGCGTTGATTATAGATAGCATTCTCACGATGATAGATAATCCAAGCTACCACTTCTTTCACACTCCTTGTTACGTATATGCTCCATAATTGCATCTGCAGCATTGACACCGGTGCAATCAAATATATTCTTAAAGTGGGCATTCGAATTCACTTCACAGACGATGGGCTCCTCTCCCTCACCAAAAAGCAAATCCACTCCTGCAAAATCCAAACCGATGATTTCACAGCAGCGTATCGCTAACTCCTTCTGCCTCTCGGTCGGTTCATAAGGCTTCATACTTCCTCCGATCGTGAGATTGGCACGAAAATCTCCATTCTCCGAATAACGATACATGCTCGCGATGACCTTACCACCCACTACCTGAAGTCGAATATCCCGTCCAAAGCTTGTCTTTATGAACTCCTGAAATAACATCGGTCTTGCTCCGATAACTTTTATCCTCTCTCTTGCTTCCTCCGGATTATGAACCAGATAGACCTGTTGCCCAAAGGAGCCAAAGCATTCCTTAATTATCATAGGATATCCCAGCCTACTTTCTACCTCTTCCAGAAAATCATAATTGGTATATCCAATGTTATAATAAGTCATTGGAGCAATCATTGTTCTTGGCATAGGAATATCCTTGTTCATTAAAGTCAGGTGGGCTAAAGCCTTATCATCACAGACTTCTATAGCCCTGGAGCAATTGTATACCGGATATCCCAGCAACTCCAGATAGGAGGCAAGCTTGATATCCTTGTCCCAGAAGAGAATAAAATCTGCCAGTTGTTCCTTGGGTTGGACGCTGATATCAATAAGAAGCTTCGCATTGGTATAAAGCTCCATCTCTATCCCATACCTACCAGCTGCCTCTAGTAGCCAGCTATGAATCTCATTAAATTTATTCGTTACAAGATATTCATTAACAATCAATAACCCCTTCAGATTAACCCCAGCCTTCCAACTCGAACTCATGAAGCAACTATAGCATAAAACTAATGTAGCTGCTTGTTGTCTTATTCTTTATTTTAACGTTTATTGTAGCATGTATTAACACCGTTTGCCAGTATGAAAATAAGCCAGACTTCTTAGTTTGCTACAGCTATACTTTTCCATCCGATTCAGTATTAAGAATGGGCTGTTTCAAACAGCCCATCTAAGTACTTGCTTATTAATATTCTTCCAGATACTGCTCAAACTGCTCCTGAGACATTAAGATCTTTCTCGGCTTGGTTCCTTCCTCCGGACCAACTACTCCGGCCTCAGCTAATTGATCCATAATACGAGCCGCCCTATTAAAGCCGATCTTATAGACTCTCTGTAGCATACCGATGGATGCCTTATCCTTTTCGATTATGAATTTACCTGCCTCTGCAAAGTATTCATCCCGTTCGTCACCACCGCCTGCCACAGCTCCCTCACTGAACTTAGCATTGTTTATCTTATCATGAATATCATCACTGTAGCCAGTTTCCGTATTATTTTGCTTCAGGAATTCAACCACGGCGCTTACCTCCTTATCGGAGATAAATGCACCCTGAATACGTACCGGCTTAGGATAACCGGACGGGAAGAACAGCATATCCCCTTTTCCTAACAGCTTCTCAGCGCCGCTACCATCCAGAATGGTTCTGGAATCGATGGCAGAGGAAACTGCAAAGGCAACTCTGGACGGTATATTCGCCTTAATTAGACCGGTAATAACGTTAACCGACGGTCTCTGAGTCGCGATAATCAGGTGCAATCCGGCCGCTCTAGCCATCTGGGCCAAACGACAGATAGCATCCTCTACCTCTCCGGGCGCAACCATCATAAGATCAGCCAACTCATCGATAATGATGACAATCTGAGGTAGCTTCTGATAGTTCTCATCATTTAAGTATGCAACATCGGATACCTTTTCATTATAACCCTTCAGATCTCTGACATTGACATCGGCAAACTTCTTGTAGCGTTCCGTCATCTCCATTACGGCCCAATTCAATGCTGCTGAAGCCTTCTTCGGATCTGTTACAACCGGAATTAGAAGATGTGGTATTCCGTTATATACATTTAGCTCAACTACCTTCGGGTCAATCATAATCATACGAACATCGGAAGGCTTTGCTTTATATAATATACTCATGATCAGAGTGTTGATACATACGGATTTACCGGAACCGGTTGCACCGGCTATCATAAGATGCGGCATTTTTGCTATATCAGTAATAACCGTCTGACCCCCGATATCCTTACCAACCGCAAATGCTATATCGGAAGGATGCTCTGTAAATTCCTTGCTTTCAATCAAGTCACGAAAGGCAACCATGGAGTTTTCCTTATTCGGAACCTCGATTCCCACCGCAGCTTTTCCCGGAATCGGTGCTTCGATACGAATATCTGCTGCCGCCAGATTAAGCTTAATGTCATCCGATAGAGCAGTAATTCTACTAACCTTAACTCCCTGCTCCGGCTGAAGCTCATAGCGTGTAACAGAAGGACCGCAGCTGACATTGGTTATAGTTACATGAACACCAAAGCTTTCTAACGTGCTTTGAAGCTTCATTGCTGTATCCTTAATTTCGTCTGCAGATCCGGCTTTACCTGCTTTAGCCTTTGCTGCAGCAAGCAGGTTACGTGGAGGAAAGATGTATTCTTTTTGTTGAGGAGCTTGTGAGATATCAAGTCCTTCTACCCCTGTAGTCTGAGAATTTGCTTCCTTCTTCACTTCGTTTGCTTTAGGATGATGATCATCTACAGCTGTAGAATCCCCCTCCTCTTGCTGGTCTTCTACTATCTCCGCTTTTACTACTTCCTCTTTTATAGCTTCCTCTATTATTGCTTCCTCTATTATAGCTTCCTCAGGTTCTGTCTGTCCAAATTTTATACGCAGCTCTTCCTCGTAAAGAGGTATTGTAGGTTCGCTAACGGAACCGCTTGCACTCTGAACCTGATCATTTGCTTGTATGTCAGGCTCCTTCTCGTCAAACAAGGCATGAAAGTTCAAGCTAGGCAATTCACTCTCACTATTGACTTTCTCTTTCTTGCTTTTACGGTCCTTAAGATGAATGACGGCATCCGCATTCTCTTGCTTTTGCTTAGAAGTCTCTTGATCAGAATTCTTTGGACTTGATTTGCCTCCGGTGATGACGGCAGAAGGATCTAGTACAAAGGTCTTCGGCGGTCTTCTTCCGCTATCATTGGTCCTTGCAATGGCATCAAGCTCTTCCTGTTGTTCCCTACGTAGCTTTTGATACTCTTTTCTTTCCGCTATTGAGCTTTTACTCTTTTTCGCAATATATGTAAGGATGGCCTTTCCTGATATTACTATAATTGAAATTAACATAACAGCAATCAGAATAATATAGGTAGCAACCTTTTCGAATAAACCACAGAAAATCATTACTAGTATTCCGCCAATGATTCCGCCCCCACTTCGTGAAGCAGCAGAGGCAGTATAATACTCATAGATTTTGGTTTCAGGCTTATAGGAGTGAGCAATTAATTCTATTAAGGCTGCTAAAGCAACAAAGAATACAGAGGCACTAAGTAATTTGCGACCAGCTCTACGATTACCCATA
Source organism: Bacillota bacterium (assembly GCA_023411555.1). Classification (GTDB taxonomy): domain Bacteria; phylum Bacillota; class Clostridia; order Lachnospirales; family Lachnospiraceae; genus Mobilitalea. Next base: position 149,568 of record JAEYOQ010000002.1, read on the forward strand.
TTCGAGATATGAAAGGCAGTCATGAAGAATATCATAAATGGTAATAGGTAAGCCTCGGCGCCTATCATTCCGAATGCAAAGCTACTTACTGCACGTCCCACCTTACCGCTTAAATCAAAATTGCTAAGAAAGAGTAAAATAGATACAACCAGAGCAATTACCAGAATAATCTCATCCTGCAATGCTCCGCTTTCCTTTACCCGATTCTGATTTTCCTTCGTATTGCTTTTTTTACGTGTGTTTGTTGTCTTTCTTTTTTTCTGTGCTGGAGCCATTGGTACTAGTTCCCCCTCTGATTATGTATGATTTCTCCCAAAATTTATTATACCGTTAATAAAAATGTTTCGCAAGTCAAACTTGGGTATACTGAAACACAGCAAAATATCTGCCGGTATTCCATCGTCGGGTCATCAGCTTGTAGGTCCTCGCTCGGAAATTATTTGCCGAACTCCTAATTACTAATATGGTTGTGAATAGTAATCGGATACCCTTTCTGATGGATTTAACCAGCAGATATTCATATTATTAATCGTACTTCCTATGATATCATCTTTATAACAATAATTGATGCCAATATACTAATATAGTCACTCTCCTAGAACTTTATATTTTTTCCCGGAGCATACTCTTCATTCAGATAATCCTGCATATCAGTAGAATTGATGCCCTCTACTACATATGCATCCCCTTCTCTTCTCGCTACAACTCTTCCATGCCGAAGAGCAACCTCACGATATTGGGCCTCGGCCTGATCCTTTGGTCTCTCTTGCTTGATATCTGTATAGCTAGCCGGACGGGCATAAATCCTCTCCAAGGGTTTCACCGTATATAACATAGTGTTACCTCCCTTCTGCAATTGCATCTATCATCTCATTAATCTTTGCCAGGGCTTCCTTAATACCTCCTAGCTGATCGATAATCCCCTTCGAAACCGCCTCTTCTCCAACCAGAATCGACCCTACATCCTTGGCAAGCTGGTGGGTATCCAGCATTAGACCGCGAAAGCTATTATAATCGATATTGGAATGGGATACAACAAAATTAATGATACGATCCTGGATTTTCTCAAAATATTCAAAGGTCTGTGTTACACCAATCACGGTTCCGTTCATTCTGACCGGATGGATGATCATTGTAGCAGATGGAACGATAAAGCTGTAATTCGCCGACACAGCAAGAGGAACTCCAATCGAATGAGAGCCACCTAGTACTAAAGAAACCGTTGGCTTACTTAAGGAGGCTATCATCTCGGCAATCGCCAGACCAGCCTCTACGTCGCCTCCGACGGTATTGATTAGTATCAAAAGTCCATCGATATCTGTACTATCTTCAATCGCTGCCAGCTGAGGCAGAACATGCTCATATTTGGTTGTCTTATTATGTTGTGGAAGAACCTCATGCCCTTCTATCTCGCCAATTATGGATAATAGATGTATTTTATGCTCTTTTTGTCCATTCTCCAGTATGGTTTGCCCATATTCGCTAATTTTCTGATCCTTTAGGTCCTCATTCTCTTTGACCACTTTCTCCTTTTCCTGCTCCTCCTGAGAACCTCTTTCTTCCTTACCATTGGTTTTCTTCGGAGCTGATTCATTCTCTGAAGCCTGCATGGAAGCAGACGTATTTGTATCATTCTCTAATAAGTTTTCCTTTTGCATGTATTGTCCTCTTTCCTTTCACACTACCTAATGATATCTGCCTCCTTGCACATTATTGTGCCAAGGGTGGCGGGCACAAACACAAATAATGATTGAAATAACCGTATGAAGATGTTATTTCTTCATACTTTACCTAGTTATTATGTGAAAAGATATGGATTTTATTCGATTTTCAAAAAGCCTATTTCCAATAGGTTTTCATATCCTTTTCTTCTAGTTCCAAAATAAAATTTCTTTTTAATAATAAAAAATACTCCAATTCCTTCAATACCTGATATAACATGGCCCTATTTTCGAACTCTTCTCTGCTCACCGGTAAGGGCTCATTACGAAAATGCTCCTTCAGCTGTTCTAAAATGGCCAGGAGCCCCGTAACATTATTTCTCTCATGGAAGGAAGCCGCCATATGCTCAATAAAATCAGCGATTGGCTCTGCCTGCACCGGCCAGGTTACAATCTGTCGTAAGGTTATTGATATATCCTTGAGGACATCGATCTGGTGCTTCCTCATCTCAAGATAAGATACCAGATATCTGGTATCGCTCATAAGACGGTTATCGGCTTCCTCGTAGGCACTTTTCAACAAGCGCTCCACAGAATTCTCTAGGGCTGTAAAGTCGACTTCCTTCTCTACTTCTCGGAGTATTCCCTCCATACCTCTAAGCTGCTTTTTCATTTCCTCTTCTAAAAGAGCCTGCTCCCTACGTATCCGTTCGATGTTCCTTGGCATTGCCAGATTAAGCAGTATTCCAATTCCCATACCGATCATAAGAATACAGATTTCATTGAAGATTAATGCTGGTGACATATGCTTTTCTATCAAGAAATGGGTCATTAATACCGCATTCATCGAGATACCATCCTTTAGATCAAACAAAAAGCATGATGCCACAAAGACGGTTACAAAAGCACCAAAGGCTATGGCTGTATAGCCAAGGCTGCTAAAAACCAAATAAGACAAAATCGTAGCCAGAACGAAGGCCTCCACTCGCTTTATTGCGATAACTAAGGTTTCCTTCTTGGTATTTTGAATCGTCAGCAGGGTAATGATACCTGCAGACGGGCTATATAGCAGACCCAGCGCATTTGCGATCAGAATTGCAGCTGCTGAGCCTATCCCTGTTTTAAGTAGAAATAATATATTTACCTTTTTTAGCTTCTTCGATATCTGCATAGGGTACCACCTTTCCTTTCGAAATTCTATATCTATGACATCATATTCCCTTACTAATAAATCCTATTATTATAACTACCACGGTTCCCTATAGTAATCATTAATGTAATTTATATTACCATTATGATATAAGAAAGGCAATCCGCCCAATGTCGAATCTACGTATCATTACACAGATCATAATATGACATTGTATTGTCATATTCTATATGCTACAATTTAGGCAAAAGCCTCTAAAAATTTGTAGGGAGTTAATATGCAGATCAGCAGATTATTTGAGATTATATATCTATTAATGAACAATAAGTATTCCACTGCTAGGGAGCTCAGTGAGCATTTTGAGGTATCACAAAGAACCATTTATCGCGATATCGAGGCCCTATGTCAGGCGGGAATTCCGATTTATACCACTAAGGGTAAGGGTGGTGGTATTGCACTCATGGAGCATTTTGTACTGAACAAATCCGTGCTGTCTAAGCAGGAACAGGATGACATTTTAGCTGCCCTCCATGGCTTTAAGGCAGCAACGAACACGACTTCCGACCAGGTTATCAATAAACTGGGCGCTCTGTTCGGTAATGAGCGAGCGGATTGGATTGAGGTAGACTTCTCCAACTGGAACACCAATGATCTGGAGAAAAGTAAGTTCAATCAGATGAAGGAAGCAATTCTTAACCATAATGTCATAACCTTTCATTATTATAACTCCAATGGTCAGGATTCCAAACGTAATATCGAGCCTTATAAGCTCATATTCCGGGGCCAGGCCTGGTACCTCTATGGGTATTGTCGCTCCAAAAAGGATTGTAGATACTTCAAGATAAACCGAATACGAGATTTGCAGGTTGAGGACGAGATCTTCCCTTCCAATCCCTCCTATGCAGACCAGACCAAGGAAGCGAAAGCAACGGTAACCAATCCGATGCTTCCTGTCGTATTAAAGCTGGATGCAGAGATGGGCTTCCGGGTCTATGATGAATTTCCTGCAGACCATATTCATAAAAATTCGGACGGAAGCTTTACTGTTCGAACCATATTACTGAGCGGAAACTGGCTTGTGGGGTATCTTATGTCCTATGAGGATCATCTGGAGATTATTGAGCCACCTGAATTAAGAGAGAAAATTCTTCAAAAATATCAGAATGCCATAAGGAAAAACAGTAATCGGAATGATAGTAATTAATTATTATAATATGACATCCAGATGTCATATTATCCATGTTATCCTAAGCTTATCATAAAACCCTATCATGGATAAGAAAGGAAGAAGCTACATGAAGAAAACAGATTATAAAACTCTTTATAAAGACCTCTATACTCCTAAGACGATACCGTCTGTCATTGATGTACCAACTATGCAGTTTATTATGGTAGACGGTTACGGTAATCCTAATGATATCGAAGGCGAATATCAAAAAGCGGTTGAACTCCTCTATGCCCTCTCCTATACAATCAAGATGAGCTGTATTGATCACTCTGACCCTGCTATCTTCGATTATGTCGTACTACCCCTGGAGGGTTTATGGTGGCTGGAGGATAGCTCAGATCGTAATTTTACTCAAAAGGAGCTCTTTTGCTGGACTTCAATGATTCGTCAACCGGACTTTATCACCAGAGAACATTTTGAGCAGGCAAAGGAATTAGTAAGAAAGAAAAAGCCTCAGCTGGATACCTCCAAGGCCAGACTGGATACCTATACAGAGGGATTATGCCTCCAATGTATGCATATAGGTCCCTATGACGCTGAACCGGAGACAATCGCTAAAATGGATGCTTTTCTGAAGGAAATCGGTAGGGTTAATGCCATGGATAGCCGCTCCCCTGAAGGTAAGCCACGCAGACATCACGAGATTTATCTTAGCAATCCCACGAAAACTAAGTCTGAGAAGCAAAAGACCATTCTCAGACATCCTATCGCTTAGATTTATATATATAAATTGAATTCCTCAAAGGAGAATTCCATGGAAATAGTTCGAGTTGATCAGTCCCTCTCGGTTCCAAAGTTTATTAAGCTCCTGAAAGGACTGTCATGAAAACAATACCTGCAAAGACCCTTGTTACCAGCCGCAAGGATACCTCTTGGTTCGGAAGTGAATATAATATGAACATTTATAAAGGCTGCTGCCATGGCTGCATCTACTGTGACAGCCGCAGTGATTGCTATCAGATTGCAGATTTTGATACCGTACGGGCAAAGGAAAATGCGATCTCTATCCTCCGGGAAGAGCTTCGTCATAAGACAAGAACCGGCGTTATCGGCACCGGTTCTATGAGTGATCCTTATAATCCCTATGAAGAGAAATATGAGCTAACCAGACAAGCCCTGGATATTATCAACACCTATCATTTTGGTGTAGCAATTGCAACAAAAAGTGCTTTGATAATGCGAGATATTGATCTTCTAACAAAGATAAAGGCTCACGCTCCGGTGATCTGCAAGATTACGATTACTGCCATTGACGATGAGCTAAGTAGAATCATAGAACCCGGTGTCCATGTTACTTCTAAGCGACTGGAAGCCATCCGTACCTTGTCTGGCGCCGGAATATATACAGGAGTCTTAATGATGCCTCTACTCCCCTACCTAACTGATACTCCTCAGAATGTGTTATCTATTCTTCATCAGGCTAAGGAATGCGGTGCACGCTTTATCTATCCCTTGTTCGGTCTTTCCTTACGTAGCGGCCAACGGGAGTACTTATATCAAAAGCTGGACCAATGCTTCCCGGGAGAAAAGCTTAAGGATAAATATATATCTATGTATGGTTCCTTATATGAATGCCACAGTCCGAGGGAAAATGAGCTTAAAGCCTTGTTTTATACGGAGTGTGAAAGACTGGGGCTTCTATATCGTATGGAGGATATCATCAAAGCTTATCGTAAGGACTACGAATACCAGCAACTTACCTTCTGGTAGTAGGCAGGTTATACTATTGGCTAACCTGAGTCAAGGCCTGCTCAATGTCCGCTATAATATCCTCAACATTCTCAATACCAATGGACATACGAATTAAGTCCGGTGTTATTCCTGCATCAATCAACTGCTGATCGGTCAGCTGACGATGAGTAGTGCTGGCAGGATGCAATACACTGGTTCTTGCGTCTGCTACATGAACTACGATAGCCGCCAGCTTCAAGGCATCCATGTATTTCACGGCAGCTTCCCTACCTCCCTTTATACCATAGGAGATAACTCCACAGGACCCCTTGGGAAGATACTTATTAGCCAGCTCATGATACTTATTACTCTCTAATCCGGGATAATTTACCCAGGCAATTTTATCATGCTTCTCCAGATACTCAGCAACCTTCTGTGCATTACTGCAATGGCGTTCCATTCTCAGATGTAAGGTCTCCAGACCAAGATTCAATAGGAAAGCATTATTGGGAGCCGGTGTAGCCCCAAGATCTCTCATAAGCTGGACTCTTGCCTTAGTAATGAAAGCAGCCCTGCCGCAGTCTCTGGTGTAAATCATTCCATGATAAGAGGCATCGGGAGTTGATAATCCAGGGAACTTCCCGTTATCCCAATTAAAATTACCACTGTCAACTATCACGCCTCCCAGGGCAACCGCATGACCATCCATGTATTTGGAGGTAGAATGTATCACAATGTCAGCACCAAATTCAAAAGGTCTGCAGTTAATGGGAGTGGCAAAGGTATTATCGATAAATAAGGGAAGACCATTCTTATGAGCAAAGTCTGCAAGCTTCGCAATGTCCGTAATAATTAGAGCTGGGTTAGCAATTGTCTCCGCAAATACCAGTTTCGTGTTCTCTCTGACTTCCTTCTGCAGCTCTTCTATGGAAGCCTCCGGATCTACAAAGGTTACCTCAATTCCCATTCGCTTTAGGGTTACAGCAAAGAGATTCGTGGTTCCACCATAGATGGTACTGGCTGAAATCATGTGATCGCCGCTGCTACATATATTTAATACAGCGATCATACTTGCTGCCTGTCCTGAGGAGGTACACATTGCTCCGATACCGCCCTCTAGGGAAGCTATCTTTTTCTCAACGCAATCTACGGTCGGATTGGCCAGTCTGGTATAAAAAAAGCCCTCCTCCGCAAGATCAAAAAGCTTTCCCACATGCTCACTGGAATCATATTTGAAGGTTGTACTCTGTATAATCGGTAATACTCTGGGTTCTCCGTTGTTTGGCTGATAGCCGTCCTGAATGCATCTTGTCTCAATATGATAATTATTCATAACACTCACCCTTTCTAATCTCTAATGTATTATTATTCATTTTAGATTATAAGTAATCATATAGCTTCAACATATATTTGTCAACAGAAAGCTGTGGTAGATCAACTATGTCTGTATGCACAGAAAGGGAGGAGCTCGTATAAGGAGCATCTCCCTTTCTGGATAATACTATATTAATTCATTTGGTTAATTCTAACTTATTCTTTATTACCCTCTGTCACTTCAATCTTTCTGATTTCCTTAGTTCTAATCTCCTTACAGATATCATCGACAAAGGTTGCGAGAGGCTTCTGGCCTTCATCACCAAGGAAACGGCTTCTTACGGATACAACGCCCTCTTCCTCTTCCTTCTGACCGACCACCAGCATATAAGGAATACGGTCAAGTCTTGCTTCTCTAATCTTATATCCGATCTTCTCTGCTCTCTCATCTACTGTTACAAGAACATTATTCTTCTGAAGCTCTTCCTTCACCTTCGCTGCATAATCATGATATTTCTCAGAGATCGGTAAAATTCTTACCTGCTCAGGACATAACCAGGTCGGGAATAAGCCAGCATATTTCTCAATTAGCCAAGCAAGGGTTCTCTCATAGCATCCCATGCTGGTTCTGTGAATGATATAAGGACGAACCTTCTCGCCATTCTGATCCACATAATACATATCGAACTGCTCTGCTATCATCGCATCCCATTGGATGGTGATCATCGTGTCTTCCTTGCCGTATACATTCTTCGCCTGAATATCAACCTTAGGGCCATAGAAAGCTGCTTCGCCTTCTGCTTCAGTGAATGGAATCTCAAGCTCAGTTAATACCTTACGAATTCTACCCTGGGTCTCCTCCCATACCTCTGGAGTACCGATGTATTTTTCCTTGTTGTTGGGATCCCATTTGGAAAGACGATAGGTTACATCATCCTCCACACCTAAGGTCTTTAAGCAATATCTTGCAAGATCCAGACAACCCTTAAACTCCTCATCCATCTGGTCGGGACGAACGATTAAGTGTCCCTCGGAGATCGTGAACTGGCGTACACGGGTCAAGCCATGCATTTCACCGGAATCCTCATTACGGAACAAGGTGGAAGTCTCACCATATCGAAGAGGCAGATCACGATAGGATTTCTGACTGTTCTTATATACATAATACTGGAAAGGACAGGTCATCGGACGAAGGGCGAATACTTCCTTATCTACCTTCTCATCTCCTAGTACGAACATTCCTTCCTTATAATGATCCCAGTGACCGGATATCTTATAGAGATCACTCTTTGCCATAAAAGGAGTTCTGGTTCTAACATAACCGCGACGTTCCTCCTCATCCTCAATCCATCTTTGAAGGGTTTGGATGATTTTAGTTCCCTTTGGCATTAATAAGGGAAGTCCCTGACCGATTACATCTACGGTAGTGAACAATTCCATCTCACGGCCTAATTTGTTATGGTCGCGCTTCTTAATATCCTCCAGGTGGGCAAGATATTCCTCTAGCTCCGAATTCTTGGTATATGCAGTTCCGTAAACTCTGGTCAGCATCTTATTCTTCTCAGAGCCTCTCCAGTATGCACCGGAGGAGGAAATCAGCTTAAATGCCTTAATGTTCTTTGTACTCATTAAATGAGGGCCAGCACACAGATCCACAAAATCACCCTGCTGATAGAAGGAAAGCTCCGCATCCTCCGGTAGATCCTCAATTAATTCAACCTTATATGGCTCATTCTTGGACTGCATTAAGGCAATCGCCTCTTCACGGGGAAGAGTAAAACGAACCAGGTCTGCCCCTTCCTTTATAATCTTCTTCATCTCCACTTCCAGTGCATCAAGCGCTGCACGGTCAAAGGATGCGACATCAAAATCATAATAAAAACCTGTATCAATAGAGGGTCCGATTGCAAGCTTCGCTTCCGGATATAATCTCTTTACGGCCTGTGCCAATACATGAGAGGTTGTATGGCGATAAGCTGCCTTACCACCATCATCATTAAAGGTTAATATACTTAAATTGCAATCACGATCCACAGTAGTCCGAAGATCCACCACCTTGCCGTCTAATTCTCCGGCACAGGCCATTCTTGCCAAACCCTCGCTGATATCTGCTGCAATTTCATACACAGTCATTGCCTTATCGTACTCCTTAAAAGAGCCGTCTTTTAATGTGATTTTCATAAAAAATCTCCTTTCAAAAATGAAAATAATAATAACTACCTAAATTAGGAGATTTTAATCTCCCTTTCAAAAATGAAAAATTATAATGGCTACTTGATTTAGGAGATTTTGATCTCCCTTTCAAAACAAAAATGTAACAGCTACCTCAACTAGGAGATTGTAATCTCCTCTTTCGAATAATATAAATATTAGAATTAACTAAATTTAGGAGAATTAATCTCCCTTCTTCCCCAACACAAGTTTACTATCCCGAACGGTTCAATTGTCGCTCTGTCATAGCAAGGAAGATATATGCATAAAAAAAACGCCTCACTTCCGATTGCACTTATGCTGATCGAAAGGGACGAGCGTAGTTATACGTCGCGGTTCCACCCTTATTGGTGTATAGCACCCACTTCATTCAATGATAACGGAATTACCGGACCTGATTAGGGTCACTCGGAGGCGGTCTTCCTATACTTCATAATAAGATAATCACACCAATCATATCTCTCGCTGGATTATTTGGTATAGTACTCTTCTCGTCAATGTTTTAATAATGTTTTAATTGAAATGTATTAACTATCGTTTATTATATCACTCCTATTTCGATTGTCAAGTCACATTCTTCTACTTCCTGTCGTAAAGAATGGAATATCTGGATCGAATATGAAATAGCTATGGTAAAGCCAAGCCTCCTATGATAAAATGGGCTTGTTATAAAAATACCTTCCTAAGGAGGACTATATGTCAGTATATTCATTGCAAAATAATAGTATAAAAATTGAAATTGAGGATAATGGTGCCGAGCTCACTTCAATCATCCATAAAGCCACTAATACGGAGTATCTATGGAATGCCGATCCAGCTTACTGGAGGCGTCATGCCCCTATTCTCTTTCCGGTGGTGGGATCTCTTAAGAATAAAGCCTATTCTTATCAAGGGCAGACATACTCTCTGCCTCAGCACGGTTTTGCCCGGGATATGCAATTCGAACTTTTGAGCCAAACAACCGACGAGCTATGGTTTTTCTTAGAATCCACCGAGACTACAAAAACGGTTTATCCCTTTGATTTTCGCCTGGAATTAGGCTATCGTTTAGATGGAAACCAAGTTACAGCGATTTGGAAGGTAATCAATACCGGTACTGCTGAGATGTTTTTTTCCATTGGGGGACATCCTGCTTTCCTATGCCCCTTGAAAGCTGATGAAAGACAATCCGATTACTATATTCAATTTGATTCGGATAAGCCAATTCATTATCTTTTAGTTGATCAGAATGGATTAGCTGTGAAAAAGCCCTTCTCAGAGCAGCATATCCTAACCACAGAGGATGGCTTCCTTCCTATCTACACCCATCTCTTTGACCGTGACGCATTAATTATCGAAGAGAATCAATTCCATCGTATCTCCCTAGCCGATAGTGACAAGAAGCCTTATTTGACCGTCAGCTTTGATGCCCCACTCTTTGGTTTATGGTCACCCGCAAAGAAGAATGCTCCTTTTGTCTGTATCGAACCCTGGTATGGTCGCTGTGATGCTAGTGATTTTGAGGGAAGCCTGGAGGACCGGGAATATGGCAATCACTTAAATCCTGGCGAGGTCTTTGAAGCTTCCTATACTATATTGATTCATGAAGCATAAAGTGTGATTTCCCATGATACCCTCATTTGAATTAATCTAATGAGGGTATCATAACTTGCTTTAGCCATTTATGCACCATATCACTGCCCCACTCATAGGCCCAAATGCTTTTTGCTACAGGTTTGCTTAATTACTTAGCGGATGGCAGGTATGGTCTCAAGGTATTCGCTACATTGGATACCGGCATAGTCTGAAGAATAATCTTGCCTGGTCCGGTGACCACAGTATTGAAGATGCCTTCCCCGCCAAGAAGCATATTCTTAACGCCCGGTACGGTCTGAATCTCCATGGTACAACTCTCTGTCATAGCTGCTAGATAACCCGTGTCAATGATCATCTGTTGACCGGGCTGGAGAGTATACTCCATTGCATATCCATCAATCTCGATAAATGCGATACCATGTCCTGACAATCTCTGCATGATGAAGCCCTCTCCACCAAAAAAACCTGCGCCAAGCTTCTTCTGAAAATGCAGCGATAGCTCAACGCTTGCCTCAGATGCCAGAAAGGCCGCTTTCTGAACGATCATATTGTTGCCAGGGCTAATCTCCAGAGCTCGTATGGAACCCGGAAAGCTGGAGGCAAAGGCAATCATTCCTTCTCCACCCATTGCTGTATATCTATTCTGAAACAGGGAATCACCGGAGAACATTCTTCCCAGTGCTTTTCCTATTCCCCCATTGGTCGATGTCTCCATCTTCATATTGGGACTCATCCAGCTCATAGAGCCACGTTCTGTAATCAGAGTCTCACCTGAGTTAACATAACAGGTAACAACCGGCAAAGGCTCACCTACAATTTCATATCTCATTTTACAACCTCCCTTTTTCGATTAATTCTTTTACTTAGTATTCCAGCAACTTCATGTCTACATCCTTTAAATTCCCCACCAGGGAGACAGAAGCGGATGTCATATTTAGATAACGGTTTGCAAAATCAACAATATCAGCCAGGCTAACCTTATTGATCCCTTCTATTAATTCCGCCATCGGTAACAGGCGACCACGATTGAGCAAGGCTTTCCCGTTAGAATTCATTCTGCTCTTCGCACTCTCATTTCCTAAAATCAACTCTGTCTTGATCTGTTCCTTTGTCATAGACAGTTCTTCAGCGGTAACACCTTTTTTCTTAATATCAGCAATAATCTGATAAATTTTCTTAACCACAACAGGTGTCTGAGAGGGATTCATAGCTGCATAGATATGGAATAAGCCCGTCTCTCGGTATGAGCTTCCATAGGAATAGATGGAATAGGTAAGACCACTATTCTCCCTAATCTTCTGAAACAGCCGTGAGTTAACACTTCCCCCCAGGATAGAGTTTAGAACCGATAGCACGTATCTCTCATCCGATAGGTAGGATATACAGTCAAAGGCGATATTACAATGCATTTGCTCGATATCCTTATGTCGTTTACATCGAACTCGGTTATAAACCGGCTTAGCTTGCTCCATATCTAACGTTTGATTCTTAGCTTTAATGCTACCGAACTTCTCTTCTAAAAGTTCAATAATACTTGCTTCATCAAAATTACCGGCTACCGATATAATCATATTCTCACCGACATAATAGGTATCCATAAACTCAAGAATCTGTTCTCTGGTAACACTGCGTACAATTTTTTTGGTACCGGAAATCATATACCCAAGGGGATGATCCTTCCAGATTCTCTGCTGAAGCATCTCATGGACCAGATCCTCTGGGGAGTCATCATACATATCAATTTCTTCAAGGATAACGCCCTTCTCTTTTTTTAAGGCTTTTTCCTCAATGAGTGAATTCGTGAGCATATCTGAGATAATGTCTATCGCAATCGGTAGATGCCCACTTAAGGTTGTTGCATAATACGAGGTGCATTCCTTACTGGTAAATGCATTCATATTGCCGCCAATACGCGCCATCTCATCGGCAATTTGCTTTGCACTACGATTTTTAGTTCCTTTAAATAACATATGCTCAATTATATGAGCGATACCATTGTTACTATCATCTTCATTCGATGAGCCTGCTTTAACCCAAATACCAAAGGATGCACTTTGTAGATATGGCATTACCTCTGTTACTACTGTAATTTTGTTGGATAACTGATTAATTTTCGTCATATAGGTCCGTCCCTTCCTATTCATAATGTAATGTATCCATTCAGCCAGCACCATATACAAACCTAATTCCCACTACTGTTAATCAGACTAACATATTTCTGTATTATGTGATACAGCTATAAACTAGCAAAACCCTTGTACTTTAGTTCAAATCTACCATACACGCCAACCCAAAAACCATTACTTTGATCGCTAGCAATATCTTGTGCAAAAGCGAAGTAGACCTCAAATGTGGCATATTTTAACTTTATTATTACTTGATTTTAGCATATTTCTATATCTTTTACAACAAGATGAACCGTAAAACTCTAGCACAGCAGACCGAACTTTCCTATAACATAAAAATTCCTCCCCTGCGGGAGGAATATATTAACCCTTTACAGCACCAATCATAACACCCTTTGTAAAGTATCTCTGAATGAAAGGATATACACAAAGGATAGGTGTCATAGTAATTATAACCGCGGCCATCTTCAGGGAATCGGACGTAACTACCGTAGCTTGCTTAGCAATGATCTGAGAAATATCAGTGGTTTCTTCAGCAGCATCCATTGCTCTATTAAGCATCTGCTGTAATACAGTCTGAACAGGCCACATTTTACTTGAGTTTTGATAAAATGCACCCGAGAACCAATCATCCCAGTGCCCTACCGCTTTATAGAGACCAATAACGGCGATAATCGGTTTACTCAAAGGAAGGATAACCTTACGATAGATCTGGAAATATCCGTAGAAAAAAGAGGTAATGATATAATTACCTTAAAGAAATATTAGAACTTTAGAAATCTTCAATTAATTAAACTAACAAAACCAAGGGGAGTTTTGAAACATCCCCTTGGTTTTGCTATTCATTATTTGATTTGATTAATGGTATAACCCTTCTTCGTAAGGATTTCTATGATGTCTGAATCGCCCAGATAATGACCACTACCTACAATAACAAAATAAGTATGATCGGTTCCTTTATTTAAAAGCTCCTCAATATATTCAGCCATGGTTTTATTCCTCTGAATGAAAAGCTTGTCATAATACTCTGTCCGGAGGCGCATCTCCTTATCTGAAACATCAGCCTTCATCATATCCTTGGTCTGATACTCAAAGGAATTAAATTTCTTGAAGTTTTCCGTATCTCCGGTACGCCATAAGAATAGCATATAATCCAATCCCTCCGGATTTGAATTACTCTTACCCTCCAATGAAGCATTTACCGCATCTATCGTCTCGTTTATCAGATATTCAGTAAGTTCATCGGAGAAGCTTTCTAGCATTTTACCCTGAGCAACATACCCCTCAACCTCAAGCACCTTTTTACCGTTCAACAGTGCATTCGTTAAGAAATTCATATCAATACCAAGATTTGCACTGGCGGTAGCTTCCTCTGAAGAACCGGTTTCTGTCATTGATAAAGATGAGAAAGAGATAAAGATGTACCAGGGCTTCATCAGTGCAGCTTGAGCTTCCGGAATACCATACTTAGCCGCCAAAGTAATAACCTTATCATAGGTTTCCTTAGATACATGATCCTTTAAGGTAGATCCATCGCTATAGAATGCATTATTTAGTAGTGCCAGAGCACCTGCCTGGTCATATAGATTTACTTCTACTGCCAAAGCCTCGGAACTATTATAAGCAGCTAAAATCTTGTCGCTCAACGGATAGATATCCGTAGATGCCATGTGGATTGAACCTAGCATATACACTGTATTCCCGTTTGCTTTAGCCTCCCATAAAAAGCCCTTACTAGATGCGTCCAGCTTTTCAGAAATACAGGTAACAAGCCGGGTTGCCATCACACAGGCCTGTTCTATTGTACAGATATCCTTCAGTGCCAATTCCCCGTTCTTACCGGTAAAGATGCCGTTTTCCTTCATAAAGGTAACCGCCTTGGTGCTACCAAGATTAAGGTCCTTATTGAAGGTATATGTGGTCACAGTGCTGTAAAACGAATTGATAACCTCTTCAACCGTATGCTGATCATTCAGATCATATATAAAATCACCTTCCGACTCTACACATTCCGTATTTAACATCTTATATCTTAAACCGGAATTAAGAACCATCAGCTTTCCTGTTGTAATAGGTACTGTCATGTCTTTCATAAACCAAGAATTCGGAAATAATCCATAACTTTCTGCAACCAACAGATCGTTTAGTGCCCAATCACTATAGGTCTTACCAGCTGCCATACTCTGTACTTCATTCTTTTGTGTCTTGGGTTCTGCTGCTAGCGCAGGTGCATTCGGTATCATTGTGAATACCAACATCAGAACCAATAAAAGTGATATTAGTCTTTTCTTCATCGCTTTTCTTTCCTTTCAATATTTCTGCTATGTCACATCGGCAGAACAACTTCTTCCAGCTTTTGTTACCACAGCCTTATATTCATGATATTATTGCCTCTATTGAAAGTCAAGTTAAGGAATGATTAGAAATTATATCCTCCAAAGAGAAAAGATAATAATTATTTGCTATTAACAGTCATAGTTCGTTCACTGTGGCGAACTTTATAATACTAGTTATCATATAATAAATCAGATAGAGTGTTAACCGAGGAGTTTATTATGGAAAACGCTGTTACACTTGCTACTATATTAGCTGTAATTGGTATGTTAGCACTACTGGTAAGTATTATTACAGAGGTCACCAAAGACGTGGTGCTACTATCCAAGATTCCTGTGAACCTACAAGTAATTGTATTATCTCTAACCCTTACTATCGTAACGTATTTTGCATACATCTCTTATACTGGTAGCGCAATTATTTGGTACTATGTTGTTGCGACTATCGTAGCAGGCTTTGTAGTGGCATATGTGGTATTGTTTGGATGGGATAAGTTAGCCGAGTTATATAGAAGGTTTCGCAATATACCTCCTATTGATATCACCGACAATCCCATTCCAGAGACTACATTACCGAAAGCAACCGATGCACTCTCCAGTGTAGGACCGGTCGAAACAACTGTAACCAGTAATGCAACCGTAAGCCAAACCGATGATAACAGTTATATCATCTAATGAATTAAAAAGCCATCTGTATTACTGAAACGCCCCCTGTCAAATAGATAGGGGGCGTTTCAATCAAAATAGTACTATTTCAAATTACTGTGCATCCTTGATACTGAAGCTGATTCTTCCCATTTTATCCTGTCCAAGGCATACAACCTTAACAACATCACCTAAGGTAAGAACATCTTCCACATGCTCCACTCTATGCTTCGCAATCTTGGAGATATGAACCATACCTTCCTTACCAGGAGCAAACTCTATGAATGCACCGAATTCCTTAATGCTAATAACCTTACCGGTATATTGCTGTCCTTCTTCAAAATCAGTTACAATCATCTTAACGATATCTACTGCCTTCTGGATGCTATCTTTATCAACACCACATATGGATACAGCACCATCATCGGTGATATCAATCTTAACACCTGTCTGTTCAATAATTGCGTTAATGGTCTTACCTCTTTGACCGACAACTTCACCGATCTTAGAAGGATCAATCTTAATCTGAACAATCTTCGGTGAGTAAGGACCAACCTCCTGTCTCGGTTCAGCTATTACAGGAGCCATAACGTCATTTAAGATATAGGTTCTGGCTTCCTTTGTTCTATAAATTGCCTGCTCGATAATCTCTCTGGTTAAACCATGAATCTTGATATCCATCTGGATTGCTGTGATACCCTTATGAGTACCTGCTACCTTAAAGTCCATATCACCAAAGAAGTCCTCAAGACCCTGAATGTCTGTTAAAAGAATATAATCATCATCTGTCTCTCCGGTTACTAAGCCTACGGAGATACCTGCTACCATCCCTTTAATAGGAACACCAGCTGCCATCAAGGACAGGGTGGACGCACAGATACTTCCCTGGGAGGTAGATCCATTGGATTCTAAAACCTCTGATACAGTACGAATTGCATAGGGGAATTCCTCTTCGCTAGGAAGGACAGGAACCAAAGCTCTCTCTGCCAATGCACCATGACCGATCTCACGTCTTCCTGGTCCTCTGGAGGGCTTAGTCTCACCTACAGAATAAGAAGGAAAATTATAGTGGTGCATGTATCTCTTGCCTGTCTCGTTCTCGTCGATACCATCTAATCTCTGGGTCTCTGCAAGAGCACCTAGAGTTGTTATCGTAAGAACCTGAGTCTGTCCACGTGTGAACATACCAGAGCCATGGGTTCTGGGTAATACATCTACCTCAGCTGCTAATCTTCTAATCTCATCAATTTTTCTACCATCCGGACGCTTCTGATCCTTTAAAATCATCTTACGTACGGTCTTCTTCTCGAACTTATAAATCGCCTCACCAAGTAAGGGAATCCACTCCGGATGAGTCTCCTCATAACGAGCAACCAAACGATCGGTAATCTCTCTAATATTGGCCTCTCTAACCTGCTTCTCATCTGTAAATACAGCCACCTCCATAGCTTCGGGAGTAATGAAGTTTACCATATCCTCATATAGATCTGCAGGAGTGTCGCATACGATATAATCATGCTTTGGCTTACCAACCTCTGCTACTATCGTATCAATAAAAGCGATAATCTTCTGGTTCAGATCATGAGCTGCGAAAATAGCCTCAATCATCTTATCCTCAGGAAGCTCATTCGCACCTGCCTCAATCATAATAACCTTGTCCCTTGTAGAAGCAACGGTTAATGCTAAGGTTGATTTCTCTCTCTGCGCAGAAGTGGGGTTAAACACAAGTTCACCGTCTACCATACCAACCATAGTGGATGCAGTTGGTCCATCGAAGGGAATATCAGAAATGCAGGTTGCAATCGCAGAACCTAACATCGCAGTAACCTCAGGAGAGCAATCCTGATCTACACAAAGAACTAGATTGTTCAGTGTTACATCATTTCTGTAATCCTTCGGGAATAAGGGTCTCATAGGACGGTCAATAACACGGGAGGTAAGAATCGCATTCTCGCTAGGCTTACTCTCTCTCTTAATAAATCCTCCGGGAATCTTACCTACAGCATATAGCTTCTCCTCATATTCAACACTTAAAGGAAAGAAATCAATTCCTTCTCTTGGTTTATTAGATGCTGTAGCTGTGGATAATACAACAGTATCTCCATAATGCATCAAAGCAGCACCGTTAGCCTGAGCAGCAACTCTTCCGACATCTACAGTAAGTGTTCTGCCTGCTAATTCCATTGAAAAACTTTTAAACATAATATTGTCTCCTTATCTTAAATAAATAACCTAGAGTCGGAGGCACCGAAACAACTGAAAAACCTACCGAAAAACGTAATTCGATAATCTTTTCAGAAGTCTCGGGATGTCCTCCCGCCACTCTAACTATAATATTATACCATTATTATTACCAATATGCTACATTTTTTTTCATTGAATAATTTATTAATATAAATCGTTGCAATAATAACTACAATTTTGTTAAGTGTCACTTCAAATATAGCAAAGAAGCAACTAGCCAGAACCCGCTCATATCATCGATCATAAGCCAGCTTCTAAATAGTTGCTCCTTCTATGCTTAACAATATTAATAATTCATATCTCTGCGATAGCCATCGTAACGGTTATCTTTTTTGCAATCCGGTTTGTGTTCTTTCTCAATCGGATTCTCTATCAATGTCGCTGCTTCAAATTCGTGTCTATGCCCATCATTTACAGTTGTTACTGACTCGATGCAGTGAACATGCCTGTTCCCTACGGGTATTGCCTCACCGGTCTTTCCACGGAATTCATGAAAATGGTCATCGAAAAAGTCTGTTTTAAAGCATACCTCATGAATGTGTTGTCCTTCTCCTACGGGAATCGCTTCTTCTGTAACAGTAGCAAAACGATGATTATGCGGATCATCTTCCTCTTCTGCGATCTTTACACTACCCACCAGTTCATGCACATGCTTTTGGTCCTTGCGGCAGCACTCCTCGCCTGAACGAATACCAGTGTAATTATTACGATAATTATCATTGTTATAATTTCTTCCACGATAACTCAACAGATCACCCCTTCAATATATTATAATGCCCTTCGGACGTCTCCAGGGAGAAGCACCCTGATGCATTCAATATATTATTATGAAATATGGAGCAAAAGGTGTCAGAAATAAAGTGATTTTGAAAAATAATACAACACTATGTATTCTCATAAGATTACGATTGAGATCTTAAGCAACAATATTCTTCAGCCACTTCTTCTTGCGATAACGCAGCATTCCTAAGATAAACTTATATATCTCTTCAATCATTATCATTGCATATACAATATATACTGGTAGCTGTAGCACCAATCCGCCTAATACAGCCATTGGAATACCAATCAGCCATACACTGCTCACATCAAGGAATAAGGCAGCTTTTGTGTCACCGCCACTTCGAAGAATCGCAACGATTATCAAGCAGTTCAGCATTCTAATCGGAGTGTATAGTGCAAAGGCAATGATACATAACCGGATATAGAGGTTAACCGTATCTGACATACCAAAGATTCCGATTACCGGTTCCTTCACTAATATTACAACTACCGCACCGATAATGGAGAGTCCGAATAATAGCACCATATAGTATTTTGCATGCTTCTCCGCCTGATCCAGCTTATCTGCCCCCATCTCATTCCCGAGAATGACTGCCGCTGCATTGCAAATACCAAAGAAGATTACCAAGGCAACCTGTTCCACCGTACCTGAGATTGTTATTGCTGCCGTAGCGGCATCTCCCATACGTCCATAAACCAAGGAATACATGGTTACACCCAAGCCCCACATAAACTCATTGGCTATTACCGGTGAAACTGTATTCAGATATTTTCCCACAAAAGCACGATGCAGGAAAGCAACTCCATTTTCCTTGGCCTTCAAATACTTTGTATGGACAAAATCTCCTACTCCATTATCCCCTGCCTTATGTAAATATACAATAATTAGTAAAGCACCTACCTCAACAATACGTGCAAGTAGTGTTGCAATTGCAGCACCGGCCACCCCTAATTCAGGCATACCCAGCTTACCGAAGATAAGACCGTAATTGAATACCACATTAACCGCAATAGAAATCGTGGTAATTACAACCGGAAGCTTAACATAATTCATACTTCGCAATACGGCCACATAGCAGTTAGTGATTGCGGTTAAGGGATAACTAATTGCGATTATTGCTAAATAGGTAGCTCCTGTTTTTATCATCTCCTGTGACGGGGTAAAAATTCGCATTACCAGCTCAGGAAAGAAAACACCGGGTATAACAAAGAGGATGGACGCTCCAACACCAATCATCAGGGATATTCTTAAGACTCTTTTAATATTGACTATTTCCCGTTTACCATAATATTGAGAAGCCAGAATTGATGATCCACTGCAGACACCAAACATCAATAAGGTAAACACGAAAAACACCTTATTGGCCAGTCCGACCGCAGCAACCGTTGTCTCACCCAGCCGTCCGATCATAAGGGTGTCAACCAGATTTAGTACATTATTTAATAAATTTTGCAGTGCTATTGGAATTGTTATCGCAAAGGTTTTCGATAGAAATGCTTTATCCTTTAGCATGTTCTTAATCAAAGTCATATAATTGTTCTCTCTTCCCTTATCAATATAGATTGTGGAAATATGAATAAAGTGTCAGCAAGCTGACACTTTCTAAGCTTGCTAAGCAAGCTTTGCTCGACTGCGGATTACGGAGCAATCATTTCCGATAATACTAAAAAGCTGCCCCATGCTGAGCACAATAATGGCTTAACACGGGACAGCAAATAATGTAAGAACCTTACTATTTTCTTAAACCTAAACGTTCGATAAGAGTACGATAACCCTCGATGTCTGTTTTCTTTAAGTACTCAAGTAAACCTCTTCTTTGTCCAACCATCTTAAGAAGACCACGTCTGGAATGATGATCCTTCTTATTATTCTTCAAATGCTCTGTTAACTCGTTAATTCTTTCTGATAAAAGTGCGATTTGAACCTCCGGAGAACCTGTATCCTCAGGTGTTCTACCGAAATTCTTGATGATTTCCTGTTTTTTCTCTTTGCTAATCATTGTATAATTCTCCTTTCATTGAATCGCCTAATACTAAGAAGAAGGTCGGAGTGTCCAAATTCCGAGTATTGGCTATATCACTAGGGTATAATAACATATTACATGCTTATTGTAAACAATTTTTTATCGAATAAAACACATATCTGCTCTGTCTGCTCTGTCTCTTACGATTTTCCGGTATATTCTGATTTATCAATCAAGTTACCGCAAGCTAAGAAAACAATACCTGCTATCATCAGACAAAAGACAGAGAAAGGTAACGTACATAAGAAAACAAGTGCTGGTGGTAAAAGGATTGCAGCAACTACAGATACTCCAATTGCAGGTCCCAATACAGCCATCAGTAAGCCTATTCCTAAAATCATCTGAACCAGCTTACTCGGCTGACCACCCAATACTCTCTGATAAAGAATCGTTAATGCAACAAATACAGCTCCTGAGGAGGTATATGCAAGGGCAGAAAACAAGCCGGTCATAGGATCTGTCCCACCCATTATTACCAGAGTCAAGAACATCAGCACACCATCAACCCCATGCTTAAGAAGAGAGCTTAGTGAAGCAGCAAAGACCTTTTTTATTGACTTCTCAGGGATCAGGTATATATAGGGCTTAGTCAACTCAGTCTTCAGTCTACCCATCATGGAAAAGATGAATTGCATATAAATAGCTACTCCCAATACTCCATATGCAGCTTCTGCCGGAGCATCATAACGATTGAAATAGAAGCCTGCTATACCCGAGCCTAACATAAGAAAAATAGTATAGCTATCAGCAAAAATGATTCTACTCTGTCGTCTCATCTCAAGAAGATGCTTATATAGGAAGGTATTTGCCCCAGCTCCATGCTTAATTCCCTGTTCATGATCCTTAATCTTAATCTTCTTGTTTGCCTTAGGTACTCTTCTTCCTTCTTTCGCCGCATTCAAGGTGTTGAAGGTCGTCTCGGTGGATACCAGAACATCCTCATAATAATCAGCGGTCCCCATCGTAAGAAGTGATACAATCAGGCTTCCACATACCGAGAATAGGATCAGGGGAATAAGCACCATTGGCAGAGAGTTCTGAATCGCCCCCTGGAAGAACATTGTTATCCAACCTGCAACAGGTAGATAGCCAAACCAATTTCGGTCCATCAAACCGAGAAAGGCTTGCAAGATTCCGATCTGCTCCTGCTTTTGTATCAGCAAGACACCAAGTAAAATCACACCACATAGGGTATATAATAGGATCCAGACCAGCCTCTTGCGGTCAGGGTTGCCATTGGAGAAGATATATATGCCAATGGATAAAAGCTGGCAGAACAAAACCATAATTGCAAAGATGATAAACAGCGCAAATATCTCCCTAAAACCATATCCAAAGTTTGATTTCAGATTGCCGATCTGGTAGAAGATAAACAAGGATCCCAGCAAGGATTTTCCTAAGGTACTGATTAAACCATAAAGTAAAATTTTCTTAGAGGATATCGGTGCAACAAACAACAAGCCTACATCGGGCATCGTGAACAAACTGGAGCCTGTGGATAATCCGGTATTGGTAAACATCCAAAGATACAACAGGCCTAATCCTGCAAGGATAAGTAATAAGATCCGTTCGTCAGCAAAGTTCATTTGCTTAGCATCTTTATTGAAAACAAATAAAACCACTACCGAGAACACCACACAGACTAATATCACAAGATATAATATAAGTAAGGCAGGCTTCTTCTTAAGGGAAAGGATACGGTTTTTAATACGGGTAATCATCAAATAAGACAATGCCTTCATGCTTACCTCTCTCCTTCCGCCTCTGTTTTCAACTTCTTTGCTTGGAGCAAAGCTTTTTCCTCTTCCTTCTTACCCTCAGTAATCTTAAAGAATAACGCTTCCAGATCCTCGCCGGAGCCCTCAATCTCCTTACGGGTTCTTCTGGCTGCAATCTTACCGTCTATCATAATATTGGTACTGTCCCAGAATTCTTCTACACTGTCCAGCATATGGGTACTAATCAGGATAGAAGCTCCTTGATTCCGGAGCTCTAAAAACAGATTTTTTAATTCCTTAATGGCATGAGGATCTAACCCAACCAATGGCTCATCAAATAAAATCACCTTAGGCTCAGGTAGTAGACCGCAACAAATACTGACCTTTTGCTGCATACCCTTGGATAACTCATTCCCTAACTTATTCTTTTTATCCTCAAGCTCGAAGCGGGTAAGCAGATCCTCGGCCCGTTCCTTCCAATTATGTAAGGAATAAGCTCTAGCTATGAACTCCATATGCTCCCACACTGTTAGCATGTCATATAAAGCTGGAATCTCAGGAATATATCCCAGGTCTCTCTTTGCCTGCAGAGATTTATTATCACTTCCGTTAATCAATATATTGCCGTTAAATTTCAATAATCCGGCAATACATTTAATAATTGTAGATTTACCTGCACCGTTCGGTCCAAGAAGAATAGATATCTCCTGCGGACTTAAGTTGAAGCTGATCTGATCGTTGGCTATCAGCTTCCCATATTTCTTTGTAACACAATTCACTTGTAACATGATTCTCCCCCCGTCAACTTTTGCTAATAAAGGTTTCGCTAAACTTTCTATAGTATACAATACTTTCTTTCATCATGAAAGTATTTTCCATTTTTTTAATTATTTTATAATTAAATGGCTGGATTGCTTAATAAAACACTAATCAATGATGCTCGGGCGTTCTGCCACAAGCGATAAATTCCATACGCGCGAATGTGTCATCCCAAAGTGAACTCTGTTTCTAAAGTAAATTCACTTATCCGAAGGATTTTTATCCGATAAAAAATTACCACAAATTTTACTATTCAATAAAAAAAACACCCCTACAGATGCTGGTATCCTTTCAATTCAAGTATACCCGACCTGTTAGGGGCAAGCTTTCAAGCATGCATTGTTTCCAATTAAAATCAATATGGAAAAGAGGCAAGATATTTTTTTGCTAATACAATATCTTCTCTCATTTTAACGGTCAACTCCTCTAATGAGCTGAATTTTAATTCCGGGCGCATATAGTTTAGCAGACCAACTTCAATTATTTCACCATATAAATCCTCATCAAAGTCGAAAATATAGGTTTCAACTCCGACGAACTGTTCTTCACCTACAGTTGGTTTATATCCTATGTTCGTAACGCCATCATAAAATCGACCATCAATCCTGGTTTTTGATGCATAAACACCACAGGGTGGCAACAGCTTAGAGGATGTGGGAGCTAGATTCGTTGTTGGTATACCAAGGGTGCGACCAATCCTTCTTCCATGCTTAACCTCTCCACGAATTGTATATGGTGAGCCAAGCATTGCATTCGCTGCTTCTATATCTCCCTGCTTTAGCGCTTTTCGAATCGCTGAGCTACTAATTATGTCACCCTTCCAGGTTTTCTTCTCAATATCAATTACCTGATATCCATATTCGCTTGCATATTGCTTCAATAAGGCCACATCTCCTCTCGCCTTATATCCAAAGCGAAAGTCCTTGCCAACCACAATTACCTTGACATCCAGTTGTCCAACTAAGATATCTCTGATAAAAGCCTCCGGTTCCATAGACCTAGTTTTCTCCGTAAAAGGATAAGAAATCAGCACATCCATACCAGAACGACTAACCTTAGCCACCTTTTCTTCCTCGGGATAGATAAGTTCAAACTCCTTATCCGAAAAAAGATTTCCCGGATGCATCAAAAAGCTGAACATTACCGCAGTCAAACCTTGTTGTTTATAAGAAATAACCCTGTTAATCAATTCCATATGGCCCAAATGCAGACCATCAAATTTACCAAGGGTAATTGCTGTACTTTTATATTTAAAATCTGTATTTCCGGCTACATATTCCATAGTATCCTCCATGATTTGCAGATCATCTGATGTTCATTGTTGCATAATTCTGCGAACTATATTCCTGCTGTCTCTGACAATCGCATCAATTATGAGTTATAGGAACATCTTTACCGGCTTATACAATCTTTCTTCACTTAAGTAAGCATATAAGCCAATAAAATGTTCTTCACTGTCATATACCCGGACTATATCCGCCTCAATCTCCTGAAGCGGCTTTTGAGTATGCTCCGATGTAAACATATTACCATTATAGATTAATTTATTATAATCACTGGTCACATAAACCTTAGGATAATGGGAAAAAACCTCATCGATGGTTACAATATGAGGGGACAGCTTGTCCTCCCGAACCAGTGCTTCAATCTCGGATAGCTTTAAGGCCTCTTCTACCGCAAATGAACCAACCTCGGTTCTAATCAGGCTCTTCATCGCAGCTCCACAACCCAGAGTCTCGCCGATATCATGAAGCAAGGTCCGGATATAGGTGCCTTTGCCACATTCTACGATTACTGTAAATTCTTGCTCCTTAACATCATAATCCATCAAGTGAATGTTCTTGATGATAACGCGACGTCTCTCCCGATCAACTTCTTTCCCTAATCTAGCCAGCTCATAAAGCTTCTTTCCATCCACCTTTATTGCAGAAAACATGGGTGGCAGCTGTAGGTATTCACCTATGTAACTGTTAATTGCCTTTTCCAGTTGTGTCGAATCGATATTCACGTCAGCAGTCTTAAGTACCTTGCCCGTCATATCCTGCGTGTCAGTGGTAATACCTAATTTGCAAACGGCCTTATAGGTCTTGTCCTTATCCGTTATCAAGTCCACCAGCTTGGTAGCCTTGCCAATACATACCGGCAAAACTCCTTCCGCATCAGGATCCAGGGTTCCTGTATGACCGATTTTTTTCATCTTTAAGATACCTCTCATTTTTGCAACAACATCATGAGAGGTATATCCTTTTTCTTTATAAACATTAAGAATTCCGTCAAACAATATGAGCACTCCTTATGAAGGCTGATGATTTGAGCCTTCGATTTCCTTCAATTGAGCTTCAATATGTGGAGTAATATTATTAATCACATCATAAACTGAGCCATGCAGTGTACAGCCGGCGGCCTTGATATGTCCTCCACCTCCGAAGTATACCGCTATTTTGCTGACATTCACTTCGCCATTGGACCTCATGCTTACCTTAAATTCATGGGGCGAAGTTTCATAGATGAAGATTGCTACCTCAGTACCCTTCGTTACACGCAGCTGATCAATGATACCATCCAGATCTGCTGTGGTTGCTTCGTAAAAATCAAGCATTTTGCGGCTTAAGGCTGCACATACAACCTTTCCATCTAAAACTAGTACACTTTCCATAAGACAACGTCCCAGGATTTGATTCTGCATATAGGTCTTTGCATAAAAGGATTCATCAATCAGAGTCGAGAAATCAATTCCCTTACTAATTAACTTCCCCGCAATATTCATCGTCTTTTCAGTTGTATTGGTATGCTTGAATACACCGGTATCATGAATAATACCAACGTATAAAGCAGATGCAATCTCTCTTGTAATACCTTCCTCCTCCATAAGGTCAAATAAAACCTCGCAGGTTGAGGAAGCATCGGCCACCACATGATTCACCATAGCAAAGCCCTGATTGCTTATGTGGTGGTCAATGTTAATTGTTTTCTTAGCTGTATTATAAAATTTTAATGCATTACCGAGCCTGTCTAAGCTTCCGCAATCCAATGAAATAAATGTATCATAGGATATATCGGTATCATAGCTATGATTAATACCCTCTACTCCCGATAAGATACGAAACTCTTCGCCAAAGGGTTCAAGATAAACATCAACCTGATCCAGACCCAGCTTCTTCATATTCCTGCACAAATACAGATATAGCGCCGTACAGGAACCAATACAGTCCCCGTCCGGTCTGACATGTCCGGCAATGGCAATTCTCTTAGCACCAATTACTTCTGCATCAATTTTATTCATAGGCTATTATCCTCTTTTCAGAGAAGCTTATTCGTCTTCTCCATCTGTATCTTCTTCTGTATCATCCTCTTCCGCTTCCGTGAGGTCATCATCATGATAGGAGCTCTGTCTGTTCACTTCATCAATTAATCTTGACATATTTACGCCATATTCAATGGAGTTATCAATGACAAAGATAAGTTCGGGAGTATTTCTTAAATTAAGAGTTCTAGCTAATTGTCCTCTCATGAAGGAAGCGGCACTCTTCAAGCCTTTTTTGGTATTTTCCTTTGACTCCTCATCACCAAGCACACTGATGTATACCTTCGCCGTCTTTAAGTCTGGTGCTACCTCTACGGCAACCACAGAAGTCATAGGATTTATCCTCGGATCCTTTATTTCTCTGCTGATCAAGGTACTCAGCACTTTTTGTACTTCACCGTTAATTCTGGTGTTCTTAATACTGTTTTTTCTCATAATAACCTCCAAACTGCTCTTGACAAAGAACCAGATTAACAATCTACCCTTTGATTTCGCTTGCGCCGAGGAAGACGCAGGCATAGATATTCTTACAACTGTTCGCTACCCGGAAGAACAAGGAGTTTGCACCTCTGTGCGAACTTCGTAGTTCTTCCTGAGTTAATTATTCGCAGAATAATTAACTCTTTTAGCGGGGAACCTCTGCCATAATATAGAGTTCTACCTTATCGCCTTCCTTGACATCGTTAAATTTCTCAAATACAAGGCCACACTCATAGCCGGTAGCCACCTCTTTGACATCATCCTGGAATCTCTTCAAGGATGCTAAGGTTCCATCATAGATTAAGGCATTATCTCTATAGATTCTCGCCTTACTGCCTCTGACAACCTTACCGTCAAGTACATAGGAACCAGCGATTGTACCAACACCCGAAGCCTTAAAGGTCATTCGAATCTCAGCATGACCGATGATACGCTCCTCAAATACCGGATCTAGCATACCCTTCATTGCAGCTTCGATATCATTGATCGCATTGTAAATAACACGGTAAAGCTTGACATCTACCTTCTCACGATCTGCCGTCTCTTTTGCTGCATTATCCGGCTTTACATTAAAGCCTATGATAATTGCATTGGAGGTGCTTGCAAGTATAACATCAGATTCATTAATTGCACCAACTCCGCCATGAAGAATTCGAACTGCTACCTCATTATTGCTAAGCTTTAATAAGCTCTGCTTCATTGCTTCATAAGAGCCTTGAACATCAGCCTTAATAATCAAGTTAAGATCTTTAATATTCCCGGCTTGAATCTGTGAGAACAGACCATCAAGAGATAATTTTGCTTTCGTATCTGCAAGGAGTTTTTCCTTACTTTGTGAAAGATATGCATTCGCTATGGTTCTTGCCTCTTTTTCATTGGTAGTGGCAAGTAATGTCTCACCGGCATCCGGAACTTCATTCAAACCAAGAATTTCAACAGGTGTAGAGGGAGTAGCTTCCTTCACTCTTCTTCCCTTATCATCATTCATGGCACGAACCTTACCAAAGGCAGATCCAACCGCTACATTATCTCCTACACGAAGGGTTCCCTTCTGTACAAGTATTGTTGCGACCGGTCCTCTTCCCTTATCGAGCTCAGCCTCGACAACAATACCTCTGGCATTACGATTTGGATTCGCTTTTAATTCCATCATCTCAGCTGTCAGAAGAATCATTTCAAGTAACTGACTGATTCCTTCCTTAGTATGAGCAGAAACCGGTACAAAGATTGTGTCGCCACCCCAATCCTCAGCGATTAATTCATACTCGGTAAGCTCCTGCTTAACACGCTCTATATTAGCACTAGGCTTATCAATTTTATTTATTGCTACGATAATTTGAACACCAGCTGCCTTAGCATGGTTAATCGCTTCCACTGTCTGTGGCATTACACCATCATCTGCTGCTACGACTAGGATTGCAATATCGGTTGATTTCGCACCACGCATACGCATAGCCGTAAAAGCCTCGTGTCCGGGAGTATCAAGGAAGGTTATCTTCTCATTGTTAATCTCAACAACATAAGCACCGATGTGCTGAGTAATACCACCTGCTTCTCTTGAAGTAACATTAGTCTCACGGATAGCATCCAGAAGGGAGGTTTTACCATGATCAACATGACCCATTACACATACAACCGGAGGACGTTTCTCCATAGTAGAGGGATCTTCTTCATCTTCCTTCAGAAGTTCCTCAACCTCATTCACCTTTACTTCTTTCTCTGCAATAATTTCATAGTCCAGTGCGATTTCTTCCGCTTCTTCAAAGGTAATCTCTTGATTTAAGGTTACAATCTTACCAGCTAAGAACAATTTCTTAATTAAAGCTGCTGACGGCTTCTTCATTTTTTCAGCTAATTCCTTAATCGTTAGAACCTCAGGAATACTAATAACCTTGATTTCCTCTTCCACTACCTGAACTGGCTTTGGCTGAATGAATTGTCCCTTCTTCGGGATGATTTTCTTGATTTCCTCATCACCATCATCACGGCCGATAACTACTCTATCCTTATAGCTCTTTTCCTTATTAATGCGGTCTCTATTTCTCTTATTACTATTATCGTTTTTCTCTGCAACCTTTTGATCTAATATTTGCTGGTCAAAGGATTTGCGTTCACCAGACCTTCCGGGAGCTTTCTTCCCTGCCGGACGGCTGTTGTAGCTCGGCTTATCATCGTCATCCTTGCCCATATCTTCAAAGCCACGGGGATTGAAATTACCAGGTCTTTGTCCGCCACCATTGGGTCTGGAATATCCGCCCTGACCACCATAGCCTCCTCTGCCCTGTTGGCCTCCGGCACCACCTGGACGAGCACCACCCTGGGATCGATTTCCATAGCCACCTTGCTGACCTTGATAGCCTTCGCCCTGGGGTCTATTACCTTGGTAGCCACTTCCCTGAGGTCTATTTCCCTGGTAGCCACTTCCCTGAGGTCTGTTTCCTTGGTAGCCACTTCCCTGAGGTCTGTTTCCTTGGTAGCCACTTCCCT
>JAEYOQ010000021.1 GCA_023411555.1 Bacillota bacterium
GAGCGATTTCATACAGAAAAACTGTTCGGGGATCACAGATACAGAAAATATCACACCAGAGAATAGAGGGAACCTTCCAATGTAGGGTTCCTTACTTGGGGTGAACGCTATTTTATTTAGCGGATACACTTTATCTTCAAAATACTCCATCCTTACACCGTACGAATTGTTAAACCAGGGGAACATCTCTTTCATTAGATTCAGATTGATAAGATAACTCTTCTGAATTCGAAAGAAACCATTCTGTTTTAGTTTTTTTTCAAAAAAGGCCAATGGATTGGGATCTTCATATGTTACATTCTTGGCATGTATGATACAGCTTCGATTCTGTGCTTCGATATATACAATAGAAGATATTTCAACCATAATAATCTTCTTATCCATCGTTAGGGAAAGCTTTGAAAGCTTTTGCTGCTGGTTCTCATGAACCTTTTCATCCTCAATCTTATCTAATTTTTGCATATGACGGCTGTGGTAACGGTTTAGCATATGGTCAATCTTCTCCATAGAAAATGGCTTCATTAAATAATACATGGAATCCACTTCAAATGCCTTCTCAGCGTAATTGTTGTATGCCGTAGCAAATACGATCTCAACCTTTGGAAGCATCTTTCTCGCAGTTGCCGCCAAAGTAGCTCCATTTATATCTCCAAGGTTTATATCGATGCAGAGCAAGTCAAACGTTTCCTTTGCAAAAAGCTCCAGGGCTTCCTCTCCACATGCCATCTCAATTATCTCTGCGTCCGGTTCCAGATTCTGAATCAGATATCTCAGTTCACTCCTTGCCGGTTTTTCATCATCAATAATACCTATTTTCATTGAATTGTCTCCTTATTTGAATTGGACTTACATTAAGTGAGATAAGCTTTTATCAAGACTTCGGGATGTATATATTGATTACTGTACCCTTCGAAGATGACTGTATCTTTAACCCATGATTTTTTCCATAGGTAAGCAAGAGTCTTCTATGGACATTGGAAAGTCCAACATGTGAGCGATCAATGCTATTCTCCATAATCGCATCAATTAACTCTTGTTCAATACCATATCCGTTATCCGTGACAGATATCATAACCTCATCTCCCATTTCCTTTGCAGTAATCTTAACAACTCCATGCCTACGTTTCATAGCTCCGTGAACCACTGCATTTTCCACAATGGGTTGTAGGATTAGACACGGCATCCTACATTGCAAATCACCCTGGATGTCAATTATAATCTCGAGCCGATCATCAAACCTTGCCTTTTCAATCTGCAGATATGCATTTACATACTGCATTTCTTCGTACAAGCTTACAAATGTATTCTGAATCTGTAAGGATTTACGAAAATACGTAGCAAGCGCAATCAGAAGCTCCCTAGCCATATCAGGCTTTTCACGACAGAAGGTACTGATTGTATTTAGGGCATTGAAGATAAAATGTGGGTTGATCTGAGACTGCAATGAATGGTATTCCGCCTTTTGAAGAAGTTCCTTCTGCTTATCCTTTTCCGAAAGTTCATATTGTAAGGAGAAGAGTTTACTAAGACCTTTTACAAATTCAATATCTGACTGGAATGATATCTTGTAACTTCGCACAAATATAACCATGCATCCAAAAGGTTGTCCATCCCTAGTCAGTGGTGCCCCAATCGCAGTCAATTTTTGTAGCACATCGTACAGTGCATCCCCCTCTGGTGCATTCTCATTCACGCATACTGTATTTTCTATAAGTACCTGTTTTACGATTTCTGGTATTTTTCTATCATTCCAAGAGAGTCTGGCTAAATTTCCATTGGAACTAAGGATCTGTTCGGTGTCGGTAAACAACACTCCCTGATTATGGGAGAAGGTAAGGATGATATCTCCGATACTACTGCAATTTGCTTCGTCATATAATCCGGTTCGAAGAAGTGGAATACATCGCTCTGTTATCTCAAAGGTCAGTTTTAACTTTTCACCTATCACTTGCTCATGTTCCACAAATACAGACTTAAAAACGCTGACAAAGAATACCATACCAATTGAATTAAAAATAACCATTGGTACTGCGATACTAGTTACTAGTTGCAGAGCAAGCTCATATGGCTTGGCAAGAAGTATTATGATGAGCATCTGCATAATTTCCGCTACAAAGGTGAGGCCAAATAATATGGTACTATCATATTTAAGCTTTTTTACTTCCTTTGAGCAGATTGCGGCAAAAATTCCCTCCACTATAGTGGAAATAAAACAGGCTACGGAGGAGAAGCCATTTATGTCTATTAGTAACCGGTGTGTGCCTGCGATTATCGCCGTCATAGTTCCAACCCAAGGACCACCGATATAAGCGGATGCCATGACGCCTATGACACGTGTATTAGCATATGCACCATTCACCTTGTATCCGGTATAGTTTGATATAATACATACAGAGCTAAACAAAATAAATAAAATAACCTGTTCTTTCAGATCGTGCCTGTCATGTAATATATATTTTTTAACAAAGCCGATTCTAGCTAGTACCTGTGCTATCAAGACAAGTAAGCCAACATTAAAAATAATACTTTTCAGTATCTCTGTATTCAAGCCACACCTCCTAAACCGAACATGTTTTACTGGATTTTGAATGCAAATATGTAATTATTGTATCCTTCCTATTAAAATTAATATCATAATTTATCAGACGGATAAAAAATTTGATTACACTTGTAAAAGATGCAGTGCAAATACCCTTTCTACATGCGTGTTTAAATCATCGTGAGGGCTCGAGTCCTTTGATTTGAATTAAGTTGATTAGTATGGAGCTTAAGTGTAGATGATACACATTGATAATTGATGTTCACAGACTACTGGAAAATAAAGTTTAATTATTTTATCAAATATGATACTATAGAAACAGTGAATAAATTAGAATATGTGAAGGTATTTTCTAAGAAAATCTAGATAGGGATGTGGTAGTATGGTAGACGGTCATATTCATATTGAACGAGGAGAATATACATATGAATGGGTAAACCGATTTGTTGATAAAGCGGTTGAAAAGCAACTAAATGAGATTTGGGTTCTTGAGCATTGTTATCGGTTTGAAGAATTTGTTCCTATGTATGATTCTGTTTGTGCTTTTAGCAATTATGTAGATACATGGTTTCATAGAAATGCAGGAGTTATGAAACTGGAAAAATATTTGTCCCTTATTAAGCAAATCAGAAACACTCAATTCCCTGTTAAGATTAAGTTTGGCCTTGAGATATGTTATTTTAAAGAGTTTGAAGATTTAGTGGTAGAATTAACGAAGGATAAAGATTTTGATTTTTTGCTGGGAAGCGTTCATTTTGTAGATGATTTTGCCTTTGACCATATGGCGGAGCATTGGAATGGAATTAATGTCGATGAAATATATCATAGATATTTTGAAACATCCGTGTCACTTGCGCAAAGTGGCATATATGACGGGATCGCTCATCCCGATGCGATTAAACTTTTTGGACATAAACCATCCTATCCTCTAACTGAATACTACACTAGTTTAGCCAAGGAGCTTGCTAAAAATGATATGTACGCAGAACAAAATAGTGGAGTATTTCGACGTTGTCCTAATACAGCCACACTAGGTATGGATGAAGAAATGCTGAAGATAATGATTAATAATAATGTGAAAATCATTACAGTATCAGATGCTCATTGCCCTGAAGATGTTGGTGATAGAATACTAGAACTTAACAATTGTTTAAGAAATATTTAGACGCAAACTAGGTGCAAGCTTATTATTCCTAAGGATTTTAGAACAGTTTCAGTAGAAAATGCTATCGTCTGAAATCCAATGGTGGCTTCGGAACATGATGAGCGATTTATGTGAGGTGTGAACATGATATTTGTAGTAGAACCCTAGGCTTTAGCAATATAGAGAGTCAGACTTAGAGTCAGGCACTTACAGTGTCTGACGTTTTTAAGTTGTGTCGCATTTGTAAATTCATCTGATTAAGGGAGTTCTGCTATGAAAAAAAACAAATCATTTATTATGCTGTTACTCGGGCAAGCATTAGCAAATGTGGGAGATACGGTCTACACGATCGCTGTTATTAAGTAACGCACTGATTCCGCACTATGTTAAGAAAGATGACTTGATGAAAGCAAATAGTATATTTGAAAGCGTCTTTCAGGCAATCGGCATTGGGAGCTGGGCCGTTGGAAGCTCGCTGCTACTGATCTTCTCTATGTCGATACTCATCTGGTTTGACGTTGCATTATTTGCTATAGCGACTACTTTTATGTGGCTACTTCCTCAGGTAGGTAAGGAAGAACGACAGGTCATGAGCGACAAGGAGGCATTCTCACAGGGCTGGAGCAAAATTATTAAGACACCACTACTGAAAGTGGTAATATCAATGGATATTCTCGAGCAAATTGCTCAAACAGCTTGGATTGGAGCGATTGTTTTGGTCTTTGTCAAAGAAGCCTTGCATGTCACGGAAAACTGGTGGGGCTACATCAATGCCGTGTACTTCGGAGGGGCGATTATTGGTGGACTAATCTGCCTCCGCTTTACCAAGAAAATAGATTCTAATAAGGCAAAATATATATTTATCGGCTCATTATTTGGCTCAATTATGACCCTTGCCGTAAGTGTTAGCCCATATGCTATTTTAGTCGTATTCCTCTCAGGGTTTATTGGTGTGTTCGAGCAACTTAAGAACATACCCCAATCAACGGTTATTCAGAAGAAGCTTCAGAATGATCTATTGGCACCAGTATATGCATCAATGAGTACCCTGTATACAGGCTGTTTCGCACTTGCAACCCTTGGTTCAGGCGTGATTGCCGAAGTGGTGGGTGTACGATACGTTTTCACCATTTCTGGGGTATTGTTGTTCCTAGTTGCAATTATCGCAAGGAAATACAGAAAACTATTTGAAGATTAAGTACTTATTTATATTGTTATATGTGTGTATGCTTTTATCAAATAGAATCAAGTTTACCTATCGATTTCAAACAGGTTGTCGCCTCTCTTAAGAAAAAGAGCAGGAGCAGACAGCTTTTTAAATATGAATCATGTCAGAAAAAGCATGTTTCATGCAGGCGCCGGTGTTCCTAGGAAATTTATGATAACATAAAGATATAAGACAATATCTTTATGTGAAGCAAATTTACTAAAGGAGAATCAACTTTATGAAAAAGCGATTTATGAGTATCCTGCTTACCCTGTGCATGGTAATGACCTTGTTGCCCATGACGGTGTTTGCGGCGAACACAGCGAAGCCTAGTACAACTACTACAGGTGCTACCCCGAAGGTGGATGCCAAAGAAACAGGCGAGAGCTGGTCTATCTACCATGACGGTAGGTCATACGGCTACAAGGACGCCAAAGGCAATGTGGTAATTCCGGCGCGGTTTGTGGAAGCAGAATTGTTTTCGGAGGGTATTGCCTGCGTCAAGGAGTGGAACAGTGAACTGTATGGCTTTATCGACACGACCGGGAAACTGGTTACTCCGCTCAAATATACCGGGGGCGACAAGGTTGTCCGTTATGGACTGGTGCGTGTAAGCACCTATAGTGACGAAGTGCTAAAGGCCATTCAAAAAGGAGATAGTGTGAACTATATAGAGCAGAAAAAAGTCAAAATGCATAGCGGCAAGACCTATGACTATGTACATAAAGAGGGATTTATCGACACCACGGGCAAAGAAGTCATACCCCCGCAATTTGATTCGGCTAACTCATTCGTAGACGGAATGGCGGCGGTGTACAAGTACCAAGGCTCTTACAAAGGCTATTCGATCTACAAGATTGGCTATATTAACACCAAAGGTAAACTGGTTATTCCGTACAAGTACGGAGGTGATAACAGCTATGACTGGAGTGTGTTCAACTATAAGGACGGCTTGGTCTGCTTTTTTAATTATCTCGGGGAGAGCGGTTTAGGTGATGGTTGGGCCAAACTTCCGCCGGGCGGCATAATGGATAAGACAGGCAAGGTTATCATTCCTGCCAATAAAGACCGCTGGTATCCTTCCAGCGAGTTCGGCCTCCAGTGGAAAGACGGTGTAATCGCGGTAACCTACGTAACAGAAGTAAATGCGAAAGGCGTGCCCCAAAAAGGTGGCGGTCACGAGGGTACATTCTCGGAGTTGTACGACTATTCCGGCAAGTTAATTAAAAAGCTTGACGGCTACACCTACGCGTGGCCTTTCGGTGGCGGCTATACGCTGGCTCTTCGACTGCTCAGTGATACTCAAAGGTATTGGACTGTCTTTGACAAGAACGGTAAAGCTGTGATAGATCAAGTAGAAAAGAACAACTTCGACCTATTTAACCAACCGATGGGCTACGGTAACGGATACATCTACTTCGGCTCAAGCTGCTATAACACCAGTACATGGAAGAAAGCCGACATGCAAGTTAATCTATCGTCCAAACCCACAAAAACATCATATACGGTTGGCGAGGGCTTCGACGCATCAGGCATCAATGTGGTATTGGTAGCGGATGGCAAGACAATCAAGAGTATTAATGACGAGATCCGTTATAAGTCAGGAGTGACAATAACGCAGCGGCATCCGTTTACCGAGGCAGGCAAGAAGACAGTAGAAGTGCTGTGGGAGGGCGTCTATAAGACAACAAAAGTGGGTGAATTCACGATTAATGTGTCAGAAGCCAAGGCCATAGTGTCACCAACGCCGAAATCAGGAGACCGTGAAATCACCGTAGAGGTTCACAACCCTACAACAAGCAAATGGGACGCGGGACAAGGCGATATTAAGTACACTGTAAATGGTGGGAGCGACGTAACGCTCCTTAGCGGAGCAAAAGGCAGCGGTACGCCTAAAAAGCTGACATTCTCCGCGTCTGCTGGAGACAAGGTGCAGATTATATGGACGCCAGGCAAATTTGCCAGCGAAGCGCAAGTGTTTGCCTATTACAGCGACACGCCTGCTTCAAATATCAACGACAGCAGTCGTGTTCTTGGTTGGATATCCGTCGGCGAGGCGACTGCCAATGTTGACAATGCGTTTACAACCTTCAAAGTTGGCGACAAACCGTCGACGACGACGCAGGAAAGAAAGATGTTACCTAATCATGACGGTGTTGTGCTAACACTACCCACCAAGAAAAAGTACAAAGTCGGCGAAAATTTTTCAAGCAAAGGTGCCAGCGCGATTCTTTACACGCTAGGACGTGACCGTGCGCACGATACGGCGGTTGATGTAACAAATAAACTGACCTTCTACTGCTTTGACGAGGGTATTACGCTGACACCGGGCAAGCCGATTAAGCTAAAAGCTGGTACCTATAGGGTTCAGATGAGATATGATTTTGAAAACTACGGTATTGACTATGAAATGTACTCTATAACCATAAGCAAATAATCAATTCAATTAATGATACTGTTATCTTAACATTGTTGTCAATTTTGGTTACAATTGCTTTTACTGGAGTAGTTGCTATCATTGTTACAATCTTCGTTACCCGTTCAATTTCGCGTCCAATCAATGTAGTAAATGATCAGCTGAAGGAGATAGCTGAAGGAGAAGGCGATTTAACGAAAGAAATTTATGTTAAATCCAAGGATGAGGTTGGTGACATGGCCGCTTCCTTTAATAAAATGCTCGGTACTTTACGTACAATGCTTGCTCAAGTTAGTGCTACATCAGAACAGGTAGCTGCATCATCGGAAGAATTGTTGGCAAGTTCTGAGCAGACTGCTACTGTGACAGATCAAGTGGTTTTATCAATTCAAGAAGTAGCCAATACAATAGAAGTACAAGGAAAGAATACACAAGAGAGTGCCGTATCTATTGGGGAGATTACAAGTGGTATCCAACATATTGCATCCTCCATCAGTACTGTAGCTGAGGCAGCGAATGAATCAATGAGCCAGGCAAATACAGGAAGTGACTATATACAAAAAGTCGTTGGGCAAGTGAGAAATATGCATAATGCATCCATAGATACAATAGAACTGATGAAAAAACTAGGTGATGAATCCGACGAAGTGGGACAAATTATCGATGTTATTACAGGAATTGCAGAACAGACAAATCTCTTAGCACTGAATGCTGCGATTGAAGCCGCACGAGCAGGGGAACATGGCAAGGGCTTCGCTGTAGTAGCAGATGAGGTAAAAAAATTAGCTGATCAATCAAGAAAGTCTGCGAGTCAGGTTGTAGAGATCATTAAACTCATTCAGAGCGACATTATTACTGCTGTAAATATGACTAACAATGTCAATAATTATGCGGAAGATGGATTAAAGCTAGTAGAAGAGACTGGAAGATCCTTTGAGCAAATCTTCAAATCAATTGAAGATGTTAGCGATCAAACACAGGAGCTATCATCGATTACAGAAGAAATCTCTGCAGGTATAGAGCAGGTGAATGAAGCGATTGAAGAAATTGCACAATTGGCGAAAACGAATACGAACCATACAACTGAAATTGCCTCTGCTTCTGAGGAGCAATTGGCTACAATGGAAGAGGTTACTTCATCTGCCACGTCTTTGGCAACTTTGGCGGAGGAGTTACGAGAATTAGTGAATCGATTTAAGATTTAATATTGCCTATATATAATTATAGTAAACAGGCCGGGCTCATTGCCCGGCCTTAACTTTGGTGCCAATTAGCCAGTGACTCTGGCTGCAACCCTTATGATCATTCTTCTTAGCCTCTCAGCTTAAGCTTGGTTGGCCGGCTAGCACCGGATTGAGGTAATTCGATTGTAAAGGTAGAACCACCGCCCTTGGTATCGGAGACACTGATTTTACCACCCTGTAGCTCGATTAATTCCTTTGCGATACTCAGACCAAGCCCGAAATGCTTATTGTCATTGCGGGCTTTATCAATTCGATAAAAGCGGTCGAAGATAACCTTCTTCTGTTCGTCAGTGATACCAATTCCACAATCAATCACCTCAAGGGTAAAGGTATTTTTCTTATAAGAAGGATGCAAGGAAATCGTACTATTGGCAGGCGAATAGCTGAGGGCATTATCGATTAGTATTCCAATCACTTGCGTCAGCCTGTCTTTATCTGCATATATGGGAGGGAGAGGGCTATCAGGAAAGTCTAGAGACAAGCTGTGCTGGCTTTTCTGACAGACTAATGAAAAGGAATCATAAAGGTCAATCAGATAGGTCTCCGTATCAAGGAGCTCTTTCTGTATCTCCCAGGATTTTGCGTCTGAAGAAGAAAGAATTAGCATATCACTGATTAATTTTGACATGCGGCCGCATTCATCCACGATTCTGGGGATAAAACGGTTTGGATCAGCTCCTTCCAGCAAAGCAGCAGTCGCATTGGTCGAAATGACAGCTAACGGCGACCGTAGATCGTGGGATGCAGCAGCGATAAATTCCTTTTGCTTTTGCTGGCCTTCCTCTACTGGCTTAATGACCTTTTTGACCAAAAGGCAGCTGATTAGAAATAGCAAAAAGGATCCGATTAGATCCACTAGGAGGAATAGGACTATCATTCGGATAATTTGCCGGGCTTCCTCGGGATGGAACTGAATCAAGGTTATGCTTTTATACCCTTTCGCATTGGGAATGATGCTTACACTGGCAAAGGCTGTGGTATGATCAGCAATATCAAGACGAATAATGGGGCTGTTACTGTGGTTAAAATTGATGTACATAGAGGAGGTATCAATTCCTTCTACTACCGCAGCCTCCTTCGCCATGGCGATATAGGCTTTTCTATCCTCCGAGGTAAGCCAAGAGCCTTTGAAGAGAAAAGGAATACCATTTTCTTCAATATGTATGATGAGCTTGTTCGCTGCTTCCTGTTCAGCGAGCCAGGTGTTATAGATGACCTTTTCCGTCTGAAGCTTATAGACAATCGTATCCCGAATATTTTCATATTTCTCTATTTGGTAGCTTTTTAATTGATTCAAATTCACATAGAAGGCACTGATGATAACAATATTCAGAATGAGAGTGGTTAAGATAGTGTATTGAAATATCAGCTGTCTTTTTAGCTTAAGAAGCATTAGTGGACCTCCTGGCTGTTTATGAGTTGATATCCGACTCCGTGAACTGTTTTAATCTGAGCGTCACTGTTGATAGAAGCTAAGCGCCTTCTCAGAAAATGAATATAGTTATCCAGGTTTCCATCTTCTACGAAGTAATCAGGTCCCCAGATATGGCTGAGAATCAACTCTCTTGGTAAAATCTGATTGGGATGTCGTAAAAAGTACTCAAACAGATCGGTTTCGCGTTTGGATAAGGAGCAGGCCTTATCAGGAGTTCGGATCGACTGTTTTTTTACATCCAGCTCTATGTTGGCATAGGATAGAAGTCTTGTAGGTAGTAGCTGCTGGGGTCGCCTTGATAGGGCACGAATACGGGCAAGTAATTCCTCCATGGCAAAGGGCTTCGCCAGATAATCATCTGCTCCGCCGTCCAGTCCATCGACCCGGTCGTGAAGTCCGTCCATTGCAGTAACCATGATAACCGGGACAGTAAGACCCTTTCTACGAATTACCTTCAGAATAGATAATCCATCCATGACCGGAAGCATTCGGTCTAGTATAATTAGATCATAGGAAGGATTAAGGGCATAATCCAAAGCGTCTTCACCGCTGTAGCAGACATCAACCTTGTAATCCTCCTTCTGAAGCTGGTAACATACAGCATCGCATAAATCCTTATTATCTTCAATCATTAATATTCTCATATAAATAGTCAAGCCTTTCTTCAGAAACTGCAAACTTTGGGCCATAGGCACAAATTTGCCGATTGAAAAATTTTTGATTTTCAATCTAATCTCCTTGAATCAAAAATTGAGAACGAATTCATCTTATGTTAAGTGATAATATAAGTTTAACATAGGTGAGTATAGAAGTCCTTTAAAAAATCTTAAAGGCTTAAAGTTTTTTTAAAGAAATGTCTGCTAAAGTATTTTTTGTCGGGAATGAGATGACCGATACCTAGAAAATATGTCTTATAGCTGACTATAGTGTGGACTTATATAAGATCAGGATAGAGGGCTAGAAGGTCATATAATACATATAAAAGACTAACTATTAGAGAAAGTCAATACTTAAGTTAGAAATCGTAAAAGTTTTAAGAAATGTGGCGGTGACTATTTCATCGCAATCAGTACATTGAAAATTGCATGACGAATAGAGCATCCTT
>JAEYOQ010000050.1 GCA_023411555.1 Bacillota bacterium
CACTTTTTGCATAGCATACATCATAAATGTTGAAGCTAAGTGTTTTTGTGAGGTTGTTAAAGCCGTATAACGTAAGCTTTTTATCCAACCCTAACATCACAACCTTTCTTTCATAGTATCTTACGCCAAACAATAAAATATTTCATCCTGAGCAGAAAAATGCAGCTTATAAAAACCAGTCATACTCGGCATGAATTATGTAATAGAATACTTATAAAAAACCACTGATAAATAACAATTAACAGCATTGACTATTATACAAAAATGTAACCTAATATGCAAGCATTATTTTTACTATTTCTAAACACCAAGTTTAGTATTACTATCACTTTCGCGAATAAACTGAT
Source organism: Bacillota bacterium (assembly GCA_023411555.1). GTDB lineage: Bacteria > Bacillota > Clostridia > Lachnospirales > Lachnospiraceae > Mobilitalea. Next base: position 348 of record JAEYOQ010000050.1, read on the forward strand.
TACTCCATGAAAAAACATACGAGCCTCGAGCTTGCTTGAAGGCTCGTATACTTTTTCATGGATAAGTGTAACGCGACGAAATAGGATATCTGATGCTTTTTCAGATATCCTATGAGTTGTAATCAGTTTATTCGCATACATGTTTAGTCTGAAAAGGTCGGAAATACTCTAAGCTCGCTTAAGAGTATTCCGACCTTTTCTCAGCTAGTGCAACGTGACGAAATAGAGCTACTTTTTTCTAGTAGCTCTATGAGTCGCAATCTGCTTATGCGTGGATCGCGGTATGTGTAACGCGACGAAATAGGATATCTGATACTTTTCAGATATCCTATGAGTTGTAATCAGTTTATTCGCATACATGATTAGTCTGAGAAAAGGTCGGAAATACTCTAAGCTCGCTTAAGAGTATTCCGACCTTTTCTCAGCTAGTGCAACAGTAACCAGTCGCAATCTGCTCTGTTCTATTCATAGCCTAAAACGAAGTAAAATAGACAGGCAGGTGTATCTGCAGATGTATTCCGTCAGAACGGACAAGGGCTCTGATAGGTACGAAGCTGCCTGACATATGTTTTCTTAATGTCAGAGCTACTGCGAACCTAAAAGAGCTCTTGTCCGGGCGTCGGAATACTTGTAGATATCCTGCCTGTCTATTTTTACTTTATCTTTTATAAAAAACTATATGTCCAGCGTCATCTGGGCTTCCTCTTCTGCCTCCAGCTTAAAGTCCTCAAGCTTCTCCGGATTCATGACCGGTAAGGAGTCCAGCGACTGCAGTCCAAAGCTTCTAAGGAATTCTTCAGTAGTCCCTAAAAGTATGGGTCTACCAGGGGCATCCATTCTACCCATTTCGCAGACCAGATTATATTCAATCAGCTTGTTTACCGCATGGTCGGACTTAACGCCACGAATCTGTTCGATTTGCAGCTTAGTGATTGGCTGTTTATAAGCAATGATTGATAAGGTCTCCAGTAAAACATCCGTTAACACGTGCTTTTTGGGGACGTGAGCGATTTTTACTATTGTTTCATACATGGATGGCTTTGTGCATAGCTGGAAGGCACCATCCAATTCGATAATATATATTCCGCGGTCTTCGCTTGAATACTTGTCCATCATATTGCGAATAACCTTTCGGACTGATTCAACATCATGGTCCAGGGCACCGGCGATACGTTCTACCTCTACCGCCTCTCCCATGGTAAATAAAATTGCTTCAATTTGTGCTTCTATCATCTTCAACTCCATTAAAAGCCTACCTCCTCCATAGTAATGATATCTGATGCAAGATAGGTAATGTTAATATCATCAAATAAATTTTCCTGGGAAATCTCAATTCTTCCGATTTTAATCAGCTCTAGAATACCAAGGAAGGTTACGATAATCTCCATCCTTGAACTCAATGCCTCCAATAAATTGCGGAAGGAAAACCTTTTATGTAGCAAACCGTATTGCTGTATTTGTACGAACTTCTCAGAAAGATTGATTTCTTCCTTTTCAATCTTACCGAATTTACTTCGAATTGGGTCAATCTTGTCCACTTGTTTCTTAACGATGGATTTGAATATCTCATGAAGTCTTGATAAGGTAAGATCACTTAACAGCTCGTCCACGTTAATCTCCTCTTTATATTCAGCGATTTCCAGAGGAATGGTCGGCTGCTTAAACAATACTCTGGAGGCATCCATTTCTCTATCCTTCAGTTCCTCAGAGATATATTTAAACATCTTGTATTGTAATAAGCGGTCCACCAGCTCCTGCCTCGGATCGACGTCTTCCTCTTCCTCGCTCTCCTCCACAGGTAACAGCATCCTGGACTTAATATTGATCAGGGTTGCTGCCATTACTAGAAATTCACTCATAATCTCCAGATTCTTGGTCTCCATCTGCTTGATATATTCTAGGTATTGCTCCGTAATGGTAACAATAGGGATGTCGTAAATGTTTATTTTATTTTTATCGATCAGATGAAGCAACAGGTCCAAAGGCCCCTCGAATGCTTCTAATTTAACCGGAATACTCATGTTACAATGTTACCCCTTTCCTTTCTCCTAATAACGAATCGTCCTCTCGTACAACTTATATAATGGTAATTAATCTTTATTTCCTTTACTCAGTTCCACCTGAATTATCTCCGGAATATTAAATAATCTGGGCATAATAGAGTGAGAACCTAGACCTCTGGATATAATCAGATGACGGTTTCCTTTCGTATGATTTCCACTATCATATTTAGGGAAGAATTTAGCTTGGGGAGAGATAACACCTCCGATTCCTGGAAGACGCATCATACCACCATGAACATGTCCGGATAAAGTAATATCCGCCCCCCAATCTGCATAGGCATTAAAATGAACCGGATTATGTGCGATTAATATCTGAAATAGTTCCTCTGAACTCTTACCAACCAAAGCCCTCATATCCTTTGGAGACAGTTCCTTATCTGACCTAAAAAATTCATCAGGAAGAGAAACCCCGGTGATTCGTAATGAAGCAGAATGCAAATTATATTGTATGCTTTCATTATCGAGAAATATTACCTTGGCTTTCTTTAATCTCTTTTTATATTCTACCCATGTAGAATTGCATTCCCTGTCCTTCTGGGTCCATTCCGTTACTGCATCCCTACCAATACGTTCCAGTCTTTGCTCATGATTTCCATAAGCATAATAAACGGTATAGCTCTTTACGAGCTCTTCCAGTAATGTAAAAGCATCACTTGGGTAGCTGAGCTCCTTTTTATTTATCATATCACCTGCAACGATAATAAAATCTGGTTCCAGAGCCTTAATTCGTTTGATCAGGCGCTCATTATTCCTACCAAAGGTACAGTTATGCAGATCTGCTAATACTACAAAGCTCGTATTATTTAATGCTTCGGGAAGCTTGGTCGAGCTTATGATATGCTTTGTCGTGAGAAGGAGCTTCCGCTCGATGAAAGCCCACACAATAGTCAATAATATTACCCCGAACAGGATCGTATCTATATGCATGTTATACTCCTTTCGATGCAATATATAGGTGTCCTTATTATGCTTCTAAACTATATCTCGTAACTCTTATACTATACTAGTTCAGGTTTCAAGTGTCAATAAGCTACCTGTCAGCCTTCTAAAACTTTCTTATTCATGAATATATGATAAGCTACCAACACTTTGTCTACATAAATTGTGTTATCCCAAAGTAAATAAATTCAGCTTATGAAGCATCAATTTCCTATCCGAAAAGTGCGCATACTGTCCGGAGGGTCAATGAATAAAAAATAAGTGCCGATATAAACTTAATTCTAAGTCTTATATCAACACTTATACAGTAGCGATAGGGTTATTACATAAGGCTAAATAAGCTAAGGATAACAGCCTCAGGTTTAGCAATCATTAAATTATTTTCCTACAAAGAATTTCTTTAACACCTTTACAAAGCAATCCTTAAGACCAGCTTTATTTACTGCTTCCATTGCTAATATATCTATGGTACCAATCTTGTCATCTCCATAATAATAGATAATTTCACCAATCTTAGTATCTTGCACAACCGGTGCATCTACTTTTTCAAACATTATGACTTCCTTGCGAATCTCTGACGTACTCTTTCCCTTTGAGCAAAGATAGGAAAAATCTTGGGCCGGCTTACCTTGAACTGCATCACTAACTCCCCTACTGACCTTAACCGGTGTTAATACCGTATCGGAATTATTATCCGTATAGATGCTATAATTTGCGAAGCCGTAATTGAGCAGCTTAGAGGCCTCCAAAAATCTCGTTTTCGTATCTGGTGCTCCCATAATTACAGCAATGAGATCCATATTATCTCTTTTCGCTGTAGCAGAGAGACAGTATTTGGCAAGACTGGTGGAGCCGGTCTTTAAACCGGTAATCCCCTGATAGAATCTTACCATCTTATTCGTATTCGTAAGGCCGAATTCGCTGGTTCCTTTTTTGGTGGTATGAGTTATGTTATCCATCCATACTGTTGAATAGGTGCTGATCTGTGGGAATCTTGTGATTAGTTCCCTGGACATAAGAGCTACATCATAGGCTGAGGAATAATGATTATCCGTATCCAGACCACAGCAATTTACAAAGTTAGTATTGTTCATACCCAGCTTCTTGGCCTTATCATTCATCATTACTACAAATTCCTCCTCGGAGCCTGCTATCAGCTCAGCCATAGCAACGGAGGCATCATTGGCACTGGCAATACTAATACACTTAATCATCGTATCTACGGTCTGAACCTCAAAGGGTTCCAAATAGACCTGAGAGCCACCCATAGAGGCGGCATGCTCGGATACAGAAACCTCATCCTTCAGCGTGATTTTTCCTGCTTCCAGGGCTTCAAATATCAGAAGCAGCGTCATAATCTTAGTAATACTGGCCGGCCTTACTCGTTCATCCTTATTCTTATCATAGATAATCATTCCCGTAGAGCCCTCAATTAGAACGGCTGAAGGCGAGTCTATGTTCAACTGGGCTGCCACCTGTGCTGATACCATAACAGCATCCCCTTCCTTCTTTGGTGCGGTAGGCTTCATCTGCGCATTTGTAGTGATTGTACAGAATTGAGTGATGAGTATGGAGCATAAGAGGATAACTGCAATTATTTTTTTCATAGTTACTCCAAAAAAAGTATTATTACTATTTTAATCCATGCCCTCCTTTTTTAGACCAATCTATGATAAATTGTCTTATTTTTAATCAGAGTTAGTTCTTCACCTTCACTTCACAGGTAAAGGTGATGCCCCTTGCACGGGCATAGATCGTTGCTTTCCCCTTCTTTCTTCCCTTTACCCTGCCGAATATATTAACGGTAGCAACCTTTGGATTTGAGCTTTTCCAGCTTACAAAAGAACTCGGGCCTTGTATCACAAGCCTTTTTGATTTTCCTGACTTTAAGGTTATGTGGCTTTTATTAATATCTAAGACATTTACCCTGCATTTTAGTACTTTACCATCAACCTTCGCCAGAATAAAGCAATCTCCGGTCTGATAAGCAAATACACGCCCATTGAAATTAACCCCCGCTACCCGAAAATCAGTGGAGGAGAAGGCTACTCTTTTATTAATCGCAATGACATAAAGGTGAAATTCTTCCCCCTTTTTCATCGTTAGGTCCTTACGATTGAGATGCAGGGAGGTAAGAGACCGTCTGTAAAAAATGTTATTCGTTTTAAAAAATACTGAAGAATGCTCATAAATAAATTGAAATATGATAAGTGCAGAAATAAGAATAATGATTCCCTTTATAATCAGCCGTAATAATTGATCTTTCTTTGATCTACAGCAACCCTTCATATGATAGCTCCTATGTTCAAATCCTAACCGATTTGATTACTAATTGATTACTATATCTTATGAAGGACGTAATGAATAATGAGTGCCAGCCTTGCTGACTCTCATTATTCATGTATAAAAATCCTCCGGTAGATGAAGTATTCTCATTTACCGGAGGAAAGGCCTGCTATATTATCGATTACATCTCAATCACTTTGTCTTTGGTTATTACAGCATATACATATTTCGGTTTCTCGGGCTTTGAATCAGTAATGACATAGGCATTCAATAGACGGTTCTGAGCCTCTAGTAGTTTATTATTATCATTTGCGTAAAGGGTTGCTATGGCTTCCCCTTTCCTTACTGCATCACCCAACTTTTTATGAATTTTAATTCCAACCGTGAGATCAATATCGCTCTCCTTTGTCTCTCTTCCGCCACCAAGCACTAAGGAGGTCATGCCCACTTCATCGGTATGAATATAGGAAACATAGCCATCACTTGGAGCTTTCACTTCATGCGTGATAGACGCTTTACGGAATAAGGAGGTGTCATAAACCGGTTTATTATCTCCACCCTGGGCACTGATGAACTCCGCCAGCTTATTAAGGGCTGTGCCATCCTCTATGGTTTTATAAAGCATTGCTTTAGCCTCTTCTACATCCTTTGCGATTTCTGCACCTACCAGCATATAGGAGGCCAGGGTGATACTTACCTCAAATAAATCCTTAGGTCCCTCACCACGCAGGGTATCGATCGCCTCAATTACCTCTAATGTATTACCCACAGCATTGCCAAGTGGTTGATTCATATCAGTGATAACCGCGAAGGTCTGACGACCTGCAATCGTACCGATCTGAACCATCTCCTTAGCCAGAGCCAAGGACTCTTCATAGGTTTTCATAAAGGCTCCGCTACCTGTCTTTACATCAAGTACGATAACATCAGCACCGGACGCAATCTTCTTACTCATGATACTGCTGGCAATCAAGGAGATATTATCAATGGTTGCTGTTACATCTCGTAAGGCATAAATCTTCTTATCTGCCGGAGCAAGATTCGGAGTCTGTCCAACAATAGCCATCTTAATTCGATTCACATTCTCAATAAATTTATCTGAGGAGATTGACGTGGAAAAGCCGGGGAAGCTTTCCAGCTTATCAATGGTACCACCCGTATGACCTAGTCCTCGTCCTGACATCTTTGCCACAGGAATACCAAGGGAGGCTACCATGGGGCTGAGTACCAGAGAGGTCTTATCTCCTACACCACCTGTGCTATGCTTATCCACTTTCACGCCATGGATAGCCGATAGGTCAAGAATATCTCCGCTTTTGGCCATTGCTACTGTAAGTGCCGCTGTCTCCTCGTGGTCCATTCCGTTTAAGCAAACCGCCATAAGGAATGCGGACATCTGATAATCCGGTATTGTTCCTTTGGTGAAGCCTTGAATAATAAATTCTATTTCCGCAGTAGTTAGGGCTTCTTTATTTTTTTTCTTATTAATCAAATCATACATTTTCATAAATAACACCATGCCTTTCTAATATAATCATATTATCTTAAGAATACGATTCGTTTCATAACATAAATTTATCCCTATTAGGGCAATATCGAATTAAGAGGAATACTACTATTATATAACAAATCCAAATAAAAGCCTATCCTTGTTTTAAACTTTCTCAAGGAAAACTTTTTTCTTGTTTCTACTCCCAGCTAGATTTATCACTAGGAACTAGGATAGCGATAAAGGATTTCCGTAACGCAACTAAGCGAAGGTGTCTCCGTTCAGAAACCTTTGCTGATATCCTATCATCTCTAAATTAGCTGTGAACAGCGACTTTTCCTTAGGAGTATTAAATGAAAGAAGCTGTTACCGTTACCTTTGATTGGTAATATTTAGAATTACGAGAATTACTTATTCTTACAGAAATGATAATTTATACATTTCACTGTATTATTTTTATTGACGAAATATGAAATAAAGGATACAATAAATCAACATAAAACGAGGGAGATTGATATAATGAGTTTTAAATTTATTAAGGAAGTTATCTCACCAGAGGAATTAGCCAAAGCTTACCCAATGCCCGAACGCGATATTCTACGCAAGAAGGAACGGGATAAGCAAATCAAAGATATATTTACCGGTGAGTCTGACAAGTTTCTTGTTATCATCGGACCCTGTTCAGCAGATAATGAGGATGCGGTCTGTGACTATATTTCGCGTTTATCAAAGATTCAGGACAAGGTTAAGGATAAGCTTATTCTGGTACCTAGAATATATACCAACAAGCCAAGAACCACCGGAGAAGGTTATAAAGGCATCGTACATCAGCCGGATCCTGAGAAGGAGCCAGATCTTCAGGAGGGCTTAATCGCAATGAGAAAGATGCATCTGCGCGCTATTGCGGAAAGTGGATTAACAGCTGCGGACGAGATGCTATATCCTGAGAATTGGCCATATGTAGAGGATATTCTCTCCTATGTTGCAGTGGGAGCACGCTCTGTGGAAGATCAACAACATCGTCTCACCATCAGCGGTATGGATGTACCTGCCGGAATGAAGAACCCTACCAGCGGTGACTTCTCCGTAATGCTTAATTCAGTGGTTGCTGCTCAGGCAAGCCATACCTTCTTATACCGTACGTGGGAAGTGACCACCTCCGGTAACCCTCTGGCTCACACAATTTTGCGGGGGGCGGTAAATAAGCATGGACAATCCATCCCTAATTATCATTATGAGGATTTAAATCTTCTGGTTGCTATGTATAACAAACGTAACCTAGCTAATCCTGCCATCATAGTGGATGCAAACCATGCCAATTCCAATAAGCAATATAAGGAGCAGGTTCGTATCGTGAAGGAGGTTTTACACAGTCGTAAACTCTCTCCAAGTATCGCAGGTATGGTGAAGGGTGTTATGATTGAAAGTTATATTGAAGGCGGCTGCCAGAAGGTAAACGAGCATGTATATGGAAAATCCATCACGGATCCCTGTCTTGGATGGGCGGATTCAGAGCGATTAATCTACACAATAGCTGATAATATCTAGGCTCTACAGAGTCACTGTTAAATCATCAATATTATATACCGAAGCAAATAGTGCATATAGGATACCGTACCTGAAAGGTTTTATTAATGAACGGTATTCTATATGCACTTTTATATCTTAATAAAAATTATCCTTTATGTATCTATTTTATGTATCTAACTATATGCTCTTATCTTTATGCTTCTATCTTTATGCTTCTATCTCTATATCCTATATCTTCATGTATCTTTCTTATCTCAAATTAGCCTTACTAATTTTAGTATGCGTATTATCTTTACGTTGTCCATTAGGGATTATCCTCATAGGCCTATTTACCTTATTCATCTAATTTAGCCTTATTAATTTTCATAACCCTCATGGTTATAAAATACACAACACCTAAGATAAACAATAGCAAAAATGCAAGAGTTTGCAGACCTGAATTTTTATTAGTAGTCAATAAGATAGCAGTCGGTCCGTCTGCACTACCAATGATACCTATGGCAGCAGCATCCTTTATAGATACACTGATCTTCATTCGTAAGAACATAGGAATCAGGTAAAGGATTAGCAAATTATATAGGGTTATAACACCGGAGATAGCGGTGAGGCTTCCGATTCCAATCGATAACATCTTCCTTTTCATCTTTCGCTCCTTCATAATCTTTGCTATAACAATAAGGTTAAGCTCTTGGATGGGTATTCATATACACTTCTCTGCTGTTCTTAAAGCTTTGAGGAATATATAATTGTGTTGTAGCTATATCCGCATGTCCCAAAAACTCCTGTACACTATTGATATCAGCTCCATTTTCTAATAGATGTGCTGCAAAGGAATGACGAATGGAATTCGGATTAATCTCAGATATATTAGCCTGTTTCGCATATACCTTTAATATCTTCCAAAAGCCTTGTCGAGTCATAGCCTCACCAGCGGTATTTAGAAAGAGAACATCGTACTTCTTCTTATTAAAGCTCTCATCCCGAATCGCAAGATAATCAGATAAAGCCTTCTTGGCTGATTTACCGAATGGGATATTACGTTCTCTCCGGTCCCCACAGGTGATATATCGACTGGACAGATTTACATCGCCGATTCTCAAGGATATGAGCTCTGATACCTTGATACCTGTAGCATATAATAGCTCCAGCATTGCAAGGTCGCGGATACCCTTCTTGGTGCTGGTATTCGGCTGCAGCAACAATTGATTTACCATATCCGTATGAATTACCTGTGGAGTTTTTTTCTGAACCTTCGGAGGCTTAATCCTCTCTGAGGGATCACTGGTAATCACCTGATGCTTGATTAGATAAAGAAGAAATGCTTTCATTGCTGCTATATTTCTAGAAACAGATGCAGGTGACAAGCCTTCCTTCTCCAGCGTTAATACATAGGAATTCAGATTGGTTTCGCTAATCTTTGTCACAGAATTAATAAGCTGCTTCTCCAAAAAAAGCTGAAGCTTCTTTAAATCGTTCTGATAGGCTTGTAACGTATTCTTGGATGCATGCTTTACTTCCTGCAGATAACTGATGAAATCATTGATATATTGCTCCACGATATATCTCCTCCTTCGCTATGTTCCAACCCTTATTTAAATTCATCTTAACCTTAAATAAAAAGATCCAGTGCTTTTTTTAAGAAATATGCACCCGGGTATGCTTCCAGAAAGCTTGCAAAAACTAATGCGACTGCTAATAAAGCTATAATCAGTAAATTATCCTTAATTGGTTTCAATATGGTTGCCAGTCTGGTTTGACTTGACTGATAGATCTCCCTACTCATCCTATACCCCTTATATAAGCAAATCAATATGATGGGAAGATACATCAGACCGTGGGGAAACAGGTAGACGAGCACTAAAACGATTCCCTTAAAGCCATATTCCAGAGTCACTGCAGAGATGAAAAAACCTGCAAAGAAACCAAAGGAGGCTATCTTGAGAGCCATGTACGGAATACCCAATATCGTAATACAGAGTAACCAGAACATGAGAAAATCACTGAAATTGTTGCCTAGAACATATCGAAACAATCCGGCATGATCAATTTCGCTGCCTGCAATCTCAGTAAACACATTATCCTCATATACCTGCAGGCGCTTGGTATAATTCTCTTTAAATATATTTGCACATAAAACTCCAAGAAATAAGCCAGTAATTAAGAGAATTAGGGCAATCTGGGCTATATTTGGTCGGTTTAACAGTAATCTAAGCTTCTTCATTCTTATGCCTACCATTTAATCGGTTATATAACATAGATATGATATAGTAAGAAAATTAGAACAAGCATAACGATTACTTTGGCAGGCTTTTATTTATAGGCCAAGCTTCACCTTATAGGCCAGAAGCGCTGCAACAGTCTTTGCATCCTTTATCTCTCCTGTCAGGATCATCTGGGTCAGCTCCTCTAAGGTGTGATGCTCTATCGTCACAAACTCATCCTCATCAAGATTCTGATTCGTTTGCGTAATACCAGTGGTATAGTAGATGCATATCTTCTCATTGCTAAAGGCAACTGTAGTGTAGACATCGATCAGATGATGGACTTCTCCGGCTCTATAACCCGTTTCCTCCTCACACTCACGAATCGCACAGGTCATATTATCCTCACCTATGTTCAAACCACCGGCAGGTATCTCTAGGGTATAGCTGTCAACGGCATTACGATATTGCCGTACCATAACAATTCTGCCCTGGTCATCTACCGGTACCATAGCCGACGCCCCCTTATGATGAATAAAATCAAAGGTAGTCGTCTTCTCATCGCTGATTTCTATGGTATCATGATAGTAATCGATAATACTTCCCTTTTTAATCAAGTCTCTTTTCACACGCTTATATGGATTCATAGTTTATTCTCCTTCATAAAACTCATTATAGTAAAAATCAGCAACAAAGATTGAAGGTCAAAAGCCACGCCAATCCTTAGTTCTTTTTACTTAAGTCTACCGCTTTATCATAGCAGGCATCCGTTGCCTTCATAATAGCATTACGCAACCCATGCTCCTCCAAAGCTTTTACAGCGGCGATGGTTGTTCCCCCGGGGGAGCAGACATTATCCTTAAGCTTTCCGGGGTGCTCTCCAGTCTCTAGGACCATAGCTGCGGCACCCATTACAGTCTGAGCCGCAAGAACATAGGCCTTATCTCTTGGGATCCCATGAGCTACTACGCTGTCTGCCAGTGCTTCAATAAACATATATACATAAGCGGGTGAGCTTCCGCTTGCGCACACGACGGCATTTATCAAACCCTCATCGAATACTTCGTATTTACCAAAGGAACGGAAAAAGCGATCGATAACCGTCTTTTCTTCCTCATTATAACTATCCTTAGAGTAAGATATTCCGGTCATTCCCTTATAAACCATAGCCGGAGTATTCGGCATGGCTCTTACGATACGTGTGTTATCTCCTAACCGTTCCTTTATCGTTGCTACAGTTATTCCGGCAGCAATCGAGATGACAATATGCTCCTTTGTAATGAATTCCTTAATCTCATCTAATACAATGGAGAAGAATTGTGGCTTCACTGCAAGCACAATATATTTACACTGCTTTACGACTTCTATATTTCCCTCTACATAAGGTACCTGAGTTTCTTTATTAACATACTGACAGCGCTCCTGCGATGCATCTGTAAATACCACTTCTTCTTTTCCAAAGGTATTGCCAGCTGCTTTAATCAAGGGATAACCCATGTTACCTGCACCGATAAAACCAAATAACGCCATGTTTTTTCCTTCTTTCTTAACTGATTTACATAATAGATTAAAAGTATTCTAACATAAAAGCAGAAAGATAGGTAGTGTTTTAACAAGAAATTGTCAAAAACACTACCTAAACTAATAATCACATATGTTAAAGTTCCATAAGTATCAATATGTCCATTTAAACAAGCTTCTCTACAAGTGCTTCGATACGATCAAGGCCCTTCTTAATCTGATCCATGGAGATTGCATAGGACAGACGGATATGATCTGCAAAACCAAAATCAGCACAAGGTATAACAGCAACGTTATAATCTTCTATCAGTATTTTAGCCAATTTATCTACATCACCGATCTTCTCTCCGTTATATTCCTTTTCTAACAATTCACTGATATCAACAAACATATAGAAGGCACCTTGAGGTTTTAAGGCTGAGATATTCTTAATCTGACCTATTCTTTCCACCATATAGTCGCGGCGCTTCAAGAATTCGGCATGCATCCTATATACAGAATCCTGAGGTCCTGTGATTGCTTCAAGTGCTGCTTTCTGAGCGATTGAGTTAGGATTAGAGGTCTGATGACTCTGCACACTAGCCATTAGCTTCGCTATCTCCTTTGAGGAACCTGTAAAACCAATCCTCCAGCCAGTCATGGAATAGCTCTTTGCCACACCACTACAGGTGATGGTTCTCTTATAGATCTCTTCATTAAGAGATGCGATACTGACAGCTTCCCCTTCATAGATGAGATGCTCGTACATCTCGTCAGAAACCACATAAAAATCCTTTCTAACAGCAACCTCTGCAATCTCTAAAAGCTCCTGTCTTGTGTATATCATACCGGAGGGATTGCTGGGTGAATTTAAGATAAATGCTTTTGTCTTCTCGGTACAAGCAGCTTCGATCTGTGCAGCCGTAACTTTATATTGATTGGACTTCTCACCTCTTATAATCACCGGAACACCATCTGCCAGCTTAACAATCTCAGGATAGCTTAACCAGTAAGGTGCAGGAATGATTACCTCATCTCCCGGATTGCAGATTGCTTCAAATATATTGGTTAAGGAGTGCTTTCCACCGTTACTAACTACAATTTGGCTTGGTTCGTAGTTAATCTTATTAAAGGTCTTGAACTTTTCACATACTGCTTTCCTAAGCTCTAGAGTTCCTTCTGCAGGTGTATATTTTGTAAAACCGTCATGAATAGCCTTGATAGCAGCGTCACAGATATTATCAGGTGTATTATAATCAGGCTCACCTGCTCCAAATCCAACTACATCGATCCCTTTACTCATTAATTCCTTAGCCTTAGCGGTGATTGCCAAGGTGGATGAAGGCTTCACTGCCTGCGCTTTCTTTGATAATGTTAACGCCATAGTATTCACACCGTCCTTATTAATATTTAATAGTTTTCACTACTGAAATCTTTACCATTGTAATATATAAGTTATAATATTGCAACAAAAATATCAAAATTAATGAAAAAAGTGTTTTCCATGGCTTCCATTTGTCCGTATATCAAAGAATTATTGTGCAATTTGTGCATTTTATGTGATTTTCTGTTTGATCTTACCAAATAAAACCTGAGCAAGATGCTTAATATAATTTTGTTTCAGTATACTATTACTTTATTTTCTTAATAATAAAATGGATATACTTAATTAATATTACCTGTTTCAACTTGAATGAATACAAAATAATATGTTTTTATTTAATATAACTTATAATTATACATCGCATAATGTATTCTAATGCTTCTGAATAAAATCGAACTAGCTTACTATTTTCGATTGGATAATCTCATTGGCCTTGGCATAGATCTTCTCCACATCCTCACCTACAAAGAATTGGTTATCTCTATATAGAATCTTACCATTCACCATAGTTAGCTTGACATTCTGTTTGCTTCCGCTGTAGACAATATTCTTGGTAATATTATTGATTGGTTGCATATTCGGTTGATGCAGATCAATCATGATAAGATCAGCCAGCTTCCCAACCTCTAACGTATCCGCATCCTTAAGACCCATAGCTCTGGAACCTCCTATGGTAGCCATATAAAGTACACGATTGGCATCCACCGCTGAAGCATCCATCTCCTTCACTTTCTGCAATACTGTGGTTAAATACATCTCTCGAAACATATCCAACGCATTATTACTTGCCGGTCCATCCGTACCGATAGCCAGATTGATCCCCATATCCAGCATTTTTTTTACCGGAGCAATCCCGCTGGCCAGCTTTACATTGGATGCCGGATTAGTTACCACCGAAACATTATGCTGGTGCAATATATCCAGATCCTCCTGAGTCATATGTACGCAGTGATAACAGCCGCCACCGTAGTCAAACATTCCAAGGCTGTTTAAGAATGCGGTAGGTGTCATCCCATATCGTTCAATACACTGATCTACCTCTAACCTGGTTTCCGAATTATGAGTATATACCGGAGCTTTCACTCTTGCTGCTAATTGTGCAATCTCGGATAACAGTTCTTTACTGGCAGTATACTCCGCATGGAACCCTAGACGATAGCCAATCAGCTCATGATAGGAATTAAATTGGTTATACCAGCTCTCTAGGAAAGTCATAAGCTCACTGGTGCTTCCCATAAACATATTAATGCCAGCACTCATCACGGTACGAAATCCCATATCGATCGATGCCTGGGCAACATCCTGGGGGCAGAAATACATATCCAGATTGGCGGTAATACCACTGGTCAGATATTCCAATATAGCAAGCTTTGACAGGTGATACATCTCTTCCCCTGTTAATTTAGCTTCCATGGGGAAAACCTGACGATTTAACCATTCCTGTAAAGGCAGATCATCCGCATAGGATCTTAAAAAGGTCATGGCAGAATGGGTATGGGCATTCTTAAAGCCAGGCATCAATAGATTGGAAGCAGCATCGATTTCCTCATCAAAATAAGGTCTATCACTGGTTTTAGGAATTCCGACATGGGTGATTCGATTATTCTCTACCCATAACTCTCCTTCTATGATCTTAAAACACGCTTCCTTCTCTGATCCATCACTCATTGTTAATATTCTCGCGTTATAAAATCTGGTATTCACCTTATCCCTCCTTTTATGATACATCTTCTAAAAAAATTCAATCATTATTTTGCTCTATATGTTTTAAATTTCTCCATCAGACTGGGCAGATAATCCATTGATATCAGTTTTGGCTCTCCTACTGACTTTGCTTTATAATACAGCTCCGATACAAACTCCATCTGCTCCGCCACGTCAAATGCATAGGCTAAATTGGAACCGCATGCAACTAAACCGTGGTTACCAAGAAGGCAACAATATCTGTCTCCCATTGCTTCATAGGCTGCCTCAGCAAGCTCATAGGTTCCAAAGGGTATATAGGGTGTACATGGGATTTTCTCACCGGCATAGGCAATCAGATAATGAATCGGTTCAATCTCCCACTGTAAACAGGAGAGAATAGTTGCATAGGTGGAATGGGTGTGTACGACTGCATTAATATCGCTTCTTTTCTGATAAAAGATGCGGTGTAGGTCATACTCACTGGAGGGTTTACAGTTTCCATCCACAATTTCTCCATCCAGACTTACTACCATGATATCTTCCGGTGTCGTGTCGAAGTAATCCTTTCCACTTGGGCTGATCGCCATCAAATTCTTTTCCCTATTATAGATACTGATATTTCCAAAAGTACCTTTCACTAATCCTGTAGTTACAAGTTTATTACCATATTCAACCACTGCTAATCTTTCTTGTTCTAATATCATCTTTAGCTCCATTTCTGTAAGTAATTATTGTACATTTTGTCTTCACATCTGCTATTCATAATCGTTGATAGAACCTTCCATATACTCTTACTGTTATCTCTTACCCTTATCATAGATTTCACCTAATGCTCTTGGTGCACGGTTTGATTTGGAGAAGAAGATCAACAGCAATAAAGTAATGATATAAGGAAGAATCATAATTAAATCAGAAAATGTACTTGGCATCTCTAGAACCTGACCCAGCTTGTACCCTCCGGATCTGGCAAATCCGAATAGAAGGCAGGCAAAGAAGGTAGGTACAATACTCCAGTTCCCAAAGATCAAGGCTGCTATGGCCAAATAGCCATATCCCATGTAGATGCTTGGCGAAAAATTTGCTGAGATAGAGTATGCAAAGCAAATACCACCAAGTCCGGATAATGCACCGGATACCATGACAGCCCTAAACCGGATCTTCGATACTTCTACTCCTGCTGCGTCTACTGAATGGGGATTGTCACCACAAGCACGTAATCTCAGACCATATCTAGTTTTATTCAGTACATACCAGGCAAATACTGCAATTATTATAATGACTATTTCAAAGGGATAAATATTCGTAAAAATGGCTCCAAGCACAGGGATGGCAGATAAACCCGGGATTGTGAAGCGATTGGATACACCTAACTGGAATTTATCCGACATCGCATCAAACACCATACTGTTTATCTGTGTCGTTAAAAACATCGTCAGAGCTGTCGCTAAAATATTAATAACAACACCGCTAATCACCTGATTCGCCTTAAATTTCACACAAAGCATTGCATGAAGCATGGAGTAAAGTGCACCACCTACCATCGCTAAAAACAAGGCCAAGAAGGATAATTTTTGAACATCTATGCCAGATATACTGGAAATTAGTACTACACATAGGGCACCGAAAAAGGCACCAAAGCCCTGTAAACCTTCAATTGCAAGGTTTGTAATACCGCTCTTCTCACTGTAGATGCCACCGATTGCCATGATAAAAAGAGGTAATGCAAAGGATAGACCATCAATAATTACTGTTTCCATTACTCCTCACCCCCCTTTCCCGTCTTATAGGCTATACTGTCTTTCGCATTGTTTATTCTGTATTTGATATAGGTGCCGCAGGCACTAAAGAGCAAAATCAAAGCAGTGACTACAGAAGCAATCTCCTGCCTTACTCCGGAAATAGAGCTCATATATGTACTGCCCTTATCAATAACAGAGATAAGGAAGGAGGATGCAATGATTCCAATTGGATTAGCATTTCCTAATAATGCAACCGCTATAGCATCAAATCCTGTGCTAGGAAGCACCCTTGGTTGAATGGAGGCATAATAGCCCATATAATAGGTAACTCCGGCTAAACCGGCAATAGCACCGGAGATAACCATAGCAAAAACCATGGTTTTTCCTACGCTGATGCCTGCATATTTTGCCGCCTTGGGACTAGATCCAACGGCTTTAATCTCGAAGCCCATCCGTGTTTTATCCATAAAAAACTTCAATAATACGGCTAATAGAACCGCTAGAACAAAGCCTAAGGAAATATCCATCTTTAGTCCGCCAATTTCCACATTAGTTAACGTCAGCCTTGCTGTTTCCTTAATATACTTTGACTGTCTGGAAACCGGATCGATATAGTAGGAATGTATAAAAAAGCTAAGTACATACTGGATGATATAGTTAAACATAATGGTAGATACTACTTCATTGATATTAAACTTATACTTTAGAACACCTACCAATCCGCCAAGTAATGCACCAGCCAGAATACCTACGGCTAACGCAAGTGGCTTAGCGATAGCACCGGTTAATTCACTGTAACCAACCACGACGGTGGCTAAATAACCAGATAACAGCATTTGTCCGGATACACCAATATTAAATAATCCTCCCTTTAGTGCTATCGCAACAGCCAGAGAAGCAAACAACATAGGGGTCATAGCATTTAGCAGGGTCATAAAATCCGTCAGCCTGCTCTTATATCCGGCATAGGTTGGCTTAGACATAATTCCTGCGCCCTGGAGCAGGTTATGAAACGCACCGATCGGATTCTTACCCAGAAGCAATATTACTATGGACGCAGCTATCAGACTCAGAAGAATAGAGAACACCGGGATGGTGATCGGCTGCCATTTTTCATTACCCATCAGCGTTAAAAATGATCTAGCAAGCATATTTGGTTTTGACTTTTTACCATCATTCTCTTTTCGGCTCATGCTTTTACCCCCATCATAAATTCTCCGACTTCATTCGTTGTCAGCGTATGAGCAGCTGCTATCTTTGTGATAGACCCGTTGTAGATTACACCTATGGTATCAGCGATATTCATAATCTCGTCTAGCTCTAAGGAAATCAACAAAATTGCTTTTCCTTTATCACGTTCTTTTAGAATCATATTATGGATATTTTCTATTGCACCGATATCTAAGCCTCTTGTGGGCTGAACGAATATCATCAAGGGAGACTGACGTTCGATTTCTCTGGCAATAATCGCCTTCTGTTGGTTACCACCACTCATGGAACGCACCTGGGTTTTCGTTCCCTGTCCACTTCGTATATCATATTTTTCAATTAATTGCTTGCCATACTTTTCTATCTCATTCTTATCTAAAATGTTATTTTTACAGTAGGGCTCCTTAAAGTAATCCTTCAAGGCTATATTCTCTGCAAGTGTAAAGTCTAGTACAAGACCATATGCCTGGCGGTCCTCTGGGATATAAGATATTCCGCTTAAGGTACGTTTCCGAATACTATAGTGATTAATCTCCTCACCATGCAGCTTTATTGATCCACTATCAATCTTCGTAAGTCCCGCTATGGCATCGGCTATTTCTACCTGCCCATTACCGGATACTCCGGCAATAGCGAATACTTCACCACCATGTATCTGAAAAGATACATCCTTAACAACCTCAAAGCCATCCTGATTCTTTACAGTTAGGTGATTTACGTCTAATACCACATCACGGATGTTAGCTGGTGCCTTCTCTACCTCCAGAATTACTTCACGACCAACCATCAAATTAGCCATAGTCCTGGTGGAGGTTTCCTTTACATCCAGCACATCTATAAGCTTTCCCTTACAAAGAATAGCACAGCGATCAGCTACCTTCTTGATTTCCTCCAGCTTATGGGTGATAAGAATAATGGTCTTCCCGCCTTGACGCAGCCCATTAATTATCTCTAACAGAAACTCTATTTCTTGCGGTGTCAGCACTGCAGTAGGTTCGTCAAAAATGAGGATCTCCGCTTCCCGGTACAACATCTTCAGGATCTCAACACGCTGCTGCAAGGATACATTGATATCCTCTATCTTTTTCGTCGGGTCGACCTCCAGGCCGAAGCGTTTCGACAATTCTGCGATTTCCTTATGAGCATTCTTTAGGTCTACATAGGAAAATAAGCCGAACCTTTTTTTCAGAGGTTCATTTCCTAAGATAATATTTTCGGTAATTGTATAGTTTTGAACCAATTTAAAGTGTTGGTGCACCATCCCTATGTTAAGCCTGGTTGCATGATTTGGAGAAGCGATCTCTACCTTCTCTCCCCGTATCCAGATCTCTCCTTCATCTGGCTCATACATACCGAAAAGCATACTCATCAAAGTAGATTTACCGGCACCATTTTCGCCAAGCAGAGCATAGATTTCACCCTTCTTGATCTGTAAGGTTACATCGTCAACAGCCACAATACCAGGAAATCGTTTGGTGATATGTTTCATTTCAACAATATACTCGGACATAATTATTCTCCCTATGATCAAATTTCCCTTCGTACAGACCTTATATAGAAAAAGTTTATCACTCCCCATAGTACTCCCAAATAGAAAGTGATAAACTTTTTAGTCTGAACTTACTCTAATTCATTCCGTTTTCCTTACTGGGGTAAACCAGGGAATGAATCGGAGGTATGTCCATTAAAGTTTGCAGCCGGAACGATTTTCCCTTCTTTTAACAGAGCATATGCTTCGTTCATCTTTGATAAAGAGTCCGCAGATACTTGATGACGTCCTTCTGCACTTACATATCCTGTAGAGTCGGTATCAGCTCGTAATACAACGTTTTCGCCCTTAAAGGTACCATCCTTTACTGCATTTAAAGCTCTTTCTACGTTAATACTCATATTCTTTAATACAGAAGTAAGAATAACGTTCTTGTCACCATTTACACCGTCATCATACTGGTCAACGTCACATCCGATCACCTTCACGTCGGTGGATGCTTCTTTTGCAGCTGTAAACACTCCATTTCCTGTACCACCTGCTGCTACAAAGATAATATCACAGCCTGCATCAATCAGAGCGTTACCGAGTACTTTACCGGTTGCTTCGTCTGCGAAGGAGCCTGCATAGTTACCACCAACATTCGCACCCGTTACATCGGTACCTGCATAAGAGGATAACTCAACAAATTCAACGGATTTACCATACACTTTATTGACATAGTTTACACCTGATTCAAAGCCATACTGATAGTTTACATTGGAAGGATAAGCAATACCATTTACAACTGCAACTTTGTTTGATTTTGTCTCTAATGCTGCAGCCATACCTGCGAAGAAACCACTTTCTTCTTCTGCAAAGGTCATAGCATATACATTATCGAAGACTTCCTGATCTCCTTGGGCAGAAGGAGTTGTATCGATTAGGATAAATCTCTTCGTCGGGTTATCCACCGCGATAGAGGATACGTTCGCAAATTGGAAGCCTGGTGTAACGATTACATCATAATCTGCTACAATATCAGCCACAGCCTGAACAGCTGCAGTCGGATCACCGGTAGGTTCTTTTACTGCTTTTACACTAGCATTCGGATTTGCTTCAATAAACTTTAAGATACCGTTATAGTTATCTTCATTGAAGGAACCATCATCTACACCAGAGGGACTCGTTACAATTGCAATTTTTAGACCTGCCTCGGTAGACTCAGCTGCCGGTGCCTCTTCTTTTGCTGCCGGTTTCTCTTCTTTTGCTTCCGGAGCCTGTGTTACTGTTGCTTTCGTATCGTTGGTATCACTCTTTTTTGCACAACCACTTAACATGGTCATAAGCATGGAAACACCAACTAAACCTACTACAATACCTTTTTTTAATTTCATAATATTACCTCCCTTATAATCATGCGATAACCCTTGTTGAATGAAGGGATCGCTGGTTTACTTGTTACATCCTTTTGCTATCTCTTTTGAAAAAGTGCTGGAATGCTCTCCTCAAAGGGTGCATAGCAGATCCCCTTTTCCGTTACAATAGCGGTTATCAACTTATGGTCTGTTACATCAAATGCCGGGTTATAACATTTTACATCTTCTAAAGCCATTGCTTCCTTGTAGAATTTCTCTTTAATTTCTTTCGAATCGCGTAACTCTATTTCAATATCGTCACCCGTCTTACATCTTAAATCAATGGTAGAGGTTGGACCCAATACATAGAAAGGGATACCATAATGTTTCGCCAGGATTGCAACTCCGCTAGTTCCGATTTTATTGGCTGTGTCACCATTTGCCGCTATTCTGTCACATCCGACGAAGCATGCCTGAATCCATCCGTTTTTCATGACTAAGCTAGCCATGTTATCGCAAATAAGTGTTACATCGATTCCAGCCTTATGTAATTCATAGGAAGTCAATCTGGCTCCTTGAAGCAACGGTCTTGTCTCATCGGCGAACACTTTAAAATTCATTCCCCGTTCTTTTCCTAAGAACAAGGGTCCAAGTGCAGTGCCATAACGGGAAGTCGCCAGTGGACCTGCATTACAGTGAGTAAGTACTCCATCACCATCCTTGATTAATGTAAGTCCATATTCAGAGATAGCCGTACACATCCGAATATCTTCTTCATGGATTTCTTTCGATTCCACTCCTAAAAGTGCAATAATTTCAGCGATTGATTTCTCTTTATTATCAATAACTACCTTCTCCATGCGATTTAATGCCCAGCTTAAATTCACGGCTGTCGGTCTTGAGGAATTGATGTAATCCTTCATCTTTACAAACTCTTTATAGAACGAATCATAGCTATGCTCTGTGATCTGCTGTGCTAATATGTACATTCCATAGCCTGCACAGATACCGATGGCCGGTGCTCCTCTAACCTTCAGATGAAATATTGCATCATATAGATCCTTTATATTATTAATAGAGATATATTCCGTAGTATTTGGTAATTTTGTTTGATCAATGATAATAACCTGCTTTTCATCATCACTCAATTTAATATTATCAATGTGCGTAACATCTTTCATTTGATCCATGCCCTGTATTCTCCTTATCTTCTAGTAAGACATTGTACATCTGAATATCTTTGCTTCACTACAGCGTTTTCTCATCTATTCTGGTTTATCGTTTATCCCTGGCTTATGCTAGATTCCAATTTTGAACCCTGCCTTAAAGGCATGGGACTGGAACGCTTTTTCAAAATCCTTTAATTCATACAGTTCAATATCCGGAAAACGAATCAACTTTCTCTGCAGCAGCTTTAGTGCAGGTTCAAAGGGACCGCAGCGGCTACCTTTGATTGTTGTTTCGTTAACCACAAAATCACTCATGTTAATTTCTATATTGCCTGCATAGGTACTCTTAATAACAATCGTTCCTTTTTTTCGGACCAGCTTTTGTGCACTGAGCAGACCAGACGGCGTACCGGCTGCATCAATTACTACTTCAAAGGTCTCATCGGTATTCGTAGTAACCTTCGCGAAGTGTGCAAACATGGCCAGCTTTTCCTCGTGTCTTCCGACAATTGTAAGATTTGCTCCTGTAAGGGAAACCACCTGGGCAATCATAAAGGCCAGTCTTCCATCTCCAACCACTGCAACACTGGTGGAGGGTTGTATATGTACCTGCTCTAATATCTCAAGGGCAGCCGCCAAAGGTTCTGTAAAAACAGCCACTTCAGAAGGTACATCCTCGGGCACACAATGAAGTAAATCCGTACGAGCAACTATATACTCCGCAAAGCATCCATCTTTGCCGGATATTCCAATTACCTTTCTGGTTATACAGTGAGTAGATCTTCCGGTCTTACAATAGACACATTCCCCGCAATTCTCGTTAATCTCACAAACCACCCGTTTCCCTATGAGGTTGAAATCATTTGATTCTACTACTTCTCCTACAAATTCATGCCCCAGAATCCCCTTGAAATCCGGACGATAACCGGACAATATCTCCTTATCCGTGTTACAGATAGAGCTTATTAAAACCTTCACCAGAGATTCCCCTGGCCCAATTACCGGTTTATTATAATCTTCGGTATATTTCAATGTCCCATCATAATATAAAGCCTTCATAATTGCTCCTTACCAGACATTTATTTGTTCTACCTTACCCTAACCAATCGACCTAACTCGCTTGATCTGGTTCTTCTTTTCTTCTTCTGTTACTATTTAGCAAGCATCCCTCCAATATTGATAATGGACTCAGTGATCAACCTCTTAAACAAGGGGGCTACTCTATCAGCTGTTTCCTGTACCTCTACATGTGTCAGCGGATTTTCACTCATACCTGCACCTTGATTGGTAATACAGGAGATTCCACAGATACTCATACCCATATGATTTGCGGCCATAGCCTCACAGGCTGTACTCATACCTACCGCATCTGCTCCTAATATTCTTGCCATCTTAATCTCCTGAGGAGTCTCAAAATTTGGACCTGTAAACTGCAAATAGACGCCTTCCTGTAGAGTTATATTCATCGCCTTGGCTGTTTGGCGGATCACTTCCTGAAGCTTGGGATCATACACATGGCTCATATCAGGGAATCTAACCCCTAATTCCTCTATATTCTCACCAATCAAAGGGGATGGTACAAAATTAGTGATATGATCTTTAATCAACATAAAGTCACCACTTTTGTATTCGAAGTTTACTCCGCCTGCAGCATTCGTTAAAAATAGAACCTTTGCTCCCATCAACTTCATAAGTCTGGTTGGTAGTACAACATCGGACATTGCGTAGCCTTCATAATAATGTACACGACCCTGCATGATTACCACTGGTACCTCACCTACATAACCAAACACAAATCTGCCTTTGTGGCCTTGAACTGTCGAGATAGGAAAACCGTCAATTTCGCTATAGTTTAAAGTATATTTCACATCAATGGTATTTGCATAATCACCCAAACCGGAACCAAGAATCAGAGCCACCTCTGGTTTGAAATCAATCTTTTCTTGATAACTTTTAAAGCAATTTAATAATTTTTCATATACTTGATTCATAATCTAATCTCCCTCTTTTGATTGTGATATTATACTAATTACTTTTAATAGATCATTGTTCTTAATTAAAATGGAATACTCACTAGGCCACAATTAATTTAACACCCAGCTCATTGAGTTTCTTTTCTAAGGCTTCGTCCTTACCTGTAATGGAGGTATTGACTACAAGGGCATACAGCTGTTCCAGATTGCCATAGATATTAACTGCATAACGACCTATTTTCGTTATATCAGCCATAAAATAGGTTCTCTTAGCCTGGCGAATAGCTGTTTGTCTAAGGGCAGCTTCCTCCTGCGTATAATCGGTTAAACCGGCATCCAGACTAATTCCCGCTCCACTGATGAAAGCTTTATTCACAAAGTATTTCTGCATCATCTGTACCGTTACTTCTCCATGGCAGGCATTTCGATCCAAATCCCGCTCTCCGCCTAGCATGATCAGTCTAACATGGGAGCATAAATCCAGTTCTTTTGCGATGGAGATGGAGTTTGTAACTACGATGATTTTTTTCTGCGATAAGCGTATCTCCTTGGCTAGATATAAAGCCGTAGAACTACAGTCAAGAAATACGGACTCCTTCTCATTGATCTCTTTGATGCAATATCTGGCTAGCTTTTCCTTTTCTTTTTGAAAAACCTTCTCTCTAACCGATAGCGGTGTCTCGTTCCCGAATCCCTCTTTGAGATATGCACCTCCATGAACTCTTTGAATTAATCCTCGTTTCTCCAGCTTTTCTAGATCCCGTCGGATAGTTTCTTCAGTGACATCCATTTCTTTGCTTAAATCAGAAACCTGAGCTATTTTATTCTGTTTCAGACTGTTTAAAATATATTCTTCTCTTTCTATAGCAAGCATTCTTATTCTCCATATTACATTTTTCGTTATTGATTATTAAATTTATCAAGCCATTATTCATTTATTAGAATATAAATACTTATTTATAAGTTGAAATTATAAATACAATTAGTAAATCTAACTAAAATAAGCGTTTCATTTATACTGATTGTGTGATAATTTGATTATAAATAATTCCAATTATATTGTCAATAAAATCTATTGGTTTATTTTTGTTTTCCAACATTTATTCTGTTTTATTCTTTGTATTTCTTTGTTTACCCACCGGTATCAATAGGACGACACAAACTTCCGAACGCATTCATGCGTTTGTCCGCAGAAGTGCGTCATCCAAAAGTGAATAAATGCACTTCTCCGGAGGGCTTTTATTCATGACAAGTGAATTGTATTTATCAATTCATCTTGTATCATAGGACGCAATTTCTATGAAATAAAAAAAATAGCTAAAACCTCGTATTTCTACTTGGTTTTAGCTATTATACATTCGAAAATTACTTAGCGTAGTCAGTTACTCTTGATTCTCTGATTACATTCACTTTGATCTGTCCTGGATATTCAAGCTCATTCTCGATTTTTTTAGATAAATCACGAGCTAACAGCACCATATCAGCATCACTGATCTGCTCAGGTACTACCATTACTCTTACTTCCCTGCCTGCTTGAATAGCAAATGACTTATCTACCCCTTTAAAGCCATTGGTAATATCTTCAAGTTGCTTTAATCTGTTGGTATATGTTTCTAAGGTTTCACGTCTTGCACCGGGTCTTGCTGCTGAAATTGTATCAGCTGCTTGGACAATACATGCAATCAATGAAGTGAATTCTACATCACCATGGTGTGCTTCCACTGCATTAATAACAACAGGGGATTCTTTGTATTTTCTACATAAATCCACACCAATCTGTACATGAGTTCCTTCTACTTCATGATCAATTGATTTTCCGATATCATGTAATAATCCGGCACGTTTTGCAAGTCTAACATCAACACCGATTTCTCCGGCGAGAAGGCCGGATAAAATAGCTACTTCAATTGAATGCTTTAATGCATTCTGTCCATAACTTGTCCTAAATTTCATCTTGCCAAGAAGCTTAATAAGCTCAGGATGAATTCCATGAACTCCTACCTCTAAGGTAGCGGCTTCACCAGCTTCCCTAATCATAACCTCGACTTCTTTTTGAGCCTTTTCAACCATCTCTTCGATTCTAGCCGGATGAATTCTTCCATCTACAATCAGCTTTTCAAGAGCGATTCTTGCAATCTCTCTACGAATCGGATCGAATGCGGATAAAATAACAGCCTCAGGTGTATCATCGATAATCAAATCAACACCAGTCATAGTCTCAAGGGTACGAATGTTACGTCCCTCTCTACCTATGATTCTACCTTTCATCTCATCATTAGGGAGCTGTACAACGGATATCGTTGTCTCTGCAACATGATCTGCAGCACATCTTTGAATTGCTGTAACTACATAATCCTTTGCTTTCTTATCTGCTTCTTCTTTTGCTTTGCTTTCTAAATCCTTTATAAGCAAAGCGGTTTCATGTTTAACTTCTTCTTCAACAGTCTTAATCAGATATTCCTTAGCTTGTTCGGAGGTTAATCCAGAAATTTTCTCCAGCTCTTGCAATTGCTTCTCATGGAATTCCTCCACTTCCTGCTTAACTTTATCAAGCTCGGATTCCTTATGCGAGAGTCTGGCTTCCTTTTTTTCCAGTGCTTCGGTTTTTCTGTCTAAAGTTTCTTCTTTAGTCAGAACCCGCTTCTCATAGCGTTGTAATTCTGCTCTACGTTCCTTAGTTTCACGATCAAACTCGTTCTTTGCCTTCAAAGCTTCTTCTTTGGCTTCGAGTAAAGCTTCGCGCTTCTTAGTTTCAGCTGTCTTTAGAGCCTCATCTATGATTTCTCTTGCCTTCTCATCCGCACTACCAATCTTTGCTTCATAAACCTTCTTGCGATAGGTAGTTGCAATGATCCAAGTAAGAATAGCTGTTACTACTAAGGTTATTGCAATAGCAATTACATATGCTAAACTATCTGGCACAGGAGCACCTCCTTATTTAGTTTTCATTGTACAATACAAGCCAAAAACGATCAAAATCACATAATATGATATCCAATTTATCATGTTATCACTTGTAATGAATATACAACACTTAAATTTTATACTGTTTTTACTAATATGTCAAGTGTACTCACGAATAATTTATCTATTCTGACAAAATATAGTATCTATATATAGAAGTATTCCAAAGTATACCTACAATATAATCTGAAAGCTATAATTTTTAATCTTATTTCTGATTATTTATTCAGATATCGCAGATAGCATTATTAATTATCGTTTAGTATAATTTACTATATCAACGTTTTGACTAGGAGGAGCCGATGGACGATGGTTACTTATATCATGCCTTGTCCTGTAGTCAGTCTTAGTATTGCTGTTTATTCCAGCTATACCAAGAAGAATCGGCTTCTTACAAGAACGCCTATAAAGAGGCCTTGAAGCTATTTTATTCTGACAGCTTTCCCATGTAATAAAAGCCCCTGCTCTCTTCCAGATACACATCAACAATACTTCCGATTAATGACTTGTTACCTTTGAAATGTACCAGAAGATTATTGCTTAAGCGTCCCGTTAACAGCTCCGGATCCTGCTCACTGATATCTTCCACAAGAACCTTTTGTACGGTATGCACATCCTTACCAGCATTCTTAGCTGAGCTGTTCTGTATCTCCTTCAGCAGTCGGTCGAAGCGTTCATTTGCTACTGCTTCCTCTACCTGTCCCTCCATAGTAGCTGCCGGTGTACCGGTTCTTTTGGAATATATGAAGGTAAAAGCGCTGTCATAGCCAACTTTTCGAATCACATCCAGCGTATCACAAAAATCCTCCTCCGTCTCGCCAGGAAATCCTACGATAATATCTGTGGTTAGGGAGATATCCGGAACAGCCGCACGAATTTTATCTACCAGCTCCAGATAGCTTTCTTTGGTGTACTTACGGTTCATAATCTTAAGGAGTCTTGAACTGCCGGATTGAATAGGCAGATGCAGGTGCTTACATATCTTTTTACTGTTCTTCATTACCTCTATTAATTCATCGGATAAATCCTTCGGATGAGAGGTCATAAAACGAATTCGTTCAATCCCATCAATCTTCTCGATTTCCTGTAAAAGCTTAGCAAAGGTCATAGGTGTCTCCAGATTCTTACCGTAGGAATTTACATTCTGTCCCAACAGCATAATCTCAACTACACCATCCTTGGCCAGACCTCTAATCTCATTGATAATATCCTCTGGATTTCGGCTCCTCTCTCTTCCCCTTACATAGGGAACGATGCAATAGCTACAGAAATTATTACAGCCGAACATGATATTAACACCAGCCTTGAACTGATACTTGCGGTCATTAGGCAGATTCTCCACGATCAAATCTGTATTCTGCCATAAATCTATAACCATCCGCTTGGAATCTAAACGGATATGTAGCAGCTCAGCCAGCTTAAAGATATTATGAGTTCCAAATATAATGTCTACGAAGCGATAGCTGGATTTAATCTTTTCCACCGCTGACGCTTCCTGCATCATACAACCGCAAAGTGCAATAATCATACCCGGGTGCTTCTTCTTAAGCTTACCCACATAACCCAGTCTTCCATATACTCTGTTATTCGCGTTCTCTCTGACGGTACAGGTATTATAGATGACAAAATCAGCGTCCTCAGACTCTACCTCAACATAGCCAATCTGCTTCAATATACCTGCAATCTTTTCTGAATCTCGACTGTTCATCTGACAGCCGAAGGTTGTAATACAATAGGTTAAGGGACGGCCATATTCTTCGCTTCTCGCCTTAATTGCTTCCCTACACTTAGCAATATAATACCATTGACGCTGAGGCTCCTGTAATTCTGGTTCCTTGTTTAAATCTATGTTATTTAAATCAAATTCTAGCATGCTCATTCTCCATTCCAAAAATCATATACTTATGTATACCATTTTTCGATATGGTTTGTAAACAGAATTTTCGAAATTAAATAACAATAATGTAAACCTTGATTACTATTCAGAGCCAGCTAAAAATAATGCTAGGATTTAGACGAAGGTTCCCATTCGGAGACGCTTTCGCTCAGATGAAAAACCTTTGCCGAAATCCTAGTATCATTTTTACTAATATATATTGGCTGTCATGAACAGCTAAAACCCTAATGTTAATTGAAGGAGGCCTCCGGTTCGTATAGCTTATTTGGTAGGTTATTCCGAAAAAATTGATTGTTAATGTCTAAAGAAGCATGAAACAAAATTCCGATATTAGCAGCTTTATTTCCTTAAAGGTAGAGATCCGGTAGGCTTCCTTTAACGGAAAATCTGCTTCGTCCTCAACAGTCTCAATTGTTAACGCTGGTTTATGAAAATACTCGCTATAGTAGTGAACCGTATTCCCACCGCTGTCACCGACATCTACCTCCTCATCGGGCAAAACCAGCTCATATTCTGTTATTTCACTAAACCTTGAAGCGATTTCCAGCTGCTTTTTATTATAGGCTTCCGTCATCTTGTTTCGATAATAATATATTTCCTTTCCTCTTGAGTGGAAGTCCAGAAATCCGATACTGGGATACTCATGGAACAAGCGAATTAGTGCCTTAGTCTCCGCTTCACTGGCCGGATAATCACCATCGAATTTCTGTCTCCAGAACTGAGACGGGAAATTACGATTGATGTCTACCCCTCTTCCATTAAACTTCCATTCCCTATAATCAATATTCCTGCTCTCACAGGCCTGCCGCAGCCTGACATCTCGCAGGATACCAAATCCCTTAAGAGCTATCATATAACCGTCCGGGTTTAACAGCGGCACAAATAATATAGTATAGGTCTGAAGTAGCTCATAAATACAAGCACCATAAAGTATGAGTTCATATTCTTCCTTAACATGAACATTCGGCATTTCCAGCTTCTTCTTAAGCGCCAGCTTCTGTTGTCTAAAGTTCATATAAAGATCTGCATAATATTCAATGATCTTTAAAAGAACAATTGGATTAACAGTCTCTCTACCATGAACTCCTCCACAGCAGATTATGTACTTTTGTCCCAACCCCAGCTTTAATAAAACAATCTCACGATTATCATGGGATTCTCCAATGGTTACGTATTTAAGAATACTATCATATTGCTTTGCTAGGCATTTTGCTGCCCGAATATATTTATCGTAAAGAAAATCAGTCTCTTCTAAATTGATTATCATAGAAATATCATGCCTTTCTTATAACAGGATTATATCTTGATTATTTAATCACATCATTATATGAGGTTCAGCTGCTTTTATGACTACTAATTTATGATTTCATGATTTTCATGGTAGTAAATATACCAAAGTGTCAGCTTGCTGACTCTTTCGATGCTTGCATAGCAAGCATTGCCTGACTGCGGGTTGCGAAGCAACAACTTCCGAACGCATTCGTGCGTTTGTCCGCAGAAGTGCGGCATCCCAAAGTGAACTTTGTTCCCAAAGTGAATAAAATTCACTTGCCCAGAGGGCTTTTTAATTCATAGGAAGCATTATCTATGAATTAAAGAAGGCTATAGCATCCCATAACGGGGAGCTGCCATAGCCTTCCTTCTTGTGCTTTTCTATTTAATTAAATCAATTTTTTATTTTAAGTCATAGAATATCTGAGCGATTGGAGAATCCTTCGACAGAATTAAGGTCTTATTGTCACCGGTCAAGGATGCTCTGGCCGCTTCAAGAGAACGAATAAAAGTATAGAACTCACTCTTAGCTTCTGTGGAGTAGGCCTCTGACAGAATTCTCATATATTCTGCTTCCCCCTCAGCAGTAATCTTTGCGGCCTCTGCCTCAGCATTTGAGATGCTGATTGATACATCTCTGTCCGTGGTATTACGAATCTTCTGAGCCTCCGATTCTCCCTGTGCCGTATAGGTTGCAGCGATTTGTCCACGCTCTGATATCATTCTTTCGAATACTGCATTCTTATTATCACTGGGCAGATCCAGATGCTTTGTCTCAACCGAGATCAGTTCAATACCGTATTGCTCTAATGAGGAACCGATATTCTCCATGAAGCCCTGTCTTAATTCGCCGTCCCTACCACTGATAACATCAGCCTGTGAAAGACTGCTAATTTCGCTCTTCATGGCATTGTATACAATAGAATCGATTCTGCCTTCCGCCGCAACAACAGAGGAGTTCAAGGTCTGAGCAAAGAGGATTGGATTCTTAATCTTCCAGAGCACGTAGCTGTCTGCAACCATGGTCTTCTTATCCATGGTGATTACTTCCGATTCCTCCAGGTCATAGAATTGAATATTCTTGGGTATTACATCCACGTTCTCGATAAAGGGAGTTCGGAAGGATAAGCCTGCTTCACTGTTCACTCGCTCAATCTTACCAAACCTTTTTATTAATGTATATTCATTTTCCTTGGTGACAATCATAGAGGAGGACAGGGTGATGATTCCGGCAATGATAATAATAATTATAAGTATACCTGTAACTTTGCTTGCTTTTTTCATTATCTTGTACCTCCTTCCATCAGACTATCCAAGGGCAATAGCTTCTGGACATTACCATCCCCGCTGTCGATAATTACCTTCAGGGTAGGAAGAACATCCTCCATCGTCTCATAGAACATTCTCTGTTTGGTAATCAGAGGGTACTTAAGGTATTCCTTATACATCTCATTGAACCTTGCTACTTCTGCATAAGCCTCATTGATTCTCTGGGTCTTCGTGGTTTGTGCTTCTTGTAGTATCTTATCTACCTGAGCCTCTGCTTCGGGCAGCTTCTCATTACTATACTTATTCGCATTATTTAATGCGGTTTCTTTCCCTTGCTTAGCAGTCTCCACTGATTTAAAGGCTTCCATAACAGCAGCTGTTGGCGGCTCGGCATCCTGTATTGTAATATTTACCAGTTGAATTCCAATGTCCTGCTTTTCCAGAACCGCCAGTATGGAGCTCTTAATTACAGATTGAATCTCCAGCTTACCGGTGGTAATAACGCTATCCACATCATAACTGCCAACTACCGTACGAATATTGCTTTGAGCAATGTTCTTCAGTATAGTTACCGGATCATCGGAAGCATACATGGCCTTCACCGGATCTGATACTCGATATTCTAAGTAGAAGTCAACATTTACAAAATTGAAATCCTTTGTGATCATCATAGATTCCGCTTCATTCTTCGCACCGGTTTCCAGGTCATATCCGATCGTCAAGCTCTTGATGGTGGTATCTACCTTATGAATCTGTTGAATGAATGGTATCTTAAAATGTAAACCGGCAGTACTAACTGTCTGTGCCTTGCCAAAGGTGGTGACTACCGCTTGCTCCTGTTCCTTTATTTCATAAAATGCGCTTGTGGAAATAATAATCAAAACGATGATTACCGCAAGTATGGTTATTAGCTTCCCAAAACGCTTCATGAATCCCCCAAACCCATTCCCTGACGGGAAATCATATATCTTCTTTTCTTCCATTCTAAATCCTCATCCTTCTTTTAATCCATAATCACTCCGCCCTTATATCCTAATCTGTCCATTGCCAAAGATGATATATTTCGTCGTCGTTAAGGCCTTTAACCCCATAGGCCCTCTAGCATGAAGCTTCTGAGTACTGATACCGATTTCTGCACCAAAGCCAAATTCAAAACCATCGGTAAATCTGGTGGAAGCATTGACATAAACCGCAGCCGAATCAATCTCATTTAAGAATTTCATGGCGTGGTCATAATCCTTTGTTATAATTGCTTCTGAGTGCTTGGTACTATAATAATTGATATGTTCTATTGCATCCTCAATGCTATTAACTACCTTTAAGGAGATGATCTTATCCAGATATTCAGTGGCATAATCCTCCTCCGTCGCAGGAACCAAACCCTCCTGTAGGGCGCATGCTCTTTCGTCTGCCCTGATCTCTATCTCCTTATTATGCAGTCTATCATATAGCAAAGGAATAAACTCCCTATAGATCTTTTCATGAACCACTAAGGATTCACAGGTATTGCACACCCCGAGACGTTGGGTTTTCGCATTATCGATAATATCCAAGGCCATGTTAAAATCAGCGAATTCATCGATATAAATATGGCAATTACCGGTACCGGTCTCAATGACAGGGATCGTACTGTTCTCTACCACTGTTTTAATCAGGCCTGCACCACCCCGCGGAATCAAAACATCAATATAACGATTAAGCTTCATAAAATCTCTTGCTACTTCTCTGGAGGTGTCCTCAACCAGAGCCACAGCATCCTCAGTGACACCTGCATGACGAAGACCGCTTTTCAGTGCTTTTACAATTACCTGATTCGAGTGAATCGCATCACTGCCGCCTCGAAGAATTACCGCATTCCCTGTCTTAAAGCATAAAGCAAAGGCGTCCACTGTAACATTTGGTCTGGATTCATATATAATTCCGATTACTCCAAGAGGAACCACCTTTTGACCGATCTGCAGACCGTTAGGGCGTACCGTCATGGATAAAACCTCACCAATGGGATCGGGCAAGTCACATATCTGTAGGATACCATCTACCATTCCCTGGATACGTTCCGGTGTTAGCTTTAATCGGTCAATCAAGGAGCTTTTTACTCCGTTCTCTGCCGCTTGCTTCACATCAATCTCATTTACTGATAAAATCTCAGCTTGTGCTTCTAGTAAAGCCTCAGCACAGACTCTCAGCGCCCTATTCTTTTCCTCCTGACCAAGAAGATTTAACTTTGTGGATGCCTTCTTAGCATCCCTTCCCAGTTGCTCAAGATAATTCATAGGTTTCCTCCTTCCCTTCTCCAACCATATATTATGATTGGACTGTCATACCATATTACTTAATTGCATTGAATCAACCTCGTCGGTGTGATTATCGCATCTGCTCTTATATCATATTCGTAAGACTCAATTTGCTCCATTAATTGAAAATCATAGCATGCTGCTATCTTGTAAAAATGCTTAGCCGGAAATCTTGTCAGATACCTATCATAATAACCGGCACCATAACCGATCCGGTTCCCCTTAATATCAAAGGCAAGCCCCGGTAGAAGCATTAGATTCGTTGGCAACGTATCCTGAAAGGGCTGCTCCTGATATCGCTTCTTCTCATCCTGTAAAGGCTCTAGTACTCCGAAGCTACTTGGCTGAAGATTATTAAAGTCTCCCAGACGATAAAACTCCATAGAACGGTCTGCTTCCACTCGTGGAACATAGACCTCTTTATCCTCTTGTAATGCACGAAGAATTATCTTTTCGGTATTAAGCTCTGAACCAAAGGAAATGTAGCAAAAAAATCTCTGACAATGACGGTATTCATGTGTACTTATAAGATGCTGTAGAATTGCCGCATCATATGCCTTTCGTTCATTCTCTAGGATCGTATTTCTTTGATCTTTCATAACTTTTCTAATTTCGGCCTTTGTCATATCATATCATCCTATTCTTAAAATATCATGATACCTGCCATTAAAAACTGCTGATAAAAATCTAATTCTTCTCTAATCTATTGCTCTTTTGTCTTCTTTAAGTCGGAAGCCTTGGTAATCGAACCATCCGGATTAACCAGGGATACATTCTCTAAGGTACCGCGTAGATTCTGACGAATCGCAGCAACATAATCGCTTCTAAGCTTAGCCTGCTCTGCCTTTTCTTCTTCAGTCAAGCCTTCCTTTTGTGATTTATGGTATAATTCATTAATTCTTGCAATTCTTTGCTCGTCCATATGAAAACCTTTCTATTTTTGATATTGCTTGGAGGTAATATAGTCCAAAATATTAAAATCGTCTTTCTTATTAGATAGGAAAAGAGTTCCTATCTCTCTGCCTTCCAGGATATGATTAATGTTTCTGACATTATCCCCATTGGTAATTACCATGTCAGCTCCGGATGCAGCGGCTATCTTTGCGGCAGAAATCTTAGTTGTCATTCCACCTGTACCAACATTACTTATGGAGGCTTTTGCCATACCTGCTAATTCATCATTGATCTGGTTTACACAGGAGATTAATAATGCATCCTTATTGGTATGGGGATCATCCGTAAAGAGACCATCAATGTCGGATAGAAGAATCAGTAAATCCCCTTCCACCAAAGCCGTAACGATTGCAGAAAGCGTATCGTTATCTCCAAAATCCAGATCCAGCTCCTCTGTGGAAACAGTGTCATTCTCATTAACAATCGGAATAACACCCATAGCGAACAATTCCTCGAAGGTATTCTTGGCATTGCTTCTACTGATATCATTAATCATCGTATATTTGGTCATTAATATCTGAGCAGCGGTCTGATTATATTCAGCGAACAGCTTCTGGTATACCATCATGAGACTTGCCTGCCCAACTGCAGCACAGGCCTGTTTCACAGAACGCTTAGTTGGTCGTTCCTTGATTCCAAGTGCCTTTCTACCTACCGCAATTGCACCGGAGCTTACCAGTACAACATCCTTTCCCTGATTCCTCAGATCCGTGAGTATTCGTACTAATCGTTCCATTTTCTCCAGATTTAAGCTTCCTGTCTCCGGATGAGTCAAGGAAGAGGATCCGATTTTTACTACTACCCTTTTTTTATCCTTTAATAGTTCTCTTTCTTGCGTCATATTTTCCTCCAATGTAATAATTCTACATGCTACCAAAGCAACGTGAATTTGGGTAGCAGCATCCTTAGTCTTTCATGTATTGAAAACGTCCTGCAATTGCCTCAAACACCTTGATACCATCAATTGCAGCCGAGGTAATTCCACCAGCATAGCCAGCACCCTCCCCACATGGATAGATGCCCTTGATACTAGCTTCAAAGTGCTCATCTCTTTGAATTCTGACCGGTGATGAGGTTCTGCTCTCCACACCGGATAATACTGCCTCCTCATGGGCAAAGCCCTTAATCTTATGATCAAAAGCGAGAATCCCTTCCTTCAAAGCATCCATAACCGCTACCGGTAAGCAATGCTTCAGGTTCGCCAAGCGATAATCCCCCTTTATATTCGGAGTAATATTTCCTATTGTAACACTATCCCTGTCTCTTAACAAGTCACCAAAGAGCTGAACCGGAACAAGGCCCTTCCCTGCCTGATAAGCTGCTTTTTCAATTTTACGCTGAAATTCAATTCCGCTTAAGGGATCACCGGAACCAAAATCCTCCGGCTGTATGGTAACTACAATAGCACTGTTGGCATTGACCTCATCCCGCTTGTAATTACTCATTCCATTGACTGCAATATATCCCTGTTCAGAAGAAGCATTGACTACAAAGCCTCCCGGACACATGCAGAAGGAATACACTCCCCGTCCCTGAGCAGTCTGATGAGTTAGCTTATAATCTGCAGCAGGAAGATGGATATAATCACTTCCGTATTGTGACTGACTGATCATACTCTGCTTATGCTCGATACGAAGACCAACTGCAAAGGCTTTCGCAGTCAACTCCAGCCCCCTTCGGTGGAACATGGCAAAGGTATCTCTTGCACTATGCCCAATGGCTGTAACAAGCAGATCACAGGGGATAACCTCCTTATGATTTACCTCGATGGCTCTTACGCTGCCCTGCTCTATAAAAAGATCAGTCAAGGTGGTTCCAAAGCGAACCTCTCCGCCATATCGGATAATCTCATTTCTCATATTTTCTACAACATAACGCAGCTTATCGGTGCCGATATGGGGTTTATTCAGATACAAAATATCTGAGGGTGCCCCAAATTGAACAAAGGTCTCCATAACAAGGCGGTATCGGTTGTTGGCATCCTTAACCAAAGTATTCAACTTTCCATCAGAGAAGGTTCCTGCACCACCCTCGCCGAATTGAACATTGCATTCGGGATTTAATTCATTAGTGCTCCAGTAATGCTCAACAGCCTCCACTCTCTTACGCACCTCATAGCCCCGTTCCAGAACAAGAGGCTGATAGCCATGCTTAGCCAAAAGATATGCTGTAAATAAGCCGGCAGGACCGGTTCCGACTACAACCGGTCGATGGGCTAGGGGCTCCTCACCAGCTGGAATGAATTGATATTCCTCTGTCTGCCCCAGGGTTATATTCTCGTTACGACACCTGCTGATTAAGACTTCTTCCGTATCCTTTGGTTTTAGGGCTATCGTTGCATCAACTGTGTAGATATACTTTATTTCATTCTTTCTGGCATCTATAGACCTCTTGACAATCTGATAATTCAGTATTTTCTGAGCCGGCAGCTTCAACGCTTTTGCAATGGCATTGATTAAGTCTTCGTCTTTATGACGGATAGGAAGCTTTATTTGCTTAATTCTAATCATGATATCCGTACCTTTCTTACTGCTTCTTTCTTACTACATCTTTTTCACGGCTGCCAGACCTGCTGCTGTCCCTGCCAGATAGCCGGAGCTCCATGCCCATTGCAGATTGTAACCGCCACAGGTACCATCCACATCCAACAGTTCACCGACCAGATACAGCTTCTTCACCAGCTTCGATTCCAAAGTCTCAGGAACTAGCTCCCCGGTCTTTACCCCGCCACAGCTAACCTGGGCATTCTCAAAGGAA
Organism: Bacillota bacterium; assembly: GCA_023411555.1. Classification (GTDB taxonomy): domain Bacteria; phylum Bacillota; class Clostridia; order Lachnospirales; family Lachnospiraceae; genus Mobilitalea. Next base: position 37,749 of record JAEYOQ010000050.1, read on the forward strand.
TTAGTTCCGTTAATCTGAAGCCTGAGACTTTTCATCTGCTGTATCAATATATCAATGTCACGCTCTCTTATCTTTCCACAAGGTATTGTAGGATCTAGTTTTGCTTCTTTAATTAATATATAGTTAAGCTTATGATTGAAGAGTCCGACTAGCATCTCCTCTAAGCTTTTATTCGGATTCTGCTGTATTCGTCGACCAAGGATTTTCTTAAGCTCCTCCCTAGGCACGTCCTTTATAAAATCAAGTAAGAGCCAACAGCTTTTTCCGTGATCGAGAGATCTTGCAACAAATCGACTAAGCTGCAGGATGGGTATTCCAGAGATACCGTAATCGGTAAAAATAATTTCGCCCTCCTCCATCCCAAGCTTCTTCTCACTATCATAGGCGATTACTTGGGCACCGGTTCGTACACCGGAGACCGTCTTGCAATACTTATCCGGAGATTTCAATTGAACCAGTGCAGGTAAGGGCTTAACCATACTGTGACCCAGGCTTTTTGCCAGGACAAAGCCACTGCCGTCTGAACCTAGCTGGGGTGAGGCACAGCCTCCGGCTGCGATAATTAAGCTCTTTCCGTGATAATGATAGCGTTTTTTATCCTCTGCATTCTCTGTAATTACCTCAAAATGAGGCTTAGCAATCTCAGTTACCTTCTCAGAGAATCGGTATACAACTCCGAGTCTTAAGGTCTCCATCATTAATACCTGAACCACGCTAGCTGCCTGCTCAGAATTCGGATAACAATACCCCTCTCGTTCCTTGGGATAGATTCCTAACTCTTCAAAAAATGCTAGAGTTTTTGTGACATCAAAACAAGACAGCACCTTCATAGCAAATGCGCTGTCACTCGATCGATAGCAATCGGGAGACTGGAAACGATTCGTAAAATTACACTTTCCATTACCGGTTGCCAATATTTTTTTTCCTGGCTTCTCTTTACGTTCTATCACAAGCACCGAACTTCCCTGTCTTGCCGCAGCAATCGCAGCAACTAAACCGGAAGCTCCGGCACCAACGATGATTACGTCATATTCCACTTGAACAGCCTCCTGCAAACAAATCATATTTTTAATCTTGGATTTGTTTCATTATATTTTAACCAAGGCATTATTTCAAGCTTTTCTTTCCGTAACCCACAATATACCCGGAGTCTATTAGAATCACTCTTTATACCTGTATCCCGTAATAAAGCCTCATCAGCTTGAGAAGCTTTCCAGTAAAGAATACAATTCCTCCAGACTATTCACATAGATGCCCTGACTTAAAGCGATTCTATCCTCCTCAGGCAGCTCTGCAGCCAATATATGAGTATAGCTGTAGACACTCTTCAGATCACTATTATATACTACGATATAACCATCCTTAACCACCACATAGAAACGGAAGGGCACAAAGTCTTCATTATAAGTCTTTTTGATTACAACCTCCGCATCTGAGAAGCGAATTAGCTCATAGGATATCAAACCCTTATTGTATTCAGAAAGAGGTAAATCCTTCATGTAGGATTTCAGATATTCTTCTATCTGAGCACGTGTAAGTCCCACCAGATAAGCAGGTGGATTAAGCAACTGGGAATCAACCTTATCTGATTTCATATCATAAATCTCAAGAGTATATTTGGTTGTGGGTAATACAATTGCTTCTGACTGCTCATTAACCGACACGGTATCATCCGCATTTTCTGCGGCAGGTGTAAGCTCTGGCTTCTGAGTAAGAGCAAGTAATTGATCCTTACGTTCTATTGCTTTCTGATTAAAATCATTTAATGCATGTAAATAGCTCATGTAATAGCAGGTGCTAAACATCGCACTTAATAAAACAAAGCTTCCGAGATAAATTAACGCCTTTTTCAGCTTCATACGAAAACCACTCCTTCGGCATTATTATCTCCAGAATTTTCATTAATATACAATTATAGTAAGCTTTGTAAATATTAATCTGATTATAGAAAGGACTTTTGCAGCAGCCCCTTGCACAGAGCGTGTTCTGCCACAGGCAGATAAATTTCATACGCGCGGGTGTACAGCCTGCCCAGAGGGCTCATAATTATATAGGGCGTAGTTTTTATGTAATAATAAAAGCTGATCAACAAACAGTAGTGTTCGTGTAATCAGCTCAGATTATGATATATAGCTTAATTATATTATAATACCTTATAGCAGACGAAGCTTCTTTAACACACGTACGATAGCATCGCTTTTTGGTACAAAGTTGAGCTCCTCTTCTGTGACGCCCTTCATAAATATTAATAATACAAAATAAATAATTAGTGCTACTAGGACGGCCAGACTGGTTGAGGCTATCATATTACCAATCCAAAGCATACAACCCTGATATGCGAAATAGGTTACCACTCCCATCAATCCAGCACTCACCAACGGTATCAAAAAGGTTTTGATAACCTCCTGCTGATATCCTAGATGACGGGCAAGGGCAAGCCAGTTAAGGATACATACCACCAAGGGAAAGGTAACATTGCCGATTACCAAGGCATAAGTACTCATAGGTGTGAAATAGAGTAATAAAAATAGAATAATCACATGGATTCCTAAGGAGATTGCCGAATGAATCACCGGAAGCTTCATTTGATTAATTCCTTGAAGAATGGAGGATGACACCGTGGAATAAGCATAAAAAACGATGGATATAGACCCTAGCATCATTAGATTAGCCGACAATTCAAACCGATCTCTAAAGATAAGTGTCATGAAGGGAGATGCTAAAACTGCCATTCCGATTGCTGCAGGAATTGCGATAATCATATTAAACTTCACTGCCGCATGGACCTTGTGACAGATGGAATCAATCTTTCTTCCGGCCATATCAGCTGACACGGTAGTAACAATAGCTGTACCAATGGCGGTGGCTATGGCAACAGGTACGTTAGTAAGCAGACGATATTCACTGCTGTAGATACCGATTAAGGTGTTTCGGTATTCCTCAAGATAAAACTGTCCCGCTATAGCTCCTTCGGGAAGTAGTACCGGTAAATCAAAGGATGAGATTATTTTTCCCTTCATGATATGACCGAAAAGAGAGCTGTCAATTAAGCCACTGATCTGATATACGGTCTGACTTAATATAATCGGCGCGATCGTTAGTAACAGAAGCTTGAATATATCAGAATAATTCTCACGATGTTCGGTATTATCATGTCTCAACTGCTTATTTAAAACCGGCTTATATATTAAAAATACAAAAATCAGGAAAAGTAGCGCGACTAAAGCTCCTACCAGGGTACCAAGAGTACCTCCGGCTGCACCATAGGCAGACATATTCGGGGCTGCGCTATTATTCTTAATTAAGATCCAGGAGGCTGCCACACTGACAATTGCATTGACAATCTGCTCCAGCACCTGCGAAACAGCGGTAGGAATCATTGTACTCTTTCCTTGATAAAAGCCCCTAAAGACTCCCATGATGGAGAATACGAAGATAGTTGGAGCAAGGATTCGTAGCGGTAAAGCAGTATCCGGGCTATCAAATAAAAGGGTAGCCAGAAAATTCGCACCAAAGAATACGATTAATGCAGCAATTAAACCGACTGTGACAGCAAAAATCATCGCGCTTAAAAAGACTCGGTAGGAATTGCGATGCTCTTTATTATATCTTCTTACGGCAACCAGTTTGGATACTGCCAGAGGTATACTATAGGAGGACAGAATCAATGCGATGTTATACACCTCGAATGCATTCGAATACACTCCCATACCTTCTCTTCCGATGATTCTCACCATCGGAATACGATATAACAGGCCAATCACACGTACCAGTATGGAGGCTACTGCTAAAATACTTCCTTGTATCAGAAAATGATTACTTTTATTTCGAGATGACATATTCTTCTCCTTTTTCATGACTGTAAGTTCATTCTTTATCTGAGGTAATTCTTAAATAGTAAACTAAGATGTAAAACATGATGAAGTCATCATTACAAACTTTATCCTATTTTATAGTCACATCATTTTCACGATCTCTAGGAAATAGGGTTATGTAGGTTTTTCCCGGATTGATGGTAAGCTCTTCACCTGCTTCATTGTAATATCTCATAAAGCGTTTGGCCTCATTCTTCTTCCAGGTTATCTTAATCATCTTACCATTTGTAATATAGTAGCCTGAGCCTGTGGCATTCTCCAGGTCCATGGTCTGATAATCATTGCGGTCTATATCCCATTCCTTCACAAATTGAACAATGATATTCTTAAAGCGTAGCTGCTCACCGTTGTTGGAGTCCTTATGTGGCTCCCCAAACTGATATCTGTAATACAGCTTGTCCTTGGGATTGTATTCAAAATAAGGTGTAGTATAGCCGGAAAACTTTAGGGAAAACTTATTGACCTCACGATCGCTCTTTATATCTGTATCCTCTTCATAAAAGCGATAGTGTGGTTGATAGTCCTTCTCATATAAGGTCTCATACTTCTTCTTCTCAATTCCCTTCAGAATCCCATCCAAGGATGCAAAGGCATTATGAGGGGCCTTCATGGACTTATCGCGATAGAATACTGTAGTTCCTATTCCGGTCTCACCATCCAGATTATCAATACCCAGCTCCTTTATCTTTGCAGTGGCATACTTGGTCTTGCCATAATGGATATAGATGGCATCATATTCATCAGCAATGCTTACAAAATAATGTCTTGAACTGCGAGTCGATCCGATTCTGCTTCCGGTATAATTCTCACCAATTCCAAGAAGTCTGGTAATTCCGCCTTCTACGATACATTCATATACGATATCGGCCTGACTGATACCCCATTGATTTCTTACCGTCTTAAAATTACTGAATTGGAATGCATAAGGTCTCTTCGTACCAACCTCTATCGGTACCCATAGACCACTCAGATAGCTTTTCATCATACCCTCGAGGCTTGGTTCCTTCACAGCTTCTGTAGGTGTTATAGTCGCTGTAGGCTCCGGTGTAGGTGTGTTATTCTCCTTATCATATTGCTCTTGATAGTCCGGGATGACACTTCCGTTATTGCCATCCTTCTTCTTACATCCAAACAAAAGTACTATCGTAAGCACTACAAGTATATAATATATAATTTTTTTCATTTATTCTTCATACCTTTCGATATAATCTCTTATGACTTATCTCAGAATCTGAAGCTTGTCCAGAACAGCCCTTTGCTTCTCCTCCATTATCTTTCGTTCCTCTTCCTCCTCATGATCGTAACCAAACAGATGGAACATGCTATGAGTGGTTAAAAAGGCCAGCTCACGCATCAGAGAGTGTCCATATTCCTCTGCCTGAGAGATTGCCCGGTCAATAGATATTACGATATCCCCCAACAGAAGCTCCCCTGTCTCAGGATGAAAATACTCTGCCACCGACTCTTCAAGTGCAGAAAAATCTCCCGGTGTATCATATTCTATAACCGGAAAGGACAATACATCTGTGGGCTTATCCATACCACGGTATTCTTGATTAATCTGTCTAATCTGTTCATTATCGGTAAGTAGGATACTTACCTCAGCCTCATATGGGCATTGTTCAAAATCAAGACAAGCTTCAACAACCGATTTTTCTATGGCTTCAAAATCGAAATCGAATTGATTTGGTACCTCATAATCAAAGTTAATTGTCATAGGTTCTCACTTTCTTTGTCACTATTATACGTTCTGATCTGTTTCCTTTTGCTCTGCTTCTATTTTCTCTGGTTCTTTTTGCTCAAATTCCTTTTGATAAAATTCTTTGAGTAGCTTGAAATCAACTAAGGACAGCTTCGCTTCATCAAAGGTTCCTTTATCCATACGCAGCTGAAAAATGTTATCTATGATTTTATTCGCTGTATATTTTTTCTCATCTGATTTTTTTATGTATTCAATGGTAGAAACCACGCTGTCCGATAACATAACGATGGCGGCTTCCACCGAATGCGGCTTATCATACTTGATATTATGCTCACGAAGGATTGCCTTCAATTCTTTAGGAAACGCATAGTCCTCTGCAATTATTAAACCTTCCTCAACATAATTCTTACCATTCAGCTTCCCAATCTCATGATATAATCCTCCAGCCATGGCTAATTGGTCTGAAGCCCCGACCAGCTTTGCCGCCCTCGAGGAAATATCAGCAATATATAGGGAATGGGCATAAAGCGCCTCGGAATGCTGCTTTAATCTCATTAACAGCTCATTGGTCGGTGAACATAGGACCTCATAACTGGAGCTGGTACCGATGGTACGGTCTAAATTAGTAGCAGTCACCTCTTCATTAGACGACAGAGAGGCGGTTTCTGTTTCCTCCTGCTTCATGGCTATGCTTTGAATTTCTACTGCTAATTCAGAATTACGATTTGTCTCCTCGCTAAACAAGGTTTCTACTTTTACCGGCTCCTCGGCTTTCGCTTCAATGCTCTTATCTTTACCGGTTAACGAATCATATAATCGGGATAACAAAAAGGCGGTAACAAGTACCGCTAAGATACTGAATAAAGAATATAGATAATTGTAATTCATCTTACTGTCAAAGATAAAATTATTGATCACAAAGGAAAGTGTTACATTCGTGGAAAGGACAATGATCATGGCATAAACTACCGTTGAAGCCGTCCTTAATGCACCGGCCAAAAGATTCATCACAACACCGATAATCATGATATGTATCATAATCTCAGGCTGTGACGATAAGCTGATGCCCATAATAAAGGATAAGCAAAAATGCAGCAGCAGACCCAGCTTACTATCAATGGTCATAGCAACTATTAAGGCGCCAGCCATCCAAAAGCAGTATAGATAGGGCTTTGGAACAGCCAGCAATAAACAGATGGAAGCCAGGTAGCTAAGTGTAATTACCGTTTTCGCAAATTTTTTCGCTAATATGTTATCCAGATTAAGCCGGATATAAAAGGATGCAACAGTAGATAAAATCATGGTTAGGATTGCGACCTTTGCAATCTCTACACCGGAGGTTTTATTAATAATTCCGGGCAATATGGCTGCTATCATTGATAAAATAGGCAATATGGTAATAAGGATAGAATTCGTGGTACTTCTATCCTCTGTCTTTGATATTATTGTGTTATTACTTGATTCTTCTGTATCTTTACTATTATGCTTACTTACTATCATTTCGGTTTCCCCTGATCTTTTCGGATTTAATTTTTACTCGCTTAATACTCCTTTGCTTTTCCTTCTCCGAGGCTTTGCTCTCAAACCGCTTCTGTCTTTCTTCATAGGAATCGTAAGCTTTGACTATCTTCTGTACCAAAGGATGTCTTACAACATCCTGATTGGTCAGGTAGGAAAAACCGATATCATCTATCTTACCAAGCACCTTCAGAGCAACATCCAAACCGGATTTCTGTCCCAGGGGGAGATCCTTCTGAGTTTGGTCACCAGTAATTACTACCTTAGAGCCAAAGCCGATTCTTGTTAAGAACATCTTCATCTGTGCCGGTGTCGTATTCTGCGCTTCATCCAGAATAATAAAAGCATTCTCCAAGGTTCTGCCTCGCATATACGCTAAAGGTGCAACCTCAATTAAACCTTTTTCTGAATTCTTAATATATGCCTCCGGTCCCATGATCTGATATAAGGCATCATACAGAGGGCGAAGGTAAGGGTCAACCTTACTCTGTAAATCGCCGGGTAAGAAGCCTAGCTTTTCTCCTGCTTCGATGGCCGGACGGGTTAATATAATCTTACTTACCTCATCATTTTTGAACGCAGTAATCCCCATCGCCATAGCCAGATAGGTCTTACCGGTTCCGGCAGGTCCCACACCAAATACAATCATCTTTTTACGTATCTGATCCACATAGGTTTTCTGCCCAAGGGTCTTAGGCTTAATCGGTTTTCCGCTGATGGTATGACATATTAAATCCTTATCAATCTCTACGATAGCTCTTTCCTTATCTTCGTAGCTTAAGGAAACTGCATAATTTACATTTTGCTCTGTGATCTGATTACCACGCTTAGATAGCTCCAAGAGCTGCATGAATACACTCTTGGCCTTCGCCACATCCTCTGCGGCACCAACTACCTTAATCTCTCCATTTCTTGCTATGATCGTAACATTAAATGCTCTTTCAATTATCTTAACATATGCGTCAAACCCACCAAATACGTTCTTTTCATGTTCAATGGGTATATCAATTATTGTCTCAATTATGCTCATCGGTCGGCTCGATCCTCCACTCATTTTCTTCTATTGCCCTGTATTCCCAAGCCGGTTCCTCTACAAGTATTCTCCCGTTGGCAACACACTTATTATTCTCTATTGTTATTTTAACAGAATTCTCTTTAATTAACACATCATTCGATATCAATTTTTCAAGGTATCTATCCAGATGTTTTTTAGCAAGAGACATTGCTTCTTCCTCTGTATATTTTCTCTTTTCCTCAGAGTATTCTCTTGTCTGAATCTGACCGTATCGGAAAGGAAGGTAAAAACTGTCAGACACATGTAGCGTTTTTTCGTTTACAATTATATCATATTTGTCATAGGAATTACTAGGATTATATAAAAATAATTTTTTGTCAAATAGGGTAATATAATAGCCTTTTTTAGCATTTCCAGAGTAATTTTTGTATGTATAATTCATGGGGAAGACATCCTTATAATCATAATAGGAGCTGCAACGGATATCCGCATCAGCTACGACCGGCTCCTTGCTGATTACTACACCAAAATCATCCATGATTGTGTTAATACCGGAGATCAGAATGTCTCCCTTCTTAACGACATCCCCAATCTTCACCACAGGAGTGCCGGACCGGGTAATAATATTCTTAATAATAGCATTCTTAGTGGCTACTATATGACTTGGTTCCATGGCAGGCTTGGCGGGAGCAGGCATATTGGTTTCCGTTATCTTGATGATCAATCTGTTACCCTTAATTTCAGCAGATACCCATCCGATATCCTTATAGGTTAGACGAATTGACTCTTCAATCTCCTGACAATCCACCTTCTTCTTCTGAATTCCGGTATAAACCTGGTGCTCATTCAAGAACTTAAGCATGGTCTGAGGTGTATACTTTGAGCCTCCCAGAATACTGATCTCCCAGATATTCAAGGACATCATATAAATGAGAAGGGCACAGATGAGAAAGCCTGCATAGAAACCGAGTCTTTTTCTATAGCGGTGCAGGATGAAAACAAGACCTTTTTTTCGTTTAATCTTTGGAACAATCCTGGTCTTCCTGGCTATTGGCTTTAATTTTTTATAATTACGGGCCAGAATACAGAACTGGTAGCCTTCCTCTACTTGATTCAGGTTCCATATATATATCTTTTTATTACAGCATAAATTCACAAATCGCTCCGGTGCGGTACCACTAATCTGTACCCAAAGTATCCCTCTGATCCAGTTCAGCAGCTTTATTAGCATTGGCTTCCCTCCCAGTTGATATTTATTCCATCATTGGTAATAGATCGCTTGTATATAACCGGTAACTCTCATCTCATCTTCAGTAAAATAGAGGATGTTTAGCTGCTTGCCCTCAATGCATACCCTGCATTGCTTAGTCTGTACCTTAATCAGATTGCCGTTATATTCAATAATACCCTTATAGTTCTCGACACATATCTCATTTCTTCCGGTAGCCGTTATAATAGGAGCTCCTGCCAATACATCAGCCGGTAGCCCCAGTCGATTTGATATCTCCTCCAGGTATGAAACCTTTTGCTCATCCTTCTTCTTCTTTTTCTGGTTAAGTCCTGCATAGAGTGTATTTTTCGCATCCTTCTTAAATTGCTTGTGGGATGATTTCAGGCGATCCTTCATACATTACCTCCCTTAATAAAGCCATAACATGCGATATCTTATATGATACTGACGGGCAGAGTGATAAAGTTTACTTTACCCACCGCCTAAGAGGCGGGGACACACCACTGATGATGTAGCATGTATTTAAATTATCATACTTTGAATTGCTGGCTTTCATAGATAATATATGAAAACATCAGAATTAGTAGACTAAATCAGAGCTATTATAGAATCTTAAAAAAATATATCCTGAGAATTGATTTATGTTACTTCCTTAGCAGATCCATGTAAAAAGCCCGGCTATCCTTTACATTGGATGGCCGGGCAAGATGATTAATTGTAAATCATTTTTCTTTTAGATTAAATATGTACATAAATCTTTTAGATAATCATAGGATATTGAACTTAATGAAGATTGATATATGATATCATCCAGCACATTGGTTCCATAAATATCATTTTGATTACTAAATAATAAGATTAGAAGCAAAATGCTTATTAAAATACTCACACTTATAAGAATTATTTTTTTCATAACAGTCCCCTTAATTTACAACGTAACATAGATAGACAGTTGTCTTACAGAAGGTTATATAGAAAAGATGGAGGTGTGTTATGCTGTCAACTTGTTATGAGATCAACAACAACATCGATAACCGTATCGATCAAGTTGCTTTTAGTCTCATCTTTTATTGATGACTTTTTGGGTTCCTTGTTCGCATATGCCGAGGTCGTATCTGCTTGGGTATCTACTACTTTTTTAGTATCCATCTATAATTCACCTCTATATTAATTTAACTAAGTAAAATATAACAATTGGGTGATCGCATTTTTGGCATAGATTTCTGTTCAAATGATTTTCACATGGACTATCATGTAATTGTCCACTTAATAAAAAACAAAATCCTCTGCTTGTGGTAAGTTCTAATGTGAAAGCAACCACTCAAATGCATTCGAGAAGCTTTCAAGTGTAAAATCACTATGCCCTGCATTATATAGCATAAGTTCAACATCCTTGTGAGAAGTTCTAAGAAGATCATATATTGTTTCAGCCTGACTAACAGGTACACGCTCATCTGCCCTGCCATGTATGATCAACAAAGGTACATTAATCATCTCTGGCCAATAGACTACTGACCGTTTCTCATATTCATCTGGCAGTTGTTCTGGAGTATTGCCAACACTTTGAATTAATCTAGATTTCATATTCCAGTCTCGATAATGATAAAGTTCGATAAGATCTGTTACTCCGCTTTTGACAATTGCAACTGATATTCTATCCCTATTCGCAAGATATACCTCTTTTATAGTGCAGTATGCTTGAAGACCTCCCCGTGATTCACCATATAGATAAATCTTTCCACTTGCAAACGATAGATGCTGCACTATTTCGATCAAGCTCAATACATCTTGCACATCGTCACCTCCATAGCTATCTTTACCGGTTCCACCATCAAAACCTCTATATTGAGTTGACAAAAGTTTTAACAGCATTATCATATGAATTAGTTTTCTATGACATACCAACTGTTGTATTCTCTTTAATTCTTTTAGAATGTTCTTAATTTGGTTCATCTCTCTTCTCACCTCCTGTGTTGCTGAAACAAAATAAAAGCCCGACAAATAGTTTTTAAGACTATCTGCCAGGCTCTATAGGTGAGTCATCTGCTCCCTTTGTGGCTCTGTGTCAGAACTATTCACTTTTTACACCGCCTTCTTCTCCAGCTTTACCTCAAAAACCTTTCTGCATTTCGGACACTTAATTTCAACATCTGCATAGTCGGCATCAAATACTCTGTGATTACAGTGAGGACAGCGGACTGTGTATTGTTTCTTACTCACCATCCCTCACCTCCGGTTTCCTTGGTTTCATGATACTTGCCATTCTCATCATGATAGGCTCAAATATCTCCCCTACCATGTAATAAACAGATTTTGAGTAATTCTCCTTTGCATCATCCATCAACTTGGAAACAAGATTATAAAGATTTTTAATGTCCTCATCTGTTGCATCAGCTGTACCTATTTCAATAAAAATCTTTGTTCCGTCACGCTTAGAAATATAATCACTTACATACTTCTCAAGAGCATATCTTGCAATGCTTGATGTGGTTACACTTGCTTCCGGCATTTGTGATTGTAATTCAGCAATAATGGAATCCAGTTCATCTGATTGCCTTTGTGTAAGCCTTACTCTTAACATACTATCCTTTTCTGTAGACATCTTACACCTCCAGTATTTCTTTGTGACTGTATTGTATCACATTGTAATACATACGTCAAGTATTTGCAAACATAAAACCCGGTGTACCTTTGATTGGCTTGCCGGGTTTTAACTTTATATATCAATCTTCATTCTGCAATTAAGTTAAATCCATATCAGTCAAAGCTGTGTACTAACTTTATGTAGCTCTTTTCTATAGCCTTCTCAAGATTTTCCTAAATAAAATTGTAACCTTCCTTCGATATCACAAGCATCAATAGAGATCATTGAAACTGTATTCCAAATCTCATTAAGACTTTTGCCATTAAATACTTTAGCATTTGAAAATTTATCAAATGAATCATAATCATAAGCTTGCAAACCATCTTCAGTTAATCCGAACCAATATACAACTTTATTAGTTTCTTTATCAATCATTTTTCCTAACCATGATGTTTGATAAGTTTCACAATTATCAACGCAGAACTCTATTTCTATACAAGATTGCTTTTTCGTTATATCATACGACATTATTTTTTTGAAATCTTCGAAAGATATTTTTTTATCCATAATAACTCCTTTCCCCATTATCTAGGTCCATGTTCATGAGGCCATTCTGGATGTTTCTTTGGGTTTCCATGATTAGTAAAATCTACATCTCGTATTTGCTTGCCATCTGGACCATACCATCTACGGGTTTTAATGTTTCCATTCTGATCAAGAATATCAATGCTTGAATTTGGTTTACCTTCCAACCCAGGATTTTTGGTTGTCGTACTGTGGTTTTTTGATGGTGTAATATCAATCTCATTACCCAGATTAGTTTTTACTTTCTCCGGATTACCCTTTTTACCTTCTTTAGTCTCACTCGCTCCCTTTGTGGCTCTGTGCAAGAACTATTCACTTATTTACCCCGCCTTTTTCTCAAGCTTTACTTCGAAAACCTTTCTGCATTCCGGGCATTTGATTTCTACATCAGCATAATTCGCATCAAATACTCTGTGATTGCAGTGAGGGTAACGAACAATGTGTTTTTTCTTACTCACCAGCCTTCACCTCCGGCTTTTTTGGTTTCATAAGGCTTGCCATCCTCATCATTACAGGTTCAAAAATCTCTCCTGCCATGCAATGAACCGTCTGTGAGTAATTTTTCTTTGCATCCTCTAGCATCTTAGAGATAAGGTCATAAAGACTTTTTATATCCTCATCTGTGGCATCTTCAGTACCAATTTCAATAAAAATTTTAGTTCCATCACGCTTAGCAATATGATCGCTTACATACTTCTCAAGAGCGTGTCTTGCAATACTTGATGTAGTAACGCTTGCTTCCGGCATCTGTGCTTGAAGTTCATCTATGATGGAATCTAGTTCATCCGATTGCCTTTGTGTAAGCCTTACCCTTAGCATACTATCCTTTTCTGTAGACATCTTTACACCTCCCGTGTTTCCTTATTGTATTACATCGTGATACAATTGTCATGTATAAAAGAATGGCTACACTAGTCTAATCTAATGTGGCCACTCCACTTTTTTACTACATCTTGCTTATCAATATAATCATCCTATATACTTCTCTAATGTTACTAAATTACCCAAAATGAATTTCACAATAGAAACCTTTTAAATTTTCATTTGCAGATATAAATATGTACCTCTTACCTTTGTTATCTGTTGTCTTATAGTACAAATTTAATTTTGAATGCTGCATAAATTGCATAAACTCAAAAAATTTTTTTTCATTATCATAGTCAGAAGGATTTTTAAGCAAAATGTAAATATCATATATTTTCTCTCTAACTATACTAATTTTAAAATCTTTTATTGTTTCATCTCCCATAAAAAAGCCTTTTATATCTGCTTTTATTCCATCGTTAACTTTGAAATCTATACAATTACATAAATTTTCCAAAATATCTTTATACAAATATTAACCTCCAATCTACTTCTTTGGAATATAGTTACCACCATTTGCTGATTGAGGATATGAATAAACCGTTACTATTTTATTACCCCATTCATTAGTAATGACCGTATTCCCTCTCTTATCTTGATATCTCCATGTTACCTTACCTTCTTCATCAATTTCTTTAACTCTATTATTTTTATTATTATCAATTATATCATCTACTTTTTTTGAATCAAATCCTCTTTCATTTGCTCTTTCTGCCCCGTGTTCAGTATATTCCCTCCCTTTTGGTGTTTTATCTCCAGGTTGAACTTTACTCTCACTCGCTCCCTCCTTTACTTGTTCTTGAGCAGGGTCAGAACCAGTAGATTTAGTTTCCCTTTGAATACTTTCCGTCTTACTCGTTCCATCATTTACCTTTTTGTTATCTACTGGTATTGTTTTAACAACAGTTGAAACAACTTTTGTGGCAACAGCAGCAAACGTTACTTTTCGTACTAGATTAATAGTGTCTTTGGCTTCTTCTATCTTATTAACGATCACTTCTGCAAGTTTACTAATAGAATTTGATGAACCATTTTTTGCTTGTTGAGATATCCCTGGGATGTAACGAGGTTCATTTGTTTCCTTTGATGGTACCAGATAAATAAATGGCGTCACATAGACTGATGCAGATGCACCAACAGCCAAATGACCACTTGGATCCGTGTACTTTATAGGATTATTGCTACAATAAGTATAAAAATTTAAGCTTAAAGGGTCATTCTTTTTTGAGTATTTTGGATCATCCTCTGTTATAAATCTCGCAGTCAAACTATCATAATACCTTGCATTCAGATAATATAATCCGCTCTCCTCATCATATTGATATCCTGCATATCGGATGGGGTTGTCCGCCGTTCCGGTCTGACCTATGATATTACCAAAGGCATCGTAATCATAGCAGACAGCTATATTACCTGACATATCGAGCAGGGAGGTCACATCCCCATGGGCATTATAGAGGTAATAATAACTCTGGGTTCCACTATCTGCTTCTCCTGATACGGATCGATATAGTAGGTTGGTTCCATATACTTGATAAGCTGTCTGATTATTACTGTCATCGGTCTCCAAGACTACTTTATCATACTCGTATAAGTATCTGGTTGCCTTATTGTTTACCTTCTTCTCGACACGATAACCCTGGGCATTATAGTCGTAAATTGTAGTACTATTACCCGATTTAAGCTTCAATAAGCGGTTATAGTTGTCATAGAGATAGATAGTAAGCTTCTCTGTCCCTGTACCGCCTGCATCTCCCTTGTTAATAATCAGGTCAAATTCCGGTAGCATCTCTTCAGATAGTTCATCTGGACTGACTATCTCCAGCTTTCCTACGGATTTGCTGGCAAGATTTCCGTTCCGGTCATACAGATACCTTATCTCAGTTCCATCTGTGGCTATGGTAGTAGTAAGACGTCCGCATTCATCATAGGAATATACTGTTGCTGAGGATACCAGACCATACTCGATCTTCTCTGACCTTCTGTTACCTGCAGCGTCATAGGTATAGCTGGTCACTTTACCTTCCGGCTCAGTTACGGTACTCAGGCGGTTATTCCCATCATAGGTATATGTGGTAGTCCCCTTACTTTCTGTCTTCGTCAGCTGGTTACCTGCAGCATCGTAAGTGTATTGATAGGTGGATATCACAGAGCCATTAGCCTTGGTATTGGTAAGACTTGTGATCTGATTATTCTTGTCATAGATATAAGTTTCTGTCGTTCCATCTGGATACTTAACACTTCTACGATTTCCATTAGTATAATACTCATAATGCGTGGTTCTGCCGTCCGCAGTTACCTTGGATAATCTTCCAACCTTATCATAGGTTTTGAGGGTAATATTCCCCTTAGGGTCTGTAGTACGCTCGGAGTATTCCCCTTTTGATGTAGCTGGAAGGTCATATTCATAAATACTTTTTCCGATGACAGGAACATCCTTAGTGATGTTACGGTTCAGGGCATCATAGGTTCGGGTGGTAGTACCCGTCTCATCGGTCATGGTAAGCATGTTTCCATTTGCATCATAGGTATAGGTCTGTATCTGCCCACCGGCATCTTCCTTAAGAAGTCTTCCGAAAATATCATAGGTATAGGAGGTGACAGTACCATTACGATCCGTCTTTTCTTTACTCTTTCCGTTGGCATAATAGGTATAGATTTCCTCATAGCCTGCCGGGTCAGTTTTAGAAATGACAAGGTTTGCAATATTGTATTTATAGGTTGTGGTATTACCATTACCATTAGTCTGGGTCAGCAGATTTCCTACAGCGTCATAGGTATAGGAGGTGTTGTTACCAAGTGCATCGGTCACCTTGGTCAAACGATTTTCTGCATCATACTGATATGAGGTAATATTACCGTTTGCGTCTTTTTTCTCACTGATATTCCCCCGCAGATCATAATCCACCTCAGAGGTATATCCTTCTGCATCTCTGGTTCCGATCTGACGAAGATTCTTATCGTATAGAAATTCCGTCTTATTATTCAGTGCATCATAGGATGCAATCTGTACATCGGCGTCATTATAATTGAGCTGTTTCACAATATGGTCATACGCATCCCTAGTTTCTACCAACCGGTTGATTCCATCATACACATTTTTGATCACGTTGCCAAGATAATCTTCCTGTGTGATAAGATTACCGTTACTATCATAGGTATAGGTTGTTGTCTGTTTCAAGGCATTCGTTACCGTAATGTTTCTGTCCAAAGCATCATAGGTATATGATGTTTTCTTCCCGTTACCATCGATTTTTGATATAATATTCCCCTTTCGGTCATAAGAGGTATAGGTAGATATCATCGTATTATCAGACTCGTTCTTAACAGTATTACTGAGATTTCTACCAAAGCTATCATAGGTATAGGTGTTTATCGCACCCATGCTGTCCTTAGTGTAAACAAGGTTGCCTAACTTATCATATTGATAGATTGTCTGTAAACTATCAATCGTAGCATCACCCTGGCTTACGGTTTTTGATAGCTTATTTAAATTGTTCCATTTCTTAATTGTAGTATTCCCTAAAGCATCTGAAAATGATATCTCTCTACCTGCCAGATCATAGGTAGAACTGGATTTCAATACCCCGTCAATCTCGGTACGAAGTAAATTACCTATGCCATTATAATAATAGGAGTAGGTAGCCCCTTGGTAGGTTTCTCTTGATTTCTGACCAAGTCCATTATAAGAATACTTAACAGTAAATGCATAATTTCTTGCGGCAGTCTCCGCATCGGTCACTGTCTCAAGAAGGCCTGCAAGATTATAGGTCGAGCTTGAGGTATTGCCTAAGGCATCCGTGGTGCTTATTACATTACCCATGGCATCATATTGATATTTCTTAACGGTTACTTCTGCCCATACTTTACTTAAAGCACCATTACCATTCGGAATTAGTTTATGATATAGTTCACGCTGTTCCAGTACTCTGCCGACGGCATCATAAACAAACACTGTCCGATCCATATCGGATAGTGAGGTATTATCTTTATAACTATTTGGAGATACGATTGCCGTATTTCTTCCTAATAGATCATAAACTTTATATGTGGTATTGCCAAGTGCGTCTATTATCTTCACCTGATGTCCCAGAGAATCATAGGAATATCTGGTCACTTTACCATCTTCATCAGTCTTAGTGTTAAGCTGGCCATCCCATGTATAAGTCTGAGATGATGTAACCTCAGATATTAAAGCCCCCTTCTCATCCTTCAGCTGCTTTGTCGTAGAGAGAAGTCGGTTGAGTTTGTCGTAGGTGTACTTTGTAATATTACCCGATGCATCGGTGCTACTCATCAAATTACCATTTTTATCATAGCTATAGGTCTTTACAAGCTCTGTATTGGTATTATCGTTATAATCTTTTCCCTTAAGGTCACCGGAGCGGATTACATCGATTATGGAAGTAACATTACCGCGGTAATCATAAAGCATCTTAGTAACCTTTTGATCAGAAGTTGTAATCGCCTGGGTTCTAGTTGCAACTCTACCATCATTATCATAGGTATAACTTGTATGTCTTCCTTCAGAATCAGTCTCGCTGACTAACTGACCTTTCAAGTAGTTGTATTGCTTTATAAAAAAGTCCTCTGTAATTGCAGCGTTTTCAACCAACGTTCTGCCCTGTTTCTCTGTAATTAGATTACCAGCCTTATCGTAGAGATATCCCGTCCAATATTCGAAAATGGCGCCATTGATAATTTTCTTTCATTAAACACCATTTATCATTTAGGACTAATTCAAATAACAAGAAACATCAGTGAATAAATTTATAATCATTTATATATTGCATACTAAAATACGTATTATTTCAGGATTCTTCAATTCAGAAGACTTAACGCGTAATCTATTTAGCGCTAATTCTCTTAAAGCCATTATCCACATATCATCATCTTCTTTTTTTGCTATTATAATCGCATCTTCCAAATAAGGTAGTATAATTTTTTTATCAATGTTTTGTAATACTTCCATTATAATCCATGCCCCTGGCCAATTCATATCCCGTAACCACCGAAACATCCCTGGGATGGCTCTGCTGTTTTGGGGATAATCTAATGCTTTGAGTACTTTTGCGGAGTTTTCCCAATATTTTTTATCATAAGGCTGAAGTAACATAGTTACATACTCTTCATCAATCTTTAATAATTTCTCGATTGCTTCTTCTTGTACCTCCAAAGAATTGTCCCAACTTAACTCAGCTATAAGCTCATTTATGCATTCCATAATTATATTCCTCACTTAATGATTTTACTTTACTATAGATTAATAAGATTTGATGAACCATTATTTGCTTGTTAAGATATCCCTGAGATGTAATAAGGTCCTTCTCGATTTAATATTATACTGGTGAGAATCATATTGATTATCTTAAATAAATTTATATCTGGCGTTCTTGCATAAACATAAATACCATCTAACCAATTGATTCCATAACACACAATTTTAATCACATTGCCAAGATTGTTATTTGCGAGATATAAGATATCATTATAATAATCATAGGTATATTACGATATCATAGCTCCAGATACGCACAGAGCCATTAAAAAAAGGCCGCATCAGCCGATACTGTGAGACCTTATTCCCATATATTATTTAGTTGACATTATATTAATTAAAGATGCAAATAGCCAGTAATAAGCCGATAGTGACAAATAGGGTAGTTGTATTCGGTAATGACTGCCTTGCTGTTGAATTGATCAGTACATCCCTCATTGCACCTACTCCTAGAATAACTTGAATAATATAAAGGTATTACAGATTAAGAATATAAACGATAATCAAAATAAATATAATACCATTAACATCTTAGATTTACCGTATGTATGGCCAAATGATATCATCGGCACTTCCAGTCCTTGACCATACTGTTCTTTCCCACTCAGAGTATACCCATTCACCGTCTTGTTTTGTAAATATTAATACATTTCCGCCCTCATGGTTCTTATAATAAACACGGGCTGAACTGTCTGAATATTCCAGCACTTTAATTGTCTCCGAGTTACTAATCATATTAGTCGCTTCTTCAAGACCCTCAAATTCCGTCCAATGCTGTAAAGTTAGAACTTCGCATTTTATAATAGCGCTGATCCAGAAAATAGAAAAAAATATTATGAGTACTGTTAATACTTTTAGAAAGGCTTTTTTCATAAATGTCATTCCCTATCTTATTTAATCCAAGTTCTTATTTAAAAAAAATTGTTACTCATTTATGTCTATGAATATAATAATTTAGCTAAAGATATAACTATTATAATAGATTTGATAACCGATTTCTTGATATGATATGATAGGCTGTCAGCGTTAAACTCAGATTTTATGAAATTATCAATTCTACAAATAAAATTCAAAGATCATGATTTTGTCAGCACAAAAGGCTTGAAATCATAAATCAAAAATTCATTTGTCATCAACTCTACAACATAAAATCAAAATAATGATTTTCTGTTGTCATCGCAAAAGGCTCTACAAATGAAAATCAAAAAACGATTTTCATTTGTCAGCGCAAAAAGGCTCTACAACTGAAAATTAAAAATAGTAATTTTCAGTTGTCATCGCGAACTTAATCTTGTTTGCAAGATTAAGTTCGCTCAATAAAAAACTTCCGGCAGATAACTACCGGAAGTCCCTTAAACGAATTAATATTTGCGTTTTCTAGCCGCTTCAGACTTTTTCTTACGTCTTACGCTGGGCTTCTCATAATGCTCCCTCTTGCGGATCTCCTGTTGGATACCGG
>JAEYOQ010000023.1 GCA_023411555.1 Bacillota bacterium
CAATACAAAGTTAGGTGAACAAATAATGGGGCAAGAAGAAATGCGTGCTACCCATGATTCTGTAATGCAATTCTTAACATCACGAATTCAAGAGAATCTAAACTCAGATGAGAGAAATGTTCTGGTAACGCATGCATATGTAACCCCATTTGGAGAAGAAGCAGCGCAATGTGAGTCGGAGAGGCCGCTCTCTATAGGGGGTACTGATTTTGTTGACCCTAAGCATTTTGATATGTTTCATTACACTGCACTAGGTCATTTGCACAGAAGACAGAAGGCCGGCAGTGAAAAAATAAGGTATTCGGGCTCTCTCATGAAATATTCTTTCTCGGAGGTAGACCATAAAAAGGGCGTTGAGTTAGTTGAATTAAATGAAGCGGGCAACGTTCAGGTTACCCATATTCCATTGGTAGCCGAAAAGGATATGAGAATAATACGGGGCCCTGTAAGTGAACTTATCAGCCCTGAAGTATACAGCGCTGCCAATACTGAGGATTATGTATATGCAATCCTTACTGATAATGATGAGTTGCTGGACCCAATTTCAAAACTAAGGAGTGTATATCCCAACATAATGGGGTTAAGACGAGAGGTAGAGAGGCTTCAAAAGGACAGTAGAACCTCTGCTTCAGAAGGTTACAAGACAAAAACAAAATTGGAGCTTTTTGAAGAATTCTATATGTCAATTGAGGGTAATGAGCTAGATGATGACAGCAAGTCTGTTCTTACTGATATTATAGAAGAGGTTGAAAAGGGGGAAATGGCATGAGACCGATAAGACTTGTAATGAGCGCGTTTGGTCCTTATGCCAAACTGCAGGAGATAGATTTTAGCAGGCTGAACGAACAGATATTTGTAATATCAGGGCCAACTGGTGCAGGAAAGACAACGATATTTGACGCCATAAGCTATGCACTGTTTGGAGAGGCTTCTGGAAGCAGCAGGGACAAGGATAGCCTGCGTAGTGATTTTGCTGCGCCTGAAACAGAAACTTTTGTAGAGTTGGAATTTCTTCTTAGAGGAGAGCGCTATACAATTAAACGAAGTCCTCAGCAACAGCAGAAAAAACAGCGTGGAGAGGGTTATACTGTAAAGAATGCGGATGCGCAGCTTGAAATGCCAGATGGACAGCTTATTACCAGAATTTCTGCCGTTGATGAAAAGATTACTGAGTTAATGGGAATCAATAAATCTCAATTCAAGCAGATTGTTATGCTTCCTCAGGGGGAGTTCAGAAAGCTTCTTGAAGCAGAGAGCAATGAACGTGAGCTTATTTTCAGAAAGATATTTGGAACAGAAGCATATGCGCTAATTCAACAGAAGCTGGATTATAAGAAAAAGGACTTAGCTAGAGCTATACATGACTTGAAGCTTCAGCTTATGACACATGTAAAACATGTGGAATGTGGTCAGAATGAAACTTTGAGTAAGCTTCAGATTGATAACTACATTAATGTCAAAATGTTTTTGGAGCTGCTAGAAGCGCAGTGCAAGAACGAGGATGACGAGCTGGATGACCTAAAGCTAAAGCTATCTCAGTTGCAAAAGTTACATTCAGAGAAAAAGGAACAGCTTGTAAAAGATATTGAAACAAACAGGCAGTTCGAAGAGGTAAGCCATTTACAGAATGAACAGGTTGAGCAAGAGAGTCGTAAGGCTGAGTATGGTGCAAAACAGAGTGAGCTGGACTACGCTCAAAAGGCCCTTTCAATTGTAGAGACTGATGATAATGTAGAAGCTTTGAAGGCAGCAATAAAGACTAAAACAGAGCATCTGGAGCAGGCAGTTCAAGAGAAGGAGCAAAAGCAACAGGAATTATCAGCTAAAGAACAGCTTCTCGAAAAAGCAAAAGAAGTAGAGCCACATATTAAACAGTTGGAGATAGATTATGCAAGGCTTAAAGGTATGATAGCAAAGGTAGCGGATTATGAAAAAAATACTCTGCTATATAAAGAATATGGTACAAGGCTTAGTACATTGAGCGAAAAGCTTTCAAAATGTCACAAGGACTTGGAAGTATCAAAACAAAATAAAAAGAAATTAGAGGATGAGTTAAAGAACATTCTGCTTCAAGAGAAGGACTTTGAAAGGCAAGAGGGCGAAATTCAACAGCTTAAAAATTCAGTTGATAGTTTAGCGGGTGTACGGCAATTAGCTAAAAGGCAGCTTGAATTTCTAAATAGCATTGAACAAAAACAAAATGAATTCAACAGCTTTGAACAAGGGTTTGTACAATATAGGAAGAATTACCTTGATATAGAGGATAGCTACTTGAAGGGGCAGGCTGGATTATTGTCAAAGGGGTTAAAGCCCGATACACCATGCCCTGTGTGCGGATCTACTGAGCATCCTATGCCTGCAAAAGTGCCCCAGAGTATGCCCGATGAACACCAATTGAAGGAGGCTAAAGCAGAACTTGATAAGCTGACCGCAGAGAGAA
This sequence comes from Bacillota bacterium, assembly GCA_023411555.1. Classification (GTDB taxonomy): domain Bacteria; phylum Bacillota; class Clostridia; order Lachnospirales; family Lachnospiraceae; genus Mobilitalea. Next base: position 2,441 of record JAEYOQ010000023.1, read on the forward strand.
CAGCATTACTCAATGAACTATCTGTTATAAAGGGTAACATAGAGTCCAACGAGGCAGAACTGTTGACTAAGAGCGAACAGTTGTCTGGCACAGCACAGCTATCAATAAGTGGGCAATCGCTAGAGAGCGATCAGATGTCTGCTTACGAACAGCTTAACCAGCAGGCTCAGCCTATTACTGGACTAAAAGCTGAGCAATTAAGAAGCGTGGTTGATATTAAAGCCTTTGAGATAGCTGTAATAGACAAGGGTACACTGCTATGTAATTTTATAAGGGACAAGCAGGAGCAGCAAAAAGTAAAGCGGGCTTCTATTATCAAGAGATC
>JAEYOQ010000008.1 GCA_023411555.1 Bacillota bacterium
GTTCAAAATGAATTTGAAGCAATCTGCTCCTGAATCCTGACTCAAGGAGAGAGGATAAGCTCTACCAGGAGATTATCTCATAGATTGGCATTTTATAGAATACGACCTGTTATTTATCGCATACGAATTAACAAAGTTCTTAATTCTTTTTTAAGATGTTTTATTCTTATAAAGGTATGTGCTATAATGGATTAAATTGGGATTCATACTTTTACAAGAGGGTTAAAATATAGTCTTTCGTAAGAATATTGGTACCGTGATTAAGAAGCATTACACAGATGTATTCTATTAATCAATGGTTGTTTCCAGTTTACTAAAATGCTTAAAATTGATCTGAAGTAATAATGGCTAATTAGGTCTATTATTTGTAATTAAGTATAACAAGTACACGATATTAATTTACAGGTGAGGGTTGAATATTATGAGATTGAATATATTACATACCAACGATATCCATAGTGATTATAAGAATTTTGCTAAGCTAGTGACTAAAATCAATGAACTTAAGGATGCTGATACCATAATACTGGATGCGGGTGACTTTGCAGATTTTAAGCGGCTGGAATTACAAGGAACCCGTGGACTAGCTGCCATGGAGTTATTGGAATATGCCGGATATGATGCCTTAGCAGTCGGCAATAATGAAACCTTTCAAGGAATTGAGACCTTGCAATATATGGCGAATAATACAAGGGTCCCTTTACTGAGCAGCAATATACGTAGCCTTGGTTCTACAAATATTGATGGGTTGAAAAAGAGTATATTGATAAGCAAAAATGGTCTGAGGATTTTAATTATCGGTGCTTCACCGGATTTGGGACCCTTTAATGAGTTCTTGGGTTTTACTCTAGTCGATTATATAGAAGCAATTGCACATGAGATTAATGAAAATAAGGGGAAGTATGATTTATGCATTCTGGTCTCCCACCTTGGAATGAATAAGGATAGGGAGATCGCTGAAAAGCTAGAGGATATCGATGTAATCATTGGAGGACATCTCCACATATTGATGGAAGAACCTGAGATAATTAATAATACGATTATTAATACCTCTGGTGTATTTGGGGAACATCTTGGAGTCTTGAAGCTGGAAGTACATAAGGATGGAGTTGAACTGCTTGAAGGCAAAAATATAAATATCACACAAGAAAATGAATGTGATGGAATTATCGATATCTTAAAGACAAATAAAGAGAAGGCAATCGATGTATTAAGCGAACCCCTCTACGAACTGAATAGAGATTTGTGGCATGATGTGACTGAGGAAAATCCCATGACGAATTTACTGGCTGATGCCTTAAGGGATTTACTGAAATGCGACTTAGGAGTAATCAACAGCGGTATTCTCAATGGCGGAATAAGACAAGGGAACGTCACTATGAAGAAGCTAATTGAGTTATGTCCATCCCCCTTAAATCCCAGCAGCTTTAAGCTACAAGGCAAGTATCTGTGGGAAGCCTTAGAGAATTCATTGGATACGGACTATTGCTATGCAGATGGTAAGGGGCCAGGATTTCGTGGGAAATATGTGGGGAGGTTGCATGTATCCAACGCAGTGATTGAGCATAATGGAAGGAAAATCAGTGCTATCTATATTAACGGTGAAGAGCTGGTTCCAGAAAAGTGGTATACCGTTGCATCCTCTGATTATCTTCAAAGAGGTACAGGCTATGCTTCGTTTAAGAATTGTAAAGAAGAGCAATATGATAAGGATTACGTAAGGGATACTTTAAGAGAGTATCTGAGTAAAAAGGACTTCGTTCATAAGGCTTTCGTTGATCGATGGCTTCTAAAAATTAAGTAGTGGAGGTACTAGATGGATAGCAATATTGTCGTTAAAAAATGTGTTAAACTCCTTCATTTCCAATCGTCGATTTGCCCGAAAAGCATTATCAACAGTTTATAGAATTGCATGATAGTATCTTTCCTGATATATATATTTCGGGAAAAGATATTATTAACGATATTGGTAATCATCATTTTGTTTATGCAATGATAGGTAATGAGCAATTGCTAGCCTATTGTGTTCTTAAATTAAATAGTGGAGAACGATGTACAGCTGAGATAGTGGCAGTTAGAGAAGGTTTTCGATACAAAGGGTATGGACGAGCTGTCTTAACTCATATGGTAACTAAGGCTTTCGAGAATTATGGAAAGGAATCAGTCGACCTTATAGTAGAAGGTGACAATGAAAATGCAATCCGGTTATATCTTAATCTTGGATTTGCTGTAGAATCCGAAAATTGTTGCTATACTGTAAATTGAGCAACAAATCCAATGTCATTGACATAGGATGGAAGTCACTTTACTATATAAAGGAGAGCTTCCCCTTCTATTTAGTATTAAGGATTTAGATGAAAATAAAACTTAACAAAGGATGATCATATGAGCGTTTGTATTATTTCTTTTAGTTCTAGAGCAGATGGAAATTGTAAAGCGATTGGGGAATATGTAAGGAGCTTTCATGATGATAGTACAATGATCTTTAACTTTTCTGGATTTAATATTACGCCTTGTGGGAACTGCCACTATGAATGCTTTAAAGCCAATTCACAATGTCCTTATTCTAATGATAAGGTTGAAGAAATCTGTAATACTATTATAGGTAGTGACTTAACATATTTTATTATGCCAAACTATAACGACTTTCCATGTGCCAACTTCTTTATATTTAATGAGAGAAGCCAAGGTTATTTTCACACACATCCTAAGAAGCAAAACAGTTATGAAAATATTCCAAAGAAATTCATAGTAGTGAGCAACACAAACCGAGAAAATTTCCGAACAGTTTTTAATTATCATGTAAGCCACTCAGTGACACCAAATATATTATATCTAAGTGCTAAATCCTATCATAAATCCAGCATTGGTGATAACATCCTAACCTCGGGTGAAGCAAGGGATGATATTAAAAGCTTTATATTGAACAGAAAGGAGCAAAGTTTTGAAAAAGAGTGATAAAATCCTCATATGTTTGACATCAATTATCGTAATTATTAATTCTATTCTATTAATTAATATAAATAAACAGCAGGACTACTATATTGCTAGAATCGAAAGTATGGAGAAAAAGGACGGAATTACTACCGCATCAATTACCCCTATTGAGAGCAATCGCTCTTTTGCATCTGAGATCAAAGCGAAGCACCAAATAGAATATGCTGATGATATAGGAATTACAGGTTTAAAGGAAAGAAATAAAAAAGGAAAAGAGATATATTTAGGTCAACTAGGAAAAACGATTGAGAATCTAAAATCAGGAGATTCTATTCTGTTTAAGGTTAATAAATATAATAAAAATGATTATAAAATAAGAATTGATCATTTAGCAGTTGACCTCACACTAGATGAATAGAGAAAAGGTAATGTGACCAATGGAAGAAGCAAGACAAGAAAGGAGAATGAAATTATGAATGAAACACTGAATGTAATCGCTAATCGGTATTCCTGTCGTGATTATAGGGAGGAGATGCCATCGGATGAAATACTTCAAGCAATTGCGGAGGCTGCAGTTCAGGCTCCTAGTGGTATGAATCGTCAGGCCTGGCGAGTTATTGTTGTAAAGAATCAAGACCTAATCCATGACCTGGAAGCCGAAGGCCTATCCTATCTTTCGAGCCTAGAGGATAAATCCACCTATCAGAGAATCATGGATCGGGGCGGGCGCCTATTCTATGGTGCACCCTGTATGATTGTTGTCGCAATAGATGCAAAGGAGCCAGCGCTGATCGATTGTGGTATCCTGTGCCAAAATATCGCCCTAGCTGCCACATCATTGGGGGTAGCCAATGTAATATGTGGCCTTACGGGTACCGCTTTTGCCAGTGGCCAACGCTCAGAGGAATTCAGCAAACGATTAGGCTTCCCGGAAGGCTATGCCTTTGGTTGTTCGGTCCTGCTAGGCTATGCTAAGACAACGAAGCCGCCTCATGATCCGGATAAGGATAAAATAACATTTATCAATTAATACTACTATTCAATTTAGGTTATCACTTATAATCTTCAAAATGAAACATTCTATAGGCTATGTTCCTATAAAATGTTTCATTTTAATCAGGAGAATGCCATGATTTATCTACAGTCCTTCACCTTTCCAAATGCCGAAGCAGAATTTGATTTTTTCCTAAGCATAAAACGTACCTGCTATGATTCCTTTTATCCCTTTAAGATTTTGTCCGGTCATGAACTGGATCGGCTTGATTTTGATACGGTTACCATATTATATGGAGGAAACGGCTCCGGAAAATCAACGGCATTGAATGTAATCGCAGAAAAGACAGGGCTTCACCGCGATTCCATCTATAATAAGTCCAATTTCTTCCCGGATTATTTGAAGCTATGCCGCATGAATATGGATGAGGACATTCCGAAGCACAGCAGAATAATCACAAGTGATGATGTGTTCGACTATATGTTAAATATCCGCAATCTAAATGAGGGAATCGATCAAAAGCGTGAGGAACTTTTTGTAGAATATCTGGATGCAAAATACTCAAGTTTTCAGATGAAGTCACTCTCCGACTATGAGCAACTAAAAAAAGTAAATAGCGCAAGGCGCAGAACCCAGTCCCGCTTCGTTCGAGGGGAGCTAATCGATAATGTGCGTGAGTACTCCAACGGAGAAAGCGCCTTTCGCTATTTTACCGAGAAAATCGAGGAGAATGGCTTGTATTTATTAGACGAGCCTGAAAATAGCCTATCTCCAAGACGCCAAATGGAGCTGCTAAGCTTTCTTGAAGAATCGGCTCGTTTTTTTGGTTGTCAATTCATTATCTCAACCCATTCTCCCTTCTTACTTTCCACGCGGGGTGCAAGGATTTATAATCTGGATCGTAATCCTGTTGCAATTGAGCGTTGGACGGAACTGGAAAATGTACGTACCTATTTTGAGTTTTTTAAGGCTCACGAAAAGGAGTTTTAATCAGGTTCATAATGTAAAAAAGGCCAGAACAAAAACAGTATAAATCCTACTATACTCTGTATCTCTGATACAAGAGTCTGGTTCTTATTAGTGCAATTCATAGCGCAATGAATATTTACAATTCCTAAAGCTCTTGTATGTACTTAGATTATTCCTGGTAATATATATTTGTAAAGTTAATCACTGCTTCCGCAGCTTCATAAGCAGACATATTACCGTCCAGATATTGCTCTGTTATCTCAATAACCTTCTTTTCTATATTTTTATCAATAAGAATTGGTGTATCCAATTGATCCAGCATTAGTCTGAATTTTTCCATGTCCTCATCTGACGCTTCTACTACTTCATACATGGAAAACTCCCCTTTATATGTGTACCCATAATTCATTACTACATCAGAGCTCTCGTCCTGAGATATCATATTCTTAATAACGCTGTTCCTAATTACAGGTAATCCTTCATAGAACCAGTTACTCTGAATTCTATCCGTAAAAAGTAGCTTAACAAATTCCTTCGCCAGCTCTTTTTGCTTTCCGTAAGCATTCACTCCTATGGTAATTCCCGGTTCATATTGATGATTAAAATCCTTCCATGTTCCATCTATTTCAGAAGCTATCTGCATTACTAATGATACCTCACAAGAATTCCAATAATTACCCACGCTAAACTCAGATACATTATGTAAAACTCCAAACTCATCGAGACAATCCGATATGCCATAATCCTTAAAACCAATTGTTTTCTCAGAAATGATACTGATTTCCTCAAAAAAACGTATCAATGCATCTAGCTCCAGCCTTCCATCCTCATAAATTTCAGGAAAATACCGCTCATACAGAGTCTCTATCAGATCCTTCCTGTCTATGTCACCGAATACAGATTGATCTGTCTGTTCATTGACATACTTAGCTAGCGTCTCCATTGTAGCACTGGCATCTACTGCATTCTTGGTACCTAAAACCATAGGTACCTTCATACTGATTGGAACTGCCTTAATTCTTCCCTCGTGTTCATAGGTCCATATAACCTTCTCATAAACATCCTTTGAAGCAATGAATGGTTCCATGATATCAGTAATATCCTCCAGGACTCCTTTTTTCATATAGGAATAGAAATCAAGCCCTTCAAGGACAATAATATCTGCTGCATTTTTTGTTAACAATTCAGTATTTAAGGCTTGTATATAATCTGCTTCATTTTCATCCTCTTCATCCGCCATGGCAATTTGGTAATTCACTCTTACATCTTCATGCTTGTTCTGGAATTCCAAGGCTGCTTCCATAATTGTATTATTCTTACGCAAAGAATATATGGTTAACTCCGTTGTCGGTATTGTGGGCACATCCGGATGATAAGTATATCGATAGATATCATAAATATCATAGGAACTTACCAGATAGAAGCTTCCGTCACGGTCCTGGTATGCCATCTGCATAAAAACATTTGGTGATGCCATGGAATTCAGTGTCCCATCCACTACCGTCTCCCACAGAGAACCGCCCTCCGACAACTTATGTATCCCATCCTTATTCTGTAGATAAATCTCGCCTTCCTGGCCTGTAAACATTTTAATCAGACTGCGATTAGCCCAGGTATACCCCTTGTTGGTGACGTCAATGCTACTAAGCTTTTCTCCGCTCTCTATATCGTATACAAGGACCTGATTCATATCGATATTTAATATATATACCTTCTTGCCACTTACTGTCAGGCTACAACCACTTTCCGTAACGTATTCGACAAGTATCTCACCACCCTGGTTATAAAGAACGGCTCCATTGAGATAACCGATTAGAACTCTCCCATCATCGAGAACATACATGTTTCTTGGTATGTAATAGTCCTTCCAATTGCCATTTTCATCATAATCATCAAATTTACTTATCTTTATCTGATGAGCTGTTCCATCTGCTTCCAGCCTATAGAGACTTGCCCTACTATCCCCTTCATCATCTCTACAGGCTATCATAGCATACTCTTTTCCGTCTAGGCCGTGCGCAATTAAGGCCTCTGTAACATTCCTGTCACCAACAAGCTCATTCAACCACTCCACAGGTTCCTTATTCCAGGTACCATCCTCATTTCTGGTATATCGTATTGACGAACTAGATACTTCAAATAATTCTAATTGATTATCCCTACCAATACCTAGACCTGTAATTACCGTTTCATATGCATTTACTTTGGGAAAGTCTAGCTTTTCCTCCAAGTACCTACCCATAGCTATGGTATTTTCCTCGTCCTTGCTACACCCCGCCAACTGCAAAATCATAGCAGCAATAAACAGAGATAATATAATTCTAAATCTCATAAAAACCTCCATCCTTGAAGTATATTTAAGCTTTGAACATACCGTGGTGATTATAGTTCAAAACCGGTAATCACTATTTCTACTTCACACCTTTATTTGCTACTATAACATTCATTTCTATAAATATTATCTAAATTAAATGATTTTCTATAGATTGATTGGAGATTTGCTTGATACAATAATGATATGGTAAAATGTACCTTGTGATAAGCTTCAGATACCTTATTCCATTATTAAGGAGATAAAATATGCGCATATTGATTATAGAGGATGATATAAAACTATGTCAAACCATGAAAAAACAGTTAGAAACCGCAGCCTATACAGTGGATACCTGCTATTCTGGTGAAGACTCCTTATATTATGTGTCAAAGCAAGTGTATGACTTAATTATTCTGGATCGAATGCTTCCCAAGCTTGACGGACTAAGTATAGTACAAAGCATTCGCAAGAGAGGGATTACAACACCTGTAATTATGGTAACTGCCTTAGTTGGTATTAATGATAAAATAGATGGGTTGGACGCCGGGGCCGATGATTACTTGGTAAAGCCATTTTCTATGGATGAGCTTTTTGCCAGAATAAGGGCACTACTGCGTCGCCCTCAAACGCTTCAGAATATTAATCAATTAACCTTCTCCAATATGAAGCTTGATCTTATCAGTCGAACCTTATGGACAGAAACAAAATCCTGCGAGCTATCCAAAAAGGAATGCGACCTCTTAGAGTTCTTTATGAAAAACAAAGGGCAGATTCTAGAACGTGAGTTGATACTATCGAGAGTATGGGGACCGGATTCCTTCGTTACCGACGGTAATCTGGATAATTACATATCCTTTCTTCGCCGCCGCCTAACCTCCTTAGGATGCAAAGCTCAGATAAAAACCATACATGGAATTGGTTACCGTTTGGAGGATTTATAATGTTACATAAGTTAAAAAGACATCTGGTGCTCATCTATACCCTCTCCACCGGAGCTATCCTTATTGGTATCCTGGTTGTCATGTATTTACTTAATATTTCAGAGCAGCAAAAGCATTCCATGGAACGTTTTCTTATGACTGCCGATTCCTTGACGAATAAACTCCAGTCTAGCCCTATGCTAAGCTTATCCGAGCTTTCCACCCTGGAAGCCAGGAATCAAATGATTATATATATTGAAGATAATGGCTACCCAATTGCCTTTGATGGAATCTATCAAAGTAAGACAAAGCGGGAGCTCCTGGTGCAGCAGCTAATGGATGCTGCAAGGCTGGAAGGTGTAAATGCGGCTATTCCTCCCACCTTTATGAGCATAAGACGAAGCAGTGTCACTAGAATTACAGGGGAAGCAGGGGATGATTATTATGGCTGCGTCATTGTTATGCCTCTATCCACTTCCTATCGTAGCATTACCCTACTTTATTCTCTATCGAATATTTATAGCACCATGCGTGTCAATGCCGCTATCTACATAATGACTACCATCATTGGTTTTCTGTTACTTTTTGCCATTAATTATCTTATTATTGATAAGACACTAAAGCCCATCAAGATAAACAATCAGAAGCAGGTCGAATTCATAGCATCTGCCTCTCACGAGCTGCGCTCCCCCCTTGCTTATATACAAGCATCAACCGACGCCCTTAAGACCGATTGTATTCCTTATATGCCCCAACAAGCCAAAGAGGCTCTGCATAACTATATCGAAAATGCCAACGAGGAATTACAAAGGATGTCATCACTCATCGAGGATATGCTTCTACTATCCTCAGCGGATGCAAATACCTGGTCTATTCATATTATACCAACGGATGGAGATACCTTCTTTATTGAAAGCTATGAAGCATTAAGCCGATACTGTATCCTACATAATCATGAGCTATTCTTAGACCTACCGGAAGAACTCTTAGGAGAGATATATATCGATCCCCATCGTATCTACCAGCTTTTACAAATACTCATTAATAATGCCAATAGCTATACACCGGATCATTCGAACATCACGATTGCTCTGCGTAGAACTAAGAAACAGCTTATAATAGAGGTAATTGATCATGGAAAGGGTATTCCTGACCAAGAGAAGGACCGAGTATTTGACCGCTACTATCGCTGTGATCAGTCTCGCAATGATAAATCCCACTTTGGTCTTGGGCTGAATATTGCCAAGGAACTCGCTCATCTTCATCATGGTACCCTTACACTTTGCGATACAGAGGGCGGTGGCTGCACCTTTCAGATAGTGCTTCCTCAAAAGGTGGGCTGATATCCTAAAAGGATACTGAATTGGATGTAGAAAAATTTAGTTAACTATTTGTTTGTTTTGAGATATAATAGTACAAAATAGCATGCATGATTTTATTGAGGGGTTAGATTTGCGCCAGAATGGAGGATTATTTTGAACATTCCAATTTTAGAAACCGAGCGTTTAATACTAAGACCATTAACACTTGAAGATGCAGATGCTGTATTTAAATGGGTTAGCGATGACAGAGTTACTAAGTATATGCCATATAGCACCTATACATCCGTGGAAGATGTAAGGACATGGCTTTCAACCGTGGTTAATGAAAAAAGCACCTATAATTTTGGTTTTGTTTTAAGAGATACCAATGTTCTTATCGGAAGTGGTGATATTGGATATAATTCCGAGAAAGAAGCATGGGAATTCGGATATAATATACGATTTGATTATTGGAAGCAAGGTTATGCTACAGAAGCCGCTAAAGCTATGATTAATTTTGCATTTAAAGAATTAGATGCTCGATGCTTTAGTGCAAAACATGCAATAGATAATCCAGCCTCAGGTAGGGTTTTGGAAAAATGCAGGCTAAAATTTGATCATTATGATGAATATAGCAAATTTGATGGAACCCAGACGTTTAAAGCTACATATTACAAAGGAGTTATTAATACTATTTAACTAATTACAAAATACATGTGCACATCACGTCAGATTTGGATGAATCCCCTTCCTTTTCAGTATTTGTAGGATAAGATTATGGAACGAAGCACGTCTGGCGCTCTATAAGGGAGGAAGTTATGGATGTAAATATATTGTTGTTTGATGATTTTGAGACATTGGATGCGTTTGGTCCTATTGAGATTTTAGGAAAAATGGATGAATATCAATTAAAATACTATTCTTTAGACGGTGGTGTTATTAAGAGTGCACAGGGTACTTCAATTATCACTGAGAACATTGAAAGTGCTTCAAAAGAAGGAATATTAGTGATACCCGGTGGAAAAGGTACAAGAACCTTAGTAAAGGATACTCAATTTCTTCAGGCACTAAAAGAAACAGCTAATTTGTCGAGCTACTGCTTATCAGTTTGCACCGGCTCTGCATTATTAGCAAAGACCGGACTTCTGAATAATAAAAGAGCCACTTCTAACAAAAAGGCATTTGATTGGGTGGTATCTATTAATACTAATGTTAAATGGATAAAACAGGCGAGATGGGTCGTAGATGGAAAGTATTATACCTCCTCCGGTGTTTCAGCTGGAATTGATATGACATTAGGATTTATTAAGGACCGTTTTGGAGAACAAAAAGCTAAAGATATAGCAAATCATATTGAGTATATTTGGAATGAGGATTGTAGTAGAGACTTATTTGCAAATTAAAGAACGCCTTATCTTATCTTTAATTAGTATTGATGGTATACTTTCCAACTTTAATTGATTTTTTATTCCTATGCAAGTATAATTAGGTAAACTTTTCCGAATTTAAGTTTGATATGTGTGTGCTATAGCCTATTCTTGCTCTTCTTATCACCAAAGGAAAAGAAAAATATGTTAGGCTACAAATCCTTACAGCAAAATATGCATAAAGATATTTGGAAGTGGACGAATACTTGCTTTGGTCTTTTATTTTTGCTTGGCTCGATTGTATATTTGGCTTTTTCTATCCTTATGGAATTAAAGATATCTCATTTTCAGCTAGACTAAATATGTATGGATTAATATATATAGTAATTTCATTTGTTTTAACAGAGTGCTATGGTTTATTTAAAAGATATAACGATAATAAAGGGATACAACGCAACCATAAGTAGCACATTTGATACTCTTAGTTGATAGCAGTAAGTCCAGCATAATGGTATACTTTTCTTATGGATAGGAAAGGGAGGAGTTATGATGGATTATAGCATTGAATTACAAAAGGTATTCAATCAATTAGGAGAAGCCGGCATCATCGTGCTGGCCACCTCATCTGAGGATATCCCAGCAGCCAGGTCGATGAGCTATGTGCTAAAGGATGGAAAGATTTATTTCCAGACGGAATCCGACTTTGAGAAAGCTCTGCAGATGAAACAAAATCCTAATGTAGCTTTATGTCAGAGTAATATTGCCATAAAAGGAACCGCGATCAGCAGAGGAAGGGTTATGTCTGAGGCTAACACTTCTGTCATGGATTTGTATAAAAAGTGGCATAGGGGATCTTACGACGCATACTCCCATATGGAAAAGGCAGAGCTTTATGAGGTAACACCAACCTTTATCACTCTATGGATTTATAAAGAGGGAGAACCTCACCGCATGTTCTTCGATTGTAATTGCAATAAGGTATGGATGGAGCAGTATGATCATTCGAAGTAACTAGACAAACTGAATAAATTACACATCAATCCCTGCAAATCCATGGAACCTGCAGGGATTAATATATCGCTATACTATTTCATACTTCTCACCTTAATGTAACTGTTATTGACTTATATCCAATAAATGGTAATATGATTCTAAATAGTATTTTCCGAGGTGATATATGAAGACGTTATTAGGGAATAAAAATGATGATTTATCTTTGATTAAAGTGGCTTTCCTAGTATTTTTTCCAACAATATTATTAACTGGCTGTTATGTCCTATTAGGGAATGCGCAAAAAGCACTACCATCACTTTTACTTTACTTTGTTCTAGCTTCATTAACAAATTTACCTATCGAATTAGCTGTCATCTTATATTCAAGTAAAAAGGCATTTGGCACTTATTCAATAAAAAGTGCATTTGTCAATCAGAAAAAAGCAAGTTGGAAACGAACCTTGCTATTTAGTGTGCTTCTGTTCGGCTTAGCGGGTATCCTCTCAGTAACTGTAGGTCCCTTTGAAAACTGGGCTACCGCCCCCATCGCAAGCAAGTTACTAGAAGTTATGCCTGCGTATTTTGATTGGACTAACATGGAGTACTTAAGGCAATATCCTAAAAGCATCTTATTGCTCACATGTATTGTTTACGGACTTTTTAATGTTTTAGTAGGTCCAGTTATAGAGGAGCTCTATTTTAGAGGATACCTTACATCCAAAATAAGCAGATTCGGAATGTTGGCTCCGGTTATCATAACTGTGCTATTTTCGTTATATCATTTATGGCTTCCGCTCCAAAATCTATTTCGTATCTGTGCCTTTTTACCTGCTGCATACATAGCTTGGAAAGAAAAAAACATATACATATCCATTCTATTTCATTGTCTGTGTAATTTAGTATCTACTATCAGTTTTATTGTTACTTTATTTGCAGTATAGATCGCTTTGTTATTTTTTTAGGTCAGTCTCTGTTTTAGTTGACATAGATAACCAGATAGGTTATATTAATAAAAATAATCGAAAGGCTATGAGAAGGAATAGTATATATATTGACGTTATTTCAGAGAGAAGATGCATGGTGGAAATCTTCATAGCAAATATATAGAAGGCACCTTTGAGCTGTTAATTGAAAGGATTGTATCTGATTAGATTACACCGGGCTTTCCCCCGTTATCAAGGAAACAGCATAAAGAGTATTCTCGTGCTGTCAGAGAGCAGATTAAGAATATTAGATATTCTTACTGAATTTAGGTGGTACCACGGACTTATACCATAGAAAGCATTTTTAGTAAACTTTCTATAATAAATCAAGTTCGCCCTAAGCGTTAAGCTTAGAGCGGACTTTTTTTATACAAATAATAAGGAGGAAATTTAAATGGGAAAGATAACAATGGATGAGATGATGTCGTATTGCAATCAGTATGGATTTATATTTCAAGGTAGTGAAATATATGGCGGATTGGCGAACACTTGGGATTATGGTCCTCTGGGAACAAGATTGAAAAACAATATTAAAGATGCGTGGCGGTACTATTTTATTCAAATGAGGGATAACAGCTATGAATTAGATTCAGATATATTGATGAATCCTACCACCTGGAAGGCCAGTGGACATCTCGACAGCTTTACAGACCCACTTCTTGACTGTAAGGAATGTAAGACCAGGCACAGGGCAGATAACCTGATCAGTAGTTTTGATGCCTTAGTCAAAGCAGACGCCATGTCCCAGGCTGAGATGCTGGAATATATTCGAACCAATCAAATTCCCTGTCCCAAATGTGGCAAATCGAATTATACTGACATTCGCCAGTTCAATCTAATGTTTGCTACCCAACGCGGTGTGACTCAGGATGCTGCCAATACAGTATATCTAAGACCGGAAAATGCCCAAGGTGAATATGTAAACTTCAATAATGTATTAAGAACCATGAGGACTAAGCTCCCCTTTTCCATCGGGCAGATCGGAAAAGCCTTTCGAAATGAAATCACACCCGGTAATTTCACATTCCGAACCATTGAGTTTGAACAAATGGAATATCAGACCTTCTGTAAGCAGGGTCAGGATGATACCTGGTACGAATATTTTAAGAATTATGGAATTGAATTTTCCCAATTCCTGGGGCTGAACAAGGACCACCTACGCTTTCATGACCATGAAAAATTAGCGCATTATGCGAAAGCTGCCTGCGATATTGAGTACCTATTTCCCTTTGGCTGGGGTGAGATAAACGGAACTCATAACAGAACAGACTTTGACCTACTCAGACATCAGGAATATTCAAAGAGAAGCATGGAGTACTTCGATTCTAGCTCCAATGAGAAATATATTCCCTATGTCATTGAATCCACCTATGGACTTGATCGCCTATTCTTAGCAATTTTATTCGAAGCACTTGCAGTAGAGGTATTAGATGGAGGAGATACCCGACTGGTATTAAGAATTAAGCCCTCTCTTGCTCCGATTAAAGCTAATATTCTCCCCTTAATCAAGAAGAGCCATTCTGCTAAAGCGATGGAGCTTTATAAGGAATTAAAGAGGTATTATATGGTTTCCTATGATGATGCCGGTAATATCGGAAAGCGGTACCGCCGAGGAGATGCGATAGGAATCCCATATGCCATTACGATCGATGACAATACTCTTGACAATGACACTGTTACGATAAGAGATCGTGATACGATGAAACAAGACATCCTTGAAGTAAAGGACTTGCGAAAATATCTATCAGATAAGGTTAAATCCTATTATTAATCGTAAATGTACCATACGGTAGATAATAACAGTGTAAGCTAATTGCTTTTATGTGAAGAAGCAATTAGCTTATATATATTTCATGACGATACTATTTGCTATATCTTAATCAGATCATTTAGTAAAATTAATTACATCATATCCTATTGCTTTTTTGAACTCATGGTATATGTCAAAATCTACAATCCGAACAGTCTTTAATTTTCCTTCCTCTAATTCTTTCTTCACAGCAATTTCATTCATAAAACTGATGCCGTGTCCATCTTCCAGCAATTGCTTTATTGTATGTATGCTACTAACTACTGATGTACTTGTAAAATCAGAAAATGTGTATCCATAATCACATAAATAGCGTTCCTGTATTGGCCGCCTTTGTATAGTTCATATGCTTATAAATGCATAAAAAGGTTTCAATTCTATAATCAAGCACATACTCCTCCCTATGATCCATAATACACTTTTATATATTAATCATAATAAATAATTTTACTTTATGGTCATCTATTATTATAATAACAAAAAGGGAGGGTTAACAAGATGAATTTTATAAAAAACAAAGGAAAAGGTATTCTACTGTGCTTTGTCATAGCACTATTTGCATGGGTACTTGTGAACTATATCGCTTGGATGGAAGTAATCGGTGCTCCCATCATAGCAATCCTAATAGGAATGATTTTGACGATGTTCATGAAAGATAAATCCAGTATATCTGAAGGCATAGGGTTCACATCAAAGAAAATATTACAATATGCCGTCATTCTATTAGGCTTCGGCCTAAACCTAACGACAATAGCGAAAGTAGGTCTGGCCTCTCTTCCTATTATTTTATCAACAATCTCAACTTCTTTACTTGTAGCCTATATTATGTACAGATTATTAAAAGTACCATCTAAAACATCAATACTGATTGGTGTCGGTTCCTCTATCTGTGGAGGTTCTGCCATCGCTGCTACTGCACCTGTTATTGAAGCTGACGACGAAGAAATTGCACAGTCTATTTCCGTTATATTTTTGTTTAACGTGATTGCAGCTATCATTTTTCCCACACTGGGTTCCATGATTGGTCTTTCTGATTCCGGTTTCGGCTTATTTGCAGGCACTGCAATTAATGACACTTCTTCTGTCACCGCAGCAGCTTCAACATGGGACACCCTTCATGGCACTAATGGATCCGTATTGGCATATGCAACCATTGTGAAGTTAACAAGAACATTGGCGATTATTCCAATTACCTTAGTTCTATCCTTCTTGCGTATCAGAGGAGAAAAGAAAAAGAACCTTAGCAGTAACACGAAGGTATCCATCAGAAAAATATTTCCCATGTTCATTCTTTACTTTATTGGGGCTTCTATCATCACTACAATAATCACAAGTTATTGTTCTGGTGCCTCATTAGAGATTGCCAAAAGCTGTTTTACCTTTTTGAAGCAATTGAGCAAATTCTTTATTGTAATGGCGATGGGAGCTGTCGGTCTGAATACGAATATAGTCACATTGATTAAGAAGGGCGGAAAGCCTATATTAATGGGATTCTGCTGCTGGATTGCAATCGCTACCGTGAGCCTTCTATTACAGAATTTACTACAGGTTTTATAAATCAGCTAAGGCTTCTTATTATATAAAGTGCATTACATATCCATACATAATGCAATAGAGTACATGCTTCGCAAACTTTCTATTGTAATGAAAAGTCAGAGGTATATGATATTTTACGTATCATATACCTCTACATTTTCCCTTTATTAGCACCGACGACGTGAACAGTAGACATTTACTTTGAGTAGATCCTGTAATAAGGTTACTTTTGTGGTTCATCATTCTATCTGAAATTATATTCTGTTAGAATACTATCTCTTCCATATTGTTTATCACAATAATATTCGTAGAAGGAAACTCCTAGAAAAACATTTTATTTTCCTCCTAAGCTTTTCAAATCATACTCTAGAATAACCTTTGAACCTGATTGTAATGAAATTGATTGATAATATCTGTGACCATATCACTTAGCATATATACATAATCGCTGTTGCTTAAGTGCTTAAATTGAATTTCATGAAGAAGTAATCTCTAAAATGCAAAAGAAAACCTGCTCACCGATTTTCACAGTATGAAGGTTTTCTTTCTTTTTAATGTTCTATTTACTTTTATATCGAGTGTTGCAGCTGCAAACACTTAATTACTCCCATTTAAAAGCCTTGAGCGAAACTCCGATACAAACAAGCGCGAGTATCATTATAACAACTATGGGGACCAGGGCACTATCCAACGGTAAGCCGAGTGATGCAGCCTTCAGCAACTTTATCCCCTGTGTCATCGGCAGAATGTCGCTGAATATCTGTAATGGTCTTGGCATGATCTCATAGGGTAAGGTAGCCCCCGAGAAAATCAACATGGGGAAGTAAAGAAGACTGGCTATGATCCCGGCCCTTTTACTGTTTTTAGCAATGCCTCCTACCATCATACCAATACTTAACATAGATACAAGCACCATCAACCAGCCACCAAGAAAGGCGATCCATGAGCCATGCATCTTGAATCCAAAGAACAGCTTTGCTACAATCCAGAGCATTAGCAGGGAACAGGCTGAATACATCGAATAGATGGTGACCTGTACCGCAAGAATCATTGCCGGGCTGATTGGAGTGACTTTGAAGCGTTTTAAGATTTTACGCTCCCTATAATCGGAGACCAGAATCGGGAGCCCCATTGTACCTCCTGCCAGGATAGCAATCGAGGACATTGCTCCAAAGGACTGTTCTAAAAAGGTATATTCTGCACCGTCGAAGGCCGGCTTCCTTCCGTATATAATACCGACTATGATCATTACCACCAGTGGCATAATAATCGCAAAAATCAGCATATTCATATCCCGCAGTGAGAGCACTGCTTCTACCTTCAGCATCTTCTTAAAGGTCTTCATTCTTATTTTCCTCCTCATCTGCATACCAAAGATATGCGTCTTCAAATTTCTCATAAGGACTCCTCGAGATTGCTTCTGCTACAGTACCGTAAAACACCGTCTCGCCATGCTTCAGGATACAGATCTCATCACACAGGACCTCCACTTCGTCCATAAAGTGAGAAGTCAGCAGGATCGTAAGTCCTTTTTTCTTCAGGTCCTCAAGGATTTTCCAAACATCTCGTCTGGCTTTTGCATCCAATCCCGTTGTCAATTCGTCCAGAAAGACAACCTTCGGGTCTGGGATCAAGGCAAGTACGATAAATAACCTTTGTCTCTGACCTCCAGACAGATTCTTGACAGGACTATCTATCTTATCGGAGAGGCCAAACTGTGCAAGCAGCTGAGTCCAATCCGCAGGCTCTTGATATAGCGCTTCCGTCTCCTCACAAAGCTCACGTACTGTTATTTCGTTCTGATAATTAGCCTCCTGGAATTGTACCCCTACTTTTTGGAACAGCTTTTTTCGGTCTGTTCTTGGGTTCATACCTAAGATAGATATGCCTCCGCTATCTGCCTCCTTTGTCCCCAGAATGCATTCAATGCTAGTACTTTTACCTGCTCCATTCGCTCCTAAGAGACCAAATACTTTACCGTATCCGACCGACAGACTCAAGCCCTTGACTGCTGGCAGACCTCTGTATGCTTTAGAGATCTGCTCTACCTTAATAGCATCATTCATATTCTCCACACTCCTTTTTTTGTTTCAAAGTATATCACCGGTTCAAGTACTGGTGGTATACTGGAGGGTACTGGAGGGTTTTCTAAAAAAATAATAATAAAGCATTGACAATAATAGATATCCGTGCTATTATAAAGAAGTTATTTTAGATGTAAGATTTGATTCACATATTTTTGTAAATCATTAACTCATTTAATGCTTTACAAAAATATGTGATTTTTTATTTTCAGCTTAGAATAAACAATTTAATTTAGGAGGTATCTTTCATGAATAAAGGTACAGTAAAATGGTTTAACGCACAAAAGGGATTTGGATTTATCACTAATACTGAGAATGGCGAAGATGTATTCGTACATTATACAGGTATTGCTTCAGAAGGCTTTAAGTCTTTAGAAGAAAATCAGAACGTTATGTTTGAAATTACTAACGGCGCTCGCGGCTTACAGGCTGTAAATGTTGTATTAGCATAATTCAATAGGCGAACCTAGAATCAGACACGGATAAAGCAATTTATCCGTGTCTTTTTTGTGGCCCTTAATCACAACCGAGAGTAATAGTGATAGTGGGACTTTTGCTCATTAATATGATTGAAGAATATCATCTGAGCTGTTTGATTTCATTTCCTTCTCCATAGACGAAAAATCCATAAAAACCGTTCAGAACAAGCTTATCAATGAATTTCCCTAATTTTTTAGGCATCTCATATAGAACAACATCAAATTTATCACGGTACACTTCTGCTTCCACATAGGCTTTTAAGAAATCATCACTTTTATATATAATAGCGATTTTACTCTTCAATTCCGGTATTTGATATCCATCTTCCATAAGTAATGTAAAAATTCGTTCAAAACCGATCGAAAAGCCAACTGCAGGCACCTTCTCACCGGTAAACTTTCCTATAAGATTATTATATCTGCCACCGCCCCCGATTGAACTTTTAAATTTATTGCTTTCTATCTCAAATATAGTACCTGTATAATATCCTTGCCCACGTACTAGAGAGAAATCAAATTGTATATTATAGCTTCCCTTCGATATTTCTTGAATGGAATAAGTAATTTTTTTCAGTCCCTCAACTACACTCTTTTCCTCTGTTATTCTCTCTATTTCATCTAAGCCTACTTTGTTAGCTACCAGGGTCGTAATTTTATCAATAATATCATTCCCTATATTCTTATCTAGGAGCTCAGCTCTCAATCCGGCGACACCGATTTTATCCAGCTTATCGATAGAAATACTTACACCTTCAACCTGGTTTTCATCCAGCCCGAATGATAATAATATTGATCTCAATAAACGTCTGTCGTTAATCTTTATGGTAAAATCCTTGATTCCGACTGATATTAATGCTTTTGCTGTTATATCGATCAGTTCAATTTCAGAATTAATTGAATCAGAACCGATTATATCGATATCACATTGGATAAACTCTCTGTCCCTGCCTCTTTGCGGACGTTCTGCACGGTAGACCTTATCAATCTGAATGCATTTGAACGGCAGCATTAGCTTCTCTTTATTATTGGCATAATAGCGGCTTAGGGGTAATGTCAGATCATATCTTAATCCCATGTCGCAAAGCCCATTGACCTGTCCATTTTCAATCGCTTCCTTCAGCTTATCTCCCCTCTTAAGAACCTTGAAAATCAAGTTCAGGTTCTCTCCTCCCTCACTTTTATCAAGGTTTTCTATGTCTTCCAAGATAGGGGTTGATATACGGCTGAAGCCATTATTCTGATATACTTGCAGGATTTTATTCTGCAAGTAATCTCTTAGTGCCACTTCATTCGGTAGAAAATCTCTTGTTCCCTTTACTGTTGTTGTCTTCATATTACTCCTTTCATAATAAAGTGTCAGTTTTCTGACACTTGTCAGTTTTCTGACACTTTCCCGACTGCGGATTGCACAGCAATAAACTTTCGAACACATTCATGCATTTGTACGCTGAGGTGCGTCATCCAAAAGTGAATAAAATTCACGTGTATCATAGAACGCAATTTTCTATGAAGATTAGGGTGTCAAAAGGCTATCTCCGTCTATAGGTGTGAATATCACTGTATGTATATTCATCTTGGCTAGAACTTTAGTTCTATGAGATCGGCCGACGACGGTTGTCTATATTCGATTTGAGACTCAGAAGAATATCGAGCCTGATTATGCGAGATTTTCTTTATGCCATGAGGCTCAAAGGAGAATATACCTAGGAGGGAAAGGCAGCCAAATGAATGTATATACAGTGATATTCACATTTTGAAATAGAAGCAGCCTTTTGACACCCTAATCGTATGAAATAAAAAAACCGCCCGATTCGATACTCGGACGGCATAAATTGTTATTTCACAATTATCAATCATCCCGAGCACACCAAAATACGACTGTACTCGCGACTATAACGCAAATACAATCGTTCTAGCTATGATGATGATGGATATCTAAAATAAACATAATTTTACCCCTTAATAAGATTTTAGGAAATATTATCATAATCCATTAAGAAATGTCAAGGAAAAATAAATCATATCGATGTCCCATAGCATAGACAACCATAGCACCCTATCTGGTAAAATGTGTTTACATTTATTATCCAGTAAGTTACAATTAATTCAAATTCTTAGTTGTATATGTTAATTCACCGGAGGTACATAATGTATATTAAGCGTATAGAAGAAAATGATAAGCTCATAATAAACGAATTCCTTCTACGAGAATGGGGAAGCTCAGTAATCGTTCTTAGAGAAGGTGAAGTATTTGATTTAAAGGATGAAGCCGGCTTTGTCGCTTATGAAGAAGATACTGTAATTGGCTTGATAACCTATAGAATAACTGACCATATCTGCGAGATTTTATCAATTGATAGCAAAAAAGAAAATCAAGGACTTGGTACCTCCTTAATCGAACAAGTAAAAGAACAAGCGAGACTTTATCAATGCGACCAATTACGAGTTGTTACTACGAATGATAACCTAAGGGCAATCGGATATTTTCAGAAAAGGGGTTTTCATCTGACCAAGCTATATATCAATGCGATGGACTATGTTAGAAGGATAAAGCCAGATGTTCCATTAACAGGCGAGCATAATATCCCCCTAAATGATGAATTGGAATTCGAAATGCCTATCTAACCTATGACAAGGAGACATTATGATGAGAAGTGAACTGAAATATCTTCTACAGGAACATAATCAAGAACATCTACTCTCCTTTTATAACCGCTTATCTCTTGGGGATAAGGAGCATCTAGCCGATCAAATACGTAATATCGATTGGGGGCTTATTAAACTGATCAATCAAGCTCAACGTCATAGTGCAGGTTTGTATGAACCCCTTGAGGGTATGAGTATCACACAAATAGAAGCGGATAAAGATGTATATTACAATGTTGGAATCAAGGCAATCCAAAAGGGAAAAGTTGCGGCTGTCCTTTTAGCCGGAGGTCAGGGAACACGACTGGGCTGTGATGGTCCTAAAGGAACAGTTAACATCGGTCTTACTAAGGAAGTATACATCTTTGAATTACTGATTAAAAATCTATTGAATGTTGCGAAAACAGCAGGTACCTGGATACCGCTATATATTATGACTAGTAATAAAAATAACGAACAGACGGTCAATTTTCTGAAACAACATGACTTCTTCAGTTATCCGGAAGAATTTATCACCTTTTATATTCAGGATATGACCCCCTCTGTAAGCTATGAAGGGAAATTACTTATGGAAGCACCTGCTCAACTTTCCCTATCTCCAAATGGCAACGGTGGCTGGTTTTCATCCATGGTTAAGGCAAATCTTCTTCAAGACCTACATCAACGCAAAGTCGAATGGATTAATGTATTTGCTGTTGATAATGTTCTCCAAAGAATTGCAGACCCTATCTTTATTGGAGCTACGATTGCTGCGAATAAATCAAGCGGAGCTAAGGTTGTAAGAAAAGTGATGCCTGACGAGCGTGTTGGTGTATTATGCTTGAAGGATGGGAAGCCAGCTATAGTAGAATATTATGAAATGACCGATGAGATGCTTCATGCCAGAAATGATCAAGGTGATTTAAGTTATTCCTATGGTGTTACATTAAATTACTTGTTCCGGCTAGACAAATTGGAGTATTTATCAGAAGCCAGATTACCAATTCATATCGTAGAGAAGAAAATACCTTATCTATCTACCGATGGGGAGTATATCGAACCAAAGGAACCTAATGGATATAAATTCGAAGAACTGGTACTGGACATGATTCATTTATTCGATGATTGTCTTCCATTTGAAGTGATTCGAGAACATGAATTTGCTCCTATTAAAAATGCATCCGGTAACGATTCAATGGAAAGTGCCAGAGCACTGCTATTGAAGCAAGGCTATGACCTATAATGAAACTATTCTTAAAGATAATAACAATCTGAAGCGAACTAAAAATGGTAAGTTAATATTGTGTTTATAATAATAAATCCGATAAACATGAAAATGAGAGGAACGACCATGTGTAAAGTGCCTAAGATAATTATATTGAGAGGAAATTCCGGAAGCGGAAAAACAACCATCGCCAAGCTGCTCCAAAAGGAATTCGGACGCGGAACCTTGCTTATCTCCCAGGACGTTGTAAGACGTGATATATTGTATGTAAAGGATGGTCCACAATCAAAAGCCGTTCAATTACTGATAGACCTTGTTCAATTCGGAAGAAAAAACTGTAACCTATTGATACTGGAGGGTATGCTATATGCCGATTGGTATCAGGAGTTATTTGAATTTATTAAAATACATTTTAACAGTAATATATATGCTTATTATTTTGAGGTTCCCTTCGAAGAAACATTACTTCGTCACAGAACAAAACCTAATGCAAATGAGTTTGGAGAAGCTGAGATGAAACGCTGGTGGCGAGAGAAGGATTATATACAATCAATCCCCGAACGAATCATCAATAAAGATATGACAATCGATGAGATTGTTGAAATGATCTCTACCCAAATTCAATTATAATTGTCTATAAGCTATGATAACTAAATAGATCATGCTAAAATAATAAGAAGAACATTGTCTGATCAAAGATTATTCCATCGGCTAGTTGTACTGCCCCCAGATCCACCATGCTTTGACAGGAATGTTACCTAGTATGATAAATCAGTTACAACAAAAACAGGAGAATGTTATGGAAAAAATGGATTGCTTTTTTACAGCACGTGTCGATGGTTATGATGACCATATGCTCACCAATGTGATCGGCTGTAAAGAAGGTTATATCGAGTTGTCAAAGCTTGTCCCAAGGTCATGCAAAACACTTCTCGACCTTGGCTGCGGAACAGGCCTGGAGCTTGATGAAATATTCAAGGTTATGCCAGATATTGAAGTTACCGGTATTGATTTAACGAAAGCAATGCTCGACAAATTAAAGGCAAAGCATCCGGATAAATCGATGCAGCTTATTTGTGGCAGCTATTTTGATGTACCACTGGGAAATGAAAAATATGATTGTGCGATATCCTTTCAGACTATGCATCATTTCTCACACGAAGCAAAAATTTCTCTTTATGAGAAAATCCATCATGCTTTAGTTCAGGATGGCCTTTATATTGAATGCGATTACATGGTAGAACGCCAGGAAGAGGAAGACTTCTATTATGCAGAAAATGCCCGTATCCGTAAAGAATTCGGGATCTCGGAGAACGAGTTCTATCATTATGATACTCCATGTACGATAGAGAACCAGATCTCATTGCTAAAAGGTGCCGGCTTTATAACCGTTGAAAAGGTATTTCGCATAGAGAACACAACCATATTGGTCGCTCATAAATAAAACGTCAGCTCCTGCTATGATAATCCCCTTGCTTATTGGAGGCAAATCGTTGGCGGTTATCTAAAATAATGATATAATGTACGAAATCACTAAAATATTATACCCAGAATGGAGCATATCCGATATGACTAACGAAGTTCAAATAGTAAATAATGCGATTGCTTATATTAAAGAAATGTTTAGTAATGACTATAGTGGACATGATTTTCATCACAGCATCCGTGTCTATAATAATGCTTTACATATTGCAGAAAAGGAAGGCGGCAATCTTCTTCATATTAAACTTGCTGCTCTATTGCATGATGTAGACGATAGAAAGCTTTTCGACACAAGCGAGAATTTGGACAATGCCAGAGGCTTCCTGCAAAATAACGGCCTTGATGAAGAGACAACGAACAAAATCTGTGAGATCATCAAATCAGTTTCCTATTCAGGCAATGGATCAATAACTCCCGATACTATCGAGGGAAAGATTGTGCAGGATGCTGACCGCTTAGATGCATTAGGTGCGATTGGCATAGCCAGAACCTTTGCCTATGGCGGACATAAGGGCAGACCCATCTACGATCCTGATGAAAAGCCTATCGAGAATATGACTGCAGAAGAATATAAGAACCATACCAGCAACAGCTTAAATCACTTTTATGAGAAGCTGCTAAAATTAAAGGATTTAATAAACACAGAGACCGCAAGGTCTATGGCGGAGAAGCGCCATGCTTACATCGAAAATTACTTGGAAGAATTTCTTTGTGAATGGAATGGTACTCGTTAGTGTAACTTGTCTGAATATATTTATACTTGCTTTCATAAGTATAAATAATGACAGCCTTGGAGCCCTCTATGAATCCATTCTATATCATATTAGCAATCTTAGCAGGCATCTTCACCACGATTGAAGAAAGTATCAATTCACAGCTTGGCAAATATATTACTCCCGGACTAGCTACCCTTCATAGTCTATTGGTCGGCTTCATCTTTATTCTATTCTTAAATCTCATTAATGGTAAGCTACACTATTATACTAAGATAACGACGATTAAGCCCCTCTGGCTGATTGGTGGTTTGTTTGGTGCCTCAATCATCTATTTATCCTCAAGTGCTATTCCGAGGCTTGGGATATCCAATACTATTATTTTGGTGCTTTCCGGACATTTATTAAGCGGGCTGATTGTTGATGCCGTCATAAATAATGTAGAAATCAGCGTAAGGAAATTGGGTGGGCTTATCTTATTTCTAGTAGGCGCTATCATATACCTAAAGGACTAATGCTACTCGTAGGTTAAAACATAGCTCCTTGGACATTCACCAAAAGTATGGTCCAGCTTCGCTGGACACGGAAATATTAAGACCACTCTGCATTCGGAGGAACTGGCTACTTTCTCCGAATACGAGTGATCTTTTTAATTCGTGACATTGTACATGACAATAGAAAGCTCGCAAAGCGTGCTTTCTATTGCTTGTGTAAATGTGTATGGGAGTTAATAATACTTATAAGACTTATATACTACGAAAGTAGCTTAACCCTTCACTGCTCCTGCAGTCATGCCATCGATGAAATATCTCTGAAATGCAAGGAATAAAACAAATACCGGAAGGATAGCAAAGCAGGAGCCTGCAATTAATAAATCATAATTATTACCATAGGGTGTTAATAGTGTGTTTAAACCAATAGGCAACGTGAATTTAGAAGCGTCCCTGTATACCAGCATGGGCCAGAGCATATTATTCCAGGCCCCCATACCACAAAGAATCGCCATGGCAGCAAATGCTGGCTTTGTAATCGGTAGCATAATCTTGATACAGATACCATATTCCGTAGCCCCGTCAATTCTTCCCGCATCCAACAAATCCTTGGGTAATCCCATCATATACTGACGGAAGAAGAAAATCGTGGATGCACCACACAGCCCAGGCAGAATGACGCCAGCGGATGTATTAATCAGTTTTAAATCAATAATCTCCTGATATAAAGGTAACATCAGGATCTCAAAGGGAACCATCATGGTGGCGATTACTAAGAAGAATAGGATATTTTTCAGTTTATATTCATACATGGATAAGCCATATGCTACAAAGTAGCAGATGACTAAGGTTAAGGTGACCGTTACGATCGTTAGTACCAAGCTGTTCTTAAACCATTTAAAGTAGCTATGTTCCCCTTTAAAAAGGTATATGTAATTCGATAAGGACACCGTAGATAGATCCATATTAATACTTAAGCCGCGTCGGATAAGCTCCTGTCCCGGCCGGAAGGAGGCCATGATACCAGCTAAAATCGGAAATGCGATTAGAAAGCTTAAACATATAAAGAACATGGTTGAAATAATACTGCCTATTCTGTGCTTCTTACTCATGCTCATGGTTTCCGTTTTCCCTAGTGGTCTAGCCTTTGCTATCAAA
This sequence comes from Bacillota bacterium, assembly GCA_023411555.1. Lineage (GTDB taxonomy): Bacteria > Bacillota > Clostridia > Lachnospirales > Lachnospiraceae > Mobilitalea. The sequence goes on from JAEYOQ010000008.1 coordinate 26,381, forward strand.
TTAGAGGATACCGTATTTGCCATATCTTATTTCTCCTCCTTTTTAAAGGTGCCATTTAAGATTAACTGTACCACGTTAATAACCAATGCTATGGATAATAGCACTAATCCTACAGCAGATGCATACCCCAGTTGGTTCTTCTCAATACCTCTTCGGTATAGGTAGCCAACAATCGTAAGTCCGATATTCTTCGGAGATGCATTACCATTCCATAGCATATAGCTCTCCAAAAACATGGCAAGTCCAGCATAGACGCTGATTGTTAACACATAAATTGTGGTAGGCTTTAGAAGAGGTATTGTAATAAAACGAAACTTCTGTTTTGCAGAAGCACCATCAATGGATGCTGCTTCATATAAAGTCGGGTCGATATTCTTTAAGCCTGACATAAAATACAACATATTTACTCCGGTCCATCTCCAGCTTGCAACCAGCAAAAGTGCAAACAAACCAGTTGATTTCATCTTTAACCATTTAATTGGAGCCATCCCAATCCAGGATAGCAATATGTTCATCTGTCCTGTCTCAAGCTCACTAAACATTAATCGGAATAAGGTACCGGATACTACTACGGAGGTAAGCGCCGGTAAATACAAGATAGACTTCCAGATTCCCTTTGCTTTCACTAAATTACTATCCAGCAAGCAGGCATATGCCATAGGGAATGGAATCAATAAGAGTAAGGTTCCAATCATATATTGAAAGCTGTTCATAATAGCCTGATGAAAAGCTGTATCGCGCAACAATTTAGAGTAATTCTCCAGACCAACCCATTCAATCTGTCCGGGTAGGATGGATTGAAAGCTCATCTTTACCGTACTAAAAAGCGGATATATCCAAAATATTGTAAAGCTTAATATAAATGGTAAAACTAAAATATAAGGGGCCGCTTTCTGAGAATACAGAATCCTTCTTAATTTCATGCGAGCACTCCTCCCTTTCACTCGATATAAGTAAAGGCACCTAAGTAATCAAGGGACTGTTGCATAACTTAGTTACTGCAGTTAGAATAGTTGATAAGCTTTCTACCGAAGTTTATTACACTATGCACCAGCCCCTTGTCAAAATCAAATTCTTGGACAGCTCAGATGCTCCAATATTATTGCTCTAAGGAGATAACGTCCTGTGCTTCTTTCAAAGCATCTTCAACACTCATACCCTCCTCAAGAATCTCATTCAATGTTACATTACACATCTGCTCATTAATGGTAGGACTAATCTTTACTACACTGATCTTACCGATCTCATCCTTGATCTCATTCAAGGTATCAAAAGGATTTGATACAAAATAAGAGATATACTTATTTGATTGATCTGTCGTAATTGCAGGATCCGTCCAGATAGAGGTATTACAGGTATCAAATCCCAAGACGTTCCAAATACCTACATTACCGTCATAGGATAGTTTAGCATAGCAAAGGAATTCTGCTGCAAGCTCGGGATTTTTACACTGATTGGATACGATAGTACCGGTACCACCTATACCCACCGAACGAGGCTGGCCCACTTCGAATACAGGACAGGGGGCAATTGCCCATGTATCAGTCATTTCAGGCATATAGTTTAAGAATCTTGACATGTACCACATTGCCTTTGGAAATGCAACAATATTACCATCGATGATATTAGCAAAGCCCTCCTCAAGATCTACGTGTCCACCGGGGGATATCATAGCAACACCTGACTTTAACCAATCCTGCTGCATAGTAAGCATCTTCTTAACAGATTCAAGCTCAACATTCGCTTTGCCACTTTCTCCACCTGTCCAGTCCTCACCATGCTCTGCCATAGCAACCCACATCCAATCCACACCTGCTGTATCAACAGATGTCATATGGACCTCGCCATTAGAAGCCTTATACAGTTCTTCTCCGGCCTTAGTGAAATCATCCCAGGTCTTAATCTTAGTATAATCTATTCCATACTCAGATAAGATCTTTGTATTATAGTACATTACAGTCGCACCGACATGAGTAGGAGCGCCATAGTTAATTCCGTCTTTGCTGTAGATATCAATACGGGCCTGAACCAAGTCATTCTTATAAGGTGCAATTGCATCATTTAAAGGATAAAACTGAACTTCACCCTGTAGGAAGTTAGGAAATTGACCAATCTCAACATCACAAAGATCAGGAGCGCCAGTGCCTGACTGATTTGCCAACATTAGTTTATTATGCATGTCTCCATAGGGATAAGTAGTAAAGGTTATCTGAATTTGCTTATCCGGATTAGCTGCATTCCATTTCTCAAGCATACTTGCATAGAAGGTATTATGTAATTCAACGAAGGACCACATCTCAAAATGGGTTCCGCTATCAGGTCCAACGGTTGTGACCGCAGTAGGCTCAACTTCACCTGTCCCCTCTTCAGGAGCTGCTTCCTCATTAGCGCCTTCTTTTACCTCTGCACTATCTCCCGATGTTCCGGTAGTTTTGCCACATCCTGTAAGCATGACAGCTACCATCACCAGAGTCAAAATTACACTGATTAACTTTCTCATCATCTTATTAAAACCTCCCTCTTCTGCGAATCAATATTCGCAATTATTTTAGTTGTTTATAAATTTCTTTACAAAAGGTACACTTCTCCCCCGCTCAAACATATAACACGCACTATTTTCACTAATGTTTAATAATTATAACGTGCATATTGTATATTTTTGATTGGTAATGTCTTCCTTTATAATACATAATATATAATACTCACAAACCACTGTCAAGATATTTTTTATTTTTTGTTAAAGTATTTTAGAATTATCTATAATAGTGAAATATTTTTGATTTTACAACACGATTTTACTTTTTTCATGATTTCCACGCATTGACTTATCTTAAACCAATGTATATAATACTTTATAAAACACTAAAGCATGTTCTGCTTTAAGCTGAGTATTTTACGATTGTCAGGAGGATGTATATGCTACACATAAAATCATTGGATGAGGGATTAGAGCTCTTTAAAGCCTTAGGCTCAGATATAAGAATAGAGATTATTAAGTTACTTTTGACAAATAAAAGTATGAATATGAATGAACTGGCCAGCAGTCTGAATATTACCAACGGTGCCTTAACCAGCCATATTAAGAAGTTAGAGGATTGCGGCATTGTCTCCATTTCCAGTGAATCCACCGGTCATGGAAATCAGAAAAAGTGTGCGGTTCGTCTTGATAAGATACTAATTGAAATGGATTCTCAGGAGGAATACGAAAACGTCTACCAAACTGATATTAAAGTAGGCCATTATTCCAATTATGAGATCTACCCCACCTGCGGTCTTGCATCCTCCACTGCCCTGATAGGCCAGGTTGATGACGCCAGATATTTTACACATCCTGATCGCTATATGGCGGATATTGTTTGGTTTACGAAGGGTTATATCGAATATATTATTCCTAATTTCATTCCTACCTCGCAGAAGATAGACCAGATTACCATCTCCGCTGAGTTAAGCTCCGAAGCTCCCGGCGTAAATGATATCTGGCCTTCAGATATCTACTTCTATATTAATGATGTATGTATCGGCACCTGGACCAGTCCAGGCGATTTCGGGGACATCAAGGGAATATTCACACCAGATTGGTGGTTCCCTAATTGGAATCAATACGGACTCCTTAAGCTTCTGGTAATCAATAAAAAAGGAACCTTTATCGATGGTCTTAAGATCTCAGATGTTTCCATCCGTGATTTTAATTTCGATTACCGCAGCACCATACGGTTTAAAATGGAGGTACCGGAAAATGCAAAGCATGTCGGGGGCTTAACCATCTTCGGAAAGTCCTTCGGTAACTATAACCAGGACATCAACGTTAGAATTAACTATAGCTCCATTCATCAACCACCAAAGTCCGAATAAATAAATTAAGCGGTCATAATAACCAAGGGTCTGCTGTATAGTACAGAACAGAGGAAGGAAGATAGATTATGCTTCCCATAATGCACTGTTTGCCGAACAGATTTCTTATGTGTATGCTAAGAAAGCGAACATTTTATGTTCGATTTCAGCAGACACATAAGGAAGATGTCCGGCAACCTGTGTGTGAGGGAAGCGTAATCTGTCTTCCTTCCGTAGAGTACACATAAGAAGCCCCTACTATGTCACCACTTCTTACCAGGGCAGTAGTTATTCGCAACTGCTGCCCTCATCTCCACAAAGCAACCGCACTTCCTGCACATACCACTTAATAGCATGTCACATTCTTTACAACGGTCCATTCTTCTCTCATATAACTCTTTCGATGCCTTTATCTCCTCCGGCAGATTACGTATGTACTCAAACATATTCTTATACTCTTCATATTCTGCCATATCACGAATCAGGCATCTTTTACATACTCTGGTTTCCATCAGCTAATTTTAATACTAAGCACACTGCAAGCAGGAATTACGAAGGATAACCCCTTTTCATGAACCTTGAAATCAGTAAATGCTTTCTCCGCGACATGTTCCGTATCCTCAAAGGAATTATAATCATTCATACGACCTGTTAAGATACTTGCTTTTACTACCTCTACCTTCTTCTCTGCAAAGATAACCTCTACTTCTTCCGAAGCACTTAAGGATAAATTATTCAGTGTTATATTAATGGTACCTTGATCATCAATGGAGACAGATTCCTGCAGGTTAGGAACTAGCTCCTCACCTGTACCGGTTAAGCTTGAATCAATATAGCTTTCCAAAAGATAAGCATTCTGATGATCCTTATACATATGGAATACATGATAAGTCGGAGTCTTCACCATCTTCTCACCCTCAGTCAGAATAACTGATTGTAGTACATTAACCATCTGAGCCAGATTTGCCATCTTTACCCTATCACAGTGCTTATTAAAGATATTCAGTGTAACACCAGCTACCAACGCATCTCTCATAGTGTTCTGCTGATATAAGAAGCCCGGATTCGTACCCGGCTCTACATCATACCAGCATCCCCATTCATCCACCATCATACCTATCTTCTTATCCGGGTCAAAACGATCCATAATCGCACTATGTCCCTTAATTAATGTATCCATATAGAGAGCCTTCTTCAGGGTCCGATACCATTCTTCTTCACTAAAATTCGTAGCACTTCCCTTAGCTCCCCAATTACCCGGAATCACATAATAATGCAAGGACAGACCATCCATAAAACCATGTAGATAAGCGGGAGAATGGTCATGAGTCGTCTTAAGTACTGTCTCTGTCCAATGGTAATCTTCCACGTTAGCACCACAGCATATCTTTGCAATTTGTGAATCTGATCTGTAATTTCTGATGTAGGTTTGATATCTTCTGAATTCATTGGCATAATACTCTGGTGTCATATTTCCTCCACAGCCCCAGTTCTCATTCCCTACGCCAAAGTAATCTACTCTCCAGGCCTCTTCCTGTCCGTTCTCCTTACGGAGTTCAGCCATCGGAGACACTCCCTCGAAGGTCATATACTCCACCCATTCAGACATTTCCTGTACCGTACCGCTGCCAAGGTTCCCATTAATATAGGTTTTACATCCCAATTGACGGCATAGTTCCATGTACTCATGGGTTCCAAAGCTGTTATCTTCTACCACCCCACCCCAATGAGTATTGATCATCTTCTTACGCTTCTCCTTCGGGCCAATGCCATCCTTCCAATGATATTCATCTGCAAAGCAACCACCAGGCCAACGGAGAACAGGCACTTTTATTTCTTTCAGGGCTTCTACTACATCCGTTCTCATTCCATTCGTGTTCTTAATCTCGGCGTTCTCTCCTACATACAGTCCCTCATAAATACATCTTCCAAGATGCTCTGCAAAATGACCATAGATTTCTGCATTAATCCTGTCTTTTCTGTTGACTTCATTGATAACTAACTTTGCCATCTTATTCAACCCTTTCATGTTATTGATAGTGAATGCACTTCCTACTACCTGTCATATACTATGGTTCGACTGCTTTAAGGCCGCTCCCCATATTGCTACTCCATCCTCAGAGAGTCCTGTAAAGGTCATCACATATTTCTCACCGTATTCGTCGTATTCCTTGGCAAATTTACCTTTATAGGTTTTATCCTCAATTACGATTATCATATCATTATCCCCCTGAAGCTTCCAGGAACCGGTTGTATCTCCTTCGACTTTACCATTGGAATAGAGCGTAATGCTTATAGATTCCTTAATCTTGCTTGAGATATCATGACCATGGTTAATTAATTTATAGAAGCCTACTACTTCCTCCTTGGTATAGCTTCCTATACTTTCACCGCTATAGCGGTAGGGTGCAATTACCGGCCATCCATCTTCATTAAAGAACATCTGGTGTACCCTTACTTTATGGGATTCCCCCAGTCCTTCAAAACGAGTATGAAAGACTAAAAAATATTTTCCCGTTTCCTCCTGATAGAGGGCTGAGTTATGCCCGGGAGAGACAATTCCTCTTCTCTTTTCTCCTTTTTCACCATCCTGCCACAGCCACTTGTAGTTCCCCATTAATTTAGCACCATATTGTTCTGCAGCCTCATCATCAAAAAATGACCCTTTCCCACCGGTGCATTCGATCATATCTCTTCCAGTCGTATCATAATAGGGACCATCCGGTTGCTTCGACCTGCATACCCGTATGCTATAGCCTCCGTCAGCCGCAAGTCCGCCATAAGAAAGGAACATATAATAATACTGCGTATCGGGATGATAGAGGACATAGGACCCTTCAATCCTAAGATGATTACCACCCAGTAGCTTCTTACCATAGCCCTCCTCTAATGGAAAACCTGTCTTCTTATTTAGTTCCAATATGTAAATTCCACCGGAATAAGACCCATACATCATCCAAAGCCTCCCCTCTGCATCATAAAAGACACAGGGATCTACTGCATTGGGATCTTCTGTTGCATCATAGACATCCCCATCCTCGCTTGGAATATCCTTCATACCCGATTTTATAATCAAACCCAGATTCTTATATGGTCCTTCGATATGGTCTGCGACTGCAATTCCGATACAACCCAAGGGCTTACTCCCCTCGCAATTACAGTAATACATATAATATCTTCCATCCTCCAGCCTGATTACATCCGGTGCCCAGAAGGTCGCTGTCTGGGCCCACTCAAAGGCCTCCTTCATCTCGGTATACACTTCCGGAATTAATGAACTATTATTGCTCACTCTGGAGGATATCATAGACCAGTTCATCAGATCCGTCGTTTTTGCTGCCGCTAGATGCGAACCGAAAATATAATAGGTTCCCTGATCCTCAACAATGGATGGATCATGCACCGATGCGTCCTTCCATTTTATTTGGTATTCTGTCTGTGAAACCACTGGAATATCAGCAAAGCTCTCTTTGGCACAGCCCTGTAGCATAATACACATTATTATCATGAAGAAGCTTCTAATTTGTTTTCCCATACCCCACTCCTATCTTCAATACCTAAAGCTTAAAAATCGGTTTCCCATCTCCTCCAAATTCAATCTTCATAAGCATTGCATGACGGTTTGGTACATAAAGTGGATTTCCATTAATCGCTTTCTCCGTTCTCGCATGATAAACCATAATAGGCTCACCGTTCTCATCTACCGTAAAGGAATTATGCCCAGGACCATAGATTCCCTTGTCAACACAGCTTTGCAGCACCGGATAACGTTCCTTCTTCCAAGATAAGGGGTCCAATAGATCATCCTCCTCATCTGCGCTGAGCATTCCTATGCAGTATGCAATGCCAGTCTCACTTGCCGAATAGGTAAGATAGATCTTACCACTTCTCTTAATCACCGCAGGCCCTTCATTTACCCAATAACCCTGTCGCTCCCAGTCATAATCCGGTGTTGTCAAAAGCACCTGAACGGTCTTTAATTTTAATGGTGTTTCCATCTCAGCAATATAAAGATTTGATATCTGCGGACCTACTCCAACTTTTTCTGCCCATACATAATACCGTTTTCCTTTATTTTCAAAAATGGTAGCATCCAGTGAGAAGCTTTCAAAAGAAAAGGGATCTCCTACGGCTCTCTGTATTTTCCCCTTCTCTACCCATGTTCCGGTAAGTGGATCTGGATCTTCGCATTCTAAGATGTATGGCCTTATATTCCAGATACTTTCTTTTTCTCCTGCCGCGAAATACAGATACCATTTGCCGTCCAGATAGTGCAGCTCTGGAGCCCAGATATGCGCACCCATAACACCTTCAGCATGCTTTTCCCAGATCATAACCTCATCTGTCTCCGGAAGCTCTGCCAGGGTCTTCGCTCTTCTTAATATTATCCCGTCATACTTTGGTATAGAAGCGGTAAAATAGTACCAGCCATCAACATGTTTATACACATAGGGATCCGCCCTCTGAATAATCCAAGGTTCGTTATATTTTAGCTGTCTTTCTGCCATTCACTCTCCTGCCTTTTCTACTATATAATTTTATAATATCCTTTAATATTTTAGTATTTACTAAATTATAAACGATAACTTTATTAATTTCAATACTTTTCTGATCGTACGTTCAATTATTCCTACTTATATTATGATGATAATAACCTCTACTGAAATATTTTTTACTCTTCTTTAAACTATTTTAGACAACATTGTTGCTTTACTACTCGATCGCTATGATAATTCATTTACTATAGTCTACGAAGCACTTGAAATAATAAGAATTGGATTAAAGAGTAGATATTATGGAGATAACAGTAGTCAAAGGATTTATAGAATCACGGTATGTCTGATAGTGATAAAAGCAAAAAAGTTATAACAAAAAATGAAGTATTAGAACAGGGTAGAGTGTCTTTTCAATACTCATCCTATTCATATTACTTCATTCTTTCAAATATTATTATAGTCTTTTTATTTTCTTACTGCTTATAGAACTCCTTAATCCTATCCATTCTTGAGGTCATTCCCTGAAACAGATAATCCACCAGAGTTACAGCAACCATTGCTTCTACCACAACAACTGCTCTCGGTACAATGATTGGGTCATGACGGCCTTGAATCTCTACCTCGATATTCTCTTTGTTCTTATTCACAGTACTTTGTGGTCTGGCAATAGAGGCCGTGGGCTTCACAGCAGCACGAAGAATTATCTCTGTCCCATCACTGATACCTCCAAGGATACCACCGGCATGATTACTTCGCTTACCAAGCTTTCCATTGTCATCATAATAGAAGGAATCATTATTCTCAGCACCTGTTTTTGTCGTAACTCCAAAGCCATCTCCAATCTCAACACCCTTGATCGCTCCGATAGACATAATCGCCTTAGCAAGTTCTGCATCCAGCTTATCAAAAACCGGCTGCCCAATTCCCGCAGGCATCCCTGATACGATGCATTCAATAACACCACCCACAGAATTGTGTTCCTCCATCTGCTCTCTGATATAAGCTTCTGCCTTAGCTGAGGCCTCCAGATCCGGCATATTCAGAGGACTTTCCTTCCGATATTCTTTACTACATTTCTGATAATCAATGGTTACAGGCCCAATGGACTTAGTATAAGCAAAGATTGAAATCCCAAGTTCCTTTAATATCTCAGCTGCAATTGCACCGGCGGCAACTCTTCCTGTGGTCTCACGTCCCGAGGAACGACCTCCCCCACGATAATCCCGAAAGCCATACTTCATATCATAGGTATAATCTGCATGCCCCGGACGATAATAACCTGCAATATCCGAGTAATCATAAGGTCGATGATTTTCATTGTAGACGATCAAGGAAATCGGTGTACCGGTGGTATAGCCATCGAAGATACCTGAAAGAATTCGAAGGCGATCATTCTCCTTCCTGGGTGTCGAATAGCTTGATTGACCAGGCTTTCTCCGATCCAGGTATTCTTGTATAACCGCTTCATTCATGGGCAGGCCTGCAGGGCATCCATCCACAACAACACCAATGCCCTCACCATGGGATTCTCCCCAGGTTGATATAACAAAACTTTTTCCGTAAACTGATCCTGACATAAACGACTCCTATTACTTCTTATTAATAATGAAAGTGTATAAGTAGCATTTAACTTATCCCTAGTATACCGAAACAGGCATATAATATCAAACACTTTATGAATAATTATAAATTATCTTAATTCTTATATACAAGTTATTCAATTGGAATATAATGTACGATATAAGTCCTTTTTGCTTCCATTAATACTTAATATATAATTACAGTGCAGAAGTTTCAGAAGTTTCGCACATATATGCTTCTGCTAGAATAACCACTTATCTACCTTTCAATATAATAGGAGAAAATGATATGCGTAAAATCAAGTTAGTACTCGTACTGCTTCTTATGATTACAATAGCCGGCTGTTCCGACAAAGATGTAACTAAGTACTATCATGACTACAAGGGTGAAAGCGAGCTTTGGGAGGTATATTATCACGAGAAATCTGTGGTAACCTTTTGGACAGAAGATGGTATATTAAAGCACGATACCTCTACAGAAGCAACCTTTACTGCTTTATATAAGAATGATATCAAGGAGTTAACAAAAATACGTCAACTGGAGATCGGATACGATGCAGGTCTGACTGTGGGCTCTATAAGTGAGAATTACAATGAAGACGGCCCGGATCGTAGAGCTTTTACTCTTAGTTCGAGCAATGGTCTGATCACCCACGAAGCAGAAATAATAAAAGCAACACTTCGCATCGACGATTATATAGAAACAATAGAATTAACCAGAAAATAGACTGACATCATAATAGGTATAGACATTCATTTATTCATGATTATATGAAAGAATATTGCAGAAAAAGAATGATAACATAGTTATCATTCTTTTTCTATTCCCCGTACACCTGTAGCCGTATTATCAGCATTTGTGTGAAGTAAATTGCATATTTGGTTTTCCCTTCAAAACCCTAGCTTACGGAAACAGTACTTCGTTCAGCTTATCAGGGGGTAAGGGTTTGCATAGCAGATAACCTTGACCTCTCTCGCAGGATGTTTCTTTCAGATAATCTAGTTGATCCTGCGTCTCGATTCCTTCTGCTACCACTCTATAATTTAATTCATGAGCCATGGAGATAATATTATGTGTAATAATCGTCTCCTCATTCCCATGGGGTATTGACTGTATAAAACTCTTATCTATCTTAATGATATCAATTGGCAACTTCTTAATGTGAGTTAATGAGGAGTAACCTGTACCAAAATCATCCAATGCAATCCTAATCCCATAGTCCCTGAGTCTGTTCAACCGCTCAATTGCCAAATCGACTTGAGTAATTATGATTGTCTCAGTAATCTCAAAAATAATCTTTGAGAAATCTACCTTATGTGAGGATATGATTTCTTCGATCCTCTGAAAGTTGCTCGCAGATTCTAAGGTTTTGCTGGATAGGTTAATGGAAAGCTCAAGGCTATCTAATCCATTCTCCTCCCATTGCATTTTCTGATTCAAGGCTTCATTAATTATCCACCTCTCCAGACTATAAATCTGTTTTGACTTTTCAGCAATTGGTATAAAGATATCCGGTGATATAAAACCCTTCTTAGGATGTGGCCAGCGCACCAAAGCTTCTACTCCGATAATCTCATTGGTTATAAGATTATATTCTGGTTGATAGTAGAGAATAAACTCTTCCTTCTCGATACCATTCTGAAGCTTATTAATCATCTGAACCTGTTCGATCATGTCCTTCTGGAGCTCGTCACTATATATATTTATGTCCTTTCCAGACTTTTTAGCAAGATAGCCCGCTGTCTCTGCTTTCCTTATCAGAGTATCGGCGTCATCTCCATGTTCTGGGAACATCGCAACACCTGCACTCAGCGTGATATAGAAAGCACTATCAGATATGCAAATATTGCACCCACTATCAATGACTTCCTCTATCATATCATAAATCTGCTGCTTCGAGCTGATATCGGCACATAAAATCGCAAACTTATCACTATCTACCCTAGTCACATGATTTATGTTTTTAACCTTGGCAGCAAGATAATCCGCTACACACTTAATAATATTGTCGCACACCTTAAAACCATAGGTTTCATTTAGAAATGTAAAGTTGTTAATATCTAAATAAACCAGAGCAAATCCATCCGCTCTTGCAAATTGGTTACATGATCTTCGAACAATATAATCGGTTAAAACTCTCTTAAATAAATCGAATTTAGGTAAGCCTGTAAGTTCATCATAATATGCTGGCTGATAATTTGCTTTTCCCATACTCTTCTCTCTTGTTCCTCATCCTGCAAAGCTGACGATTATTATGATATTAATAGTTGGTCAAATATATAATAATTTATGGGGAAGAAAAAAACCATGTCGTATTTGGAAAATTTGATTTAAATTTTCCAAATACGACATGGTTTTTGCTTTTTTTAGAGCTTATACTTTAGGTAGATTAAAAATTAAAAACACGTGTTACGTGTTTTTAATTCAAAAATACCACTTAAAACCATAATAAAAAATAGGAGGATTCAAAAATGAAAAACAATAAAAGATTATTTACTCTCTCTGTATTACTGGTACTTGTGAGCTTAATGTTTATATTCGCTGAAACTCAATTAAAAGAAGACGTTGGACAAACCTTAGCTAGTGATGTTCCTGTTATCATTACTGCAGAAGACGGAGATGGCGATGCTTATGCTAGTGATATGCCCCATATTGTTACCGCTTCCACTGAGGATGATCTGACTCTTGCCAGTGATATGCCTCATATCGTTACTGCTTCCATCGAGGACGATCTGACTCTTGCAAGTGACATGCCCCATATCGTTACCGCTTCCATCGAGGACGGGCTGACTCTTGCTAGTGATATGCCTCATATCGTTACTGCTTCCATCGAGGACGGACTGACTCTTGCTAGTGATATGCCTCATATTGTTACCGCTTCCATCGAGGACGGGCTGACTCTTGTTAGTGATATGCCTCATATTGTTACCGCTTCCATCGAGGACGGACTGATTCTTGCTAGTGATATGCCTCATATTGTTACCGCATAATATCAAAATATTATTGCATTATCATAATACTTAACAACATGGTCCTCAATGAATTGCTTAACAAAAGAGAGATGCATTGCTGAGGCTATATAGTATGCTTCCTTTAAATATTTTAGACATTCTTTCTTATATTCGATAGATAGTGCTCCCTTTTCAATTAACCTCTCTTTGTTCCATGCAATACCATACAAAAGATTAGGGAGTGCATTACCTATCTTACTTTTTTTACATATTTGAACACCTTCATTAGCTATATTTATTGCCTCTTCATGATTACCGATTAGGCCATACCATTTTGATAGATTACAAGTTAAAATAATCTGTAACAGAACTCTTTGCTGCTCTTCAACATAACTCTGCCTTAAGGCATAGTAAACTTGCTTTACCACCTCTATCGCTTTAAGATATTCTTCTTTTTCAGCATATGCTATAGATATATTAATCAATAGTAATGCTTCGTTATAGCTTAATGGCCAATTCGCTAATGATATTGAACCATACCTTGGAATCGTTAAACGTATAGCTTTTTCGTAATTTTCAAGACAATTATCAACACTAATTTTATTCAAGTAGAAATATACTATTGTCTCTCCCCTAATAATAAATTGCTTATCTAAGATTGAATTTCCAATATTCATTTTTATGTCATTCAACACTTCACTAGCTTTGTAAAATTCATATTGCCTAGCATAATCCTCAAACAGCTTCATTTTTTCAAGAACCTGCAAATCCGATACTGAAAGCAAGGAATACGCTCTATCTCTGATACGACCCATTCGCTCCATCAGGAGCTCATAGACATCTCTACTCGGATTTTGACTACCATTTTCAATCCTTGACAATGTCTCGACAGAACAGATTTCATCACATAACTGCTCCTGAGTAATAGACAGAGACTTCCTTGTCATGCGTACTATATCTCCTAGTCGATATCTGCCCATTGATACTCCTCCTCAAGATGCTTCTTAATTAATTCAGCTTCTGTGTTTTCCTCTAAAAAAAAGTAAACATGATATGCCTGTAGATAGTATTTTAAGCACTCCTTCTTTACTGAATCCCACCTTCCCTGATGCTTGAATAATTCTTCTGTCGTATTTGCTTTAACATAATATAGATCGCCCAGATACTCCATCCTTCGGCTTCCCTTAGTTTTCTCTAAGGCTTTATCGCACAACGCAAGTGCTTTTGCTATATGGCCCTCTGCAATATAGAGCTTACATGCCATTACTGCAACCTTTGAATAAGTTTGATTGGTATCCTCGGAGAATTCCTGAAGCCCCAGATACTCAAGAACTTGGTCCAGAATCCCCTTAGCCCGGTCAATTATCCCTGCAATAATCATACGTTGTGTGATTTCAATAATGATACCAAGCTCGCTGCTACTTAGATAATAATCCATAATCCTATATGTCTTAAAGTCCGGTACGGTATAGGTTATTGCCTCCATCAGCAGGTTGATCGTCTCCTCAACAGCACCACCCTGTACTTCATTTAGTAGGGCTCTGCAATAAACTATGAACTGCATATGTACATTTCCCTTGGAAGCAGTCATCTGTTCATAATTTTTTAGGAGTTCATAAGCCATCGTATAGTTCTTATCTTGGATTAATTTATTAATGTCTATTCTATATTGATATATCATATAATCAAAGTCAGTTAGAATCAATTCAAATTGGTTTGGCATTCTTCCTAGACGTTCTAATAATGTCTCTAATAACAAAGAATCTACATCTCTCTCCCCTGCTTCGATACGTGATAAGGTAGCTACCGAACACAAACCTTTGCACAATTTACCTTGTGTGATTCCATAGGATTCTCGAAAATATTGAATGGCTGCTCCGATCTTATTTTTTGCCAAATCATTATTTTTACCCATTTTACCATTTTCCCACCTATTTTATTATTTTTTAAGTAGTTTAATCGACAAAAACATTAATGCTTCTCAAATACAGATTACCATATCATTTTTTCCAGTTCAATTATTATTAGTTTAAAAAATGAGAATATCTGTACTTCATAGCTGCAATCTACTAATTTCAATCTATATCTCATGTATCGTGGTGTTGATCAACCACACTTGCGTAAACATGAAGCAAGTTGAATCACTTACCAAGTTTTATCCTATCATACTTCCAATCTTATACACTGGTTGAATCACCTTATACAGAATCTCTCTGCAAATAAATATAGAGTGATCCAAACGCATTCATGCGTTTGTCCGCAGAAGTGAGTCATCCCAAAATGAACTTCGTTCACTTGCCCAGAGGGCTTTTATTTCATAGGACGAACTTATCTATGAAATAAAATATGCTCCTCACGAATTATCATGGGGAGCATAGTAATTATTAGCGTTTATTATATATTACTTTTCTGTACCATCTATGTATGATCTACCTAACAGCCTTAACAAGGAAACGGTTTCCACCGCATAATACTAACTTCTGCCCCTTCGGAGCCTTAGTCAGCCAGTTAATATCCTCTGGACTTAGGCTAAAGAGAGGCTTTAGAAGCTCGACCTTATCCATAGGATGACCGAAGATCTCAAAGTAACCGGAGATATTCCGAAAGCTCAAACGCTTCGTAAGGAAGGTCGCTGTATCTTCAATTGCTGCAGTAATCACGAAGCCCTGGGATTTTGATACCTTATACATCATGGCCATATATTTGTCATAGCGCAGGAAAAGGGGGTCCGCATCATCAATCAGAAGTCTTGCACCGGTAATTGGAGCCTTTCCGTTGAGTCTCGTCCATACATCCTCTATCGCCATCAGACTGTACTTATCTGTATCTTCTTTGGCTACATTAGAAACATCATAGATTACTAATCGATGACTGCCAATATTAATCTGTTCTTCTCCTTCGGCAATCTGATTTAGTTCTGTGATCGCAGCCGCTAACTCTTTTAATTCATCTAGGAAGGTATCCTTAAGTAATATGTTATCCGTTGTAACCGGTTCAAGATTTAACTCAGCGGCTACTGCTGCCAGACCACTCTTAATATCCTCCAGCTTCCTTGCAATCTTCTTGCTTTCATAAGCATCTATCATACTATTAAAGGCTAGAGCAAACTTGTTCCAATCCAGATCTCCGCAATCCAGACACTGCTTCAACATAACCTGTTCTATCATGTATTTCTGAAGATTAGTCAGTTTCGGAAGCTTAGTTCCCACCAAAAGCCTTGCCAAGCCAAATTTGATTTTACTTAAGAACACGATATCCTGCTCACTTATCTCACAAGCATCCTGAATAATCAGGGGATTTAAAGGTTCCTGCCTCAGATCAATTACTAAACCGTCATACTTTTCGATGAGCTCATTAAACTCACCTTTCTTACTGATGACAAAGACTGTTCCATCCGTATTCTCAAGCACATGTTCTATTTCATTTTTTAATGCACTGGTTTTTCCAGTACCGGCAGGCCCAAAGTAGAATCCGCTGCCCCCATTAATCATATCTCTTCGCTGTTGATAAATCTGAACTGCCATATCTGCCCCTCCTTAATTATTATCTTCCTTTCCTAATTTCACATCTACTTTACCTCTAAATATATCTGCCCCATCTACTATTTTACAAATATAAGTATGCCAGATTTTTCCCGAATTGTATAGTACTGGTTATTAAGAAAAAGCGTCTCCAAGCGGAAACCTTTATCGAAATCTAGTTAGCTGGGAACAGAAGCTCAGTCCAATCATTTTCATAAATATTTTCCAATCATATATTTTCTTTTCACCAGAAATTATGTATACTAGTTAAGTACAAGCAACATCACTTACATATGTATTGAAAGGACCAGAAAAAATGAAGAACGAATTACTAACGATCGGACCTGTAACGCTCTACGGTTATGGTCTGATGATTGCCATCGGAGCCCTCTCCGCTTATATTACCTCTGAATATCGCGCCAAGAAGAGAGGAATGCAATATGAGTTGATATTTAACCTTTTTATCTGGGCTCTCCTTGGAGGAATCCTTGGGGCAAAGCTTCTGTACTATATTACTCAGATAAAAGAAATCATAGCTAATCCTTCCTTATTGCTGGATATCAGTAATGGCTTTGTTGTATATGGTGGAATCATCGGAGGAATTTTCTCCGGATTTCTGTTTACCAGAAAACACAAGCTGAATTTCTTAGAATATTTTGATCTTGTTATGCCCTCCATCGCTCTGGCACAAGGCTTTGGAAGAATCGGCTGTGTACTTGCGGGCTGCTGTTACGGCCATGAGACTGAAAGTGCCTTCCACATCATGTTTCACGAATCGAAGCTTGCACCGAATGATATACCCTTAATTCCTACCCAGCCAATCTCCAGTGCCCTGAACTTCCTGAACTTTTTCGCACTGATCTTAATAGCTAAGAAAACCAAGGCCAAAGGTCAGGTAGCAGGTTTCTATCTAACCTTTTATAGTGCCGGTCGTTTCATAATTGAGTTTTTCCGTGGAGATCTAGAGCGTGGTACCATCGGAGCTTTATCGACCTCACAGTTTATCTCCATCTTCCTCTTCATTGCAGGTCTTGCAATTGTGATCATCAGTGGAGTACGTTCCAAAGGAACTGTCGAGACCACAGAGGCAGTGGCAGAAGAAGTTGAAAGCGATAGTGATTCAAACGAATAGAAGAAAGAAACAAGGCTGTCATATAGCGGACTGATCTAACCCTTCTCGAATAGATGCGTCCCTGTATGGCAGCCTTTCTTATCTTAATTATTCCTTCAAAACGGACAGCTCGGAATTAAGAGTTACTTTGTTACCGGCTTCCATATTCAATACAATGCTCCTATCCTTATACTTCACCTTAATTCTTCCATCTGCTCTAGGTAGTAAGGACGCCTTTATTAATCTATCCTCCTGCCAGTATAGGTCTACTTCGATATTCCCTCTCGCCATCAGACCGGTCACATGCCCCTGCTTCCATTCCTCCGGAAGAGCAGGCAGTAAGGATAGAAAGCCCTCATGAGATTGCAGCAGCATCTCAGCAATTCCGGCTGTAACGCCGAAATTACCATCAATCTGGAAGGGAGGATGAGCATCAAAGAGATTATCATAGGTTCCTCCCTGTCTGCTACGGAAAGTATCACCTACTGGCTTCAGCTGACGCTTAATCAGCTTCAAGGCATGATCACCATCTCGTAGGCGGGCCCATTGATTAACCTTCCAGCCCAGACTCCATCCAGTACCTTCATCTCCACGGTTCGTCAATGTTACCCTGCAAGCCTCCATTAGCTTAGGTGTCTTATCATAGGTGAATTCTCCGGCGGGATGAAGACCATAAAGAAGTGATACATGGCGATGCTTAGGGTCATGCTCCTCATATTCCCTATCCCATTCGAGTAACTGACCCTGACTTCCAATTTCAGGCGGAAGAAGTCTCGAGAGAGCTTCCTTCAGATCCTCCTTCAGCCCGTCCTCGTCATCAACAAGCGCCATTGCAGTAATACAATTCGTAAACAATTCCCTTAGAATACTCATCGTCATCGTTGTTGTAGCAGAAAGAGCACATTTTTCCCCATGAATCAGATACTCATTCTCCGGGGAGGTAGACGGACAAGCCCATAGATATCCCTGGTCATTCTCTGTCAGGATATCAAGTCCAAACAAACATGCCTCCTTAAGAATTGGTAACGCTTCTCTTCTTAGATATTCCCGATCCTGTGTGAATTCATATTGCTCATATAGATGTCTGCATAACCAGGCTGCTCCCAATGGCCAAAAGCCCCAGGCTCCAGCACCTCTTTCTCCCCGAGGACCAACCGGAGTAGTGATTCTCCATAGGTCAACATTATGATGAGCCGTAAAACCTCTGGCATCATAATAGCATTTTGCGGTCTTTCTACCACTGATACTGAGATCCTTTACCAGCTGCAACAAGGGCTCATTCATTTCCGCAAGATTGCAGGTAAAGGCAGGCCAATAATTCATCTCTGTATTTATATTAGTGGTGAAATTCGAGCTCCAGGGTGCACGTAGCTTATCATTCCAGATTCCCTGTAGATTGGCCGGCTGAGTCCCCGGTCTGGAGCTTGAGATTAACAGATATCTACCGTATTGAAACAGTAACGGAATTATCCCTTTCTCCTGACCATCTTGTTCAAATTCCCTAAGCCGCAGGTCTGTAGGTACATCATGCATGCTGGCTCCTTCAAGGGAAAAGCTTACTCTGTCATAGAATGCTCGATAATCTGATATATGTCTGTTCTTAAGCTCCTCATAGGGTCTTGCCGCCAGCTTCTTCCACAACTCTTTACAACAAATATCCGTCTCCTTGCCCTCCAGATATGGATGCTTGTCAAAGCCTTGGAAGCTTGTCTTAACAGTAAAATATAGCGTTACTTCCGACGCACCTAACAGCTTTAGACAATCCTCCTCCCTAGTGATACACCCTTCTGTATGCTTAAGTCCTGCGATAGCATAAAACCGAATTCCCCGTTCCTCGTCCTTTTCACTATATACAATCGGATTATCGCAATCTACATAATTCGGTACCGCCTGTCCCGGACACTCTCCTTGAAGCACCAGGGATGTCTCTCCAACCGTCACCTTACTTCTTAATTCACTCTTAAACCTTAGCGTAAGATTAATCTGCTTTTCCTTAGAGGCTGTAATTCTAAGCACAAATCCATCATCCGGCGCAGATACAAAGGCCTCTCGCATATACTCCACACCAGAACTGGAATAAGCGGTTGTACAGATTGCATTGGTTATATCTAGCCTTCTTACATAATTTTCGACTATAGGGGAATGGTCCATAATTAACTCAATATCACCAAGTGGCATATAAGATTGCCCCCAGGTCCCAAGAACCTTATCCTCGATTAGCTCCTGTGCCTCTTTCATTCTACCGGATAGGCAGAGTTCTTTTGCCTCCTTGATATAATCCCCTGCGCTCTCATCTACCGTATCTCTTGGGTAACCGGACCATAAGGTATCCTCGTTCAGGCAGATTCGCTCCTTCATAGTTCCCCCGTAGACCATTGCTCCTATCCTGCCATTGCCCAGGGGTAAGGCCTGTGTCCAAGACTCGGCCGGTTGTTTATACCATAACAAAAAGTCTTTTGATCGATTATTCATGATTGTGTTATTCCTCATTATATAATTTTATAATTCATTATTATGGCTAGAGTGTCTTTAACAGCTCAAGTGCAGCTCCTTCTCTCAGAGCCTTTACAAAGTCTACGCTTGTGTTGATTTCATGTCCGAATACCATTCCGCCTCTTGCCTGATCCCCCAGCTGATGAAAATCCGAGCCTGAGCTCATGAATAAGGAATGCTTTTTCGCATAAGCCAATGCCAAATCGTTATGTGAATCATGTCTAGGGTTGCCATTATAGATTTCTATTCCGTGAATATACTGGGGCTCTGCTACAACCATATGCTTTCGGTAGGGATGAGCCTGAACAATAAGAATTTCCTCCTGGTCGATGAGCTTCTTAAATTCCTTCAACCCTAAGGCATATAATTCCTTATGCTCCCTAATGAATTGTTCCGTTATACCGTAAACCAGATAATCACTAGGATTCTCCGTAAAACGGATTTCGAGTCCTAAGAACACCTTTAACCCCTGCTTATTTCCTTCTTCTCTGGCATGATAATAGCCGCCTAGAAATCGATCAATCTTCTTATCCCAGGATAATCCCGTCAATTTGTCAAAATAGGAATCAAAATAATGATCAGTAACAATAACCCCCTGATAACCCAGCTCTTTATATAACCGGACCATCTCTCTCGCCTCTACTTCACCACAGACGCTCGTCTCTGAGGTATGAACATGTGTGTCAATTTTAAACATTACGCGTCTCCTCTCCAATGTAATCACATTTTATAATACCAATCTATGCTCTCCCCCGCAAGATAAATTGATAAATCATATCACTTGTCATGTGTGATTACAATTAATCTATAAACTTACATGTCAAATCGGGGATCTTGCAGACTATCCGATTGCAAAATCCCCTCATTGCTTTTTTATTCTATCTTAAATACACTAACTGATTCCTCTAGTACAGTTGCATCGTCACTCAGCTGTTGCACAACATCATTCAATCTATGAACCTCTTCCAGCTGTTTGTCTGCAGTGACACTTAGCTGTTCAGCAGCCGCCGCCGTCTCCTCTGCAGTCGCAGAAATACTTTCGATTGCCCTTAAGGTATCATCCTTAGCATGTTCTATTCCTTCCACACCGTATGCAATTTGATTTAAGTTGTCTGTCAAATTCTCTACATGCTTATTGATATCGGTGAAGGCGTTTACTGTCTTGACTAAGGCCTCCTCTTGGGATAATACTATACTTTCCGCATATCTGGCCGAATGAACCGTCTTCGTAGTCTGCTCCTCAATTCTTTGAATTATTTTACCGATCTCCCCAGAAGCAATGAGTGATTGGTCTGCCAGCTTTCTTATCTCTTCCGCTACCACCGAGAAGCCTCTTCCATATTGGCCTGCCCTGGCTGCTTCAATAGAGGCATTCAAGGAAAGAAGATTGGTCTGTGATGCAATATCATTGATGGTACTAATGATACCTGCTATTGCTGCCGATTCCTTCGCAAGGCTTTCGATATCGATGATTACGGTTCGGGTCACATCTGTAGTATCCTTCGCCTTATGACTTAGGTCCTCTACAATATCCATCCCGTCGCCTACAATATCCTTCGTATTGTTTGCTATCTGTTCGATATCGTGGGTTCTGCCATATAATTCATTAATCTTCTCTGCCAGATCAGCCATCTGATGAAGGCAGTTTTCCGCATCAACAGCCTGCTGTGATACGCCCTGCTCAATATCGCCAACCGCATCCGATATGTTCTTTGTTGCATTTACCAGTATTGTCGAGCTGTCCGATACAACCGAGGCAGATTGGGATACTGTTTTACTAGTACCCGCCATTTTTCGAATTAGCTTCAGCATACCGTCAATTACATCATTAATGCTCTTACTAAGGATGCTAAACTCATCCTTACGTTTAATCTTCGTATAACAGGTAAGATCACCGGCTTCTGTCTTTTGCAAAACACCATTTATCTTATAAATGGAATCGCTAAATCCAAAGGCCATATAAGAACCTAAGGCGATTGCAATAATACTTGCTATAATAACTACTATAAGCGTAATATTCTGTACTGCATTGGCTTCTGCCACGATTACCGATTTCGGAATGATCGCACATAGTAAGCTATTACTGGATTCCAGCTTAGAGTATACAAACAAATACTCTTTATCTAAGACTTTGATATATTCATGTCCTTCAGCAACCGCTGCATCCTCTAAAGACTTTGCGTAATAGCTCTGCTCGGTGAATTGATAACCCTCTGGCAGCTCACCATGTACAATCTCTCTACCATCTCCACTAATAAATGCAGTGATACTGCCTTCCGGAAAGCCGCTTTCCGCTAAGGTATTGTACACATAATCATAGGATACATCAAGAACAATGCATCCGATGGGTTTTTTACCGGCATTATATAGATACCTAAGATAGCTGATCGCATAGCCTTTATTCGTTGTCATTGATTGCTGATCAAGATAGGGATGAGTACCAATCCATTGCTCATTAAGGTTACTTTGCACAAAATCGGCACCCTCTCCCTCCGCAATAAAGTTATCATAGATTAGGCGAGTGCTGTTCGTCCCATTTCCGGAGATACCGGTTCCGTAATTAGACAATAGATAGATGTTTGAGATATATTCCTCCGATAAGATATTGATTGTTACAGAGGATTGTACCTCGCGAAATCGACTCATCTCATCCATCTGATTCTTCTTATACTGACCGGAATAATAATTCTTTAATACCTCATCGGAATTCAGTATCTCAGCCTTCGAGGCCACAATCTCAAAGCCAAAATCCAGATACTTTGCTATATTGGCCATGTTCGACATCGTTGAGCTTTCATAGCTTTCGATCAACCCCTTCGAGGATCTGGAATACGATAAAACACCCAGAATTATTATAAGAAGCACAGGAACTAGGAAGGCTAATATTAATTTGGTCCTGATACTATTCAAACCCTGAAGCAGTTTCATAGAACCCCTCTTCCTATCTTCCTCTTTCGTTTTCTTGATGAACTTAGTAAAAGATTTCCCCACAATCATTCCTCCTATGTGCATCCATCGTCCGACTTCGAACACACTTCTCTTTTCGGCTTTCAGTAGATCCCCACTTTTTCCTTGAAATAACCTCTATTAAATTGTACCGTCCCAGGTAGATACCTTTGTTTTCTTCATTTCTTCTTCATCAAACCATCTGGTGGTTACACATTTGCTTTCTGTATAGAACCGGATACCATCCTTACCCAGACAGTGGAGGTCTCCAAAGAAGGAATCCTTATGGCCTGAGAAAGGAAATACACCAATCGGAACCGGAATACCTACATTGATACCAACCATACCTCCATCGGTCCTTGCAGCAAATTCTCTTGCATAATAGCCGTTCTGGGTAAAGATTACAGAACCGTTTGCAAAGGGATTATTATTCATCAGCTCTAGCCCTTCTTCAAAGCTCTTTACACGCTTGATGCATAATACCGGTCCAAAGATCTCCTGTGAGCCGACTGTCATCTCTTCTGTTACATCATCAAATATAGTCGGTGCCAGATAGAATCCGTTCTCATAGCCTTCCACAACCGCATTTCTGCCATCCAGTACTAGCTTAGCCCCTTCGTCGATGCCCTTCTGGATCCAGTTCAAGATGCTTTGCTTATGCTTCTGGTCTACCACAGGTCCCAGTGTAGATGTCTTATCATAGGCCGGTCCCAGCTTTAAATCCTTAGCCAGCTCTACAAGCTTTGCTACCAGTTCATCTGCTATCTCTTCCTCAGCTACAACCACCGGTAATGCCATACAACGCTCACCTGCACAGCCAAAAGCGGAATTGATGATTCCTGCTGCTGTACGATCGATGGGTGCATCCTTTAGTACAAGGGCATGGTTCTTTGCCTCACATAAGGCCTGAACTCTCTTGCCATGGGCCGCTGCTACACTATAGATATGCTTTCCTACTGAAGTTGAGCCTACAAAAGAAATTCCTTTTATATCCGGGTGGGTTAAAAAGATTTCCGCTTCATTACGACTACAGGTTATGATATTAAGAACTCCGTCCGGGAGTCCTGCTTCTTGGTATAGCTCAGCAAAGCGTAGTGCTGTTCTTGGTGTGGAGCTGGAAACCTTCAAAACTATGGTATTACCAGCGGCAATACACATAGGTGCCATCCAGCCCATCGGTATCATTGCAGGAAAGTTAAAAGGAACGATGCCCGCAAAAACTCCGATGGATTCACGATATAGTACCGTATCAAAACCGCTGGAAGCGTTCATCATAGCTTCTCCGAGAATTAGACTGGGGGCTGAGCAAGCCAACTCCGTTCCTTCCTTCGCCTTAAGAACATCTCCTGCTGCCTCGTCCCATACCTTACCATGCTCCTGAGCTACCAGATAAGTGAGTTCCTCCATATGCTCATCAATCAGATTACGGAGCTTATATAATACCTGAACACGTTTAGCAATCGGCACCTTAGACCAGCTTTGGTAAGCCTTCTTTGCAATCTGAATAACCTCCTCTGTCTCCTCTGCGGTACAACAGGGAACCTGAGCAGTCACCTCACCGGTACTCGGATTGTAAACATCATTGTACTTTTCTGTTTTTGATTCTACGAACTTGCCGCCTGCATAATATTTTAGCTTTTCCATCATCTCATCCTTTCATAGTCTCTAATCATAAATCCTCCCAGAGCAGTGTATCATATACTTCGTTCTACATTCATAGCTCTGCCATCGTAGCGATACAATACACTGCCTGAGTTCCTTCATCTTGATTAGATATTAATCATCGTTCTGATATATTCTCTTGCCTTTTTCGCATATACGAAGGGATTTGCTTTCGCCGGATCCTGTTCTGCCTCAACTAAAAGCCAACCCTCATAGCCGCTGCGCTCCAACTCTTCGAATACAGATTTGAAATCCACACAGCCGTCTCCTGGTACTGTAAAGGTACCTTCCCTCACCGATTTGAGGAAGGACCATCTTCCTTCGGTTGCTTTCTTAAGGACGTCGGGTCTGACATCCTTCAGATGAACATGACCAATTCGATTCGGATATTTCTTCAATATGTGAAGCGGGTTCTCTCCAGAGAAGGTAAAATGTCCTGTATCATAGCAGAGGAATACATAATTCTCATCGGTATTATCCATAAGCTTCTCTGTCTCTGCAATCGTCTGAACACCGGTACCCATATGGTGATGAAAGCACAGCTTGAAGCCACGGTCACGAGCAAGCTTTCCAAGCTTATTTAGCCCATCACATAATCTGGTCCAGTCCTCTGTCGTAAAATTCACCTTATTATCAAAGATGGATAATTCTTCATTTCCCTGAACGGAATAGCTTTGTTCTGAGACATTAATTCGGTTTGCTCCAACTGCCTCCAGATAATCCAGTTCCTTGATGAATTCCTTTTCTGTCTCCTCATAAGGTCTTGTAACCAGGAAGGATGAAAACCATTTACTTGCTATGCGCATTCCTCTGACTTCCAGAGCTTCTTTTAAAACCTTAGTATCCTTAGGATACTTGTTGCCAACCTCACAGCCGGTAAAACCAGCAAGTGCCATCTCGCTGATACATTGCTCAAAGGTATTCTCTCCTCCAAGAGCAGGCATGTCGTCATTGGTCCAACCGATCGGTGCTATTCCGAGTTTAATCTTATCCTTATTAAGCATCTTCATTATCCTCCATAATCTATTTATGTAAGCTGATGTACAAGCTTTCTTTCGTAAAATGTTTGCTTCACAGACCTAGTATGAAGCATGTATTAATACTTTCTGGCATTCTTTAGATGGTCTCTTCTGTCGTTATAGGCTTCTTTGATCTTGGGATTGGTATCACTGTCACCTATACCGACATGCCACCATGACTCATAGCCATCGGTCATTGACTTGGGAAGCACCTTCATATCAATCAGTACGCTATTATTTGTCTCCTTTGCATCAATAAGAGCCTTTCTCAACTCCTCCTTTGTCTTAACAGAGTAGGTAGTCAATCCATAGCCCTTTCCGATCATGGCAAAATCGGTTACAATCAGACCACCGTCCTGTTTACCGGAGGTTTCGTTCCTATAACGGAAGGTAGTTGCCAGACTTCCGATTCCTTTCCCCATCTGGAGATTGTTGATACAGCCAAATCCACAATTATCAAAGAGTAATATGGTTATTTTCTTATTCTCCTGAAGTGCAGTAGTAAGCTCGGAGTGCATCATCATAAAGGAGCCGTCTCCTACCATGGAATAGCAGGCACGTGAAGGCTCTGCAAGCTTCGCTCCAAGAGTTGCCGCAATCTCATAACCCATGCAGGAATAAGCGTACTCCATATGATAAGCATCCTTGGTGTCCGTGGTCCACATTCTCTGAAGGTCTCCCGGAAGACTGCCGGAAGCACCAACAATGATTGCATCCTCCTCAATCACTTCTCGGATAATACCAATGGCCTCTGTCTGTGTAAGTACTCCACCGGTCGCCTTGATAAATTCCTCCTCAATGCCCTCTTCCTTTGCCTTAATAAGGGACTGATAACCACTGGTGTAGGTGTTGCCGGTTAAAACTGTCATCTCCCGGTCCCAATACTCCTTCGCATCGGATATCTCATTCTGATAGGAGGAGTGATAAGCAGCCTTCTCCAGTTCTAGGGTTAACTCTTCGATTCCTCTCTTTGCATCTGCAACAATCGAATATCCATCCAGCTTCTGTGCATGATAGCTTGATACATTCAACAGAACAAAATCTACCTCAGGATTACGGAACAGCTCCTTGGAACCAGTAGTAAAATCCGTCAGTCTTGTTCCAATTCCGATCACAACATCGGCTCCGGCTGCCAAGATATTCGCTGAATAATTACCGGTTACTCCGACTCCACCAAGGTTTAGAGGATGAGAAGAGGCTATAGCACTCTTACCGGACTGTGTCTCCCCAAAGGGAATGTTGAATTTCTCACAAAACTCTGCAACTCTCTCCCCTGCTTCGGAATATCTGACACCGCCGCCTATGATAACAAAGGGCTTTTTCTTCTGACTGATCAGCTTGACCGCCTCTGATATCTCCTCTTCCTCTGGTCTGCGTCTATGTATTCTATGTACTCTTTTCTCGAAGAAGTAATCGGGATATTCATAGGCTTCTCCCTGAACATCCTGAGGAAGGCTGATGCATACGCCGCCTGCCAGCTCCGGATCTGTAAGAACTCTCATCGCATTCAGTAAAGCCGTCATCAGCTGTTCCGGACGATATACCCGATCCCAGTATCTTGAGACCGGACGAAAAGCATCACTTGTTGTGATGGAAGCATCGTGGAACTGCTCAATCTGCTGAAGTACCGGATCCGGCTGTCTAGTAGCAAAGGTATCACCGGTAAAGACCAGAAGTGGTACATTGTTTGCGGTAGCATCAGCTACTGCGGTTACCATATTAGCTGCACCCGGTCCAATCGACGAGGCACAGGCAATGATCCTTCTTCGGTTACTCTGTTTTGCAAAGCCGGCAGCAACATGTGCCATACCCTGCTCATTTCTACCCTGATACACTTTTAGTTCATAGGGATTTTCCTCCAGTGCCTGACCTAATCCACAGACGATGCCATGTCCGAAGATGGTGAAGATACCATCTACAAACTTCTCCGTCTTTCCATCCAGGCTTACGTATTGATTATCCAAAAACTTTACTATAGCTTGCCCAACCGTCATCTTCATAGAACCCATATGCTCCTCCTTTACTCATTTAAAAGCCATTCATGTGCCGGATCATTATCCCGTGTAGTCCAGGGATTATTCTCCAGATGTCGTATCATCCAACAATAATACATGTTATATCCGGGGGCTGAAACCTGCGGATGAGTTAAGCCTCCCTTAATTGCTGCCGCACAGCCATCTGTTACCTTATAAGCCGTATCACCGATAAAACATGCGCCGAAGCCCTGAGGTTTATCGAATTTGTAATAATACACCTCCGGTTGATCATGACTGTGAGGGATATAGCTGGACCATCTACCAGCCTTTGTAATTACCTCACCGAGTACCATATTAGAATATGGTGCCGTCTTATAATCAAAAATAGTAAGTACCTCACGCTTTGCAGTGCCCTCCCATTGATCGGCACCCATTAATTCTATCTTGCGATCCTCCGGTTCATAGAAACGGCCGGCAAAGCTTCTTTCATTATAAGTAGATTGAACCAATAGCTCCGTATCCATCTTTGGATACACAGCAACCTTCGTATTTCTACATACATGAAGACAATAAGGAGCCTGGGTAAATACGCTCTCACGGCTAGCTCTGTCAATTCTTGATTCCCAGTGAAATTCTACAGAACCTCCAAGCAATAAAAATGCTGTTTCCTTATCCTCCTCACAAAACACATAGGTCTTTCCCTTTTTCAATTGATATACTGTAATATCCATCAGCATATCCTTATTGAACCCGTCAACTCTGGATACTACTTTTTTTCCTTCCGCATTAAAAGCCAGATAATTTAACATGATTACCCCCGTTATCTAATAAAATATCAATTCTCTTCACACATCATAGCAACTGTATCACCGTACTTCTCTTTGCTTTCCTTAATGAAGTCTTTAATCATATCTACTGATGGCATATCCTCAGAGCATGCATGACTGGCAACTAACAAGGCTGCCGAAGCACTTCCGAACTCCAGACAGTCGATGATTTCCCAACCCTCGAACAGACCATAGAGAAAGGCAGATGCATATCCGTCTCCGCCTCCAAAGGATTTGAGTAGCTTCACCGGAAATGGCTTAATTCCGTAATGTTTGCCATCCTTGGTATAAGCAGTGGATCCCTCTTTACCATGCTTAATTACGACTATTTTAGCTCCCTGTCTATGCCAATATGCTGCTGTCTCTTTATCTGTCTCATAAGGTGCAACCAATCTCTGAGTTAGATCATACTCTTCTCTGGAACCAAGAATAATATCACTATTCGATGCTACTATGGAATAATAGATTGCAATCTCATCCTCATTCTTCCAATTATAAGGGCGGTAATCAATATCAAAGATAATACCCGTATTATGCTTTTTCGCTAGCTGCATCGCCTTCAAAGCAGCCTCTCTGCTAGGACTTTCTGCCAATGCGGTTCCTGAGATCAAGATTGCTTTTGCATTCTTGATATATTCCTCATCCACGTCAGCTGTCTCTAACTTAAGATCCGCAGCCTCATTGCGATACATCAGTATGCTGCTCTGTGTCTCACTTAGTATCTCAGTAAAGGTCAATCCAAGCTTCTCACCATTCTTGCATCTACTGATGTGTGAAGTATCGATACCTTCCTTGGCAAAATAATTTGTTACAAAATCTCCAAACTGATCCTTGGACACCTTCGCGATAAAGCCAACCTTTCTTCCCAGCCTCGCCATACCTACTGCAATATTGGCAGGTGAACCACCAAGATATTTCTTGAAGGTAGTGCTCTCTGCAAGTGGTTTGTAGTAATCCACCGGATTAAAATCGATTGCTATTCTACCGATGAGTACTAAGTCAAAGGGTCTATCCTTAGCAAATTCTATGTATCCCATAATATATTACCTCCATGCTCTGTCCTTGCTCTGAAATATGTTAATATGTTCGACTACATTTCTTTTCATTCCTTCTACCATAGAAGCACTCAGGGAAAAATAATCCCTTTTATCCTCACTGCAGTACTGCCTTGCCGAGGTCTCCACAGATAAAAAATTAGCGGTAGCGATGTTAATTTTTCGAATTCCGAGACGGATACACCTTCTAAAATCCTCCGCGCTGATGCCTGAACCTCCATGTAGCACCAAAGGCACCGGAACGATTTTCTTCGTTTCCTCAAGTACCTCAAATTTAAGATTAGGTTCCTCTTTATATAACCCATGGGCATTACCGATTGACAATGCGATTGCATCCACCCCTGTATGCTCATACAATAGCTTCACTTCTCCAGGATCGGAAAGATACATCGTGTGATCAACAGAGCCATCCTCACTGCCTCCTAATTGCCCAACCTCTGCTTCCACACTTGCACCGTAACGATCTGCAAGCTTCTTTACTTCCTTAACCAGTTCGATATTCTGGTCAATGGGAAGATGCGAGGCATCGATCATAACAGAGGTGAAGCCAAGCTCCAATGCCTCATGGATGGCCTTTACATCCAAGCCATGATCAAAATGAACCGCTACAGGGACGCTGGCTTTTCTTGCAGCCGCCAACATCATCGGACCTAACATATGCAGCGGAGAATAAGGTAATCGTACCTGAGCTACCTGTAAGATGATCGGTGAAGAGCATTCTTCTGCTGCCTGAATCGCTCCCATTACCATCTCCATATTAGCTACACTGAAGGCACCAACTCCGTAATCCTCCCTATCTGCTCGTGATAAAATATTACTCAAACTAACTAGTGACATTCGTAAAATTATCCTTCCTTCTTATTAATCAGAGAATTATCAATAACTTACTAATCTTTTAACAATAATCTACCACATATGCACTAGTTAGTCAATTATAATTACACAAAAACTCCCCAGATTAATACTTGATTCCTAAAATATCTGTAAAGCTGATATTTTTGGATATCCATCAATTACTAACCCAGGGAGTGTACCTAATTCCTATTCATCATAATCAGTATAATAAATCAACCATTCTTTAGGCTTCAATCCTTTGATAGTGGTACAACAATCACTTCCACATTATTCTTCTCCAGCATAGAAAGCAGTGTCTGATCGACATTCTCATCGACGATTACCGTCTCCATCTCAGGTAGCTTAGCATAGGTGAGCATTCCACTCTCACCATATTTCGAGGAGTCGATCATCAGTATCTTCTGATGACTGCCGGCAATTGCTGCCTTCTTAATCTCATACTCCAGCGGTGATGAATTCGTTACCATACCGCTATGAGTGATACCGGAAGAAGCCATGAAAGCCTTGTTAATATTATACTTTTCCAGAGCACGAACCGTATCAGCAGAAGCAAAAGAATTGGTCTTTCTTTCAAGAGTACCTGGCAGACAGATAAGATTAATATTCGGGATCGGGATTGCACGGTTTATCACGTTCAGGCTATGGGTAATTACAGTCACCGAGTTGCACTCCCTCATATAATCAACCATATACATAGTTGTAGTTCCTGAGTCGATAAAGATAATATCTCCATCCTCAACTAGCTTTGCAGCAGCCATGCCACAAGCGATTTTTCCCTGAATATTCTTAGACTGTCTCTCTTCAAATGGGACTAAATTCTCTTTCTGATTACTGCAGACACCTCCGTACACCTTACGAATAGCTCCCTTGCTCACCAGTTGAGCAACATCCAGGCGAACCGTATTCATAGATATATTAAATTTACTACGTAATTCCTCCATGGATACCAAATCATGTTCCATGATATATTGCTCCATCTGCTTGATCCGAATTGATTTCATTCCCATTTAGTACCTCCATATATTGCATCAACTACATATATATTACCATACTGGGGCAATAAATCAATATATATTGTTTTATTCGGATCGTTTTTAATATATTTTACATATATTCTTATTAACTTTTAGTTGTATTTCAGTTATTATCATGCTATAATCTATAGCATATTCACAAAAATATACCAACTACTAGAAAGGGAAATAAAATCATGTTAAATATCGGTATTATTGGTGCAGGAAGAATCGGTAAAGTACATGCTGAGAGTATTACATATCACGTAAAGGATGCAAAGGTTGTAGCAATTGCAGATCCCTATATGAATGATGCAACCATGGAATGGGCAAAAAGCTTAGGAATACAGAAGGTACATACAGATTATCGTAACATCCTGCAGGATGACGAAATCCATGCAGTCCTTATCTGTTCCTCAACAGATACACATGCAGATATTTCAATTGAAGCAATCAAGGCTAATAAGCATGTATTCTGTGAAAAACCCATCTCACAGGACTTAGCTAAAATCAAGGCTGTTATGGAAGCTCTTGACCAGTCCAATGTTAAATTCCAGGTTGGTTTTAACCGCCGTTTCGATCACAATTTCGAGGCAGTCCGTAAAGCGGTAGAAGAAGGAAAGATTGGCGATGTACATGTTGTAAAGGTAACCTCCAGAGATCCTGAGGCTCCTCCGCTTGAGTATGTAAAGGTATCCGGTGGTATGTTCCTTGACATGACCATTCATGATTTTGATATGGTTCGTTATCTGACCTCCAGCGATGTTGTCGAGGTATATGCAAGCGGTACTGCTTTAGTTAACCCCGCCATCAAGGATGCAGGCGATATCGATACCGCTATCATTACCATGAAGCTGGCCAATGGTGCCCTTGCTGTCATTGACAACTCCAGAAAAGCTGATTACGGCTATGATCAACGTGCAGAGGTCTTCGGTTCCAAGGGTCAGGTCGCAGTTACCAATGATGCAGGCTCTACCGCAGTTCTTAGTACCGCAGCCGGTGTCACAGGAGAAAAACCCTTATACTTCTTCCTTGAGCGCTATATGGCTTCCTTCTCCAAAGAAGTATCCCTGTTCGTTCAGGCAGCACTCAATGATACTGAGGTTCCTGTAAATATTAATGATGGTTTACAACCGGTATTGATTGCCAAGGCAGCGAAAAAGTCTCTGGATGAAAATCGTCCGGTACTGCTTTCAGAAATCACCATGTAATACATTACCCAATCTAAATTAATATAAAGTATTTTTTACAGAGGCTGTCATAGGATGACAGCCTCCTTTTTACACCTTGTAATTACTACTTTATCCATTCTTATACACACCGCAAGACTCCAATTAAGCTTAATCTACAGCTATAATGTGAATGAGCTTACCCAGATAATCTCCCCACATATTATCAATTGAAAGACCTGCATGCATCAACGCACCACCGCTTAGCATGACCCCTGTCTCCTCAATACGGTATATCGTATTCTCACATAACCCCTTCAGGCGAACACGACGGGTACTGTAGTTTGGTCGTGCCATAACCTGAATATAGGTAACCAGTGCTTCCTTCCTATCCTTTGATACCACTTGGATACAATCATATTCATGATTACTCTGATAGGAGGCTATCCGGTAATAATCACCGGTGCGGATCAAATCATTGAATTTATGGTAGGTCGCTACCTGTTCAGGGATCAGCATTCGATCCTCTTCCGGTATCTTCGTAATATCCAGCTCATAGCCGAAGGTTCCTGCAAGTGCCACATAACCTCTGGTTGCAAAGGGGGTACTACGACCATTGGAGTGGCTTGGGCAATCTGCGATGTGAGCACCCATAGTAGACAGGGGGTAAAT
This sequence comes from Bacillota bacterium, assembly GCA_023411555.1. GTDB lineage: Bacteria > Bacillota > Clostridia > Lachnospirales > Lachnospiraceae > Mobilitalea. The sequence continues at coordinate 59,559 of JAEYOQ010000008.1, forward strand.
TAGGGCTGTTCCCTCTTGTATCCGCAGTCGCTCAATTGCATCGGTATCATCGGAGCACCAGATTTGAGGGCTGTAATATAACATTCCCGGATCGTATCTTCCACCACCGCTGGAGCAATTCTCAAGCAACAGATTCGGAAAATCACTGATCAGACGCTCCTGCATCTCATATAAGCCTAGGACATAGCGATGATAAAGCTCTCCCTGTGAATCTGCATCAAGGCATACACTTCCAAGGTCCGTCAACGAACGGTTCATATCCCATTTCACATATTCGATATTCGCTGATCTCAGGACTTTAGCCATACTGTCATAGATTGCATCCCTAACTTCTTTCCTTGAGATATCTAGTACATACTGATTCCGATTAAGTGCGCCGGTACGTCCGGGAATTTGTATTGCCCAATCCGGATGCGCCCGATATAAATCTGAATCCGGAGAAATCATCTCGGGTTCGAACCATAGTCCCAGCTTCATTCCTAATTTATTAACTTCTGTTGCAAGGTACGATAAGCCGCCCTTCAGCTTTTCTTCATTCACTACCCAGTCACCCAAAGCTGAATTATCATCATTTCTTGCACCAAACCAGCCGTCATCAATTACCAGCATCTCAATCCCAAGTGTAGAGGCTTCTCTTGCTATACTAAGTAGCTTCTCACTATCGAAATCAAAATAAGTCGCTTCCCAGTTATTAATCAATATAGGACGCTTTTTATCACGATATTCTCCCCTGATTAAGTGAGAACGATATAAATCGTGGAAGGTTCTTGTCATCTGGCCGATACCCTCTGAGGAATAGACAAGTACTGCCTCGGGAGAGGTAAAGCTCTCACCCTGCTCCAGCTTCCAGCTAAAATCAACCGGATTGATCCCTATGGTCGCCCGAAGGGAACCAAACTGCACCACCTCAGCCTGAGCCATGAAGTTACCCGAATACACCAGATGCATTCCATATACCTCGCCGTTATCCTCATTCGCATCCTTATCCATAACTGCCAAGAAGGGTTGCTCTTGATGTGAGGATACCCCTCTAAGAGAGGAAATCAGTTGCTTTCCGTCCGTAATTCTTCTACGGTTAATCATCCTCTCCCTTGACCAGAGGCCATAAAGGGTCAGCATATCATATTCCCGGTTGTCCATATCAAGACAGGCTGACAATACCTTCGTCAGATAGATGCTATCCTCTGATCCATTCTGAATTCGAACACTTCGGGTAATTACATCCAGCTCTTCAAATACAGTGTAAAGCAGTACAATCTGAAGCTTCAAAACCTTATCTTCACAGATAAGCTCCAGTGTCGTACAGGCTTTGGAATCACCAAAGGTTGCCGGAAGCCCTTCAAGCTTCGGCTTACCTGGATAGATTTTATGAGTAACATAGGATAGGCTACAAGCAGAATGTCCCAGCTTGGTTTTCACACTGAGACAGGACTCACGAAAGTCGCCAATCCCATGGGTAGAATACTCCATCGGTAAGCTATCCATAAAGGAAACTCTGTCCCGATTGTTTCTGGAAGGAACCTTTGCTCCATTATCAGTACGTAATAGATAGGTCAAGTCTTCATCCACTACTCTCTTTCCATAATAGATGTGGCCTACAAAATTTTCATCATCGACTATACCGATCATATAGGTTGATTTTGGTGTATCTAATTTAAAGATACGATTATTTTCACAATATCTTATTCCCATTATTTATCTCCTTCTATAACAGCCTATAGCTATACCTCTATTACCATACCATCATAGGATACCAAAAAATCTACCTTGTCAGCCTCTTCAACCATCTGTTCGTGCAACCATCCTCCATTATGGGAGAAATGATTTACAATCCATTTTGTATTATCATCAGCTAGACCAAGATCAATTAAGCGTTTTCGTTCCTTCACCGCATCGACAAGCCCCATATGATTGTTCCCATCTGCTTCACTCTGGGTAGTGCAATCCAGACTCACAAGATCCAGATATACCTTGTTATTCTTAAGATATTCTATTGTCTCATCGGGGAGAGCACCGGTATCATGTGCGTACAGCATCGCCTTATTTCCTTGAATAATCTCATAAATAAGACATTCTTCCCGCCTGTCATGGAGGGCTAACAGCGGAATCACGGTATAGTCCTTGATTGATATCTTTTCAAATGGTTCCGCTTTATGAAAAACGAAGCGGTCCTCCACCTTATCTACATCCGGAACCTCGGACCATATTCTGTTTTTTACACTATCATTACCATAGACATGAAGCAAATCACGCTGATGGGCAAAGGGTTCTCTTAGCATCTCCAGATCCGCCGGATGAAAGTGATCCGTGTGGCTATGGGTTACCAACAAATGCTGCACCTTTTCCAAATCCAGACCATATACGAGACTATGCATATTCGTATCCGGTGTTAAATCAATCAGTAAATCATCATTAATCAATGCCTGTGATCTAGTTCGTATATTCTTCCCTTTCAGGCGCTTTGCCTCCTTGCATAACTCACAATTGCAAAATATTCCAGGCCAGCCTTCACCGGCTGCCGTTCCGTAATAAGTTAATTTCATCATTAAGCCCTGCCCTTCTTATATAAATGCTAAGTTTATTAACCTTTTTTATCATATATCTAAAAATTAGCTACTACTCCGATTTATTATGCATATAAAAGAGCGACTATAAAATATCTATATATCCCTCTAATGTCCTTTTATAAACATTCGAAATCATAAGATTATATTTTACAGCCGCTCCTTATCGTATCCTTAAGCTTTTACTACCTTTTATTATATATTATATTGAAGTATCAAAAGTCATACAATTACTTCGTATCGTCCATTTGCACAACAAATAATTGTTATCTTTTTTTCAACAGGAAGGAATATATGCCATAGGGCTTAACTTCAAATTCCAGTAATTCCGGCACTTGACTTCCACACACATTGTTATTTAAGTCAGCCGGTACGATATCATAGCCATCTATTCGCAGTTTTCTGGTTGCTGACCTTCCCGATAATTCTCTGAGTCGTATCACTAATCCATCCATTACTTCTCTTACGCTAATGACCTGCATATGCTCCGGGAGTGTGAGACAGTCCATAACCAAACTATGACTAGTCACTTCGATCCCTTCCTGCAGCATCGAGGCTCTCTCTAAATTATCCGCCTCCTGATCCTTTTTGAACCCATATAATACGTAACGGTAGCTTAAATCTCCACCAAACCACTGAGGAAAATTAGTTCCCCACATATTATTAAAGAGATTAAAGTACATAACCGGCTCTTCCGGTGAGTGATAGGTTGGTCTATACTGATATACTCCCGTCTCACCCAAGGCTACCAGAGGAGTATCCTTTGTTACAATACATACTCCGCACTCTTCGTCCCTTGCTGATATATAATTCTCAAGACAATAAAATACATGATTTGCATGATCTTCAATATCTGTAGCAGGATCCAGTACTGTATTAGATTTATTGATGCGATATATCTGCTTCTTATGATCGGTGGGAAACAGAATGGAACCCGATTCAATATAAGGAGTCTCACTCTTATTTTGTAAACTCACATTGAGGTAGATCTCATCACCGGCCGGCGGTAAAGTTATCTCAAGCATCACCTTCTCGGCATCCCCATACTTCTTAGAGCTCTCTCTGGTGACGAAATTCAATGTCAGGGTGTCAAGATCGATGGAATAATTCTCAAATCTCGGACGATAGGTTTTATGCTCACAATCCGGATATGCCTCCCTGCCATAATCCTGAATCCCCCAAGTGGAGAAGCGATATGCGAAGTCTCTAAGATAACTTGTAACATCTTGAATGCCATAACGATCATATTGATAAGAAAATACGGATTGATTCTCATTCTTTTGTAATAGAACCGATGCCAAATCCTTATCATATAGTTCGAAGATATCTCCCGTCTTCTCTGAAAATGTCAGGCGGTAACGATGATTCTCAATCACACCCCTCTGATCCTGCTTACTTATCGACAATGCTCCACTATATTGGGTTCCTTCCGTTATATGAATTGGTACTGTCTTAAAAGGTGGCAGCTCAGATACAAAGCAGGACCACTCCCCATTAATTTTTGTTAACGGAAGCGATACATCTCCGTATTTTACACTACAGCCTGAAAGCTCTTTCTCCAAGTTCTTCAAGGATACCCAACCGGTATAGGAACGGCTGCCCGGATTAAATAAATTAAGAGATACATCACTCTTAGCATTAACAAGCTGTCTTATCTTTCCTAAAGTCTGTACACTATTGTCCGCTCTGTCCCGTTGTTCTTGCCATGACCGCTCCATATATGTATAATTGTCTTTTTGCTTTTCCTTTAGGAATTCCTTCTTTCGATAGACACGCTTCGGACCAAGCCAGGTCTTAACATCGGCTCCCCAAGTATGTTCTTCAAAGAGGTCGATATCATCATAATATTGATCCAGTAAGTTAGAGTAGTCATCCTTCGTCTCAATTCCAGACTCAAGACGCTGCTTCATTCTAAGGGCCTGAAGTCTTCTTACTTCTGATCTTGTTTCACGCACCATACCAACTTCCTTAGGATAAGCACCAATTCCATGGATCCAGGTATCAGCCAGGTCCTTCGTTATGGTTGGAAGCTTAGATAAATCACTCTTTGAGAGTTCTTTATAAAAATCATCCAAGGAACCGCAGACTATCTCCACATCAGGATATTTTTTTCTGATGTCATCAACCAATTTATGTATTACCTCTACCGATTGTGGACCACAGTTATCCTGTGTCTGCATCAAGGCCATCCACACCGGGTAATCCCAATCATCTGGTGGAAGTAAAGAGGTGCCATATCCACCCTTACTATACATCGTCAGTACCCGTTCTCCACTTGGCGACTGCCAGTGGAACAGGAAAGGAACCTTAGGAGGGGTCGCAAATTCATTGCAGCCCAGATGAAGAAACTTAATCCCTGCCCCAGATAAAATCTGCGGAAGCATAATTCCATGTCCGGGAACATCCGTCATTTTTGCTGCAATTGGATAAGGCTTGTTATACTTTATGGATAGCTCACGGCCATAGCGAAGACCTTCAACGAACTCCTCGACACTGCAAAAATCGGTATGAGATGTATATGGTAATGCATGCCATACAATCTGCCCATCTTCTATCAATTGCTCCAAATCCTTCTTTAAATCATCTCTACATTGCTGCGTTATGACTTTCAGAGGCCAGGCAGGCATCGTCCATACATACTTAAGCGGCCCCATATGCTTCGTTGCTTTACAGGTTGCAATAACTTCCTTTAGCATGGAGTCACCATATTGTTCGATTACTCGGCTGGACAAATCCGTGAAACCGATATCAAAGTGCGTCTTAAATACTAGAACTATTTTCTTAACCATAGGAACCTCATCTTTCAATTCGTAATCTTATGCTACCGTCCACATTTGAGGTGCTCTGGTTGCATAAGGGATTAGTGCCACTATACGCTGCTGATCCCCAATTTTTTCAGTAAGTGCTCAATTCTTCTCGGAATAATCCGATATAATTCATCCCAGGTTACAATAATATCTTCGTTATATGGAGCTGGGACAAATTCCAATGTTGGATGAAATGAGAAGTTCTCTCTGATATAGCTACATATCTGATAATTCAGGTAGGAATTTGTATGCAAAAGTCCTTTGAATAAATTATTTACTAACAAGCCTCCGGTCCCTGCATATTTATGACAGACCACATCTACATCACTAAATAGCAGAAAGAGCTTTCCATCCGGGAATACAGCATGCTTACCCGGCTGAATGTAGATTGGAATATGAGTTTCCTCTTCTAATACCTTGGAATATTGAAAACAGTTCATATGGCTGCCATGAGCGCTCGCTTCTCCATCTACCACATTACCATCGTGTCCGACATAGACCCAAAAATGCTCCAAGTCATACATATGCTGTATGTCAAAATCATAATAAAGTTGATATTCTATTACAAATGCTACCTTATCCGTATCAATCCAGATATCACGGTCAAAAGACCTGCTTCTACCTGAGGTTCTGATAATATCATAGCCAATCTGATCAATGGTAAAGGGCTCATTCTTATCAAAATAAAGATGTGGCGCATACTTGATCGCCAATTCACGATCTGTCATATTTTTTCCCTCTCCTCCTATTACTTCTGTACGCTATATCATATATTCCTTTTTATACTTTTCTTATCGTTTATCATATGCTCCAGCTCCTCCATAAGCTCGAACAGCTTATCCGGAGCATCCAGAATATAGTCCGGTGTTTCCTCCTGATTGACAGGATTCATGTCATAGCGAGGGCTATAATTTGCTAATATAGAGACAATTCCCATTCTGTTCGCCCCAATAATATCCCTCTTGATATTATTTCCTATCATTACAATACGGTGCTTATCACTATCTGTTAAGCCAAGCTCCTTCATAGCATGCTGGAACATGATTGGTGCAGGCTTTTCCTGACCAAGCTCACCTGAGATTGCCTTAGCACTAAAGCAATAATCCAATTCATGAGAAAGATAGATGTTATCAAAGGAGGTTTTGGTTCCATCTGCTACAAGAGCTATAGTATAGCCATTGTCATAAAGCTTAGCCAGGTTCTCCTTGGCTCCTGGGAATAGCTGTGCTTTAAGCACAGTTCCCATCTCATTTTTTACCTCAGTCGACTCATCTACCAGGGTATCACCGCTATCTATAAATACAATCAATTCTTTTTTCATATTTTTATTTGGTCACTGTAGCAATAAATTATTCCTTGATAATCCCACGGAGCTTTAATTCACCCGCTCTATGACATGCCACGTAATGTCCCTTCTCCATTTCTATAAAATTAACATCCTCTGTTTTACATTTGTCGATGCAGTATTTACATCTTGTGTGGAAAAAGCATCCCGAGGGCGGATTTGCCGGATTTGGAATCTCTCCCTGCAATGGAATTCTCTCATTTTCAAGGGTAGGATCTGCAATTGGTACAGCAGAGATCAGTGCTTCCGTATAGGGGTGCAAAGGATTCTTGAATAATTCTCCGCTTGTGGTATACTCTACCATCTTCCCTAGATACATAACACCCACTTTATCCGAGATATGTTCAACTACCGATAGATCATGACTAATGAACAGATAGGTCAGCTTCAACTCCTTCTGCAAGTCCATCAATAGGTTTACCACCTGAGCCTGAACGGATACGTCAAGGGCAGATACCGCTTCATCGCATACGATCAGACGAGGATACAGTACAAGAGCTCTGGCAATACCAATTCTTTGACGCTGTCCACCAGAAAAGGCATGGGGATAGCGCTTGAGATAACTGGGATTTAAACCAACCTTAACCGCTATCTCCTTTACACGAGCTTCAATCTCCTTCTTGGATAGTTTAAAATTCGCTCTTAAGGGTTCTGAAATAATGTCAAATACCGTCATACGCGGGTCCAAAGAAGAAAAAGGATCCTGAAAAATCATCTGTATCTCTTTTCGAATGGTTTTCATGGAAGCCTTATCGATCTTCTGTAAGTTATACTCCGTTCCATCCTCAGCAAGATATAACACCTCACCTGCAGTCGCATCAACTGCTTTTACGATGCAACGACCAAGTGTGGTTTTGCCACAGCCAGACTCACCAACAATACCGACAGTCTCACCCTCATTTACCTCAAAGCTCACATTATTCACAGCTCTTACATCAACTTTTTTTGAAGAGAAGGTCTTGCTCATTTCTTTTACTTTTAATATCGTTTTCGACATAACAATCCCTCCTTACTGTTCTTTCTTCTTAGCAGCACTCATATCTGCATAGCAGGCAACAAAATGGCCTTCATTCACTTCCACCAAGGTTGGTTCACTACAATTACATTTACCCTTCTCACGATACTCGCAACGATCATAAAAGCCACATTGATTAGCCAGATTCATTGCAAGGGGTACCGTTCCTTCTATGGAATAGAGACGATCATGTCCTCCACCAATCTTATGGACAGAGCCCATCAATCCAATCGTATACGGATGAAGAGGATTTTTGAATATATCCTTAACCGGAGCTATCTCTACAATCTTTCCAAGATACATAACCGCTACACGATCACATACCTTCGCCACTGTCCCAAGATCATGGGTAATGTAGAGAATTGCCATCTTAAATTCCTTCTGCAACTCCTTCATCAGTTCAAGAATCTGCGCTTGAATCGTTACATCCAGGGCTGTAGTAGGCTCATCCGCAATGAGAAGCTTCGGATTACATACCAGCGCCATTGCAATCAAAGCTCTTTGCAGCATACCTCCGGAGAATTCATGAGGGTATTGGTTATACCTCTTCTCCGGATTAGAAATCCCCACTTTACGCATTGCTTCTATGGAAATCTCCTTTGCTTTCTTTTTATCCTTTGTCATATGGAGACGTACAAACTCGGAAATCTGATGTCCTATGGTGAATAGGGGTGAAAATGAGCTCATGGGCTCCTGGAATATCATCGATATATTCTTGCCACGGATACTTCTTATTTCAGCACCACCAAATTTCATATCCAACAGATTTAGCTCACGACCTTCATTCTGGAAGGTGATCTTACCGGTTGTAACACATTTCCGATCATTAATTCCCATGATCGCCTTGCTGGTCAAGCTCTTACCACATCCCGATTCTCCTACTAATCCAAGGGTTTCATTCTCCTTGATTGAAAAGCTGATTCCTCGCAGTGGAGTCAGTATGCCTTCGTCCAGTTTGATTTTTATATTAAGGTCCTCAACTACAACTACATTCTTTTCCATTTAATACCTCGCTTATTTATAAGGGTCTGCAGCATCGCGTAAGCCATCACCCAGGAAGTTAAATGCCAACACAGCTAATCCCACGAAGAGGACTGGTATTAGTTTCCACGGACAATTGGCGATATTGCTGATACTCTGGCACTCTTGCAATAGCACGCCCCAACTGGTAGCAGGTGCACGCATGCCCAATCCCAGGAAGCTCATTGATGTTTCTCCCAATATCATACCGGGAATACCCAAAGTAAGATTTACAATCAGGTAGCTCATGAAGCCAGGGACCAAATGCTTTGCGATAATTTTCGCGTCGGATACACCAGCCAATCTTGCTGCCATAACATAATCTTCCTTCTTCAGGGAAAGGAATTTACTTCGAACCGTTCGTGCAAGTCCCGGCCAGCTGAGTAAAGACATGATTACGGTAATAAATATGTATACCTTTACTACGGAGATACCAGGTGGAATAGCAGCAGAAAGCGCCATCCATAATGGTAAAGTAGGAAAGGAAGAGATAACCTCAATTATTCTCTGTATTACAGTATCAATAATACCACCATAATAACCGGAGATTCCACCGATGACAATCGCCAATAGGAAGGATAAAAAGGTTCCAATCAAAGGTACAGTCAATGATACCTGACTACCAATCAGTATTCTGGAGAACAAATCACGCCCAAGCTGATCTGCTCCAAATAGCATAACATTTACCTTGTCCTTTCCAGGTGGTAGGTCTGAATTATCAATTCCAAATAAATGCAAATCACTTTTTATAAAGCCCAATAATTTATAGGAAGAACCTTTTACAAAAAATTCAATCTTGTAAGGTTTATCTGTTTTCTCCAGGAATATTTTATTTAAAAATTTATCGTAAGAGACCTCAAGGTCGTATACAAACGGACCAATAAATTCACCCTCGTGTACAAAATGTACCTTGGTCGGCGGAGAATTGGAATAGGTTGCCGAGAAATCCTCCAAGCCTTGTGGAGCGATAAAGTTGGCAAAGATTGCACAGGTATACAGTAATGCTAAGATGATAAAGCTGATCATTGCAAGCTTATGTTTTAGTAGCTTTCTCCCCATTAGCTGCCACTGCGAGGATGTATAATACTTTTCTTGCTTTGCGCGCTTCTTTTCCAGCTTCTTTAATTCCTTCTCGCTTAAATTAGTACTTTCAGGAGCAGAATTGGTTGTTATATTCTCTTGACTCATTATTTACTCTCCTCTAGTAATTTAATCCTCGGGTCCAGAACAGCAAGCAGTAAATCAGAAATCAGCGTACCGATAACTACCAGTGTTGCTGAAATCAGCAGGATACCTCCGGAAAGATATACATCCTGAGATTGTAATGCTTTTAATAATATCGGGCCCTGAGTCGGAAGCATCAATACGATTGCTGTAATGGTTGAACCATTGAAGATACCGGAGATCATTCCTCCAAGCCCACTTACAATCGGATTAATAACTGCACGCATTTCATACTTATAGGTTATCGTTTTTTCACTTACACCCTTTGCTCTTGTGCAGAGTACATACGGCTTTTCCTGCTCATCCAACATCTGAGCACGAATACTTCGAATTAGTCCACAGGCACCTGACATACTGATAACAATCGTGGGTATAATTAATCGTTTCAAGAACTCCAGGAAGGTTGCCCAAGAAGTGATACCTCCTTCCGGAAACAGTCCCATTAATGGTTTACCCGTCCATTTATAAGATAAATACATCAATAGAATTGCCAATAGAAAGTGCGGAACAGCCATACCTACAAAACCGATCAAAGTAAAGAAGTAATCACCGATCGAATATTGATGCTTTGCAGAATAAATTGCAATCGGTATAGCGATCATATAGGTTACAACTAATGTAATCAGCGATATCATCATGGTTGCTCCAAGCGTCTCGCCGATCTTTGCCAATACCGTTTGGTTATAATAAAAGGAAGTACCCCAGTCTCCTGTCACTATGCCACCCAGCCAATCGACATACTGTACCATGAACGGACGATCCACCTTATACATAGCGCGCAGGTTTGCGATATCTGCCTCTGTTACAGTCTCGCCTTGTGCTATCATATCGGTTACCAAGCTATCCACAAAATCACCGGGTGGAAGCTGAATTACAAAAAATACTACGAAGGTAATCATCAATAATGTAAAAAGGGCCAGCGTGAGCCTCTTTGTAATATATTTCAATTTATCCATAACTTATCACCATAGAACCCTTCTCAACTTCATTTGCCTTGAATATAGATGTGGGCTTTTGCAAAGGTGCTAAAATTCTGCCAATTTACAAAAGCCCTCCATCCTATTACACTACCTAAATATACTTACTCCTTATGCTCGTACCAAGTATCCTTCTCACACTTCCCAGACGTAGGTACAAGCTTGCATACTACGTCAAAACTTTTAATAAGCCTTTACTAAGTCTTATTTAGCTAAATATAACTGCTCCGGACGCATCATGCTTGCAAAGCGGTACTCATCTGCCCATACAACGTTAGACGGGAAATTCTTAACCTTGTTATTTACAAAGAAGTTAATCGGCAGTGGTGCCAGATATCCGATAATCCAAATATTTTCTTTATGTAAATCATAGATCTTCTTCACATTTTCTGCAACAACTGCTTCTCTGTTATCTCCTGATGCATTCTTAATTGCATCATAAGCGTTGATTAACTCAAGTACAGCTCCGGTCGGTTCAACTCCACCATTTGCTGTAGTCTTGCCATCCTCATACCACTTACCGTATGCACCATACCAGCAGCTGAAGTTACGCATCGGAACAACAATATCAGGGCGGATAGCAGGAGAGGTCATGCTAACACCTTCAAACTTCGCTTCAATATTATTAACCAATATTGATTTTGCGATTTCTGCATCTACCTTGTCAGATACCTTAACACCGATTGCTTTGTAAGCTGTCTGCAGTAAGGTTATGTAATCGCCTTCCTTACTGATATCACTGGTAGAGATAACAATTTCAACATCCTTATTGGTGCCCTTCATCTTACGATAGGTACCCGGTGCTTTGTCCCAAGGCTCTGTTATCTCATCCAAAATACTGTTAGCCTTATCAACATTATATTCAGTCCACTTATTAGCCCATTCCGCATCGTAAAAAGCTGTACCCTCTGAAGGTGCTGCTTGTGCAGGCTTTGATTGGCCACTCATCAAGGTGGCATTCATTAGGTTTCTGTCAACACTGATAGAAAGCGCTTCTCTAAAGCGAATATCCTGGAACAGTGCTCTCTTATCCGAATCCTGTACTGTCTGGCAAAGAGCCAAAGCAGGTCCACTCTGCCATTCCGGTCTGAACCAAGGAACTATAGTATGAGTCGCCTGAGTTGCTGTTGCTACAGTAGCATAATCGCCAAACTCAACGGTTGAGATATCAATTTCACCTGCTGTCTGCTTAAGAACTACCTGATCTGCATCGTTAATAATGATAAACTTTATGCTGTCAAGATAAGGCAATTGACGACCTTCACTATCTGTCTTCCAGAAATAAGGATTACGAACTAATTCATAGGTCTCACCAACGGTATTCCAGTTATCTTTCACAGCGATAAAGCTTCTAATCTGAGGAACAATTGCATAATCCCAGTTATAATAGCCGATATCCTTACCCATGGTGCCGTAATCTTCCCAAGCTCTGCCAAAATCCTTGTTTGCATTAGCAATTGCCTGCTCTTCGGTAATCAGAGGGAAGGTAGCATCATCCGCTACTCCGTCTTTACGAGCAACATAATTGATATAGAAATGCTTCGGTAAGAACATCCACTTATTATCTACTGCTACTGCCTCAGGGAAGTTCGGCTTCGGAGCAGCGAAGGTTACTGTAAATGTATAATCATCAACCTTAGCAAATTCAGCCCAGTAATTCTTGCCGTCTTTTGTAACCTGGTAGCAATTATAAGGCTTAGAGGTATATGCAGGATAGTAGCCCGCTTCCTCTACACCTACTGCAGTACGGTCTGCGTTCAAAGCCGGAGTTGACATGTGATCATAATAGAATATTACGTCATCTGCTGTAAAAGGATGTCCATCAGACCACTTCATACCTTCACGAAGCTCGATTGTCCATACAGAACCATCTTCATTCGAATAAAAATCCTTACATACATTCGCCTCTACTTCACCGGAGCCATCCAATTTAAAACGGAACATACTCTGTTCCGTATAGGGACCCCATCCCCAACGGCCACCGTCATTAGTAGTAGCAGTAATGCTACCGCCATATTCTCCCAGTGACTGAACATCCTTTTCCACCATTACATCTTCAGCTACTGGCAGACGCTCTTCCAATGCTGGCAGAGTACCCGCAGCAACCTGCTCAGCAAGCATCGGTGCCTCTTTAGCCAAATCGGTTGGTTTACTATCTTCACCCGCAGTATCATTTGTTGTGGCTGGAGTTGGATTCTGTGTCACTCCTCCATCGTTTGAAGGTTTGCTGCATGCTGCCAAGGAACCAAATCCAAGAACCACTGCCAGCATAAGTGCTAATACTCGTTTCATGTTTCTCCTCCTTTTAATTCTACATCATACCTTCCACTATGTGGTAACCAATGTAAGATGTAAGCTTTCTTGTTGTAAATCCCTTTGTGATAACAAGCTTTACATACAATCGAACCTCCTAGTTCGGTTATGTACTGAAGATAAAGCTACTTAATAATTTTAATTTAGTATGTTTTATTAAATATATTTATCTTGTATATTAATCATATCATATGAATTTTATTTTGTAAATAAAATATTTATTTAAATTACATAATATCTATGTTGAAACCATGTATATTATTGTTAATTTGTATGTTGTTATACCGATTTAACTTGTTAATTAAATGTGTTTTAACTAATATGCATAATTAGATTAATATTCTATATATTTATTATACTTTATCGATTAAGCTATATTTTTCCGATTAAAAACTTCCGCCTTCAAAACGTTGTAAAATCCGTATTGATAGCAAAAAAATAAGCCCGGATTGAGATATCACTCCCCATCCAGGCTTGTGCTATTATTAATTTGATGATACCACCCAAGACAAAAGGGTATTATTCGTCACTGACCAATATCGCCGGGACCATAAAATCAGTTTCCGTACTTGTCTTTTTAATCTGTGCTAGTAATAAATCTACTATTTTGTTCGCCATCTCAATTTCATTCTGTTTCATATGGGCCATCGGAAGCCCCTGTGGACCGTCCACACAAGCAACCTTAACTTCTTCATCAAGCTTTACCTTCACAAGCTTTGATGCTTCTATCACAGCGGATATTAAGCTATATTCCGCACAAATAATCCCATCCACTTCCCCCTGATTACTTTTTAAATACTCTGCTACTTTTTCTATGTTTTCATCCTTCGGTGGATGCTGATATATGTTCTCATCAAATACTAAGGTGCATTCCGGCAGAGTAGTTATACCGAATTCAGCCGCCGCTTCATAAAAACCAAGCTTGCGCTCCTGCAGAGACGAGGTACCGATAATCTCTGACGAGAAAAAGGCCAGCTTATGACATCCCTGTTCATACAGGTGCTTGACCAGGTTCTTAATTGCCTGGATATTATCTGTCCTTACCGAAGGTACCGATATGCCTTCCAACTTTTTATCAATCACCACTACCGGGAAGCCTTCTAGAATAAGCTTTAAGATTGTAGGATTGTAATAAACACCATGACAGGGCATTACAATCAAGCCTTCTATCTGTGAATTTACCAGGAAGTCGATCTCTTCTGTCTCCTTCTCCCTATTATAATAAGAGAATCTGGTAATAACCTTATATCCATTTTCCTCCGCCTTCCGATCGATCTTATAGAGCAGGTCTAAGCCAAAAGCACTCGATACATGCTCCATTACAAGACCGATTTTCTTACCAGCGTAAGTAATACACGGCACGCATGTCTCTTCTACTACCGGATTGCGTACCTTTACAAAGGTTCCTACTCCCGGTATTCTTTGTAATAGTCCTTCATCCTTCAGCATACCCAGAGCCTTTTTCACTGTTATCATACTGACATTGAATCTACTTTTCAACTCATCATCTGAAGGTATTTTCATTCCCTCCGTATAGACATTGTCCTCTATCTTTTTCTTTATATCCTCATAAAGCTGCCTATACAAAAAATTGTCCCTGTCCAACACACACACCCCATCTATATATTTAATATACTTAACCATATTATACCATATAACATCCAAAATGAAAGGAAATTTTTATAACTAGTAATGTATCTTTACCGTTTTTATCTCAAAGGCATTGAAGGTCAGCTCAACTTCTTGCGATAACGGTAAGGTCTCCTCCGGCTCCTCCAACATATTGGTAATGGAAATCCCCTTAACCCAATCCGGTAAAGCCAGGATGGTCTTGGTATAAGTTCCTTCTACTTCATACATTCTGAGTATAAATGCCTTTTCTTGCTCTTCCATAGGCTTTACTGTCTCGATAATAATATTGGAAGTACTTACGCTAGCCAAGCTCTGTTCTTCATATATACCGGACACAATAATCGGCTTGTAATTAAGAAGATAAGCAGGCTTCGTTACACTTTCGGCCTGGAAGCCAGTATTATGGGGATAGAAGCTATAGCAACAGCTATGCACACCCTGGTCTCCCCTATAATCCGGGCGGCAGCCTCCTTTATGCAGCGAAAGTCTTAGCTTAGAATCCTGTGCCGATATACCATATTTACAATCATTTAGGATTGCCACTCCATATCGATTTTCCGAAAGATCCGTATATTTATGATTTGACACCTCAAACTTTGCTTTTTCAATCGCTGTATTACGATGTGTAGGACGCATGAGATATCCAAATTGAATTTCATGTCTTGCGAAATCCGTATGAATAGAGGTATCAAAGGCTGTTTTTAAGAAACGGTGCTGATCCTTCCAATCCATTATTGTATCAAAGCGAACTTCGGCACTGTCCGCATAAAAGATAATATCCTGTTTGAGATGAGATTTTGTACTTAACTGATATTCACATCGAATTCGGCATTCCACCTCACCGACCGATATAACCTCTCTCGAAAGGAGAACTGCATCGTCTCTGAATTTACCGGCGATATCCGCATCCAGATCCCAATTATCCCAGTCACTCGGTACATCCTCAGCCATAAGGAAGGTATTCAGAGGATATCCCTCTCCCCTTAGTTCTCTGTTCACCCTTTTATCAATAAAGGATTGCATATAACCCTTCTCATCGAATACTACTCTTGCATAGGGTGTTTCAAGCACATCTCCTTCCAGACAGAATACCGTCCTGTCTTCCAGCTTTCCAGGTACCAACTGCAATACTACACTTGCAAATGCCGGTATTGATACCCCACTTATGGCCAGCTTATGTCTACCGTTTATATCCGTAACAATCTGCTGCTTATAATTTCCCTCTACGATATAACCTTCCACGTAATCCAGATATATTACATCCTGTCGCTCAAAGGACAAGGTATTGATTACTGACACTGCAGTAGTATCAGCTCCGGATTGTAACAAGGTATTAATCCTAGTATTGGCTTTCTTTATAATGCTGTCCGTATCAGCAATTGCCTGGTCATGCGCAGCAGGCACACAGGTTCCCGGTAAAATATCATGGAATTGATTTACCAACAGGTCTCGCATGAGTGGATTAATTTCAACTCCCGAGGCCGCCTCTTGCCTCCGAACCGCATCGCGGACCGTGATATATTCCAGATTTCTTAGTGCAATTTCAGCCAGACGATTGTTCCGCTTAATTGTATGTTGATTGGTCAAGGTTCCCCTATGGAGCTCCAGATAAAGCTCTCCGGTATAGATGGAAGGCTTTACAGAGGTTTGTTCTAGACGATTCATAAACTCACTGACCGTAATATGACTCGACTTAGGAAGCCCCTCTATATCAGCCAAGCGATTGGCTAATTCAATCATCTCAAAGGTGGGACCACCTCCACCATCACCCTCACCATAAGAGAGTAATCGCATATTATTAACCCTCTTCTCCTTAATCGAATCCTTACCTTCTCCTAAGACATGCCTCAACATATTAATAGGCTCCGGTCCTGTATGAGTTTTATTAAAATGTACAAAAACCGCTGAACCGTCAATCCCCTTCCAGTAAAATGTATCATAAGGGAATTCGGTAGTATCTCCCCAATTCAGCTTCGTAGTAAGAAAATACTTTACGTTACAGCCCCTCATAATCTGTGGCAGCGATGCACTATAGCCAAAGGTATCAGGAAGCCAGAAGGTATCCGAGATATAGTTAAAATGCTCTTTGGTAAAGCGCTGCCCCCATAAGAATTGTCGTATTACACTTTCTCCAGAGGGAATATTACAGTCACACTCAATATACACCCCGCCATTAGGCTCATATCTGCCACTAGCAACCTGTTTCTTAATCTCTTCAAACAAATCGGGATAATGTTCCTTCATTAACTCTGTATGATATGCAGAGCTCTGAACAAATTTGTATTCCGGATACTGGTCCATCAGATTGATTTGATTCGAATACGTTCTTGCACATTTTTTAATTGTCTCTTTGATATCCCAAAGCCATGCCGTATCCATATGAGAATGGCCAATCAGACCTGCATAGGGTGCAGAGTCAGAATTCTTTGCAGCCAATACCTTCTGTAGCAGTCGGTTAGCGGACTGTAAGGCTTCGATAAAGGTATCCTTGTCCACATTTTCATAATCATAATAAATGATTTCATGTATCTGCTCGAGCGTATTAACCAGCTGCGCACGACGAAAACTGTCCTTGTTCATACCCTCTGCCATCTGATTAACAATCATCAGATTAAAGTACGTATCCCAGACAGCTTCATTCCTTACACAGATCTCTACACTGTGATAGGTTATCTTAAATTCTTTATCCTGATTGGTCTCAAAGGGTCGGGTACCAATCACATAGTGGTGGGCATAGTATTCCATGGCAATCTCAATGTGTTCTTTTTTCACCGCTTTCTTTTTCAGCAAATCACAATAATGATTTCCATGCCCATATGCCTGTATTTTGGTACCGAAGTTACCGTAAGGTTGTCGATTCACCCATAATAGCCCTTCATAACCCTCAATCTTCGGAGCGATAAATAATGTTTGATTATCTAATTCATCGGGCACGATATACTCGCCTAGAAACCAACAATAGCTTCCCTCTCCCTCCCATGAATCACCCGAACTACACTGCTTAAAATTCTTTGCCTCCGGTATTTCATGATAACGGCCATCCGTCGGATATGCCATCATTGGAACTTCATCCACTTTTTCGAATAGCAAGCCTTCAAGGGTTTCTTCAAACCTCTTTAGCTTCGTCAACATAACTTCTGTTTGTTTATCAGTGAACATAGAATATCTCCTCATAAAATTATTGTTCTGCTGTAATGAAGCCGGTAAAAATATTATATAATATATCTTATTATATGCTAAATATATTTAGTATGTCAACTGAATTGTTTTACACTCCGGAACACATCCTGTCCAATCCCAACCTAGACATTAAGCATACAAAAAGTGCTGCTGCATAATGTCAACAAATTACTAAGGCACGAACAGCATGCATCCCCTAAAACCCATGTAGGGATCTCTGTTATCCTTACCTTAAAGCGATTTATCTATTATACAACAGCACCAGTTGAAACGCACTACGTATCATCTTAATTCATTCGCATACCAAGTATTCATTTCTCTAGAAGCAACGGAAGAAGATTATTCTATTCAGGCTAATACGATCAAATTCCCAGCGATTTCTTCTCCAACGAAAACCCTGTACAAACTGCCCACTAACAAAGGTAGGAAAGAACCAAAATTCATTTCCATTAAATAACCAGATGTAGGTGAAACGGAATAAGCAGTTTCTCATCTCCCTACTTCTAGACCGATCATTTCCTGGTCTCCCAAATCTTGCATCGCCAGGAAAACCTCCTAAGCCGCTCCTGCCACGATCATCCGGCTCACCAAACTGTCTCCGATCCATTCTAGGTGCCTCAGGTATAAAATCCGGTGGTGCAGACCTAGGCTGCTCCTCTCTTCTAAATTGAGAAGGCATATCTGGTGACGAGGAAGGAAATCCTGGACCCATTTGCTGCTTTTGTACATTGTCATATTTATTAGTACCTTCACTATCGTGATTAAAATTATCGTTATACAAGCTGTCTACCCCTTTCAGCGCAATAATTCATACATTATAGTATGATTATTACGACTAAAAGGTTATAGTTTGTTATCACTATTCCACTCTAATCCTGACAGGAAACTCTATGCTCCACTGAAATCTCCTGTTATAGTGCTTCTTACAGTAAGTCTGTTGCCTATACAGACTAAAATTCCTTTTTACGATATATATTAACTGAGATCGTATAGGATACCATTACTGCAAATGCCAGAACCAAGGGAGCAAGAATTGCAATGTTTTGAACCAGCTTCTCTCCTAACCGGATAAGCTGTTCAGGAATGACAAAATCCCCAGATTTCACTGCATTGCCGGCAAAATAAAAAATTGCAAATGGAACTAAATAAATGGCAAAGAATATAAATCTAGCTTTCTCTACCCCCAGCTTTGTAATAAAGGGCAAGGCAATGCTATAGAACAGAATAACGATTGCTCCTCCAATCCATGCACCAGACAGCCCAGACATCAGGTTCTTATCTTGCTGTATCATTTTTATTACAATGGTGGATAGTGTCCCTATCACCGCACCCATTAGAGTAAGAAGCAACATAATGACGTATTTTCCACGAACAACGCCCTCTCTAGACACCGGCATAGTAAGCGCATAGACGTCCCATTTGGCTAATTCATCATAGGAATATACACTTAAAGTGAGTATGGCTATCATCATCGTAAACATACTGCTAAAAAAGTTAACGTCGGAGGTAGTGAAAGCCATAAAACCATATAACACCACCAGTACCGCAAATATCTTAACATTCTTTTTTAGATTAATAAAATCCTTCAAAATCAGACCCTTCATTTATTTCAGCTCCCTTCCTTTACTGATAAACAGCATAATCTCTTCGATAGAGGTTCTATCAACAGTATATTGGTGGTACTTTTTCATAAAAGCATCCTTCCTCTTAATCATAACCTCTGATCCGAAATTGTTTTCACGCAAACCCACAACAAAGCTTCGATCGATAGAAGAGACTTCATCCTTCCGGCATCGGATAATACCATATTGATATATCAAATCATCCTTGTTCTCACTGAATACAATTCGTCCCTTATGAATGAAGGTAACATAATCGGCAATCTTCTCAATATCACTTATAATATGTGATGATAGGAGAATCGTATTATCCTCCTCTTGAATAAATTCAAGGAATATATCCAGTATCTCATCACGAACCATCGGATCAAGACCACTTGTCGCTTCATCTAATATCAACAGCTTAGAATGATGGGATAAAGCAATTGCTATTGAAAGCTTCATCTTCATGCCTCTGGAGTATTCCTTTATATTTTTTCCCTCCGGCAGCTCGAATCTCTGCACATACCCAGCAAATACTTCACTATCCCAGTTCTTATAAATATTCTTCATAACAAAGTCTATATTTTTTACCTTGAGATTATCATGAAGATTGCTACCGTCAAACACCACCCCAAGGTTCTCTTTCATCTCCAAGGGAAGCTTCTTAGAATCATAGCCAAGAATACTAATCTCTCCCCCATCCGTCCCAATCAGATTCAAGATAGACTTAATCGTTGTTGTTTTTCCTGCACCATTCTCTCCCACAAAGCCCATAATTGAGCCCTTGGGTACTGTAAAGCTAACCTTATCCAGGGTAAAACCCTTATATCTCTTGGTTAAATCCTTAATAACTATGGCATTGTCTATCTCTGTAGCTTTATCGCCCTTTACTGTATAGTTACCAGACATCTTTATTCCTCCTCATAAATCATTTTAATAATTTTCTGGATATCCTCCAGACTCAACCCACCTATCTTAGCTTCTGCCACCGCCTTTTCCAGATGCTCCCTGGTTATACGAAGCTGTTCCTCTCTGACAGTCTTTACATCCTTCTCGGCAACAAAACTTCCCTTCCCCATCACCGTGTAGATAAAACCATCACGTTCTAGGTCCTCATAGGCCCTCTTGGTAGTTATCACACTTATTTTCAATTCCTTCGCCAGCATACGCATCGAAGGTAGTAGACTACCAGCCTCTAGCTCACCGATGATAATAGCTTGCTTGATCTGGGAAGTAATCTGCTCATAGATAGGTTTTTCACTGGAATTACTAATCAGTATATTCATTCTTCCCTCCTGTTTAAGTACAAGCTTGGTGTCATATTGTATATACTCGTTATATACACTCTATCACCACAAATATATTCTGTCAATAGAGAATTTAGAGTGTTTCGCTTACGAAACTATAAAAGCCTGCTATGCAGGCAATAAAAAAAGAAGTACTCCGAATGAACGAAGTACCTCTCTCAATGTTTGTAGTGATATTAGACTGTAAACTTTTGAACCTCATTAACCAAATGATCTGAATTGGCATTAAGCTTCGCAGCTGATTTATTGAGACCTTCGACGGAAGTAAGCTGATTTGCCGCCGTCTGATTAACATTATTAGAGGATGCAGCAATCTCTTCAAGTACAGCAGATATATTCTCTATTGCTCCCAGTGTACTAACTCGAGCTTCTTCAATGTTGGCTACATTGTCCGTAATGGAATTCAAGGACACCATAAGTCTTTCCACGCTATCATTAATGTTAGAATAGGAATCAGTGGTATTCTTTACCGCACTCTCCTGAAGTGCTAATACCTTCTCAGCCTTACGTGCAGTCTCAACCGCAGTAGTTGTATCCTCCTGAATGCTGCCGATAATCTTCTTAATATCATTTACCGAGTTCTTGGACTGTTCTGCTAGTGTTCTGATCTCACTGGCAACAACAGCAAAGCCTTTTCCATGCTCCCCAGCTCTTGCAGCTTCGATGGAGGCATTTAATGATAATAGATTGGTCTGATTAGCAATATCATTAATTACATTAATGATCTTATTAATTGAAGAAGATTTCTCGGAAAGTTTCTCAATATCTTTAATAATGTCAGTGGTAATCTCAATGGTTGACTTTGTCTGCTGATTCAATTCTTCAGAAACAACAGTACCCTCCTGAACACTCATCTTGGTACTTTCGGCAATCTGACCGATTTCCTTGGTGTTCACACCGACAACCTCAATCTTCTGAGACAGACTATCCATCTGCACCAAACATTCCTCAGCATCCTTTGCCTGTTGATTGATACCTTGTTCTATCTCATTCATAGCCGAGGAGATATCCTCCGATGATTTAAGGAATAATTCCGAGGTCTTGGATACATTAGATGCTGAGTCTGATACCTCACCACTTAATTCCTTCACCTGATGAATTAACTCCTTCATCTTACCAAAGGTAGTTTGTATCTCGTCAATTAAGATACGGAATTCATCCTTACGCTTCGAATCAAACTGAACAGTCAGATCACCCTTAGCAGCCTGCTTTAGCTTACTAATGATACCCTTTATTACCTTGTCAATTCCGGTAGATAGCCAAGCAGCGATTGCGATAGCAGCGAGACAGGCAATAATCACAATAATGATGGTAACATTCTTAATTGCATCCGCCTGACTGGTTATAGTAGACTTAGGCATTAATGCACAGAGAGTCGCACCTGTTTTTCCGATTTTTGTGAATATATATAAATATGTATCACCCTTAAATTCCACATACTTGTATCCGCTGTTCGTTTCAGATTCATATGTTTCCTGATAGAAGTCTTTATCAACAAACACCTTCTCCGCCTTCAAGGCTTCTACATCAATATTCGGATCCTTTGATTTTAACGAATAGTCAATTATCTCTTTTCCATCTCCAGTTACGAGACCTAAATATCCGGATTTATCAAATTCCAAATCAGCTAAAATATTCTTCACTACACTAGCCTTTGTTTCTATAACAATCAGGGCATTCCGACTGATGATATTTCTAATAAGACGCAGAGAATAGTCGTCGCTGTCCCTATTGAATTTCTCATCCAAGAAGGCATCTTCACCATCCCATAAATCTCCGGTCCGACCGATTTTTGTACCAAGTTCTGTATTTCTGAATTCCTCAACAAATCCTCCCTTAGTAGATTGATTTGCAGTTGTAATAGAAGCAACGTCATCGGACAATAAGTATATATTCTCAATAAACTCATCTGTAACCTGCTTGGCCATCAGCGATGATGAGATAGTCTTTCTGTTCATATTAGACTCAAATGCATCGTCTATATTAGCAAAATATCTGCCTATCGTGTCATCATTTGCATATTGTATGGCAGTCGCTTCAACCGTTTCAAAACCAAAACGCATAAATTCACCTGCCATATTAATCGCATCTGCAGTCGCTTTCTCATAATTACTTTGAATACCTTCAGATGCCTTCCAGAAGGATACTACGCCCAAAATGATGATAAAGATAACTGGCACCAAGAATGAGGCCATTAGCTTAAACCGAAGTGTAGAGAGAAGATTCACCTTTGAAGCCTTCTCTAATAGCATTTCTTTCTCTTCTCTCATTTTTGCCTGGGTTTTATGTATCTTTTTCTTAACTTCCTGTTTCTTTTTATTGGACGCCTCCTGAAGTTTATCTCCCTTCTTCGGTACTCCTGTCTTCTCAGATGATGTCACGCCTTCTGTAAGCTTATCTTTCTTTAGTCCCTTTGCAGCTGTCATCAACTTTTTTGCAAAGTCTTCACTTTTTAATCCCATGTTTCATCCTCCACGTCACTATAATTGATTAGCATCGGCTCTTCTGTATAAAAATCTATATATTGGTATTATATCATTTTACCAGGTATATTACTAGTATTTTAGTCAATTTATATCATTTTCTATCATTTTTACACACATTTCCCAATTTTTTGCATTCTTGCGTTCATAAGCCTGTTGCTGTATAATTTTCTCTATAAAGAGGATCAGACCATCCCTTGATCCACCAATATGATTAGCAGTCTCTGTATCGAAGCTGCTCCAGGGAGAATGGAGGATTAGAATGAAGACATTATTACCACAACTGCTCGCTATGGCAGTTTCAGCAACCATTTTCATGACAATATCAATTAAGCTCGGTTGGAGTAGAGGGCTATGGAATGTCATCAACCGCCGCTTAAATCCCGCCTACAATGCCACAGTTTGGATTTTTATAGCGGCTGTTCTTCACATAATCATTCAAATGCTATGCGGCGTCTTTGGCATAACTGATTCAAGAATCATTACTGGTTCTCTGATGGGCTTCTATTTTGCTTTTATTCCTAATCTCGGTGTAAAAAAAGATAAAAAATGATAAGAAAAGTTTCGCACCGCGAATTTACTATTATTTATCATGAATAGTATGATAGGGCTGTGCAAAATGCAAACCAACTCTACAACTCGCATTTTGTACAGCCCTATCTTCAATCACTCTTCTTACAGATTTTTCATATTAGTAATAGCTGTGTCTTTGAAAAGGATCTCTTACTAAACTTAAAGTGATACTCCTATATAGGCCTTTAATAATTTCAAAGTGTTCTCAAGCCCCAGCCGGTGTGTACGTTCCATACCATGGGAAGCATGTACTCCCTGACCAATCAAAGCTCCCCGGATATCATTACCTCCCCGGATTGCACTGGATACATCAGAACCGTAATGAGGGAATATATCGATGACATAATCAATTCCATGCTCTTTAGCCAAGGCAATCAGCTGATTCGTCATCTCATAATCATAAGGACCGGAGGAATCCTTCGCACAAATAGTTACGGTATATTCGGATCCATTCAGATCATCTCCAATGGCACCCATATCCACCGCTAAAAATTCATCAATCTCCTGGGGAAGATGGCTGGCACCAAATCCGACCTCTTCATAATTGCTGATTAGAATCTTTAACTTCTTATTCGGAATAAGCTTCTGCACTGACATCTCCTTCAGTAATCCCAAAAGCACTGCTACGGATGCTTTATCATCCAGATGTCTTGATTTCACATAGCCTGCATCCGTATATTGGAATTTGGCATCAAAGCTGATATAATCGCCACTGTTAATCCCCAGCTCCAGTACATCCTCCCTGCTCTTCACAATCTCATCCAGACGAATCAGCATATTGCGGTCCGTGCGTTCGATGGTCCTGGCATCATCATAGCTGTGCACAGAGGCACTTTTAATTAAGATTGTTCCGGTGTAGGTTCTCCCATCTCTCGTATGGATAGAACAATAAGCCCCTTCCACACTATGCATGGTATAACCGCCTATTAAGGTAAATCTCAAATTTCCATCGGAATCGATGGAGCGAACCATGGCCCCCAGTGTATCCACATGAGCGGATACCCCTAAGGTTTCTTCTCCCTTTCCGGGTACCGATATAATAAGACCACCCTTTTGATTATATTCACACAGGTAGCCATAGCTCTCTACCTCTTTTCTTACATAGTCCATTATCTCCTTCGTATAACCAGAGGGGCTTGGTATATTCACTAAAGTTTCAATTGTTTTAATTATATATTCCATTGTTTCCATGATCTTATCTCCTTATCTTCATCTCATA
The DNA here is from genome assembly GCA_023411555.1 of Bacillota bacterium. Lineage (GTDB taxonomy): Bacteria > Bacillota > Clostridia > Lachnospirales > Lachnospiraceae > Mobilitalea. The sequence continues at coordinate 84,819 of JAEYOQ010000008.1, forward strand.
TTCTGAACCTAGTCCTCGAACTATTATTATTTTTAATTCAAACTAATCTATGATTTTTCAATCCAATCTCAATCTAGCACAATTTCCCGACAAGTTCAACTTACTTATATTTGAAATCTTTATTGTATGAAAGGAATTAATGTATTATGATTCAGCTGTATACTATCAAAAGATAATAAAGTTATAAGAATTTGAAGACAAGTCTTCCCCTTCCTCGTTCTCTAGAATCGAACGGGTAAATTGGGCAGCCCCAGTCACAGTAGTAGAAAGCTGCTTTAAAGTAGCTTAATCATGAAAATGATATGTGCAAGAATAGCACTATCCATCGTAGGAGGGACTTATGAAGAAAGTATTCAAGTTTATATTCATAACTATTATGTTTATTTTATCCCTTAGTATATTCAATCAGGTAATGACCTTTATTGGAAAAGGCGGTAAAAAGATGGCTAAATTATTCTAAAAAAGATTCTGAAAAAGTGAAGATATTTATTTATCTAGTTCGTTATTTATATCGAAGGGTGAAAGGAGGCGGAAATAATTAGTACCGAGCAGTATTATGAGTATCTCATAGATACCTATCAAAATTTAATATTCTCTATCTGTTATAAAATAGTAAAAGATTATTTCGACGCTGAGGATCTTGCCCAAGAAACCTTTCTCTCCGCCTATAAGCATCTACCCACCTTCGATCGACAATACGAAAAAGCCTGGCTATGCCGTATTGCCACAAACAAGTGTCTAGATTTTATAAAACGCGCAGAACGAAAAAGCATACCAACAGAGGATGAATACTTCTTAACCAAAAAGGATACAGAACCATCTCCAGAAGAAAACATCCTTGAGCTGGAAGTAAAAAAGCAATTATCTGAACGATGCAACAGCTTAAAATCACCGTATCGAGAAATAGCATTCGATCATTTTTACCGGGAGCTTTCCGCAGCCGAGATTGCAGAAAATACAGGTAAGAATTTGAAGACAGTCCAGACCCAAATTTATCGGGCGAGGGCAATGCTGCAAAAAGCCTATCGAAAGGGGGCAATTATTCATGAACAATAAGCCACATGTGACGAGGGATGAGTTTATCGCATTCAAACAAGAGTCCATGACAATGGAAGAACAACAAACTTTTTTAGATCATATTTGCTCCTGTAATCATTGTGCAGATCAATTTACAGCAATTATGGCAGAAGAAATCATCCCTGCACCACGGGATATGAAGGAAAATATATTACAGGCTGTCAAGCGCCCTGAGGTACAGTTAGCAATGAAATCAAAGGAAGCATCGAAGCGGATACAGCTTCTGCTGTACAGCTTGAAGGTTGGTACCGCCGCTGTAGCAGCCATCGCCTTATTAGTGCTAAGCGTTAATTTCCAGAGTAGTTTCTCTAATACAGAGAGATTCGCAAATATAAACTATAAAGAAGACCATGTTTCCTTAACCGATAATATCAGAAATAATATGAACAACATCAGTAAGAATATATTGGACTTCTCCAATAACATAATCAAAATGGAGGTAATTGATCATGACCAGAAAGAAGAGTAGCTTTTTAACCTTTTGTTTTTCTCTGCTGCCGGGAGCCGGTCAGATGTATATGGGCTTCATGAGACGTGGAAGTTCCTTAATGGCCTATTTCTTTTTAACCATCTTTTTATCCACCTGGTTAGGTCTGGGACCCTTAATGTTTTTTATGCCTATCATATGGTTCTATGCGTTCTTTGACACCCATAACCTACGCGCCATGCCAGACGATGAATTTTATGCATTGGAGGATAATTTCATACTGCTTCCGGACTATGCCAAGGAAAAAGCACAGCTCATTCAGAGCAAATACCGTAACCTACTTGCGATAGCACTGATTGTGATCGGTTCTACTATCTTATGGAATAATTTTATGAGTATCATTAGAAGAATTGTACCCGGCATAGTATATGATATTCTAAGTAGTTTTGGACGCTTAGTACCTCAATTGTTCGTAGCCTGTGCCATCATAGCCTTTGGCATCTATCTGATCCGTGGCAAGAAGCAGGATCTGGATGCGATTGAGAAGGATAAGTTTCTAGAGGATAAAGGGGGGTTACAATAATGACTAAGACCCACAGAGTCGGTACCTTTACCTTAGGCGGTATGCTGATTATCTTTGGTATACTGTTTCTGCTTCAGATCTTTAATTTGGGGATCACCTATGAGCTGATATTCAAGCTTTGGCCTACCATATTTATTTTCTTAGGTGGCGAGATATTAATTGCAAACTTCAAGCAACAGGGAGAACAGCTTACCTATGACAAGACCGCATTTGTATTAATCGTCGTCCTCACCTTCTTTGCAATGGGTATGGCAGTAGTAGACTATTGCATGAATATTGCAAATAACCACATTACAATCTTTTAAGTAGCCAATTACTCCCACATTTGTTTCAGAACCCTCGCTCCTGCTAGAGGGTTCTGTTTTTATATTACAAGAAAAGGATGTTGAAAGCCTAACACTTTCAGCACCCTTTTCATAATATGAAGAAAAGATTAGCATGATTACTTAAAATATTCCACACCGGACTCAAAGATAAATTGATTCTGGTCTCCGGTAATATTAATAGCAACAGAAGAACCTCGGCGTTCTGAATGCGCCATCTTACCCAGAACTCTTCCGTCCGGACTGGTAATCCCTTCTATAGCATAATAGGATCCGTTGGGATTAAAACCCTCTTCCATTGTAGGATTCCCTATTAGGTCCACATACTGGGTTGCAATCTGACCATTATCAAATAGTTTTTTGATCCACTCTTCGCTTGCAACAAATCTTCCTTCACCATGGGAAGCCGGAATGGAATATACTCCGCCTAGCTCTGCCTTCCTTAACCAAGGCGATTTATTGGATACTACCTTTGTATATACTGACTTAGAGATATGACGTCCGATTTGATTCATAGCCAGTGTAGGTGTTTCCTCTGTTAAGGGAGTTATCTCACCATATGGCACCAGGCCTAATTTGATCAACGCTTGGAAGCCGTTGCAGATACCAAGCACTAAACCATCCCGTTTCTGAAGTAAATCACTTACTGCATCCATAAGCTTAGCGTTTCTGAAGGCAGTTGCAATGAACTTACCGGAACCGTCGGGTTCATCCCCGGCGGAAAAGCCACCGGGGAACATCAGAATCTGCGCCCCCTGAATTGCCTCTGCAAAGGCCCCCACAGATTGCACGATGTTATCCGCCGACAGGTTCTTGAATACGAGGGTCTTAACCTCCGCACCCGCTTGTTCAAATGCTCGTAACGAATCATACTCGCAATTTGTTCCCGGAAATACCGGAATGAATACCTTGGGTTTTGCAACCTTATACTTTGCTACATAGATTTTACCTGTATTATAAAGCCTCGTCTCAAGCTGCTGATCTTGGTTTCCGGAGTTTGTAGGATACACCTTCTCTAAGGTATTGGTCCATGCTGTCAAAGCCTCTTCTATCGTAATACTCATATCTTCTGATTTAATCTCTCTAGTCTCGGTAACTGTTCCAATCACTTTATAATCTGCTTCCGTAAGACCGAAATCCCTCAGAGACTCCACATCATTGACTGGAAATTCTGCCAGGATATCGCCATATGCAGGTAGAAACAATTCTTTCTTGGTAAGGCCCTTCACAAGTTCAACACCAAGCTTATTACCGAAAGCCATCTTACTGACTCCCTCAGCGACACCGCCATAACCCACTGCAAAAGCTGATAATACCTTACCGGCTCTCATCAGCTTGGTAAGTGCAGTGTAGAGTACACCTACCTGTACATAGTCCGGAAGATCGTAATCATTCTTTTTAATACGAAATCTTATCAGTACATTCCCAGGCCTTTTCAGCTCAGTCGTTATAATGTCAGAGGCTTTGGCCATGTCAACCGCAAAGGCAACTAAGGTCGGAGGGACATCGATGTCATTAAAGCTGCCTGACATACTGTCCTTTCCTCCAATCGAAGGAAGTCCCAGTTTTATCTGTGCATCATACGCACCTAGCAAGGCAACCAATGGCTCTCCCCATCGTTTTGGATCCGTTCCCAGCTTACGGAAGAACTCCTGGAAGGTAAAGCGTATCTTCTTATAATCTCCGCCTGCCGCTACAATCTTAGCTACGGAGGCTAATACTGCGTATATAGAACCATGAAATGGTGACCAACTGGACAAATATGGGTCAAAGCCATAGCTCATCATAGATACGGTGTCACAGCTTCCATTAAGCACCGGTAGCTTCGCTGTCATTGTCTGTATGGGAGATAGCTGATACCTACCGCCATAAGGCATGGTTACGGTTGCTGCACCGATGGAGCTGTCAAACATCTCTACCAAGCCCTTCTTAGAGCAGACATTGAGAGCCGACAAAGTATCAAGCCAGATTTCCTTAACACCTTTATTCAAATCAGCCGTTCCCATCTGCAGATAATTATTATCCTTACAGGGCATGCTCACATAGGCACTGGCCTCCTGATGGGCACCATTCGTGTCTAAGAAGGCTCTTGAGATATTAACGATCTCTTTCCCTCTCCAGTTCATGACCAGTCTTGGCGCTTCCGTCACCTTAGCAACCACCACTGCTTCCAGATTCTCTTCTTCAGCAAACCTTAGCATTTTTTCTACATCCCTCGGATCTACGACAATTGCCATTCTCTCCTGAGATTCTGAAATTGCTAGTTCGGTACCGTCCAAGCCGGCATATTTTTTAGGGACCTGATCTAAATCTATACAAAGTCCTGGTGCCAGTTCACCGATTGCAACGGATACACCACCAGCACCAAAATCATTACACTTCTTGATCAATCGACTTACTTCTTCTCTTCGAAATAGTCTCTGAAGCTTACGCTCGGTCGGAGCATTTCCCTTCTGCACCTCAGCTCCACAAGTAGAGATCGATTCTGTAGTGTGGGATTTGGAGGAGCCTGTGGCTCCGCCACAACCATCGCGACCTGTTCTTCCACCCATTAAGATGATTACATCACCCGGATCTGAGTTCTTCCGAATTACATTCTTTCTGGGAGCTGCACCCATTACGGCACCGATCTCTAATCTCTTTGCTACATAATTCGGATGATATATCTCATCTACCAATCCGGTTGCAAGCCCAATCTGGTTACCATAGGAGCTATAGCCTGCTGCAGCACCGGTACAAATCTTTCTCTGGGCCAGCTTTCCCTGCATTGTATCCTTAATCGAAGTCGTGGGATCCGCCGCACCGGTGACACGCATTGCTTGATATACATAACCTCGTCCCGATAGGGGATCACGAATTGCACCGCCAAGACAGGTTGCTGCTCCACCAAAAGGCTCTATCTCTGTGGGATGGTTATGGGTCTCATTCTTGAAGAAGACCAACCATTCCTCTGTTTTGTCATCTATTTGGACAGGAACGATGATGGAGCAGGCATTAATCTCATCCGATACCTCCATGTCCTCTAGCTTCCCATCTGCTCTCAGCTTCTTCATAGCAAGTAAAGCGATATCCATAAGAGAGACATATTTATCATCCCTTCCTACATATAGCTTCTCCCGCTCCATCAGATAACTTTGATATGCTGCCTTAATCGGCTCCGTATAATAACCTTCCTCTATCTGTATGTCCGTAAGCTCCGTCAAGAAGGTGGTATGGCGGCAATGATCCGACCAATAGGTATCTAACACCCTGATTTCAGTAATCGATGGATCACGCTTCTCTTCCACTTTAAAGTAATTCTGTATATGCTTAAAATCCTGACATGTCATAGCCAGGCTTAATGCTTCATATAGCTTAATCAGTTCTTCCTCTGAAAGCTCCACGAAGCCCTCCAGAATCGATACCTCATCCGGTTCTTCGAACTTAGTAACCAGAGTCATAGGCTTCTTCTCTCCTGCCTCACGAGAATCCACCGGGTTGATGCAATAGCTTTTAATACGTTCGACCTCTTCCCCAGAAACATCGCCACTCAAAACATAGGTGGTTGCAGATCGAATTACAGGCTCCTCCTTCTCATTCAGAAGCTTGACACACTGTTCCGCAGAATCCGCTCTCTGGTCAAATTGTCCTGGTAGATACTCTACGGTAAAGATGATATCCGTTTCTTCGGACACAAAGCTTTCTTCATACAGCTGGTCCAGAGGTGGTTCCGAGAAAACGGTACCCAGTGCCTTCTTATAGGTCTCCTCACTAACATTCTCTATATCATAGCGTATTAAGACCCGTACGGTATCGAGACCCTTCATTCCCAGATAGCTACGTAGTTCTCTCCTTAGTTCCATTGCTCTTACCGCATACGGTGTTTTCTTTTCAACATAAATTCTTTTTATGTTACTCATACAAATACCAAGCCTTTCTCCATAGCCTACGAATCTGGGCGACATCTGTTACTTTTATAGTTCAACTCTAGTTATTCTTCACACCCAGTCTATAATGTATCAAAATGAATTTGATCAATGATTTTCGAATCGGAGTATTTGATTGAACTCATAAATCAGCATTAACAAGGTGTGAATAGCAATAAACTCTAGTGTTTTAATGCTTTTGTATTATCATTCTCTTGCATTATAGCATAACATGTCTTATAATCAAAATTAATATATGTTAATCTTTTTATTAGACGGACTAATAGATAGATACCATTATTTCTATCGAAAATCTTAATATATAAAGGAAAAATCACAATGGATGTTCAACATGATATAAGGAAAAGTATTCCTGATATATTAAAGGCGATTAAAAACACCTATGATATAAATCAAATTACATATTATGAAAATCAGTTAGCTTGCATGCTGGCTTCCCCTCTCATGTTTCTAGCTGCCATAATAACCTTAGTCTATCTTTTCATACCTACTGCGGAGCCTAAGGCCAATTTATTTATCAATATGATGCTATTTCTGCTGATCGGCTGCTCCTTCGAGCTGCTTCGCAGAGCCAAGCTAAAGGTATCGACCTCCTCTATGATCTTAACCGGTCTGTTTGCCCTTTGGTCCATATTCATGTACTCGCGCTATTATCATATCATTGGACCTGCAATATGGACCATCTCGGTAATGCAGATAATATGTGCAATGTCCAGGATACGTAAGGATATGGCAGTCATTAATGGGTCTATCAATATCCTGATCTGTATCCATAGTTTACTTAATATAAGGACCTTTGTTTATGAGATTACCCCCTTTTTTCTATTACCTCAGGGCCTTCTCCTGCTACTGCTTTTTCTCATTTTAAGTATCGCTCAGAGAATCAACAAAGATCGTTATGAGAACCTGTATCAGCAGTATCTCATAGTAAACGATCAAAAAAGAGACATTACCGCCCTATATGAGGAATTAATCGCTACGGAAGAGGAATTGCGCGAGCAAAATAATCAGCTTGCCGATTATAATAATAGAATTATCGCAAGAGAGCAGAAGCTCCATTCTCTTGCCTATTATGATTCTCTGACCGGATTACCGAATCGTGCCATGTTTATGGAGCATCTCGAGCAGACCATAGAACTGTGTACGCGTAAAACCAAGCCCTTTTACTTAGTATTATTTGATATTGATTCCTTTAAGATACTCAACAACACCTTAGGCTTTCCCGAAGGTGATCAATATCTTCTTTTCGTTACCGATAATTTGAAGAAGCATCTTAAGGAAGAAGATATTCTAGCTAGAATTGATGGAGATGAATTTGCTTTAATAATTCGAAGAGATATCAATGAGACCGTCGCCGCCTTGGAGATTGAACAGATGAAAAGCAGCTTTTCCCAACCATTTCTTTTTAATAATTCAGAATTCCGTCTTTCTGCTAGCTATGGATTATCGTTGTTTCCCAGAGATGGCATTAGCTCCTCAGAAATGCTAAAAAGGGCCAATATCACACTAGATGAAGCCAAGAAATCATCTATTCTAACCGAACAGCATTATTAAGCAATTCTTACCTTAAAAAGGAGAATCATATGGATATCAATTACGAACTATATAAGGTTTTTTATCATGTAGCTAAAAGTTTAAGCTTTTCAGAGGCTGCAGAAACCCTATTTATTTCACAATCCGCTGTTAGTCAGTCGATCAAGACTTTGGAGAAGCGTCTGAATCAGACCCTCTTCATCCGCAGCACAAAGCGTGTCGCTTTAACAAAGGAAGGCGAGCTGTTATTAAAGCATATCGAACCAGCCATTAATCTCATCAGTAGAGGTGAGAACCAGCTCTGTGCAGACCCAAAAAGCGGTGTGCAGTTAAGAATCGGAGCCAGTGATACAATCTGTCGTTATTATCTGGTCCCTTATCTTAACAACTTTCATAAGAAATATCCCAACATACACATCAAGGTAACGAATGCTACCTCCTTACAATGTGCAAAGCTCTTGGAGCGTAATGATGTTGACGTAATTGTTACCAACTCACCGAATTCTGCATTAAATAATATGATGCAGATCCTTCCGGTCAAGGAATTCCGGGATATTTTCATCGCTAATCCGGAGGCTTTCCCCCTAACAGATCGTCCCATCAGTCTGCAGGAGCTTCAGCAGCATCCAATTTTGATGTTGGACAAGCGCTCCACGACGAGTATGTTCCTCCATAACCTGTTCCTAGAGAATTCTTTGGATCTTGTCCCTGCCATAGAGCTGAGCAGCAATGACCTCCTGATCGACCTGGCAAAGATCGGCTTAGGCATCGCCTTTATCCCCGATTTCTGTGTCAAGGAGTTGAGCCATCTTACTGTCATAAATACTACTAAGGAGATTCCTCCACGTATGCTGGTCGCTGCCTACAATACCGATATTCCTCTCTCGGATGGAGCCAAATATTTTATAGACAGCCTGACTGAGAATTCAGATTTGCAAATCAATTAATAAAATATATCATATAATCGAGTAGGAGGCGGTGATTAGCCGCCGTCCTCTCACAGCACCGTGCGTACCGTTCGGTACACGGCGCTTTCAATAGTTGACGTACACAGACTGATATGCAGTGGTTAAGTCATAAAAGCCATTGTGTATCAGTCTTTCTTTTGTTAAAGCTATGTTGACCGC
>JAEYOQ010000022.1 GCA_023411555.1 Bacillota bacterium
TTCCTCGATGAATCTACCATCTCTAGGTGTTCTGGAATCAGAAACAACGATTCTATAGAAAGGAGCCTTTTTCTGTCCCATTCTCTTTAATCTAATCTTTACTGCCATTTATTTCACCTCCTTAAAAAGTATCAATATCTATTGTAAAGGTCCAGAAAATTAATATAACTTTTTGGACTATATACAACTCTAGAAACCAAAGGGCATCTTAAAGCCGCCGCGCTTTTTGCCTTTTCCCATCATACCGGAAAACTGCTTCATCATCTTTTTAGACTGTTCAAACTGCTTTACCAGGGCATTGACCTCACTAATATCAACTCCTGCTCCGGCAGCTATTCTTCTCTTGCGAGAAGGATTAAGCAGGTCTGGATTAGACCGCTCTGCTTTAGTCATGGAATAGATGATTGCTTCGGTTGAAGATAATGCATTTTCATCTATTTCTACATCTTTTAACTGCTTGCCCATTCCTGGGATCATACTGAGAAGATCTGCCATACCGCCCATCTTCTTCATCTGTTGCATCTGTTCAAGAAAATCATTGAAGTCAAGCTCTGCCTTCTTGATTTTCTTCTCCAATTCCTTTGCCTTGTCAGCATCGAAATCTGCCTGAGCCTTATCAATCAGGGTAAGAATATCACCCATACCAAGGATACGGGAGGCCATACGATCCGGATAGAATTGCTCCAGATCCGATAACTTCTCACCCATACCAACATAAAGGATCGGTCTTCCGGTAACGGCACGAATAGAAAGAGCCGCACCACCTCTAGTATCGCCATCCAGCTTAGTAAGAATTACACCATCAATAGACAGCTTCTCATTAAACATCTCGGATACATTAACAGCATCCTGACCAGTCATAGCATCCACAACTAGGATTGTCTGGTGCACCGATATATTTGCTTTAATCTCCTGCAGCTCCTCCATCATCGCTTCATCGATGTGAAGTCGACCTGCAGTATCTAATATAACTACATTATAACCATTTTTCACAGCATGCTCTAAAGCTGCCTTTGCAATATTTAGAGGCTTATGCTTGTCTCCCATGGAGAACACTTCAACACCCTGCTTATTACCGTTGATTTGCAGCTGATCAATCGCTGCGGGACGATAAATATCACAGGCAACAAGTAAGGGCTTACGTCCCTTGGACTTTAATTTACCTGCTAATTTGGCCACAGTGGTTGTCTTACCGGCACCCTGAAGACCGCACATCATGATAACAGTAATTTCACTTGCAGGCTTCAGCTGGATTTCAACGGTTTGCTCACCCAGCAGCCTTACCATCTCTTCATTTACTATCTTGATTACCATCTGTCCAGGCGTCAGGCTGTTTAACACATCCTGTCCTACGGCTCGCTCGGTAACGGTATTAACGAAATTCTTTACAACCTTAAAGTTAACATCTGCCTCCAGTAAAGCCATCTTAACTTCTTTCAAAGCAGTCTTAACATCTGCTTCGGTAAGACGACCTTTTCCTTTAAGGCCCTTAAATATATTCTGCAATTTATCGGATAAGTTTTCAAATGCCATATGAATTACAGCTCCTTTAAAATATCATCTGCCAATTTTGATATTGTGTTAATATTAGCGATATCCTTTGCTGCCTCAGCATCTTTGATGATTTCTTTAATATCAGAAAGCTTATCTTTGATGGATTGGAAACGGCTTACTAAGGATAGTTTCGTTTCGTATTCTTTTAATTCCTGTGTACAGCGTTTTACAATATCATATACACCCTGTCTGCTGATTCCCTTCTCTGCGGCAATTTCGCTAAGAGATAAATCATTAAGAATGTAATCCTCAAATATCTGCTTTTTATGGGTGCTTAATAAATCACCATAAAAATCATAGAGGATGGATAAGGTAACGATTTCATCCAATTTTTCAATCTGAGCTTCATTATGATTCATAAAAATCACCACCTGTAAAGGAAATTTCTTTACAGATGGTAGTATATCTTTTTTATGACTCGTTGTCAAGTATTTTTCTTAACATCCCTAAAATAATTTATTAACTATTATTTATTAATAAAGTATGGAAAATTATATGTATTTATTATCAAGGAACTTCTATTACATCTACTATCCTTCAGGCATTCTCTTTTAATATAGAAGTAATGATATTATACTCCTGATCTAGGTGAATGAGATCACGATAGAAAGAACCTAAAGCCTCCTGTTCTAGTTCAGTCAATAAATGGCTACACAGAGCGTGAAGATAGCTAAAACCAAGATTGGCTGCTACGCCTTTTAAGGTATGTATGTGAAGCTTTGCCTTGGTATAATCCCCTTTACTGATCGCTTCCTGGATAGAGGAAAAGCTTGGATCATCGAGAAATTTCTTACATATGGTAAGATATAGCTTTTCTTTACCGCCAAGTCGGGCTATGACACCCTCGGTATCAATTCCATGTTGTTTCATTTTCTTTGTCATAGGTTCCATAGATAATCCCTTTACTTACGAAGCATTTCCTTATAATGTAGCTAATGTTTCAAGTCTCTCTGCGTTAATTTGTATTAATTGTGAATAAGCTTCTTATGATTCACCTTACGAGTACGGTAAGTTCGTTTTCTTTAACCATGTGGCATTGATTAATGAATATAGCTTATTTGGATCGATTGGCTTCGATAAATGATAATTGATGTCAGAAGCTCCATATGAATGATGTGGATTATAATTGTCTGCAGTCATGGTTACAATTACGATTCGGTCCGCATCCGGCTTTTTCATGGAACGAATCCTCCGGCTGACTTCGTAACCACTAATATCAGGCATATGAACATCCATCAGTATCATATCATAATAACCTTCTTCCGATGCCTTAAAGCGTTCTATTGCAGAGTTACCATTTGTCACAGCCTCCACACGGACATTCACACGATGTAAATATTCCGTTACAATCTCCAGGTTGATTTCATTGTCCTCTACAATCAGGACACACATGCCTGTAAAGTCATATTCCACGCTTGGTAAGGAAAGGTTAGCTTCTGTAACACATAACGGACCAGCAGCAATCGCAAGAGGTATATCAATCGTAACGGTGGTTCCTTCTACAAGTCTACTGTTAATATGAATCACCCCACCCATAAGCTCCAACAATGTCTTAGTAATCGACATCCCAAGACCGGTGCCTCCATACTTAATCCCGATTTCTTGATTCTCCTGATCGAAGGGCTCAAAAATCCGATTGATATAAGCTTCGTCCATTCCTCTCCCGGTATCGGTAATTTGAAATCGGTATAGGCACTCTTCTGCCGTATATTCTATCTCTCTTATTTCAAAGGTAATCAAACCACCGGAGGGGGTAAACTTAATGGAGTTTGACAGGCAATTACCAATTATCTGGAGGATACGAAGACTGTCACCCACTAGATAATCATGAGAGGCGGGATGAAAAGTCAGCTTATACCGAACATTCTTTAGCTCAGCCTGAGAAGAAATGAGGGAGGAGAACATAGAGATAGTTTTAAGCATGGAAAAAGGTTTCTTATTTAGTATTAGCTTATTACTATCAATTTTAGCCATATCAAGAATGTTATTGGTTAAGTCCAGCATATTGTTCGCAGAGTAATGAAGCGTCTCCAGATAGTGTCTAATCTTATGGGTATCACTTATGGAAGCAAGGGCAAGCTGAGTAATACCAAGCATACTGTTAATGGGTGTTTTCAGTTCGTGGCTGAGATGATATATATACTCCTTTTTGGCTTCGTTGGCCTTTGTGGAGGACTGTAAGGCTACTTTTAGGGCTTCCTGAGCCTGATATTCCTTTGAACCATCGTGAATACAGGTGATATAGCGATAGATTTTATTATTTCTTGTAACCGGATAAAAACGAATGACCAGCCATTGCAGTAGTTTAGATGTCGGATGACAGTATTCGCATACCAATTCTTTATACTCCTGCAGTTTAGTGGATGTAAACTGTTCGATATATTCCTCTCTTTTCCCAGGATGTACAAAATCAAATAAGGAATTCTTGTTATGATACAGCTTTGTTCTACTAAACCCCAGAACCTTTTCGAAGTTGGGTGAGATATATTCAAAGCGGTGATGGATTGAATCATATATAATAAAGACATCGTCTACTGTAGAACAGAGTGAATTCAAAAGCTCGACTTTATTCTGTAAGGAATGCTTCCATGATATGTGCTTTATCTCCGAATAGGAAGCAAAAATAATAGTATATAAACACATCAATAAAAATAGTACTAATATGCTACTGTTAAGCTTTGAATGGTATATCAAATTATTCACATATTGTAATATATTCACAGGCATCTCTTTTCATATAAATTATATGTAAATATTTTGTATCTTGTCAATAATATAACAGAGAGCAGTTTTGTTGTCAATAAAATTACTATAATATGGAAGTATTTTGTGTTTATTTGATATAATATGAGGTATTATGGAGCAAAGTGTCAATACACTTGTCGAAAAAATTTTTCAAGTACTACCTGACTGCGATTTGTAAAACATGAGATTTCTATATAATAATAGGAACGTAACATTTATAACAATACAGTTACAAATGTTGCGTTCCTTTATAATAATTATTAATATGAATATGGTTATATATTAAACCGGATATGCTTTATTTTCTTTATCTGCAGTACTTACATCGACACCGGTTTTCTGTGCCTGACGGTACCTGAAGAAGTCCATAGCAACCTGAGGGAATAATGCATAGGATAGAACATCCTCATCCTGTTCCTTCCATTCTGCAATCTCTGCCTCAATTTTTTGAAGCTCAGGCTTAATCAAATCAGCTGGTCTACAGGTAATCGGCTTCTTATCACCAATAACCTTTTTCTGAACCTCAGCGTTGAAGGGCTTAACCGTCTGTCCGTATTCACCAGATAACAAGGCTTTGGTCTCCTTGGTAACCATCTTGTAGCGTTCTCCTGCAAGAACGTTAAGTACTGCCTGGGTACCAACAATTTGGCTGGAAGGTGTTACTAACGGTGGCTCACCAAAATCCTTACGAACTCTCGGAACCTCTTGTAATACTTCATAGTATTTATCTTCCTGTTTTTGCTCCTTTAACTGAGACACCAGGTTAGAAAGCATACCACCGGGAACCTGATATAACAAGGTCTTGATATCAACACCCATAACCTTGGGATTTAATAATCCAGTATCCAATGCCTTATCACGAAGGGGACGGAAATAATCTGCTATCTTTGCTAAGATTTGCTGGTCATAGCCAGTATCGTAAGGAGTACCCTTAAAGGTCTCAACCATAACCTCTGTTGCAGGCTGGCTGGTACCCATAGCAAAGGGAGACATAGCTGTATCAATGATATCACAGCCAGCTTCCACTGCCTTAAGATAAGTCATACCGCCGACACCACTGGTATAGTGGGTATGCAAATCAATGGGGATTTTGACGGCTTTCTTCAATGCTCCTACTAATACAGTTGCTTCATATGGTACAAGTAAGCCTGCCATATCCTTGATACAGATGGAGGAAGCACCTAACTCTTCGATTCTCTTAGCCATCTTTACATAATAATCTGTTGTATATGCATCTCCTAAAGTATAGGAAATTGCAATCTGGGCATGACCCTTTTCTTTGTTCGTAGCTTTTACTGCACATTCCAGATTACGGATATCATTCAAAGCATCAAAAATACGAATAATATCAATACCGTTTGCGATGGATTTCTGAACAAAATATGCTACAACATCATCAGCATAATGACGATAGCCTAATATATTCTGTCCACGGAATAACATCTGAAGCTTTGTGTTTTTAAAGCCGGATCTTATCTTGCGAAGTCTTTCCCAAGGATCCTCCTTCAAGAAACGCAGGGATGCGTCAAAGGTCGCACCGCCCCAACATTCTACTGCATGATAACCTACCTTATCCATGGTTTCAAGAATAGGAAGCATCTCTTCCGTTGACATTCTTGTAGCAATCAGGGACTGGTGAGCATCTCTTAATATAGTCTCGACTATTTTAACTGGTTTCTTTGCTTGTTCAGCCATTACTCTACCTCCTGTTAAATTCTTCGGTGATTTCACACTAACATAGTATGCCTGCTCTTTGTGTTTGCTTGTGCTTAGTGTGAACGTCTCGTATGCGAGAAGGTTTACACTTTGAAGACGAAAGGCACAAACTTAGAAGTGCGAAAATCGATTTTATTTTCACACTAGTTTAAAGTGGCAAGTACGTTTCCAGCTTCTACGGACTGACCAGCAGAAACATTGATACTTGCAACGGTTCCATCCTGAGGAGATACGATTTCATTCTCCATCTTCATCGCTTCAAGAATAAGAAGAACCTCGCCCTTCTTTACCGCCTGGCCTACAGCAGCCTTTACAGCTATAATCTTACCTGGCATCGGGGAGTTTACTTTAACACTTCCAGCACTTCCACTGGGTGCAGCAGCAGGTGCAGGAGCTGCAGGAGTCTCAGCAGCCTTGGGGGCAGGAGCAGCAGCTGGTTTTGCAGCAGGTGCAGCTACAGGAGCGCTAGGCTGAGCAGCTCTGGCACCTTCTTCAACGGTTACATCATAGGTATTACCATTAACGGTTATTGTATAATATTTCATATTGAAATCCTCCTTGTTCATTGACACGCCTTGTGTCAAGCTATCTACATCGCATTATAGTTTACTAAGCGTTCTTCCATTTGCTTGCATTCGATTTACGAATAGAACGGACAACTAACCCTCCGGCCGGAACTTCATCACCCAAGGAAGCATATATTGCAGCTGTGATAACGGCTACCAACTCACAATCGGAAATCAGTTCGTCCTCCTCATTGCTGACAATCTGTGCGAGCGTATTGTCAACTGAGCCTCGTTCAACCACCTGAGTAGACGTGGATGGGCTATTCAGATTAGGTTTTATATTCACAAAATATGTTATTAGCATAATTAACATAATCACTGCTAAAACAATTACTGCACCAAACAATGTATTTAAACTAATATAGTCACTCAAGGATGCACCACTGAGAACCATTGCCTGGCTGATTACTTTGTACATTGCCGTACCCATAATCTCACCTCATTCTATTTGGTACCGTGCTTTTTAGCAGGGCGATTCTCTCTCTTTGTAAAGAGCATTTCAAAGGAATAGATAGCATGCTGGCGAATTGCCTCCGGCTCAATTATGCTGTCAACATAACCGCGCTTTGCAGCAGCTTCTGCGCTGGATTGAAGCTTTTCATACTCAGCTGCTTTCTCCTTAACAACCTTATCACTTTCTCCGTCATAGATAATTTGTGCTGCTAGGCCTGCCTCCATCATACCGATCTCGGCAGTCGGTATAGCATATACCATGTCAGCACCGATATGCTTGGAGTTCATGGTGATATAGGCTGAACCAAAGGCTTTACCAACTATAAAATTCACCTTTGGAACAGTTGCATTAGCAAAAGCATAGGTCAATTTTGCTGATGCCTTTGCAATTGTCTTCTCTTCTTCTACCGTTGCTTTATATCCGTTAACCTGAGTTAAGGTTAGTATCGGAATATTAAAGGAATCGCAGAAATCAACGAATGTACCTGCTTTTTCACAACCTGCAGTCGTAAGTCCGCCATCAAATTTCTCGATTACCTTACCGGTTGCATCCGTAATCTCTGTGCGATTGGCTATAGCTCCAATGGTCATACCGTTCAAACGGATGAAGCCGGTAACCATCTCCTTTGCATAATCTGCTTTTACTTCAAAGAAATAATTGTCATCGGATAGATTCTTCAAAGCCTTTGCAGTATCCGTTAATTCAGAAGAAATATTCGTTAACTGACGGTTCAAGTCGTCATTACACTCATCATAGGATGCATCATCTTCATTGTTGGAGGGTAATATGGTGATAAGCTCGCGTATTTTAGTAAGTACATCTGCCTCAGCGCCTACAAAATCAACCATACCGTTCTTAGCCTGATATGCAGCCTGTGCGGTATCGCATTTCTCCTTATAATTTGCAGCTAAGGAATTGGGGGAGTTAACAAATAACCTGGCACTTTTTTCTTCCATAAATGAAAAATCACTTAAAGAAGCTGCTACAGCCAGACCACCGCCGCAGTTTCCAAAGATTGCGGTTATCTGAGGAATCATACCAGAAGCAAGCGTCTGTTTCAGATAGATTTCTCCAAAGCCGTTCAGCGCGTCGGTTGCTTCCTGTAATCTAAGTCCGGTTGAATTAACTAAACCAATCACAGGAGCACCTACCTTAAGTGCCAAATCGTAAATATGAACTATTTTTTTTGCGTGCATTTCACCAATGGAACCACCCATAGAAGATGCATCTTGACTATAAACATAGACAAGATTTCCATCAATAACACCATATCCGGTAATAACGCCGTCAGCAGGAGCCTCTTTCTGCTGTAAGTTAAAGTCTGTACTTCTTTTTGTAACGAAAGCGCCGACTTCAACAAAACTATTGTCGTCAAGCAAAGAATTAATTCTTTCTCTTGCTGACAGTTGTGCTGTACTGCTCATTTTCAGCCCTCCATTTTTTCTATTGTTAATAATAAATCAATTATCTGCCGATTTTAATTGTATAATATTTGCCTAAAAAAGGCAAGCTAATTTCTCATAAACTGCCAGATCTAACGGACAAATCTATACAATAGTTGGAAATTCATATCAATTGTTTGATTTTATTAAGGTCAAAGCCCTTGCGGTAAAGTGAGGCGATTAGTTTCTGCTTTTCTTCTACCGATAAGCTTTGAGGATTCTTAGACTTTTTGTCAATTGCCTTACGAATTGCTGTCAGCTCGGCATCCACCTCGTCCTCAGTATCATATTCCACCTCAAATACTATCTGAATGATATCATTAGAGATCCCTTTTTGCTGTAGTTCGTTCTTTATCATAAGCTTACTCTTCTTATTCTTACGAGTCTTGACATAGGCTGTTGCAAAACGTTCATCATTTAGATAACTATAATGCTTTACATAGTCAATTACCCTGTCAATGATATCTTCCCTATATTCCTCCCTGCTCAGCTTAAGTCGTAATTCCTGCTCGCATCGATCCATATATCTAAGGATAGAAAGTGCTTTCTCTACCGCTTTGGGATAAACTAGTAGTTCATTTATTTTTTCATACTGCTCTGACTGGAGGGCTTGACCCTCTTCCAGGTCTAGCTGTTCTAGCTCTTTTTCTGTTAATATAAAAGCAAATTGCTCATCAACATATACCCGGACCTTTGATTTTTCAGCTTTTTCAAGTCTTGTAATTAACATATTCTCTCCTACCTTTCCGTAAAGAATAACACAATCAATAAGATTATAATTATTCATAAGATAAGGCTGTTCCCGATTAGTAAAGAAAGGCTTCAATACATTAGGACCAATCTTTATCTATCGAGGACAGCCTCAAAAAATATATATGTTGTAGTCTTAGGAAAGCTTATTCAAGAACCTCGTTATAATTCTTGGCAGGAAGAAGCATGTATTTCTCCCTTACCTTTGCTTCTACTTCTTCACAGATTGAAGGATTATCCAGAAGGAATTGCTTTGCATTCTCTCGTCCTTGGCCGATCTTGGCATCGTTATAAGAAAACCATGCTCCACTCTTAATAATAATGCTAGCATCTGCCGCTAGGTCAAGGATATCACCTTCCCTTGAGATTCCCTTGCCAAACATAATATCAAATTCCGCTTCCTTGAAGGGAGGAGCAATCTTATTCTTAACTACCTTGATACGGGTTCTATTACCGACAACTTCACCGCCTTGCTTTAAGGACTCTATTCTTCTGACATCCAGACGGATGGAGGAATAGAACTTAAGAGCGCGTCCACCGGTTGTTGTCTCGGGATTACCGAACATAATACCAACCTTTTCACGAAGCTGATTAATAAATACTACAATACAATTGGACTTGCTGATCACAGCGGTAAGCTTTCTAAGAGCCTGTGACATAAGTCGGGCCTGAAGTCCGACATGAGAATCACCCATCTCACCGTCAATCTCGGCCTTAGGAACCAACGCTGCCACTGAGTCAACAATAATAATATCAACTGCACCGGAACGAACCATGGTCTCTGTAATCTCAAGAGCCTGTTCACCGTTATCCGGCTGTGAAATATATAAATTATCAATATCTACACCAATATTCTTTGCGTAAACCGGATCAAGCGCGTGCTCAGCATCAATAAAGCCTGCAATACCGCCTCTCTTTTGTACTTCCGCAACCATATGAAGTGCTACCGTTGTTTTACCACTGGACTCAGGACCATAGATCTCCAGAATTCTTCCCTTCGGAACACCTCCTAAGCCTAATGCGATATCTAAACTGATGGAGCCGGTTGGAACCGTCTCGATATTCATACTCGCATTCGTATCACCAAGCTTCATGATAGAGCCTTTGCCATACTGCTTTTCAATCTGTGCAAGAGCGGATTCCAATGCTCTTATTTTATCATCCTTTGCCATAATTAATCTCCCTTTTTATGAAAGTCACACTTTCAAAATACGAACTAATGTTCTTGTATTCATCTTATCTTATTTCCCATGCAATGTCAATACTAAATCGATGAAACGTAGCTGCTTCACGATAACGAATATTAATGGGATATTGATAGCTTAACACACCCAGCAGACATCTGATGTCTTGTCCCTCAAATAATTATTAAGAAACAGCTATTTCTTGAATCATCGGATATCCGGGTGCTATAACGAGTACAAGATATGTAGTAAATCAATTGATAGAATAACAGAATATAAAGATATTCATATTATATCAATCCTTAATCCATTTGTAAATCTTTGTATCCTCGGTAAAATCAACGAACTTTTTCACGTTTTCTATGTAAAACGACGATACCCTAATATAATTTGTTGGGCTGGCAAATCTTCGGATTATAACCATGATCTATTAGGGCTTGTACAATCTCCTGCTTGTGCTCCTGGCCAAAGGTTTCCATGGTGATGGTCAATTCCACTGCAGCATTACGGTTAATGCTAACAAATTGGTTATGGTCAAGACGGATAACATTACCTTGAGCCTTTGCTATAATACTTGCTACATTCACAAGCTCGCCGGGACGGTCCGGAAGCAGTACGGATACGGTAAATACTCTTCCTCTTTGGATAAGACCATGCTGAACGATAGATGCCACCGTTATAATATCCATATTACCACCGCTTAGAATGGAAACTACCTTTTTATCCTTACAATTCAGATGCTTTAATGCTGCAACGGTAAGAAGACCGGAGTTTTCGACCACCATTTTATGATTTTCAATAATGTCTAAGAAATTAACAATCAGCTCGTGATCCTCAACAGTTATGATATCATCAACATACTTCTGAATATAAGGAAATACAACATCACCGGGAGTCTTCACGGCTGTACCATCTGCAATGGTATCAATGTGAGGGAGGGTTACTACATGACCTGCTTTTAGGGATTCCTTCATACAAGCTGCACCTGCCGGTTCCACACCGATTACCTTGATGTTAGGATTGAGCATCTTGGCCAGAGTAGCGACTCCGGCTAGCAGACCGCCGCCACCAACTGGTGCCAGAATAATATCCACCGTCGGTAGATTCTTAAATATCTCCATGGCAATCGTACCTTGGCCGGTTGCTACTCCCTCATCATTAAAGGGGTGGATAAAGGTGTAACCCTTCTCCTGGGATAATTGAAGTGCATATTGGCATGCTTCATCATAAACATTTCCATATAAAATCACCTCTGCACCGTAGCTTTTCGTACGATTTACCTTAATTAACGGTGTAGTTGATGGCATTACAATAATTGCTTTTGCATTGTAGAGCTTTGCTGCATAAGCAACACCCTGAGCATGATTGCCGGCAGAGGCAGTAATCAGACCACGTTTTCTCTCTTCCTTGGTCAGAGTACTAATCTTATAATAAGCACCACGAACCTTATAAGCGCCGGTAAATTGCATGTTTTCTGGCTTCAAATAAACCTTATTGCCGGTGGTATTGGTAAAATAATCACTATATACCAGATCGGTCCGTAGTATTACTTTTTTGACGGCTTCTGTTGCTTCCTCAAACTTATCTAGTGTCATCATGGTTAACCCTCCATCTACGTGCGGTCACACGACTGTTATTCATTCTTCTCGAATAATGCATTGATAAAATCCTCTGCATTGAACTTCTGTAGATCATCAATCTTTTCTCCGATGCCGATGTACTTCACCGGAATTCCCAACTCAGATTGAATCGCAATAGCGATACCGCCTTTTGCTGTACCATCCAGCTTAGTAAGGACGATGCCTGTGATTTCAGCCACCTCATTGAATTCCTTTGCCTGTGCGAGAGCATTCTGACCTGTGGTACCATCCAAAACAACTAGGGTCTCGCGATAGGCCTCAGGATATTCTCGTTCGATTACACGATTAATTTTCTTTAATTCCTCCATTAGGTTTTTCTTATTATGGAGACGGCCTGCCGTATCACATATTAACACATCGGTATTTCTAGCTTTCGCTGAGGTTACAGCATCATAGATAACGGCTGCAGGATCAGAACCTTCCTTCTGCGATATAATCTCCACATTGGCTCGGTGAGCCCATTCGGTCAACTGCTCTATGGCTGCAGCGCGGAAGGTATCGGCTGCGGCAACCATGACCTTTTTACCCATATCCTTCATCTGACCAGCAAGCTTACCAACTGAGGTGGTTTTACCAACACCATTCACTCCGATTAATAATACAACTGATTTCCTGTTTTCGAATTCATAAGCGTTTTCTGCAAGCTGCATCTGCTCTTTCATACTGTTGATTAAGAGCTGACGACATTCGGAGGGTTCTTTGATTTTATTCTCTTTTACCTTCTGACGAAGATCTTCGATAATGGCTGTGGTGGTATTAATACCAAGGTCTGCCATAATCAGAGTTTCCTCCAGCTCTTCATAGAAATCATCATCAATGCTGGAAAAGCCGCTGAATATTGCATCTATTCCGTTTGCTATGTTATCGCGTGTCTTAGTCAGACCCTGAACCAATTTACTGAAAAAACCTTTTTTATTCTCTTTCTCTCCCATATCCTATAACCATACCTTTCACTTTAACTTTATATCTCCCTAAGCAAGTGTAATCGCTTTGCCAGCTACTTTCTCGTTTTGCGAATCGGACTTATTCACTTTTTTCGCTATGCAAACGCTTTTTTTCGCTATGCGAATTGCTTTTCATTCGCATTGGGAATAATCTTTCATCATTTTCATGCTATGCATAATTATAACAGCTAAATTTCATTAAAATTCATAATATCATTTCATTAACTTACAAGCAAGATGTTTCTTACATTTTCGGCAAAATAACGTATAAAATATTTATCGTTTCCTTTTGTTTATAACATATCAACTTCATAGAGATTTTATGAATCAAGAATGCAAAAAAGTTCGTTTTGCAATTATTCTTAGGAAACAAGCATTCCAAAACTATATCATCGCAGATATACTATGGGTTGTATGAACAATAAGAACCCACCGCCTGAGTCAGGCGGGGATTCTATGTAAGGATAATTGATATTAAATTATTCAATCATTAAGAATGAATACTATTTGTCTAGCTGGCTCTCAATCATGTTAACAGATACCAGGGTCGATACACCCTTTTCCTGCATCGTAATACCATATAGAATATCAGCAGCTGCCATAGTACCTCTACGATGAGTAATGATAATGAACTGGGTATCCTTAGTCAGCTTATGCAGGTATTTTGCAAAGCGACCTACATTGGAATCGTCCAAGGCTGCTTCAATCTCATCCAATAGACAGAAGGGTGAAGGTTTTAGGTTCTGTATTGCAAATAACAAGGATATTGCAGTAAGAGCCTTCTCACCACCGGATAGCTGCATCATATTTTGAAGCTTCTTGCCAGGAGGCTGTGCATTGATACGAATGCCTGCTTCTAATATGTCTTCACTTTCTGTAAGCTCTAAATCAGCTTGTCCACCACCGAATAATTCTTTGAATACTACATTAAATTCCTCATTAATCGCTTTAAACTTCTCTGCAAATTGAATTCGCATCTCTGTATCCAGCTCATTGATTATCTGTAATAAGGCTTCCTCTGCCTTAACCAGATCCTCCCGTTGTGTTTGCAGGAATTCATAGCGCTCAGAAAGATTACGGAAATCCTCAATAGCATTAACATTGACATCTCCGAGTTCTTTAATCCTTGTCTTTAATTCTCCAATCATTTTCTTGACCTGGGCTAAACTAAGCTCTTCATCGATCGGATATTCGGCGGCTGTCGAGTAGGTTAGTTCATATTCCTCCCACATATAGCTTACCTGTTGATCCGTCTGCTCAATGATTTTATCCCTCTGGCCATTCAAACGGAAGCATTCCTTATCTAACTCAGTCATTCGGTTGGATAAGTCTTCTCTTTTTGCGAAGAAGTTCTTATGAATACCGTTAATTTGCTCCCGCTGTGTTGATATATTTTTAATCTTGTCCTCTAATTCCAGAATACGACTATTATAGGATACGATTTGCTCCTCCGCCTGAGAGATGGCCAGCTTCTTTTCCTCAATAATCAAAGATGCTCGTTTTATATCAGCAATTAAGGAAGACTCTTCCTCAAAAAGCTTTTCGATCTCCCTTTTTACGCGTCGGATATTTTCCAGAATAAACTGGTTACTTTGCTCTAGGGTTGACATCTCCAGCTTCAATGCGGATGCCTTCTCACTCGCTTCCTGTTCTAGAATCCTCTCCTGATCCAGCTGCTTGTTCAGCCTTTCAATCTGGACTTCTTTTTCCTTACTCAGCTGTGAGTTCTGAGACATGGAAGCCTCCAGCTTAGCCAGATTTTCCCTCAATTCTCTTGCCTGAAGCTCAATCTCTTGTAGCTCTTTGACATATTCCTGATAGACTGCTTCCGATTCCGACTTCTTCGTCAATTCACTTTCCAGCTGCATTTTAACAGTATTTTGCTCCAGATATTTCTCCTGAAGGGACTGCTTTAATGCTTCCAGCTCTGCGCGAAGTCTGGTTCGATCTTCCCGGGCTTCTTCTCTTCTTGCAACCAACTCCCTGGTCTGTTTCTCCAAGGATCTTACAGACTCCTCCATCTCTTCAATCTCACGGCGTCTGCTTAATAGATTACTGGAATTCTTATAAGCTCCACCGGAGATAGAACCACCCGGTGTTAAAAGCTCGCCTTCCAGAGTAACGATTCGTAGGGTGTAATTGTATTTCTTCGCAATCATGGTAGCGTGATCAATATCATCTACTACAAGGATTCTTCCGAGCAGATAATCAATTAATGCACTGAATTTAGAATCAGCCTCAACCAGACTACTTGCAACGCCAAGCACACCAGGTTCTTTCAGTGCCCTGTCCTGATTGAATCCATTACCTGCAGACATATTGGTTAAAGGTAGAAAGGTAGCCCTACCGAATTTATTTTGCTTCAAATATTGAATCAAGCTTTTCGCAGTAGCTTCATTATCGGTAACAATATTCTGTATTGTACCACCGAGAGCGGTCTCAATGGCAGTTTCATATGTCTTATCCACCTTGATGATATCAGCTACTACACCGATAATTCCGGGCATTTGAGGCTTTCGCTCCATAACCTTCTTAATACTGATACCATAGCCCTCGTAACGCTCTGTCAGATTCATAAGAGAATCGAGACGTGATTTTTCCCCCAGATATTTGGTCTGAAGATCATTATATTCCGTATTAATTGAATTGATGTTTAACTGAATATCATTGAGGGATTGCTCTACTTGAGTGCATCTGGAGGTCTGTTCTGAGATAACCTCTGATACCTGCTTTAGAATTTTTGTTGATGCCTCGATTGTCTCGTCGTATAGACATTCTTCACTTTTATTCTTTAATATCCTTTGATTCAAATCTGCTTTACGCAGAGTGTTTTGCTCCAGCATTGTTTCGTAGCGCTGCATATTGCTCTTAATGCCAGAGTTTATATTTAAATGCTCGAAGATTCCATTATTACATTCCTCGATTTCCCTGGAGTATCTAATAATATTATCTTTGATGCTATTTAGCTCCTTCAGTGCTGTAGTCAGAAGGTCGTCCATACCCGCAATTTTATCATCGATAACCGCTTTCTCTGAAAGATAATTGGTCTCCTCGGACTTCTTCGCTTCGACCTCTTTTTTTGAATTATCAATTCTACTCTGAATATAGACATCGTTTTGCTGTAAGCTACTAATCTGCTCCTTTAGAACCTTAATCTCACCTTCCGCCTTTTCTTTTCGAAGCTTCAGTTCATTGAAGGTATTCTTATCTTCTTCGATGACCAGATCACATTCTTCTAATTGCTTCTCCAGACGTAGATATTCTTCTTTCGTATTCTCATATTCCAGCTTAGTACTCTCAAAATCAGCGGTTGCAATATGTAACTTCTCGTCCAGCTGATCCTTAGTGCTGCGAAGCTTATCATATTCCTTACGGAATTGATTTACCTCCAGACTCTTTAAATCTTCCTTTAATTTCAGATATACTTTGGCAACCCCTGATTGCTTTTCCAACGGGGACAATTGCTTTTCTATCTCCTTGATGATATCGGTAATACGGGAAAGATTCAGCTTCTCCTCTTCCAGATTCTTCTCTGCGGCATGCTTTCTACGTTTAAACTTAACGATACCGGCAGCTTCATCAAAGAGCTCACGACGGTCCTCCGGCTTTCCACTGAGAATCTTGTCGATCTGTCCTTGTCCGATGATAGAATAACCTTCCTTGCCAATACCGGTATCCATAAATAGCTCGTGGACATCCTTTAGACGGCAAGAGGTACCGTTTATCAGGTATTCACTCTCTCCGGATCGGTAAACACGTCTTGCAACGGTTACTTCTTCATATTCAATCGGAAGCTTATGATCGGAATTGTCCAAGGTGATTGCTACAAAAGCATAGCCTAAGGGCTTACGAGTCTGTGTACCCGAGAAGATAACATCCTCCATCTTAGCTCCACGTAGCTGTTTTGCACTCTGCTCACCCAGTACCCATCGAACAGCGTCAGCTACATTACTCTTACCGCTGCCGTTTGGACCCACAATACCGGTAATACCATCATGAAATTCAAGTACTATTTTATTGGCAAAAGATTTAAAGCCGTGAACCTCAATACTTTTTAAATACATTCATAGTCTCCCATCTATATCCTTAAGTACATAATCCCTCTATAAATAAACTAATCGGTGTAGGCTTACCCATGAAAAACTTAAGAACACAGAGGTTAATCTGCCTTCTCACGAAGCTTCTGAATCGCCTGATAAGCAGCTTCCTGTTCAGCCGCCTTCTTCGTTCGACCAGTACCGATACCGATTTCCTCATTACCGACATAGACAGCAACGGTAAAGGTCTTATTATGATCAGGACCTTCCTCCGATATTAATTTATACTTATGCTTTTGCCCATTATTATTGTTCTGGACAATTTCCTGTAAGATAGTCTTGCTATCGAAAAAGAGATCTTTATTTTTTAGATCAGCCAACATAAAGCTTTTAATGAACTCTTTTGCATTAGTAAAACCACCGTCGAGATAAATAGCTCCAATGACTGCTTCCAGTGCATCGGATAAAATAGAATCACGTTCCCTTCCACCGGAAATATCTTCTCCCTTACCTAGAAGCAAATAACTCCCGAGCTCAAGATCTCTGGCACAGGCAGATAAGGTCTGCTCGCATACAATGCTGGCACGCAGCTTGGTCAAATCTCCTTCGGAGAGGTTGAGATATTCCTTGTACACATACTCACTTGTAACTAATTCAAGCACCGCATCTCCTAGAAATTCAAGACGTTCGTTGCTCTTATCCTTATTCATCCTCATTTCATTGGCATAGGAGCTATGCGTTAGAGCATGTGTAAGAATTGTAGGATCTGCAAAATGATATTTGATTTTTCGTTCCAGTGCCATCTGGGATGAATCTGTCCTTCTGCGTAACTTCATAGAACTTTTATATACCTCCTTTTCTACTTTTATAATTATAGAAAGTACGATTTATGAACTTTCCTTTGTCTTAACGATAGAAAGTATGCCTTGCGAACATTCTATTGTCATAAATAGATGGAAAAGCCCTAAGATAAGGCGTAACCTTATGCACAGGGCTTTTCCATACCACTGATAATTAGAAGGAAGGAGTCTTCCTTACATTCAAAAATAATTCTTGATTAGAGAATGCTTGCTAAGCATACTTAATTACACTCAATACAAGTTGAAAAATTTATCTATTCTTCTTGTACATTACAGTTAGAAGTCTACAATTCTGACTTTTTTAGTTGATTGCATTTTTTATCTGTTCAATCGCATCTGCAACTGTTACGATGTTCTCTGCTTCCTCATTAGCGATTTCAATGTCGAATTCTTCTTCTATTCCCATGATAATCTGGAATACATCAAGAGAATCAGCACCAAGGTCATCCACAAAGGTGGTTTCCATTGTAATCTCATCCTCGTCTACATTTAATACTTCACTTATGATTTTTTGTAATTTTTCAAATTCCATAACATTCACCCTTCTTTTATGATTTATTCATTTTTGTTAAGATTATTTTTGATTTTGTCACTAATATTCTGTTCGGTAAAGGTTACACATTGGAGGATAGAATTTAGTACCTCATTGCTTTTCGCATTACCGTGTGTTTTCACAACCAGTCCATTTAAACCGAGCAATGGTGCCCCGCCGTACTTTGTAGCATCAAAATCTTTTAAGGTTTCCTTTAAGGCAGGCTTACACAAAAGTGCACCTATTTTACTTTTCGTCGTGCTCATAAGACCGGTTTTAATCTTCTTAACAAGAGCAGATCCAAGTCCTTCATAAAGCTTTAATATTACGTTGCCTACAAAAGCCTCACATACAATAACATCAGCGCCACCATTGGGAATCTCCCTGGCCTCGATACTACCAATGAAGTTGATATCATTGCAGCTCTTTAATAAAGGAAAGGTTTCTTTTACTAAAAGATTACCTTTTTCTTCTTCTGCACCAATATTCACAATCGCTACTCTAGGGTTCTTAATTCCTACTACATTCTCCATATAGATAGAACCCATTTTTGCAAATTGTACCAGGTGGGAAGATCTTGCATCAACATTTGCACCGCAGTCAATTAGTAAGGATACTCCGTTCATCGTGGGGATGAGCGGTGCCAGCGGGGGGCGTTCCACTCCGTTGACACGTCCTACAATCAGCTGCCCTCCTGCAAGAACAGCACCTGTACTGCCTGCAGAAACAAAGGCATCTGCTTCTTTGTTCTTAACCATTTGAAGAGCGACAACGATTGATGAACCTTTCTTACGACGAATTGCTAATACCGGAGCTTCACAATTTGTAATGATTTCCGGCGCATGTACAACCTGAAGGCGTTCCCTATCATAGTCATAAGAACCCAGTTCTTTACCAATGATATCTTCGTCACCGGTTAAAATAACTTTGATATCTTTTCTTTGCTGAACTGCTAGTACTGCTCCCTTTATGATCTCTACGGGGGCATTATCGCCTCCCATTGCATCGACTGCAACCGTAATCATATTCTGCATTGCTCCTCCCATTCATCATTATAAAGATCGTAACATCAACGAAAGGGTTGACGTGTGAATTATGCTTTTGAATAATTCACATTATACATATTAAGCTACCTAGCAAAATATTCTTTATAATGTGCTGTTAGTCTTATCATCTTACTATACGTAGTGTATCCTATGTAGTGGTAAGCTAATCTATAAAACAATATACTCGATATTATCCTAAAAATCAACCATATTTTAATAGAAATATATGCGCACTTTTCACATCGGATAAATATAACTTTTACCGAGTGAACATACCAAAATTTTCTACCGATATCCTGTTATTTCTCCCTAACTGGATACAGAAAGCTCCAGTAATTAGCGGAGCATGATGATTATCAATTATTATCACATTTATTTAAGAATGCTATACTTGGTAGGATTTATTTGCTTCAGAGAGCGAATGGAGAGCTTCAAAAAAGGAGCCTTCAGCTACTTTGCTTAAGCTCCTTTCTTTATACCTATACCTAATTGATATGTATCCAATTCATTATGCTTTTTTGTAAAAGAATGATTTATAATTGTGGTATCCGATCTGCTGCGCCTGAATGATTTGCTCTGTGCTGCCGACAAATAAGATACCGTCTCTCTTCAGTGCATTATTAAAATTATTATATATTTTATTCTTTGCATCATCCGTAAAATAAATCAACACATTACGACAAATAATCAGATTGCAATTTGACGGATAAGGATCTCTGAGCAGATCATGCTGCTTGAACTCAACACAAGCTTTAATCTGATCCGATATCTGATAGGTACGATCATTAATCATAGTAAAGTACTTATCTATAAACTCCTGCGGCAAAGCCTTTAAGCTCTTAACATGATAGATGCCCATCTGAGCCTTTGACATAACAGTCTTATCGATATCTGTTGCCAGAACCTTAATTTTGCTCAAGGGTAGGAATTTTGATAATAACATAACCAAGGAGTAGGGTTCGTCTCCTGTCGAACAGGCAGCACTCCAAATCTTTAACTCTTTTCCGAAATGCTCGAACAGATAAGGTAATACTTCCTTCTCCAGCAATGCCCATTGCTCCGGATTCCGATAGAATTCAGATACATTGATAGTAATATAATTAATGAATTCGTCAAATGCAACTTTATCTGATTTTAGTCTGGCTACATAATCAGCAAAGGAAGTAATTCCATGCTTTGTGATCAAGGCCTCGATACGCCGTCTCATCTGGCGCTCTTTATAGGAATTCAGATCGATCTTTGTCATATCATAAATGGATTGTTTAAAAGTTTCGTAACTACCCAGCAAGTAAAATTCTCCTTTATTATCTGTCTGACGAATTTTAAAAATACTGAGAGATATATAATATACCTCTCAGCTATTAAAATTCATCAAATCTATCTTATTGTATTTAGCAACACTATACTACAGCTTATCTAAGGATAACCCGTGAATTATTCAGCAGGAGTCTCTTCTACAGCCTCTGCTTCCTTCTCAGGTGCCTCTAAAGCCTTAACACTTAAGCTGATCTTCTTCTCATCCTTATTCAGCTCTACAACCTTAGCAGTGATTTCCTGTCCAATCTTTAATGCATCGGAAGGCTTCTCAACATGCTCCTTGGAGATCTGGGATACGTGTAATAAAGCATCAATACCAGGCTCTAATTCAACGAAAGCACCGAAATCAGTCATACGAGCTACGGTTCCGCTAACAACATTGCCTACAGCATACTTAGTCTCAGCGTTAATCCATGGATTAGCACCCTCAAACTTTAAGGAGAGAGCAATCTTCTCACCTTGAATATCTTTGATGAATGCCTTAACGGTATCGCCAACCTTGTATACCTTCTTCGGGTTCTCAACTCTTCCCCAGCTCATCTCGGAGATATGAAGAAGACCGTCTGCTCCACCAAGGTCAATGAAAGCACCAAAATCGGTAATGTTCTTAACAGTACCTTCAACGGTATCGCCTACCTTAATCTTCTCAAATAAGCCTTTCTTTAAGGTTTCTTTCTTAGCAACGATTAATTGCTTACGATCGCCGATAATTCTTCTCTTCTTAGGATTGAATTCAGTGATTACGAATTCAATGGTCTCACCTGCATATTTAGCAAGATCCTTCTCATAGGAGTCAGAAATTAGACTTGCAGGAATAAATACTCTTGCTTCATCAACGATTACACTTAAGCCACCATTCAGAACTGCAGCAACCTTAGCAGTTAATACTTCGTGATTCTCAAAAGCTTCCTCTAATCTCTTATTACCCTTCTCTGCAGCCAGTCTCTTGTAGGTTAAGGCAACTTGTCCTTCACCGTCATTCACCTTAAGGATCTTGGCCTGCATAACATCGCCAACATTTACAACGGTTCTTAAATCAATGTTAGGTGTGTTGGTATATTCGTTTCTAGTAATGATACCTTCCGACTTGTAGCCTATATTTAAGATGATCTCATCTTCTTTTACACCCAAAACAATTCCTTCTACAACATCACCGTTGCTTATTTGTACTACTTTTTCTTCTTCTAATAATTGCTCAAAACTCTTCTCAGACATAGCGGTATGAACCTCCTTGATAATATTGTTTGGGGTCGATGCCCCTGCTGTAATACCTACATTTCGATAAGATTTAAATAAACTTAAATCCAGGTCATCAAGTTTCTGTATATAGTAAGTATTTTCACATTCTTTTTTGCAAATTTCATAAAGCTTTCTCGTATTCGAGCTATGCTTTCCACCGATCACAACCATCGCATCGGATTGCTTAGCCAGCTGATATGCCTCGGATTGCCGTTCTTCTGTGGCATTGCAAATTGTATTTAAAACAAATATATCATAACCCTTTTTCGATATAATTTCAACTATATCTTGAAATTTCTTGTAATTAAATGTCGTCTGTGCTACAAGACATATTTTTTTATTTGTGGGAATACTAAAATTATCTACTTCCTCATCGCTTTCAATTACGGTATAATCAGAGGAATCAGCAAGTGAAAAAGCGGATTTACACCAGCCGATAATTCCCTCCACCTCTGGGTGTGTACGATTGCCGACGATAATAATATGGTCTCCTGCTTCGCTTTTATCACTGACAACCTTATGTATTTTCTTGACATAAGGACAGGTAGCATCGATTAATTTGTGTCCATAGGAGGAAAGCTCTTTTTGTATTGCTTCCGAAACACCATGGGAACGTATAATTATTGTTCCCAAAGGTAGTGTTTTTAATTCTTCCGGAGCTTTAATCACAGTAACACCTTTTTTATTAAAATCTTCAACTACCTCTTCATTATTAATGATCGGACCGAAGGTATACACCTTTTCTCCGCTTTCGATCGCTTTTTGAACCAAATCAACCGCTCTTTTTACACCAAAGCAAAATCCTGCATTCGTTGCAGCTGTTATCTTCAATCGGTTCTACCTTCTTTCCTGCAAATATTAATTATGCAATGAATCAAATGAAAATTAATTTGCCTTCTCTTGACATAAGGTCAATATCTTGTCCACAACCTCATCAATAGACAGGTCGGAGGAGTCTAGTAACAAAGCATCCTCTGCCTGTCGAAGCGGGGCAAAATCCCTAGTCATATCTCTGTGATCACGGTCAATTATATCCTGCTCAATTGCTTCAATATCTGCTGCTATCCCTTTATCCTTAAGTTCAGACCATCTTCTTCTGGCACGCTCTTTTGTGCTGGCTGTCAGATATATCTTTAAATCAGCATCCGGAAGCACATAGGTACCGATATCTCTTCCGTCCATAACAACGCTCTCCTTCTTTGCCAGGTTCTGTTGTAGCTCTACCAGCTTAAGACGAACAGCCTTATTCACAGATGAAGCACTAGCCATGTTTCCTACTACCTCCGTACGGATTAGGTGATTGACATTTTCTCCATTAAGGATAACAAATTGCTCCCCATTCTTATACTCAATCGTAATGTCAACCTCTTTACAGGCTTCTTCAATTCGTACGGTATCAGATGCCTCAATGTTATTACGTAAAAAATATAATGCCATAGCACGATACATAGCTCCTGTGTCAACATAAATGAACCCAAGCTGCTTTGCTAATCGTTTTGCTATGGTACTTTTCCCGGCTCCGGCCGGTCCGTCAATTGCAAGATTGAAATTTTTCATAACAATCCACCTCCGAGTTTCTATATGTGAAATGTAACTTATACGGATATGCCTGCCAAATATCCCGTCGACCAGGCAATCTGAAGATTATAGCCACCGGTCATGGCGTCCAAATCAAGAACCTCTCCGGCAAAGTATACATTTTTCACCAGCTTTGATTCCATCGTGGAGGGATTAATCTCCTTCACGTTGATACCACCTTTTGTAATGACAGCTTGATTATACTCGCTGAGCCTGGTAATGTGAAGTGTGAAATGCTTCAACAGGCTAACAAGGGCGAGCCGTTCTTCTTTTGTAATGGAATTTACTTTCTTTTCCGAATTGATTGGGCTTAGACGAATAATAACATCTATTAGCTTATTTGGCAATAGGTGGTCTAAGGAATTCTTAAATTGTTTATTCTTATATTCCTCAAAATCCCGTAATATACGTGTGTCCAATTGTTCCTCTGTAAGAGCAGGTTTTAAGTCTATACTTAATGTGATTGGTTCCTTCTTCTTCATATATGGAATAATATGACTGCTGGCACTAAGTATTACTGGACCACTTACACCAAAATGCGTAAATAACATTTCTCCAAAATCCTGAAAGATCTGCTTTTGTCCACATGTGACACTAATCTTAACATTTTTAAGTGATAACCCCATTAGCTCCTTCACGAAGGTTTCTTTGGTATGAAGCGGAACCAGAGAAGGGTTTAAATCTGTTACGGTGTGTCCTATCGCTTTCGCAAAAGAATAACCGTCACCGGTAGACCCGGTAACCGGATAGGATAAGCCTCCGGTAGTGATGATCACAGAATCACCAAGGAAGGTTTCCTCTGAATTCTTTAACCTTAATCCATGAAAGCTGCCATCCTTAACAATAATACTGCTAACCTCGCTTTTATATCGTATCATTACCGACAAGCGCTCCAGCTCCTTGCGAAGCACGGCTATAACATCCGATGATTTATCCGATTGAGGAAATACCCGGTTTCCACGTTCTACTTTAAGGGGGAGACCAAGCTGCTCAAAAAAATCCATTACATCATAATTACTGAAGGTATGATACGCTTTGAACATAAACTTAGGATTGGTTACCACCTGCTCAAAAAAGGTTTCCTTATCACAGGCATTGGTAATATTACATCTACCTTTTCCCGTAATAAATAATTTCTTTCCAAGCTTTTCATTTTTTTCTAGGAGTACGACCTGATGGCCGCCGCGTGCCGCGGCAATGGCTGCTAGCATCCCTGCTGCTCCTCCTCCAACCACATATACCTTACTCATACCTACTGATACCTTTCTTTATATCCATGACATCATAAGAACTTCATAGTGCAAGCTCATGAAGCTTCTCTTTAATCATTCAGATGTATTCGTATAGCAGATTAGCAACTCATGACTTCGTCATTCGTTGTCGTTGCACTTATCCATCAGATTACGAGAACTTCATCGAGCAAGCTTTTGAAGCTTCTCTTTAATCATTCAGATGTATTCATATAGCAGATTAGCAACTCATGACTTCGTCATTCGTTGTCGTTGCACTTATCCATCAGATTACGAGAACTTCATCGAGCAAGCTCATGAAGCTTCTCGTAATCTGATGGACTAATCTGCTATATCGCATAATTTAAAATAACATAATATTAGGTAATTGTCGAATACAAATTACAGTATCGCAATTACCTAATTAAAAATCACTCTATTTTTCTTCTAAATATACTTCATCAATTCCTAATTCCATATGACCACTGGCGTATGCTTCGCCTTCTGCCCTATATATTACCTTCTTGAATTTATCCAGTTTATCGTTATCGATTAGGCTTTGCGCTATTGCATCCAATATCGCTCCTTCATAACCAGCTCCCACATCACTAATGGGTGCTTTATCCTTATAGAAGCTGACAATAACCGTATCTCCTTCATAACTCACTTTTTCAATGCCTACTTCAATGGAGCGGTCCGCCATTGATTCCACTACTTTTTCAACAATCAGATCAGGAGTTATCTTGGTATCCGCCGGAACCAAGGCTGTCTCTGCTTCAATCTCACCGGAATCAACATTGACTGTATATAATTGCAGCTCAATATTCTTAGTCGGTTGGATGTTGGAAGGTGTCGGAGATGCCTGGTCAGGCTTTTCCGTCACAGTAGGGCTAATATCTTCGGGTTCGTCTTCTTCACTGGGGGATGAACTATCCTCCTCTTTATTCGGAGCCAGAGTGACTACTGAATTGGAATCCTTCTCGTTTCCATCAAAGAAATCAAGATGAATCATATCACATCCGGCTAAGAGGAAGCAACTCGCTGCTATCAAACTCAATAAGAAATGTCTCTTTGATCGTTCCATACAATACCTCCTATATGATACAGGGTAGTGGGAAATATTGAAAAGTATAATGCATGCATGAATTGTTAGCGTACTAATATACAACAGAACTAAATCATGATAGGTGTTGTGAACCGCCTAATATACATATAATTCCAACTACTTTTGCAATATAACTAATTAATACTTTTATTGTCCTAACAATAGTCTATAACTGTGTCAATTCTATGGTATAATGGAACTTTTTTATTAAATATCAATGAAATTTCTGTTAAACAAGACAAACTTTTCCATATAATATTGCTATTATATTTAGATTAATTGTCTTCGTAGTAAATCCAGGGCTGCGATTACACTTTGATCCCGAATCTTTAGGCGGTTCCCTTTCAAACGAAGCTCCTTAACGGTTACCTTATCCTTCACGAGGCAAGCGATGTATACCAGACCCACCGGTTTTTCCTCTGTTCCGCCGTCGGGGCCAGCTATGCCTGTAATAGCAAGTGCTGTTTCAGAATTTGCTGCCTTGGCAGCACCACGGACCATCTCCTCTGCTGTTTGACTACTAACAGCACCATGTGTATTAAGGGTTTCTTCTCTTACCTTGAGATACTTCATCTTCGTTTCATTGGCATAGGTAATAAAACCCTCCTTAAGAACATTCGATACACCGGACACATTAACCAGGCGACCTGTTAGCATTCCTCCGGTACAGGATTCAGCCGTCGCAATCGTGTAATTTTTTTCCTGAAGCTTCTTCACTACTACCTCTTCCAGAGTCTCCTCTTCATTAATACTATAGATATTGTCACCAAAGCGACGATACAGCTCCTCAACCACGGGCTGGATTAATTTGACCGCCTCCTCCTTTTGATTCGCTGATGCAGTCACCCTAAAATGTACCTCACCGTTCTTTGCATATGGCGCAATGGTCGGGTTAGTTTGTGAGTCTATCAGATCGATGATATCTGTCTCTGCTTTGCTTTCACCAATACCGCAGATTTTCACCATGCTGGATATAAACACCTTATTCTGCTTTTTTGCAAGATATGGGTAGATGGTTTCCTCAAACATGGGTATCATCTCATTCGGCGGCCCTGGCAGAAGAATGATTGTCTTGCCCTCCTGCTCTACAATATAGCCTGGTGCAGTTCCGTTATTATTTTCTACAACTATAGAGTTCTCGGGCTTCAAGGCCTGCTTCCAATTATTCTCTGTGATAACAGCGCTAACTTCTCTTTGATAACGAAAACGAAAATAGGAATCAATATGCTGTCTAGAAGCTTCGTCCATGATCAGGTCTAATCCCAGTATCTTAGCCACCGCTTCCTTTGTCATATCGTCCTGGGTTGGCCCAAGACCTCCGGTTAAAATCAGAATATCTGAACGATTCAAGGCGGTTTGAATACTTTCACAAAGACGTTCCTCATTATCTCCTACGGTCATCTGATAATAAAGGGAAAAGCCTAACTGGGCGCATTTCTGAGATAAATAATTAGCATTGGTGTTCACAATATTACCTAGCAGCAGTTCGGTTCCTACACTGATTAATTCAACAGTCATATTTTCCTCCATTAACATTTATATATTAAATAGCTTAGTATTGATAAATATCGCAGACTTTTTAAAAGACACTATTTCTAACGCCTTAAGGCACCTAAGAAATAGTGTCAAATCTTTTTAGTAAAAATGGAATTAAATTAGTGTGTTTCCTTCAATACATCTTTATTCTTAATCATATATTCAATCAAGGAAATGATGGTCAATGCTGCAGCTAGATAAATCGAGATCTGCTCCAGAATATTGATAAAGATATTGTCCAAATTGATAATCAGCATAATACTCATCACCATCTGTACAGTAGTTTTTACCTTCGCCCACCAGCTGGCTGCAATTACAACCCCGTTATCTGAGGCAACCAGTCGAAAGCCGCTGATGATAAATTCTCTTGCGATAATGATGATAACAATCCAGGCAGGTATCAGCTTAAGCTCAAGCAGGCAGATTAAAGCACTGGAAACAAGAAGTTTATCTGCTAGAGGATCCATAAACTTACCGAAATTTGTAACCAGATTGTACTTCCTGGCAATATATCCGTCCAGCAGGTCGGATAAGGCAGCAATGATAAAAATGCCTGCTGCTATATATCTACCACCGGGAATCGAGGATACCAGCATAAAGATAAGGAATATCGGTATCATACATACTCTGAAAATAGTTATTTTATTCGGTAAATTCATTCCTATAAGCTCCCTTCTGCTAATTCACCAATAAGATCATAGCCCTTAGCACCGGTAATGCTTGCTTTTACAATATCACCGGATATCAGTTCCCGATCCGAAGATAAGAATACAAATCCATCCACCTGTGGTGCATCCATATAGGTTCTTCCGATATATACCTGGTCCTCATCTGCAATTCTTCCCTCAAT
The DNA here is from genome assembly GCA_023411555.1 of Bacillota bacterium. Lineage (GTDB taxonomy): Bacteria > Bacillota > Clostridia > Lachnospirales > Lachnospiraceae > Mobilitalea. The sequence goes on from JAEYOQ010000022.1 coordinate 28,325, forward strand.
TAATACATCGAAGGTCTTACCGACTAAGCTTTGAGTTCGTTCAAATACAATTTCCTGCTGAAGCTTCATGATTTCTTTTTGTCTTTGTTTTTTGACTTTAGCTAGGATCTGAGGCTTTAATTTGGCAGCAGGTGTATTATCTTCTTTTGAGTAGGTAAATACACCAAGACGTTCAAATCTCATCTCCTTTACAAAATCCATTAGCTCCTGATGCTCTTCCTCAGTCTCGGTAGGAAAGCCGGTTATTAATGTGGTACGTAGAACAATATCCGGCAGATTATTTCGAAGCTTCGTAATGATATTAATTAGATCTGCTTTGTTCGTTCTTCTTCCCATCATCTTGAGAATTCGGTCTGAGGCATGCTGAATCGGGATATCCAAATAGCGGCAAAGCTTGGGTTCCTGCTTCATTGTCTCAATTAACTCATCCGTAATCTCCTCAGGATAGCAATAAAGAATACGAATCCATTCTATCCCGCTAATCTTACATAGTTCATGAAGCAGCTTAGATAATCGAACCTCTCCGTAAATATCCTTACCGTATAATGTAGTCTCCTGAGCAACCAGAATTAGCTCCTTTACCCCCTGTTCGGCCAGGTAATTTGCTTCTTCCAATAAGTCTTCCATAGGTACACTGCGATAATTCCCTCTTACCTGTGGTATGATACAGTAAGTACAATGCTTATCACAGCCCTCTGCGATCTTCAGATAAGCAAAATAACTACCTGAGGTAAGCATACGTTTATTGCTTGACTTTGGAAGGAGCTCCAGTGAGTCAAAATGGGCAGCTTGCTTACCCTCTGTTATTTCCTTGATTACTTCAATAATCTTTGAAAAACTGGAGGTTCCAAGAAGTGCATCCACCTCAGGGATTTCCCTCAGTATCTCTTCTTTATATCGCTCGGCCAAACAACCCGTTACGATTAAGGCTTTCAAATTACCATTCTTTTTATACTCTGCCATCTCAAGAATTGTTGTGATACTCTCTTCCTTCGCATCATTAATGAAGCAACAGGTATTTACAATAATGATATCCGCTTCCTGTTCTTCGCTTGTAATCCGATATCCGTTCTCATGCAGGATACCGAGCATATTTTCACTGTCAACCAAATTCTTATCACAACCAAGTGAGATAAAATAAATATTCATTATTCCTCCGTACTTTAAACCTCCCAGCATCAGACTCTAACACATTAATAGAAGTTGGAATGCTGGAGGTACTAACCATGATTTAAGCTTATTTTAAACTGCAACAAACATTGTAACAGCTTTTATCAAAAAAAGAAACATTTTTATTTAACATGAATGAAGAATGATTTACTCTCATTAGCTATAAGTGGTTAAGGCCTGCTGCCGAATAGTCCTTTTTCATGTCCCTTATATATTTCATTCGATTATATTGTATAAGGAAGGGCTTATAATCACCAACCAGAACGGAATTCATAAATCGGCTGATGCAACGTTTATCTCGATTGTTATCAAGGCTTCGATGCCCTAATTCAAGATTCTTACGAATGCGCAGCATTGCTCTGCTCTGATCAACAGTAGTAATCAGGACTCCATTCTCAAACACCAGTTCAATCAGCTTTTGATAGGAGAAATAGGCAGGGGTAGCCTCCTTCAGATAGTATTGCTTCACTACGTTTGCACCGATTAAGATAGCACCGTTATACTTTACCGGAAACTCATCAAAGGTATGCTTCTGAGCATAGTCCTCAATAAGAGTGCCCCCTATATTTACAGCTTCATTGGTGACGATGTCTAAACTACTTAAGTGTAGCTGATAATCCTTTATAAGAAATTGACTGGAATAGGGGCGCTGTAAGGAGGCAGAAGAATAAGGTAAATACCCTAAAGCAATTGGATGGATAATAAATTCCTGTTCAACCGCTAAAATGGTATATTCCGTATTCTTATAATTAATTACTTGCAATGTATTCATTCCTAGGTTCTCCACTCTCATACTATTGCTGTAGCTTGACCGTTTCTACACAATTATACATTAGCATGGCAATCGTCATTGGACCTACACCGCCAGGAACAGGTGTAATGGCAGATACATGGTCGATTACATCTGCATAGTCAACATCACCACATAATTTATTATCTACATCTCGGTGAATGCCCACATCAATAACCACAGCACCTTCTTTGATAAATTCACGATTTACAAAGCGGGGTTTGCCGATGGCTACAATTAATATATCAGCCCGTTTCGCAACTTCCTTTAAATTCTTGGTTCTGGAATGGCAAATTGTGACCGTGGCATTTTCACGTAACATCAGAAGAGCCATCGGTTTACCTACGATATTACTTCTTCCTATAATTACGCATTCTTTTCCTTCTATATCAATATTAGAGCGCTTTAGTAATTGAATGATACCGGCCGGTGTACAAGATACAAAGCCCTCTTGTCCGATACTCAGGGCTCCGACGTTCTGGGGGTGGAATCCATCCACATCCTTAACAGGATCAATGGTCTTGATAATTAGGTCCTCATCGATATGAGAAGGCAATGGTAATTGAACCAATATACCGCTAACCTTTGGATCGGAATTCAATTTATCAATCAAGGCTAAGAGTTCTTCCTGTGTTGTATCCTCCGGAAGCTCATAGGAAAGAGAATGGATTCCGATATATTCACATGCCTTTTTCTTATTACCAACATATACCGTTGAAGCTGGGTCACTTCCCACTTGAACAACAGCCAGAGTAATAGTAACACCGTCTGCTGACAGCTTTGCCACCTTCTCCTTCAGCTCCTCCTTTATCTCACCGGATATCTTCTTACCATCAATGATTAATGCCATAATAACCTCCATCTTACCGAAAGACAATATATTTTTACTACTCTAAGTAGATACTTCCTAATTAATGATAATATATTCTTCAAGATATCACAAGATATATTTACCAAGTGAGTATTATTCGCTTTCTTTTTGAGATCAAATACAGACAGGAATCTCAAGGGACTGACTGTTTCAATACGAACTGATTATTATAAGAGTAGCAGAGTCCCATAATACACTGTTTGACGAATCGCTTGCTATTCTGTAAGATATCCGTCATCCTGTGAGTGAGGGTGGCTGTTACTTTATAGTTAAGAATATCAGTTGTTTTGAACCAGACAGTCCCTTAATGAATTCATTAGACTATATTCTTTGATGCAATGGTATTTCGGTATTCATTGGCTGAGACTCCTACACTTTTTTTAAATACACGTGAAAAATGAGCCATATCTATAAAACCAACACGCTCTGCTATATCACCAATGCGTAGTGAGGGATCACACAGAAGCTTTTGAGCCTCTTTAATACGGACATTGTTTAAAATCTCGGAAAAATTTTGACCCAGGTTACGATTCAGTAGTTTACTTAAATGCCATTGACTGACATAGGTCTTCTCAGCCACTTCACAGAGTGTTATCTTATGAGGATAGTTCTCTTCTATATATTTCATAGCATTATTTACTATAAAATTACTCGCTTCATTATCAATATGCTCAGCTTCCCCTTCTCTTTCCACACCCGGTCGAAGACCTTTCGCTGCCAGACTCTCAGTCATTGCAGTAATTGCTTCCTCAAGCTCCTCCATATTCGAGGGCTTAAGCAGGAAACGACAGACACCAAGACGAATTGCCCTTTGTGCATATTCGAACTTACGGTAACCAGTGAGAATGCTGATTTCCATGTCTGCAAATTCACTCTTCAGGCCTGCTATCATCGAAAGACCATCCAGATCGGGCATAGAGATATCTGTGATTACCATATCCGGTCGAAACCTTCGTATCACCTGAGCGCCCTCTGTTCCATCATTTGCAGTAGCAACAATCTTACAATTATACTGATCCCATTTAATCATCCGGGATATTCCCTCTACTATGATTGGTTCATCATCAATAATTACTACTTTATACATAAAGCTGCTCCATTCTGCCCGCATGGCTACAAGGAATTATTTGGCATTAATCTCTAATACTTTGTTTAATAGCTCCTGTGCCGTCCTGGCACCGGTAGATACTTCAACAATACCTGCGACTAGGGTATTATAAGCCTCCTGTGTAATTCTTGAATCGGTTGGCGTGGATATGGTGGTAGCTGTACTGGAGTAATTCAAACCGGAAATTCCAAGAGGTGTCATATCAGCCAAAGGCTCTACTTTGGCTACTGCCTGCCCATTACCTCCCCAATAGACAGCAACAGCCTCAGAGTTGGTATGTGCCATAACAAACTTCACAGCTGCATCCCGCTTATCTGCATCCTCCCAAGCCTTTTTCGTGATATAAAAGCCAGTGGAGATACCGCCTACCATGCTTCTAGGTTGTGCTTTACCTCCAGGAATTACGGGAAAGGATATAACAACGGTATTAATCTGATCTGGAATACCAGCTGCATACCAGGAGCCATCTAGCTGCATAGCCGCCTTTTTATTCTTGAACAGTTCACTGGCATAATCGTTATCAATCGTATCCGTATTCTCCGGAAATGCCCCCATACTACGTAAGGTCTTAAACATCTCAAGCCCCTTGCACCAATCCTCTGGTGCTGTCTTGGGAATAGTCATATAGCCCTTAGGACCTGCAGCGGATAGAATCAGATGCTCAATCCAGTAATGAGGTACATTGTTTAAGGATACAGCAATCGGAATGATTCCTTTCGACCGGAAGGTCTCGATTGCCTTCACCATCTTATCCCAATCGGTAGGTAGATCCAGATTGTACCGGTCAAATAAATCCTTATTACAGAATAAACCCTCCCAGTAACCGGTGGTAGGTACCGCTCTTTGAATCCCGTCTGGATTGGCAGCAGCAGCTAATCCAGTCTCCAGTATATCGCTGGCATAGTCAGGATATATTGCTCTAACCTCTTCTATTGTTACAAATTTACCGGCGGCAAGTACATCACTGGCATTGGCATCGGTAAAATACTGTATCACATCCGGTTCGTTACCTACTGCAAAGTCAGCAGCTATCCTTGTCTTCCAATCCTGATCTGCCGATTGGGAATCATCTTCAATTGTTATGTAAGGATAGTCCTTCATGAGCTTTGCGTTAATCGTCTGATAATTACCGGCATTGGCATCTGTACCGCCGAACATAGATACCGTAGTCAAAGTCACCGGAGTCATGATGACTTCGGTGAGGCTAGTAGCCTTCGAAGCCTTGTTATCCGAAGACCTAGCTTTATCTCCGATATAGCAACCGACCATAATTGTCAATACAAAAATAAGTACTATAAGTAGGGATACATATCTTGCCAAGCTTTTCATAATCAAATCCTCCTAACCTGTATATGATTATGTCTATTTCCTTTGAGCCTCATGGCTTAAAGAAAATCTCGCATAATCAGGCTTGATTTTCTTCTGAGTCTCAAATCGAATATAGCAACCGTCGTCGGCGGATCTCATAGAACCAGAGTTCTAGCCAAGTTGAATATACATACAGTGATATTCACACTTAAAGGCGGAGAGCCTTTTGCCCTATTTCTATTATAGAAAAATCTCCAAGAAATGGCCTTGCTTATTTTTGACATTTCTTGTTCATTCTTGTTATTTATTACTTGATAAGCCCATCACCTTTACGGTTAAGCTTCAGGCTTATTCCAGGGGAGATTAGGTAAACTTGATTTAACCTTGGTTGGATCATAATTTAGAGGAATGGTTATGGTGGACGCTGTCTTACCTTCAGCAATTGACCTTATTGTCAAACCATATTCTTCACCATAAATCAGCTTGATACGTTCATTCACATTATAGATACCCATAGCCTCATGCCTTCCCTCCCTTTCTCCATCATTTCCAAATTTTCCCTCCAGTATTCTTTGGACACGCTGATGATCCTCCTCCGTCATCTCTTTACCTGTGTTAATGATTTGAAGAATTGCGTCAGGGCCCTGCTTATATACCTTAATCCAGATGATTCCACTCTTCACCTTCTCTACTCCGTGTACTGTAGCATTTTCAATTAGGGGCTGGAGAATAAGCTGCGGCACCTCCAGTTGAAGAAGCTCATTATCGATCTCCTTTTCTATCTTCAATCTCTTGCCAAAGCGCATAGAAATTATATAGCAATAGGCATCCACACAACGTAACTCCTCAGCGAGCTTAATCATCTTTCTATTGGAGCGATCCATACTGTAATTGAGCAATATGCCTAAGGCTTCTATCATTTTAGAGACCGTAACATCACCAGCCATACGAGCCTGCCAGTTCATCATCTCCAGTGTGTTATTCAAAAAGTGAGGGTTGATCTGGGACTGCAGTGCGATAATCTTTGCGTCTTTTCTTGCCAGCTTCTCACTATAAGCATATTCAAAAAGATATTTAATCTCAGAGGACATCTGGTTGAAGGAGGACTTTAATACCTCGAATTCGGTATTTGGCATTGGTTTTCCCTCCACCTGCATACCAATATCACCCTTTTCCAGACTTTTTGAAGCCTTTATCATTATCCCCATTGGTTTCGATATATGGTGAGAGATGAAGTATATCATATAGATGAACACCGGAATGATGATGATTGAAATTAAAAACATAACTCGATATAAATCCTGTAGCTCGGAGAAGATTATTTTTTCATTGACAACCAGTATGGATCCAATATGAAAATCATCATATTTTTGCTGATAGATCATACCGATAAATGGCTTATCCTGAACCTTCTCCAGCATTCGATTTACACTCCTAGAATACTTCTCCTTCAACATATTGATAATTCTTCTATGACTGGTTGTGTCTAGTACATCATCATAGACAATCATAGAATCAGTATCATCAATATAAAAGGCAAACTCATAGTCACTGTTTAGATAGATTCCATCAATGAGCTTATCCTTATTTAACTCCAAAATCAAGGTTCCGAATTTAGTATAATTGGTCGTAGTATAGAGGTTACGTATGATATATATTTTACCATTGATGATTCGGATGTACGCATCAGAGGTATCCTGCTTAGTAATCGAATGTGCCTCTTCGACAACCTCATTCCTATATATATCAATATAATTACTTTCCTTTTGCTTTGTATAATAGATACGATCCGGCTCGTCACTCAGATAAAATACGGCAATCTCAAAACGATTATCATTATAGAACTTACTGTTCAGGTTTCCTGTGATCTGACGGTAAAATTCTGTCTTTGTTAATGCATGACTAGTATAGTTATACCATGCCTTTTCAAGGATTAATTCATAGGATATCTTCTTCGAGATATCAATTGCTTCATCAATTCTTTGAGCATTAAAATAGGTGAAATTCTTAACTGCTTCTTCCATCAACTCGTTGGTTTTGCCTATCATGCTATTTCGATAGGATATGGTCATAAAGCAGTATAGTAAGCAAACAGGAATCATCCAGACAATCACTACCAGGATTAGTAAGGTTCGACGTAAAGAAACGATCTTTTTCATCTGCTATGCCTCCGAATATATATATTATCCTATTTAAGTAAGGCTACCCTTATGTATCAGTTAAAACAAGACTAAGATTATTTAATCAGAAAAGGGTTACCCAACGGATAACCCAATGTTAGTTAATATGATTATAGCATAAAAATAGGAATTAGGAACTCTCCCCTGATAAATTTTTAACTACTTACTGCTCACACCTGATTATATTCGCAGATATTCTGTGAATAAAGCTTTCAATAAAGCTAGCGTCGTATATTATTTTGAACCATGTATTGATATATTCATTTTATCAATGTTACGATTATTCCTCAAGTCCTAGGAAGATTTCAAAAACTCGACATATATGCTTCTCTTGACCCTCTACAGGCATCTCACAGAAGATACGAAGGAGTGGCTCTGTTCCTGAAAAACGAATTCCGATCCAGCCTCCGTTCTTAAAATATACCTTACAGCCATCCAGATATGAGATTTTCTCCACCTCCAAGGGTAGATCAGGCAGTAATTTATCTACCAGTAGCAGCTGATAGATCTCCTCCTTCTTCTGCTGGTCAAAACGGTAATCACGCTCCTCCATATAGGTACAACCGTACTCCTCGTAGATATCCTGGACGATCTCGGACAGCTTCTTCCCAACCACTGCGATCATTTCAACCAATAAGGATGCCGCATATACACCGTCCTTTCCTTTGATATGGCCTCTGACAGTCAGACCACCGGAGGATTCGCCTCCAATCACTGCATCTGTCTCATACATTTTTGATGATATGTGCTTAAAACCAACCGGTACCTCATAACATACTTCACCGAAGCTCTCCGCTACTTTATCCAGCAAATGAGTGGTTGCTATGTTTCTGACTGCAGCCCCCTTCCATCCCTTATATTTCAAAAGGTAATAGTATAGAAGCACAAGAATATCATTGGGATGTAAAAAGCGCCCATTATCATCGATGACACCAATTCGGTCTGCATCACCGTCCGTAGCGATACCGATATCACACCGGTGGTCAATCACATAATTTTGCAGGCTTTTTAGGGTAGCAGCCGAAGGAGATGGCAACTTACCGCCAAACAAGGTGTCATGACGATCATGAATGATAGAGACATCACACCTGGCTGTCAAAAGAATCGTACGCAGGGAGGTCTCACTTACACCGTACATCGGATCCAGTGCGATCCGAAGGCCGCAGTCACGAATAGACTGCATGTCTAGATTTTCAATAATATTATCAATATACTCATTCAAGGGATTTAGTTCAAATATCAGGCCGATAGCTAAGGCCTTCTCATAATCCATTTCCACAATGTCTTCTTCGGTAACATCCTTGATATAATTTTCAATCTCCAATGTCTGGAATTCATCTGCATCTCTTCCACCATAGGTAAATACTTTTATTCCGTTATAAATCGCAGGATTATGGCTGGCGGTAATCATCATTCCATAAGGAAACTTATGCTTCATCACATAATACATAATGAGTGGTGTCGGTGAAGAGCGATTGATCAGATATGCTTTGATGCCTTCTGCAGCAAAGACCTGAGCAGCCCAACGCATGGATTCTTTCGAAAGAAAACGACGGTCATAACCAAGTACTATGCCTTTCTCCGTAACACCTTCGTCTTTTATCTTTTTTGCAAGGGCTTTGGTTAATATCTGAATATTTGCTTTGGTGAATTCTTCTCCAATGATAGCTCTCCAACCGCCGGTACCAAACTTTATCATAACTACCTCCACTATGGCAACTGCCATTATAATGATTAGAATAATGGGATTAAACTCTCAATGGGATTATAAGCCCATTGGTATTATTATCCCCTTGGTTTATTCACCCATGATTACAGTAACCTCATGGCAGGTTCCCTTCTGCTGTACTTTAATACGATCTACTACCTTGCCATCCAGACGGAGTTCCTTCACACCCTTCATAACACCAGCAGGATTGGTGACATGGATCCGATAGGTTGCACCACGCCAGATTCTTGTCATATGGAACTCTGCCCAATCGGAAGGAATGCAGGGATCAATGATTAATTCCTCAATTCCGGGACGAACACCTAGCATATAATGGGTTGCAGAAAAATATGCCCAACCGCCGGTACCTGTCATAAAGGGATGTCTAGCACGCCCAAAGCCGATATGCTCCCTGCCCATGATGAACTGACAGTAGGAATAGGGCTCAGCTTCACGAATCTCAATCATGTCATTCTGATAATAAGGACATAGAGCATCATAGAATTTCATAGCACGATCACCACGACCAAGGATACATTCCGCTGCCCATGCCCAAGGATTCGGATGGCTGAAAATAGCTCCATTTTCCTTTAGTCCCGGATATACCCTGGTAATAAAGCCAATCTCTTCATCCGGAACAGTATAGGAGGGACCGTTCAACATGATACCGTAAGGTGTGTAAAGATATTGATCGATGGAATCCATGGCCTTCTTACCCTTCTCCACATCGGCTAAACCGGATAATACTGCCCAGGCATTGGATTCCAGATGAATCTTTCCTTCCACATCATTCATGGTTCCAATCTTTCTACCGGTCTTTGTAATTCCACGAATATACCATTCCTGATCCCAGAGCTCTTTTTCGCAAACTTCTTTTACATGCTTTTGCATGATTTCGTAGCGTTCTACATCTGTAGTCCTGCCTAAATATCTGGCCAGCTCTAAGAAATTACCCAGTGCCCAGTAATGTAAGAAGGATACCATGGCGCTTTCTCCACCACCCAGATTGAGACAGTCGTTCCAGTCTGCGCGAAGCCCCTTACATATGCCATGACTTCCTACCTGCTCGTTGGAAAAGTCCAGTATCCTTGTCATATGCTCATAAACGGTTCCGCTACCACCATCGGCATAGGTGATGACCTCATCCAAGAAATCAATTTCACCGGTTTCTCGAACATACTCAGCGATGGAGCTCACCAGCCATAAGGCATCATCAGAGCAGGCCTGATCGATACCATGGATGACATCATTTTTATTCGGATCAGGGATAACCGTCGGTGACTTAAAGGGTTTTACTTCATTATCAGGATCAAACCATTCCGGCTGGAACAGGTGTAAACCGTAACCCTTCGAGACCAAAGCACGTAAAAGCTCTACGATGCGCTGCTTGCATTTGTCTGGATTAGTATGTACTACAGTCATAGAATCTTGTGAAGTGTCACGATATCCAAGACCAGTTCTTCCGCCCACTTCGATGAAGGAGGCAAAGCGTGAGAACATAACATTGATTTCAGCTTGATACAGAGTCCAGGTATTAATCAATGTATTCATCCCCTCGTTTGGTGTCTGTATCTGAAGCTTATTACGTTTCTCTCTCCAATATTCAGCCATCTGGGCATAGGCGCGGTCAATCACACCAAAGTCAGAGTACTTATCACGGAGGCTTCTTCCGGCTTCCCGGTTGCCTTCCCCAAGAATAAATACCAGTCTGATCTCCTCACCCGGTTGTAGATATAACTTTTTGTGAAGAGAACCGCAGTGATTATTGCCCTTCTCAAAGGAGCCGCTACATATACCCCGTTCTACTGCTGTAGGATTACTCTCTGTATGATATAAGCCAATGAATTTATCTCTGAGACAATCAAAGCTGTCGGGAGTAAAGTTAGCTGTAAAGAACTGATATCCAAACTCCTCATAGAACAAGTCATGTTCAATGATTCCATCCGCATAGGAAGAACCTGCTGCGTAATTACTCATCTGAAAGTTACGGTTGTCCATATCGATATGATGATAAGAAAACTCTAGATAGGAAAAAATACTTAAGCATCTTGGCTTTGAATCCGTATTCTTGATGGTAACATCCCAAAGCTCTACCGGATCGTCGATTGGTATAAAAAGCTTCTGACTTGCTTCAATATTGCTGTAGGAACAGGAATACTTCGTGTAGGATAAGCCATGGCGACATTCATACTTTGCCTGATCCAGAGGTTTTCCTACGGGCTGCCAGGAGATACTCCAATAATCCTTGCTTTCGTCGTCACGAAGATAAACATAATGACCCGGACGGTCCATAGGAACGCTGTTGGCTCTAAAACGGGTGATACGATGATATTCCGGAGACTTATAAAAGATATAACCCCCAGCCGTGTGATTGATGACGGCACACATGTCTCTGACTCCTAGATAGTTCGTCCAAGAGGTGGGAAGATCCACCTTTTCAATAACATATTCCTGATGCTCATTATCAAAATAGCCGTATTTCATAAAAATAACACACCTCCTCCATATATAATTTAATTATAATGAAGTGGGTGTGTTATGGTATTGTTAGGAATGTTAATATTTGCTTGAATTTGCTATTCTGTTCTAATAGGGCATATTATATGCAAATACTATTTAACTACGATAATAATTAATGAGACAGCCCTTTAGAATGATTTCTCTCTCATCATCGGTTAATTCACCTAGAGTCAGTGTGAATTCCTTCATATCCTTGTTCACAACATAGGCCTTGATCTCATTCACCTTCTCAGCTACAGCAGTTCGAATATCCTTTATAAATATGTAATCTCCGTTCTCAAAGGGAAGCTCTTCTTTAAACAAGAAGGGAAGCATACCCCAATTAATAAGATTGGAACGGTAACGTTTGGTTGCATATTCCTTTGCAATGTTGGCAAAGCCACCTAATACCTTCTGGCAGCTGGCAGCCTGTTCTCTGGCAGACCCATCACCAGGCTTAACTGCATAAATCGTACTACCAATCTGGGTTACCTTAGGATCAAAGGGGAATTTGGCAGAGATGATTTCATAAACTGCTTTCAGCTCTTGATTAGCAGCTGTAGCATCTTCTCCTGCTATTCTCGCCTTCTCTGCCTTCTGCACCTCCTTGGCACGACCCACATAGCTGGGATCCTTACGAGATAAGGTGTATTCGGCAAGCCCCAAAGGGTTCGATCGGAAGGAGGAGGTCTCACCGGAAGGAATGAGTTCATCCGTAGTCGTTACCGGATCATGGATTACAGACACAATCTTTAAGATCATATCATCACTTAAGGCGGTCATAGCCGGCCAATCTACGATTCCGGGACCAAACTTAATCTCCACACTATTATCCGGTTTTCCGATACCGTTATAGACACGATTATCATAAATTGTACTATCGAAATAGTACTTCGGATTAGTAAAGGTAACGTCAATATCTTCTGCTGAGGTCAGATATCCTTGGTTTGCTGCAGTAGCCGCAATACTTCTTGCATCCATCAGAGCAACGGAAGCAATCTGACCATTTGTAATCTTAGAGCCTTCTCGGTTCGGGAAGTTTCTTGTGGTATGACGGATACTAAAGCCATTGTTAGCCGGAACATCTCCTGCACCAAAGCATGGACCACAGAAGGCGGTACGAATTGTCGCACCACTGGCCATAAGCTTCGCTACGCTTCCGTTCTTCACCAATTCCATGAATACTGGTTGGCTGGCAGGATATACACTGAGAGAGAATTCATCCGCACCAATGTACTTACCATTCAGTATATCGGTAGCATCACAGATATTCTCAAAACCGCCTCCAGCACAGCCAGCGATGGTTCCTTGATCCACATATAATCTTCCGTTACGAATCTTATCCTTTAAGGAAAATTTGACTTTATTATTATCTAAGCTGACAAGCGCCTTCTTCTCTACCTCGTCAAGAATATCGTATAGATTCGAATTTAACTCGTCAATCGTATATACATTACTAGGATGGAAAGGCATAGCAATCATTGGCTTTATTTCTGAAAGATCTACATAGATCAAGCCGTCGTAATATGCTACCTTATCCGGAGCTAGTTCTTTATAAGCCTGGGGTCTGCCATGAATATCATAGAATTCCTTCACAGCACTATCGGTTCTCCATATGGAGGACAGACAGGTAGTCTCTGTCGTCATCACATCGATGCCGATACGGTAATCTACACTGAGGTTCTGTATGCCGTCTCCAACAAACTCCATTACCTTATTATTAACATAGCCGTTCGCAAATACTGCACCGATAATGGCAAGGGCAACATCCTGAGGACCGACGCCCTTTCTCGGCTTTCCGGTCAGATACACCGCAACTACTTCTGGCATATTGATATCATAGGTGCGTTTTAATAGCTGCTTCACAAGCTCCGGTCCACCTTCACCGATTGCCATGGTACCCAAAGCACCATAACGGGTATGGCTATCAGAACCTAAAAGCATAGTACCGCCCTCTGCCAGCATTTCACGGGCATATTGATGGATTACCGCTTGATGAGGGGGGACATAGACACCACCATATTTCTTGGCACAGGACAGACCAAACATATGGTCATCCTCATTAATCGTACCGCCTACTGCACATAAGCTGTTATGACAGTTCGTAAGAACATAAGGCACCGGAAATCTTTCCAGTCCACTGGCTCTTGCTGTTTGTATAATACCAACGAAGGTAATATCATGGGAAGTTAATTTATCAAACCTAATCTTAAGCTTTTTATCATCACCTGAGGTGTTGTGTCCCGTTAATATCCCATATGCCATAGTACCTTTTTTTGCAGTTTCTTTCTCGAGCTCGGTACCTATTTTCATGTTTATTAAAGCAGTATCCTGCTCCTCGACAATTTCAGTTCCATTCAATAGGTATGCACCTTTGTCATACAGCTTAATCATACAGATAACCTCCCTAACCCCTTTTGGGGGCAATTTCCTTAGTCCTCTATGAATCCTTCTGTCAGATTGATGGTATATTCCTCGTCACAATTGATCAGATTTGAAGTAATGATACCATTCTTTGCTTTAACAGTTAATTGAATCTTATCCTCGTCTGTAGGGATAAAGTTAATGGTTGTCTTACCGCTAAAGATATCGTTAAAATAGCCTGCATCCACAAATAACTCATCATAGCCTTCGAACTTAAAACGGATTTCAAGATTAGCCTCTGCGCCAAGCAGATCTATGGTTTCCTGAGGAAGACTTACTGTATTGCCCGGTGTAAGCTCTGTGATATTAATCCCTTCATTATACGCTTCCTCCGGTCCTACATAGAACGCCTTAACATACTCAAGCTTCAGGTCGCTTTTATTTTTGATTACGATTTTGTTATCAGTACTTTCCATGTATATTAATACGCTGATAATTAATAATACTGCAAGAACCGTAGCTCCAGCGATCGTCATCTTCCTTTTTGATTCAAAGAAGGTCTCCGGTTGAACGGATTTCGGCTGTTTCGCCTTAATTCTTCTCATTTTGACATTCCTCCATACATTAATCTTTTTTTCAGACAATCTTAATGATAATAGGTTAACACAAAATAATCAAGTCTTTTTTCCACATGTAGCAAAAACAATTATTATCTATTATTGATTAAGTCTGTCTGAGGTACCTTCAATAGTAAGTTTCTCACAGTCAACGTAGATTTTTCATAAATAGGACTATAGTCTTAGAGTCATAAAGATAAGAGGCTGTTTCAAACAGCCTCTTATCGAGGGTTTAATCGTATATGTGTTAAAGGAATCGAAAGGTCATAGTTTCTTATCTTTGAACTCTACCGGAAGCATCTCCTCCAACTAAAGCATCCACCTCTGCTCTGGAAACCAGATTAAAGTCACCGGGTATGGTATGCTTTAATGCAGATGCAGCTACTGCAAATTCAAGAGCTTGTTCCATTGATTTACCATCTAACAGGCCACATATTAAGCCACCGGCAAAGGAGTCTCCGCCACCAACCCGATCAACAATACGAACATCATATTTTCTGGAATGGTAAAAGTTCTTACCATCATAGATGCATGCTGACCAGCCGTTATCCGATGCGGAATAGCTCTCTCTTAAGGAGCTTACTACATATTTGAAATTGAATTTTTTAACCATCTGCTCGAAAATATCCTGATAACCGGATAATTCAAGCTCACCGCTGGTAACATCGGTTTTGCCGGGTTTGAAACCAAGAACCTTCTCAGCATCTTCTTCATTACCGATACATACATCTACGTACTGCATCAGGTTTGTCATGATTCTTTGTGCTTTTTCCGAGGACCAAAGCTTTTTACGGAAATTGAGATCCACCGATACTGTTATATTCTTACGTTTTGCAGCCTTTAAGGCCTCTTCCGTAAGAAAAGCTGCCTTATCACTGATTGCAGGGGTAATTCCTGTGAAATGAAACCAATCAGCACCTTCAAAGATTGCGTCAAAGTCAAAATCTGATACCTCTGCCTCGGCGATCGAAGAATTTGCTCTGTCATACACTACATTGGATGCTCTCATGGATGCACCGGTCTCTAAGAAATAGATGCCCAGTCTCTCTCCGCCCTTTGCAATAAAATCACAATTAACATTGTACTTCCTGAGTGCAGCAATTGCGCATTCACCAATTGGGTTCTTCGGAACCTTCGTTACAAAATAAGCATCATGTCCGTAATTAGCCAATGAAACAGCTACATTCGCTTCTCCACCACCATAACATACATCGAAGCTATCTGATTGAATGAATTTTTGATATCCTGGGGTAGAAAGACGAAGCATAATCTCTCCCATGGTTATTACCTTTGCCATTATAATCTCTCCTTATAGTAGAAATATAATAATAAATTCATAATCAGTATAGTTCTGGAAGATTAGTTCGTCAATGGCAAAAAGACTTCAAATACTCGTAATTATTGCTGTATTATTGTATTTTTTCCTTGGGACGTGTCTGATCACGCAGCATGGAAAAAAGGCCCAACAGCATACTTACAATAGCTACAAAAAACGGAAGTATCACATCGGACCTCATGGTGGAATACGATGATATATCCGACATGCATAGGAGTAATGCTATAATAGAAATTAACCCAAATACCATTCCGTTCATGAATCTTTTAAATTTACTTATTCTATATCGATAAACCATTCTTCTCATAATATCCTCCATCTACGTCTACATAAAAAGTCATTAAAATAACTTCCTATTTTATAGACGTTTGAAACACCTAAAAGGTTTCAATTTTTTTGGAAAAAAATCAAAAAATTAGAAGATATTTTTAAAAAGAATTAAATGATACTTAAATTACTCCTTTAACTATTAAACTGTTGGATCAACTCGGTCCCAAATACGCTACACTCCTCCAAGGACTTTTCATCCGGAACCCAAAGCATACGCAGTCCTTCATTTAAAACAGTAAATCCAGCTTCTCTCAGATGATCCGATAATTGCTTTACTGCCTCACCGCTCCAGCCGTAGCTACCAAAGGTTGCTGCTTTTTTATTCTTGAACTTTAATCCCTTCATCATCTCCAACAAACCGCCGAGTGAATAAAGATAGCCGTTGTTAACCGTAGGAGCTCCCATTAATATCAGCTTGGATTTGAATACTTCTGTGATAACATCATTTTTATCCTCCTTTGAAGCATTCATCAGCTTAATTGTAGCCTGGGGATCTGCCTCTTCTATGCCTCTGGCAATTGCCTCCGCCATTTTTCTCGTAGAGTTCCACATAGTATCATAGATGATTGTAATTTGATTCTCCTGATAATCCTTAGCCCATTCCAAATACTTCAGGACAATTTGAGTCGGATTATCCTTCCAGATTACTCCATGACTTGGACAGATCAAATCTACCGGAAGATTAAAGCTTAATACTTCTTCGATTTTCTTAACTACCATTTTACTAAAGGGAGTCAAGATATTGGCATAATATTTTGTGGCTTCAGCATAAAGCTCTGCCTGATCTGCAGTATCGTTGAACAAGCTCTCGGTAGCATAATGCTGTCCGAATGCATCATTACTGAAGAGAATGTTCTCTCCAGACATATAGGTAAACATCGTATCTGGCCAATGAAGCATCGGAGCTTCGACGAAGGTTAAGGTGCTTTCCCCAATGTTCAGTGTATCGCCGGTCTTTACAATGACGAAGTTCCAGTCCATATGATAATGCCCTTTAATTATTTTAGCACCATTTGCGGTACAATAGATTGGAGTATCCGGTATCTCTCTCATTAATTCCGGTAATGCACCACTATGATCAACTTCATTATGGTTCATTATAATATAGTCGATGGTTTTAAGATCGACCTCCTTCTTCAAACGAGCAACAAATTCCTTGTCAAAGGGTTGCCATACAGTGTCAATCAAAACCGTTTTCTGATCATGGATCAGATAAGAATTATAGGAAGAGCCTTTATTAGTAGAATATTCATTTCCATGAAAGGTTTTTAGCTCCCAGTCAATCTTTCCGACCCATGTCACTTTATCACTTATTCTCTTACTCATCTGTTTTTCCTCCATTGCAGATTATATTATTAAGTTGTTCATTCCATAGCATTAATATACCCATTTATTATACAATCTGCTTTGATTTAAATCACATATATTGTATTTTCACAATACTTACTAAAGCTATCTATTGAACGCTATTTAGATTACCATTCCAGAGATCAAGTATTCTTCTAAAGCAGTACTTAAAGTTTATTCTTGGTATTGCATCCACTGTATGAATAGGGATTGTTGCATAGTACTGACCGTTGATAAAGTATTTTGCATCACCTACGATACTATCCTCGCTAACCGGTGCTTCCAGATAATCCGGCATATGATATTCTATCGTCACCTTTTCATCGTCTCTCATAAGAAGCTTTAGGTCTCCAGTCATCCGAAGCTCTGCTAGCTTTTTCTGGCCTTTCTTCACAATTAAAGGATCCAGCTTCATATCCTTAAAAATCTGCCGCTGCTTATAATTTGTCACACCATAGTTCATAAGTTCTTTTGTATCCGACCATTTCAGGGTTTTTCGCGGCGGCCAGCCACAGCCAAGAACGACTGAGATGAAGTAGGAATCCTGGCGTTTTACAGCGCCCACAAAGCAATAGCCCGCATCTCCAGTGAAGCCGGTCTTTACTCCTATAGCTCCTTCCATCATATAGAGAAATTTATTTTTGTTGGTAACGGTAAAGCCTCTCCCCTTCTTAAGCTCATGGAAGGAATAGGAGGAGGTATTGGTAATCTCAATAAATTGGGGGTTCTTAATGGCATAACTGGCGATTACGGCAAGGTCCCTGGCAGTAGTATAATGCCCTTCCGCATCCAGACCATTCGGTGTGACAAAATTGGTGTTTTCACATCCCAATCTCCTAGCTGTATCGTTCATCATGGTGGCAAAGCCTTCCACAGAGCCTCCGACATGCTCTGCAATGGCCACTGCCACATCATTATGGCTTTCCAACATCAGAGAATACAATAAATCCTTTAAATAATATTGCTCTCCGGTATTTACATTCAGCTGGACATCCGGCATTCTTGCCGCATAGGAGGATACTTCAACAACATCATCCAGCTTTGCATTTTCCAGTGTAACAATACAGGTCATGATCTTTGTTGTACTGGCCATTGCCATTCTTTGATACCCATTATCCTCATAAAGAACACGGTTATTGGAGCCGTCCATCAGTAAGGCAGCACGTGCATGAAGCTTCAGCTTGTCAACCTTTGCCGTACCTTCTAAAGAACCCTGGTCAGCGCCGTCGTTATTATCCTGTCCAGTGATTTCTTCCGATACGATGCCTTCCGCATGTAAAAGTTTCCTATGGGTTTCCTTATCTTTTTTTGCCTGCTCGTTTTCTTCTTGGAGCTTCTTGTCAAAATCTTCAAATACTAAGCCGGTTGAATTCAGTATCTCATCATAATACTCTTTAATACGCTTAGTTTGTACTAAAGAAAACAGGATCAGTAATCCGATCCAAGGTAACGCTATCAGGTATTTTCGTTTCAACTTGACCCTCCCTTTTCTTCCTTACTTTAAATTTATTGTAAAAGCTCCAGAATATTCATGTTTTGCAAATAAAGTGTCAGCAAGAACAAAGAGTCAGCTTGCTGACTCTTTCAATGCTTGCTATGCAAGCATTGCCTGACTGCGGGTTGCGAAGCAACAACTTCCTAACGCATTCATGCGTTTGTCCGCAGAAGTGCGTCATCCCAAAGTGAACTTTGTTCACTTACCCGGAGGGCTTTGTTATGTTATAGGCGAACTTTCCTATAACATAACAAAGCCTCCCAATGATTGCCATTGGAAGGCCTTTTGCTTCTATTTAACCTATTTATTCTATTATAGTCTACCTTTAAAATCCTCGTATCCAAAATGTCTTATCAGTTTCATACCTTCTGTCTCGGTGCTTAAGTAAATGGAGGGTAAGTTAATACCGTTAAAGGTATTGTTCTTCACCATGGAATAGATGGCCATATCACAAAAGATTAATCGATCACCGACCTTAAGGGGCTCCTCAAAGGAGTAATCACCGATTACATCACCAGCCAGACAGGTCGGTCCACCCAAGCGATAAGTATAGGAGTATTCACCGGGCTGTCCGGAATCCAATATGTTTGGCCGATAAGGCATCTCCAGCACATCCGGCATATGGCAGGAAGCTGAGGTATCCATAATGGCAATAGGTAGGCCGTTCTCGGTTAACTCCAGGACCGTGCTTACCAGGAAGCCCGTATTTAAAGCCACGGCTTCACCGGGTTCCAGATATACCTGTACCTGATAGGTTTCTTTTATATGGCTGATACACCTTACCAGAGTCTCAATATCGTAATCAGCTCTTGTGATATGATGTCCACCACCAAAATTAATCCATTTCATCTGAGGGATCAGATCACCGAATTTCTCTTCCACAACCCTAAGCGTTCTTTCTAAAACGTCCGAATTCTGCTCACACATCGTATGGAAATGTAAGCCCTCAATTCCCGTCAGGTCAACACCTTCCAATGCCGATTTCTTGATACCAAAGCGGGAGCCGTTAAAGCAGGGATTATACATATCCGTCTCAATCTCAGAGTATTCCGGATTAATCCGTAGGCCGCAGGATACTTTCTTTGGACTGCTAAGGACCTTTTCTTTGTATTTCTCCCATTGAGCGATGGAATTAAATACAATATGGTCGCACAGGGAAAGAATTTCATCAAACTCCTGTTCTTTATAAGCAGGTGAATAAATATGAACCTCTCTTCCCATCTCCTCAGCACCAAGTCTTGCTTCGAATAAGGAGCTGGCGGTTGTTCCACTTAGGTATTTTCCAATCAAGGGATAGGTGGAGTACATGGAATACGCTTTTTGAGCCAACAAAATCTCACATCCGGTACGTTCCATAACGGAATGCATAATCTCAAGATTCCTGCGTAATAGACCTTCATCAACGACATAGGAAGGGGTAACAACCTGGTTAAAATCAATATTCATGAATTACTCCTTTCAACCCTTTTAAGTTTCTCACTAACCTTTAGTTTGTGCCAAGGAAGACGCAGCCACAAACTTCTAAATGTAAAAATTGTCTTTAATTTTTACATTACCATATCAGGATTGAAGCTTTCCTTCCAGGGCAGGCCACAGCGGTTTAATTCTGCCATGAAGGGATCGGGGTCCATCTCCTCAACATTGTATACGCCCGGCTTCTTCCATTTTCCCTCTAATACCATCTTCGCTCCAATCATTGCCGGAACACCAGTAGTATAGGAGATTGCTTGGGAGCCCACCTCACGGTAGCATTCTTCATGATCGCATACATTATATACATAGTAGCTTACTTCTTTACCATCCTTCACACCGGTATAGATACAGCCTATATTGGTCTTACCCTTAGTTCTTGGGCCTAAGGATGCAGGATCCGGAAGTACCGCCTTTAAGAATTGTAGGGGAATGATCTTATGACCCTCAAAATCAATGGGTTCGATGGAGGTCATGCCAACGTTTTCAAGCACTCTCAAGTGGGTAATATACTTTTCTGAAAAGGTCATAAAGAAACGGATTCTCTTCACTCCTGGAATATTTATGGCAAGGGATTCCATTTCCTCGTGATGTAGCAGATACATGTCCTTGGGACCAATCTCGGGGAAGTTATATACTCTCTTCACCTCCAAGGGTTCCGTCTCATGGAACTGCCCGTTCTCATAATAACTGCCGTTAGCGGTAATTTCACGAATATTGATCTCAGGATTAAAATTAGTTGCAAAAGGATATCCATGATCACCGGCATTGGCGTCCAGAATATCAATGGTATGAATCTCATCAAAATAATGCTTTAAAGCATACGCAGAGAATACCTGAGTTACACCAGGGTCAAAGCCACAGCCTAAAATAGCGGTAATTCCTGCTTTCTCAAAACGCTCCTTATAGGCCCACTGCCATTTGTATTCAAACTTAGGAATATCCTTAGGTTCGTAGTTGGCGGTATCCAAATAGTCCACCTTAGTAGCAAGGCAGGCATCCATAATGGTCAAATCCTGATAAGGTAAAGCAACGTTAATTACAATATCCGGCTTAAACTGATTAATCAGTGCAATCACCTCATCGGTATTGTCCGCATCCACTTGAGCAGTGGAGACCTTTGTTTTATAACCCTTTGCCTCTACCTGTGCCTTGTAGGCATCGCATTTTGATTTGGTTCTACTAGCAATACAGATTTCCTCAAATACATCTGAATTCTGACAACATTTATGAATTACTACTCCCGCAACTCCACCGGCTCCGATAATCAATGCTTTACTCATCGTCATTTCTCCTTTATTCGTAAAAGTATTTTCTTAATAGTAACCTTATTTAACATACTGTTGAATATAGCTCATTTTCCTGCTCATCCTACAGCTGTAGTAACAATTCACGCAGCAGCTTGCAGGCAAGTGCTGTAGATGCTCCGCTTTGGTCATATACCGGTGATAACTCATTCATATCCATAGCCATAATATTTAATTGGAATACCTTATTCAAAGCTTGTATCAGCTCCATGAAGGTTATTCCGCCGGCCTCCGGTGTACCGGTTCCGGGAAATACAGAAGGGTCTAGAACGTCAAGATCAATGGTTAAGTAAACCGGTTTCCCCAGAAGCTCTTCAACCACCTGATCGATCCCGTTCAAGTTGAACTTCTGGGTAAATACATGGTCTTTTGCCCATAGGAATTCCTCACGGTCTCCGCTACGGATTCCAAATTGATAGATTCTATCATCTCCCACGATATCATGGCAGCGTCTCATTACACTGGCATGGGACAGCTTCTCGCCAAGATAATCATCGCGAAGATCTGCATGTGCATCAAAATGTAGGATATGAAGCTGGGAATACTTTTTAGCTACCGCCCGAACACTACCCAGAGTTACCAGATGCTCTCCGCCGATCATCAAGGGCTTCTTATTATCCTCCAGGATCCTTGTCGTCATCTCTTCAATGGAATTCAATACTCGCTCTGTGTTACCAAAGCCAAATTCCAGATCTCCGGCGTCAAAGATACGGCGATCTAACAAATCCATATCAAGATAAGGGCTATAGGTCTCTATCCCATAGCTTTCATTACGGATTGCCGCACTGGCGAAGCGAGTTCCCGGTCGATATGAGGTTGTCCCGTCAAAGGGAGCACCGAATAATACAATATCACTGTCTTCATATTCATGATCACAGGCAATAAAGGTATGGATATTTCTATTCAAGTTCATTTAACTGCTCCTTTACATAATTAGGAAGTGCAAAGCACCCGACATGTAGCTTCGTATTATAGTATTTTGTCTTAAGTCCAAGTGCATTCCAAGCCTCCTCCTTCAGATCTCTGATTGGATGATAATGCTTACTGGCATACCCGAACAGCCAATGTCCGCTGGGGTAGGTCGGAATATGAGCCTGATAAACGAAGGTAATCGGAAAGGTTTCCTTAATTCTCTGGTGAGCACGCTTCATAGCATCCACATAGGAGGCATAGAAGGTGCTTTCATGCTGATTCACTAGGATACCGGTGTCAGTCAATGCATTATAACAGTTACCATAAAACTCCTTGGTGAACAGGCCTTCTCCCGGTCCAAAGGGATCGGTAGAATCAACTAATATCAAATCATATTCATTTACCTTGCGTCGAACGAATTTTAACCCATCCTCATAATAGATATGAACTCTGGGATCGGTTAGCTTCTCGGCTGTCTGAGGCAGATGCAGCTTGCAGGCTTCTACTACCATCTCATCGATTTCAACCATATCAATATGTTCGATCTGGGGGTATCTGGTCAGCTCACGAATCGTTCCACCGTCTCCGGCACCTATTACAAGTATCTTTTTTATATCAAGGTTTGTTGCCATCGGTACATGAACGATCATATCATGATAGATGAACTCGTCCTTCTCTGTTACCATAAGACAGCCATCCAGGGTTAAAGCACGACCGAATTCCTCCGTATCAAGAATTGCAATATGCTGAAAATCACTCTGTTTATTGTATAGCTGCTCTTTTACCTTTAAAGATAATCTCACATGCTCCGAATGATGCTCGGAATACCATAGCTCCATATGCAAACACCGTGCCTTTCCTTCTAAAGTTATTCGTCAACCTCAGATACCGTCCATCTATGGTCCTAAAAATCAACGATATTAATATGCTCGACCTTCATATCCTGGGGTCCGGTCAGGGAGCTTCCCTTTTCCTTCGCGAACATAATATATTCGATAATGTCCTTTGTGATACGCTCTCCAGGAGCTAGAATCGGTATCCCGGGGGGATAACACATCACAAATTCTCCTGAGATATGTCCAATACTGTCTTTAATGAGAACGGATTTCTTATCACTGTAAAAGGCCTTCTGAGGTGTCAGCTCTACAATAGGATCGATATATTCGTGATTCAGCATACCTACCTTGTCCTTTCCGTAGATCCGTTTTATTTCGGATAAGGCGGATACTAATCGTTCAATCTCGAAGGCACGGTCTCCTGCTGTAATCACAGCCAGAATATTGCCGATATCTCCAAACTCAATCTGAATATCATATTCATCTCTAAGTAGGTCATAGACCTCCACGCCAGCCAGACCAATCTCTCCGGTATGAATAGAGAGCTTTGTTCGATCAAAATCATAAACCGTATTGCCATCGATTAGCTCTTTGGAAAAGGCATAATAGCCTCCTGTCTTATTAATCTCATTTCTGGCATACTCTGCAAGGTCGATGGTCCTTGCAACCATATCCTTACCATTTAGCACCATATTCTTTCTTGCCAAATCCAAGGAGGATAGTAACAGATAAGAACCACTGGTGGTCTGAGTCAGGTTGATGATTTGTCTTACATAGCCGGGGTCAATATCGTTTTTACATATCAGGAAAGAGCTCTGAGTTAAGGAGCCTCCGGTTTTATGCATACTTACTGCAGCCATATCGGCACCAGCCGCCATGGCGCTGATCGGAAGGCCATCGCCAAAATAGAAATGTGCTCCATGGGCTTCGTCCACCAGCACCTTCATATTATATTCATGAGCCAGCCTAACAATCTCCTCTAAATTCGAACAGATACCATAATAGGTCGGGTTATTGACCAGAATAGCCTTTGCCTGAGGATGTTCTATTATGGTTCTCTTTATATCCTCCACTGACATTCCCAGTGGAATACCTAACTGATGATTAACACCCGGATTAACATAGACCGGGATGGCACCACATACAACCAGCGCATTGATGGAGCTACGATGTACATTACGGGGCATGATGATCTCATCGCCTGCCTTGCAGGTGGACATAATCATGGCTTGTACCGCAGCGGTTGTACCATTAATCATAAAAAAAGCCGCATCTGCACCAAATGCCTCAGCGGCCAGCTCCTCAGCAGCTTTAATGACCGAGACTGGATGAATCAGATTGTCTAACGGCTTCATGGAATTGACATCCACCTTCAAGCAATCGATTCCTAAGAATTCGGTAAGCTCAGGGGTTCCTCTTCCGCCCTTATGTCCTGGTACATCAAAAGGTACAACACGGTTTCTTTTATGCTTTAATAGCGCTTCGTGAATGGGTGAATTGTCCTGGGTATATTCCATACTCTCCTCCACCTCACCAAGGTCTGCTTTTATGATGGCAGACCTATCTATTTAGTAAATATTCATACCACTGAAGATCTCAATCATCTCTTTACGAAGACTGTTGGTAATATCTAGCCTCTGTTTTGGAGGCAACTCATATACATCCTTATTAAAGAGGTAATTCTGAAGCTCAATCTCCTTAATCAGCATCTTGGTATGGAAGATATTGGACTGATAAACATTGACATCTATCGCATCATATCTGGTTAAGGTCTGATCATCAATATAATCCTGGATAGAGGTTATATCATGGTCAATAAAATACTTCATACCGTGAAGATCTCTGGTAAAGCCTCTGACACGATAGTCTATGGTAATAATATCGGAATCAAAGCTTCCGATCAAATAATCTAATGCGTTAAGCGGTGATATCTCACCACAGGTTGATACATCGATATCTACACGAAAAGTCGAAATCGAATTGTCCGGGTGATGCTCCGGGAAGGTGTGAACAGTTACATGACTTTTATCAAGATGGGCATGTACCGTATCTCTCGGGGTAATATAATTAATCCCCTGGTTACAGGATTCGTCGATATGATCTGAGGATAAGGAGCCCTCAGCAATTAAAATATTAACCGATGCCCCTTGGGGGTCATAATCCTGCTTTGATATATTCAGAATATGAGCGCCAATCATCTCTGTAACGTCAACTAAAATTTTTGTAAGTCGTTCCGAGTTGTATTGTTCATCGATATAAGCAATATAATCTTTCTGTTCCCTCTCACTTTTTGCATAGCATACATCATAAATGTTGAAGCTAAGTGTTTTTGTGAGGTTGTTAAAGCCGTATAACGTAAGCTTTT
>JAEYOQ010000051.1 GCA_023411555.1 Bacillota bacterium
AGGGTTAGCCAGAGAAAGTGGTGCGGTTGAGGCCCTTACTTTCGAAGGGCCTTTGAGGCCCATGCCGGCAATAGCCCCTTACAGGGGCAGAGCAAACCACCAGTTCACACTGGTGGTGCTGATTACATTTATACGGAATAGTCTTCCTCACTAAAGTTTTTAGGTGCTTTATAATCAAAGTTTTTGAAATAGCAAGTGTTTTGTGGTGTGTTTTTAGCAGGAGGGAACTCAAAGTTCTTATATTTAACAACAGGGTTTCGTTTTTTGGGAATATGATCAAGGAAATCATCAGGAAGATTTAATATTGACTTCACTACTTCACGGGGAGTCAATGCAATCCACTGAGCTAGTGACACATCAGCAAAATGACTACTGTTAAATACTTCAAGAAATTGGAGTGGTTCCTCTCCAATGTTTTGCACATAATGGAAACCACCAACTGGAACATAGCCTACATCTCCTGCACTATAATTAAAGGTTCGAGCCTTAGGACCCGGCATAAATACAGTCATTCTAGCCTTTCCTTTTATATAATATTGGAATTCATCTTGATTAGTATGCCAATGTATTTCTCTCATTGCACCTGGTTCTACTGTTACTAAAGCTGCAGCTACGGTATTGCAAGCAGGAAAATTACTATTGTCAAGAATTTGTATGGTTCCTCCATCTCCCTTGATTGGTTTTACCTTGCATAATTCGTGCTTATAGGTATGAGGAACCTTCCCTGTTGGAGAATCCACAGTTTGAGACTCTAAAGTTCCGGGGTCACCACCATCGGTGATATAAACTTCTTTAGAAGGGATGTTTTTAAAGGTTTCCTCAGAAACGCCAAAATTGGCAGACAAAACATCCATAGGCATATGAGCAAACAATTCTGAAATTGAAAAGGTATTATGCTCAGAATACTCGCCCTTGTCAAAGAACATTAAAAATTCGCAGCCTTCATGTAATCCTTGGATACTGTGAGGTATATTTTTCGGAAATATCCATCCTTCGCCAGGATGTATATCTGCAGCAAAGGTTCTCCCCATTTCATCGACTGCAGTTACTCGACAGCCACCTACGAGCAGAAAGCCCCATTCGGATTGCTGATGAGAGTGCATTTCTCTTACTCCCGGTGAAAGGTTCATGTCTACAACAGCAAAGGTGTCAGAAATAGCAAGCTCTCGCTTTGTTATCTCCCTAGACCAGCCACCTGGTGTAAGTATCATATTGGTATCAGAAAACGAGAATTTTAGATTTGGAATAAGTCATTTATCTGTTGCCGGAGGAACCAACATATCGGGGTTTTCCTGATCTCTTCCAAGATTACGTGGCCCTAAGTCAAGGGCACCGCAACCATCAGAACGGATGGGTTCTGGCTTAGAGGCTTCTTTTAATTGATCTAGTTTTTCCTGCAATCTTTTGTCTAACATTCTATCCATATGAGTCTCCTTATTATATAGTTATAGTTATTCGGTAGGTTTAACCGAGCTATAAATATTGTTCTAAATAATAGAAACTATTATTCTATGTTAAGGTTAATTAAATGTCATAGTAATAAAATAAGTTGATCAAAAACCAGTTAATGATTAGGATAGAGTGTGTATTTATTTGATGGTTAGGTGAGATTACCTATGAGAAAGGCAATATGGAGGATTTGTATAGATTTCATTCGGATATAATAAGCTGGACGAGAGAATATTGTACTGATGCCAAGATATTAGAGAGGAGATCAAATATTGTGCCTAGAATAAGTATTGCTCCAATGGTAGATATCAGTGATAGACATTTTAGGTATTTTTGCAGACTGCTAACGAAAAAATCCATGCTGTATACAGAGATGATTACAAGCAGCACAATTATGAATAGAGATAGAAATAAAGCTTTAGATTTTAACCCTTTGGAAAAGCCAATTGCTTTACAGATAGCTGGATGTGATAAGAAAGAAATTGCTGAAGCTTTAAAAATTGCTGAGGATTGGGATTATGATGAGATAAATCTAAATGTTGGCTGTCCATCCGATCGTGTTTCAGGGAACCAAATGGGAGCCACTCTCATGGCATATCCTGAAATGGTAGCAGAAATCGTTCAAGCTATGAAAAATGAAACAAAAAAGCCTATTACGGTAAAGAATAGAATAGGGATTGATGGAACTAATATATTGCCCGATTCTTTATCAAAGGTGGTCTTTGATCAGTATGAGGATTTAGAGCATTTCATAAAAGTTCTTTCTGATGTCGGGATAAAGCACTTCATTATACATGCCCGGATTGCTATATTAGAAGGTCTAAGCCCGAAGGAAAATAGAGAAATTCCACCTCTTAGGTATGATGAAGTTTATAAAATAAAGGAAGCCTTCCCGGATTTATTTATCGAAATCAATGGAGGAATAAGGACAATTGATTCTATTAGAGATCATTTACGTTATGTAGATGGTGTTATGTTAGGAAGAGTGGCTTATGAGAATCCTTTTTTCTTAACGGAAGTAGATCAATTTTTCCCGGGAGGCAAAGTCAATCATATCTCAAGACGTGAAGTGATCGAAAAGCTAATCGATTATGTAGAAGTCTTTAGTGGAGACAAAAATATGGGGCAGCAGTCTTTAAAAAGTATCTTAGGTCTCTTTCATAATAAAAGAGGGAGTAGGTTGTGGAGGCAGATTATAACCCCACCCTGGGAGGAGAGCATTAATGCAAGGGATGTATTAGAAAAGGCATTATCTGTATTACCAGAAGAGGTATTAGACGAAAGATATTAAATTTATCCTGTATATGATGTCGGCATGCGATCCAGCGAAGGGCATATATTATGTAGAAGTTGGATAGATTGCTCTAAAACGACTTAAATCGACTAAAACGACTTATTTCTGTAACGTTGCTTGTGTTTGTGAGACCATTCAAAGTTGGAGATACCAAAAAGAAATTGATGTGGAAGGCGATAATGAAACAGCAAATCTTGAACTGGAATTAGAAATCAGTGAATCTTTCGCAGTAACATACTGCGATAGAAACTGTCCAGGATGTTGTGAATACAGAATGGTTGTTGAAGGTAAGGATTTTGAAGGTGAGTTTGATTACCTCAGAGTAGTGAAACCTACCCTTACTGCGATAGCTCAAGGCACAGTTCAGGACAATTATTTTTACCAATAAGATAAGTTGACAAGTAGTTTTGGTGCTAAAGAAACTAGTAATGCAATAGGTATGGCGGGGTGAGGCGATGGACTTGCCCCGCCTATGTTATTGTTCTATTAAAAATACGGAAATGCTATTTGTAAATTTACATTATTATCTACCATATAATGTAAGTTATATGGTATGCTATGACTGTAGTATATAGTAGGTATTATGTGTAATATAAATAAAATGGGAGGTTAGTATGATAAAAAAGTTTGGATTTCTCATGGTCTTTGCGTTCTTTTTTCTTTTTTATTTAGCATTAATACTCAAGCTACCTTATCTACACCGACGGTTGAAACCCGTAATGTAACTTCATATGACATTGGGATGATTAGTACTCTCACAATGGCTCCCACACCAACTCCATCCCCTAAACTAACAGCTTCTAATTTCACTATTACAGGTAAAGGTTAGATATCCTAATGGTATTATAATAGCTGGTGCGGTAGTAAAGGTTGATGATAGTGATCAGTGGATGAGTATTACAGACGGTAATGGTAATTTTCGTATTCCAAATGTGAATAGTGGATGGCATAAACTTACTGTAGATTATAGAAATTATAAGCAGTATTCAAAAACCATAGAAGTACCAATGAAAGATATTAATATTGATGATATATATATGCATGGATACACGATCGATGGCTATGTAAAATATCCTAATAGCCTAGATCCTATTTATGGTGCGAAGGTTTCGTTGAAGAACTCGCCTAACTGGACGGTCTATACTGATATTAACGGATATTTTACATTTCAAGATGTTCTTCCTGGGGGATATGAGTTAACAGTGAGTTATCAGGGATATGAAAGCTATAGTAAATGGATATCCTTTGATAATCAGGATTTGACTTTGGGCGACATTTGGCTTCATGGATATACAATTTCCGGCTTCATCCTAGATCAATATAATAAAGGCATTGCGAATGCTCTAGTATACATCAATGATAAGTCAAGAGCGTATACTACTGATACCAGTGGGTATTATGCCTTTACTGAGGTATTAGGTGGAGGTACCTATCATACCATTTATGTTGAAAAGAGTGGATATACTCCTAACCCGGCTTCTATTAGTGTTACAGTTAATACAAGAAATGTAATAGGTAATAATATTGTGTTACATATACTAGATAACAAATCGTTATATAAGAATAATCAAGACAAATTTACTGTCATTATTAATAATATTGATTTAGATGGTAAGGATTATTCCTATGTGAAGAATACAGAAACCATGAGTATCGAATCGAATGTTTATAGCAAGAATGAATTGAGTTTTTATATTGATGCAAATAAAAACGTAGTTACGAGTAAAAGTACAATCACTAATCTTGAACTGTTACGTTTTTATAACCATATGCAACAGTGGAATACTTTTACAGCAGAAAGTATTGAGCATAGACAAACAGATATAGACGCCATTGTAAAAATGATAAATACCAAAATATTGAAAGACCCTGCTTTAGACGAAGCTCTAAAAATATACTCAAAGGTATCACTAAAGGCCTTAAAGAGTGCTAAAGCAACTATGTTTACCAAGCCACAGAACCTTTCAAAAAAGGTAAAAAAATATCTAAAAGATCAGATAGGTGATCCAACAGTTGAAAACATGATTGGATATGCATTTAATAACTTTAGTGACACATTGAACACAGAAGATAAGCAGTTGAAGTACATTGATGCTGCTTTAAGTTATCCTAATGAAATTGAAGCGCTGACTAATCTATGCCTTGCATCATACTACTACAATCAAGTTAATAATAATATTAAGAAACTTAAGGTGAATGATTCTACATCAATCAATAGGTTAATCAATAATTATGATATGGCTACCAAATATTATGAAGTCAGTATTAAATTTGCAAAAGATTCGAATGTTTTCAAGGATCTTAATGTCTTTCCATTCGATACTTGGGTAAGTGAATTATCGGATAGATGGGCGAATGCTATAACTAGTAGTACAATTACAGATTTTGATGAAACACCTTATGGTTGGATTTCAAAATTTCTAAAATATAAAGTAAAACCACTAAAATGGTATGATGATGCAATTCGGACTCAAAATGAGCTATATGAATTATATGAAGGTTATATAGATATTGCTTTTGATAGTACTTCTCATATAGTGAACAATTTGTCGAAGTGTAAAATAAAGATGATGGATTAACATGATTTCATTTATGAATGTAACTAGGGAAAGGATATATTTTTTGCAAATACTCTGGAAGATGGCATTGAACAATTAAATGCGGCTCGCTAGGATCTATCCGGTTGACAGATATATAGCTCCAATGTGCCTTTTTTATAGGAGAGGTGTTTATTACGAAATAGTATCATTATTATGTAAGCTCTTGACTAAACTGTAATTATCATATACTATATGAACTATAAAAAAACAATAGTTCATATAGTATACAATATAGGAGCAAAGATATGCCACGTTTTAGTTTGATAGAAGAAGAAAACATACGAAAAGAATTAATTCAAAAAGGTACAATATTGTTCACTAAATATGGTCTGGGTAAGGTCTCGGTAGATGATATTGTAAAAGAGGTAAGAATTGCGAAAGCGACATTTTATAAGTTCTTCGAAAGTAAAGAAGCTTTTTACTTTGAGCTATTATTAAAAGAACGGAAGGAGTTATTTGAAGAATTAAATAATTTTTCTCTAAAGTGCATGAAGTTATCAGGAAGAGATCATGTCTATCAAGTATTTGCTAAGATGAGTGAGCTATTAATGGAGCATCCGATTTTGGCAACAATTGATAGTGATACGATTCATCTTGTAGGTAGAAAGCTTCCGAGAGAGAATGAGGAGATTATTCTCGGACAAGGAACAGAAGCTTTAAGACTTCTTACAGAACATGGAGTTAGATTTAAGCAAGAGCTGGAGATCGTTAGCATCATATATCATTCTCTTTACAAAGTATGGTCTGGCTTGAGCAGTTTAGATGTAGCAAAGCAGACGGAGATTATTGATATAATGCTGAGAGGGATTATCGACCAGACCGTGATCGACTAGTGAATTGTTAAGTAGGATTGGAGGGATGAATAGTGGATAGACAATATTTACTTACGGAACGGGCCCATCTTATGTGCCCTAATATGTGCTTTGGTATCGCAGCTACGATTGATGCTACCTATGATTTTGGGCGTATGAAAGAAAGTATAGCGGCTCTTGAAAGGGCGCATCCATTCTTAAGAGCTTTACTAGGGTATGAGAGCGATACGAATCGATATTATTATGACATCAGTGCCAATGGAAAGACTACTTTAGTAGAGGCTCCGCGAGATTCAAGCCTCACCATACCGGATAGAATTCTTAGAGATTATGAAGAGATGATTCAAAAGGATTTTGACCTTAGAGAGGAAGGTATGCTGAAGGTATATACATATGATGGTGGAGAAAGTATGTCAGTACTATTTGTATTTCACCATCTTCTAACAGATGGCCGTGGAGGTCTAGGTCTGGTAAGAGAATTCATTGATAAATATGTTAATGATATTGATCCCAAATATGCGGAGGAGCGATTGATTGCTTCTATAGAGGATCTTCCAAAGGAAAGCAAGCTACCCTTGATCAGTAATGCTTTGATCAAATCATGTAATAAGAAGTGGAAAAAAGAAGGGCTAATGGTTTCTTACACGCAGTATCATGAGTTTGCTAATAATTATGTAAAAAAGGATAAAGTCAAACATAATATATCTGTAATGAAAAAGGATGAGCTCGAGAATATTGCTAAAAAATGCAAACAGAATCAGGTGACTATAAATGATTATTTATTGGCTGAGATGTTCATAGAGGATGAAACAAATAAGATAATAATAGCCAGTGATATCAGAGAAAGAATTCGATGCTATCAACCTGGAGCTCTTGGAAACTATTCAACAGCATTAGGTGTTATGTGTAAATCATCTGGTAAGGATCTGATTGAACTTGCAAAAATAGTTCATAAGAAGGTGAAAAAGATACTTTCTAATGATAAGATTGTTATGCAGGTGTTATCTTGTTATATTATTATGGATCAGGGGTTGCTTGATGCAGCTGCAATTTCAACTTTGGGTAGCTTTGAAAGTAAGGTAGGAAGATTTGTAGGCGGAAAGATGTTTGGCTTTGAGCATCAAAGTGGATACAGTATTACAAATCTGGGAAAGATAGAAAGTCCTTATATAAAAAGTGCTATGTTCATTCCACCGGCTTCTCCAGCTGTTAAAAAAATTGTTGGTGTACTTACGGTAAACGGAAGCATGTATCAGTGCACAAGTGAACGTTAATTTAATAACAGTTTTATGCAAAGGAGAAATTATATATTACATATCAGAACAGGAAGAATTAGAATGACTTAGGAAAAATACATCACCTGTTATAATTAACTGGTTTATGGCAGAATGGAGGATTCGTATGGAAGCAAGAAAATTATTGGATGCATTATTGGTCGCGGAAAGGCTGAAAGATACAACAAGGCATTGCTATACCTCGAAAGGCAGACGCGAGAGTGTGGCAGAACATAGCTGGATGATAACCTTGATGGCTTTCTTTATGAGGGATGAGTTCCCGGAGGCTGATATGGATAAGGTAATTAAGATGTGTATCATTCACGACTTGGGAGAATGTTTTACCGGAGATATTCCGGTATTTGAAAAGAATGAAGCCCACGAGCAGGCCGAAGAAAATCTATTGTATAGCTGGGTTCAATCGTTACCGGAGAAGTATGCACTGGAAATGCGAGAGCTTTATCAGGAGATGGCAGAGCGTAACACCGTTGAGGCTAAAATCTACAAAGCAATTGATAGTCTCGAAGCATTGATACAGCACAATATATCCGATTTGTCTACGTGGATACCGAAGGAATATGAACTCAATTTAACCTACGCAGATGATAAGGTTGAGTTCTCCGATTATTTAAAGACCTTAAGACAAGCTATTCGGGAAGATACCATTAATAAGATGAATGATGCTAAGTAGAAAGAATGATATCTATTGTTTGGATAATACTATTTATTACTAGATTGATTGGAGTATCTTAAAAATAGATTAATAAGATTGGTATTAAATGATTGAGAGGTTCTTATGTCTGACAGTAGAAGAGGTTATGTTCCTACAGACGAGAAAGAATTTAGCCAGGAGAGCCAGATTGTACTTCGTAAAGCACAACAGAATCTTCTATATCTGCTGGAACAGGGCTATAAGATACAGGGGGCTTCAAGGTTTGTAGGAAATCACTATATGCTCTCAGAACGACAGAGGCTGGCCATTGTTCGGGCTACCGCTGTGAGGGATGTCCTAGAGCTTAGGGAACAGAAACGGTTGGATAGAAGCCAAATTGGTAGGACGCTAGTGATAGACGGGCTAAATGTCATTATTACACTAGAGGTGGCACTATCAGCTTCTACCCTGATCCGCTGCATGGATGGAACAATCCGGGATCTGGCGGGGCTTCGTGGAACCTATCGTCTGATTGATAAGACGGAGGAAGCAATCCGGCTAATCGGTCGTGAATTAGAAGGGCTTGGACCAGAAGAAGTAATCATTTATCTGGATGCACCGGTTTCCAACACCGGTCGACTGAAGGGTAAGCTCTTCGAGCTTTTGAAGGATTATCCTTTTCTTCTTAAAGTAGAGCTGGTAAATAATGCGGATGTCATCCTGAAGAAAATGAGTAACGTGATTACTCAGGATTCGGTTATTCTAGATGAATGCTTAAGCTGGATTAATCTGACCGCAGGTATTATTCATCGATATATTCCGGATGCATTATTTGTAGAACTGGATCAGAAGGTGAATGGTCCTGATTGAAGATAATAAGAGCATATTTATCTTTGATATATTGAGCTAGATAACATATATTGTAAGGATGAGGTGGTTTTCCTCATCCTATCTTTTTGCTTTACAAATAGGATTATTCGCCTATAATTATAGTTATGCAGGTTATATGAATTACAATAAATGGATGAAATTGAATATAAAGATCAATAAAGCTGGCAAGCGAAGGAGGCTACCTATGATTTTAAAGGAAATGCTGGAATATCTAGAATATACATGTGTTCAGGGTGAGGATACCCGCTCTGTTCAAGAACTGGTTTACGATTCTCGAAAGACGACCCAAGATAGCGTATTTGTATGTATCTCAGGTGCAGTATCGGATGGCCATGCCTATGCAAAGGAAGTTGCTGAAAAGGGTGCGGCTGCAATTATTGTTGAAAAAGAAGTTGATGTACCTTCTGATATTACTGTAATTCGGGTAAAGGATACGAGAATTGCTCTAGCCTATATGTCTGCAGCATATTTCGGGCATCCGGCAAAAAGGCTTAAAACTATCGGAATAACCGGAACCAAGGGTAAGACTACAACAACCTATATGATTAAGTCGATTCTTGAGAATACAGGCAAGAAGGTAGGTCTTATCGGTACCATTGAGACGATTATAGGGGATACTGTTATTCCTGCCAATAATACGACACCGGAATCCTATACAATTCAAGAAACCTTTGCCAAAATGTTGGAAGCGGGCTGTGAGTGTGTGGTTATGGAGGTTTCCTCTCAGGGACTAAAATTGAATCGGGTAGCTGGCTTTACTTTTGATTATGGCATATTCACCAATCTTGGAGAAGACCATATCGGAGGGGTGGAACATACCGATTTTGAAGATTATTTAACCAGTAAGAGCAAGCTTTTTAAACAATGTAAGAAGGGCTTGATTAACATTGATGATGAGCATGCCCTGCAAATACTTGAGGGGCATACCTGTGAGGTGGAGACCTTTGGCTTTGGCGACCAGGCAGATATCCGCGCTACAGACATAAGGCTGTTACAGAAGCCGGGCTTTCTTGGGATTGCTTACCAGGTCCAGGGCTTAATGGATATGGAGGTTGAGATGAATATACCCGGTAAGTTTAATGTATATAATTCCTTATGTGCAATCTCACTCTGCAGACAGTTTGGAGTTACTAATGAGGAAATTATCAAAGCTTTAAGCAGTGTACATGTCAGAGGTAGGGTAGAGCTGGTTCCGGTATCGAAGCATTTTAGTGTAATGCTAGATTACGCCCACAATGCAATGAGTTTGGAGAGCCTTTTATCCACCTTAAAGGAATATAACCCGAAACGTTTGGTCTGTGTCTTTGGCTGCGGTGGAAACCGCGCCAGAAGTCGTCGTTTCGAGATGGGTGAGGTATCCTCCAAGATGGCTGATCTTACCATCGTAACCAGTGATAATCCTCGTTTCGAGGAACCCCAGGATATTGTGAATGATATTCTGGAAGGGGTGAAGAGAGGGCCCGGTAAATACGTAGAGATTATCGACCGGAAGGAGGCAATCCGTTACAGCATAGATCATGCCGAAGAGGGAGATATCATTGTTGTGGCCGGAAAGGGGCATGAGGATTACCAGGAGATTAAAGGGGTAAAATATCATATGGATGATCGTGAATTAATACGTGAGGTTGCTGCAGAGAGTAAGTCACCTCTCCTATAGAGATTTATATCCCAAAAGAACAAGGAGGCTGTTATGTCTTATCAAAGCTATGCTGATATCATTATTGATATTTCCCATGAAAATCTCGACAAGACATATCAATATGCCATCCCGGAGGAGATGTCGGACCAGGCTGTGATCGGAGCCCTTGTCGTGGTGCCTTTTGGCAAGGGTAACCGACAAATCAATGGTTACATCCTGGAGTTATCATCGGAACCGAAGCTAAAAGCAGAGTTGATCAAACCGATTACCAGAGTGGTAACCGATGCACCGATGATTGAAAGTCATCTGATTGCACTTGCTTACTGGATCAAGGAGACCTTTGGAGGTACGATGAATGATGCGTTAAAGACGGTTATTCCAGTACGTAAGGCAGTGAAGATAAAGGAGCAAAGAAGCATACAATTGGCCATCGGCAGTGAGCAGGCAAATCAATTGTATTATGAATATCAGAGAAAGAATAATAAAGCAAGACTTCGACTGCTGGAAGCCTTGCTGAGGGATAAGGTCCTGGATTATGAGGTGGCAATAAACAAGCTGAAAATATCCAGGGATACCATTAACGGGATGGAGAGGCAGGGGGTTACACGGACCATCTCAGAGCAGATTTACCGTAACCCAATCAATAGGCAAGCTAGTAATTATCGACCGGTTGTCTTGAACGAGGAGCAACAGTATATCGTACAGGATTTTATTCGGGAATACGAAGGTGGAATTCGCAGTAACTACCTTCTCCATGGAGTGACCGGAAGCGGAAAGACTGAAGTATATATGGAGATGATTGCCTATGTTGTGAGTAAGGGGAAGCAGGTTATTATGCTGATTCCTGAGATTGCCCTGACCTACCAGACGGTGCAGCGCTTCTACAGGCGATTTGGAGATCGTATCTCGATCATGAATTCCAGGATGTCCCAGGGAGAGCGCTTTGATCAGAGCATTCGTGCCAAAAAGGGAGAGATTGATGTCATCATTGGTCCCAGGTCGGCATTGTTTACCCCCTTTCAACGGCTGGGACTGATCATTATCGATGAAGAGCATGAAAACAGCTATAAAAGCGAAACAACCCCAAAATATAACGCCATATGGGTTGCTAAAAAGAGAGCAGAGCTGACCGGTAGTTCTGTACTTCTGGGATCTGCTACACCTTCTACAGAAGCCTTTCTTCAGGCAAAGGAAGGGGAATTGAGGCTTTATACTCTGACTAAGAGAGCAAAGGAAGCGGAGCCTCCGGTTGTTTGGATCGTTGATCTAAGGGAAGAGTTGAAAAAGAAAAACAAGTCCATCTTTAGCGAGAAGCTAAGAGAGCTGATGAATGACCGCCTTGCTAAGGGGGAACAGGTTATGCTGTTTCTTAATCGAAGAGGCTATGCCGGCTTTGTATCCTGCCGCAGCTGCGGTTATGTTATGAAGTGCCCTCATTGTGATATTTCTCTGACCTCCCATAACGGTGGAAGTCTGGTTTGTCATTATTGTGGATATACTGAGAGACAGCCGGGGACCTGTCCCAGCTGTGGTTCCAAATATATAGCTGCCTTCGGTACAGGAACGCAGAAGGTGGAGGAGCTGGTGAAGAAAGAGTTTCCGGAAGCACGTGTTCTTCGTATGGATACGGATACTACAAAGAATAAGGGTGGTCACGAGTCGATTCTAAAAGCGTTTTCCGAGCATAAGGCAGATATCCTGGTTGGTACCCAGATGATTGTAAAGGGGCATGACTTTCCTAAGGTTACCTTGGTTGGTATCATTGCTGCCGACCTTTCTCTATATACCGGCGATTACCGTGCTAGTGAGAGAACCTTTCAATTGCTTTGTCAGGCTGCCGGTAGAGCGGGAAGGGATGTTCTTCCCGGTGAGGTGGTTATTCAGACCTATCACCCGGATCATTACAGCATCCTAACTGCGGCAGCAGGAGATTATGAGGCTTTCTATGATCAGGAGATCCTTTACCGAAGACTGATGCAGTATCCGCCTGTGGCTCATATGCTGTTAGCATTGGTAACTTCAAAAGAGGAAGAGAAAGCAGACAAGGCAGTCATACATCTAGGCGAGGCTTTAAAGCTATATCTGGAAAAGGAGCAATTATCCTTACAGGTAATCGGACCTGCGCCTGCTGCTATAGCAAAAGCGAACGATGTATATCGAAGAGTGATCTATATGAAGCATCCTGATTACGAGGAATTAATCCGAGTGAAGAATTATCTGGAAGGATATTTTACTTTCTCGGAATATTTTACAGGGTGCAATCTTCAATTCGATTTTGATCCGATGAATAGCTATTAGGCAAAATATGAATATTTCATGACATTTACAGATATTTTGTTGATAAAACGGTTAAAGATATGATATTATATTATAATTGCTTCGACTCAGGTGGGTGAAGCAATTAAGACAATTATTAACTAGAGTGAATGAAATGTAGAGAGGATGACATATATGGCAATTAGAAATATCAGAGAGGTAGGAGACAAGGTCCTTAATAAGGTGGCGAAGGAGATTAAAGAGGTAGACAAGAAGCTTCTTATATTAATTGAGGATATGTTAGACACCATGTATGATGCTAACGGTGTTGGTCTTGCTGCTCCTCAGGTAGGGATTTTAAAACGTCTCGTTGTTATCGATGTTTCCGAAGAAGGAAATGAGCCGATTATCTTAATCAATCCGGTGATTATAGAGCAAAGTGGCGAGCAGATTGGCGATGAGGGTTGTTTAAGCATACCGGGTAAGGTAGGAACCGTGTGCAGACCTGATTATGTAAAGGTAAAGGCTTTTAACGAGAAGATGGAGGAATATACCATGGAAGGTACCGGACTGCTTGCAAGAGCCTTTTGTCATGAGATTGATCACCTGGACGGGAAGCTATATGTGGATCAGACCATAGGTGAGCTTCGCGATGTAATTGCAACGGAAGAGGTACAATAGATATACCAGGAAAGGACGGATCAGGATGAAGGTTTTATTTATGGGAACACCGGATTTTGCAGCTGTAGCTCTGGAAAAATTAATTGCTTCCGACCATGAGCTGCTAGGCGTAGTTACTCAGCCGGATAAGCAAAAGGGTAGAGGACATGAGCTTAGCATCTCGCCGGTTAAGGAAATTGCCCTAAAGAATGGTATACCGGTTTATCAACCCAGTAAGGTAAAGAAGGATGTAGAGTTTCATGATATGGTGAAGGCAATGGAGCCGGAGGTTATCGTAGTAGCTGCCTTTGGTCAGATTCTGCCAAAGACATTTTTAGAGATACCTCCCTATGGCTGTATTAATATTCATGGCTCACTGCTTCCGAAATACCGTGGTGCCGCTCCTATACAGTATTCGATTCTTGATGGAGAGAGCGAGACCGGAATAACGATTATGTATATGGATGAGGGCATTGATACCGGAGATATGATTCTGCAGGAGAGTTTACCGATTGCCGAAAATGAAACCGGTGGCAGCCTATTTGACAAAATGGCTCACCTTGGAGCAGATCTTTTATTGAAAGCATTGGACCAGGTGGTGGCTGGAACGGCAGTCAGAATACCTCAGGATAATGAAAAGGCAACCTATGTAAAGGTCCTGAGTAAGGAAATGGGACTCCTTGATTTTAGCCAGCCTGCCGTAAAGCTGGAGCGTATGATTCGTGGTTTTAATCCCTGGCCCAGTGCCTATACCTATTTGGAGGGGAAGACGCTGAAGCTTTGGCTGGCGGGTGTGGAACCCCTTACGGATAGCCCTGTGGAACCAGGTCAGATTATTGAACTTCGTAAGGATTCAATGGTTGTTGCTACAGGGAAGGATGCCTTAGTGATAAAGGAGTTACAGCTGGAAGGGAAGAAAAGGATGACCACTGATGCTTTTTTACGTGGGTATCAGGTAACTTGCGGTACAATTCTTGGTAGGTGATAAATAACTACTCTAAAATAGATTTGCGGCAGAATGGAGGTTTTTATGGGTTATTATCCTTATTATGATTCGACTTATATATTGGTTCTTATCGGTGTTGTGATATCGATGCTGGCATCAGCCAGAGTGAAATCAACCTTTTCTAAATACTCCAAAGTTAGAAGTTTGTCAGGAATGACAGGAGCGCAGGCAGCAGCAAGACTTTTACAGACCTCAGGAATCTATGATGTGCAGATTGAAAGGGTCTCCGGTAACCTGAGTGATCATTATGATCCGAGACATAAGGTGCTGCGATTATCAGATTCGGTATATCATTCCAATTCTTTGTCGGCTATTGGCGTTGCAGCTCATGAATGCGGACACGCAATTCAACATCAGCAATCCTACGTGCCGCTAAAGATCAGAGGACTGTTAGTACCTGTTGCAAATTTTGGTTCTATGGCAGCCTGGCCCCTCATTTTAATTGGATTATTTTTAGGTGGCTTTCAATCCCTGATTGATATAGGTATTATTTTGTTTTCGGCTGCAGTGCTATTTCAGCTGGTAACCTTACCGGTGGAATTTAATGCCTCAAGACGGGCAATTGCAAGATTAGGTGAGACGGGGATTTTACATGGTGAGGAGTTGAAGCAATCCAAAAAGGTGCTGGATGCTGCCGCTCTTACTTATGTTGCGGCGGCTGCTGCAACGATATTGCAGTTGCTTCGACTTATAATTTTATTCGGCGGAGGAAGAAAACGTGACTGAACCGACAGGAGCAAGAGAAATCGTTCTGGATATGCTAATAGAGGTTCTTGAAGAAGGTAAGTATAGCCATACAGTACTCAACCAGACCTTAAAAAAATATCAACATCTGGAAAAGCTGGAACGTGCTTTTATAGCAAGAATATTTCAGGGGACCATCAAGCGTTGCCTGACTTTGGATTATATTATAAATAAATATGCTTCCCTGCCTACTTCCAAGATGAAGCCCTTTATCCGAAATCTGCTGAGAATGAGCGTGTATCAGCTCTTGTATATGGATCAGGTGCCTGTGTCAGCCGTTTGTAATGAGGCTGTAAAATTAGCAAAGAAAAGGAGCTTTACCAAGCTATCTGGCTTTGTAAATGCAGTGCTTCGAGGAATAGCCAGAACAGGAAAGGATGTTTCCTTACCGGATTCCAAGAAATCACCGGCGGATTACTTGATGGTGGCGCATTCTATACCTAGGTGGTTGGTAGAGGAGCTGCTAGGCCAGTATTCCTATTCGGTTATTGATGCGATGCTGTCGGCCTCCCTGAATGAGAAGGAGACGACGATACGTTGTAATAAGTCAAAGCTGACACCCGAAGAACTGAAGAATAGGTTAACACAGGAAGGTATTACAGTAGAAGATAGCGAGTATCTGGACTATGCCTTTAAAATAAGAGATTATGATTATCTGGAGAAGCTTGAAGCCTTTCGTGATGGACTCTTTGCGATACAGGATGTCAGCTCGATGTTAGTTTGCGAAGTGGCAGATATTCATGAGTCGGATTATGTGATTGATGTCTGTTCTGCCCCGGGAGGAAAGGCATTACATGCAGCAGAGAGAGCTAAGCGGGTATCAGCTAGGGATCTGACGGAATATAAGACAAGGTTGATTATGGATAATATCTCGCGTTTAGGTTGTACGAATGTGGATGTAAAGGTCTGGGATGCTACAATACTAGATCAAGCTTCGATTGAAGCTGCGGATGTAGTCATAGCTGATCTTCCCTGCAGCGGACTGGGGGTTCTGGGTAAGAAGGCGGATATTAAGTATAAGCTGACACAAAATCAACATAAAGAACTGATAGAATTACAAAGGATTATTTTGGATAAAGCTTCGAAATATGTAAAAAAAGGCGGTGTGTTAATTTTCAGTACCTGCACCGTACATCAGGGTGAGAATTTGGGCAACCGCAACTGGTTTATCGATAATTATGAGTTCCAGGCAGAAAGCTTGGATCAGTATTTGCCTGAGAAACTTCGTTCACAGACGACGAAGGATGGATACCTTCAGTTAATACAGGGGGTTCAACCTACTGATGGTTTCTTTATCGCAAGGTTTCGTCGCCTTAAATAGAGAGATAGGGTTGAAAATGGATCAATTAGATATAAAATCGTTATATTACAACGAATTAGAGGATGTCTTGAAGGAAATTGGACAGCCGACCTTTCGTGCAAAGCAGATATATGAATGGTTGCATAAGAAACTGGTCACCAACTACGATGAGATGATGAACCTTTCTAAGGAACTTAGGGCTAAGCTAAGTGAAGCCTATCCCATAACCGCACTGACAGAAGTGAATTCCCTACATTCTCAATCAGATGGAACCATTAAATATTTATTTCGCCTAAAGGATGGCAGAGTAATCGAAAGCGTTCTGATGAAATATCATCACGGAAACAGTGTATGTATCTCCTCGCAAGTGGGCTGCAGAATGGGATGTAAGTTTTGTGCTTCCACCATCGGCGGAAAGGAACGGGATCTTCTTCCTTCCGAGATGTTGGATCAGATATACCGAATTCAAGCTTTAACCGGAGAACGGGTATCTAATGTTGTTGTGATGGGTACCGGAGAGCCTTTGGATAACTATGAGAATTTACTCCGATTCCTGCGCATTATTTCGGATAGTAAGGGCTTGAATATCAGTGCAAGAAATATTACGGTATCCACCTGCGGTATTCCTGACAAAATCAAAGAGCTGGCCAAGGAGGATTTGCCAATCACTCTGGCACTGTCTCTGCATGCACCAAATAACGAGATCAGAAAGCAATTGATGCCGGTTGCTGCAAAATATGAATTAACAGAGGTGCTGAAGGCTTTCCGATATTATTATGAAGAAACAGGAAGAAGGCTTACCTTTGAATATAGCT
Source organism: Bacillota bacterium (assembly GCA_023411555.1). Lineage (GTDB taxonomy): Bacteria > Bacillota > Clostridia > Lachnospirales > Lachnospiraceae > Mobilitalea. Next base: position 17,393 of record JAEYOQ010000051.1, read on the forward strand.
TAGTAGACGGCATAAATGATGAACAGGAGCATGCTGCAGAATTAAGTCGATTAATCCGGGGGTTAAATTGCCATGTGAATCTAATTCCTGTTAATCCTATAAAAGAGAGAAATTATAGAAAATCAGAAAGCGAAAAAATACAAAAATTTAAAAATATACTTGAAAAAAATAGAATTAATGTTACTATTAGAAGAGAAATGGGCGCAGATATTGACGCTGCCTGTGGGCAATTACGAAAGAGCTATATAGACAACAGCGGCTTGGATCATTGCCATAACTAGGAGGTGCAGGCTTGAAAGCATTTTCAATAACTGATATTGGAGAGCGAAGGAGGATAAATCAGGATTATGTCTTTTGTAGCGAGAATGCCATTGGAAGGCTACCGAATTTATTTATTGTAGCTGATGGTATGGGAGGACATAATGCTGGTGATTATGCTTCAAGATTCTGTGTTGAGTTTTTTAAGCAAAAGATTGAGGAGAGCGAATTGGAAGCACCAGTCACCTTAATCGAAACTGCAATTAGAGAAACGAATGAAGCGCTTCGAAGAATTGCGCGGGAACAGACGGAATTAGAAGGTATGGGAACGACCTTTGTGGCGGCAACCATATTTGATAAAGAAATGTATGTGGCAAATGTTGGTGACAGTAGACTATATGTGATAGGAAAGCTGATCAGACAGGTTACAGAGGATCATAGCCTGGTTGAGGCTATGGTTAAGACAGGCGAATTAAATCGCTGTGAAGCAAAAGTTCATCCGAATAAGAATATAATCACAAGAGCAATCGGTGCCAACGATACGGTGGAGCCTGATTTTTTTGAGGTTAGCTTAGAAGAGGGGGACACTGTACTTATGTGCTCAGACGGTCTGACGAATATGTTGGAGGACGAGACAATCGAACGGATAATCAGAGAGAACGAAGATCCGGAAAAGGCGGCTGCGACTTTAGTTAAATGTGCTAATGAAAACGGCGGCAAAGATAATATAGCAATAGTTATTATTAAAGTATGAAGATGAGGTGAGTTAACATGTTAAAACCCGGTATGGTTATCAGCGATCGCTATGAAATCATAGATAAAGTGGGATCCGGTGGAATGGCTGATGTGTATAAGGCCAGAGACCAAAGATTGAACAGATTCGTGGCGATAAAGGTATTAAAGCCGGAATATTCAAGTGATAAAAGCTTTGTGAATAAATTTAGGGCAGAGGCTCAATCTGCTGCTGGCTTATCCCATCCAAACATTGTAAATGTATACGATGTTGGAGATGACAGCGGTTTGCATTATATTGTTATGGAGTTGGTTGAGGGGATTACCTTAAAGCGTTTTATTGAGCGCAAGGGTAAGCTTGAGGTGAAAGAGGCTGTCGGAATAAGTATCCAGATTGCACAAGGTATGGATGCAGCACATGAAAACCGTATAATTCATAGAGATATAAAACCACAGAACATAATTATTTCCAGAGATGGCAAGGTAAAGGTAACTGATTTTGGTATTGCGAAAGCAACGAATTCGAACACAATTACTTCCAATGCTATGGGCTCCGTACATTATCTTTCTCCTGAACAGGCAAGAGGGGGATACAGCGATGAAAAAAGCGATATCTATTCCCTTGGTGTTACCTTATATGAGATGCTTTCGGGTAAAGTACCTTTTGCTGGCGACAATACTGTATCGGTAGCGTTGCTTCATATTCAGGGGGAGGCTATGCCACTACGTGAGCTTGATCCCGAGATTCCCGTAAGTGTTGATAAAATTGTTCAAAAGTGTATGCAAAAGAGACCGGAGAGAAGGTATCATTCTGCTTCGGAGTTGATTTCGGATTTGAAAAGGGCTATCTCTAATCCTGATGGAGATTTTGTACAGATACCGGCATTCGTATCTAGCGATTCTCCTACAATTAATATATCAGATGACCTATCTAAAATCAAAAATGGAGCATATCTGGACGAGGATCTGCGCGAAACAAGAAATCTGCAGACAAGAAGTCTGCCAGACGATGAGGATGAGGAACTGGATACGGTAGATTCCAAGGTGGAAAAATTCTTCTTAGTGGGAAGCATTGTTACCATCGTTATTCTTGCGATTGTTATTATTGTATCCGTTGTGTGGTTCTTGTCAAGGAATAAAGATAATACCCCGGATGACCCGCCTGCAGTTGAAGATGTTTCACCTTCTCCGACGATAACAGAAGGACCTACTGAGACTCCTACCGGAGTAATGTACACAGTTCCAGGTGTAATCGGCCTTACCAAGGATGATGCTGAAAGCTCAATCAGAGCAAAGGCAGAGAAGGCGGATATCAGATTTACAGAAGAATATCATGATACTATAGAGGCAGGAAAAGTAATGGCCCAATATCCACTGGAGGGCAATGAGGTAGAAGAAACATCTACGGTAGTTTTAACCATCAGCCTTGGACCGGAAGCCTTTGAAGTGCCCAATGTGTATGGCCTTACAGAGGATCGTGCAGATAAGAAGTTGAATGAATTAGGATTGAAGCTACTTCATGAATATGTATCAAGTGAAGAGATAGAAACAGGCCGTGTAGTCTCCACCAATCCGGAACGTCAGTCTATGGTGGTTAGAGGCGATACAATAACAGTATATATCAGTACAGGATCTGCTAATGTTCAATCCGTTGTTCCGAAGCTGATTGGTCTCACGGAAGAAGCTGCAACCACTGCATTAACCAATGCTGGTTTAGTGAAAGGCAGGGTATCCTATGAGAGCTCGAGTACCTATCCAAAGGGTCAGGTTACGTATCAAAGTAATACCGCTGGTCAAAAGGTAGATGCTGGTACTGTTATTGACATCATTGTAAGTACGGGAGCTGCTCAGACTACTCCTACTCTTTATACCGGTCAGGTTACCATCGATGTTAACCCGTTTGCTGACAGCGATGAAGATGAAGGAGATATAGTCATAGAGGTGGAACAGGATGGAGAAATAGCGAATATCTTTGATGGATACTTATCATTGGTGGACTTCCCCTTAACCCTTTCCACTACCAGTAACAGCGCTAGTGTTGGTACCGTCAGAATGTATGTAAATGAAGTTCTGTTCACAGCACCGGGGGATACAGAGACAACTTGGTCTATAGAGTTTGAAGCTTTGGAGGAATAGCTTGAAGGGAAAGATAATCAAGGGTATTGCAGGATTTTATTATGTCCATACACCAGAGAAGAACTTTGTTTATGAATGCAAAGCCAAGGGTATATTCCGCAACCAGAATATCAAGCCACTGGTTGGAGATAACGTGGAAATTGATACCGAGGATCAACCGGAGGGCAAGGGTACAATTATTCGGATTTTACCCAGAGTAAATGAATTAATTCGGCCTGCCGTTGCTAATGTAGATCAGGCAATGGTAATCTTTGCAGCGGCAGAGCCCGATCCTAATTTAAATCTTTTGGATCGTTTCTTGATTATGATACAGAAGCAGAAGGTAAATGCGATTATTTGCTTTAATAAGATGGATATCGTTACCGAAGGGGAGCTGGCATTGCTTCAGGAAGCATATCTTCGCTGTGGTTACGAGGTGGTATTTACCAGTATGCGCCGTAAGGAAGGTTTATCAGGTATATACGATATGATAAAGGGTAAGACTACCGTACTGGCCGGTCCTTCTGGAGTTGGTAAGTCTACCTTTATTAATATTGTTCAGCCTTCTGCCAATATGGAAACCGGTGTAGTCAGTGAAAAAATAAAACGCGGTAAGCATACCACAAGACATTCTGAATTGATCTGTATAGAGGAAGATACTTATATTATGGACACGCCAGGCTTTAGCTCCTTATATATCGATGAGATAGACAAGGATGAACTAAAGAATTATTTTGTAGAATTTACTGATTATGAGGATCAGTGCCGCTTTATCGGCTGTAATCACCATAATGAGCCGGGATGTGCTGTTAAAAAGGCATTGCAGGATCAAAAAATCAGTAAGTTGCGTTATGAAAATTATCTAACCCTATATGAAGAACTTAAGAACCAAAAGCGCTACTAGATTGGAGCCTTGAAACAATTCATCTTCTGTTTAAGTGCTTAATAGATCGAAAGCCTGAGGTTCTTTTTTCGGTATATAAAGAAGTATTCATCAGTTGGATAAAGTTTACTTTGAAAGGTTGGTTGACTTCTTAATTCCTAGTAAATTGCGTCCTATGAATTAAAAGCCCTCCGAGCAAGTGAACGGAGTTCACTTTGGGATGACGCACTCACGCCTATGGAATTTATCTGCTTACAGCAGAACGTGCTCATCAAAGCCTGCACAGCAGGTTTATTATCAGTATAAAGAAAGGTATGGTAATGAGAATGATTAAACTGGCACCATCAATTTTAGCGGCCGATTTTAGTAAACTGGGAGAACAGATAGCAATTGTTGAGCAGGCGGGGGCAGAATACCTTCATATTGATGTGATGGATGGAAATTATGTGCCGAGCATTAGCTTCGGGATGCCGGTAATCGCCTCGATTAGAAAACATACAGGGTTGATTTTTGACGTACATCTGATGATTGATGAACCCATACGCTATCTGGAGGAATTTAAAAGGGCCGGCGCGGATATTATAACGGTTCATGCGGAGGCTTGTACTCATCTACACCGTACCATAACAAGGATTAAGGAATTGGGAATGAAGGCCGGGGTAGCACTCAATCCTGCAACACCGCTTTCCGAAATAGAATATGTTCTGGATGATTTGGATATGGTACTGATTATGACTGTAAATCCAGGTTTTGGGGGACAAACCCTAATACCGGGAATGATTAAGAAGATTGAAGAGCTTAAGAACATGACCAGGGTACTGGAGCATGACTTCGATATTCAGGTTGATGGAGGTATCACATTAGAGAATATACAGGATGTAATAGAGGCCGGTGCCAATGTGATCGTAGCTGGTACCTCGGTATTCAGAGGCGACATAGTGAAAAATATTGAAGAATTCAAGGAGCACTTTAACAGATATGATCAATGTATCCGGTTCAATTAGGATTATGATTGAGCGAGCATATATCACAATAAAATGGGAGCATCAGAATTTGTATGAATAAAGAAGGTAACAGTGTATTAATCATCACAGGCGGCAAAGTAGAAGAAAAGTTTATCCGTAGTATGCTAAGCAAAGAGCAGTTTTCGATGATTATTGCTGTTGATTTTGGTCTTGTGGCTGTGGACAGCCTTGGGCTATCACCGGATTATATCGTTGGAGACTTTGATTCGGTGCCGGAAGACATACTAAGGAGGTACCAGGAAAGCTCAGTCGTTGAAACCTATCCGCGTGAGAAGGATAAGACGGATACGCAGATAGCGATTGAGTTAGCAATCCAGCATAATGCAACAAGCATAACATTGGTTGGAGCAACCGGAAGCCGATTGGATCATACCATGGCTAATATTCATCTCTTGCTCTTACCCCTAAGCAAGAACATTGATGCCTATATTATGGATGAACATAATAGAATATATTTAAGGCAGGAAAGCTTCCGTATTGAAAAGCAAAAGCAACATGGAGATTATGTGTCCCTGCTTCCCTTCAGTGATGAGATACAGGGATTGACCCTTGTTGGCTTCTATTATCCACTGAATAAAATCACCTTGAGATCAGGGAGTAGCCTTGGAGTTAGTAATGAAATCGTTGAGGAGGTTGCGAGAGTTGAGTTTGATTGTGGAACTCTGCTGGTTATCGAGTCAGATGATTAGTGTAAATAAGGTAAAGGCGTAGAAAGGTAAAACGAAATCTGAATTATTATATTGAGGAAGGAAGACATAAATGAAACTAGGCATAGTAGGTTTACCTAATGTAGGTAAGAGCACACTTTTTAATTCATTAACAAAAGCAGGAGCTGAATCGGCGAATTATCCCTTTTGTACCATTGATCCGAATATCGGTATTGTACCGGTACCGGATGAAAGACTAAAGGTCTTGGGAGAACTGTATCATTCGGAGAAGGTCGTCCCCGCTACGATTGAGTTTGTGGATATAGCAGGTCTTGTAAAGGGAGCATCAAAGGGGGAAGGTCTCGGTAATCAGTTCCTTTCGAATATCAGAGAAGTGGATGCTATCGTACATGTGGTTCGCTGCTTTGAGGATTCGAATGTAATTCATGTTGACGGATCGGTTAATCCGCAGAGAGATATTGAGACTATTAATCTGGAATTGATTTTTTCGGATCTTGAAATATTGGAAAGAAGAATATCCAAGACGAATAAAGGTGCCAAGAATGATAAGACTCTAGCAAAGGAGCTTGAGATGCAGGAACGCTTGAAGAGCTTTCTGGAGGAAGGCAGGATGGCAAGAGGCTTCGAAGCTCAGGACAAAGAAGAGCAGGACTGGTTGGATAGCTATAATCTTCTTACCGCAAAGCCGGTTATCTATGCAGCAAATGTAAAAGAAGATGATCTAGCAGATGAGGGAGCAAATAATGAGTATGTTAAAGCAGTACGTACTATAGCAGAGCAGGAAGGCTCTGAGGCTTTTGTCATCAGTGCTCAGATTGAGCAGGAAATTGCTGAACTAGAGGATGATGAGAAGAGAATGTTTTTGGAGGAGCTTGGATTAAAAGAGTCCGGTTTGGAGAAATTAATTAGAGCAAGCTATCATATTTTAGGACTTATGAGCTTTTTAACTGCAGGCCCTAAGGAGACAAGAGCATGGACTATTAAGATTGGCACGAAAGCTCCCGGCGCTGCAGGAAAAATTCATTCAGACTTTGAGCGAGGCTTTATCCGTGCTGAGATTGTCAGCTATCAAAATCTGATTGACTGCGGTAACTATAATGCAGCAAAAGAAAAAGGACTAGTTCGGTCGGAGGGTAAGGAATACGTAATTCAAGATGGAGATGTTGTGTTGTTCCGTTTTAATGTATAAGCGCAGAAAGCGGTGATGAAATTGCAAACCTTATTATCATCAAATATTAATTTTCCTAACCTGGGTATAGAGCTTAATAATGTAGGAAGTGGCTTTGAAATCTTTGGTTTTCGTATTGCATTTTATGGGATGGTGATTGGTTTTGGCATGCTCCTGGGATGGTTGGTTGCAGAATGGATAGCGAAGCGAACAGGACAAAATACAGAGATATATCTGGATTTTGCTTTGGTTGCAATTGTGTCAGCGGTAATTGGAGCCAGATTATATTATGTGATCTTTGCTCTGGATGAATTTACTGCCAATCCCATATCGATATTCAATCTCCGGACCGGAGGTCTTGCTATCTACGGTGGCATCATAGCGGCTGTACTTGCTGCAGCTATCTTTTCGAGAGTAAAAAAATATTCATTTTGGCTTCTGGCTGATACGGGTTGTATCGGTCTGATCACCGGTCAGATTATCGGACGATGGGGAAATTTTTTCAACCGGGAAGCCTTTGGTAAATATTACAACGGACTCTTTGCCATGCAGCTAGATATGAAGGACGTATCAAGAGAATTTCGCAATACTACTTCGGTATCCGAATTAGAGCAGATCTATCAGGGGAAGGAAGAAGCACTGAAGCGTATTTTGGAGATTAGAGAGAAAGCAGTTAGGATAGGGGATGTCACTTATATCCAGGTACATCCAACTTTTCTTTATGAGGTTCTATGGAATCTATGCCTATTGATTATCCTAATTCTTTGTACGAAGCATAAGAGGTTTGATGGTGAGATTATGTTAATCTACCTGATCGGGTACGGAATTGGGCGCACTTGGATGGAAGGGCTTAGAACAGATCAGCTATTCCTGTGGGGAACACCCTTTGCGGTCTCTCAGCTTCTGTCAGTCTTAATAGTTATTGTATCCTCTGCTTTGTTGCTATATAAAAGACGAAAAGCAAAGGTAAGAAAACGAAAATAAGTATAATAAGAGGGTGCTGGGACTTATTTCCCAAAACCCTCTTTTTGCCTATATATTGACATGATTTGTTCGATTTTCACTATATATACTACATATTGTTGCTTGGTATCAGAAATACTCACAAAGCCAATATTCATAAGGCTTTGTGAGCTATTTTTTTTGATTTCATGCTTGATAAATTCCCTAATATAATATAAAATAAACACATGAGTGGAGCAAAGTGGTGGAAAGTGGTTCAAAAGTCCATCAAAGTGGTACAAGCCATTCTAAAGTGGAATGATAAAGCGAAGTCGGATAGGGAAGTGAAAGTTTCATATTCGATGGAAAAAGAAGGTGAAGCCATATGTTCATGGGTGAATTCGATCATTCGATCGATGCTAAGGGAAGAATAATCATACCATCTAAGTTTCGTGAAGACCTGGGAGATAAATTCGTAATCACCTTAGGTCTTGACGGTTGTTTATTTCTTTACCCAAATGAAGAATGGCAAACTTTTGCAAAAGAGCTCGGAAAGTTACCCGGTACAAAAGAAGCAAGACAACTTCAGCGTTATTTTCTAGCTATGGCAGCTGAATGCGAAGCTGATAAACAGGGAAGAATATTAATACCGATAAAGCTTCGAGAAAGTGCCGGATTAGATAAAGACATCGTATTTGTCGGAGTACTGAATAAGATAGAGATATGGAGCAAGGAACGCTGGGAGAATAATAATACTTACGATAATGTTGATGCTATCGCAGAACATATGTCACAGTACGGTATAAGCTTCTAAGAATCCATAGAAGTAGTTAATGACAGAATGGAGAATAATATGGCATTTGAACATAGATCAGTATTGTTAGAGGAAACAATAGAGAATTTGAATATAAAACCTGGTGGTATCTATATCGACGGTACTCTGGGCGGCGGCGGTCACTCTTATGAGATAGGAAAACGGTTAACTACGGGAAGACTAATCGGTATTGACCAGGATGAGGCGGCTATTCAAGCTGCTAGCGAGCGGTTAGCTGAGTTTGGTGATAGAGTTACCATCGTAAGAAGCAACTATAGCAACATGAGACAGGTATTGCATCAGCTGCAGATTGGACAAGTAGATGGAATACTGCTGGATTTGGGTGTTTCTTCCTATCAACTTGATACACCGGAGAGAGGGTTTTCTTATAAAGAAGATGCTCCACTGGATATGAGGATGGATACAAGAAATCCTAAGACAGCAAGGGATATTGTGAACGGATACAGTGAGATGGAGCTTTTTCGTATTATACGGGATTACGGAGAAGATAATTTTGCTAAGAATATCGCAAAGCATATAGTACGTATGAGACAAGAAAAGCCGATAGAGACAACCTTTGAGTTGACAGAAGCGATTAAAGCGGCAATTCCTATGAAGCTTAGGATAGCAACGGGTCATCCGGCAAAGAGAACTTTTCAGGCGATTCGAATAGAGCTTAACCGAGAGCTTGAAGTTCTTAGAGATACATTACAGGACATGATTGATTTGCTGACACCGGAAGGCAGGCTATGTATCATTACCTTCCATTCCCTGGAGGATCGGATTGTAAAGTCTTGTTTTAAGATGAATGAGAATCCATGCATATGCCCGCCGAGCTTTCCGGTATGTGTCTGTGGAAAAGTATCTCAGGGAAGAGTAATATCGAGAAAGCCAATTCTTCCTTCTGAGACGGAGATGGAGGAGAACAAAAGATCAAAAAGTGCAAAGCTTCGCGTGTTTGAAAAAATAGGACAAACTAGAGCGAAGTAGTGGACGTGCATATCATAGAATAATTAAGAGATTGATGGATGATTGATCAACCGGTAGAGAGGGGTTTCTGGCATGGAGGCTAAAAAGAGACGTGATTATTATGAGAATATAGAGACAAGCTTTGTGGATGGAAACACGGTACGTAAATTAAGAGTAGCGCCTGATATTCGGAGAGAGGAAGAGCGATATGTTACACCTTCACCGAGAAGACAGGAGCGCATACAACCAAGGGTGTTTTCCGGTATCAATTTCGGTTCTCTGGTCATTCTGACAGTCGCTATTATAGCAACTGTTTATGTTTGTGTGGATTATTTAATGCTCCAGACCCAAGTGAGTCAGATGGAAAAGGGGATTATTAAGCTTGAAAAAGAGCTTTCCGCATTAAGGGATGAGAATGATGCTGCATATGAAGCAATAGATACGGCACTTGATCTTGGTTATATATATCAGGTAGCTGTTGAAGAACTTGGCATGGTATACCCGAATAAGAATGAAGTTATTACCTTTCAAAACAGTTCTGCCAATTATGTAAGACAGTATGAGGATATTCCGAAATAAACACGATGTCTTTTGGATTTTAAGCAAAGCGAAGGATACTAACTTGCGTAAGTTTGTAACATGGTGTGATGCTTTTGCACTATGTAACATAAAGCACAAACTTTAGGTGTGAATAATTGTATTTGATTTCATACGGGAAACTGATAACTAAGTGAGGTAAGATACAATGGAAAAGAGAACAGACAAAACAACTAAAAAATTCAATTCACGAATGCAAGCAAAATTATTGCTTGTATTTTGTGTTATTACTCTATTATTAGTGGCGTTGATGGGACGTTTAATCTACATTATGCGAACCAAAGGAGATCAATATGCAAAAAGAGTTCTTTCTAGAGAAACCTATGTGAGCTCTGTATTACCCTACAAAAGAGGGGAGATTACTGACCGAAATGGGACAGTTTTAGCGCGCAGTGAGCTCCAGTATAAGCTGATATTAGACCCAAAACGTTTGCTGCAGAATTCGGATTGTATTCCGGTAACTTTAACAGCGCTTACGGACAACTTTGGTATTGATGTGGAGACGATTCAAGCAATCCTTAATGATGAAGTTAAAAAAGAAAGCCAATATGTGATTCTAAAAAAGAATATCAAGCTCGAAGAAGTTCAGAACTATAATGCATATGTTGAGAACTTCAAGAAAAACAAGAAGAAGGAAGATAAAACCTCAATTGTTGGTATATGGTTCGAAGAGGAGTATATCCGGAATTATCCCTATGCAACCTTAGCTTGCGATGTACTTGGATTTACATCTGCAGATAATATCGGTTATTGGGGGATCGAAGAATATTATAATAATGAACTTAATGGTACAAATGGTCGGGAATATGGCTATTATGATTCTGACCTAAACATTGAACGTATCGTGAAAAAGGCAGTAAATGGTAATAGCATCGTCAGCACTATTGACATAAATGCTCAGCGTATCATTCAGAAGCATATTGCCCAGTTTAATGCGGATATTGGCAGTTTGGGCATCGGTGTACTTGTTATGGACCCGAATAATGGTGAAATCATAGCCATGGCCTCCAATCAGGAGTATGACCTTAACAATCCGAGAGACCTTTCAGGTATTGTTGATGCAGCTGAGCTTTCGGTTATGACGGATGAGCAGAAGATAGAAGCACTCAATACGTTATGGAAAAACGATGTAATTTCCTATACCTTTGAACCGGGGTCTACCTTTAAGCCGATGACGGTAGCTGCAGGTTTGGAAGAGAATATTATATCGGAGGATGATACCTTTTATTGTGATGGCTTTGAGGTGTACCCTGGGAATAAACCGATTAAATGTAGTAAGAGATCAGGTCACGGACATATTACATTAGGTGAATCCTTGATGTATTCCTGCAATGATGCGCTGATGCAAATTGCAGAGAAGGAAGGAAGAGACAACTTTTACCTATACCAGAATGGCTTTGGTATTGGTAAAAAGACAGGGATTGATTTACCGGGTGAGGAAAGAGGAATCACTATGACAGTGGATCAATTGAATCCGGTAGAGCTTGCGACAAATAGCTTTGGGCAATCCTTTAACGTCACTATGGTACAGATGGCGGCTGCTTACTCTTCCTTGGTAAATGGTGGCAACTATTATCAGCCTCATGTTATGAAGAAGATTGTCAATGACAACGGTGCGACCGTTAAAGAATTTGACAAGCTTTTGGTTCGCCAGACCGTGTCAGAGAAGACCTCTGAGTTTATTCAGAAATATATGTATCAGACAGTAGAAGCTGGTACAGCCGGCGGAGCTAAGGTAGAGGGTTACTCTATTGGCGGAAAGACCGGAACAGCACAGAAGATACCCCGTGATGCCAAAACCTATGTGGTTTCTTTCTTAGGAGCGGTACCTGCAATCAATCCTGACATTGTCATCTATGTCATGATTGATGAGCCACAAAATGTGGTAAAACAAGCGGACAGCTCCATTGCAACAACCTTTGCAAGCAGAATAATGAAGGAACTGCTTCCAGCCCTTGGAATCTATCCTGAGGGAGAGATTGATTATTTGCTGCCTTCTGCAGATGAGACGACAGAAGATGGTGGGCAAAACCAGACGACAGCTCCTCAGACTCCGAATGCTGATACTGGCACAACGGACAACGAGACAACTGGCAATTCAGCTAATCCAGGTAGTGGAGAAGGTGATCAGACTCCGGAGGGAAATACAACAGAGGAAACAACGGTTCCGGAGAATAATTCTGGTACGAATGCAGATCCGGATACGCAGGCTTCTCAGCCAAATGGTGATCAGGAAGAACCGGGAACAGAAGGTGAGAATGGCGACCAACCGGAGGGGGAGACCGATATTCCCTCAGGTGATGATGATGAATTCAATCCGGATGCTTTAGAATAATAATGTTAACACACTTGTTTATGGAGATTTTCGAATAATCATAGCCTGTTTGTAATAAAATGAAACAACAGAAGATTTGTAAGGTTATGATTAGATGGCTAGAAGCAGAACCTATAATAGGAGAAATATACTAATCGTTGTAAGTGTAATAGTGATAGTGGCCCTAGCATTGTTCATACGTTTAGGGTATTTGATGATATTAAAATCTGAGGAGTATGCGGCAAGGGCAACTGACCTGCACTTGCGGGAACGTTCTATAAAAGCGGAGAGGGGAAGCATCTTTGATGCCAATGGTAACGAAATAGCTACCAACAAACCGGTATGTACTATTTCTGTTATCCATGCCCAGATGACCGACCCGGAACGGGTCATAGAAGTACTATCCAAGGAACTGGGGATTAGTGCCGATTGGGTAAGAAAACGGGTAGAAAAAATATCTTCCAGAGAAAAAATTAAGTCGAATGTCGATAAAGAAATCGCTGATAGGATTAGAGAATATGATATGGACGGGGTGATGGTGGATGAGGATTACAAACGGTATTATCCCTATGACTCCTTGGCTTCTAAAGTTATTGGATTTACGGGTAGTGATAATCAGGGTATAATCGGTCTTGAAGTGAAATATGATAAGTATCTTAAAGGTATGGATGGAGAGATATTGACTCTGACTACCGCCTATGGTGTAGAGATTGAGAATGCAGCGGAGGACAGGATTGAGCCACAGGCCGGTAATGACCTGTATATCAGTCTGGATATGAATATCCAGCAATATGCTGAACAGGCAGCCCTCAAGGTGATGAAAGCAAAGCAGGCATCCAACGTGAAGCTCATAGTAATGAGTCCGCAAAATGGTGAACTGTTCGCTATGGTAAATGTACCTGAGTTTAATCTGAACGATCCGTATACTTTGATTGAGGAAATAGCAGATCAGTATAAAGGTGAGAAGCTCAGCAATGAGAAGCTTAATGAATTACTAAATGGAATGTGGAGAAATGCTTGTATCAGCGACACCTATGAACCAGGTTCGACGTTCAAGATAATCACGGCAACTGCTGCTCTGGAGGAGCATGTGGTGAAATTAACAGACTCGTTTTTCTGCCCAGGATATAAAAAGGTGGAGGATCGAATCATAAGATGCCATAAGGCAGGAGGCCACGGAAGTCAAAATTTTGTGGATGGCATAAAGAATTCCTGCAACCCGGTTTTCATGGAAATAGGAGCTAGGGTTGGTGTCGATAAGATGTATGAATATTTTAAGAAGCTTGGACTCTTTAATAGAACCGGAATCGATCTTCCAGGTGAAGCCAATTCTATTATGCACAAAAAAGAGGTTATTAAGGCTGTGGAGCTGGCAACCGTGTCCTTTGGGCAGTCCTTTCAGATCACACCTCTGCAGTTAATGGTTGCTACAAGTGCGATCGTAAATGGAGGAAAGCTGGTTACACCCCACCTTGGCGTAGAAATACGATCGGCTGATGGTACGCAGATCAAGGCACTGGATTACGATGCTGTAGACGGTGCTGTAACCTTAGAAACCTCAGAAACTATGAAAGAATTATTGGAAGCAGTTGTAGCAGATGGTACAGGTAAGCGAGCTTATCTTCCGGGCTTTCGTGTAGGTGGAAAGACTGCTACTTCAGAGAAGCTGCCAAGAAGTAGTAATAAATATATATCCTCCTTTATAGGCTTTGCTCCGGCCGATAATCCTCAGGTTATAGCCATGGTCTTGATTGAAGATCCGGTCGGCATTTACTATGGTGGTACAATAGCAGCGCCGGTTATAGCGGATTTGTTCAATAATATACTACCCTATATGGGGATAGAAGAAAGATATACCGAAGCTGAAAAGGAGCAGTTTAATGTAGGTACCTTCCAGATGCCGGACTTTATCGGAAAGACAAAAAAGGAAGTAAAGGACCTGCTTAAAATATACGATTTTGGGGAGCTTTATTCCATTGGTGAAGGGGAATTTGTGACAGAGCAATTCCCTCTGGAGGGAGAAACTATCGAGAAGGATAGTGACTTTATATTGTATTTTGAATAAAGATAACCACAATAACTAGCTAAAAATTCTCTGTTATTCATACTAGTTCGTGATTGTTTTTTCAATCCTAAAGAAGTATAATAGCTTGGTTATGATAATGATGATTTTTACATATGAAAGATGCCAATGCTGGCGGATGGGAAGGCTAATTACAAGTTCCCATTTGGAATGGAGGATACTATGAATTTTTCTGAATTTAAAGTAATATTACCAGTTATTATTTCCTTTTGCGTATGTGTAGTACTATGTCCACTGTTAATTCCCTTTCTAAAAAGGCTCAAATTCGGACAGTATATTCGGGAGGAAGGCCCTCAGTCACATCAGAAAAAATCCGGTACTCCGACCATGGGCGGAATTGTGATTGTCTTAAGCATTGCAATTACCTCGCTTCTATACATCAAGGATTATGATGAAATCATTCCTGTGCTATTTGTTACCATCGGTTTTGGTATCATAGGCTTTATGGATGATTACATTAAAGTAGTAATGAAGCGGTCGATGGGTCTTCGTGCTTGGCAAAAGCTCCTTGGGCAGCTTCTGGTTACCGCAGTATTTGGTTATTATATGTTGAATTATACAGACATTGGAACAACGATGCTCATTCCTTTCACAGGCGGAAAATATGCTGATATTTCCTTCCTGTTTGTACCCTTCTTTCTGTTTGTTGTTCTGGGAACGGTAAACGGATCTAATTTTACAGATGGACTGGATGGGTTGGAGTCGAGTGTTACAGTATTAATTGCTACTTTCTTTACGGTTGTTGCTATCGGGCTCCAAAGTGACCTTTCCCCGATTACTGGTGCGGTAGCGGGAAGTCTTATGGCATTTTTGGTTTATAATGTATATCCAGCAAAGGTATTTATGGGAGATACAGGCTCCTTGGCTTTGGGTGGTTTTGTAGCGGCTACCGCCTTTATGTTGCAGATGCCCCTATTTATCATATTAGTAGCATTTATCTACTTAATTGAGATAATATCGGTCATCCTTCAGGTTAGCTATTTCAAGTTGACCGGTGGTAAACGTATCTTCAGAATGGCACCTATTCATCATCATTTCGAGCTTATGGGCTGGTCTGAGACTAGAGTCGTTGCGGTGTTCTCTATCATCACTGCAATTCTATGTCTAGTAGCCCTCATGGGTATAAATTAATCATGCCTAGATCAAGGCGGAATGGAGCGCACATGCAATTACAAGGAAAAAGAGTTCTAGTATTCGGAGCCGGTAAAAGCGGTATTTCAGCCACAAGATTACTTCAAAGACAGAATGCCTTTGTAATCCTATATGATTCAAATGCAAAGCTATCGAATAAGAACTTTACCGATAAATTTGATACAGAGAATAATTTTCTTCTTGTAACAGGTGAACTGACCGATGAACTGATTGCAAGTCTGGATCTTTTAGTTATCAGTCCGGGGGTGGCAATTGACAATCCTGCCGTCACCCGAATAAAGCAGAGGAATATTCCGGTATGGGGTGAGATTGAACTGGCGTACCGGAGCTCAAAGGGGAAGATTATAGGTATTACCGGAACCAATGGAAAGACCACGACCACTACCTTAGTAGGAGAGATAATGAATACCTACTTCGATGAGGTTTATGTGGTTGGTAATATCGGTAATCCTTATACCGATATTGCGATGGAGACCACTGACCGATCGGTAGTTGTCATTGAACTTTCCAGCTTCCAATTGGAAACCATCCATGAGTTTAGACCGGATGTCAGTGCGATTTTGAATATTACACCTGATCATTTGGATCGCCACCATACCATGGAGAATTACATTGCCATGAAGGAGAATATCGCAAAGAATCAGACGGAGACAGGGATTTGCGTTCTTAATTATGAAGACGATATTTTGCGGGAAATGGCAGATAGGTTGAATGTTAGTGTGGTCTTTTATAGCAGCAAGCATGAACTGGAGGATGGGCTATTCCTTGAGGATGAGAATATTTATTACAGCACAAACGGGAATAGAGAACTAGTGGTTAATATCAACGAATTGAAGGTTCTCGGTACACATAGCTATGAGAATGTTATGGCTGCAACTGGAATAGCCGTTGCCATGGGAATTCCGATGGAATATATTCACAGGGCCTTAGTGAGCTTTCATGCAGTGGAACATAGGATTGAGTATGTTGAGAACATCAACGGAGTCACTTATTATAATGACTCAAAAGGAACGAATCCGGATGCCTCCATTAAGGCAGTCCAAGCGATGCGAACCCCGACCATAGTAATCGGTGGTGGGTATGATAAGCATAGTAGCTTTGATGAATGGATTGCTACCTTTGAAGGTAAGGTAAAACTACTTGTACTACTGGGGCAGACCAGGGATAAGATTGCAGAAGCAGCAAATCGTCAGGGATTTCATAATATCATTATGGTAAATGACCTGAGAGAAGCAGTACGGATTAGTGCAGAGAAAGCCGAGCCGGGTGATTCGGTGTTGTTGTCTCCCGCATGTGCCAGCTGGGGTATGTTTGAAAATTATGAGCAGCGTGGTAACTTGTTTAAGGAGTATGTAAGAGAGTTGCTATCCTGAAACTATTAAACATTACATCATTTGGGTAGGAGTGAAGATATGGCAAGGACAGTAGGAGAAGTAAATAGAAGAAAATTGCATAGCTACTACGATTATAGCCTATTGTTTCTTATCCTTTTTCTGGTATGCTTTGGCTTGGTTATGATATACAGCACCAGCTCCTACAATGCGCAAAGACTCAATGGTAGAGCAACCTTTTATCTTGAGAAGCAGGCCTTATTTGCCGGAGCAGGAATTCTAATCATGATCTTTGTATCAAAGATTGATTATCGGTTTTATATAAAAAATCTGCCGATCATTAGGCTGAAGCCGGTTACGCTTCTCTATTTTTTATGTATTCTGCTGCAGCTTTATGTTCTATTATTCGGCCCTACAATTAACGGCGCAAAGCGTTGGATTGATATGGGGGCCTTGGGGCGCTTTCAGCCCTCGGAGTTGACTAAGATTGCCGTAATTTTGTTTACGGCCTACATAGTGAATCTGGCTCCAAAGAAGCTGGATAAGATGACCGGCTTTTTACGAGTTGTATTTTTAATTGCACCATTGCTAGGACTGATTGTAATAGAGAATTTCTCTACCGCTTTAATTATCGGTGTCATCATGGTGGCAATCTGTTTTGTTGCCAGTAGAAAGAAATTTTATTTTGTATTTTCGGGAGCCTTACTGATCGCTGTAGGATCGATTTTTGTAATCCTGGAGCCATATCGCTTTGAACGTGTCAGAGTCTGGCTTAACGTAGAGACGGAGGAGAAGGGCTATCAAATTCTCCAGGGCTTATATGCGATTGCCAGTGGCGGTGTCTTTGGTAAGGGACTGGGAGAAAGTATGCAGAAGCTGGGCTTTATTCCTGAGTCTCACAACGATATGATTTTCTCGGTAATCTGTGAGGAACTGGGCTTGTTTGGTGCCTTTGCCCTAATTCTCCTTTTCATATTATTGATATGGCGAATATTTATTATTGCCATTAATGCTACCGATTTATATGGTGGTTTGATAGCTACTGGCGTACTTGCCCATATAGCCGCGCAGGTACTTATTAATATTGCAGTAGTAACCAATTCAATCCCTTCCACCGGAATTCCGCTTCCGTTCATCAGCTATGGAGGTAGTTCGGTTATGGTTATTCTCTTTGAGATGGGAATAGTGTTGAGTGTATCCAATCAGATTAAAGGGGAAAAAAGTTAGGGTAGCCTTCTAATATACTTTTACTTTTATTTGCGATTACCTGATTAAAACTGCAAAATTCACGTGGACAAACCTGTAAACATATAGTGTAGTATAATTTCCTACATTGTCTGAGGTGTGCTATGTCGAGTATCGAGGTCATCGGTGGTAAGCAATTAAAAGGTGAACTTAAAATACAAGGGTCAAAGAATGCAGCTTTACCGGTCATTGCTGCTACTATTCTGAATAAGGGAATAACAGTACTAAAGAATTGCCCTAAAATACTTGATGTCTATCATATGGTTAATATACTTCAGGAACTTGGATGTGTCGCATCCTGGGATGGGAATACCCTTTATGTGGATAGTAGCAAGGCGGCATCTACGTCTGTACCAGAAGAATCTGTTACTAAGATGCGCAGCTCCATTCTTTTTTTAGGTTCCTTACTCGGCAGACATAAAGAGGTAACGATTGCATATCCTGGAGGTTGCTCCATTGGGAAGCGGCCGATTGATTATCATTTGAAGGCTATTAAGAAGATGAATGTATCTCAGGAGTTCACCGGTGAAAATGATGCTATGATTCATTGCTTTTCGGATCGGATTCTTGGAGCTGATATATTTCTTGAATTTCCGAGTGTCGGAGCTACTCAGAACATAATTCTGACTGCGGTACTATCTGAGGGAACAACTAGAATTTTTAATGCAGCGAGAGAGCCGGAGGTTGTAGAGGTATGCAACTATCTGATTGCAGCGGGTGCCAGAATTTGCGGAAAAGGAACTGCCTTTATAGAAATAGAAGGTGTTAAGCAGTTACATGATGTAGAATTTTGTCTTTCCTCAGACAGGATTGTTGCAGGAACATATATGGCGGCTGTTGCAGCAGTCGGAGGTGAGGTGGTATTTACCAGTACTCCCGTAAGTCATATCGAGTCTACCCTTCGAGTATTAAAACGCGTAGGCTGTAATATCGATATTACAGAAGACAGGGTATTAATACGTTCAAAACATAGACCTATGCCGATTGAAATACTAAAGACCCAGCCTTATCCGGGCTTTCCTACGGATATGCAATCACAACTTTTTACGGTACTGTGTCTTGCTGACGGGGTAAGTAGCATAGTGGAAGAGATATTTGAATCCCGCTTTCAAAATATTGATGATCTTAGGAGAATGGGAGCTCAGATTACCTTAGATGCAAAAGAAAACAAAGTCCTTATAACAGGTGTAAAGGAGCTTACTGGTGCGATCGTTGAAGCGCATGATCTGCGGGGAGGAGCCGCACTGGTAATAGCAGGGATGGCTGCGAATGGTACGACGATTGTTCGTAATGCTACCAGTATTGAACGAGGATATGAAGATATCTGCAGAGATTTAGCAGCGATAGGAGCACAAACCAGGTATTGCAGTGAAAATGCTGCAGGCTGACCACGCATAATGGGAGTTAAAGAATGAACCGAATGAAATCCAGGAATTCGAATAATGTACTAGTGAGATTATGTCGAAGATTAATATTGCTTCTTATAATCCTAGGCATACCAAGTTATCTGTTCTTCAGTAACTTCCATATTAAGAAGCTGGAGGTGATAGGCTCCACCCAATATACATCGGACCAGATTACCGCCGAATTGATTAAGACCAAGTTGGATTCGAATTCACTTTATCTATACTTGAAGCATCGATATTTTGTAGACGAAAAGCTTCCCTTTGTGGAAAAAATTGACGTAACCATGACAGATACGCATACGATTACAGTATATGTATATGAGAAAATGGTAGCCGGATGCGTAGAATTTATGGGTGAGTATATGTATTTTGATAAGGATGGTATCATTGTGGAGAGTTCTTCCAAGAGATTGGAGGGCATCCCAGTGGTAAGTGGCCTGAAGTTTAGCAAAATAATACTCAGTGAAAAGCTGGAGGTACAAAAGGATGAACTATTTGATGTCATTATTAATTTGACTCAGTTGATCCGAAAGTATGAGCTTGAAGTCGACAGAATTACCTTCAACAGTGATTTTGAAGTGACCTTTGACTGCGAAGATATTCGAATTCTACTTGGTAAAAAAAGTACATATGATGAAGCTATCTCCAAGCTTAAAAGCATTTTGGTGGAGGTTGAAGGTAGGGAATTGGTAATCGATTTGAGAAATGGAAGGCAGAAAATCATAGGAACTCCAAAAAAGTCGACAAGATAGATAAAATTACCTATAATAAAATAGTATTTTATTAAAATTATGCTTGATTATTTGGGAATTAAAAGATATTATATAAAGTAGGATATGGGACACCATAGTTTGTATGTGATAAGTATTTTATCCCATTATAATGTGGTTTTGGAAGAAAATTGGATGAAAATTTGATTGAAAAATTAGCCAAATTTATAGAAAGAATACAATGAAGGAGGAATTGACCTTGCTTGAGATAAGAACAAATGAGGCGGATACCACTGCAAAAATACTTGTTATCGGAGTAGGAGGCGCAGGAAATAACGCTGTTAATCGAATGATAGAAGAAAATATCCTGGGTGTTGAATTTGTTTGTGTGAATACGGACAAGCAGCACTTGAAAAATTGCAAGGCTCCGCTATGCATACAAATCGGCGAGAAATTGACAAAAGGATTAGGTGCCGGAGCGCAGCCGGAAATTGGTCAGAAGGCTGCTGAAGAAAGCAAGGAACAATTAACGGAGATTATCAAAGGCTCAGATATGGTTTTCGTAACCTGTGGTATGGGAGGCGGAACCGGAACAGGAGCAGCTCCTGTGGTTGCTCAAATTGCTAAGGATATGGGGATATTAACGGTTGGAATCGTTACCAAGCCCTTTCGTTTTGAAGCAAAGACTCGTATGACGAATGCTATCTCTGGTATCGATCGCTTAAAAGAGCATGTAGATACCTTGATTGTGATACCGAATGATAAATTGTTAGAAATCGTAGACCGTAGAACCACAATGCCAGATGCACTACGTAAAGCGGATGAAGTATTACAGCAGGGTGTTCAGGGTATTACAGATCTTATTAATGTACCCGGTTTGATTAATCTTGACTTTGCGGATGTTCAGACGGTTATGAAGGATAAGGGAGTTGCACATATCGGAATCGGTATGGGTGTAGGGGATGATAAATGTATTGATGCGGTGAAGCAGGCGATTACTAGCCCCTTACTTGAGACGACAATTCAGGGAGCTTCCCATGTTATTATTAATATATCCGGTGACATCAGTCTTGTTGAAGCAAATGAAGCAGCAACCCTAGTCCAGGAATTAGCTGGCGATTCTGCAAATATTATCTTTGGTGCTATGTTTGATGACGTCAATCCGGATACTGCAACCATTACAGTTATAGCAACCGGCTTAGACGGAAGAAACAAAGAAATGTTGAAAACACCTGATTTTCTTCGAAATCATACCTCGGGCATCGGAGGAGCTAAGACTGCCACCGCAAAGCCGGACTTTGGCATGAACAGATCTTATACCTCAGGAATGAGTTATAGTGGAACCAGCCAAATGAGTCAACAGGTACGTTCTACGCAGACAAGCTACCAGACCGATCCGAACAGACGTCCTATAAGCCAGCCGGTAAAACCTCCGGTGAATATGAATACGGATCCTAGCGGTATCAAGATACCTGAATTTTTGCAAAAGAACCGTCATAATAAGTAATTCGAAATTAGTACCAACTAATATAAAATGCAATTTCATACCTGGACAAGCTGAAATTTTAGTCGAATTTCTCTGTGTTGGTGTGTAACGAGGATAGAATTATCTTTATACATAAGAGATTAAGGCTGTCAGATTATTATTTATTAAATAATCTGGCAGTTTTTTTTATGCAATAAAAGAGGAATTACTCACAAACTGTAAAAATAAGTAAATGAAAACAATTAATTATTAACCAGGAACTGACAAATTTTGGAATCAAAACAAGTTATAATCGGTTATGTACATAAAGGTTACTTAGGATGCCGAGCAAACTTTTGGAGGTGAATTTTGTATCTTGAGATTTATCCGGATATTGTATTTATCCTGAATTTCTGTATAGATTTTATTCTGCTTGTCCTTGTCAAGATTGTGAATCGGAAGAGAAGCAAGTTGCTTCGACTGTGTTGTGCTGCTATGGTCGGTGGGAGTTCTGCCGTATTGATCAGTCTGATACCCTGGGTGAATTCTTTTACCTATATCTTTACGTCAGTCATCATAATAAAGGTAGCCTCAGTATTGATTAAGATACTTGCGATCCCTTTGATGTTAATAGTCGCTTTTGGCAGGATGAAGGGGACCGACCTTTTGAAACAGGGTATAAGCTTTTGCTTAATCACATTTGTTGTCGGCGGTTTGATGAACGCAATTTATTATAACACAAGGCTTCGATTAGTTATCTTAAGTTTAGGAGATACGATTATGTTAAGTAATATATCCTGGAGCTTTGTAGCCGCTACTATGACGATTACTGTGTTGCTGGCAATCGGTTTATTGTATTTATGGAGATTATATCGACGGAGAGAAAAGGATGTTTATGATGTAGAACTGATTCTGGAAGGACGTTGCATTAAGACAAAGGGGTTGTTTGATACGGGAAATTGTCTTTATGACCCTTTGTACCATAGGCCTGTGATCGTTATTGAGCGCACAGTTGTGGAGCATTTATTATCCAAGGAGTTACTTGAAGAGTTTGAGAATACGAAGAATTATCTTTCAGGTGCTTTGAAGGATGAAGAAGTGGCAGTAACTTCTGAGCAATCGGAGATTATGAAAAGGCTAATGCTACGGCTTCGTGTCATCCCGTACTCATCCATTGGTAAAACACAAGGAATGATGTGCGGATTAATGTTGGATCAATTAGTAGTACATACGGGGAAGGAAACAATCTGTTGTAATCGGATTACGGCAGCAATTTCAGATAACTGTTTATCCCCTAAGGAGGAATATCAGGTGATTTTACATAAAGAGCTTTTGTACGCTTAGCACGCAATCATAAAGATAAATATGGGAGGTTTATTATGCTTTTAAAGTTATCGATACAGAACAAGTTTCAATTTCGGATGATCCCGGACATACGTACTATAATATTTGGACATAAGGGCGAGATCCATTACATTGGCGGTGCTGAGGTATTGCCTCCACCCTTGGATCCTGCCAGGGAAGCAGAAGTGATTAATGAGCTGGGAACGGAACGAGACGGAGAGATGAAATCACTCCTGGTCGAACATAATCTACGGCTTGTAGTATACATAGCTAAAAAGTTTGATAATACCGGAGTCGGAGTGGAAGACTTGATCTCTATCGGTACGATTGGTTTAATAAAGGCAATCAATACATTTAATCCGGATAAAAACATTAAGCTTGCAACATATGCATCTAGGTGTATCGAGAATGAGATTTTAATGTATCTGCGCAGAAACAATAAGACGAAGCTCGAGGTATCCATTGATGAACCCTTGAATGTAGATTGGGATGGAAATGAGCTTCTACTTTCAGACATTCTGGGGACAGAGGAGGACGTTATCTATCGTAACATTGAGGAGGAAGTCGATCGTAAGCTTTTACGCCGAGCCTTGTCAAAGCTGTCAGACCGGGAACGTATTATTGTAGATCTTCGCTTTGGTTTAAATACGGATGACGGGATTGAACGAACACAAAAAGAGGTCGCAGATCTACTTGGAATATCCCAGTCATATATCTCGAGATTGGAAAAGAAAATCATTAAAAGGTTAAAAAAAGAGATGGTACGTTTTGAGTAAAATGGTAATTATTTCTTTTTACTAATTCGTATAAACCTGAGCCAAAAAGTGAATCATCTTATCATGATAATGAATGATTCGGAGGTTTCGATATGGCTCTTTATAAGGTTGAGATTTGCGGTGTTAATACAGCTAAATTGCCATTACTAAAAAACAATGAAAAGGAAGAATTGTTTCAAAAAATATTAAATGGTGATAAGGAGGCAAGGGAACTCTATATTAAGGGGAATCTGCGATTAGTTCTTTCTATAATACAAAGATTCTCAGGTAGCAATGAAAATGTTGATGATTTATTTCAAATTGGCTGCATTGGATTGATGAAAGCGATTGATAATTTTGATGTAACTCAGAATGTAAAATTCTCTACCTATGCAGTTCCTATGATTATAGGCGAGATACGCAGATACCTAAGAGATAATAATGCAATCCGAGTCAGCCGGTCCCTTCGAGATACTGCTTATAAAGCTATTTATGCTAAGGAGGCTTTGGTTAAGCGAAATGACAAGGAGCCTACCATTAGTGAGATAGCAGCAGAAATAGGTATTAGCAAGGAAGACATTGTTTATGCATTAGATGCTATTCAAAGTCCAGTATCTCTTTATGATCCGGTTTATGTTGAAGGTGGTGATGCCTTATATATCATGGATCAGGTTAGTGACAAGAAGAATAAAGAGGAGAATTGGATCGAAGAGATTTCTCTGAAGGAGGCAATGAGTAAATTATCGGCAAGGGAGCACAATATCATAAAGCTTCGTTTCTTCGAAGGGAAGACACAGATGGAGGTGGCAAAGGAGATTAATATTTCCCAGGCCCAGGTAAGTAGACTAGAGAAATCGGCTTTGAAAAATATGAAAAACTATTTGATATCATAAGAAGGTAATCATTTCATCTCCGGGTGAATTGATTCATATAGAGAGAAGATAAGGGCAGACTTCCATGGGTCATACTAGGAGGTCTGCCTTTATCCTTTTTATATATTACTACTGGTACTCTCATTTTTTGGTACATATGATAATTGCTAATTTTGTCACAATATGATAGATTAGTAGTAAGGATTTACTATTTGCAGATAATAGGCATATATTAGTATGAGGTGGAGAATGGATAAGGTAACAATGGTCTTGGAGTATATATATCAATTTATAGAAGTAATCATTTGGTATCACTTAATGGGTACAGTACTTGATTTAAAGTATAAGAAAAGGTACTTAGTCCTTGCAGCGGTGTCAATTTATATTATTATACTGATTAAGGGCTTCATATTTACTCCCGAGAGTATGAGTACATACATGGTATACGGTTCAATATTTATTGCTGTCTATACTCTGTTTATAAATTATTACTTATTTCAAAACGCTCTTTTTGAAAAGTTTATCTGGTGGGGGATATACTATTTTGGTATTTTCATTGTCGAGATTATAACGCTAGGCATACTAGTGTTTGTTTTGGGGTTTTCAGTAAATGATGTCCTGAACAATGAAACAATAAGTTTATGGGCCAGCTTTGGAAATAAAATATTGACATTAATCATATTTGAAGTTTTTATTAATAGAAGAAAGGGTAAGCTTGAGATTAAGGATACTGCTTCCAAAAATATAATTATTCTCATAACCTGTAATATCGTTCTGGTTCTTGGTGGGGTAGCTGTAATCTCGAATGTCTATAATACAGAGATAAATTTATATGCAGTAATATTAATTTTCTTTGTGGTTATCCTTTTAACTACGATACTTACTTTCACTTTAATATTTAGAATAGAGAAGGAATCAAAAAAAGAGATAGCAACCAGATTAAAATTGCAGCAAATGGAGTTGGAATTAAAGCAAACGAAGGATATTGTCAATATTACCGATAATCTGAGAAAATTAAGACACGATATGAATAATCACTTTGGGCTTATTAAGAGCATGATTTATGAACAAAAGTATGATGATTTAAGACAATATGTCGATGATCTATATCAGGATGTTGCCGTAGCAAATGAGTATATTGTTCATGATAATAAAACTCTGTCCGTGTTATTAAATTCAAAAAGAGATAAAGCGAAGGAGCTGGATGTTGACTTTCAGAGTTTCATAGCTGCTTCTGATATAAACATGCCTGAAAAGGATATCTGTGTTTTGTTTGGGAATATATTGGATAATGCAATAGAAGCTGCATCAAAGGCACTCAACTCAAGATATGTTAATATGACAATACAGAAGACGGAATCCGGATGCATAATTCAGTGCGAGAATTCGTTTGGAGAAAAACCCGTCATAAAAAAGGGAAAATTTCTTACAAGCAAAGAGGATAAGAATATGCATGGAATCGGAACGGGGATTATTACTGATGTTGTAAATAAATATAACGGAAAAATCAAATTTGATTTTGATGAAGATATATTTAATGTACGTATCGTATTACCGGTCTGAGTAAGGATATATATACACACTATAATTAATGGGCAGATAAAGGGGTATTATCTTATGAAGCTTACGATTGCAGTTTGCGAGGATGAAGCAATAGCGCTTAAAATTAATTGTACATATATAACAGAATTATCCAAAAAGTATCGGCTTGAAGCCAAGGTCATAGGTTTTACGGATGGAGAGTCATTACTTGAATATGTAGAGAAGGAAGAGGTTGATATCATATTCATGGATATAGATCTTGGTGGTATGAACGGGATTCAGACTGCCTCACAGGTATTGAAGAAAAATTCAAAAACAATTACTGTTTTTATTTCCGGTCACAGGGAATTTGCTTATGACGCTTTCACTGTGGAAGCCTTCAGCTTTCTCACGAAACCGATTGATCCACAACGCCTGGAGCGGATTTTTAAGAAGGCAATTGTTCAGGTCAATTATATGAATAAACAGAAGACCCATACCCCTATCATTATTACAGAGGATAATATAAAGAAAAAGATAAACCAATCCAATATCATTTATATTGAACGAATGGATACCTTGACAACGATAGTGACGAAGGTATCAAGACATAATGTTTATGAAACAATCACTTCATTGGCAGGAAGATTGGAATTTAATTTTATTCGGATTAATCAAGGAGTTATAGTGAATCTGGACGAAGTGGAGGAAATTAAACTCAATAAATTAATAATGAAAACAGGCGAAATCTTTACAATAGGAAGAACTTATGCAAAGGACGTCAAACGAAGATATCTGGAATATCCTCAAGCATAGGCGAAATTGATTTAATTGATAGGAGAGTTGTTTATGATTGGTAAATTAGCGCATCTGGTTTTGAATAATTTAACTGTGAATAAAAAAATAAATCCAGAACATCGTGAGATATATGCTTTTGCACTGGAAAATTTCATCTCTGCTTTAATAACCTGGCTTGTATTTTCACTTACAGCAATTATATTAGGGGTGCCTGATAAAATGCTTATTTTTGTTGCTTTTTATGCTCCTATTAGAAAGTTCGCCGGTGGTTTTCATGCTAACACAAGAGGTGGATGTTTGCTATTATCGTTGCTATCAACATTATTTTTAATATGTCTTTCAATTTTGATAAGTAAATCCATTATATGGTATGTAGGCCCTATCATCTGTATACTAGTATCCATTTTTTTAGTATTTGCTTTCGCTCCTGTCGATCATCCTAACAGACGATTGTCCTTGGAAAAAAAACACTTGAATAAGCGTGTCTCTAGATTTATAATAATAGCAGAAAGTATTTTGGTAGTTATTGGAATATTGGTTTTTAACCAATGGAAGGATTACATAGTAACAGCTTCAATGGCATTACTGCTCGAAGGAGTAGTATTAATACCATATAAATTACAAAAGGAGGAAAAGAATCATGAAAAAAGCCAAGTTGCTAGTAACAAAGATGTGTAGCTCTTTATTAGCATTATCTGTTCTCGCTCTCTCTCTTGATGCAATAGGTAATTGTATCTTAATCTTTTTTGAGCCTAAGCGTCCTGATAACATTGATCATGTTAGTTTGAAAGAGCTTATGGATGGAATGAAATAACATGTCAAAGGTTTTTGTCAAATAATTTTTTAAATGACTTATGTAAAAGAATGACTTTTTCATAAGTCATTTTTTTATGCTAAGCAATCCAAAGTCATTCAATGCTTACCAAGAAAGCATTGAAAGTACCAGCAAGTTGACTCATCGCTCTTTATCAGGAGAGAATGCAGAATAATAAAGAAAACATGCTGAATGATCAAGAATTTACTAATGCATTAACGCCTTTAGTGCAGAATAATGTTAAATAAACATCAAATAATCAGATTTTATTGTGTTTATGTCCAAGCTATTGTATTATATAAATAGAAAAGCCATGGAAATTGGAGATGAAAAGTGCTTCATATAAGAGTAAACAATATGGTAGAGACGCCAGAGGTGAAGTACTCGTTATCAATGGATATTGATAAGTGTACTTTGGCTGGGTTATATGGTGATAAAAAGGGCGAAATAATCTCGCTACTATCTGGGTTGGAGAAATTTGATGGTGATGTAGTATTAGATTCGATTAGTATGAAGGGTAGTTATGAGGAATACATTGAGAATATTGCAGTAATCACTAAGAATTCTATAGTAAATACCGAATTATCTGTAAATGATTTCTTGGATTTCTTTGGAACCCTGGAAAATGCCTTTGACTGTAATTATGAGGAACGAAAGAAGTGCCTTTTAAAGGAATTTGATTTGCTTAGATATATTAATACGGGAATTAATTTCTTGAAGGAAATCGACCGTAAGAAAGTAAAGCTAATCAGTTTATTTCTCAAAGAAAAGACATTGATTCTTCTGGATACCTTTATAGAAAGTTTTCATAAGAATGATCAAGTAAAAATTATGAAATTTTTGAGTAATTATGCTAAGGATGAAAAGATTGTATTAATAGGTTCTGATAATTATAAGTTACTTCAGAGCTATAGTGACAGAATTTTTATCGTAAACTAGTAACGATTCATAAGAGGAAACTCTTGGCTTATATTCGGTTGTATGGGGAATATACAACATTAACAGTATGCATAGATAAGTATTGGGGAAGCAATACATATCTATGCTATATTGTTATGCTTTTGTAGCAAGTCTAATGGCCTATCTCTTGCTTGGCAAGCTGGATGCAGCCCATGATTCCCTGATTATCGTTAAGGGAGGCTGGTACAATATACTGATCCAGTTCTTCCATCTGACGTGTCTTGATATAGCCGTTTAATAATCTTGCTACTTCCTTTCGTATCAAGGGGAAAAGCTGTTTCTGATGCATTACTCCACCACCGAGGACAATTTTATGAGGTGACAGAGTGAGAATGTAATTTACAAGACCTTGAGCGATATAATAAGCCTCCAGCTCCCAAACCTTTGGATTATCTTGAAGTTCATAAGCCTTTTTATTCCAGCGTTTCTCGATGGAGGGACCGGAAGCTAAGCCTTCAAAACAGTTCGGATGATAAGGGCAAACTCCTTCGAAGGTATCCTCTGGGTGCTTGCTTAAGAGAACATGTCCAGCTTCAGGATGCAACATACCGTGCAATAAAGAACCGTTCATGTAGACGCCGACACCTACTCCGGTACCGATAGTAATATAGATTCCGGAATTCAGGCCCTTCATGCTTCCCCAGGTTGCTTCCCCAAGTGCAGAGGCATTCACATCCGTATCAAAGCCGATGGGTATATGCAATGAGTCCTTTAACCTATTCACAATATTATAATTAACCCAGGCAAGCTTTGGAGTTGAGGTAATACAACCGTAGGTCGGTGAACCCTTATCCAAGTCGATTGGTCCAAAGGAGCCAACACCTAACGCCTCTATCTTCTTATCTTTAAAATAATCAACTATTTTAACCATAGTGATATCTGGTGTCTCTGTCGGAATAGACAGCTGCTCCAGTATCTCCCCATTCTCATTGCCGATAGCCAAAACCATCTTTGTTCCACCGGCTTCCAGTGCTCCGTATAACATATTTCTACCTCCAATAGTAAATAAATCTAGCAATCCTCCTTATTATAAACGAAAGTGATAAAAAAATATAGTATAATTATCAGCATTACAAGACTTAATTATTGAGTGGCTTACTGTTTGTGGCCATAATATTTAGAAGCTAGGATTTTCCGAACTGGAACCTTTGTCGAAATCCTAGCTTCATTTCAGTCTGGCTGAGAACAGTAACACAGATTGATAGTCTTGTTATCATTCATTTTGTAGGTTAATGTGAGATGAAGTGCATCAATTCTTTATTAAAGAGTTCCATTTCATCGATAAAGGTTGCATGGCCGCTGAACTCAAAAGGAAGTAAGATTGAATTTTTAATCATTTTGTTCTGAATTTCTGCAAGTGTGAAGGGGACTATCTTATCATGAATACCGTGTATGATTAAGGTTGGTGTACAGATATGCTCCAAATCGGTAAACAATACCTCTTCAAGCCAGGTTTTTTCTACCGCTGCGGTAGACCAGCCAGCAGCCTGCAGACCAAGCTGGAAAAACCAGTCTAACATAGCAGGGCTTGTGAGCTGGAAGAAGAAGTCAAGTCCGAAATTCTGTAGCATCCTTGGACGGTCCGTATAGGTAAGCTGCAGCTGAGCCTCTATACCTTCCCGATCAACACCATAGGGAAAATTAGGACGCTTAATCAGACTAGGAGCAGCAGCTGCGCATATGACAAGCTTATTCACCCCATAAGCACGATGTCTGGCCATATAGCGTATCGCTATGGAACCGCCGGTTGAATGACCAAGAAGGGTAATATCGTGAAGCTTCAAGGCTTCAATGACGCATCTAACATCATCGGATGCCCGATTGTATCCATAACCAGTCAGCGGTCTGTCAGATTTACCGAAGCCTCTCTGATCCATGCCGATACAACGAAATCCCCTATTTGCCAAATGATCGAATTGGTACTCAAATAATTCATGACTACCCGGCCACCCATGCAGAAACAGTATGGTTTTCTCTCCCTTCGGGTTCAAATCCTCAACATATATATTGACATCAGGCTCAACATTAATATAGTATCCCATCTTATGCTCCTCCGTAATGATCTATCATTGTATCATATTCATATTCAAAGGGTTTGGATACAGATTGTATTGTGATTTAGTCTATTTTCATACTTAATTCAGAAGGCACGTGTCTAGAATGATTAAGTAGGCATGGGATGGAATAATATAGAATAAAATATATTAGCAAAACTAGGTGCTTCATAGAGAAGGTGTGTACAGCTGGTATGATGAATAAACAACGACTGGGCTATATAATAAAGCTTATGTTAACGATGATTGTT
This sequence comes from Bacillota bacterium, assembly GCA_023411555.1. Classification (GTDB taxonomy): domain Bacteria; phylum Bacillota; class Clostridia; order Lachnospirales; family Lachnospiraceae; genus Mobilitalea. The sequence continues at coordinate 48,639 of JAEYOQ010000051.1, forward strand.
GCCCTAATGCTAGGGAAAATTCTGGGGTGTAGAGAGTATCATTTAAATAGAAAGAATATCAATAAAGTTGAGCTATTGACCAGGGAGGTAGTATTGGAATATGATAGCACCCATCATATTGAAAGTGTAGATTTTCGAGAGAATGGAATTGTTGCATCCTATCCTAGAATACTTACAGGTGGATCAGCTACTCAGTTGGAGGATTGGAATCGAATAATCAAAGAGGACTTTGATAAGATTATACAGATTTATTCTTTTCAGCCTTTTCCCCAACCTATGCCTCCTACAGATGTGGTACCGATTATGCTGACGTTATCCTATGATGTGAAAGGCAATACAGATGCCTGGTTAAGTATACTGTATCATGCAGATTATAATAGTATCTATTCCGCACATCCAAGTAACCTGGTCTATACATCAAATATTGATAAGAGAACAAGTCGTAGATTACGTCTAAGCGATATCGTAGATTTGAATGAAGCCTTTGTAAAGGAGTTCAGAAGCTGGAGACAAAAGGATAACCCACAATCTACAGACGAAATTCGGAACGCAGTCAATGTATATATTAACAACATAAGTGATGAGGAGCTTTTGACGGGCTTTCGCTTAGCGGATCAGATAGGATCAGGAAATACATGGGGAATCTACAGCTATCTGACAAAGGATAGGGTCGGAATAAGTATTGAGGTTCCTAATTATGCAGGAGACCATGCAGAGTTCGAACAGGAAATGACGATGCTTGAGCAATACCTAAAACCGGAGTTTTCTGAGCCGGTTCAATAATTTTCAACAGGAATATAAAAAAGTACTTGACAAGTGACCACTTGCTCACTATAGTAAAAGTGAGCAAATGGTCACTTGTTAGGAGGATATTCATGGATAGAATATTATTAAATCAAAAGACAGTGAACTTAAATAAGGTACTGAAGATTATTCAGAAAGATAGTATGAGAGGATATCTCAAAAGTAAAAGCGTTACAAAGGTAAAAATCGGAAAGTTGTTTGACTTGGATACAACTGGAAAAGTAGTAGATAAGGCAAAATGCTTGCCATGTGAAGTTAGTCCGGATAGAATATTGGAACTTCTAGACATTTATGAATTAACCGGTATGAGTGGAAATGGATTCTCAGTAAAAAAGAAACTTGAATTACTTATGAAGCATCAGTCACCAAAGTATTTACTAATCAATGGAGTGGAATGTGAACCTGGATTACTTCATGATGAATGGATAATTAAAAATTATTGGAAGGAAGTTTCAAAAGGAATACAAATTATATCCAAATCAATACCCTTCGAACGCTGTGTATTGGCACATAAAGTTCCTGTAGCGGAAAGGGAGTCGAAAAGGAATACGGTAGGATTTGAAGAATTTATTATTGCAGCCAGGTATCCTATGGGAGAAGAGCATTTGCTGATTAAGCAAGCATTTGGTAAAACATTAGCAAAGGATGTTCACCCACTTGATGAAGGGATACTAGTAATGAATGTCCAGACGATTTATCAGATTTATAGTCTGCTTACGAATCAATATCAAAACGGAAGGTATATTACCTTAGCTGATTTGGATAGCGGTGTTGCAAGAGTAGAATATGTCAAAAGAGGAGAGAACATCAAAGAGAAGCTGAGGAATTGCTTTCCAGGAAAAAGAGATGGAGGCTGCTTTGCTGGTTCAGGCATTATGTCAGCCCATATTATAAAGGATGATGAAAGATTCTCTGATCAGATTTCTTTTGCGGCAATAGGACGAGCAGCAAATATCTCCAACAATGCGGTATGTAAAGGGTGTGGAAAGTGCAGCCGAAAGTGTCCGGCAGGTGTAGATATTAAAACTATTGTGAAGCGAAGAGAAATTGACAAGCAGGCAGATATTACTGGTTTAGGGGTGGAGAATTGTATTCATTGTGGAAGCTGCACCTTTTTTTGCAAAGCCGGCAAGGATATCAGCGAATACCTAAAATAGCATCAAGCAGTATAGAAAGGACCTTTATGGAGAGAAAAGGGAGAAATACAAAGCAAGTGATTGTTGAGGAGGCTATGAAACTTTTTTCAATCAGTGGCTTTGATACGGTATCGATTCGTACAATTGCGGAAGCAGTCGGAGTGGGAAATAGTGCTTTATACAAGCATTTTAGAAGTAAAAAGGAAATATTGGATGAGATTGTTTCCTATTCTATTGGGTATTATCTAGCTATGGGAAGTAAGCAGATGATGCAAATTCAAAGTATGGAAGATTTGCAAACAGCCTGTCTGACGATGTTCGATTTCCAAACGAAAGATGAATGGATGGTAATGTTTCGTAGATTACTTATTATCGAGCAGTTTAAAAATCCTGAGATGGCAGAGATTTATCGCAAATTCTTTATAGAATTACCCTTGCAAGCCCAAGGAAATCTTTTTAAGCAATTAATTGAACAGGGAATTATGAAGGAGAAAAATGAAAAGGTATTGGCTATGGAATTGTATGCACCTTTTTATTTGTATCATCTTGCCTCTGATTCACAAGACAATATGAGAGAGCTATTTGAAGAGCATATCAAAAATTTTTGGGAGAGAAACTTTGTTTGAATCTCAGTCTAAAAGGAGGCTATCGTGTTCCAAAGCCTCCTTTATTAGAAGTATAATAGGTTTAGGTATGTATCAGCCAATGGGCTAGTTACCACCTATTCCAATATTTTTTTTAATTCATCCATAAAGGTACTTACATCTTTGAATTCACGGTAAACCGATGCGAAACGGACGTAGGCAACAGGATCTAGATTCTTCAATTTGTCCATTAGAATCTCACCGATAATATGACTCGGAATCTCTTTATCTTCACGATTAAAGATTATGTTCTCCACCTCATCAACCAGTGTTGTAATCTGATCAACGGAGATCGGCCTCTTATGACAGGAGCGAAATACACCGGCCTCTATCTTGGAACGATCATAGGGCTCACGATTGTTATCCTTCTTAATTACAACGAGAGGTATGGTCTCAACCTTTTCATAAGTAGTAAACCTGCGCTGGCATTCATCGCACTGACGTCGTCTTCGGATGGAATTATTATCATCAGCCGGCCTAGAATCAATCACTCTTGTATTGTCCTTACTACAAAACGGGCACTTCATAGTAACCTCCTCTTAAATTTAAATAAATCAATCTTTATCTGAAGTAAAACATTCTGACAATTCTCGATATATCTAGATTATATTTAAATTTTCCATTTCGGTCAAGAAAATAATTACAAATTAATATAAAATATAAGAAAAACCCAGATAAAGTCTCAAAAATCATCACTTAAATTTATTAAACACTATTTCTATACGATTTTAACAAGACATTTCTCTATATCTACGTCCACTAATATGATATCAACCCCTATTTGCTTAATGCAATTTCGTGGAATAACATATTCATGATCCCGGCCTAGGATCCCCCAAACCTTACAGGGGCCAGGAATAATAATATGTGTAATCAGACCGGTACATGTATCGAATTCAAGATCACAGACATAACCAAGTCGCATACAATCCCTACAATTAATGACTTCCTTTTCGCGAAGCTCACAAAAACGCATACTATCACCCATATATTTTCTTGTTTTATTATATGCAGGAGACAATAAATGTGGTATCAAGACCATAAGGAAAAAATGGTTCGATTTTTTCTTTTTTTGTCAAAATATACGGTGAATATGGTATAATATGATTTTAGATTTGAAAATATGATATGATTCTACTTATATAAAAGGATAAAATGGTAACAAAAGATATAATCCGAAAGCAAATTATCATATGCTTATTATTGGAAGTGAGTACTTTATTATCGATGCTAAAACTCAAAGGGGTATCTAAATGAATGAGAAAATATATAAACGATGGGTTAACCGGACACTGAAAAGTAAGCTGTTATTGATAATTATTCCATGTGCTTTTATTTCAAGTATAACTATTATGGTTTTGGCGATATGCATTTTTCATAAATATGAAAATACCTTATATAGTTCGACCATGCAAAATCTAAATATGATCGTTCAATATATAGAACTTGACCTGGCGAAAATCGAGATTATGAGTGATACCATCATTACAGAGGATGGTATACAGACTGCGTTGCAGTTTGCAAAACCAAATATCAGAAAGAAAGAAATGTTATCGGAGAATATAATAACAGCCCGGAAACTCTATCAGACACTACAGGATTCTATGACAACAGCTGAAAATGTAAAATCGGTTTCTATATTTGTTGAAGACGAATGGTATTATGTTGGCTCTACAAAGAGAACCTATTCGGAGGAAATATTGAAGGAAGCAGGAACTGCTCTGGATCATAGCAATGGTGAGATTATATGGTATCATAAGGCTTACCCGACCAACCAGCTGTATAGTATACGAAAGATCAAAGAGATCGGGAAGAGCAGTTATCGTGACTTGGGTGTACTTGTAATTGAGTATAATTTAAGAACAAGGATCAATAAATTAATTAAGGAGAGTGATAAGATACAGTATAATCCAAACCTTATCATCTGGAGTGATGACGGAATGATGTTTTCCTCTGTGGGTGATATTCAGGTAGTAGAATGGAAAGCAGATGTCGATTATGAAATATTATCACTTGCTCATCATAAATACTTCGTATCTTATTTACAAAGTCCAGCCTATCACTGGGAATACATGTTTTTGATATCCTATGATAACATGCTTGGGTACATACAGGGTTTGAAGGTTACTTTTGCTATATTATTTATTATAGTGGTTATCATTTCGCTTTATTACAGTGATATACTGATTACCAAGATTACATTAAGAATCAATTATTTGCTGACTCGTATGAAAAGCGTAGAGAGTGGAGATTTTAGCGCTAAGATGTATATTGACACCGGAAATGATGAAATTGGTATGCTATGCGATCATTTTGAGACAATGGTTGGAAAGCTGGATAAATTGATACAGGATAATTATATTAAGCAGATGCTAATCCGGGAAAATCAACTTAAAGTATTACAGAGTCAGATTAATCCTCACTTCCTATTTAATACTTTACAGACAATTAATTGGAAGGCAAAAGAGGTAAATGAAAAGGATATCTCCCAGATTGTTGAATCGCTCGGAAAACTCCTTCGTTATACTCTGCGGGAGGATAATGATCCGGTTAAGTTGTATGAGGAGATTAAGATACTAGAAAATTACATAACGATACAGCAGCTGCGTTACCAGGAACGGCTTAGGGTATCGATTGAAATACCGGAATCTCTATACGATTATAGAATTCCCAAATTAGCCTTACAAAATGTTGTTGAGAATGCTATAAAGTATGCTTTGGAAAATATGATGGAACCCTGTTTGATAAAAATATGGGGAGAAGACCAGGGAGATACCTTCCGAATTTATGTTCTGGATAATGGACCGGGGTTAAAGAATGATCAAGTTATAATCAAGAATCACTTAGAAGCTAAAAATGTAACAGTAGCTGCAGGCTTAGGAATAGGACTGCAAAACATTGACAAAAGAATCAAATTGATTTTTTCTGAGGATTATGGATTGAAAATTGTAGATACCGGACATGGGGCTCTGGTGGAATTTTATATGCCAAAGGAATGAGAAAACATGAAGAAGAAAATATTACTAGTTGATGATGAAAAGATGGTACTTGAATCGATCAGTCATTTGGTGGATTGGGAAAAGAGTAACACAGAGCTGATTGCTACCTGCCTTAATGCGTTTGATGCATTTAGGGCGATTGAAGCGCAGAAGCCTGATATCGTAATTACAGATATAAAAATGCCCGTAATGGACGGTTTGGAATTAATAAGAAGGGTAAGGGAAATAAATCAAGAGATCGAATTTATTGTTCTTTCCGGATATGAAGAATTTGAACTTGCTAAAAAGGCAATGAAAGAGGGAGTGAAGTTTTATCTTCTAAAGCCTTGTAGTGAAGATGAGATTTTAGAGGCAGTTTCTGCATCCGTCAGAGAAATTGAAAATCGCGAACGGAATAAAATAAGTCTGTTACATAGTGTAGAAATTCAGATGGAATTAATACGTCAGATGGTCCTTATGTGCATTCAGGGAGAAGCACGTATGCTCCTGAATAATAATTTCATCCATATAATCGAAAAGAAACACCTGATATGGGTGGGTATTTCTGGACTTTCGTCCGGTATGAGCAGTAACCGCTTATATGAGCTATTTAATACAATTAATTGTGAGTTGCACCGATTTATTCCGTTTGTTGCCAGAGTAAATAACTATATCAACGCCTTTTTTCTATGTGATAATCAAGAGCTGCCAATGGAGCGCCTAGTCTTACTGAAAGACACTATGACTCAAATAGAAAACAAACAGGTAAGTATTTTTATTAATAAATGTATCCAGATTTCGCAGCTGGAGACAAGTATTACTCAGGAATTAGGTGATTATGAGGATTTTTATTATACCTTGCACGGTGAATGGACCTATAGGCAAAAATCACAGCTTTATTTAACAAAAGATGTCTGTAAGGAAATGAAACGTATTGAACAATGTTATTATGAAGATAGTTTTGATAAGATGGATGTTGTTATTCAGGACATCATCAACAATAACAGTAGTGATATTGTAATTTCCGTATTATCGAATTTCTTTCTGAGACATCTAATGCTTGGTGAAGTAAATTATGAAGCGATAGCGATGTTACTTGATAGCTTTTTTAATGGCTATAATGCAGAAAAGGTAGCTTCAGCAGCATCAGAGCTATTGGGGATCATGATGAGTAAAAAAGGAAGTGATGATGCGATAGACATTATTATTTCTTATGTAGAAGAGCATCTGGCTGACGAAGTTCTTACATTAAAACGAATTTCAAAGGAAGTTGTTTTTCTTAGTGAAGATTATGTGGGTAAAAAATTTCAACAAAGAACCGGACGGAAATTTACGGATTACTTAAACGAAAAACGGATTGAACGGGCAAAAATCTTATTGCGGACAGGCAGGAACGAAAGAAATGAAGTTATTGCAATGAAAGTTGGATATGGAAATAACCCTGAGTATTTTTGCAAAATATTTAAAAAATATACCGGATATACCCCGAAGGAATATCGTAGTATCGAGTCTCCAAAAATATAACGGATTTGTGCAGTTTGATCACTGGTTTGTACATTTTTTACCGGGGTGTTTGTGATTATAATACAAATATGAGAACGAAACGAGTTTTCTATTTATGAAAAATTATTTGGAGGGTAAAAAATGAAAACGAAGTATGGAGTAAAGTTATTACCACTTGCAATGGCGGGGTTACTTCTATTTACAGGCTGTGGAGGGCCTGCAAATACGAAGAGTTCAAATGGAACAGGAACAAAGGTTACAGAGCAATCAAGTAATGAGCAAACGGATACGTCAAAAAGTGATGAGAAGGTGACCTTCACCTTTTCAAAGGTAGCATATCCCAATGCGACATTACCGGAAGGGCAGACATCGGATAGCAATGTAGTTATCGATTACATAAGAGATAAATATAATGTTGATCTTGTCCTTGATTGGCAGGCAGAAAGTTCTGAGTATAATAATAAATTGTCTTTAAATATTGCGTCAGGTTCCTTGCCGGATATATTCTATTGTGATGATTATAAAACCTTCCTGCAATTAGCAGAGAATGGATTACTGGCTGATTTAACGGATATCTACAGTGATAATATTTCAGACACAATGAAAGCAATTGATGAATCCTATAATGGTAGAAATTTATTACCGGTAACAGTAGATGGCAAGATTATGGCTGTTCCTGCTGGTAATCTGGATGGACAGCAGGATGTATTGTGGTTAAGAAAGGATTGGCTTGATAATCTTGGACTATCCGTACCTACAACAGTACAAGAGCTGGAAACTGTACTTACTGCATTTGTGAACAACGATCCGGATGGAAATGGAATTAATGATACCGTTGGTTTAGTTGTAGATGCAACAGAACCCGTTGCTGGATACAATCATCAATTTGGTTTAGAGCCCATATTCTATGCTTTCAATGCTTATCCGACCTATTGGATGAAGGATGCCAATAATGAAATTTATTATGGTTCCACCAGCGAGAATATGAAAGAAGCACTGGAACTGTTAAGCGATTGGTATTCAAAGGGTCTTATTGATAAGCAGTTTGCTACCAGAATCGGTACAGGAGAAACAGAGGCAGTATTTACATCAGGACAGAGTGGTGCATACTTTGGTGCAGTTCATGCAAATTATACCGATGCATTTACCAACAATAATGATATTGAGCTGGTTGCAGTAAATGCTCCCTTAAGCCAGGATGGTAAATATAATTATGTTCTGCCGTCACCAGTTTCTTCCATGCTTTGCATCAGTTCAAAATGTAAGGATCCAGCTAAGGCATTAGAGATAATTGGTATCACCAATGACTTATATCGCGGTTTTGATGAAGAGGCAAATCAAATCATGAGTGCTGCAAATATCGCTACCTCAAGTAGCGGAAGAAGAGCTATCTTCCCTACAGGAGCAATAACACTTGATTACTTTGATATTATCGAAAAGCTTGGTGCTGCAACGAAAGAAAACATCGATACAGGCAGCTATACAGAGTACAAGGGTATTACCCAGTATGATAAGGATCAAGTTGTACTTGCAACTAAATTTGCAGATGGATCAGATAAAAGTGAACTATCATTTAAAGCATATTATTATAGATATGTTGGAAGTCAGCTTTTATCAGATGCGGCTTTAAATCCCCTGGATGCAGCTTATTACTATTCAACTGAATCTAGCTCATCACTTCAAAGCATTCTGGATACATTTGAACAGGAAATGTATCTAAAAATCATTATTGGTGAAAAGGATATAAACTACTTCGATGAATTTACCAATAAATGGTATTCAATGGGTGGACAGACTCTTCTGGATGAAGTGAAAGAAATCGTAAGCAAATAATTAAAAAAGTGAAATCCAACATGCTGCATAGGTTATACAATGCAGCATGTTGATTGATGGAGGTGTATCTGTGGAGAAACGGAAGCAATCAAGAAAAAATATGTTTAATCAAGTGCCTTATCATTTAATGCTTT
>JAEYOQ010000052.1 GCA_023411555.1 Bacillota bacterium
AGGGTTAGCCAGAGAAAGTGGTGCGGTTGAGGCCCTTACTTTCGAAGGGCCTTTGAGGCCCATGCCGGCAATAGCCCCTTACAGGGGCAGAGCAAACCACCAGTTCACACTGGTGGTGCTGATTACACAGGCACAAACTTGTAAGTGTGAATTATGCTTTTTAATAATTCACACTATTATTGTACAAAAACTAAGCTTCTGATATGATGTAATCATGAGGTCTATGATGAGCGTTTAGATTAACGTGAAATGATAGATATAATTTTCTAGGAGGTAGCATTATGAAAAAGGTTCTAAAAGGATTGATTGCTTTTATCGTACTTGGGACAATTGCATTCTTGTATTACTATATCTCACTGCCGGCGATTAATATCCACTCTCCAGGCTTTTGGTGGTTTATACTTTCGGCGCTGATTATTGCTACAATTATAGCAACAACGATATCTTACATCGACAAGAAGAAACCGCTTCAAGGAGGAAGTAAGTTCGCCCGTGTACTAGCCACCAGTCTTGGCATACTCACCGGTGCAATGCTGCTTATATTTATTATTGGTAGCATTCTTTCTTCGCCGATCGTTAACGCTAAGAAGTACCAGAGGCTGCTGACAATTAATGACCGCAATTTTACCGATGATATTGAGGAAATATCCTATAAAGAGATTCCTATATTAGATAAGGATTCTGCTGTTTTACTTGGCTCCAGAAAGATGGGTAGTATCGCAGAATATGTATCCCAGTTTGAAGTAAGCAACAATTACACTCAGATTAATTATCAGGGTGTTCCGGTACGTGTGACGCCGCTTCAATATGGCAGTACCTTCAAGTGGCTTACCAATCGTTCTAAAGGGATTCCCGCATATATCAAGATTGACATGACCACTCAGAATGTTGAGCTGGTTAAATTAGCTCAGGGAATAAAATATTCCGAGGCGGAGCATTTTGGAAGAAATATTTATCGTTATATTCGGTTTAACTATCCTACGTATGTATTTGACAAGATAAATTTTGAGATCGATGATAATGGAACTCCCTACTGGATCTGCCCTGTAAAGGATTACACCATAGGGCTGTTCGGTGGTCAGACCATAGGCAGAGCGGTAATGGTGAATGCGATTACCGGTGAATTAACGGATTATGCGATAGGAGAGGTTCCTACCTGGGTAGATAAGGTATATTCGGCCGAATTGTTGATTTCTTTATATGATTACTATGGAACCTTACGACATGGCTATTGGAACTCTGTCTTTGGTCAAAAGGATGCTCTTCAGACAACAGATGGGTATAACTACATCGCGATGGAGGATGATGTATGGGTGTATACCGGTGTTACCAGCGTCGGTGCCGATGAATCCAATGTTGGATTTGTACTGATGAATCAACGTACCTCCGAGACAAGATATTATTCCATCTCCGGTGCGGAGGAATATTCAGCGATGGCATCTGCCGAGGGGCAGGTACAGCATCTTGGCTATACGGCTACCTTCCCTCTGCTTCTGAATATCGGAGGCGAGCCCACTTATTTTATTGCCCTGAAGGATGCAGCCGGATTGGTGAAGAAATATGCCATGGTTAACATCGCGCAATATCAGGTTGTTGCAATCGGTGATACCGTCAACGAATGTGAGAAGATGTATCTGGAATTGATGAAATCAAGTGGCATTAGTGTAGCTGATACTACAAAGCTACCCAAAGCAACCGGAAGGATAACAAAGATATCAGATTGTGTAATAGATGGTAATACACATTATCTAATACTACTCAATAACAGTGATCAGATTTTTGATGTGGAGGTAAGTGAATATATCAATATCATTAAATATGATGTTGGTGATACTATAACATTTTCCTATACCACAGGTGCTGCTTTTAATACGGTCCTTGGAATTGAGTAAACCTGCAATCGGAAGGAATGCCGCAAGGGGGATGGTTCGATGAATCGAAAGGAAATACTTATCGTAATTGGAGCCTTAATGATTAGCTTTTCCATCGTGATCAGTGGATATCTGATTGGTGAGGCAATTAAGACAGTGTATACAGTGGAGGCAGATTATGCTAAGGGTAACATTATGGATTTGTCCGAGGTAGCAAAATATCTGAATATGTCAGAAGGAGAAGTCAGTGCTATCATAAGGATAGAAGATAATCAGTTAAAGCAATATGGCTTCTTCGATGGGAAGAGGTTCCCATATTTTACGATAGATGATAAAAAATATTTCTACCGGAATGAAATTGATTTGTGGCTTATGGAAGTGGCTGACAGCCATAGAATATATGATACAAATAAGGGATATATCTTAGAATAGCACAAATTCAAAAGATTAGTCACGTAGATATTTTATGAACCCATGTAAGCAGAAGCATATTGGCACCTTATCTTTTTTAGAGATAAGGTGCCTTTGTCTTGTTTGTACATTTGTTCTTCCGATTTTTGCATACTTGATTAAGAAAATGTCAGCGAACTTGATATTGAATGCATGACTCACAAAATATTAGAGAAGCCAATGTTTGTGAATATCTTTTTTCGTAACAGTCGTTAGAGTGATTTGAAAATCATTGAAACTATAAGTAATATCCTATAGAATGTAACTAAATAATGGAAGTATGGAAAAGGGGTTGGGTGATCAGAATGAGAATATTACTGGTGGAGGACGATAATACCATTGCGCTGGGACTGGAATTTGCGCTTACTCAGGAGGGCTATAGTGTACTGTTGTGTCAGGATGTGGCTTCAGGGACAAGAGCCCTGAAGGAACAGAAGATGGACCTATGCTTATTTGACTTGACACTGCCCGATGGCAGCGGTTATGAGTTATGTAAGCTGGCAAGAGAGAGATGGGATATACCGGTCATTATTCTTACTGCTTGTGATGAGGAAGTCAATGTGGTAATGGGGCTGGAGCTGGGAGCAGATGATTATATTACGAAGCCCTTCCGTGTCCGTGAACTACAGGCCAGAATTAAGACAGTACTCCGTAGATATCAGAAGGATAATCACCCGAAACATATTATCGAGCTGGATTCCATCCGGATCAATACGATGGATGCAAAGGTATATAAAAATGGGCAGGAGGTTATGCTTACTGCTTTGGAATACCGGTTGTTGCTAACCTTTGCCAATAACGAAGGCCAGGTACTATCGAGGAATCAGCTGCTGGAAGGAATTTGGGATGTTGCCGGAGATTTTGTCAATGACAATACCTTAACGGTTTATATTAAGCGCTTACGGGACAAGCTGGAGGAGGACCCCCAGAACCCGGTTATCATTAAGACAGTAAGAGGGCTCGGCTATAAGGTCTGATTTATTTGTAGCTTGATAGACGGTCTTCATAAAGAGGGGGTATAATATGCTGCGAAACAAAGCCTATCGACATATGTTAATTCTACTTTTAGGGATAACAATATTGGGAAGCGGAATCGGTTTTCTTATGGATACGGTTACCGGTATTGGGATAGGATTAACCTCTGGATTGTTAACATTTATCTGCTTGTGGATGACTAGGAGAAGATATTCTGATGTGAAAGAGCTATCCGGATATTTACGTCGAATTTATAGCGGAGACTTTAGCTTAGACCCACGGGATAATATGGAGGGTGAGCTCAGTATTTTAAAGAATGAGATATATAAGGTGACATTGATTCTATCCAGTCAGGCAGATCAGCTACAGGCGGAAAAGGAACAGCTAGCCAATGCAATCTCAGATATATCACATCAATTGAAGACTCCTCTGACCTCCATGACAGTACTCGCAGATGTCTTAAGCAATGAAGGGCTGGAGCCGGAGAAACGAAGAGAATTTACGAAAACCTTAGAGACACAGCTGGAGCGAATGGAATGGCTCCTCACCTCTTTGTTGAAATTATCAAAAATTGATGCCGGGACAGTTCGCTTCAAAAAAGAGCAGGTTGCGGTAACAGATTTGATTAATAAGGCGATGAAGCCTCTACTCATCCCAATGGAGCTAAAGAATCAGCAGCTTATAGTCGAGGCTGCAGGAGAGGTAAGCTATATAGGAGATTGCAATTGGTCGACGGAGGCTCTCATTAATATATTAAAGAATTGTATCGAACATACTCCAGAGGGAGGTACCATTATGATTCAAGCAGAGGATAACCCCATCTATACTGGGATTATCATCTCCGATAACGGCAGAGGAATTGAGAAGGAAGATCTTCCTTATATCTTTAAACGGTTCTATAAGGGTAAGAATGCCAGTGATGAGAGTGTGGGTATCGGCCTGGCTATGGCAAAAAGTATTATTGATAGTCAGAACGGAGATATTACTGTGACTAGCCAACCCTCCATTGGTACCAGATTCGTAATAAAGTTCTATAAGCAGGTAACATAGTAACAATCCTTTGGAGCTATTTGTGACTAAATTGTAATTTTTCAGTCACCGTACAGTCATGTCGCCAGGATAAACTTAGCTTACACAAATAACAATGAAACCGGCTAACGAAAGCTTGAGATTTGCTTCATGACAATAGAAGGTTCGCAAAGCATACTTTCTATTGTAATAGTGAGGCTGTAATAGTAAGGTCGGAACTTTATGGAGGTTATATGGAAATTCTAAAAGTAGAACATTTATCCAAACAATATGGTACCGGTGAGACGACGGTGAAGGCGCTGGACGATGTAAGCTTTAGCATTGAAAAAGGAGAGTTTGTTGCTATTATTGGTCCATCCGGTTCCGGTAAATCCACCCTTCTTCATCTTCTGGGTGGCGTGGATCGACCAACCGAAGGTAAGGTATTTGTTGATAATACGGACATATACCAATTGGACGAGACGCAGCTGGCAATATTTCGGCGCAGACAGATAGGGCTTGTATATCAATTCTATAATCTGATCCCGGTACTTACTGTGGAAGAGAACATCACACTTCCCTTACTCTTAGATGAACAAAAGGTAGATAGCAAGCAGCTTAAAAATATAGTAAAGGCCCTGAGTCTGGAAAATCGTCTGGGGCATCTGCCGAACCAGCTATCCGGAGGTCAGCAGCAAAGAGTATCCATAGGTCGAGCTCTGATTAATAATCCTGCTATCATGTTAGCCGATGAACCCACCGGTAATCTGGATAGTAAGAATAGCAGTGAGATTATCGAGCTGCTAAAGATGTTCAATCGAACCTATAAGCAAACCCTATTAATTATTACCCATGATGAACGTATCGCTTTGCAGGCAGACCGGATCATTGCCATTGAGGACGGGAGAATTACTAAAAACGAGGTGACGCGTCCATGAATATAGTAAATAAATTGACCCTCCGTCAATTGATGAAGAACAAGAAGCGAACCCTGGTTACTATAATCGGTACCATTATCTCTGCGGCGATGATTACGGCGGTCGCAACGTTGGGATTATCCTTTCTTGATATTATGATCAGGGAGTGTATTCATGAGAATGGGGAGTGGCACGCCAGATATATTGATGTGAATAAGGAACAGCTTGAGACGGTTCAATCAGATACCGGAATTAAAGAAGCTATGCTGATAAGAGACCTGGGATATTCCTATCTGGAGAGCAGTGATAACAACAATAAACCTTATCTCTATGTCATGGAATATGATAAGAATGGACTTGAGACCTTTCCCTTTGAGATAATCGAGGGAAGATTACCGGAGAATCCAAGGGAGCTGGTCATATCGGATGCAATTATTACGTATGCCAGAGTAAATTATAAGCTTGGTGATATTCTTAAGCTTTCGATTGGTGATCGAGTTGCTACGAAAGAAAAGGCGACTTCGAAACTTAGTCAGATTAATCCCCTATTGTGGGAAGGGGATGCGGTAGCGGAACGGTTGAACGAAAAGCAATCGAAGGAATATACCATCGTGGGTATCATTAAGAGTCCTATCTGGGAGTATACCTGGGCTCCGGGTTATACGACCATATCCTATTTGGATGTAGACGCATTAACCCCATCGGAGCAATTTGATGTATCGGTCATCTTTAAGAAGGTAAGCAATAAGCTGTTCGATCAAGCAAAAGAAATACTACCAGAGAATGAAATCGTATTTAATAATGAGCTGCTACGGTACATGGGGGTATATGCCAGCGACCAGGTCAGAAGGGTGCTATACACCTTATCAGCAATCATTATGGTTATTATCGTTATTGGCTCTGTTGCTTTGATCTATAATGCTTTTGCAATCTCGGTAGCTGAGCGTTCCAGATATCTGGGCATGCTTGCGAGCGTTGGAGCTACAAAGCGCCAGAAGAGAAATTCTGTATTCTTTGAAGGTGCCGTCATTGGATTAATTAGTGTACCTCTGGGAATTGCCTCCGGTTATCTTGGCTTGGGAATAACCTATATCTTTATTAATCCGGTCATTAAGGGGGCCTTAGGTGTTGTAGGTGGTTTTAGGCTGAAGTTATATCCTTCTTCTTTGATGGCTTCTGTTGTGATATCGGCCCTCACCATATTGATATCAACCTATCTACCGGCAAGGAAGGCATCGCGTGTCTCGGCTATTGACGCGATACGCCAATCAACGGAGGTGAAGTTAAGAAAAAGACAGGTTAAAACCTCAAGAATTACGCGGGCTCTGTTCGGAATAGAGGGTGATCTGGGGCTGAAGAACCTGAAAAGAAATCGAGGCAGATACAAAGCTACAATCTTCTCGCTAGTAATCAGTATGATGTTATTCCTGGTTGTCACACAGTTTACGGATATGATCAGACAATCCTATACCATGACTCAGGATGGTATTAATTTTGATATAATAGCGACGGTCAAGGGTACAACTAAGGAGAAGAACGAGGTAGTAAATAAGATCACAGCACTTGAGAATATCAAAGGTTTTTCCCGCATAGATAACATAGATGCATCCGCTTTGCTTGGTGAAGAAGAGGTAGGCGATTATCTGAAGGTAACCAAAGAGGACGGAAGTAAGTTAGAGGAATACAACTATCAGATTATCGTAAATGCACTGGAGGATAAAGCACTGGAGGCTTATGCCAAACAGATTGGTGTAGATTATAGGCTTTTTAACGATACGGAGCATCCGGCTGCAATTGTTATCGATGAAGTAATCTTTAAGGACCCGGCAGTAGATAAATATGTGTTGACTAAGGTTGTAAAGACAGAAGTCGGTAAGGAATATGACTTAATGCTTCCGACTGAAAATGATGAAGTTGAGCTGGGTAAGGTTAAGGTGATTGGAACGACGGATCAGCTGCCAATGGGTATCATGTCCTCGGGACTAAGAAACGCATTTCATATTATTGTGTCGAAGCAGGCCCTTGATGTAATGATTAGCAGAGTTGGCGAAATCGCACAGGATAATACCAATACCCAAGTGTTCTTTGATAGCAGCAGTCCTCTTAAGCTTCAGCAAGAGATGGAAAAGGTACAGGAAGGTGTTGGCGTTAGTAAGCTAAGCTTATATAATTATTATATCTATCGTCAGCGGGAGGAGCAGATGCTGCTTTTGGTCAACGTTTTCACCTATGCATTCTTAATTCTGATTACTGCCATCTGTATCGCGAATATCATTAATACGATTTCTACTAGTATTGCTCTTAGAAAAAGAGAATTCGCCATGCTGAAATCCGTTGGCATCACGCCTAAGAGCTTTAGTCGTATGCTGAATTATGAAAGCATCTTTTATGGATTGAAGGCATTGATTTATGGTTTACCGATTAGTATTGCTGTAATTTATCTCATTTATCAGGTGTTGATGGATACCTTTGAATTCGCCTTTACCCTTCCAATCACAAGCATCGTTATCGTAATCATAGCAGTCTTTTTGATTGTAGGGATTGCGATGCTCTATTCGAGTCACAAGGTAAGGAAGGAAAACATCATAGATGCCTTAAGACAGGAAATTATATGATGATATTGCAGTAGAAGAATATGTGAGACAAGGCTCAGCCTTCACAGGTGGTCCCCTGTGAAGGCTGAGCTTTATTTCATACGAGGAAATTGCGTCCGATGATACAATTGTCATGAATAAAAAGCCCTCTGGGTAAGGGAATTGTACTCACTTTGGGAACGAAGTTCATTTTGGGATGACACACAGGAATATAATTATAACGAGGAGCACTTTATCACATCGAATTGCTCAATAGTAACAATATGTGCTATAATTTAACTTATAGAAGCTTAGGTTGGTTTCATCAGACCGCTACACGTAAATCATACAATAAAATTAGCAAAAAGGAGAGTCTATGGGGAAAAAGCAAGGTGAGCGTATGGTTATGGAAAGACAAATATCTTCAATACAAAAGGATATACCAAGTGTTTCAAATTGCCTAAAATACGGTATCTTCACGATTTACTCACTGTTGTTTGTGGTTTTTGGTTTGATAATGAATACACCACAGGAAATTATGCAAGGCCTATATCGAATTGTTACTGAACCAGGAGTTCTGATAACCGACTATGTTGAAATCGGTGGTATTGGTGCGGCCTTTGTCAATGCAGGGATCATAATGCTTATTACCATAGGAATACTGTATCTGCTAAAGATCGAAATAAGTGGAAATTCTATTGCAGCCATCTATTTGATGGGTGGCTTTGCCTTATTCGGAAAGAACATTCTTAATATCTGGCTCATCATTCTGGGCGTTATCATCTATACCGTAGTAAAGAAAGAAAACCTATCTAACCATATCCATACTGCTTTTTTCGGCACTAGTCTGGCACCTATCGTATCTGAGATTTTCTTTGGAATCGATATCCCGATACCTCTCAAGATCATCTTTGGTATTGTTGTAGGGCTCAGCATCGGATTTATATTGCCTCCCCTATCAGCCTCCCTATTTCATGTGCATAAGGGCTTTAATTTATATAATGTTGGCTTCACAGCAGGTCTTATCGGTACGATTTATGTCTCCATCTTTCGTTCTTATGGTTTTGTATCCTACAGCCGACTAATCTGGAGTGAAGGAAATAATATAACGTTTGTGATATTTCTATCCTTGATATTAGTATCTATGCTATTGCTTGGTTTTATATTAAATGGAGGAAGCCTCAGACCTATCCGTCAACTATTCCAATACTCTGGAGTAGCAAAAAGTGACTTTGTCCTCATGGAGGACTTCGGTACAGCACTCTTTAATATGGGATTGAACGGATTAGTGGCCATGGGATATGTTCTCATGGTAGGAGGTGAGTTGAACGGACCTACCATAGGTGGTATCCTGACAGTAATGAGCTTCGGCGCCTTTGGTAAACACATTAAGAATATTCTGCCAGTCTTTCTTGGCGTATTTCTCGGCAGTATAACAAAAATATGGAATATAAATGATCCACAGATCCTTCTTGCAGCATTATTTGGGACCGGTTTAGCTCCGATTGGTGGACATTATGGCTGGGTATACGGTGTAGCAGCCGGATTTATTAACTCCTCGGTAGTGCTTAATTCCGGAATTCTTCATGGTGGAATGAATCTGTACAATACAGGCTTTTCAGCTGGAATTGTTGCGGCAGTAATGCTTCCGATTATCGAAGTGATACGAAGGAAAAAAGACAAATCAGTCTTTTTTGGTAATCTGGATTAATCTGTATTCATGAGGTTCAAGATTGGAGCTGTATTCAAAAACTTGATTTGTCACTTGATAGAAGGCTTTCTTAAAAAGCGGAGTTGATAAATTTTTTAATGCTTGTATTTCATCGGGACCATCTAGCGAAGTAGCACCCATTTCAACCCATTTATCAAAGCAGCTCCCATAATGACGATTTACAATGTGTTCTGTCATGATATATTCACCGTCTGTAAGATCTGTTAAGGTAAAGGAAAACTCTTTTACTGCTGTATTGGTAAATACATGATATCGATCTGTAAAGGAGATATTAAAGTTTAAACTCTTACTGTATAATTCAGAAAAGTGAAAATAATTATATAAAATTATACTGTAGTTATCTTTGTCGGTTTCTTTCGTGATGAAGTAGCCCTCCCCTTGTTGTACTAACTCCTCTTTTAGCTTTGATAGAAAAAGATAGGAATAGTAGGATGGCTTTTTAATACCGTTTTTCGTAAACTGTCCCACACCTCCGTGAAACAATTCGGCAGGTAATGGAAGCTCTTCAATCCAATCGGATAATGACCAATGGCAGAAGCTATCTGCCTTATCATAATTATTTAATATATTTCTTATGAAGTAGGTTCCGGCAAAGCAGGTATCATTGAGCCATTCTCTATGGGATGAGCTTAAATTCCATTCTGTTATATAAAGGGGCTTATCTGACCGCTCCGGAAGCAGCTGATTCAATGTATCCAGGTAGTTACCAAAAGCATCAACATCCTTAGACAATATTTTATGATCATCAGCCAAATCCTCCATATAATTCTTCTTTGTGTTCATGATATCCATTGAAGCAGTATCTGCTGACGGATAGAAATGGAACAGATAAACATCCGGCATACAGTCCTTATCCTTAAAGTAACTAAGAATGCAATTCATATTTGCCTTGTTAACTGTGAGGTTGATATATGAGGTGTTAGCAAACTTCAAATTAGGATTAACACTTTTTACAGCCTTTCTAGTAATCTCATATAACCTTAAAGAAGTTTCAGGACTTTTGAAATCAAAAGGCAAGCCTGACAGGGTCTCATTCCAAAAGGTGAATATCCACTTAGAAACCTCGGTAAGGCCATATCTATCTATAGCATGTCTTGTAAATTCAGTAACTAGGAACTCCCATTTACTGTTATCCTTGGGTTCGCTCATAATGAGAGGATTGGTGAAAAAGTCAACATCAGGTGTCTTAGCCAGATCCTTTGGCATAAAGGAGAATTGTATCAGTGGCCGAAGTTCGATACTCAATAAGAAATCCAGTATCTCATCCAGCATATTAAAATTCAAAAGAGGTTCTCCCATCAATGTCTCCCGGTAGACCATTAGGGCATCATCAAAAATACCATGAAATTTTATATAACGAAATCCAATTTCCTTCTGCTGAATCGTCAGCATTTCTTGAATGTTTCGGTATAAAAGCTCCTTCGCACGACCGACAGAACAAAAATTCAGACTGGTGTTGGTAAAAGGCCTAGTCGATTTGACACTTATGGAGCCTAATTCCTGTTTGAGGTTCTTCGTAACGGTAGGTGTGATAGCATCTTCATTGTTAAGATAAGTAGCTAGCTTGCCGAAGATATTATATTTTTCAATCGTGAGATAGCTGCTGTTTTGATTTCGTTCAACCATCTTCGGGATGTTACTATCTGCTTTTTCCTTTCTAAATTGACTGGGGAGTATATGATATTGCTTTTTAAAGTGTGTAGCAAAGGAGCGCGGGGAGGAAAAACCGCAGCTTTCTGCTATTTTTTCAATAGAATCATCTGTATGTAGGAGATAACGAATGGCATGCTTCATTCTTAACTGGGTCAGGTAGTTGGAGATTGAAATTCCCATGTTCTTTTCAAAAAAATGAGACAGATAGGAGGCAGAAAGATACTCCTGTGCAGCAATATCATTCAGCGAAATCTGGCGATTATAATTTTTATCAAGATATTCAATGATGCTATATAGGTGCTCGATCTGCTTCTTCGAACGGACAACAGCAGGCTGTTCAGCTTTAAAATACAGCAAAAGCTCATGCATTAAATTGCAAGCAAGACCATAGCTGATCAGCTGCGTATAATCAGAGGAGCTGGAATAGAGTTGAATTAGTTGCGCCATCAGACTACGAATATAATCAAAATGTTTGTTATCTCCCTGAAGGCTGGAGTTACAGGAGAAAAATGCAGTCTCGGGATTAAGCCATTCCATGTGAAACATGGAGAGTCGGATCTGAAGTGCAAGTAGCACACAGTCATCACCATGAGTTTCATGTACCTGATTCGAATTGATTAATATTAGGTCGTTTTCCTCAAGCCTATAATGTTCGTTTTCCAGCCATATATTTAGTTCGCCGGATAAGACCAAAAGAATTTCGAGACTTCTGTGCCAGTGTCTTTGTACACTCCCGATCCGTTGGCAGAATAGCTTCATCGGAAGATCTTTACTATACTCAATAATTTCATGAATACTGTCCATGTTGCCTCCTTTTAAAATATCAATGTTTATTCTGTCTAATATGAAATACCTACCCTTAGTGATAGTTTGTGCCGAGAATTACGCAGGCACTAACTTACCATACCTACCCTTAGTGATAGTTTGTGCCGAGGATTACACAGGCACAAACTAGGAGGTGTGAAAATTGATTTTTATTTTCACACTAAACTACCATACCTACCCTTTGTGATAGTTTGTGCCGAGGATTACGCAGGCACAAACTAGGAGGTGTGAAAATTGATTTTTATTTTCACACTATTATAGCATAATATAACATGCATAAATATTTGCGACAAGTATAACTGCATATTTTTTGGATTATATCTTTATAAGGATATTGGGCGATGAGAAAATAGCAGAAATGTGTACATAAATACTATGATTATGAAGTTGTAAATAGAATTAATCATATGTAAAGTATTTATATAACATGAGAGAAAAGGTAGGAGGAGGACCGTGGGTGGAGCATGTAAAAGGATTATTATTTGACTTGGATGGCGTGATTGTTGATACTGCTAAATATCATTATCTTGCATGGAAGGATTTGGCCGATGAGCTGAATATTGTATTTACAGAAAAGGATAATGAACGATTAAAGGGTGTAAGCAGGATGAAATCTCTGGAGATCATTCTGGAAATCGGTAATAGAAGAATGTCTGAGGAGGATAAAGAAAGATATTGCAGTAAAAAGAACGAAGCATACTTAGAGTATATCTATAAGCTAAAGGAAGAAGAGGTGTTGCCGGGAGTTAAAAACTTTCTGGTGGATGCCAGGAGGAAGGGGTATAAAATTGCCCTAGGCTCAGCGAGTAAGAATGCTAATTTGATTTTATCTAAATTAAATCTATTATCATTCTTTGATACAGTGATTGATGGCACAAAGGTAGAAAAAGCAAAGCCGGATCCCGAAGTATTTCTACTAGGAGCAGAGCAGTTAGGAGTCAGTGAAAATAGCTGTATCGTATTTGAAGATGCAAAGGCCGGAGTGGAGGCTGCCCATAACGGGGGTATGAAGGCGGTTGGGATAGGCACGCCGGAAAATCTTCCAAACGCAGATCTCTGTATACCGGGATTGAATCATATTTGTATTGATGAAATCATAGCAAAGCTGTTTACATATTAATGATGTGTGTGTCATGGGGGGCTATATATTAATATCATAAATGTTATTGTATCGCCATTGTTGGCAGAAGGAGGATTATAAGATGGATTATAAGTTATTGGAGAGAAAGCCGTTTAATTTGGATCAGGACGGAGTGAATTGGGTGAAGAACACTCTTGAGAGTATGACAACGGAGGAAAAAATCGGTCAGCTGTTCTGCCTAATTGCATATGACAGTTCGGAAGAGGTACTAAAGCCATTTGTAGACAAGTACAAAATCGGCGGATGCATGGGAAGAACAATGCCTTTGGATGAAATTAGTAAGACGATTTCTATCTTACAGAGTAATTCTAAAATTCCGCTTTTGATCGCAGCAAACTTTGAAGCAGGCGGTGATGGATTAATTAAGGAAGGGACAAACATAGGACCAAATATGCAGATAGGTGCGACTGCTAATCCGGAATTTGCAGGAAAATTAGGCTATGTATGCGCAAAGGAAGGGGCCGCAGTAGGCGCTAACTGGGCATTTGCACCGGTCATTGATATTGATAAGAATTTCCGGAATCCAATCATGGCGACCAGACTATTTGGTTCTGATGATAAGCTGGTGAAAGAATGCGGTGTCGCTTATACGAAGGCTTGTCAGGAGCAGGGGATGGCGGTTTCCATTAAGCATTTTCCGGGAGATGGAGTGGATGAAAGGGACCAACACCTGGTTACCAGTGTAAACACCCTATCCTGCGAGGAGTGGGATGAAACCTTCGGGGAAGCATATAAAGCTTGTATCAAGGCGGGAGCCATGACGGTTATGGTGGGCCATATTATGCAACCGGCCTATAGTAAAAAGCTTTGCCCTGGAATTAAGGATGAGGATATTATGCCTGCAACCCTGGCACCGGAATTGATCAATGGATTATTAAGAGAAAAATTAGGCTTTAACGGAATGATTGTTACAGATGCTACAACTATGGCTGGAATGTGTATTCCAATGAGCCGGAAAATGGCGGTTCCATATACGATTGCCGCTGGTTGCGATATGTTCCTATTTACAAAGAATCTGGAAGAAGACTATGGCTATATGAAAGCAGGTGTTGAGAATAATATCATTACGCCACAGCGTTTGGATGAAGCAGTGTTAAGAATCCTTGGATTAAAAGCAGCTCTAAAGCTTCCTCAGAAGCAAGCAGATGGAACCTTAATACCTGATATTAGCAAGGCCAAAGAGATAATAGGATGTAAGGAACATAAGGAGTTCGAGCTAGAGTGTGCAGATCAAGCGGTAACTTTAGTGAAAAATAAGCAGGGCTTGTTACCCTTGAAGGTAGAGGATTACCGAAGAGTTCTGTTATATCCAATCACCTCAGGAGAGAATGCCCTTGGGTATGCAGGCGGAGAAGATGTTACTAAAATAATGAAGGATGCACTGGAGAAGGAAGGCTTCGAGGTTGATGTGTTCGAGCCGGAACAGGGCTTGGAGGGTAGGACCGCCAAGTATCAGGATATGCTTGACAGATATGACCTGCTTCTTTATGTTGCTAATATGATTACCAAGAGCAATCAGACAGTGGTACGTATTGAATGGGCGCAGCCCATGGGAGCAAACTGCCCCAACTATCAAGCTGACATACCGACAATCTTTATATCCTTTGCAAATCCTTATCACTTGATTGATGTACCGAGAATTCGAACCTACATAAATGCCTACAAATTTAAACAGGTGAATGTGGATGCTGTAATGGATAAAATGCTGGGACGAAGTGAATTTAAAGGAAAGGACCCTGTAGATTCCTTTGTTGGCATGTGGGATACAAGGCTGTAATAGGGACATATTATGAAGGAACAGTCTTCCAATCAGACAATCTGCGATATACTCATTATCTTTTTGCTCTTGCATATGAGAGAATTTTTCGATATGATAAATATAGCAATAGATTACGCCAACAATAGTTATGTAGATACCTTTGTTGCAGGAGTTGTTTGATACAAGATTCATAAAAAGTTTGCGAAGCTCACTTTTTTGGATAGATTGAATTGGAAGAGAGGTTGACCTATATGTTACAGGATGAGTATATTAAGTTTACGATTGAGAAGCAAAAGCATATTGCGCTCATAGCCCATGATAGTAAGAAGAAGGAATTGGTGGAATGGGTAGAGACGAATAAGGACATTTTAAAGAATCACTTTTTATGTGGTACTGGTACTACAGCTAGAATGATTGCAGATAAAACAGAGCTCCCGGTGAAGGGATACAATAGCGGACCACTTGGTGGCGATCAGCAGATTGGATCAAGAATAGTAGAGGGAAATATTGATTTTGTTGTATTTTTTTGGGATCCCCTAGAGTCACAGCCTCATGATCCTGATGTGAAGGCGTTGCTTCGTATCGCTGCTGTGTATGATATTCCTGTAGCCAATAATAAGGCTACTGCGGATTTTATGATTACTTCAAAGTATATGAATGAGGAATATGAACGAAAGGTGCTTAACTATAATTCGATTATTCAACGCCGTTTAAAGGAATTCGGGGAATAGGCCATACAAGCATCGATGTGTCACTGGATATGAAACAGGACGAATAGATGAAAAGCCACAGATAGCAATTTTTTGCGATAGCAAAAGGTTGGTCTGTGGCTTTTTAGTAGTGCGCCCGGCGGGCGCACGTTTCAACGGGTGTAAGTCCCGAGTCCGCCCGGTAGTGGGAAGGACATAGCCAATGGCAAGGGTGTCGTGGGTGACTGCGAATCTGAAGGAAGCCGGATGGCAAA
>JAEYOQ010000056.1 GCA_023411555.1 Bacillota bacterium
TTGTTATTATAGTGCGGTTTGAGACCCACACTCATTATAACAAAGGAGTTCTCTTATGAAAACGCTAGAAGCCACTGGGATCCACCAGCATAGCTGGTGGTTTTTTAAAGATAGCCCTACAATAAAAGCAAAAACACTGTCCCTAAGGTTGTGGACAGTGTTTTTTAATATCTATAAGTTCTAATGGAAATCATAGCTTGGATACGTTTAATGATCCTCAGAGCCCTGGCCATAATAGGCATTTGCTCCATGCTTACGATAATAATGCTTATCGAGTAAATACTGCGAGACTCTTGGTGTATTGGGATTCAAGGTTAGGGTTTTATATGCCATCTCAGCCACCTTATCCATTACCACTGCATTGTACACAGACCCGGCAGGTGTCTTGCCCCAAGCGAAGGGTCCATGATTCTTCACCAGAATTCCCGGTATTGCCATCGGGTTACTATCTCCGATTGTTTCCACAATCACTTTACCCGTATTCAGCTCATAAGCCTCTTCTATCTCCTTCTGTGTCAGTTCACGAGTACAAGGAATATCACCGAAGAAGTAATCCGCATGGGTCGTACCAAAAGCAGGTACAGACATCCCTGCTTGTGCAAAGGTCACTGACCAGGTTGAATGGGTATGAACAACGCCTCCCATATCAGAAAATTGCTTATATAATACCAAATGGGTAGGTGTATCCGAAGAAGGCTTATAATGTCCCTCTATTACATTGCCATCCAGATCAACAACAACCATATCCTCCGGTTTCATAGAAGCATAATCTACTCCACTGGGTTTAATGACAACCAGCCCATTCTCTCTATCAATTCCGCTTACATTACCCCAGGTATAAATAACCATGCCCTTATGTACCAATTCCATATTTGCATCGTATACTTCTTTTTTCAAACCTTCCAGCACTGAACTCTCCTCCATTTTTCTATTCTACTTGTATCATATTTTTTACAATCCTTATTTCAATATAAATGATACATTTAACTTTTGCAATACATAATTTTGTATCAAAAAGACCTTATCTTTGTCAGCTAAGATAAGGTCATGTGGGAGTAATGTAAAATATACTATTATGATTAATCACAGTAGTGTATTTTACATTAATAAACAACGAATGAATATTACAATGAGACATGCTACACTAGAAGCAATATCATATATGAGTATAAGTTATGATATTATCTTACGCTCTAGCAGATCCGATGATTGCCTGATGCTTTCCTTGGTTTTTGTAAAATCATAATTAAAGTAGGAAGAATCCTCCTCTGTTACTGACGGGTCCTTAAAATCTATATTCTTAAATAATAGCTCCAAATGTTCGATAAATAGCATTAAACAATTCAAATAATCTGCTAGTAGCTCCGCCACAGTACTAGAATCATCATTCAAAATTGCTCTCTCCAGCTCATAGGATGCCTCTGCAAGACCACCTGCCCCTACATTATGAAACATTTTCTGTAGTGTCTGCGAAATTGATCTCAAGCCTTCATACTCTCCGGTCTGAAGCATCAAATTCATGATCGGCATCTTAGCCTTCATACTTTTCAGAACGGAAAGGAGAGCTCGTGAGTAGTTTGGGACGTTGCCAAGAAAGTATCGAATACCTGAGTCATAATCAATCTCAGGAATGCAATAGAACATTTCGTGCACCTTGCTTCCCTTCATCCAAATCCTCCTTACACACATCCGTTCGATACATACTACATGTTGTTAATTTAGTTAGATATTACCATTATATAGTAGTTTTGTAAATACCTAATTAGCTAAATTGCTAGTCTATTATACCCAAATAAACTATAAATCGTACCATTCCACTCTGATTAGTCATTATTCGACTAGTATCCGTCGACGAAAACTTTTTAGCTCCCTTTTATTTCTTCTATTTCGGGCAAAATAAATCTTATATAAAATTATTTAGACTAGCATATTTATAAATTTTGTTGTATTATGAAGCTACATTTTTAATAAATGACAGAAAGTGCACTTCGCGCACTTTGATTGTCATGAATAAAATTGAGATTGAATGAAATGGATCTATAGGAGGTAAAAAAGTGGATAAAGAAATCGTTATTGTACTTGACTTTGGTGGCCAATACAACCAGCTGATAGCCAGAAGAGTCAGAGAATGCAATGTATACTGTGAAGTTCTTCCGTGTACGACCAGTCTTGAACACATCAAGGAAATTGCACCGAAGGGTATTATTTTTACAGGAGGACCCGCCAGTGTATATGAACCCGATGCCCCGTCCTGTGATCAGGGAATTTTCTCATTGGGTATTCCCGTACTGGGAATCTGTTATGGCTGTCAATTGATGACCTTCCAGCTTGGAGGCCAGGTATCGAAGGCACCGGTACGAGAATATGGTAGAACAGAAATTAATGTTACAACCACCTCACTCTTATTTCAAAACATCTCAGACAGCACCATTTGTTGGATGAGTCATACCGATTATGTTGAAAAGCCTGCTGCCGGCTTCCATGTCATTGCTCAATCCGATTCCTGCCCAATCGCGGCTATTGAAGATACCGAGCGTAACCTCTACGGAGTCCAGTTCCATCCCGAAGTAGTTCATACTCCGGAAGGTACTAAAATGCTCCATAACTTCCTATATAATGTGTGTCATTGCTCCGGAGACTGGAAGATGTCTTCCTTTACCGAAGAGATGGTAAAAAGCCTAAAGGAAAAGATTGGTGATAAGAAGGTTCTCTGTGCTTTATCCGGCGGAGTAGACTCCTCTGTTGCTGCTGTCATGATCAGTAAAGCAGTTGGTAAACAGCTCACCTGTATCTTTGTAGATCATGGCCTTCTTCGTAAAAATGAAGGCGATGAGGTAGAACAGATTTTTACCACACAATTTGATGTAAACTTCATTCGTGTAAATGCACAGCAGCGCTTTTATGATAAACTGGCTGGCGTATCCGAACCGGAGCAAAAAAGAAAAATCATCGGTGAAGAGTTCATTCGTGTATTCGAGGAAGAAGCAAAGAAAATCGGTACTGTTGATTTCCTGGTTCAAGGTACCATCTATCCAGATGTTATTGAAAGCGGTCTTGGAAAATCAGCCGTGATCAAAAGCCATCACAATGTAGGCGGTCTTCCTGATTATGTAGATTTCAAGGAAATCATCGAACCCCTACGCAATCTCTTTAAGGATGAGGTTAGAAAAGCAGGCCTTGAGCTTGGTATCCCGGAGAAACTGGTCTTCAGACAGCCCTTCCCCGGTCCCGGCCTTGCAATCCGTATTATCGGTGATATTACCCCCGAGAAGGTAGCTATCCTTCAGGATGCAGATTATATCTACAGAGAAGAAATAGCAAAGGCTGGCTTAGACAGAAGCATCGGACAGTACTTTGCAGTATTAACCAATCTTCGCAGTGTAGGTGTTATGGGCGATGAGAGAACCTATGATTATACTGTAGCCCTTCGTGCAGTAACGACTACCGACTTCATGACCGCCGAATTCGCCGAGCTTCCTTGGGATTTACTCGGAAAGATTTCAAATAGAATTGTAAATGAAGTAAAGCATGTCAACCGTATCTGCTATGACATTACAGGCAAACCCCCGGCAACCATCGAATGGGAATGATCGCGTAAAGCTACAAGCCAGTCGGTCATAAAAATAAAGCTTCCTGCAAGAGCTCGCTCTTGTAAGGAAGCTTTATTTTATGACCAGCGGGCGCCAGCCCGCGTGTTGACAGACGCGCAGCGGCTGGCAACTAAGACGGCTTGTAGCTTTACGTTCCCTTAGCCCGCGTGTTGACAGACGCATAGCGGCTGGCGACTAAGACGGCTTGTAGCTTTACGTTCCCTTAGCCCGCGTGTTGACAGACGCGCAGCGGCTGGCGACTAAGACGGCTTGTAGCTTTACGTTCTCTTAGCCCGCGTGTTGACAGACGCGCAGCGGCTGGCGACTAAGACGGCTTGTAGCTTTACGTTCCCTAGCCATTTCTTATACCTATTATTTACATAATTATTGACAAACGATAATTCTTCGAATATAATTATCGCAAAACAATAATTTGAGGTGGGTACATCATGAAAAAAATAAAAATACTCCTGCTATTCGAAGGTATTCTATCTATCTGCTTTGCAATTTTTATGTTCTATGTTGCCAAATTACAGAGTCCATTAGAGCTATTATATATGCCCTTTGACTGGATTGGTAACGCTCTCCGGTGGTTGTCTCTTAGCTCCTTTATCGGAAATGTAATAGCACTAATTTGCTATATCGTTCTATCCATAAGTCCCTTTATCTATCTGATTATTGTCAAACGTAGGTCTGGTTTTCAAAAAATAGATATGTTACTACCAGTAATCAGTATTTATCTTTTTCTCATCCTCTATGAATTTGTTAATCAAGGCCTTATGCTAAATCATGTTCCACAAATGTTGACGGATCTATCTGCCCTTCCAGCCATTAAGCTGATACTTGCTATCATCTTTTACTCACTATTCCTTGGATATCTTATTTTACGCACGTTAGGTAATCTAGCAAAAGATAGCAATGAGGACCGGAGGCAATATCTATGCCAGGGTCTTCAGAAAATCCTACTGGCTCTCTCTGCCCTATACACCTTCTATATTGGATATTTTGCTGGCTATCAGATGCTTTCCGACATAAATAATTATGCTGTGAAGGCGAGCTCTACTCTTCCCTTTTTTAGCCCGATATCACTTTCCAATAACACTGTAATAGACCAATTCATGGTTATCCTGACCTATCTGCTACGATGCCTCCCGATTATCTTCTCGGTTCTAATCCTAATCAACGGAGTTGCACTTTTGAAGGTTATGATTTCGTGTCACTTGAAGGAAGAAGAGTTTATTGCTGCTGCTCAGTTAAGTAATGTAAGCAAAAAGGCGGTTTATGTAACTGTATTTAGCAATCTACTTCTTAATGTTACTCAGCTTATCCTTTCAAAGCATCTCAGTGATACTTCCTTCAAACTGGAGATAATCTTATCTCCAGTAATCATTGCCTTTGCTGCCACGATATTATCCGGTTACTTTAGGGAAAGCAAGGAGTTAAAGGAAGATAATGAAATGATCATATAGGAGAGATTGCGATGGCAATACAAGTTCATTTGGATGAAATATTAAAGGATCGACATATGACCTCAAAAGAATTATGCAAATTAGTTGATATCACAGAGGCTAATCTGTCCGTTCTTCGAAGTGGCAAGGCAAAGGGGGTCCGCTTTGTCACCTTGAATAAAATATGTCACTATCTACAATGCGATGTTGGAGATATTCTTAGCTGTGATGGAAACTTGGAGGAGGATGAAGATGAGGAATAATGTGAAGATTAGATTATTAATGTTAGTATTGATACTTTCCACTTGCTTACTTTCCGGGTGTCAGCTTGCCCGGGATACAGCATCGATTAAGCAGGCTACAGAAAGCTTATGCGGTGTATTTGTTACGATCAACGACGATATGAATTACTCGCTCTCCAATCATGAGATTAAAGTCAATTCTAAGGGTGAACTGGAATTTATTGATCTCTCCTCCAGTCAGACGATTGAGGGCGTAATGGAGGACGGGCATGTAACCTTCGGAGATACTCCAGGATACTATATGGGCCTTGTAGAGATTGATTTAAATAACAGCATGAATAATTGCTCAGGTACGGACATCGGCTTCAGGGATACTAAGTATTTTGTCAATTCAACGGATGGTATGGAAGAGCACAGCCATGAAGCAACCATAACAATCAGTAGAAAAACCGATAAAATAATTAAAATGAATCCCGTGTATGTAAGGTCGGATGGAAGTATCTATACTATTCTCGAGCAAAATGGTGGTTATGTGTACACCGGCTCTTCCGGCGCCCAGATGTATACTCAAACCCTCAGTGATGAAAAGTCAACCACTCAGGGAAGTATGGTAAAGAAAGAAAAGAAGGCATTTATCATTCATGTAGCTATGGTCGATGAAGCAAAGCATGTCTTAATTAAGGAAATGAATCGTGAGGACTCCTTGATCAAAACTACGATATTTACACAGACGGATGCTGAGGATTTCATTGTGGATTCGAACACCTCTTATGTTATTGTAGAAGAACTGATGACAGACAATAATGACAAGGATTACATTGCTAGAAGCGTCTATAGCCTGGAAGACAAAGACTTAACGGAGGAGTATATAAGTCATACCTGTAGCTTCCCCGTAGAAAATGGGATAATAGGAGTAAAAAACATCCGTTTTATCTCAAAGAGCCAATAATCATATTACAATAGACAATAGTAAGATGATTCAGACGCGAAGTGCGTTATCCCAAGGTGAATATAATTCACTTACCGGAGGGCTTTTACTCATTACAATTGTATCATGGACATAATTTACCAAAGAATAAAAAGGCTGTTCAACAAAGTGTGATAACACCTGTTAAAACAGCCTTTCATTCTCTTTTATATTATGATTTCATGAAAAAGTCATCTGATAGACGGTTATTTTGTAGTAATCGAATTAACATAAAGAACTACGCAGGTAGAAGCGGGAATAGTCAATTTAGTATCCTTGTCTACCGTACTCTTAAGTCTAACATAGATGACATCAGTTACATTTGCCTTCGGTATAATCGTTGGCTTATTAGGTGTAATTGAGGTCCACTTCATAGTAGCTGCATTAAAAGTAGTTCCATTTGATAATTTACAATATTCATATGCTTTTTTTGCATCATCGGTTATTGTGACGGTTGAACCCTCAATCTTAATGGAAGTAGGGGCAATCGGCTGTGTCGGAATCTCGATCAGCTTCACACCGGATGCAGCCTTCTTATCCGAAGCAGCAGTACGAAACTCATAAGCACCTGCTGGCAACTGAGTATTATATGCTGTTGAGCTAATTTTAGCCAGGTCATATAAGCTAATTGTCTTAACCTTAGTGTCTGTGGTAACAAATCTCCAACCGCTTATGGTTGGATCATAAACTTGTGTACTGTTTGCTTTAATACCCGTAATCATGAGCTTACTACCATCCACCTTAACCGATGGAGGGGTAGGTCTCTTTGGAACCTTTACCGAAATGATCTTACCGGCACGCATCCCTATAGAAGCGGATGATCTAAATTGTATTGTAGCACCCTTCAATTCATACATCGCGGTCGGAAAACTTACCGGAGGTGTCTTCCAATTACCGTTGGTTCCATTACGATATTCAACCGGGGCTCCAGTAGTTTTATAATCAATATAGCCAACACCGTTCCTGATAACATAAGCTGCTGTCACCGTATTCGGTTCAGCCATCAATTTTTGCTCATTAATAACAGCGGTATCCTTATCGCCTTTAAAATAAATAAGAACCTCTTTCGTAGATAACAACCCTGAGATATCCACCACACCGGCACCATTTACTATGGGGACATCTTCCCAAGTCTTCTTATTATCGATGCTTATGTAGAATTTTGTGCTTCCTCCTGCACCAGCAGTCACCGTCGCAGTCTGTTCGATATAATTGACTACTACATTAACCTGAGATCCGGTTACAGTTGAAGCGACTGTCGTGACAGGCTTAATGAATGCTAATATTACAATCGCGAATAGCATAAAAGATATCATATACTTGAATGGCCCAAAGAAGCTTTGCACCGCCTTATGTTCCATTTTGTTTCTCATTCGTTTACCCCTTTCTCTGGCTTGTCCCATCCGGTCTTCTACAGCCATATGAGTGAATTGCTCGTATCAAGTCACATAAATTGATTAGTTCCATAGCTTTATTATACTTTCTTTCCTTCCAGGATGCAACCTTATAGGTCCCATTTCCTAGCAATCTTAAGGAATTATTCAGAATTAGAGGGCGCTTCCCAGCATATGGAATCTACGCAGGGGTGCATACTATCCATTCCTACCATTATAGCCTATATTAAGAAATAGCCTCTGGACTCAATAATCAAAAAATCTGGCAACCGGTAACATAACGCTCTTTACCGATGCCAGATATCTCTAACGGATTACCCGTTCTATCTCCGTATCAGAAGCAGAAGGAAACTTTTCTTTGATTCGATCAATAATTCTCTTCTTTGCTTCTGTTTGTGATAGATTGTAGGCAGAGCGTACATGGTCATAACCAAATACCCTCTCGCTAATGCTAAAATCAGCAACAGGCCAGCCGTATTCTTCATTCTTCTTATTTTTTCGGCGGCGAAAGCTGTGAACGGTTATATAGGTTTGCATCTGCAGGGCAGTCATCACTCCCTCGAAGCCCTTCTCGCCACCCTTACCGAAACCGGCCATCTTCTTAATCTCATTGGAAGGAAGAAAATCAGCTTGCTCCAGAACATCCATAATACGCTTAGCCCGGTAGCTCGCAAGGCCATCTTCATATCTGCTATCAAAATCATAACCATTCCTTCGATAGGTCGCAAAGATTGGGTACCACTCTCTGGATAAAAAGCCTGCTCTGTTCGCAAAAAGCTTACCATAGGCAAGATGTCCCTCCGCAGCGATTATCTCACGCCATTGCCAAGGATCTTCATCTGGAATCCCTCCAAACCAACCTTCTGCTGCTGTCATCTCCTCGACCGAAAAACCTTTTATGGTGTTCTTAAACAAAGGGAGAAATCCAAGATCATCAATGTATTCGGTAAGCTCCAATGTGGTCTTAATCCTACTGCTGTCATTACGATCAAGTCCTTCCATAATCCATCTACCATCAATCTCAATCATTGCTCCGTCCCTCTTTTTTCTTCTGATTTTTTGTTTATGAGTTCAGTTCGTCCAGGTTCTTATCATACGCCGGAAGAAAATCCTTCATAAAGATATCGACTTCCTCCAGCTTCATTGCTTCTAATGTTTCACGAAGTGATTTTTCGGCATTTAGGAACTCACTGTTACCAGTCTTTCTCTCTTCCATACATTTAATCAAAGCGGACAGCTTATCAGCACCCTTCACTAGCCGCCATAGAAAGGCATCCTCCTCTTCCGGGAAGAACAAGGTCTCGTAGCTTCTGCGAATATCCTCCGGCAGCATCATAAGTAGACGACTGGCTGCTACATGCTCGACAGCCTTGAAGGCTCCCTGTATACTATCGTTAAAGTATTTAATCGGTGTAGGCATATCACCTGTGATGATCTCCGTCGCATCATGATAGAGACCAATTAGCGCTGCTTTCTCCGCATTCAACTGCTTACCCAGGCGTTCCTTACCAATGATGGCAAGGGCATGAGCCAGAATACTCACCTCAAGAGAGTGTTCACAGATATTTTCACTGATTGAGTTACGCATCAGAGCCCAGCGCTCAATATACTTCATTCTAGACATCATCGCATAGAAACTATTCTCCATATCCACCTCCGCAAGTCTATTTTCTCTCCAGGTACTTCTTCACATACTGACCTGTATAGGAATTCTTATTCTCAGCGATTTCCTCCGGAGTTCCCTGAGCGATTACGGTTCCTCCCTTATCGCCACCCTCTGGACCGATATCGATGATATAATCCGCTGTCTTAATTACATCCAGATTATGCTCGATTACCACAACCGTATTACCGGTCTCAGAGAAACGCTTCATAATTTCGATCAGCTTATGAACATCTGCAAAATGTAAACCGGTAGTAGGCTCGTCCAGTATATAGATGGTTTTACCTGTACTACGCTTACTTAACTCGGTAGCTAGCTTAATTCTCTGTGCCTCTCCACCGGATAGGGAGGTGGAGGGATGCCCGAGACGCAGGTAGGATAAGCCTACGTCATTCAAGGTCTCTATCTTTCTACGTATGGAAGGTACGTTCTCAAAGAAATGAACCGCCTCCTCAATGGTCATATTCAAGACATCATAAATGTTCTTCCCCTTGTAATGAACCTCCAAGGTCTCCCTATTATATCGCTTACCACCACAGACCTCACAGGGCACATAAATATCAGGAAGGAAATTCATCTCTATTTTTAGAATACCATCACCACTGCAGGCTTCACACCGACCGCCCTTTACATTGAAGCTGAAGCGTCCTTTGCTATAACCTCTCATCTTCGCATCCTGTGTAGAGGCAAACAAATCTCGGATCTGATCAAATACTCCTGTATAGGTAGCCGGGTTGGATCTTGGTGTCCTGCCAATCGGTGACTGGTCTATATCGATTACCTTATCGAGCTGGTCAATGCCGATCATATCCGCATGCTTACCCGGTATGCAACGAGCCCGATTCAAATCTCTGGCTAATCTCTTATATAGTATCTCAGTAACCAGGGAGCTTTTACCGGAACCGGATACACCGGTTACACAGGTCATAACCCCCAAGGGGATGTCCACATCAATATTCTTAAGATTATTCTCAGCCGCTCCACGGATAGTAAGATAACCGGTGGGTTTTCTTCTTTCCTTCGGTACCGGTATCGTTACTCGTCCACTTAAGTATGCTCCGGTGATGGATTCTTCAGTATTCATAATGTCCTCAGCTGTTCCTACTGCAACAACCTCACCACCATGTTCCCCTGCACCAGGTCCGATATCAACGATATAATCTGCGGCAAACATGGTATCTTCGTCGTGTTCAACAACAATCAGCGTATTTCCAAGATCCTTCAGGTTCTTTAAGGTCTTCAGAAGCTTATCATTGTCTCTCTGATGTAAGCCGATACTAGGCTCGTCCAAGATATAGGCCACCCCTACAAGACCGGACCCAATCTGGGTAGCGAGACGGATTCTCTGTGCTTCACCACCGGATAAGCTGCCAGTCGCTCTAGCTAAGGTTAGATAGTCCAAACCTACATCCATAAGAAAACGAATACGTGCCTTAATCTCCTTAAGAACAACCTCTCCTATCTTCTGTTGCATTGCGGTTAAGGTTAGATTATCCATAAAATGAGCCACCTGATGAATGGCATATTCGGTTACATCTGAGATATTCTTATCACCTACCGTTACAGCCAGAGCTTCCTTCTTCAGACGCTTTCCCTTACACAAGCTACAGGGTGTCGTAAGCATAAAGCTCTCATATTCCTGCTTGGCAGAATCCGAACCAGTCTCTCGGTAACGACGTTCCACATTGCGGATCAGTCCTTCATAGACCACATCATAGACACCGACTCCCCGCTGTCCTTTATAATGTACTTTTACTGATCTTCCGTCCGTACCGTAGATAAACATATGGCGCACCTTATCAGAAAGCTTATTATATGGAGTACTCAGATCAAATTTATATTCCTTCGCCAGCGCTTCCATGATACTTCTGGTATAGCTTCCCTTGTCTACGACCGACTGCCAGCCGGGTGCAGCTACTGCTCCGTCGATTATACTTTTTGTGGGATCCCCGATTAAGAGCCCTTCCGAAAATTCCATCTTGATACCGATGCCATGACATTCCGGACATGCACCGAAGGGATTATTAAAGGAAAAGATTCTGGGTTCAATCTCGTCAATACTGATACCGCAATCCGGGCACGAAAAATTCTGACTGAAGGTAAGCTGTTCTCCATCAATAATATCAACGTATAACAATCCCTCCGCCAGTTTGAGTACATTCTCGATGGAATCCGTTAATCTCTTCTCGATTCCTTCCTTAACCACCAGACGGTCCACAATGATTTCTATATTATGCTTGTTATTCTTCTCCAGCTTTATCTCTTCGGTAAGCTCATAGAGATTACCGTCTACTCTGACTCTAACATATCCGCTGCGTTTTGCTTGTTCGAACAGCTTAACATGCTCACCCTTTCGTCCACGTACAACCGGAGCAAGAAGCTGTATCTTCGTCCCCTGCGGCAAGCTCATAATCTCATCCACCATCTGATCCACGGTCTGCTTCCTTATCTCCTTACCGCATTCAGGACAATGAGGAATTCCTATTCTGGCATAGAGCAGACGGAAATAATCATAAATCTCGGTAACCGTTCCAACGGTTGATCTTGGGTTTCGATTTGTGGACTTCTGGTCAATGGATATGGCCGGAGGCAGACCTTCAATACTTTCAACATTGGGTTTTTCCATCTGGCCAAGGAATTGTCTTGCATAGGAAGATAGTGATTCCATATATCTTCTCTGTCCTTCAGCATAAATTGTATCAAAGGCCAGTGAAGATTTACCTGATCCGCTTAAGCCGGTTAATACCACAAATTGATCTCTGGGTATCTCTAAATCTATATTCTTCAGGTTGTTTTCTTTTGCTCCTCTGATCCTTATAAAGTTCTTTTTCTCTGACATAATATCACCTGTTAACAACTCTTTCTATAATATAATAGCACTCTACCTTAACATGCCAGCCCTCAGAATTAGCTTTTATCCTTACATATCCAATAGCTGCTTCTTTATTTCCACCATCTTATCTCTCAGCTGAGCTGCCAATTCAAAGTTAAGCTCTGCTGCCGCAGTATGCATCTGTCTGGTTACTGTCTTCACCATCTCTTCCAGCTCCTGACGGGTCATGGATTCGATTTCCTTCTCCATATCCTTAAGATTCTTTTCCGCCTTCTTGGAAATGCTGATCAGGTCACGAACCTTCTTCACTATTGTAGTCGGTGTTATATTATGGGCTTCATTATAAGCCTTTTGAATCTGTCTTCTTCGGTTGGTCTCAGAAATCGCACGCTTCATGGAATCCGTCTCATGATCAGCATACATGATAACATGTCCTTCCGCATTACGTGCAGCACGTCCAATGGTCTGAATCAGGGAGGTCTCAGAACGGAGAAAGCCTTCTTTATCCGCATCTAAAATAGCCACAAGACCAACCTCCGGAATATCGAGACCTTCTCGAAGCAAATTGATACCAACTAATACATCAAATACATCCATACGCATATCTCTGATAATCTCGGATCGCTCCATAGTATCAATATCAGAATGCAAATATTTGACCCGGACGCCCACCTCACGAAGGTAGTTAGTAAGATCCTCTGCCATACGCTTTGTCAAGGTGGTTACCAGCACTTTATTCTTCTTAGCGACCTCCTTATTGATCTCTCCAAGCAGATCATCGATCTGTCCGGTAACCGGGCGTACGGATATCTCCGGATCCAAAAGACCAGTCGGCCTTATTACCTGTTCCGTACGAAGCAGCTCATGTTCAGCCTCATATACGGAGGGAGTAGCCGATACAAACATAATCTGACTGATTTTACTTTCAAACTCCTCAAAATTAAGGGGACGATTATCCAGAGCAGAGGGTAGGCGGAAGCCATATTCCACCAGGGTCGTCTTACGAGATCTGTCTCCGGCATACATTCCCCTGATCTGAGGAAGTGTTATATGGGACTCATCCACGATAATCAGAAAATCCTCAGGAAAATAATCCATCAAGGTATGAGGCGGACAACCGGGCTCCAATCCGGTCAGATGTCTCGAATAATTCTCAACTCCAGAGCAAAAGCCTGTCTCCCGCAGCATCTCTATGTCAAAGTTTGTACGCTCTGAGATACGCTGTGCCTCTAATAGCTTGTCCTCACTCTTAAAATAGCGGATTCGCTCCTCCAGCTCCTCCTCTATATTCTGAATCGCCTTCTCCAGCTTGTCCTTTTCAACAACATAATGAGAGGCCGGGAAGATTACAATATGCTCCAGACTGCTCTTAATCTCACCAGTCAGAGTATCAATCTCTAATATCCTATCAACCTCATCGCCAAAGAACTCTATTCTAACTGCAATATCCCCGGAAGCCGCCGGGAATACCTCCACTACATCGCCGCGAACCCGGAAGGTTCCTCGCTTAAAGTCCATATCATTACGATCATATTGTATCTCAATTAACTTTTTCAAAACCTCATCCCTGTCCTTAGTCATACCGGGACGCAGGGAAATTACCATGCTCTGATAATCAATGGGGCTACCCAAGCCATAGATACATGATACACTGGCTACTACAATGACATCCTTACGCTCTGTCAGAGATGCCGTTGCTGAATGGCGTAGCTTATCAATCTCCTCATTGATTGAGGAGTCCTTCTCTATATAGGTATCAGTGGAGGGAACATAGGCCTCCGGCTGATAGTAATCATAGTAGCTAACAAAATATTCTACCGCATTCTCCGGAAAAAATTCCTTGAATTCTCCGTACAGCTGAGCTGCTAGAGTCTTATTGTGCGCTATAACCAGGGTAGGCTTCTGAATCTGCTGGATCACATTAGCCATAGTAAATGTCTTACCTGAGCCAGTTACACCAAGAAGCGTCTGACATTGGTTACCGCTCCGAAATCCCTCTACAAGGGCTTTAATTGCCTCCGGCTGATCACCTGTTGGTTTATATTCCGATGATAATCTGAACTCCATATCTCACTTACCTCCATATCGGGTAACATATTATGCCCTTTCTCTAATTACAGCCAAATACGGTCAGCTACTTAGGTTAACACAGGCACACTCTTTAAATACTAGCTTATTCTATCATAGCAAGAATGTAAAATCAATACAATTTTCGAATGTTTGTTCTACTTTTAAACCAAGCCTTGCTTCCGATGTTAAGTGAAAAAGGGCTGCTGCATATATACAAGCCAGCTTGCATATGCTCACTTTGCTATCGCGCATAATGCACTGTTTGCCGGACAGATTGTTGTTTTGTATGACAGAAGCAAACATATTCATGTTTGATAAATGGCATACAAAACAATAAGATGTCAGGCAACCTGTGTGTGAGGGATACATGTTGTACGTTCCTGTAATAACAGCAAATACTATACAACAGCCCCCTATTAAATAGCATTTTGTACAAGCTTCACAAAGGCCTGAGTAAATCGCTCATCATCTACATTGGTCCGCTTTCTTGCGTGACCTTTGATACGATCTCCGTCCCTCCGACATTTCTTAGCGATATCCCGTTCCATCAGTAACACATCTATATTACTGTCCGTATATATCTTACCGCTGGGGTGGATTGCATAAGCTCTCTTACCCAGGGCCATGGCCGCCACCCCGTAATCCTGGGTAACCACAATATCACCCTTGACCGTTCGGTTAATCAACGCAAAATCCACCGCATCCGGAGCTTTACTTACCAGTACTATCTCACTGTATTCTGAGGTCAGCATATGGCTGGTATCCGTCAGCATAAGGACGGGAAGCCCATATTCTTTTGCTACTTTCTCAATGATATCCTTGACCGGACATGCATCTGCATCCACTAATATCTTCATTCAACCGTCTCCATCTTTATTTTAGCTTAACCCCATAAATCTCCGTATAGGTTAGCTTACCTTCCACCCGCTCCGATTTCATCAGGCTGATTCTCTCTACCCTCATCTGCATGGGCTGGATACCCTCCCCGTAAGCCTTATTCTCAAACTCCTGTCCAACTCTGACCCTGCGTCCTAAGGTTAAATGTGGCTTATAATCCCGATCATCAATATCATAAAAGCCTTTTTCCTTCAGTTGCTTAACTAATTCCTTCTGCAGTCTATATAGCAGCTCATTTTGCTCTACTCCGATCCAGTATATATCTCCCTCATTCCTCTTAAAACGTCCAAAACCATGAAGTAATAAAGGAAAGCTCTCAGCCTTTGATTCTTTTACCGCGGCATTCATAGCTTCCTTAACCTCCTCCAGGCGCTTTGTCTCACCAATGAAGTTAACAGTAAGATGCAGATTCTCCAGTTCTGTAAAGGTTCCACCTCTTGCTACCCGCTTCAGCTGGCTTACCTTATCATATAATTTATTCTTTATATCCCTATCAAATAATATCGCTATGAATAACCTCATGGTATCTCCTTAATCCTGCTTATTCTAACGCACGAATCCATCTCATTCTTTTCTCGATTATATCCTATATGCTATTCTTTTAAAAGCATTTATAGGTACATATCTCTAGTTCTTATTTAATATATATACATTGTAATATATCTCTTATTCCGCTATAATATTAATAAGGAGATTAAGAATATGAGAAAAAAAACGAAGCTAACTCTTGTCCGTATCATCGGTATTATGCTTCTTATCATACTCTCACTATTATTTAATCAATTCATATCTGAATCTGAGAAGAATGCCTCTAAGGTCGTAGTAAAACCGACTGATATTATGGAGGTACACTTCATTGATGTCGGGCAGGGTGATGCCATCCTTGTGGAGGTAGGAAATTCTACGATGCTGATTGATGCAGGAGAGGATAACAAAGGCACCATCGTCAAGAAATATCTTGATAATCAGCAAATTACAAAGCTTGATTATGTTATTGGTACCCATCCGCACAGTGATCATATCGGTGGATTGGATACCATTCTTGATTCCTTTGAAGTAAGAAAGGTCCTGCTGCCGGATGTAACACATACCACCAAGACCTTTGAAGAGGTATT
Organism: Bacillota bacterium; assembly: GCA_023411555.1. Lineage (GTDB taxonomy): Bacteria > Bacillota > Clostridia > Lachnospirales > Lachnospiraceae > Mobilitalea. The sequence goes on from JAEYOQ010000056.1 coordinate 16,220, forward strand.
GGATGCGTTGGAGCGCCATAATTTGGGTATTACCGCTCCAAAGGTGGGAGACCGGTACTCTCTTGGCCAGGCTAATTTTACCATTCTGGCACCAAGTATGTCAGATTATGATGAGATTAATAATCACAGCATTGCCATCAAGCTTTCTTTCGGTGATACAGCCTTTCTTCTGGCTGGTGATGCAGAGAAATTGAGTGAAGATGAAATGATAAAAACCGGGATTAATCTCTCGGCCGATGTTCTGAAGCTAAGTCACCACGGTTCAGCTAATAGCAGTAGTAAAAATTTCTTGGAAGCAGTAGACCCTTCCTATTCTATCGTAAGTGTAGGTAAGGACAACAAATATGGCCATCCTCATGCCGAAGCTCTGCAAGCCCTTCTTGACCATGACATCAAGCTATATCGGACAGACAAACAAGGGACTGTAATATTTACCACCAATGGGCAAACCATTTCCGTAAATACTCAGGACTACAAAATCACAGAGCAAGACTTAGAACAATGATAGTAATGGAGGTTTCCAATGAAAAAATTTATCATCGACCGTTTTGAAGGTGCATTTGCTATATGTGAGACAGAAGATAAATCCTTTGTCTCAATTCCAAAATATAAGCTTCCGCTGGGTTGCAGCGAAGGTGACTGCCTTTTACAGGATGCGGATGATATGTACCAAAAGGATACTGAAGCAAAAACAGCAAAAGAAAAGAAGATCAGAGATAGAATGAATCGGTTATTTGAATAAATCTCAAATAAGGAGTAAGAAGATGCAAGAAATGAGTTCCCTGTACCCCCAGAGTAAATCTGAGATGTACAAGCTTTTGATCGAGCAATTAAAAGCTCTGTTGGAGGGTGAGACCTATGTTATACCCAACCTCAGTAATGCCTCTGCTTTACTGAACGGCGCCTTAAAAGATATCAATTGGGTTGGCTTTTACTTAATGAACGGAAATGAACTGCTTCTAGGTCCCTTTCAGGGTAAGCCTGCCTGTATCCATATCCCCATTGGCAGAGGCGTATGCGGTAGTGCAGTAGCACAAAATCAGACTCAGCTGGTGAAGAATGTGCATGCCTTTCCCGGTCATATTGCCTGTGACAGTGCATCTAATTCTGAAATTGTCATTCCGTTAAGGGACGGAGAAACGATTGTAGGTGTATTAGATATAGACAGCCCACTACTTGATCGCTTCGATGAAGAGGACAAGGAGGGGTTGGAAACCTTTGCAGCCGTATTACAAAAAGGCTGTCACTGGTAGCTTACGATAGTATCCTTGATCTTTGACATCAGTCCCTCCATGTCTAGTTCTTCCGCATCTATGGTGATGTGAGCATATTTCTCATAAAGGGGGCATCGTTCTTCATATAGTGATTGAAGCGATTGCCCCTCACGCAATACGACTCCACGCTGTTTGATGTTACCCAGCCGTCTACTGATGGTACGATAGCTTAGTTGGATATATACTACCGTGCCGATACTTCGCAGATGTTCCATCGCCTTCTCACCGTAAATTACGCTTCCGCCTGTAGCGATTACGGTATTCTCAGCCTCAATGCCAGAGTTTACCTCCTCCTCTATAGCAATTAACCCTTCCAGACCATCGCGTTCAATAATATCCTTTAATAAGCATTTTTCTCTTTCTTGTATCAATAAATCAGAATCTATAAAATGATATCCCATTACCTTAGCCAGAATCACACCGACAGTACTTTTCCCCGCACCGGGCATTCCAATCAGAATTATGTTATTCATAAAACCCTTCCTTCACCTAAGTAGTCTTTCGTTAATGACTACTATTATCCTTTTCTTAAAATCAAAACTCATCCCAATTAGTATAATATAAGCTCGAATAATTATCCAGTATTAATATTAATGGGCACTACTAAACTACTTTTATTCTTCCCCATTGCAGATAAACCATTTATCCAACCTATTGGTAACTAATTACTTATTTTGGTAAAACATATTGACATTAATAGCATATAGATATAATATTCCCTTGATGTATATACTTTTGAAACATCCTTATTAAATCATGAGTAGTCGTTTTTAACGAATAGAACTACCATAATCTAACTTAATAGGAGGAGATGCATTATATGAAAAAATTAGTGTCTTTATTTATTTTAGTAGTTGTACTCACATTAACCCTTTCTCCAAGTACAAGAGTTAATCCAGACGTAAACTCACAAGAGAATAAAATTATATCACTTGATGTTACATATAGTTGTTGGGATGATGCAAAAAGAGCCGGTGAGTATTACCCCTATTACACGGATGATTATTGTGGTTTGCTAAAGTTTACACGTGCTCATAGAGTTGGAGATACTGATCAATTTAAAGTGACTTATACCAGTAATTATTAACACAGAAAAAAAGTAACACGACCCCTTGTATGGATTGTGTTACTTTTTTTCTTAGGTTAGATTACTCAATAATGGTTAAATGTTACAGCTATAGTTCATCAGTATCTAGAATAAGGATAACGTATCAAGGAAGCGATCAAAGGCTGACTGCCCTTCCTGTGTTCTCTTATAAACACCGGCATGCTCAAGAACCTTGCAGAACACCTTCCCGATTTCCTCCTTCAGAATTCCCTCAATATTCTCCTCGCTAATCTCAGGACGTTCCGGTAAAAAGCTCTCTGCCCAGTTGGCATGCTTTTCGATCTGTTCGTTAGACCTGATATCCTTACCCAGAAGAATATATTCCTTAAGCTGATTCATCTCGTCCTTCAGCCTTGCCGGAAGGATTGCCAGACCCATAACCTCAATTAATCCAATATTCTCTCTCTTGATATGGTGGAGCTCCTCATGAGGGTGATATAATCCCATAGGGTGCTCCTCAGTCGTCAGATTATTGCGAAGGACCAGATCCATCTCATAGAACTCACCTCGCTTACGTGCAATCGGTGTGATTGTATTATGGGGTTCGCTTCCTGTATATGCATGGATTGCGGCTGTTGCATCTGTATAAGCGCGCCATTTAGTAAGTATGTGATCAGATAATTCCACCAGTCGATCATCATCCTTGCTTCGAAGACGAATCACAGACATGGGCCAGCAAACAACTCCTGCCTCTATGTCCTCAAACCCCTTTACGGTAAAGTTTCTTTCGACAGGTGCCTTCGCCATGGCGAATTCGTAATTACCTCCCTGGAAGTGGTCATGACTCAGAATGGATCCACCTACAATGGGAAGATCTGCATTGGAACCCACAAAATAATGGGGGAATTGCTTCACAAAATCAAGAAGCTTACGAAAAGCCGCTCTATCTATCTGCATTGGTGTATGCTCCATATTGAAAACAATACAATGCTCATTGTAATATACGTAGGGTGAATATTGGAAGCCCCAATTCTGATTATTGATCGTGATGGGTATTATTCTGTGATTCTGTCTCGGAGGATGGTCTACTCTTCCGGCATAACCTACATTTTCGGCACACAGCTGACACTTGGGATAACCACCTTGCTTCGCATTCTTTGCTGCTGCGATTGCCTTAGGATCCTTCTCCGGTTTAGATAGATTGATGGTAATATCCAAATCGCCGTACTGTGACTTGGTAATCCATTTGATATCCTTTGTAATACGGTATCTTCGGATGTAGTCGGTATCCTGGCTGAAACGGTAGTAATAATCCGTTGCTTTCCTAGGTGACACCTGATATAAATCCCAGAAATGCCTCGATACTACACTGGGAGGCGGTGTTAATGTTCCCATGATTTTAGTATCAAATAAATCGCGGTATACGATACCATTCTCCTTCGTAATCCCCTTTTCATAGGCATAATTAAGCATAGTGTTTAATATCAGCTCCAGATCAAGCGGTTCCTGATCAAACTCAGCTTCTTGAAAGTCCTCCAGCTCGAACAATTCCAGCAGACGATTCACCGCGTAAATCCTGTCTTCGCTCTCTATCAGTCCAGTCTTTTCAGCATACAGGACCAGTTTTGCAATTTGCTCGTAAATCATATGTAATTCCTTTCATTCAACCCTATCATATCTGCTCTGTCTAATTAAAACCCTTGGGATGATTCTTATGCCAATTCCAGGCAGAGGATATAATCTCCTCGAGGTCAGCATGCTGCGGCTTCCATCCAAGAACCGTCTTTGCTTTCTCGCTGGAGGCAATCAGCTTTGCAGGATCACCGGCACGTCTGGGAACAATCTCAGCTTTTATCGGATGTCCTGTCACCTTTCTTGCCGTTTCGATTACTTCTTTTACGGTAAAGCCTACCCCATTGCCCAGGTTGAAGATATTACTTTCCTTCCCCTGCATCAGGTACTCCACAGCCAGAATATGAGCCTGAGCCAAATCTGTCACATGGATGTAATCCCTTACACAGGTACCATCCTTGGTATCGTAATCATCACCGAAGATACTGATTGCTTCCCGCTGTCCATTGGCTACCTGAAGAATTAAGGGAATCAGATGTGTCTCCGGATCATGTGCCTCACCGATGGTACCACTCTTATGAGCGCCACAGGCATTAAAATATCGAAGGGAGACATAGCGAAGACCATGAGCCACCGAGGTCCAGTGGAACATCTTCTCCATAGATAGCTTTGTCTCTCCGTAGGTATTGGTTGGCATTGTCCGATCTGTCTCAAGAATAGGGACTCTCTCGGGTTCTCCATAAGTAGCAGCTGTGGATGAAAATACAATCTTATCAATATTATGGGCAAGCATAGATTCCAGTAGAACCTTGGTACCACATAAGTTATTATCGTAATATTTTAGAGGTTTCACCATACTCTCACCCACCAGCGAATTTGCTGCAAAATGGATTACCGCATCAATCTTCTCTTTGTCAAAAACACTATCAATAAACTCGCGATTACGAATATCTCCCTGGTAGAAGCGTGCCTTCGGATGTACGGCAGGAATATACCCGGTCTCCAGGTTATCAACGATAACCACATCGTCACCTCGTTCGATTAATTCATAGGCAGTATGAGACCCAATATAGCCTGCACCGCCAAGTACCAAAATAGTCATAGTTAACCTCCTTATATTATAAACAACTAAAGCTCCTACAAGATAATCGGACCATCACCAATTTCAACCACATAAAAGGCTGCAGGATAACCGATTTTCTCATTATATTCTTGACCAACATTCTTGATAAATGCATCTACGGATGCTTCCTTAACGATGCTTACTGCACAACCGCCAAAGCCGGCTCCGGTCATTCTGGCACCGATGACACCCTCTTGCTTTAATGCTACTTCCACGATGGTATCAAGCTCTATACCAGTAACCTCATAATCATCTCGCAGGGAAGTATGGGATGCAATCATCAATTCTCCAAAGAACTTAAGATCATTGTTCTTTAATGCCTCAACCGCCTTGATCGTTCTCTGATTCTCATAAACCGCATGCTTAGCACGTTTTCTCTGGACTGGGTTCTTGATTTCCACTTTATATTCTTCAAACTGCTCTTCTGTCAGCTCACCAAGAGCCTTTACCGGTAGAACCTTCTGAAGATCACTTAGCGCAGCCTCACACTCACTTCTTCTCTCATTATACTTGGAATCCCCAAGCCCCCTCTTCTTATTGGTATTCATGATTACAATCTTGGTATCACCCAGTTCAAGCGGCGCATACTCGTAAGACAGATCCGCTGTATCTAAGAAAATAGCGTGATTCTTTTTACCCATTGCTACTGCGAATTGATCCATAATTCCGCAGTTAACGCCATTGAAATTATTCTCAGAGAATTGGCTAATCAGGGCCAGCTCTGTATTCGTGATTTCTAATTGGAATAAATTCTTCAGGATAAAGCCTGTTAATACCTCCAAGGAAGCTGAGGAAGACAATCCTGAAGCATTGGGAATATTACCGAAATACAACACATCCATACCACCGGCAATCGGATAGCCCTTCTTCTGTAAAGCCCATACTACACCCTTGGGATAATTGGTCCAGTTATGTTCCTTCTTGAATTCCAGATTATGAATGGAGCCCTCGATGATTCCTAGCTCTTTGAAATTCAAGGAATAAAAACGAAGCTTATCATCCTGCCTTCTTCTTGCAACAGCATATGTACCAATCGTCAAAGCACAGGGAAATACATGACCTCCGTTATAATCAGTATGTTCCCCTATCAGATTCACTCTACCCGGCGCAAAATAAACCTGGTATTCTCCTTCCGTACCAAACAACTCTTCAAACTTCTGAAGCAACTCCTTCTTCATCTTAATTCTCCTTTTTTGCTTATTGTTATTCTTTAAGGCTATTTTACATTTCCTAACCCAAATCATTTATTTTATATTTTCTGTTATATAACATGATTTTTGTTTGTTTGATTATATCATACACCTCTCTACCTTGTTTGTAAAGAGGTGTATCACTATTTAGTAATCAAAAATATTAGCTATACCCAGAGATAACGTAAATCAAATGACAGTTACTGCCCAGAGTGAACAGTAACTGTCATTTATTTAAACACTATCTTCATAATTATATTTTGAGGGTAATCACCAAAGCCCTCACCGAAGAGATTCAAACCTCCCGAGTGAATGGCATCCTCCTTTATCCCAATCCTCACGGAGATATAATCCTTCTCCCTAAGCTGAAAAGCTGCTAACCCCTGATCCTTAGTCTTCTCTTCCTCCAAATAGCAGCTCTGCTCTGTTATACTCCAGGTTTTCAAAATTCCATACTGAGTATTCTTATCCGGCCACCAATCAGGATTAAGTTTTCCTCTTCTGCCACCGTAATCACTTTGGCAGCTCCAGGTTCCAACCTCAAGCCCATTGACCCATAAAGTAATATCCGATGGATAATTCAAGTTATACTCATGATCCTCAGAGCATAGTTCCATGGAAAGTTCGATTCTTTGAACTTCTTTCCCAATTAGTGAATTCGTCGGAAAACGATATTCCAGATAACCACGACCAAGCCAGATCAGCTGCGCTTCAATTCGCTCAGGAAGATAGAAGCACCTAGGATCATCCTCCGTACCGATCGGTCCCTTCATACTTGCCATACCGCAGGTAGGTTCAATCCTATAATCAACATAACTGCCGATTGGCATCTTGATGATCTCTTCCTCCTGCTCCAGATTCTTTGTTGTGTTCATCTCCACATAGATGTGATCAAGCACGATGTGACACAGCTTCATCGATCCTCGGATACCCGGCTGTAATGAAGTCTTAATCATCCCAGCTTCCTCCAATACCTTCACATGAGCAGCCGACGAGGACGCCGGTATATTCAAGATCTCAGCTATTTCATTCACATTCAAATCCTTATGGCGAAGCTGTCTCAGTATCTCGATCCTTGTCTCAGAGGATAAAGCCTTTGAGACCAAAGCCAGATGCTCTACATCATCCAAATTCATCTTAATCGTCTGTATCATAATATTTTCCTCGAGTTCTAATAGTTATATCTATTTAGAAAGCTATCAATTATGACTCTATATTCTCATTCTCCTGATCCTCTAAAATCTGAATACCACGATGCTCTACCGCCGTGGAAAACACAATCTGAGTACTGGTTTTACCAAACTTTTGAACCTCACCGATAAAAGAATCCAGATCCATTGTACTCTTAAAGCATACCTTAATCAGCATAGAAAAGTTTCCGGTAACACAGTTGCACTCCATTACATTTGGACAAGCCTTGATGAAAGGATAGAATTCTGGTTTTTGGCTGGGGGCGACTTCCAGGTTAATAAATGCCGTAATATGATGTCCCAGCTTTAGCCAATCAATATCCGTATGATATCCCTTAATGATTCCTTGCTTTTCTAAACGTGCAATTCTCGCCGCTACAGCCGGCGAGGATAGAAAGACCTTTTCTGCTAATTGCTTTAAGGGCACCCTGGCATTCTCCTGCAGCATAATTAATAATTGTTTATCAATATGATCCATGCAAATCACCACCATCTCGAAATGTAATAATCCTAATTCTAATCCTACAAACAATGAATTGCAAGAAAAGATTACTACTGTTTAATAAAGGCTTCAAAGCCGGTGCTAAAGCGCATGCTTCTATCACTCATAACCCATAAAGCTTCCGTTCCCTCAAGTTTCTCAATCAATTGGAGTCCTTCTTCATAGGGCAGGTTAAAGATAGCGGTGGACAGAGCATCTGCAAGTCCCGAACTCTCAGTAACTATGGATACGGCAGTAAAATTCTCCGAAGGCATCAATGTAGCTGGATCAATTATATGGTGATACTCCACACCGTCTACCGTGTAATATCTTTCATAATCGCCGCTGGAAACCAGAGAGAGGTTTTCTAGATTTAAGATGTAGAGATAATTGCCCTCACTTTCCTTCTCAGGATTCTGAATTCCGACATTCCAGGCATCCTCCACCCCGATACCCTTCCCCTCGTTCTTATCGGCTGATACGCCATACCCTTTGCTTCCAATCGCACGAACGTTACCACCTACGCTTAGGAGACCATTGGTATAACCCTGTTCCTTCAACAGCTGTACCACCTGCTCCGTCGCATATCCCTTTGCAATCGCACCGACATCCAGACTCATCTCCGGGTCTTCCAGATATATCGTAGACGCCGACTCATCAATAACCATTTTATTTATATCCGTATGCTTTGCCTTCTCCTCAAGAAGCTCCATTGGAGGGAGTTTCGCATTCTCGGGATTATCTGTCCCTTCCTCTCGGTAATCGTGCCATACCTCAAGAACAGCGCCAAAGGCTACATTCACCGTACCATCCGATAGCTCATAGGCCTCCTTGCTAAATAGAAGTAAGTCAATAATTCTTCGGTCTACTACCACCGGTGCGATGCCCGCATTATCATTAATTGTCTTAATGTTATTAATTCCTTCATAATCGTTATATTTATCAAAAAGCTCATGATATACCTTCAGATTATCATAAACTGACTGTGCAAATTCAGAGAATACTTCTTTTTCCTCAGAGTATCCAACAATAGTTGTTACTGTATCAAAGAGTTCTAAAAACTGTGCCTGATATCTTGTCAACTCCGATTCCTTCTTACATGCTGTCATATTCAATAGCATTACTGTAATCATTAATAAAACTGTGATTTTTCTTTTCAAGGTTCCACCTCATATTATTCTAGTTGATAATTCCCTTTGTGTTACTACTACCTTATATACTTACCTAAAATTTCTTACCTCTATAAGTCCACCTTACCTATCATATAACCATCTATTACAAAAAACAAGAACTTTTATCATTCAGACCAACATACTTGAATGCTTTAGACGTAATTCCCTATGCAGTAAACAATTGATAGCACACCTTGCTAAAATCTCTATATTATGAATAAGGCTGCTACGAAACATTACTATTCAATGTTTTGCAGCAGCCATATAAAACTTCAACCCTTTCCTGATCTATCAGAATTAGATTGTATGTAAGTCAATCCTATTACAACTAATTATTTAGCAGCGCTTGCAGCAGCCTTTTCAACACCATCGATAAATGCATTAGCATGAACAGTTACAGAAGCTGCTAAATCTGCATCTGCAGGTCTACCTTCTGTTAAAGCAATACCCTTAACTTCATCTACAGTCTTACCTACAACATAAGCTGCAAAAGCATTAGCCTGCTCAAACCACTCTTTGCCGATAGCAGAAGCCTTCTTCATACCATAGCCATCCTTTAATTCCTGCTTGGTCTGAGGAGCAACAGCTAAATCAGTGCTGATAACACCAGCGTTTGAGAAGTTTACATTACCCTGGGAAGCATCAATAATGCAGCTGGTAACCTTACCTTCTGCATTGAAGGTAGATGCTACATAGTAAGAATAAGCCTGTGCTAAACCTTCTTTATCTGCAGCAGCATCAGTAGACTTAGCAATGTCAGTAAGCTGACCAAGACCAACCTTGTCGCCTTCTGTAGCGCCTAATTCCTGTGCATTAGCTACAGCCTTCTCAAGAGTAGCAATATAATCAGTAACATGTACAGTTACGGAAGCTGCAAGATCTGCATCAGCAGGAGCGCCTTCGTTTAAAGCGATTCCCTTAACTTCGTCGATGGTCTTACCAATAACATAAGCTGCGAATGCATCCGCTTGCTCATTCCATTCCTTGCCGATACCGGAAGCCTTAGCCATTCCATACTCGGTACCAAGCTCCTGCTTGGACTTAAAGGTAGAAGCTACATCAGTGAGAAGCTTACCTTCCTTAGAGAAATTAACCTTAGTCTGTACAGCATCAAGCTTGCAATCTAAAATTTTACCATCTGCGCCAACTAATACAGCAACAACGGTTGCATCAATTTCTGCTAAACCATCTTTTTCACCAGCATTTGTGCTCTTTGCAAGAGATAAGTTAACACCAAGTCCTGTCTTAGCTGCAGCTGCTGTAGTAGCAGGTGCTTCAGTTGCAGGTGCTTCGGTTGCAGGTGCTTCGGTTGCTGCAGGTGCTTCAGTAGCTGCAGGTGTTTCCTCTGTTGTTGTGTTTTCTGCCTTTTTGCCACACGCAGCAAACATTGACATTACCATTACTAATGTAAGTAACATCGCTAACATTTTTTTCATAAATCTTTCCTCCATCTTGAATAAAAAATTATCTAGTAACATTTATATTAATTCCATAATATATGGAACGAATATACCTACACCACAAGGGCACTGATAAAAATAAGCAGGGAATTTGTGCCCATGATTATAATGTAATTCTTTATAGCAATCACGAAAGTGGTTGCCTTCTCCTGCTTCTGAAAGAATACCTTGATATTCTTCTGAACCGGAAGAATTGTAAGCAGCGACAAGAGCGAAACCGGTGACAGTATCTTCAATATTACCATAACTATCGTCGCCAGATAGGTCGCATAATAGAGTGCCGCAAACAAATACAGTGCTTTTTTTCCTATATAATAAGGTAAGGTGTGTCGCTTTACCGTAATGTCCTTTTCCAAATCGCAGATATTATTTGCAAGCATAATGTTGGCTGTTGTACAAAATGGAGCAACAGCAAATAGCATAAGTGATAATATTGGAAATACTTGAAGATCAAGGGACACTGTCTTAAAATTAACATTCAAGTCTAAAAAAGTACCAGCCGGTAAATTAATATAAAGAATAATAAATGGAATTAGCAAACCGTAAAATACACCTGATAGGACTTCACCTAAGGGCATCCTGGATATAGGCACCGGCCCATAGGTATAAAATACACCACACAGAAAACATAAGCCACCCATCAAGAAAATTACAACATCTGTCTGAACAGCTAGTAGCAATCCTAAAGCAGCGCTAATCGAAAACAACACATATATAATCACAAGTGCCGTTCTTCGCTTAAACTGTAATACCTGATCATTATTCTTTGAATCTATATAATTATTAATTGCTGTCGTTGTTAAATCAAACAGGAACATTGCGGCGAAGAACAATAAAGTAAGATCCCACCTTATCGGCTGCTTCATATAAACTAACAGTCCTATTGTAATCAGAAATGCAAAGGTACTGGTTATCTTTGTCCTTATCTCTACATAACCTAAAAATCGCTTTATCATATTCTTCTCCCTGATGTCTCTCAAAGGGACATCTGCTTCCTACCTCCTACATAGCTGTAAAAAGTATGTAAGAGGTATTAAGCCAATGACTTTATGTGCAAAATACTGATGTAAAAATATTAATCCTTAGGATAAACGCGAAGCTTTCTTTAAGACCATGATTAATTGCTCTCTTTTATGTGAAGTTAGAGAAAGCTCTTCAATAATCTTCATGGATTTATGATAATACTTATCTATCACTAGTCTGGTGAACTTAAGTCCTCCAGCCTTAACTACTGCCGCATTGATATCCTCTCTGGTGATTTCTTGATCAATCGCCTTCTCTTTGAAATCACTGAGCTGGGATAAAGCATGAATCAGGGGAAGTGTAATTACACCTTGCTCATAATCCGATTGCACCGGTTTATTCGCTCCCTCTACTGTCTCTTCAAAATCAATACAGTCATCTGATAACTGAAATATCATGCCAATATAAAACCCAAGCTGACGATATCTTTTGGCCTCCTTTTCTGTACAGTTAGAAAAGATTGCACCTACGAAAAAAGAGGCTTCAAAGAGTGCAGCAGTCTTACCGGATATAATTTTAAGGTAACGAAAGATGGATAGGTTAATGTTACCGTTATTTATATGCTGGTTTAATTCACCTAAGCAAACCCTTCCGACATAGTCAGGTAAAGCTAACTCTAGATAATCCTTCTTGTTCTCGATGGAAGCAGCCATACGAAGAGCTACACTTAACAGATAATCTCCGCATATAACTGCTGTTCTCTTACCATACTTCTTCTGCAAGGTTACATCTCCCCTGCGAAGCTCAGCATTATCGATAATGTCATCATGAACAAGTGTTGCCAGATGTAATATCTCGATTGCTGCCGCAATCTTAATTGCATTCATATGAACCATTCCGTCAGCATTCTCAGCACAAATCAATACGGAGGCAGCACGGATATATTTTCCCCTAGAGAATGTAAGATGCTTTGTATAATCTCTTATAATCAACGGTGATTTGGAAAGTGTTTTATCCACTTCCCTCCTCACCAACTCTAGGGCTTCCTCTGAGCGGATTAGTTCGATATTAACTTCTTGTTTTATCTCATTAGTCATTATAAATATACCACTTTCTTACGAATGGTAGTTTCTTCCACAGCTTCTTCAGCCCTGGCATAGCATAATAATCTAATCCTAAGGTTCTACCTGCTCCAATCAGAACAGCGATTCCGGCGAAGACCATCCAGAAGGTTCCCAGATATAAGCCGGTAGTACATACAAACATAAACTGTAGAACTAAGGAAACAGCTGCTGCAGGAGTTGTGAATAAGCCTCCCATAAGTGCTAATCCTATAATAATTTCCGCAACTACGATAAATATCTGCATTGCCAACTGAACATTATCGTAAGGTAAAATCAACTTCTCAATAAACCAATTCATGAACGGAACATCCAGCTTGAAAGCATAATCACCAATTGCAGAATGTGCAAGTTCTTTACCACTTACAAAGATAACCTTAAATAATCCAAGGAAATCAAAATTAATTATAACGTGTCCTATCTTTGCTACGGCTCCGGCAACACCTTCTGCTGCTCCGGTTGCTCCTGATACGGCATCCGCTGCACTTGCCGCTGCATCTGCTGCTCCAGTAGCACTTGATACAGCATCCGCTGTTAACTGGATCATGTGTGTTGCTTTCGTAGACACCATCTGAACTACCTTGGTAGCTCCATCTATTGCTGCTGTGGTTGCAGAGGATACGGCATCTGTCTCGCCAGCAGCCGGTGCATTACCTAGAATGCTGTTATACCATGCGTTCGCGCCACCAAAGAAGCCATTCAGCTTAGGTCCGGTAAACCATCCCTCTACAATCTTCATAATACCTTCGAACAACCAAACAGCACCAAGCCATATTCTAAGCGGTACCAGTAAAAAGCTTGGTGTTCGATTGGAGAAATGTCCACCGACAAAGCTTCTGCAGTTACGGATTGTGAAGATTTCCATCTTTAAATAGTGAAATACCTTATTCCAGCCTAATACCTGAATAAAATATACGATATTAATAAAATGCTTTGCAAACATGGCCAGGAAAGATGGCATGCTGAAGAAATGGCCGGGAAGACCAACATGACATACAGCATAACGTCCGCCAATGCTTACCATTACTCCATGGAACTTCGGCTTATATTCCTCAGGATTTCCTTCGCCCTTAATCGCAACCGTGATATTATGTGCAGCTGTGGCAGCACTTTGCTCACAATTCTCAACCATCTGAGGTACCGGACGCTCTTCCCCTTCAGGTATATAATTCATATTATCGCCAATAACATATACATTCTGATGCTTGGTAGAGCGTAAGAAGCGATCCACCTGCACACGGCCACCACGGGTTACCTCTAAAGCATCTGCAGAGTTCTGAACAACATCAGTACTTTGGATTCCTGCGGCCCAGATGATGGTTCCTGCCTTGTAGTGGTTTATCTTATCTCCTTGCTTCAGCTCGATGAAATCATTACCGATTTTGGATACAACGGCACTCATAATAAGCTTAACGCCCATCTTCTCAAGTCGTCTTGCCACCTTAGCGGAAAGCTTCTCCGTCATGTTCGGTATAGGCCTGCTCAAGCCATCCACATTAACTAAGGTTACATCATTGCGATCAACATCAAACTTTTCACATAAAAACGGAACGTATTCTGCCAATTCTCCGATCATTTCAACGCCAGTGAAGCCAGCACCTACGACATAAAAAGTAAGTAATCTTCTTCTCTCCTCCGCATTGGTCTCACGGGCTGCAATTCGGAATGTGTTTAGAATATGATCCTTAAGTAATACTGCATCATCATAGGACCACAGTTTGAAGCTGAACTCCTCAGCTCCAGGAACGCCATAGTAGGTAGGCTTTGAACCAGCCGCTAATACTAAGTAATCATACGAATAGGTTTCGTTTTCAGCAATAACCTTTTTCTTCTCGTAATCAATCGAGGTTACCGTGTCCAACTTCACATTAACCCGACGTCCGGCAAATACTTTCTTAAGGTTAATCTTGATACTTTCTTCATCCACACGGTTAGCCGCAACTTCATGAAGCTCAGTAAGCATGGTGTGGAATGGATTCTTGTCGATAATTGTAATATCGACATCATTCTGCTTTTTGAACTTCTTTGCTAATTTTTTTGCTGTCAGAATACCGGCATAACCGGCACCAACAATAACTATCTTCTTCTCCATGTCTGCTCCTTACTATTTTTCATGCAAATTTTACACGAAAATTTTCGCATTTGCTTTTGTTAAGTTTGTAACAATCCTATGCAAAACTTAAAAGTAACCCCAACACTCAAAGTTACATTACTCCCTCTAGTATATCACGTTATATTTCATTTGAAAACATTTTTTTATAAAAATAGTAAAAATGGCTACTCTTTTTGCCTTGCTACCTACTTGTTTGTGCATATCATATAAATCTGATAGGAATTAACTATCCACCTCACCCCATAGGAGAGATAATTGTCGCAATTGGTCGTAACAGAGTCCGGTATCCCCCATGAGCAAAGTTTCTATCAGAGAGAGGCTGTTGCATATGTATGATGGTATTCAACTCCATCACGGACACGTTCTTGTAAATGATCAGAAGCTGCACCTCCCCAGACGCAGCTTCCATTTTTGCTCTATTTTATTCCTTATACAATCCTATAAGCGCTCCTCTATGGATCACTTATAGGATAATAGTAACCTACTCTTGATTTTCCCACCGCTATATCAGAGCTAGAATTGAAACATATGTTCTAATCCAGTTCTAACTATTATACCTTTATGATCTTAAAAATTGAGGACAAAAATTGCTAATTTTCGCTTTTAAAACAAAATTGCTCAGCAACTCGGCATATGGTATAATGGTACGGCACTGTTAATCAGTAAAGCCTATAACATAATCGATATGGATGGTTAGAATGGATCATTACCTTTTGGAGATAATCAAAAATACAACTGAATACATTGAAAACAATCTTATGGAGCCGATTAATCTGGATACCATATCTGAGAATGTCAATATCTCCAAATTTCATTTACTGCGAATCTGGAAGGGTGCAACTTCTACCGGGCTTATGGAATATGTAAGACTGCGAAGAATTTCCCTCTCCCTTGGTGATCTACTGAATGACCGTTACAGCATAGATTATATCTCCTCCAAATATTCCTTTGGAAGTGAGCGCACCTATAACCGGGTATTCAAGGAAACCTTTTATACCACTCCTGCCAAATGGAGGCGCAATCCGACTCCTTTAAAGATTTTAGATCGCTTTAATGCAGACTTTATGAACATAGCTGGAGAAGGGTTGATTTTTTTTCGCTCAATCTCTGTACTGCCCGCCTTCAGTATTGCTGGTCTGGAATATCAGGTGGGGCATGAAGAGAATCTTCGTAATCAGATAGCAAACCGATATGGCAATGATTTCTTTCATAACCACCGTCATAGAGTACTCAACCCTGTCGAAAAGGATGCCTACATCGGTTTTAGCCTCATTCCCAAGTCCACTACCGGCTATACGCTTTATCAGCCCTCCATTGAGATAAATACTAACAGTATCGTCCCTCCAGACATGAAGGTACGGCATATCAAGGCACATAAATATGGCGTTTTTACCTATATGGGGGCCCATCGTCCGGAGGATATCTCATCAAAGACTCTTGAGTCCATCTGGAAGTATGTATTAGATACCTGGATGCCGACCATTGATTTTAAATTAGAGGATAACTTTCACTTTGAACATATAAAATACTCCAAATGTAATAAGAATTATGCGGAATGCACCCTCTATTATCCTATCTCCGTATTATAGCTATCAAATATCTTATACATCTTGGCTTATAGCTTCCTACATAAGTACTCACTATTAAAATATCCCACGTCCCCGAAAGAATAATATTTGGATAGATTCACATCACACCGAATAATCTTCTACTGAGAACGTGGGGTATATGGATTAATATACGATTATTAAAGAGTTATTTATTAGCCGGCTGTTTTCCAATATAAGCAAGAATCCCACCGTCAACATAGAGGATATGTCCGTTTACAAAGTCAGAGGCATCGGAGGCAAGGAATATAGCAGGTCCCATAAGATCCTCGGTTTTTCCCCATCTTCCTGCCGGAGTCTTCGATAAGATAAACTCATTAAAGGGATGTCCAGGCACGCGAAGGGGGGCTGTCTGAGGTGTCTCGATATATCCTGGTCCGATACCATTACATTGAATATTATATTCGCCATATTCAGAGGCAATGTTCTTGGTCAACATCTTAAGACCACCTTTTGCTGCCGCATACGCAGATACTGTTTCACGACCTAATTCACTCATCATGGAACAGATGTTTATAATTTTACCATGTCCCTTCTTGATCATGCTGGGGATTACAGCCTTCGATACGATAAAGGGAGCATTCAGATCCACATCGATCACCTTACGAAAATCCTCTGCCGTCATCTCTGTCATCGGAATACGCTTGATAATTCCTGCATTGTTAACCAGAATATCAATCACGCCAACCTCTTCTTCTATCCTTGCAATCAGGGCATTCACGCCAGCTTCGTCCGTAACATCACATACATAACCGTATGCTTTAATCCCCAATTCCTCATATGCCTTCAGTCCCTTATCAACCATCTCCTGGTTCAGATCGTTAAAGCAGATGGTTGCTCCAGCCTTGGCATAAGCAGTGGCAATCGAGAAGCCGATTCCATAAGAGGCTCCGGTAATTAATGCAATTTTATTCTTTAAGGAGAATTGATCTATTATATTATTCATACTAAAATCCTTCCTTTCTAATTACTTTTAGACGATAGAGTGCCTATCTGATATCCTTCATGGCAACCGCATCCATATCATCAAAGTCCTGATTCTCTCCAACCATACCCCAGATAAAGGTATAGGCCTGAGTTCCGCAGCCGGAATGAATGGACCAGCTTGGTGATATTACCATCTCACGGTTTCTCATTACGATATGTCTCGTCTCAGTAGGCTCACCCATATAGTGGAACACCAGAGCATTCTCCGGCATATCAAAGTAGAGATAAACCTCCATTCGTCTGTCATGAGTATGACAGGGCATGGTATTCCATACGCTTCCAGGCATTAGCTTGGTCATACCCATAACGAGTTGGCAGCTTTCAACCTGTCCCGGCAGGATATACTTTGTGATCACTCTATGATTGCAGGTCTCTAGCGATCCGAGCTCTACATTAACACAGTTCTCCGGCTTAATGTGTACGGTGGGATAGGTCTTATGTGCCGGAGCACTATTGAAGTAGAACAAAGCCGGGTTTTTCTCATCTTCACTGGCAAATACGATTTCCTGAGCACCCATACCAATATACATGCCGTCTTTATAATCCATAGTATACACCGTCTTATCTACGGTCACGGTACCTCTTCCCCCGATATTAATGATACCCATTTCTCTTCTTTCGAGAAAATACTTTGCCCTAATTTCTTCTCCTGCTGTTAAGGTCAAAGGTGTTAGCGGTACCGCAGCACCGATAATGATACGATCAATATGACTATAAACCGTCTTAATCTCACCGGGCACAAACATATTCTGTATCAGAAATTCTTCTCTCAACTGCTCAGTGGTATAATTCTTTACATCCTTTGGTGATACTGCTGTTCTTAATTCCATATAAGTCATCCCTTTCCTTAATTTTTCAAATGTTAACCTTAATGTCATTTTATCATACTATATTTTCTTTTTCTTGTTCTTTAGTATCAAAAATATTGAATTTAATGAACATTAATGTTAGAATTATTCGGAATGAAGACCCGAAAAAAATTATATCATTTCATTCCGTAGCACACAAAGAATCCTACAAAGGATACAGAAAGGAATATGACTATGAAGGAATTTAGCTCTTGTAAGGCGGCGATTGATTCCTGTATCTCGAATAAATATTTTGCAATCGCCCATCTCTTTTTTGAAGAGAAGACTATGAATGTCCATATCCATGACTGCTATGAGATATATTATTCCATCTCCGGTGGGAAACAGTTTCTCATTGATAATAAGACCTATAAGATTGAACCGGGAGATCTCTTCCTCATCAACCAATATGAAAGCCATTATCTAAGCGATATTGAACAGAACGATCATGAGCGTATCGTAATCTCCATCCATCCTGATCTTCTCCGATCTCTTTCCACGGAGAGGACTGAATTGGATTACTGCTTCCACCATCGGGATCCAGGCTTCAGCCATCGCATTTCTCTGGATAAGGCTCAACAGCAAAGATTCATGTACTATATCCATAAGATTACCAAGCTGTCGGGCTACGGAGAAGATATACTGGAGCGGCTGGCCTTTGCTGAGCTAATGGTCTTTATTAATAAGGAATTCAATACCAGAATACAGACAGAGGAGGATATCCACCTTTATACCTGTCAATATGACCAACAGGTTGATGATATCCTCCAATATATCAATACCCATATCAATGAGCCCATCACAATTCAGAGGCTTGCCGAGAACTTCTTCCTCAGCAAATCCTTTATCTGCCGTATCTTTAAGCAGGCGACCGGTACCACGGTCAATAAATATTTAACTGCCCGCAGAATCAGTATTGCCAAAGCCTTACTCAATGAAGGAATCAGCGTAAATGAAGTCTACGAGCAGTGTGGGTTTTCGGACTATAGTACTTTCTTAAAATCCTTTACTAAGACAGTTGGGTTATCCCCTAAAAAATATGCCTTATACAATAACCGGATCTAATCCGGTTATTCTTCTAAGCTGACTGTTTTTCTCTTCCACCGTCCGGAGAAGAAGAACCATAAACCAAGAATAATAGTTGTTAATGAAGCAAGCGGAACAGCCAAGCCGACTCCCCATAGTCCAAGTCCTGCTACTTCACTAAGTAGATATGCCATGGGAATACGAATTATTATTGCCGACATAATGTTGATGAATAAGGAAAAGGTAGTATGTCCCGTTCCGATACAGAAGCCTATGAGACAGAAGGCCACCGGTACCAAAAGATAATCAAAGGAGAAGATTCGAAGGTAAGGTACGCCTACGGCAATCAATTCCGATTCAGAAGAAAACATACGAAGTACTTCCTCCGGAAAAATAGTAGTTAATATGAAAATCGGAATTGAGATTGCGTACGCCAAGCCAATTCCTGTAAGCATGGTCTTGATTGCCCTGTCCTCCTTTTGAGCACCAATATTCTGAGCTACCATCGCTGAAACCGCTGCATTCATAGCGATTGCCGGAAGGATAGCAAAGCCATTGTACTTACCTACGGCTCCTACCGCTGCTGAGGCGGTCACCCCCATGTTATTCACTAATGCGGTCATGAATAAAAAGGATAAGTTGCTGATTAGATTCTGTATTGTTAATGGAATACCCAGCTTAAGTATACTCTTAAACTGCTCCATATCAATTCGGAAGGAACTGAGATTAAAGTCAAAGACAAACTTCTTTCTGCGAAGATAGAGAATACATAATATCATACTGAGTGCCTGTGATACAATCGTTGCAATTGCAGCACCTAAGGCTCCCATGCCAAATACCCCAACTAAGATTAAATCCAGAACAATATTCGTCGCACAGGCAATGGCCACAAAATAGAGAGGGCTTTTACTATCGCCCATTCCACGCATAATCGCACTTAAGGCATTATATCCAAAGATAAATACGGTGCCGAGAGCAGTCACCATGAGGTAAATACTTGCTTCTCCAAAGGCTTCCTCTGGTGTATGTATTATTCTAAGAATAGGATTCTTCAGAAGCAGCATAAATATGGTTAGAATAACTGCTGAAATGATCAAAGTGGATAATAAAGTGCCAATGATTTTCTGCAGTTTTTTGGTTTTCTCTGCTCCAACAGACTGAGCGATCATAATCGTACCACCGGTACTGATACCAACTGCTACATTCATAATAATCATGGTAACTTGTCCGCCTATGTTCACACCGGACATGCTTGCTGTTCCGTTAAATTGTCCTACAATCACCATATCAGCTACGCTATATAAGGTTTGGATTATATTGGAGATAATAAATGGAATTGCGAAGATTATAAGCTGCTTAGCTACATTTCCCTTCGCCAGGTTCTTCTGTTCGTACATATACGGCTCCCTTGCTCTTCATTTATTTGAGTAATTCCTAGGGTTTTAACACCCTAATCTATCATAGTATTGCGTTAAAATATTCTACCCTCCTTTGAATGTTTCGTCAACAAAAATGTGAATGACATACAAAACGTTGAGCACTTAATCACTATAGGTTTCTACATTGACTATTAATATAATTAATGTTAAATTGTCCTATGATGTCAATAATTAGTATTCGATAAAAAAGCAAGCGAAGAAGCATGGAGGATTAGCATGAAACCGATCACTGAGCGCGAAGAAAAACGTAACTTTTATAAAATGGTCTTTTCTCTGGTACTGCCTATGGCCTTACAGAACCTCATCAATGTCGGTGTCTCTACCGCCGATGTAGTTATGTTAGGCAAGGTAGGTGAAACCTCTTTGTCCGCCTCCTCTCTTGCCGGACAGGTGCAATTTATCATGACCCTCATCCTCTTTGGTCTTACCTCCGGAGCAGCGGTGTTAACCGCACAGTATTGGGGTAAAAAGGATATCCGGTCAATTGAGAAGATACTTGGTATTACCATGCGCTTCGCCTTGGTTGTTTCTATATTATTTACCGTGATTGTCCTACTCTTTCCAGTCCCAGTGATGCACGTCTTCTCCAATGAAGCAGATGTCATAGCACAGGGTGCAGATTACCTTAGAATTATCGCTTTTTCCTATGTATTTATGGCAATGACTATGATATACCTGAATATTATGAGAAGCGTTGAGCGGGTTATCATTGCAACAGTTGTATATCTGGCCTCCTTAATTGCGAATGTAATACTGAATGCAATATTTATCTTTGGATTGTTTGGCCTGGAGCCGATGGGGATTCGCGGTGCGGCGCTTGCAACCCTGATTGCTCGTATACTGGAGCTAGTCATAGTATGGTTCTATGCTACCTTCAAGAATAAAGCAGTGCAATTTCATATCCGCGATTTATTTGTACAGGATAAGCTATTATTTCGGGACTTTCTGAAGTATTCAATTCCTGTTATGTTGAATGAATTAATCTGGGGTACCGGAACCAGTGTAAATGCAGCGATTATCGGTCATCTGGGCAAATCGGTTGTTGCCGCCAATTCCGTTACTCAGGTAACCAGACAGCTGGCAATGATTGTTGCCTTTGGTGTAGCCAACGCTACTGCTATCATCCTTGGGAAAGCACTCGGTGAAGGTAAGGAGGAGCAGGCAAAGCTTTATGCCAAGCGTTTCATCCGTCTTACTCTGATACTTGGCTTCATCGGAGCCGGCATAATTCTTATTGCTTCACAAATAGCAAGACACAGCCTAACCTTAAGCGATGAGGCCAGAGATTATCTAGGAATTATGATGTTCGTTATGACCTACTTTGCCATCGGGCAAGCCTTTAACACTACGCTGGTAGTGGGAGTATTTCGCGCCGGTGGTGATACGAACTTCGGCTTATTCTTAGACTGTACTACCATGTGGTGCTGCTCCATCCTTCTTGGAGCTCTGGCAGCCTTTGTCTTCCATCTGCCAATACCTGTAGTATATGTCATCCTGATGAGTGATGAGGTGATAAAAGTACCCTTGACCATCTGGCGTTATCGGTCTATGAAGTGGGTGAACAATGTAACAAGATAAGATAAACGGGGATTGCATAAGTTGTTTGATAACTGGTATTAAATAAAAGTTAGTCCCTGTCTGTTGCTATATCAATCGTTCCTTTTCTGATTCACAACTATTATTTGTCCCTCTTATTGCCCTTAGGCCTCATTAATGGAAAATCCCCGCTTTCTCTTAGCTTGTTGAAGCGGACCATCCGCTCCGCTTTCAACATCGCTGCGTCATCCTTTGTCATTACCTCAAGGTCTACCAGCTTATCTAGCACTTTGTTGTGTGCTTTTATCTCATTTTCAAGCAGGGCATAGACATCATTCTTCTGTGCTGTCGTCAAGGTATTCCATTTCTTAATGGCGTTGTTCATCTTCTCCTCGAGAAGTGCCCTGTTACCCTTCTGATCTTTATCCTTTTCTGACAGCTCTATTGTCTGCGTTTTTGCTTCGGCCGCTATGGCAGTAACCGGACTCATTCCTGTAATCGCTATCGCTGTCGCAATAGCCAATCCAAATAATCGCGCTTTTAACATTCAGCTCCCTCACTTTCTCAATAAACAACAGGCAGGGAACTAACTTTCAAAGTTAGTATTGCCGGAAGTTGTGAAAGAATTGTGAATGCTAGCTAATCCTCTAAATTTTTTTTGAAGTATTCCATTTTTTTATTGACAACGATAAAATCATCTGCTATTCTTTTGTTATAGATATTGATAATCATTTTCAATACATAGTAGTAATAACGAAGTTAAGCTTAGGTACCAATCGGTATCCTTCCCAGCGTCGCCATCCTCCTTAATCAATTGTTTATTGGGAAGCATAGCTCTTCGTTTCCTCTTGGAGAACATAGAAAATATCTGCTCTATGTACTACCAATAGACTTTAGAGAAGTCGGTGACCCGATCCCTTGCCTCCGTGGTCCCATAAATCTTCTCCTTGTTGACTATTGTCAATCAATTAGTGCAGCTCCGGATGATACGTTCCGGAGCTGTTTCTATATTCTCTTGGAGTTATCCCATAGGTCTTTCGAAAATGTGCTGTAAAGCTTGAATGTGAACAAAAGCCAAGGAAGCTTGCAATCTCCTGAACTGTGTGCTCGGAGTACGTCAGCATCTGCCTGGCAGTCTCCAGCTTCTCCTTCATGATATATTCGGTTACCGTCATCCTGGTTTCCTTATGAAAAAGGGCAGACAAATATTGAGGAGTAAGCTTGCACACTTTGGATAACTCAGTTAAAGTAATCTGATAATGGAGATGGTCCAGAATATAGGAGATACATAGTGTGATCGGATAAGAATAGGCTTTTCGCCTCCTGACCAACTGAACCCGCCTTGCGAAATCGTAATAGGCAATTGCAGCTAATTGCCATATCTCTTCTATCCTCTTACTAACATCAGCCTTCTGCGCATACACATCGCTCAGATTATAAGCCTCAATTTCAGGCAACCCACCCTCAATGGCACAGCGCGTTGCTAAGGTTAGCCCCGAGATAAAAGTATACTGAGCCTGCCGCAGAGGATCCATAGACATACAGCCCATCATCCTATCCCCCTCAGATAGCTCCTTCAGACTCTCCTCAATTCGGTCCGGTTCTCCCTGTCTGATACAATTGAAGAGCTTCTCCTCCGTCCGATACTTTATCGTAGTATCTGGCAACTCCCGCTGTTCAAACATCGCACGGCGGTAAGCCAATACAATATCCTTCGGTATCTCTCTATAACAAATAGTCTTCATGACGTCTGTTTTTAGCTTAACCTTCATAGCATCATACTCCCTTATCCTAGTAGGTTTTATAACAGTAGAGGATTGAACGCCATACTCACAGGCTTTCATCCATCATTTATATAAATATTTCTGCTTCGCAGATTTAAATGAATCATGTAATCAAAAACATCTGCTTCGCAGATAATTTGTGAATCATACAAAAATATCTGCTTCCCAGATATTGATTGAATCATGTATTAAAATTATAACATAAATGTTAAATCTATGATAGTCGACTCATACATATTTGCTATTATAGAATCGAGGTATTTTTAAGCTAGATTACTATCATTTATGGAGGGTATTCTATGGATTATAAAGGAAAAGCGAGTAAACTTGTTCAAGAAATGACTCTGGAGGAAAAAGCAAGCCTCCTGAGTGGTAAGAATTTCTGGCATCTTAAGGGTATCGACCGGTTGGGACTAAAATCAATTATGGTTACGGATGGCCCTCATGGACTCCGAAAGCAGGCTGGGGATTCTGATCATCTCGGTCTAAATGAAAGCGTTCCCTCTACCAGCTTTCCTACCGCCAGTGCTACCGCCTGCAGCTTTGATCCAGAGCTCTTAAGGCGAATGGGTGAGGCACTTGGTGAAAAATGTGTTTCGGAAGAGGTTGCAACGATTCTGGGTCCTGGTATCAATATTAAACGCAGTCCCCTTTGCGGTCGTAATTTTGAATATTTCAGTGAAGATCCTTATCTGGCAGGTGAGATGGCAGTCGCCGTAATAGAGGGCATTCAAAGTAAGGGAGTCGGCACTTCACTGAAGCATTATGCTGTAAACAATCAGGAGTCCTCTCGTATGACAGTGGATTCCCAGGTGGATGAGAGAGCACTTCGTGAAATCTATCTTGCCGGCTTTGAAACAGCCGTCAAAAGAGCTCAACCCTGGACTGTGATGGCAAGCTACAATAAAATCAACGGAACCTACGCCTGTGCCAACAAATACATATTAACAGATATCCTGCGTAAGGAATGGGGTTTTAAAGGCATCGTCGTTAGCGACTGGGGTGCCGTCAATGACCGTGTGGAGGATGTCCGTGCAGGAATGGACCTGGAGATGCCCAGCACCAGTGTAGATAGTGATAATGAAGTAGTGGCTGCTGTTAGGGATGGCTCACTCTCTATGGCAGAGGTTGATTTGTGTGCCGAACGTGTGGTTGAATTTATATTGAAGGGAATGGAGAAGAAATATTCTCCAAAGAATACAAATAAAGAGCATAATGCTCTGGCTCGCGAAATAGCTACTAAGTCAGCCGTATTGTTGAAGAATGAAAATTCAATCCTTCCAATCTGTCCAAATGCTAAGATTGCCGTTATCGGTGAGATGGCTAAGAAACCAAGATATCAGGGTGCAGGTAGTAGCCGAATTAATCCTGCCTATTTAGATAACGCCTTCGATGCTCTGCAGGAGGCCGGTGTAAAGGTAACCTACTCAGAGGGCTACCGTCTCGGTGAGAAAGGAACAGACTCTGCCTCTCTGGACGCAGCCTGCAAGCTGGCTAAGGAAAGCGACCTTGCTTTAGTATTTGCGGGACTTCCGGATGAATACGAAAGTGAAGGCTTTGACCGTACCACCCTTTCCATGCCGGAAAGCCATAACAAGCTTATTGAGGCAGTAGTCGCGGCCAATCCGAATACTGTCGTTGTTCTCCAGTTAGGTGCCCCCGTATTAATGCCCTGGAAGGATAAGGTGAAAGGAATACTTCTGATGTACCTGGCAGGTCAGGCTGGTGGAGCAGCTACCGCAGACCTGCTGCTTGGTAAGGTAAATCCCAGCGGAAAGCTGGCCGAGACCTTTCCGATGGCGCTCGAAGATAATCCCAGCTATCATTATTTCCCCGGTACTAGCAAATCCGTTCAATATAGGGAAAGCATCTATGTAGGCTATCGCTATTACGATATGACAAAGAAACCTGTAATCTTCCCCTTCGGCTATGGCCTGTCCTATACCACCTTTGCATATAGTAATCTCCTTGTTGAGGAGAAGGAGCCTTATCATTATAAAATAACCTTAGATGTTACCAATACTGGTAAGGTAGATGGAGCAGAGATTGTACAGCTCTATGTTCATTGCAATAACTCCTCCATCTTCCGTGCCGATAAGGAGCTGAAGGGCTTCACCAAGGTATTTCTTGCCGCCGGAGAGACTAAGAAGGTGGAGCTAGAGCTAGGTAAGAGAAGCTTTACCTATTATAATACCAAGGCTAAGGATTGGTGCATCGAAGGAGGAACCTATGAACTCCTCCTTGCTGCCTCCGCAGCCGATATCCGCTTAAAAGCTGATATCACTCTGGCTGGTGATGGAAAGGAACGCTTACTGGCAGATGATTACCGCTCCTTATCCGAGTATCAGAAGCCCAGTGCACCTCTGCTTGTTAGCGACGACCAGTTCTACAAACTACTCGGTTACGTACCAAAGCCCGATCACAACGGAAAGCCCTATTCCAAGGATTCCACCTTAGGTGATATTAAGGATACGCTTATCGGTAAGGTCATGCTGAAGGTAGTAAAGAATGCGATGAATAAGATGCTAAAGGATAATGACGATCCCACTATGGCTCTGATGCTGGAAAAATCCGCAATGGAAATGCCCCTTCGCTCCATGAAGATGGCCGGGGGTATCAGTAATAGTAAGCTGGAGGGTCTTGTGGCCTTAGCGAATGGAAAACTGCTAAGCGGTATCGGAAAGCTGCTTAGTAAATAGTATCATCCCCGTACCTCTATATAGAATCCTAACCCTGCTTAGGATCCATAAAAAGGCCGAAGCAATGTACATATCGTGCTCTTTAGCACGACTATGTCACCTTGCTTCGGCCTTATATTATAACAGATAGATGATCAGATTTGGTATCAGCAATACAAACTAACGTCTCCTTTTACTTCCTTAGTATAATAAAGCCATTAAAGCTCTACTCTATCTTATCTTATAATCTATATGAAGTAACCGTTCTCTTTCTCCCAAGTAAAAGAAACAATACAATTGCTATCGCCATAGACAAAACACCCACCACCAGGTATCTAACCGATGCCCTGTCACTATGTGAGAGCAGTCTGCTAAGCTTTGTAAAATTCGGTGACAAGAAGGCTCCCAGATTATTAATCGCCATATTATATGCGATACTCATGGTTACGGCTGCGGGCTTTTCCCGTTCGGCAATACTGATCACTACCTGTGCCATTACGATGCTTAGGCTGAAGCCTGCAATAAAAACTCCAATCAATACCATGAAAAAGCTTCTTGATACACCGGTAATCAGGGCTCCTGCTGCCAGATTAAAAAAGCCTAAGGCAATCACCCTCTCTCCCAGGAAGCGTTGAAAGAACTTAAACAACACACCGGCTACTGCACCACTTAACATAAATACAGAGGTAGCAATACCGGAATTCACAGATCCAGCAATCGCATTCTCCTTAAGATGTAATGACAGGTTCGTAGATATTACATTATAAAACATCATAAAAAGGAAGGCTGACACTCCATACAAAACTACTACCTTCGGTGTAACTCTTATCCGCTCTCCCTTGGTCTTCGCTGTATGTAATGGCCGGTCAAGAGGCAAGCCAAACAGCAACAGAAGAAAGCCCGGCACCGCAAGTAATAAGGCCAGATAACTATAGTACCAGTCTATCGTTGCAAGAAGGCCGGAAAGCAGGGATAGGACTACCCCTCCGACACTGATCATTGCACTTTGCTGTCCCATCAGGCTACTACGTTCATCACCTATAAAATAATCCGCTATCAATGCAGAACCTAAAGGAACCAGAATACCGACTCCTATCCCCAATATAAACTGCCATACAAATAATAATATCAAGGATCCATGAAAGAAAAATCCGCCCAGAGCTGCCACGATAAATAAGGAGGCCGAGAACAGTGCCAGGTACTTCTTTGCAATAAACTCAGATAGTTTACCCGTCAATAGGGACACAAAAATGATAACTACGGAAGGGCAGGTCGCAAGAAATTGTATTGTTGTTACACTATACTCAGGAAAGAGCTCTGTAATTCTCGCCAGTATTGATATTACACAGATAGAACCAATCTGAACTAAGCTATAGAACAGGATTGCTAATTTTATGGTTAGCTTTGATGTCTTCATTTCTAATCTCCTCACTTTACCTCAAGTTAATAACAGAGGCTTACTACTCATTATACTGAATACTACATTTGTGTCAATCCAATTATTGGGCGGTAAGAATTTGTTGCCAAGGAGATTCTACTGTATTATCATACAGGTAAAAGATAATATAAATTATCTATTACTCTATCAGTAAAGAAGGAAAAGATATGAAAAAAATTCTTATGATCGGAACGGGTGGAACCATTGCCTCTACAAAAGCAGCAAATGGAGGCTTACATCCCCAAATGACTTCTGAGGAGATTTTGATGTATATACCAGACATCTCAAGAATCTGTAAGGTCGACACAGTTCAGGTATGTAATATAGACAGCACCAATATATCTCCTGATATCTGGTTGCTACTCGTTCAAACGATACAAGCTAATTATGATAGCTATGACGGCTTTGTAATATGTCACGGCACCGATACCATGGCTTATACTGCTGCTGCCCTGTCCTACCTGATACAGAATTCACCCAAACCGATCGTACTAACCGGTGCACAGAGACCCATCAATATGGATATCACGGATTCGAAAACAAATTTATTTGATAGCTTTTTGTATGCCTCCTCTGAGGAAGCAAGCGGGGTACAAATTGTATTCAACGGTAAAGTTATTCTGGGCACAAGAGCCAGAAAAACTCATTCCAAGAGCTTTCAGGCCTTCTCCAGCATCAATTATCCCTATCTTGCCGTCATACAGGATAGCCATCTGATTCAATACATCAGAGAGCCTAAGCAGAAAGCACCCACCTTTTATCAAAATCTAAATCCAAAGGTTGGCTTATTCAAGCTAACTCCGGGATCAGATTCCGATATTCTTGATTATATGTTCACTAAATATGATGCGGTTATCATCGAAAGCTATGGTGTCGGCGGTATACCATCTCTGCCCCAGCATCATTATCTTGAAATCATTCAAGAATGGACAGACCAGGGCAAAACAGTTGTTATGACAACTCAGGTCCCCAATGAAGGAAGTGACATGAACATATATCAGGTGGGTCATGAGCTAAAAAACAAGGTAAGCATAATCGAAGCCTACGACATGATTATCGAAGCGGTAGTAAGTAAGCTGATGTGGATTCTTGGTCAGACCAATGATCCTGAGCTGATTAAGGGTATGTTCTATACTACTGTAAGTAATGATATTCTTTATTAATTAATTATGTTATAATTGAATAAAAAACGTGGGAGGTTAGTATGGATACGAATATGATGC
Source organism: Bacillota bacterium (assembly GCA_023411555.1). Classification (GTDB taxonomy): domain Bacteria; phylum Bacillota; class Clostridia; order Lachnospirales; family Lachnospiraceae; genus Mobilitalea. The sequence continues at coordinate 45,493 of JAEYOQ010000056.1, forward strand.
GTCAAGAGAGTCCACAGCTAAAATCCGATCATCTTGAGACAGATTCTAAGCTGGAGACGAAAAGAATTCTATTATTTTTGGCGATTACCTTTGTCATAACCTATGCCGTGGAAATAGGGATCATAGGACCATTCGTTACGGGAGAGGATTCACAACTTGCTATGATTGGTCAGCTCCTTATAGGTAGTGTGATGTTTATCCCTGCGATCGGTGTTTTACTGACCCGATTGATTACCAAAGAGGGGTTCCGCAATTCCCTACTCCGATTACCCCAGCTTAAGAAGAATCTAGGCTATTATCTCTTTGCCTGGTTCGGACCGGGAATTTTGACCTTAATAGGTTCTCTGATTTACTTCGCATTTAACCCCGGAAAGTTTGATCCTGAGTTATCCTATCTAGCTAAGGCTTATGAAAGCACCGGCACAGTGATAACCCCAGCCCAGCTTCAGACTACGATGCTAATTCAGCTTGCTGTGGCCTTTTTTCTCGGACCTTTAATGAATGTACTTAATTGCTTCGGAGAAGAGTGGGGCTGGAGAGGCTACCTTCTTCCTAAGATGAAAGGGAAATTCAAAATTCTTCCGATGCTTTTGATTAATGGTTTTATCTGGGGTATCTGGCATGCACCACTGACTGCCCTCGGTCATAATTACGGTACCGGTTATCCCGGCTATCCTTTTACCGGTATCCTTGCCATGGTGATCTTTTGTATTGTACTTGGAGCCATATTCTCCTTTGTTACAATTCGAACCAACAGCTGTATTCCTGCAGTTTTTGCTCATGGTGGTCTTAATTCCATCGCAGCAGCTGGCATCTACTTCTGTGTGGATGGAGGCAACCCTTTCATTGGTCCTTCCCCTACAGGCATCATCGGAGGCATCGGATTTATCCTTGTCGCCGTAGTAATTACGATAAAGCTGATGAAGGAAGAGAAATCAAAGGAACAACTTTAGCTACTAAGAGGCTGTGATACCATATTACTTCGTCTATTAAGACAAGTATTATGATATCACAGCCTCCTCTGTTAATGCCTCGCACTTCCCATGCCAAAGCTCTTCACCTGCTCTACCATATGGCCGATATTACCCTCACCGGCGAACCGGCTCATATCAAAGAAATCCTCATTCAAGTCAAGCCATACCAAAGGATGTGCTTCTTCCCTCAGCTTGATATCCCTGGTTAATACTCCTGCATAAACTTCAACATAACAATCTTGATTATAATAGGTAAAGTCCATCATATGATGTAACAAAATATCCTGCCTTGTTATACCCGTTTCCTCCAGTAGCTCGCGGTATGCAGCTTCTACACCGGTTTCACCTGCTTCTATCTTGCCACCATTCAAGTTATAGAGCCCATTATAGGGATCCTTCGTACGCTTACAGAAGAGGAGCTTGGTATTGTCCTTATTGTAAACCATAATACAGTTATAGCCTTGCATAAAGCCTCCTATTATTTTTAGCCACACTTATAGGCAAATAATTGAATTGACTTATCATATCGTTTTGTGATAACAAAAAAACCCTTGAAATCAAGGGCTTAATAGCTGGGGTACTAGGATTCGAACCTAGAGATGCTGGAGTCAGAGTCCAGTGCCTTACCGTTTGGCGATACCCCAAGGGTTATTCAATTCGTATCAGTGACAACCGCCACGAATGATATTATAACTTATGGCTATTAATTTTGCAAGTACTATTTTAAATTTTTTTCTGCCATTATTTGGACGCTCTATTCCTCCTCTACGAAGCTATTCTCCATGGTGATGATACACTGATATCTAGAGTCCTTTAAGCGAATTTCTTCAACAATCTTCGATAACAGCTTTTGTTCCTCTGACTTTGTATAGGAATAGGGAAGTACCAGATCGAAGATCAGGTTAATCTGATGTTCTCCGTTTACGATTCTAAAGTCGTGGATTGATGCCTTTTTCTCCAGCTTTTTAATAATACCTTGAACCATCTCCTTCTTCTCAGTTACCGTTGTATCATTTACCTCAATAGGATCCATATGAATTACCAGGAAGATGTCTAACTTCTCCAGCACGTCCCTCTCAATCTGGTCTATGGTCTCATGAGCATGCTCAAAGCCTATATTATTCGGCACCTCAGCATGGATGGTTGCCATGCGACGGGTCGGTCCGTAATTATGAATAATCAGGTCATGGGTACCGCAGATATCATCATAGCTTTCCACCATGCAAGTAATCTTCTGATAGACCTCTCTCTCAATAGCCTGCCCAAGGAGCGGCTCCAGTGTCTCCCTTGCAATATTAAAGCCCGCAAACATAACGAAGATCGAGACCAGTAGTCCCATATAGCCATCGATATTCACCCCAGTGAAAGCCATAATGAGGGTAGAAATAATCGTTGCCGTGGTTACGAGAACATCATTTCTTGAATCAGCTGAGGTAGCCAGCATTACCGTGGAATTGATCCGTTTACCCAGCTTTCGGTTAAACAGTGACATCCAGATCTTCACTAATACAGATAAAATCAATATTCCAACAAGAATAGGGTTAAAGGTCATCTCCTCAGGATGCAACACCTTATCAAAGGCTCCCTTGAACAGCTGAAAACCAACCTGTAGTATAATGAATGCCACCGCAAGGGCAGAGATATACTCAAAGCGTCCATGTCCGAAGGGATGCTCCTTGTCAGCCGGCCTTTCCGCCAGCTTTACACCGATGAAGCTGATGATGGATGAGGCCGCATCAGATAGGTTGTTGAATGCATCTGCCATGACCGAGATACTGTTGATTAGCATTCCGATCGTCAGCTTCGTCAGGCATAGCAAGACATTGCAGATAATTCCAACCAAACTGGATAGAATTCCATAATGGGTACGAACCTTTGCGTTTTCTGTATTTTTATAATCCTTTATAAATAATCTTACTAATAATTCAGTCAAAACAAAGTCTCCTTCAAATTGATCAATCCATACGAAAATCCCAACACACTTTTTTTACATATCACTCATACTAAAGCTTATATACCTGTGGAAAATACAGGGATGTATGCATATTGTATCATATGTGATATCAGAGTCAAGAACTTATCCCGTTATCTATCGACACCAATTGTAGTTATCTTGTAAAATATATCCTATCTCATAAATTATCTTGTCTATTTCTGCATTATCATGCATAATACATAAATAGAATAGACAATATCGTTAACTAATAATCACGGAAAGGCAAATCACTATGAAAAAAGCCAGACGCCTGAAAAATCAATATTTTCGTTACCATAACCGCTCTCTTTTCCTGATCGATACCATATACAATGTATTTTTCCTTATGTTCATTATACCCTTAGCCAGTCATACCCTGAAGTTAATAATGAAATTGTCACGGGTCAGCTACATAACTCAGGAAAACGTATTATCGTTGTTCACCACACCTCACGCCCTCCTTTTGCTTTGCCTTTTGCTTATTGTGGTTCTTCTGTTCCTGCAAATCAAGTTGGAATCCCTCCTGTATTATTGTTCTACGGAAGGAAATTCTCCACGTCCACAGCTATCCAGACTAATTTATTTCGGATTATTAAAGACCATCACTAATCTTCGTAAGGGCAGAGTGACTCCCTTATTTTTTACTCTTCTCTTCTATATATTTGTCAACCTACCTGTCATGATCGGTATCACCTTCCTGTCAGATATTGAATTCACTAGTGGTGCAGATGACGAAATGATCGCAAAGAGCTTAATCATTGCTGTCTTAATCCTCCTAAGCTTTATCTCCTTCCGTGGTATCTTTGCCCCACATTACTATATGAATGAGAATGTATCCTTCTCTCAGGCATTTCAGTATTCCAAAGATCTTCTTAGACATAGAGGTAAGCATGCCTTCCGTATCCTTCTTGTCAGCCATACCGTTCTGACATTTAGCTTCTTTGCCTTCTACTATGGACTCCTGTTGATGACTGCTATGGGGGCCTATTTCTTCACGGATAAAAGCCTGGTTATTACGGTATTCCTATCGGCATATCCCAAGATTAATCTGTATGCCACCCTACTATATAGCATGATTACCTTCACCATTCACATCAATCTTACAACCTCCTTATTCAACAACTACCAACAGGAGGCATTGCAGGATATTCTCCCTAGTCACCCAGACTTTGATTACCATTTTGCTTATCGTAGTAGACTGCACCACTATGCAATCAACGGTGCAATCATAGCCCTGTTAGTAGCAGGGGTTTTTAACCTCTATTTTACTATTTATAATGACTCCTTCTACCTGACAAACGCTCTTTCTGGTATTACTATCTCCTCACACCGCGGTAATTCCACTATCGCTCCGGAGAATACGATTCCCGCCCTGGAGAGTGCAATTGTTGCAGAATCCGATTATGCAGAGATTGATATCCAGCAAAATAAGGATGGTACTCTGGTCTTGCTTCATGATAAGACTCTGAAACGTACTGCCGGAGTAAATGAATTCATCTGGGATCTAACCGATGAACAGCTCACCAGACTGGATGTAGGCTCCTGGTTCTCCCTAGAATATCTAAACACCAAAATCCCCACCTTGGAAGAGGTCCTGATACATTGTAAGGATCGCATCAAGCTTAATATCGAGATAAAAATAACTGGAAATGAAAATGCGCTGGAAGAGCAGCTTGTCTCTCTGTTGGAGAAATATAATTTTGAAGATCAATGCGTCATTTCCTCCTCGAATCACAGCTCTCTGATAAAAATAAAGGAGCTCAACAGTGAGATTCATACGGGATTAATTTTATCGGTAGTTTATGGTAACTTCTTCGATAAGGAGTATATCGATTTCTTTAGTATCCGTTATAACTTCGTAAATAAAGACATGGTGACCAAAGCACACCGTGCCGGTAAAGAGGTTCATGTCTGGACCGTCAACACTGCCAGAGAGATGGAGCGAATGAAATCACTTAATGTTGATGTCATCATTACGGATAAACCTTCCCTTGCCAGAGAAGTTCTTTACCGGAATGATACGAATGCTTCCTTTCTCCAGCTGCTTCGTAAGATGTTAAAGAACCGCTCCTATTACCGCCTGTCTCAGACACTGGATTAACTTATTGTTAAAAGCAAAACCGCGGGTTATCTGACATTATCACTGTCCTTCCCGCGGTTTACTATATCTATGAATTCATTTCTCTTTATACAACTACATCTGCTTCTTATCTTACCCTTAGCGGTCCTCTTTTTACAAAGCAAGACGATAAATATTCTCTACATCCTTTGCACTTAACTTCATAAAACTACCGATGGTACCCTTCTCCCCAAGACCCAGGGTCTTAACCATAAAGGGTATATCCTCTTCTTTTGCACCTAGTTCACGAAAGCTAATTGGCATGCCAATTGAGGTCAGAAACTTCTTCAATCGCTCGATTCCCTCCATTGCTGTCTCCTCGGGATTCATATAATTCATATGACAACCCCAGAGTCTTACTGCAAGCTGTGCGAAGCGCATTACATCCTGTTTCATGACATAGGTCATCCAGGCAGGGAATATCACAGCCAGCCCTGCACCATGAGTCACATCATACAAAGCGGAGAGCTCATGTTCAATCATATGACTGGACCAGTCCTGGTCACGGCCTACTCCGACAAGGTTATTATGAGCCACCATACCTGCCCACATAATATTCGCTCTGGCTTCATAATTATCCGGATCTGCGATTACTCTTGGTACCTCCTTGATCATTGTCAGGAGAACTGCTTCACAAAGACGGTCGGTAATCTCAACCTCCTTCGTATTGGTGAAATACCGTTCAAATACATGTGCCATAATATCAGCAGCACCTGCAGCGGTCTGATAAGCCGGAAGTGTCTGTGTCAGCTCAGGATTAAGGATAGAGAATACAGGGCGAAGGTGTTCACTTCCTGCACCACGCTTAAGCATTCCTTCCTCCTTCGTTATTACGGTATCACCAGAGCCTTCACTGCCTGCTGCCGCAATCGTTAGCACAGTGGCCACCTTAAGTGCCTTCGTAATTGGTTTTCCCTCATAGAAATCCCAAAAGTCACCGTCATATACTGCACCGGCTGCAATTGCCTTTGCTGAGTCAATAGCACTTCCCCCACCTACTGCGAGTATAAAGTCTACTCCCTCCTTCTTACACAGCTCGATTCCGGTATATACGAGACCACTCTTCGGGTTCGGTTGCACTCCACCCAGCTCCATATAACTGATATTTTCCTTATCAAGAGAAGCCTTTACTCTGTCCAACAGACCAGAGCGAACCACGGAACCACCACCGTAATGTATCAGTACCTTATTCCCTCCAAAGCGACGCACATAATGACCGGTTTCCAATTCGGTATCCTTACCAAACACAAAATAAGTAGGGCTGTAAAAAGTAAAATTGTTCATACCAAATCTCCTTTCAAGAAATAATAATGTGATGATTACTTAGAAAAGGAGATTTTGATCTCCCTTTCAAGAAATAATAAAGTGATCATTACTTAGAAAAGGAGATTTTGATCTCCCTTTCTAGAAATAATAAAGTGATGATTGCTTAGAAAAGGAGATTTTGATCTCCCTTTCTAGCTAGTCTACTGAATGAATACTGAGATGCTCATTAACTGTTAACTATAATGATATATTACTTAAATAAAGATTTCCATGTGTTTTATTCTACTTCTGTATGGCCTCTGAAAATTATGGCTGTTTACCAACTGCCCCCGGATCATTTCGATTATGACTATTTTAAGCTTTCTCCTACTTATCTATTCAATTATAAGGAGCTCAAGGTGAGATTAGAAGACGATTAAACTCCCCCTCATACCCTTGACAGTGATAATGTCATGGAATAATATGGTACGTATCAAAGATGTAACGACACTATATTCATAATCTCAAAATGAGAGGAAAAGGAAGGTAGAAAGATGATAATTACCACCACACCATCCATTGAAGGTAGACAAATTACCGATTATCTTGGTGTTGTATTCGGAGAGGTTATCTCCGGAGTAGATTTTGTTAAGGATTTTGCAGCCGGGCTATCCAATTTTTTCGGAGGCCGCTCCGGGACCTATGAGGAAGAGCTGATCCGAGCGAGAGAACAGGCGATGCAGGAGATGGCGCAGCGCGCACATCAGATGGGTGCCGATGCTGTTGTCGGTGTTGATGTTGATTACGAGGTACTAGGAGCCAATAACGGTATGCTGATGGTAACCGCCTCCGGTACTGCCGTAAGAATAAAGTAAGCATTTATTATTTAGAGAATCCACACTAGTAAGCACGCTCTGAGAACTTTCTAGTGACATGTACAAGGAACCCGCCGGACGGTCAGAAGACCATTCAGGCGGGCTTTTTGATTAGAGTGCTATAATCTGTACAACAACAATGGTCAAGCATATAACTGTATATAGAATGGTACCAAGATTAAGTAGATAACCAGATTTCTTCACCATAGGCTTCTGTAGGCGGTAAAGTCTTATTTTCTTAAAATTAAAGATAAAGAGCAAAATACCACTGGTGATACAAGCGAAAACCCACCCTACTATCAGTAGATTAAAAAATATCGATTGCTTCATAGATAATGGTGCTATTATCACACCTATGGAGTTAATCATTATGTGCAAAAGGATATTATATCGTATTGTATTTGTACGGATTGCCACATAGGCAAATATGATACCCAGCGCTGTTGCATAGAACATCTGCGCCACGTTCATATGAAACAAGCCAAAGGCAATTGCGGATATTAGAATAGCCGGTATATCTCCGTAGTTTCTAAGCTTATTTAATAAAAGCTTACGAAAAATTAATTCCTCTACAATCGGAGCGACAATGGATGCATAGAGGACTCTTATAATCAAGTTACTGTCTATCATGATATCCATCAACGGATTGAGATCCATTAAGTTCCCTCCCTTTAATAAGGTTATCATAAAGGTTAGAAACACGCTGAAGAAATTCGTGATATACATCACTGCAGTGCTGATTAAGAAGATGGATAGGAATTGCAAGGGTTTCAGCTTTACAACCTCACCCCTCTTAGGTTCCGGCAGATGTCTGGATAGAAAATAGAATACCGGAAGTCCGATACCTACGACTGATACTGCCGTGAGAGCCCAGAGATACCAATCTGTCTCAGCAATCCAAGGCCAGACACTGTGCACCGCAAAATCAATAAGCTGTTGAGATAATATTACAAGAACACTCATGATGAAAAGGTAAAATGCAACCTTACTAAGAACAGCTTTTGTAGGAGGATGAGGCTCTGCTCCATAGCGGTTATCTTCATTTCCATACTCTGGCGGATAAACATTCAGAATACGGTTCTGGTGGTACATATTTGGATGAATATTATTCTGTTGATATATTCCCTGTGGACCATTACCGGCATAGAACGAATGCTCCCCCATTATGTTTGGGTTATATCGACCAGTCCCCGGCTCCATACCTGGGTTCCGCTTCTCATATATACTATGGTTCATTCCCTGATTATCATCATGCTTTTTCTCTCTTTGATCCATGAGTCCCCCTATTTCAAGGCATCTACTGCCTATTCTATACGCTTAAGTCCGTACTTTAGTAATGCTATGGCATCCTCCCAACGGCCAGAGGAGCTTGAATCCATAACTGCACAAACAACCTTACGACCATCTTCCTCTGCGGCTGCCACCAGACATTTCCCTGCCATAGTACTCGTACCTGTTTTCAAACCGATTGCTTTTGAGTAGTACTGGCCATAACCCTTTCTCACTAATTTATTGGTATTATACCAGGTAACATCCTCTCCACTCGGGAATATATTGCGAGAATTTCCCCGATCCGTTATTTCTATAATAAGCTCATTATTTGCCGCTGCCACACCAATTAACCCCATATCATAGGCTGTGGTATATTGACCAATGGCATCATAGCCATCCGGAGTCTTAAAGCTGCTATTCTTTACCCCAAGTGTCCTAGCCTCTTGATTCATAAGCCGGATGAATTCCGCAACTGCCTCTTCCTTCGTTGCTTCTGCTTTCTGTAAGGACTTTCTTCCAACATAGGCAGCTATAGCATAAGCAGCGTCATTACCGGAGGGCAGGAGCATCCCTGCCAGCAGATTACGAATCGATAGTATTTGGCCCTGCTTTAGATAGGCAATCGTAGAGCCTGAACCAATCATTGTAATCTCATCACCGATGGTTACCTCTTCATCCTCACTACACCACTTCAATGCTACCAGTGAGGTTAACAGCTTTGCCGTACTGGCTGGAAATACTGCCTGAAGGGCATTTTTATAATAGATAATCTCCTTCGTCTTTGCATCAAACAGGATTGCTGCTTCCGCATCAACAGTCATGCTCGGATTCGAAATATTAAAAGCGGCCTCCAGCTCACGATCCATAATAATCTCTGGAATATAGGACATGTAGTCGACCTTAGTGCTATCTATAATCAGCTCCGGAGCTACTGCTTTAATCGCAGTGCTAAAAGTATCTTCTGTATTTTTTTCCTTGATATCATTTTCCTGTGAGCTCACCATCGGTGTCGGAGACAATCCTGACTGCGTATACGCCCCATCATTGTCACTTGGATTCGTAGTAAGCCAGGGCTCCTGCATACCGATATCCACTGCATTATCGCGGCTAGTAACTTCTGCCCTAGCTATATCCTTGGGGATGTAAGCTTCTTCCTGAGTGTCTGCATAAGAGTTACCTTCAAGGTTTATAAAATAGGTGGTACCCGCATATAGGCCTGCAATAACCAGACAAGCAAATAATATTAATCCCAGTAAACATTTCTTGTTCATTGCCTTCTCCTTCATGCTCTGTACAAATATTCCTATCAAACTATTGAAAGGAGACAAAAACTATATCTCCTTTCATTATGACAATAGAAAGTGCGCAAAGCGTACTTTCTATTGTTTCGCTATCTAAGAAGCTTACAAGGCTTGCTTCCTAGAATTATTCTTTCTTAATTTTAATATTTGTATACGAGGAATGCAACAACTTTTGATGCTAACTATTCGATATCTATACGTACATTTCCGACACCACCATCTACCTCGATGGAATGCTCTGCAAAGCGATTGGTCTGATTAAGCTCATCTATCTTCTTCCCATTGACACGTACAGTTCCCACGCCGGAATCGATATCCAAATTATAGTCATCGATATCACCGGTAAGCTCTAGCTCCACTTCACCCACACCACAGTCAAAGCTATTCTCTTCAAGAAGGACCCCGCTAATATACACATTGCCTACGCCACAGCTAAATTTAGTATCCTTAAAAGTAACATTACCAAGGCTGATTGATCCGACACCACCCTCAACCTTTACCTTATCTGCGATCAAATTCCTACCGTTGATATTCCCAGCTCCAGCAGAGATATATAGATATTCGGTAGAGAAATCCTCAAGATTCACCGCTCCGGCTCCCGTATTAATTCTTACCTCTTCTGCAACGAAATCTTCAGGAACATAAATTGTAATCTTGGACTTTGGGTTGTTAATACCTTTAAAATCAACCCCCCAGAGCTGAAAACCGGATTCATTGTCACTAACTATCAGTGTACCTTTGCCGTCTACTTCGGCCTTAAAACCTTCTAAAACATTACTTCCCTCGACCCGGAAGGTATCACCTACCCTAATACCTAGCGTTCCGGTAGCATTATCTATGTTCAGACTTCTGACCCCACTAAAGGTCTCATCAAAATCGACCGTCTTGTAATCATGATTGTTCGATCGAAATCTTGAGCCTGAAGTAAAGGTCACTATTCCATGCACAATATTTACCATGAAGGAAATAATACCGATTGCAAGAAAGACCGCTAAGGCAATCGCACAATACTTAATTACTCTCTGGGCACTATTCATTTAATATCGATACCTCCAAACATACAGGTAGAATTCAGATAGATTGTAGGAGCTGCCGCATCTACGGCCTGTGCATGCTTAATACTTACACCGCCAAATACCGGAACATTACTTACCTTTACCTTTACTCCATCCGGAAGATAGATATCAATTCCACCAAAAATTGCAGAAGCATTAATCTCTATATCACAGGTAATTTGAGCATCTCTTAAGTCTAATACAACGGCACCAAAGCTCGCATTAAGATTAGCCCCATAGAAGGGCTCAGTGATATGAACATGGCTACTTTTAAATATTGCACTGTAATCACAATCGCCGGCATTCCCATAACCGGTCCTGTTCGAACCCTGACTATAACCATTACTGCCGCCATAACCGCCTTTTCCATCGGCATTATAGGTATACTCTCCATAATCTATTTTCTTACGAAAATTCCCCTGAAACAATATGCGAATACCGACGAGTATCAGAATTGCCGGTATAAGCAGTCTCCAGATATTGAAGTTAAAATCAATCCAGTAATTCATCAATAGTAATACACCAATGATAAAACCAACGGTGGATCCGGTAGAAAATCCTGACTGAAGCATACTGATAAAACAGGGTACGATGATAAATAATGTCCACCATCCATCAAAGAACAGACGAAAATCCCAGAAATCCATTACATCTCCGGCAATTCCTATACCAACCACTATAAAGAATAAACCCCATAACACATTTGACAATTTGTTCCTCATCATCAATTCCTCCCAATTAATTGAATTATTAATTGCATCCATTATTACATATATTGGGTTACGTTTATGCAACCATCATACTTCATATAACGAGTAACTTCAATCAATAACTTCAATATCTAATCATTTTAATCTCTTTTTAACCATATATGATATCTTCAAACAAATGGTCTATTTCTGACTTAATCTACCTCGTTATAAGCATCCTTATATTCCCATGTCTTCGCCTTATTTTCCCATGTCATAATGTGGGCGCTTTCATCAGGATTTATTATATTAATTTTTCATAAAATTGTTGTAATCACCTCCAAAACCTAGTAGACTTTTATGTGTCGGAACACCACTCCGTCAGATTCTGTCCACAGACAAAGAAAGCTACGAGGTGATTTTTTGAACAATCCATTACTTACAAAACTTAAGGAAGCTCTAGTATCTGTGCTTCCTGTCACTGCAATCGTTTTAATCTTGAATTTTACAATTGCATCCCTACCAATCTATATCATAGCACTGTTTCTTACCGGTTCCCTTCTACTCATTATAGGAATGTCATTGTTTACTCTTGGTGCTGACATTTCAATGATGGTACTGGGTGAGCAAATCGGCTCCTTTCTGATCCGCTCCCGCAAACTCAAACTAATAATCGCTTCTACCTTTATTATAGGAGTATTTATTACAATAGCGGAACCAGACTTAAAGGTTTTAGCCAAGCAGACTCCCGCTGTCCCGGATACATTATTAATCCTTGCCGTTGCTATCGGGGTGGGAATTTTCCTGGTATTATCGTTCTTAAGAATATTGTATCAGATTAAGTTTTCTTATCTGTTGATTGGTCTTTATGCCATTGTTTTTATATTGGCCATCTTCACCCATGAAAACTTTTTAGCTGTTGCCTTTGATTCCGGAGGTGTTACTACCGGTCCCATTACGGTGCCATTTATTATGGCCCTTGGTCTTGGTCTTGCATCTGTCCGTGGTGATAAAACAGCCGAAGAGGATAGCTTTGGATTAGTTGCCTTATGTTCGGTAGGACCGATAATGACTGTCTTAATTCTGGGAACCTTTTTCAACTCTTCCTCTGGTAATTATTCATCCATCACGACTCCTGTGGTAAATAGTCTGTACGAAGTTATCATCGCATTTGTACATGCGCTTCCGGAGTATGGAAAAGAGGTATTAATGGCATTACTGCCTATCATTGTAATATTTATTCTGTTCCAGTTGTTTGCACTACGCCTGACGAAACGTATCCTGCTAAGACTTACTTCCGGTATCATCTATACCTTTCTGGGTCTAGTACTCTTCCTGACTGGAGTAAACGTAGGCTTTATGCCTGTCGGATACCTATTAGGTATCAAACTGGTGGATAATTCATTTGCTTCATTGCTTATTCCCCTTGGAATGATCATTGGCTACTTTATCGTAGCCGCTGAACCTGCTGTTCATGTGCTAAAGGAACAGGTGGAGAATATTACAGATGGTAATATTACTGGTAAATCGATGGGGCTCAGTCTTTCCATCGGCGTTGCTATCTCGGTTGGTCTTGCTATGTTTAGGGTTCTTACAGGTATTTCAATCTGGTATCTAATTCTTCCAGGTTATGCCATTGCTTTAATCTTAACCTTTTTTACACCCTCGTTATTTACCTCCATCGCCTTTGATTCTGGTGGTGTTGCCTCGGGACCGATGACAGCGACCTTCCTCCTTCCCTTCGCAATGGGAGCAACGACGGCAATCGGAGGTAATGTACAGACAGATGCCTTTGGGATCGTCGCCATGGTGGCTATGACTCCATTAATTACAATCCAATGTCTTGGTATTGTATATCGCATAAAATCTCGAAATCTTGTGCAAGAAGATGCAATCCCCCTTGAGGAGGAGTATATAATAGAGTATAATGTCAGCAGTATCACCGAGAATTTAATTCAACCTATACAGGAGGATAATTATGATCGCCCAGACAATGAATTGTAGTATGTTGATTCTGGTCACCATCATTGACTATAGCCAAATTGAAGTGGCAGAAGAACATTACCGTCATTATGGTATTCCCATTAATATCGTGACCCACGGATATGGTGCAGCAAAACCGGAACTTTATAATATGTTAGGCTTTGGAGAGCATAAAAAAGCCATATTCCTTAGCCTTATTACCTCGAATATGGCTCATACGATTCTCGAGAAGCTCACCCTTGATTTTCACTTGAATACACCGGGTAAAGGAATAGCATTTACCCTTCCTATTAATAGCATAAGTAATATTTTAAGTAAGTTATGTATGAATTCTGATAGAAGCATACCGATAGAAAGCGAGGATAAGTCAATGTCTCAGATTGAGGAACACGATCTCATTCTTACAATAGTAAACCACGGGTATTACGACCAGATTATCGAGGCGGTCAGAGCAGCTGGTGCCAGGGGTGGAACTCTTCTTCATGGAAGAGGTGTAGCAAATGAGGAAACTGCTAAGTTTCTTGGTATAACACTTCAACCAGAAAAGGATATCCTCCTTATTATCGTTTCTCATAAGATCAAGCAGCAGGTTATGGAAAGCATTAATAAGGCTGCAGGTATCTCAACCAATGGCCAGGGTATCTGTGTCTCCTTACCAGTCAATTCAGCATTAGGACTCCTGCCAGACTAAGGCCACTGCATAATATTCTCCCCTTTATTCTATGTCCTTAGCGCATCAGCACGCAAAATATCAAATACATTGTAGATATCCAGAACGCCGTAGCCCCAATCCCTATTTGGATAGGTCTGAGTCGGGCTACGGCTGGCTCCACGGATTAGGAACTTTTTGACCTCCACAGAATCAATTCCCGGATAATTACTATAGACTATTCCCCATTCCAGTAAGATCGCTGTTACTCCTGCCGTATGAGCTGCTGCAGCACCGGTTCCGGAGACATTCGCAAACCCATGACTCAGTGTCGGAGCAAGAACATTAACTCCAGGTGCCCCAAAATCTGGTTTTATCGTATCTATCCTGGTATATCCTCTGCTAGCTCTTTGATAAAGGTTGCCATTAATCGGATTATAGGCTGTCACAGTGATTGGTGTAAGGCTATTACCTGGTGATGTAATGGTTGTGTATGGATCCGACTGAATAAAATAAGTATTCTCTGATATAAAATCACCCATCGGCAGCCATATATGGAAGCTTCCTTCCAGATCTCCCCTTGTATAAACCTGAAAACGCCAAATTCCCGGAGTCGGTGATAGAAACCGCATTAAGATCAACTGATCTCCGGTCTGAGACTCTATCAACTGATAATCAACAAAAATTCTTGTTCTTTCAAAAACAAAGCTTATCTCCCGAGATACACTTAGCGCTGCTGTTATTCTTGGTATATACTCCCCTGCGGGAGATAGCATATCAATGGAATAGGTATTCGGCGCAGTTCCCCATAGCTCCATGGTAAAACCCGGTTCATTTTCTCCAACATTCAACTCAACTGTGCTATATCCGATCTGTTGATCCACTCGGCCAAAGAAATGCCGTCGCATATTCCCTTCATTTCCTGCCGCAATACTGATGGTAACACCCGGAAAATCTCCCCCGACCGATAACATACTGCTTAATGAGTCTCTTCCATCATGAGATCCTTGAGAGGAACCTAGTCCAATGCATATCGCGACCGGTTTCTGCAATCGCCTAGCTACCTCAACCACATATTGTGTTGCCCACATAATATCATTTTCCTGATAAGCCACTACTCCCTCCGGTATCACATAGAACTCTCTCAGAGCCTGCTTTGCCTGTTTTAGCTTGACAACAATCAGTTCTGCATCAGGTACCACACCACTAAAATTACCTTCTTCATCTTCAGAACCGGCTGCGATGCCTGCAAGCATCGTACCATGACCATTCTCATCCACACTCGGAACGATAGAGTATGGGTCTATACTATTTAATGCCTGATTTATATCCTCCGCTAGATACTCGGTTCCAAAGTTGGTTATGTCCGGAAATCGATCACCCTCAATGGTCTGATCCCAGATAGCCGCTATTTTTGTTGTTCCATCGCTTCGAAGAAATACCGGATTCGTATAATCAATTCCGGTATCGATGATACCCACCAACACTCCGGCCCCCCGTAGATTAAATACCGGGATACGGCGCAGCCTCGTGATACCTGAAGCCTCTAGGCTTACCTCGCTATTCAACCCATAACAGGAAGGGAGGACAGAATAGCCAAATACACTGATCGTACGTCCTGACAGCTGGGATACCGGAACATAGACAATCGCAAAACGAGTATTCATTATATGTACAACCGCATCGGTAAACTGCTCGAAGATCCTTGGATTCTGGTTGTACTCAATTATGAAGTCTGTATACTCATTGCTTGTTATTCTTCTTCTCTCGTCTTCTGTCATCCGATATCACCTCCAACTTGTATCTCTGTCCGAATATCCTATATCACTCCTCTTGCTTTTTGAGGCATAATGTATTGAATTTCCTAGGTCCCACTTGCCCTTAATGTATCAAAAATATTGTAGATATCTAGTATCCCATAGCCCCAGTCTCGGTTCGGATACTGGATATCGAGTTCCCGTCTTGCTCCGCGAATCATGAAGATCTTCATATCCACTGTATTGAAATTAGGTTGATTTCTCCGAACAACGGCCCACTCAAGCATCATTGCAGCCACTCCTGTGGCATGTGCGGCACTGGCACTGGTTCCTGTCACCCTAGCAAAGCCTTGCTCCGGCGTCGGAGCCAGAATGTTGACTCCCGGTGCAGCAATTTCCGGCTTAACCACTCCAATTCTGGTATATCCCCTGCTTGCGTTTAAGTAAAGACTATCATCCTCTATATTATATGCAGTTACTGTAATTGGTACTCTCGCATTTCCCAAGGACAAAATTGTTGTATATGGATTAGAACGTATAAAGTAGGTATCGTCCGAGATAAAATTCCCCATTGGAAGCCATGCATTAAAGCCCGTTGCCAGGATTCCTCTCCCATAAACTCCAATTCGCCATATTCCTGGACTTGGATTCTTTAATCGGATTAAGATAAGCTGATCTCCGCTTTGTGATTCAACAATCTGATAATCTATAATAATCTCGGTCCGATCAAAGATGAAGGTAATATCTCTGTTCTCATCCAGACGCGGTATAATCTGAGGCACATATTCCCCGGACGGACTTTGAATATCGATTGAAAATACTCCTGGAGAGTTTCCCCATATCTCCATAGTGAAGCCAGATTCATTCTCTGCGACGGAGAGCTCTATGGTATCCTTACCGACATTTGGATCAATGACCCCCAGAAAATGTCTTCTGGCATTTCCCTCATTTCCCGCGGCAACCAAAAAGCTATAGCCAATCCTTTCAGCCTGTAGTGAAAGATAACTGCTCAAGGTACCTCGTCCATCATGAGCTCCCTGGGAGGTTCCTAGGGCAATACACACAGCCATAGGGCGATTTAAATTGACTGATACCTGTAAGATATAGTCGATGGCAAATAAGATATCATTTTCCTGATAACAGGGCACATCCTCAGGTACCAGAAAGAATTCACGAAGGTAACGCTTTGCTTGCTTTAGCTTCACCACAACCAGCTCTGCATCCGGAGCAACTCCGGAAAAGCCACTATCGGGTACTTCATTCCCTGCTGCAATACCGGCTATCATGGTGCCATGACCGATCTCATCGGTAACTGGTACTATGGATAGAGGGTCTTCGCTTTGTAACGCTTCATTGATCTGTTCTCTGCTGTATTCTGTCCCATAATAGGTGTCCGCAGGATAATTGTCACTGATTATAGTTTGATCCCATATAGCAGCGATTTTAGTGGTACCATCTGCATACCGAAAGATAGGATTCCGATAATCAATACCCGAATCAATGATACCGATCAGCACACCCTGACCGCGAAGATTTAGATTTGGTATATTCCGAAGGCGGATAATACCGGATGCTTCGAGACTCGCCTCGCTAATCAAGCCAAAAAGAGATGGCATTACTGAGTATCCTAACTGCACAATTGTATTGGTGGTTATCTGGGAAACCGGGATATGTACTACAGCATTAAAGAAATTGATGATATGTACTGTAGAATCCCGATATAGATTTAAAATATTCTCATCTCCGCTATATGTAATCAAAAGATCTGCATAATCCTCGCTGTAGATCCTATCAATATCCTGATTTGTCATATCTTCCTCTCCATTTCATAATATGGTACTATAACGTGGGTATGCTTTAAATGTATTCAAAAATGCTTAATAAGGATTTTTTATATACATTCTTCACTTTATAATTATATAGACTTATTAGAAAATATATTATCTGAATTTGCATATATGCGGCTATCTTCACGCAAGCAATGGAAAGCACTTCGCGAACTTCTTTATAACACAAAAAAAGAGTAATTGTATTCGCCATAACTCAAGGATTATCGCGAATGCAATTACTCTCTAAAATTTATCTTTAATCTAACTATGCTAACTTGGACTTAGCAACCTCAGCTAAAGCAGTGAAGCCTGCTGCATCATTGATAGCCATATCTGCAAGCATTTTTCTATTGATTTCTACGTTTGCTACCTTTAAACCATACATTAATTTGCTATAGGACAAACCATTCATTCTCGCAGCTGCATTGATTCTTGCAATCCATAACTGTCTGAACTGTCTCTTTCTTTCTTTTCTACCAGCGAAAGAAGAGGTTAAAGCTCTCATAACTGACTGCTTTGCTACTCTATACTGCTTGGATCTGGCACCTCTGTAACCCTTAGCCAGCTTTAATACTTTATTATGTCTTTTCTTAGCGTTTAATCCGCCCTTAATTCTTGCCATGTTCTATTCCTCCTTATCACCAATCTCTACAGATATGGTAAGATTTTCTTCATGTTTTTGATGTTAGTTGAGTCCGTCATAGCTGCTTTTCTAAGATTTCTCTTTCTTTTAGCGGATTTCTTTGTTAAGATATGACTCTTATAAGC
>JAEYOQ010000013.1 GCA_023411555.1 Bacillota bacterium
GAGACGCCACCATGAATATCATATCTTTTTGAAAGAGTTACTTCCACATATAATTTATATCCTTTTTGAAATAGTTATTTCCGCGCCCACTAGGAGAAGGGGTGGAATTTAGTTTTTCAATCTTCAATTGATAGAAGCCCATTATTATACTAATCAATATTTATAATTTTTGTAGATTTTTTAACATACTTATGATATAATGTCAATGCTTGTGGCGACACAATTTTATTTTAAGGAGGTTAAACAATGGGATCGCAAATTAACACAATACCATTTGCAGGAACAAAAGAGCAGGAAGCCGCTCTCTTAAAGGTCATTGCTGATCATAAAGATGATAGAGGCGCTTTAATGCCCATTTTGCAAAAGGCACAAGGTATTTATGGCTACCTTCCAATTGAAGTGCAGACCATTATATCCAATGAGTTGAATGTTCCCTTAGAGAAAGTCTACGGAATTGTAACTTTCTATTCTCAGTTTTCATTAAATCCGAAGGGCAAATACAATGTAAGTGTTTGTTTAGGAACCGCTTGCTATGTAAAAGGGGCAGGAGATCTCTTCAACAAGCTTCAAGAACTACTTGGTGTAGAGGATGGCGGATGCACAAAGGACGGTAAGTTTTCATTAGAATCCTGCCGTTGCATCGGAGCATGTGGACTTGCACCCGTTCTGACCATCAACGAGGATGTATATGGCAAATTAACTGTTGATGATCTAGAAGGCATTTTAGCAAAATACGAATAACTATGATGACAGAAATCTCTCTGAATGTATTGGATATAGCAAATAACTCTATCAGGGCAGAGGCAACCCTGATTGAAATAACAATTCAAATACAAAGAGACGCAGATAAGCTAAAGATAACGATAGCCGACAATGGCTGCGGGATGACGAGATCACAAATCGAAAGAGTTGAAGATCCTTTCTTTACCACGAGAACTACAAGAAAAGTAGGACTTGGCGTACCATTTTTTAAGATGGCAGCCGAGAGCACGGGTGGAAGCTTTTTGATTGAATCCACTCCAGGTGTAGGAACAAAGGTAACGGCTGTGTTTGGATTATCCCATATAGACCGCATGCCGCTTGGCGATATGAACAGTACTATTCATACATTGATTACTTTGAATACGCAGATAGATTTTCTTTATCGATATGTCTTTGATACAAAGGAATTCACTCTAGACACTAGAGAGTTTCGCAGGGTACTAGACGATGTTCCCTTGAATTCTCCGGAGGTCTCTGCTTATATCAAGGAATACTTACAGGAAAATCAGTTCGAGACAGATGGAGGATACCTTGTATAGGTCAATCGGACAGTAGGCTCCACCTTTTATCGGAGGTTGATTACTCAAGAGGAAGACTCCTCTATGAAGAATTCGTAAGATATCGTACTGTATCAAGGGAGAGGAGACTCCCGTATTGTTTCAATATATGTTTCATAAGGGATCGTAATCTTCCCATGAAACTCTCGTAATTCATATATATAGTAAAGGGAGGATGTAGCCTCCTATATAGTTTTATAATATTTGATGTTAGCTAAGGGAGGGGAACCCTTCCTGTGACGTTTTTCGTATATCATGTAATTATCAAAGGAGGATATAGCATGAAATCTCTAGAAGAGCTTAGAGCAATTAGAGAAAAGATGCAGGGTCAGATCGGACTTCGCAATGAAAGCAGCGATCAGACACGCGTTATTGTAGGTATGGCTACCTGTGGTATCGCAAGTGGTGCTAGACCGGTTCTTACAGCACTTTCTGATGCAGTACAGCAAAAGGGCCTTACTAATGTTTCCGTTACACAGACCGGTTGTATCGGTTTATGCCAATATGAGCCAATCGTTGAGGTATTCGAGCCCGGTAAAGATAAAGTTACCTATGTTAAGATGAATCCTGAAAAAGCGCTAGAAGTTGTTGAAAACCATTTAATTCGAGGCCAGATCGTTCAAAAATATACGATTGCTGAGGTTCTCGGCTAATCTGAAGGAGGAAACACTATGTATCGTTCACACGTATTGGTTTGCGGTGGTACCGGATGTACTTCCTCTGGAAGTACCAAGATTATTGATACCCTGCAGTCAGAAATTATCAAGAATGGTCTTAAAGATGAAGTATCCGTTGTGCAGACAGGCTGTCACGGTCTTTGTGCTCAAGGCCCTATCGTTATTATATACCCTGAAGCTACCTTCTATGCAATGGTTAAGGTAGAAGACATTCCGGAAATCGTATCGGAACACTTATTAAAAGGACGTATCGTAAACCGTCTTCTTTATAAGGAAATGATTACGGAAGAAGGTATCAAATCCTTAAATGAAACAGACTTCTACAAGAGACAGCACAGAGTTGCACTTCGTAATTGCGGTGTTATCAATCCCGAGAATATCGATGAATACATCGGAACAAACGGTTATGAGGCTCTTGGAAAAGTATTAACCGAATATACACCTGATCAGGTTATTCAAATCATCTTAGACAGTGGTCTTCGTGGCCGTGGAGGCGGTGGTTTCCCCACAGGCTTGAAGTGGAAGCTTGCAAAGGGCAACGATGCAGATCAGAAGTATGTATGCTGTAATGCGGATGAAGGTGACCCGGGTGCATTCATGGATCGTTCTGTATTAGAGGGTGATCCTCATGTTGTACTTGAGGCTATGACAATTGCAGGCTATGCAATCGGTGCTTCCCAGGGCTTTATCTATGTTCGTGCCGAGTATCCTATCGCAGTTGATCGTCTTGAAATTGCAATCAAACAGGCTAGAGAATATGGTTTACTAGGTAAGAACATCTTTGGTACTGACTTTAGCTTTGATATCGAATTAAGACTTGGTGCAGGTGCCTTCGTATGTGGTGAAGAAACTGCACTCATGACCTCCATTGAAGGAAACCGTGGTGAGCCTCGTCCTCGTCCTCCGTTCCCCGCACAGAAGGGTCTGTTCCAGAAACCTACCATTTTAAACAATGTTGAAACCTATGCAAATATTCCTCCGATTATTCTAAATGGTCCCGAGTGGTTTTCATCGATGGGTACCGAGAAGAGTAAGGGTACCAAGGTATTTGCTCTTGGAGGCAAGATTCACAATACAGGCCTTGTAGAGATCCCGATGGGAACACCTCTTCGTGAAGTTATCGAAGACATCGGCGGCGGTATCCCCAACGGCAAGAAGTTTAAGGCTGCTCAGACAGGCGGTCCCTCAGGTGGATGTATTCCTGCAGAGCATTTTGATATTCCGATTGACTATGACAACCTAATCAACATTGGCTCCATGATGGGATCCGGTGGTCTTATTGTTATGGACGAAGATAACTGTATGGTAGATATCGCTAAGTTCTTCCTCGAGTTTACCGTGGATGAGTCTTGCGGTAAATGTACCCCTTGCCGTATCGGAACCAAGCGTCTCCATGAGATACTTGATAAGATTACCAATGGACAGGGCACCATGGAGGATCTGAAGAAGCTTGAGGATCTTTGCTATTACATCAAAGAGAATGCTCTTTGCGGTCTTGGCCAGACAGCTCCTAACCCGGTATTGTCAACCTTACGTTATTTCAAAGATGAATATGTTGCTCATGTAACCGAAAAGAAATGCCCTGCCGGTGTATGTAAAGCTCTTCTTTCTTACATCATTGAAGCAGATAAATGTAAGGGCTGTACCCTTTGTGCAAGAATCTGTCCGAACGGTGCAATCTCTGGCAAGGTTAAGGAAGCACATATTATCGATCAGAGCAAATGTATCAAGTGTGGCGCATGTATGGAGAAGTGTAAGTTTGGCGCTATCATCAAGAGATAACGATACTCGGTATAATATCAAGATGGAGGTTAAAAATGGAAACGGTAAATATTAAAATAAATGGCATGCCAGTTCAAGCACCTAAGGGCGCTACCATATTAGAAGCGGCAAAGCTTGCCTGTATCGATATCCCTACACTCTGTTTCTTAAAGGATATCAACGAAATCGGTGCTTGCCGTATCTGTGTCGTTGAAGTAAAAGGTGCCAGAAGCCTTGTTGCTTCCTGCGTATATCCTATTTCAGAAGGCATGGAAATTACCACTAATTCTCCTAAGGTACTTGCTTCCCGCAAGAAAACCTTAGAGCTTATCTTATCCGATCATGACAGAAAATGTCTATCCTGTGTACGTAGCGGTAACTGCGAGCTTCAGAAGCTCTGTAACGATCTGAATGTAAAGGATGAATATCTGTATGACGGTGAGCGTACCCACTATGAGTTAGATGATTCTTCCGCTCACATGGTTCGTGACAATAATAAATGTATCCTTTGCAGACGCTGCTCCGCAGTGTGCGATAAAATTCAGGGTATTGGTGTAATCGGTGCTAACGAGCGTGGATTTGATACCAATATCTCCTGTGCCTTCGATATGGGCTTAGGTGATACCAGCTGTGTATCCTGCGGTCAGTGTATCGCAGTTTGTCCTACCGGAGCACTCTTAGAAAAGGATTATACCGATGAGGTATTTGCTGCACTTGCAGATCCTGAAAAATATGTAGTTGTACAGACAGCTCCCAGCGTTCGTGCTGCTCTCGGTGAGGCATTTGGTCTTCCGGTCGGTACTAACGTAGAAGGTAAGATGGTTGCAGCACTTCGCCGCTTAGGCTTTGCTAAGGTCTTTGATACTGACTTTGCGGCAGATCTTACTATAATGGAAGAGGCTAACGAACTTATTGATAGAATTCAAAACGGCGGTAAGCTACCGTTAATTACATCCTGTTCACCGGGTTGGGTTAAATTCTGTGAGCATTATTATCCTGATATGCTTGATAATGTATCAAGCTGCAAGTCCCCTCAGCAGATGTTCGGTGCAATCTTAAAAACCTACTATGCTGAAAAGAATAATATCGATCCTAAGAAGATTGTAAGTGTCAGCGTAATGCCTTGTACCGCTAAGAAATTCGAAATCGGTAGAGAGGATCAGAGCGCAGCAGGCGTTCCGGATGTAGATATCTCCATTACAACCCGTGAGCTTGCAAGAATGATCGAGCGCGTAGGCATCAACTTCTTATCCTTACCGGATGAGCAGTTTGATGATCCCCTTGGCAGATCTACCGGTGCTTCCGTTATCTTTGGTGCTACCGGTGGTGTTATGGAGGCAGCCCTCAGAACAGCTGTTGAGACTATCACAGGATCTGAGCTATCAAGCCCTGATTTCAAGGAAGTAAGAGGAACTAAGGGTATTAAGGAAGCTACCTATGAAGCAGCAGGCTTAACAGTAAATGTGGCTGTGGCTTCCGGTCTTGCCAATGCTAGACAGCTTCTTGATGATGTTAAAGCAGGAAAAGCTAATTATCACTTTATCGAGATTATGGGTTGTCCCGGTGGATGTGTAAACGGCGGTGGACAGCCTCAGCAACCTGGTGTTGTTCGTAATTTCACTGATATCAGAACACTTCGTGCTAAGGCTCTCTATGATCAGGATGCTACGATGGCAGTAAGAAAGTCACATGAAAATGAGGCTATCAAGAAGCTATATGATGAGTATCTTGAGAAGCCCGGTAGCCATAAGGCTCATCACATTCTTCATACAACCTATGTTCAGAGAAGTGTTAACTAATCCTTGAATACTATTTACGTGAACGATTGTGAAGTATCATTACTCAAAAGAAGACGGCTGAAGGCTGTCTTCTTTTTTTGCTCAAAGCAAATCTTAATCAAATATATACCACTTATTGACAATGACATTCTCCCATCTTATACTTAAGATAGTTTAAGTTTATAGGTTATAGTATTATACAATATTATCTTAGATACTTGCTTCTAAGCCGGTATCATCAGGAAGGAGAGATGTATATGGCAACACAAAAGCTAGAGAACCCATTACTGCTGCTTGATAATAGTAATATGAATACCTTATTTAACGAAGGGGAATTCAAATGCACCAACATGACCTTCGAAGAGGCCCGAGAAATCATCGGGATGTATGCTAAAGATGAAATCTTGCTTTGCTTTTCACATCCAGATACCTATAATATTATCTTTAATTATCTCAATATTCCGAATAGGGATTACGAATATAAGGCCATTCGGAATATGCGTGTTAATCAGGATGGTATTATCTTTAAGCAGTATGTAACTCCTTCTGAGACCCAACCTGTCATTCACGTAGACGGAGTTGAGGCTAAGAAAATTCAGAATGTCTATGTATATTGCGTACATGTAACAAGAATAAAATAGATAAAACCCCTGCACCTGTCAGTCTATGTACTGCCAGGTGCTTTTTCATTTTCCCCAAAAAGCTACAATAGTTACTTAAAAATATTATATTTTTTTCTTCTAGCTTTTTTCATTAATTCGTATTATGATAAATCTTAGTAATGTTTCTTGTTTTTGTCTAATACATATTCAGTTTCATTTATTTCCATTTTCGCAAAAAACATTATAATTTAATTATGAAAGGATTGATATCCTATGAAAATCAAATGGAAAATTATGTTGTCATTTGATATCTTATTAGTAACTATTATTATTTTTTCAGCACTAATTACCAAAAATCAAGTCACACGATTAGTAGCAGATAAAAACGCCAGCGAGTTAACAAACTATGCAGCCTTGGGTCTTTCTCTTTTGGATACCCGTTATCCAGGTAACTGGAGACTGGAGGGTGATCAGCTATATAAGGGTGATGCCTTGATGAATGAAAATTACAGTATTGTAGATGACATCACACTACAAAGCGGAAGCCTTGCTACTATTTTTGCAAATGATACCAGAATATCCACTACTGTAAAGAACGATAAAAATGAGCGACAGATCAATACTCAAGCATCGGATGCGGTTATCGAGGTCGTACTTCATAATGGACAAGACTATCACGGCACAGCAATCGTAGTCGATAGAAGTGCAGCTACTTATTATACTCCCCTCAGAGACCAGAATGGAGTTATTGTAGGTATGTGGTTTGTTGGTATCTATGACGATGTTATCAAACAGGAAATCAATAAGATTATGTTATCCATATCAACATTTCTAGTATTGATTGCTCTCCTGGGCACTATCGTTTCTTATATTCTTGGAGTATATCTTGCCAAGGCCTATGTTACTCTGAAGGAGTATTTTACACGGCTGGAAAACGGAGATTTCAATATACCTATATCAGAACGCAGTCTGGCCCGAAAGGATGAAGTTGGCGACATCTTTCGTTCCTTTCAACATATGCAGGATAATGTCCGATTCGTCATCACTTCGATTCTGAATGAAGCAAATCAAATCGGACTCTCGTCTAATATTCTTGCCGAGGAAGCCAATATGGTATACCGGGATATAGAGGACATCTCAGCTACTACCGAGCAACTCTCCGCCGGAATGGAGGAAACAGCCGCTTCCTCAGAGGAGATGAATGCTACCTCCGAAAATATCGAGGAAGAGATCCTTCGTGTTAATGATAAGGCTTCTAATGGTCAGGTAATTGCTTCTGAGATTAAAGAGCGAGCCGAAGCACTAAAGAATACAGCTACCGCCTCTCAAAAAACTGCTATTGAGATCTATGAAAATGCCAACCGCAAGCTTCGTAATTCCATTGAGCAAGCTTCTGCAATAGACGAAATAAGAACCTTATCCAAGACGATCCTCGATATCACTGCCCAGACGAATCTGTTGGCCTTGAATGCCTCCATCGAATCAGCACGTGCAGGAGAAGCCGGTAAAGGCTTTGCAGTTGTCGCCAGAGAGATTAGTACATTAGCTCACAATTCCAAAAAGGCAGTGTCCCAGATTGAATCGATATCCGGTGAGATTTCAAAAGCGGTAGAGGATATTGTTAAGGATTCCCAATTACTCCTAGAGTTTGTTGATACAAAGGTAATTAAGGATTATGAAGTACTGGTTAAAACCAGCGAGCAATATGATTCGGATGCAGATACCATTGAGCGTATGGTGACTGAGATAAAAACCTCAGCAAACCAGTTAAGTGAATCTATCACCTTTATCCGTAAGGCTGTGGAAGAAGTGACAATTGCAACGAATGAAGGCTCCAGAGGTTCTGCTGAGATTGCCGAGAAATCCAACTCAATCTTCCACAAGACGAATGAGGTATTAGAACAAGCAAAATCCAATCAGAAAGTAGCAGAGAACCTGAACCAGCAAGTACAGTTCTTCCAGATATAAGTATGACAATCATAGCTTACACGGTAAAAATCATGAAAATCATACATAGTAATAGAGGGGGATGTTGCAACATCCCCTTCTTCTTTTATGCTGGATTGATAAAGTTAACCGAATATTTTGCTCCGAGAAGAATCGCTTCTACCATGCTTACCTCGCTAGCAATACCCCTCCCTGCAATATCCAGAGCAGTGCCATGATCGACCGAGGTACGAAGTATTGGCATTCCGCCTGTGATTGCTATGGTTCTCTCAAAATCCAGCGTCTTTGTTGCAATATGTCCCTGATCATGATATAAGGATAACACACTGTTATAACGTCCCTTAAGCGCCAGATAGAATACAGAGTCTGCCCCAATCGGACCATCCACATCATAGCCCTCTGCTCTTAGCTCTTCCACTGCCGGTGCTATGTGCTTCACTTCTTCATCGCCAAATAAACCGTGCTCACCGCTGTGGGGATTGAGTCCGGCAATCGCCATAGTCCCCTCTGATACCCCTAGCTTTTCTAGTACTTCTTTACATCGTTTTACATAGTCCTTTATTCTATCTTTTATAACCAGCTCACACGCTTTTCTAAGGGAAACATGCCTTGTGAGAAAGAAAACCCTCATTCCATGGACCTCGAACATGGTTAAGGGATCCTTGGTTCCAGTTAATGCACCAAATATCTCAGTATGTCCGATAAAATCTACATTCCCTGCTTTTAAGGCCTCTTTATTGATAGGTGTGGTTGCAACCGCTGCTACCTCTTTGCTCATGGCCAACTCAATGCTTTTCTCAATATATTCGTAAGCAGCTCTTCCACACATTCCGCTCACCTGGCCCACCTTAAACACATTCCAGTCAACATTATTCAGGTCAATTAGGTTTAATATTCCCAAGGAATATTCCCCCTCCTCTACCTTCTGGATCACCTTAATTCTCAAGTCTATTCCAGTGAACCGAATTGCATCCTCTAACACCTTACGGTCACCGATTACGATACATCGTGCTGCTTGATGCACCTCTTTATTCACCATAGCCTTTACTACGATTTCTGGTCCAATTCCTGCGGGATCACCCATAGGGATTGCTATTATTGATTTCAAACAATCATCTCCATTCCCATTCTAAAAATTGGTCCTACCCAACCCAGCATATCCAAGAAGTTAGCCCCTCATTCGTATAGTAAGAATAAAGCGGATTCATCTGAACATATAAAATACTTTATTCCTTTAATCAAGTTTTCTTCTATTATGATTGAGTAAGTATGCGATAATGGTCATAATAATAGCTATTCCAGCTATGGGTGCATATATAAGATATAAACCCATCGAAACATCGTTGTGGAAATAATATGCTAACTTTCTTTCTATATTAGGCTCGGACATAGTATATAAGCTGATATCTCTTAAGAACAAACATACTGAAAAAATTATTGCAGCAGCTGGCACAAGCCATAGAAGCTTAGGTTTGTATTTACTAAGAAAAAACAAAACTACACCATTAAAAATTATTATACTCAATAACAAAGTAATTAATCTTATCACCTTTTACTACCTCCCCATAACAATAATCACATAATATTTTATATATTCATAAATTACTATTTCATTTTAGCATAAAATTTCCCAATATGAAATATTAAAAGAAATGTCAACGTCTCTAATATTGCTATTTTCTAAGAGAAAAGTAGTACTCAGAATCAAATATGACAAGCCACTTACTACCATTCTCATAGGATATTTTCCTTGATTTCTTAATTGCTCACATACTTGCATCTTTATGTCAGTCTTGATAATCCGAAAATCATCCTAGAAATTTTGAACATGAAAAAGCCCCTGACAGCTGTTTTACCAGCTGTCAGAGGCAGGTTTTTGTTGATATATGTACTTTCCGAAATATCTGCCAAGTAATCCCTTGATACACTCAAAGGCATTTTCCTTTATGCAGAGTATCTCTTTAACTGTCCTTCAAGATGCCCAAAGCATTCTTATTTATGCAAAGTATCTCTTTAATAATCCTTCAAATGCTTTGCCGTGTCTTGCTTCGTCTTTTGCCATCTCATGAACGGTATCATGGATTGCGTCTAAGTTAGCTGCTTTAGCACGTACTGCAAGATCCTTCTTACCCATACATGCACCATTCTCTGCATCCACTCTCATCTGAAGATTTTTCTTTGTGCTGTCTGTAACAACTTCACCAAGAAGCTCTGCAAACTTTGCTGCGTGCTCAGCCTCTTCCCAAGCTGCCTTTTCATAATACATTCCAACCTCAGGATAGCCCTCTCTATGAGCCACTCTTGCCATAGCCAGATACATACCTACCTCGGTGCATTCTCCCATGAAATTATCTCTAAGATCCTTCAAAATATCTTCACTTACACCCTGAGCTACACCAACAACATGCTCATCAGCCCAGAACATACCCTCAGCCTTCTCAGTGAATTTCTCCTTTTTAGCCTTGCAAATCGGACATGCATCCGGCGCGCTATCGCCTTCGTGAACGTAACCACATACTTGACAAACAAACTTCTTCATAATGAGTATCTCCTTTTACTGTTATATTATAATAGTTATTATGTAATTAAATAACAATAATGGTAATTGTTACTATTATAATTATAATACTACTTAATCAATCTTTTGTCAATATATTTCTTAATAATATTGTTAATTAACCCACAAACCTTAACCTACAAAAGAGCTACGATCTACTCTTTATATCCGAGCAGCTCATAGCTCCATTCCCGTCCTACTACATATTCATATTTCGCATACTAACTACGATTTATTTGTTGCAATCCGGGCATAAACCATAGAAGTAGGTTACATGTCCTTCGACTTTGCCGTCAAAGCCGGCACCAGCTATTTTAATTATATGATCAATGGATTCCATCTCAATATCGCTTACCTTTCCACAGCTTTTACATAGAAAGTGATAATGGGGTCCTTGTTTACTGTCAAAACGGTCACTACCATCCTGGCAATTGATCTTTATAATTTCACCTTGTTCAGCCAACAAGTTTAGATTACGATACACAGTCCCTAAGCTGATATTAGGATGTGTCTTTCTAATGTGCATATAGATGGTATCAGCGGTCGGATGCTCGTTTGTACTGGCCAGGTATTCTTTGATTGCCTCCCGTTGTCTGCTGTACTTATTTACTGCCATAACAAAACACTCCTATCAATAATAGTAATTATTATTATAGACTCTAAGCAGTATTTCGTCAAGGAAATAAATACTATTTACGGTTGGCCGGCTCGATATTTATACTTTTTCCTTTGATCTTAGCTGATTTCATTACCATAATAACGTCAGATGCATATTCTCTGGGCACTTCAACAAAGGTATATTTATCATACATATCAATGCTACCGATAAGTTTACCGGGCATTCCTGTCTCACCTGCTATGGCTCCGAGAATATCTCCAGGTCTAACATTCTGCTTCTTGCCAAGATTGATGAATAATCTCACCATTCCTTCTTCAGCTCCGGTATCTCCAAAATCCGCACCATTGCTAACATCCTCAGCCCTAGTGATATCATCACCCATACTATTCTTAAGAAATGCTGCAGCGATATCTAAAGATGTGAAATCTCCCTCGTTTAAGCGTTCCTCGATCATGTCGATATATTTTGTAAGGTCTTCATTCTGAATCGTACTTACCAGCTTATCCAGGATTTTATCAGCCTTCACTGCTGTCACATCATTCAAGGACGGAATAGGCTGCACCTTAATCTTTGTATTGCAGTATCTCATAATATCCTTCAGCTTGTAGATTTCTCTTCCTACCACTAAAGTAAAGGCTCTTCCTTCCCTTCCCGCACGTCCGGTACGACCAATACGGTGAACATAGTACTCATCATCCTGGGGTACATCGTAGTTGAAAACCGCTTCCACATCATCTACATCAATACCTCTCGCAGCCACATCGGTAGCAACCAGTATCTCAGTTTTTCCATTACGAAAGCCATGCATTACACGGTCCCTCTGCTGTTGCTTTAAATCACCGTGTAGTCCTTCTGCGAAGTATCCTCTTCCCTGCAAGGCAGAGGTAAGCTCATCCACCTGCTTCTTTGTATTACAGAAAACCAAGGAAAGCTTAGGATTATACATATCAAGAAGTCTGGATAATACATCCTCCTTATTCCTCTGAGTAACCTCATAATAATACTGTTCTATCTTAGGAACAGTCAGCTCTCTTTTTACAACACGGATTGTCTCTGCATTCTTCTAATAGGTTCTGGCAATTTCTAGAATTGGACCAGGCATGGTCGCAGAAAACAGAACTGTCTGTCTCTCCTCTGGTATCTGGCTGAGAATAGTCTCAATATCTTCACGAAAGCCCATGTTAAGCATCTCATCAGCTTCATCCAGAATTATGGTATTAACCGTATCAAATTTTATGGTTTTCCTTCTCATATGGTCCATTACACGACCTGGTGTACCGATAATGATTTGAATCCCCGACTTCAGAGAACGGATCTGCTTTGCGATCTCCTGTCCACCGTATACCGGAAGAATCTTAATACCATGCATGAAGGTTGCCAGCTTTCGGATCTCTTCTGCTACCTGTATTGCCAATTCTCTGGTAGGACATAATACAATCGCCTGAAGATGTCTGTCTTTCGGATTTATTCTCTGTAACAAGGGAATTCCAAAGGCAGCTGTCTTTCCTGTTCCCGTTTGTGCCTGACCTATGACATCTTTACCCTCTAGTAGAACAGGAATAGCTTTTGCTTGTATCGGTGACATTTCCTCGAACCCCATCTCCTCTACTGCACGAAGGATGCTTGGGTTTAAATTTAATACCTCAAATTTTGTTGTTTCCATTCAATTTTCCTTTCTTTGTATCTCATATCTCATATATTTCCCACTGATCGTTCTGCCTATGTAACCTCTTCGCTTCGATCACGTCCAAAGAAATATTCAAACACTCAGATTTTGATGTCGCAGCCAATATACTACCAACATTAAGGTGAAAATGTGTCTTCCAAATGATTATGTTGCTTTTTATCATTTTTAACACTTCTATATCAAAATATTTCTTCAAACTCCCATAAAAAAGCTCTTAGTCCTTTAGACCAAGAGCTGATTCATTAAAAAGTAAAATTACTATGAAACAGATACTTTGCGTAGTATATCATTGAAAAAATCTTATGTCAAGGGTTTCAGGCATATTAGGATATATTGCTTATACCTCCTAATCCCTATCTTCCCCTCCGGCTTTTCTGCCTATTTCCGTCATACTTTTGTCTACTACTATCCGCTTTATGGCTGTGAGCAGTAGATAACTGTGATGGATTTTGCTTATGGGAGCTGTTTTGATATTTATTTGAACCTTTTGACTGGCCTGTAATCTGAGTCTTAGTCACACCCTGGGGGGTACTAGAACCACGTGATTTTACAGCCTGTTGCTTACCTGTACTCATAGAGTTACGTACCCCTTGAGATTTACCTTCATTCTGAGATTTACCTATACCTTGAGATTTACCTTCACTCTGAAATTTACCTACATTCTTTGAGTTACCTATGCTCTTTGAGTTACCTACGCTCTTTGAGTTACCTACGCTCTTAGGCTTTCCTTGTCCTCGCTTTTCCCTGGCAACTCGCTCTCTTTCCTTTGCAAATTGTCTTGGACGCACTAAGCACTTCTTATCAAAGCCAATCAGATCCATACGTTCTGCCTTCTTCAAGGCTTCTACTACCAATTCGTAATTCTTCGGATTACGATACTGAATGAGGGCGCGTTGCATCGCTTTCTCATGAGGGGACTTAGGTACATATACCTCTTGCAGTGTTCTGGGATCCAGTCCGGTATAATACATACAGGTAGATATCGTGGATGGAGTCGGATAGAAATCCTGAACCTGCTCCGGCATATAACCCAGATCTCTAAGATATTCCGCCAGCTCTACCGCTTCCTTAAGGGTTGAACCCGGATGTGAGGAGATTAGGTAAGGAACGATGAACTGATTCTTTCCCAGCTTCTGGTTCATCTTCTTATATTTCTCTTGAAACTTCTCATATACCGCATTCTCAGGCTTTCCCATCAGGGATAATACACTGTCACTGATATGCTCCGGAGCTACCTTCAGCTGGCCACTAACATGATGCTCGCAAAGCTCTTGCAAGAATTTATCATCATTATCTGCAACCAGATAATCAAATCGGATACCTGAGCGGATAAAAACTTTCTTCACATTCGGCAGACTTCGTAACTTACGCAATAAATTCAGATAATCCTTATGATCTACCTTAAGATTTTTACAGGGCGTGGGAAACAAGCATTGCTTATTCACACAGGCCCCCTTTGTATTCTGCTTTTCACAGGCAACATGTCTGAAATTCGCAGTGGGTCCGCCTACATCATGGATATAGCCCTTAAAATCCTTATCCCATACCAGCTGCTCCGCCTCTGACACGATAGATTCATGGCTCCGTGTCTGCAGAATGCGGCCTTGATGGAAGGTTAAAGCGCAGTAATTACAGCCACCAAAACAGCCCCGATTACTAATCAGGCTAAACTTAACCTCAGTGATCGCAGGAATTCCTCCTGCCTCCTCATAGGAGGGATGATAATCTCGCATATAGGGGAGAGAATAGACTCGGTCCATCTCAGCCTGGGTAAGAGGCCTAGACGGAGGGTTCTGAACCACATATTCATTCTCTTTATAAGGCTCCACCAGACGCTTTCCCGAATAAGGATCCGTATTGTTGTACTGAATCTGAAAGCTTCTTGCAAATTCCTTCTTACTTTCTAAAATCTCTGAAAAGCCGGGTAATATTACAGCATCATAGACTGACTCCAGGCTTTTCGCCTTAAATACCGTTCCATTGATAAAGGTAATATCCTTGACCTCAAGCCCGCTGTTAAGAGCATCAGCAATCTCGACAATAGAATGCTCACCCATACCATAGGAAAGAAGATCCGCCTGTGAATCCAGTAAGATGGAACGCTTTACCTTATCGCTCCAATAATCATAATGAGCAAGTCTTCTTAAACTTGCTTCGATACCACCGATAATAATAGGTATGCTTTTATACTTCTTCCGAATAAGATTACAGTACACAATGGTTGCATGATCTGGTCTTTTCCCCATCTCTCCACCTGGAGAATATGCATCTGTCTGCCTTCTTTTCTTCGCTACAGAATAATGGTTAACCATGGAATCCATGTTGCCGCCACTTACGAGGAAGCCCAACCTTGGCTGGCCCAGGCGAGCTATACTCATTTCATCCTTCCAGTCAGGCTGGGCTATAATGCCAACCCTATAGCCATGGCTCTCAAGCACTCTACTAATAATGGCCGGACCGAAGGAGGGGTGGTCCACATAAGCATCTCCTGTCACATAGACGAAATCACACTGGTCCCATCCTCTTTGCTCCATATCATCGATACTGATCGGTAAATAATTTCTAATCATATAATATTCTACTCTCTACTGAAATGAAGGGGCCGTAGCTAATTCCTAGTGCGACAACCCCTTCATTTATTACTCCTATAGTTACAATTCCATGTTCAATCCGAATTTATGCCTCTACTGATTTTTCCAGGATAAAGTTTACAGCCTTTTCCCAGATTAAGCTTTCTTTGATCTGAGCCTCGGTTGCATACTGTAAAAACTCTTCCTCTGATGCATAGCCATATTCTTCAACATAGCCCGCTACACCCGCTTTGTATTCCTCATCTGAAATCTGCATGTTCTCTGCTTTAATGATTGCATTTAACACTAATTCCTGTGCTGTTCTGCTCTCTGCATAGGATTTCTTCTCTTCATTGTATTTTTCTACTGTCAGACCATTCGCTGCAAGGAAATCTGAAAGTTCATAACCAAACATTGTAGCATACTGCATATAGTAGCTTTCCATCTCATATGCATAGTAATCAACTACTGACTGCGGATATGATGAGATAGTAGAACTATCGATGATTGTTGTGATAAGATTATTAATCTTCTCATTTCTCATAGAATTTTCATTTTGCTCTACAAGCTCGGCGCGGACACCCTCCTTGTAGGCTGCAATACTATCAAATTCAGTATTCTCTTTCACATAGTCCTCTGTTAATTCCGGAACCACGGTAATCTTAATCGCATTTACCTTAACCTTGAATACGACAGCTTGTCCAGCTAAATCTGTTGAGGAATAATTCTCTGGGAAGGTCAGATTCAATGATAATTCATCGCCTGTCTTTGCTCCAATTAATCCCTCTTCAAAGCCTTCGATAAATCTTCCGGAGCCGATCTCCAAATCAAATCCCTGAGCTGTGCCACCTTCAAAAGCAACGTCATCCTTTAGTCCTTCGTAATCAATATTGACGATATCGCCATTCTGAACTGCTCTATCAGTAACCTCCACTTCCTCTGCATTACTCTGAAGCTCTGACTGAATGACCTCATCGATATCTGCATCGGTTACTTCTAATTTTGAATAGGTTACAGGAATTCCTTTATATTCGCCTAAAGTAATATAGTCATTTACTTCATATGCCTCTTTTACAGGTGCCGCTGTATCTGTATTCTCAGTACCATCAGCGCTGCTATCTGCTGGTGCCTCTGTCACTGTTCCTTCGTCTGTAATCGGCTCATCAACTGTTTCCTTTTTACCACATCCCCATGCTAGCACCATAATGCTAACGCTCATAACTAACAATAATAATTTCTTTTTCATTATATTATTCCTTCCTTTTTATATATCGGAAAGAGAAATCCCTTATTCCGAAATATGCTTTTGCAGTGCTATATTACGTTATATCATATTTAGCGAAAAAAAGAAAGCAGAAAACTGTTTTTCACAAATAATTCATGCTTATATTATCAACCCTCCCCCACAGTTTTCATATTCGTGAGCTGCCAACTCTTTAAGCAAAAAGCACCTCCGGGTAAGTGTAATTCCGGAGGTGATATCTTTTACATTCTACAATATATTATTACACGTTCTTTTATAATTCACTGTTCTATATCTTCTCATATCGGTCAACATCCATAACAAAGATGGTTGCCCCTCCAACGTTCACCACCACATTCATGGAGGCATATTCTACCGTGCCAACCGGATTGGATATAATCTGTTGTCTCGGTCCACATTCTTTTTTAACAATGTCTATAACAAGATCAACCTTATCTTCTTCTGTTCCTATCATCAAGGTTGTATTACCTTCACGCAAGAATCCTCCGGTAGACGCCAGCTTAGTAACATAAAAGCCAGATTTATTCAATGCCTCCGTTACATAACTGCTGTCAACATTACGAACTATTACATAGATCAATTTCATAGAATCCCCATCCTTTCTTACGACAGAAAGCCCGCACGGCGAACCTTCGGTTTTATAAATACAGAAATAAAATTCTTTTAGATCTTTCCTCATCCATATATCATAATATTTGTCCTAGCGTAAGGCTACATGGCTTAAGCATTATAATTGAATTAAAAAATGATTTGCTTATAATTTTATTATAGTATACGAACCGCAGAAAGTAAAGACTATATAGTTCCGGATTACATGTATTACCAATTATAAGACCTCACCTTGATACATCCTTCTTAATTCGAGAGACGACAGAACTTCTCTTAGAACTATTGACGGCTAAGAGGAGAAGCCGGCTTCTATTAGCCGGCTTCTTCAAAAAAAGGGGGAGGGAAAATCTTATGAAAAAAATCAGTCTATATTAATTTTACTTGTTGTTAGTCGAAGCCAGTAACCGCCTTTGCAATCGTGGCTTCTTTATAAATTCTATACTCTTATTATAGGATGTAAATGTGTTCATTTTATTACCGAAAAATGAACTTATTGTGAAGAAAGTCCCCGGACATACACCTTGGTATTCATAACTACCAAAATGTTACATCACGGGGACTTAGTTTAATTATTCTTTATACCTAAAAAGCAGGCTACTATAGCTTCTCGACACCGAGAGTTACATCTTCACCGTTAAGGCTCCATTCCTTCATAAAGCCCTGAGCCTGATCAACAAGAATTTCCTTTGCCAGAACCTGAGACTTGATCTCCTCTGCATTCCGAAGAATTATTTCCTTGATTTTGTCATTACCACTCTGAGATACACGGATATGATCCATAACCTCAAAATCAGCTTCCTTACGCATGGTCTGGATCTTACTGATAATTTCGTTGACAAAGCCTTCTTCAATTAGATCTTCTGTCAGATTGGTATCAAGTACAACGGTGATACCATGATCGGAGTTTGAGATAAAGCCTTCTGTCTGCGCCGCCTCGATTAATAAATCATCCTTTTCGAGAACCGCTTCCGTACCCTCCAGATTTATCTTCAGCTGCCCGGTAGCATTAAGCTCATCCATCGCCGCATTGCCGTTTAGCTCAGAAAGAATAGCACGGATAGCTCCTATCTGCTTACCGAATTTCGGTCCCAAGGTCTTAAGCTGGGGCTTAAAGCTATAGGAAGTGAAATCACGTACATCATCCGTGAATATAACCTCCTTCACGTTCAGCTCCTCAGCAATGATTGCCGTAAAGAAAGAAGACAGCTCTGCATTTGCCTTAACATACATCTTACCAATCGGCTGACGATTCTTGATATTTGCTGCATTACGACAAGCTCGGCCGAGTACTACTATCTCCAGTACCTCTTCCATATTCGCTTCTAGCTCTGCATCAATCCATGCCTCATTATACTCAGGATAGTCACACAGATGGATACTCTTCGGTGCTGTCTTATCGATATTCACCACTAGATTCTGATAGATATCCTCCGTCATAAACGGAATGAAGGGTGCTGCCAGCTTGGATACGGTAACTAGAGTGGTATATAAGGTCATATAAGCATTGATCTTATCCTGCTCCATTTCCTTCGCCCAGAAACGTTCTCTGCTTCTTCTTACATACCAATTGGACAGTTCATCGACGAAGTCAGCCAGCATTCTTGCGCCTTCTGTGATGCGGTAATTATCCAGCTGCTCATCTACCGATTTAATCAGAGTATTTAACCTGGATAGAAGCCACTTATCCATAACCGGAAGCTTATCATATTCCAGCTTATATTTTGTTGCATCAAAATTATCAATATTAGCATAGAGCACGAAGAAAGCATAGGTATTCCACAGGGTTCCCATGAACTTTCTCTGTCCTTCGGTAACCGCACCGTGATGGAAACGGTTTGGTAGCCATAATGCAGAGTTGATATAGAAATACCAACGGATTGCATCGGCGCCATGCTGTTCCAGTGCATCAAAAGGATCCACCGCATTACCCTTGGACTTCGACATCTTTTGTCCGTTCTCATCCTGTACATGCCCTAGTACAATAACATTTTTGAAGGGCGCTTTGTCAAAGATCAGAGTGGATATGGCCAGCAGAGAGTAGAACCAGCCTCTGGTCTGATCCACTGCCTCACTAATAAAGTCTGCAGGGAAGTTATCATCAAATATTTCTTTATTCTCAAATGGATAATGCCACTGTGCAAAGGGCATAGAACCTGAATCATACCAGCAGTCGATTACCGGTTTAACGCGGGTCATCTGCTTACCGCACTCTGGACATTTGATCGTCACAGCATCGATAAATGGTCTATGAAGCTCAATGTTCTCCGGACAGTTATCGGACATGGATTTTAGCTCTTCAATGCTACCGATGCAGTGGCGGTGTCCATCCTCACACTCCCAGATTGGAAGAGGTGTACCCCAATAACGGTCACGGGAAAGACCCCAATCCTGTACATTCTTCAACCAGTCACCAAAGCGACCCTGGCCGATGCTCTCCGGCATCCAATTGATCGTATTGTTATTGGCAATCAGCTGATCCTTCACTGCCGTCATCTTAATGAACCAGGATTCTCTAGCATAATAGATGAGCGGTGTATCACAGCGCCAGCAGAAGGGATAGCTGTGCTCAAACTTTAATACCTTGAAGAGCAGGCCTTTCTCTGCCAGCTTCTTCAGGATTGGTTCATCTGCCTGCTTGCAGAACATTCCTGCAAGATCATCTGCTTCAGGCTTAAACTCGCCTTTTCCGTCGATTAACTGTACAAACGGAAGATCATATAACTTACCGACACGATTATCATCCTCACCGAAGGCAGGAGCGATGTGAACCACACCGGTACCATCGGTTAAGGTTACATAGGTGTCACAGGTAACGAAATACCCCTTCTTATCTAATTTAGCATAATCAAATAAGGGCTCATATTCCTTATATTCTAAATCTTTACCTACATAGGTCTCTTCTATCTCATAATCACCGTCTAAAACATTTAATAATGCCTCAGCCAGGATATAATGCTCAGTGCCTACCGCTACTGCAGCCTCATGCTCATGGCCATGGTCATGACCACAGGAACAGCTGCCATCCTTCTTTATTACATTACCCTTTGCATCAACCTGTACCTTAACCTTTACATAGGTTTCCTCCGGATTTACGCAAAGCGCTACATTGGAAGGTAGGGTCCAGGGTGTTGTTGTCCATGCCAGAATATATTCATCTTTGGTTCCCTTGACACGGAACTTTGCAATCGCTGACTTTTCCTTGACATCCTTATAGCCCTGGGCAACCTCATGACTGGAAAGAGGTGTTCCACACCTGGGACAGTAAGGTACAATCTTAAAGCCCTTATAAAGGAGCCCCTTATCCCAGATTTGCTTTAAGGACCACCACTCAGACTCAATATAATCATTATGATAGGTTACATAAGGATCCTCCATATCGGCCCAAAAGCCAACGGTTCCAGAGAAGTCCTCCCACATACCTTTGTATTTCCATACACTTTCTTTACATTCCTGTAAGAATGGCTCCAGACCGTATTGCTCGATCTGCTCCTTCCCATCAATACCCAGCTTCTTCTCAACCTCAAGCTCTACGGGAAGACCATGTGTATCCCAGCCTGCCTTTCGAAGAACCTTATAGCCCTTCATGGTTCTATATCGTGGTATCATATCCTTAATAACTCTTGTCAGCACATGACCGATGTGCGGCTTTCCATTCGCTGTCGGCGGTCCGTCATAGAAGGTATAGGTCTCTCCCTCCTTACGTTCCTCGATGCTGGCTTCGAAAATATTATTATCCTGCCAGAACTTTAAAACCTTTTTCTCGCGGTCGACAAAGTTTAAATCCGTAGATACCTTATCGTACATGCTAATTCCTCCTAATAATATAATTTGCTATCATTCAATAATCTGCTTTTTTATTTCATAGGAAGTACTTTATTATGAAATAAAAAAACTCCCATCCGAAATAGGATGAGAGCTATATGCTGTCATTATACCACCTGTTTCACGTACTCTGACCTCAGTACATTAAATCGAAATACTTCTTACTGTGGACATCCATACATTATCTATATAACGGTAGATACCGGCGTAACCTACTCAGCCGGCACATCCCGCCTTTGGGTCTTGCAACTAGGGAGTGATTTTCAGTCATATACTACTAATACCGGGCTTACACTATCTCCGGTTCGCTGAGACGTTCGTTATATGCTTACTCTCTCCGTCAACGTATTTATACTATACATTTTTGTTTATAATAGTATAAAAAGTATGGATTGTCAATAGTTTCTTATCATGAATGTTTTTCGCTGTATCATTCTAGGCACGGTTGCTGACAGGACTTCAGATAATGGGATACCCTTTTGAAAAGCCGGTTCCAGTTTACTAGCACTTCTAAGGTGTCTTCGTTCACTTGAGGCAAT
>JAEYOQ010000043.1 GCA_023411555.1 Bacillota bacterium
AATATAGAACAATCAAAGCTGGAGCCACTCATGCCGTGGTCAAGAACACTTCCGGCTGATTGTTACAGTAAGCGTCGCAAATAAGCGGCGCTTAAAATTTATTAGGAGCGTATGATTTGACGCTTACTTTTATTATAAAATTAGTTAGAGTCAAATAGATAATGTAATTAATGGATCGCCCAGAAGAAATGTAGTACAGCTATCTTACTTTCATATGGCCACCTTCCACAATTTTAATGAGCATTTCTTTTAAGCAATGAATTTCGGTTATAGAGTGAATTGAAATACCAGCCAACTCACATATTTGCTGTAATATGTTTGAACCATATTCATGGATAAGTAAGCTAAGAGTTAACATATCATAAAACGCATCATTATGATATGATCCAAAGTAAGCCTCCAGCATGACTGGATCACAGCCAAATAGTGCAAATACTATAGGTGACCATTCATAATAGAAGGGTGCAATACGACTATCGGCAAAATCAATAAGATAGATTTCACCCTTCTCGTCTATTATTATATTTTCACCGGTTAAATCGCCATGTGTATAAACGAAATCAGCGAAACTCTTGCTACGAATATAAGTTACTCTATCTTGACAAAAATCATTTGAGAATTCAGTCCATTTCTTGTTTTCCAGACATACCTTCAGTTCGAATACAGGAAAATCATATTGTGAAACTTTAATATTCAATTTTTCTGTTATTGTTTTAAGTTTATATGCAAAGTCACTTTTTTGAATCGCATTATAAAGCCTTAGCCTTTGGTCGGCTTCCTCTCCGTTGATGAACTCCATTATTATATATCGAAATAAGTATCTATCTTCAATGGCGCCTGTATGTACTAATGACGGCGCAGTTATTTGCACATCATGGGCATGTTGTAACGCAGATAATTCCGTAAAGTAATCTTTGTCGGTGCTATATCCTGATTCAATCGGTGCGAATATCTTAATTACTTTATCCTTGATACGAAAGACCGCATTAGTTCCGGGTGTTAGGTTTTCAATCTCATCGATTGTAAGCTCATGTTTAATAAAAATTGTTTCTATCAATGGTTTAAATACATCAATAGATTGAAATATTTCTGCCCAAGAGCTATTTCCATTAATCATTGACTTAAATAACATAAGACTAGTCCCTCCTACTCTCCTGCTTCTGTTAGCGTTATAATTCGTTCGCCAAAGTCATCTCTTGGTCAAGCAGTATATCCTTTGAAACGCTATTTGTCTTAGATAATATTATAAACAATTAGACTTTAATGCATTTATTCCTTGTAAAAGCCAGTCAATAATTTCGTTACGGTCTTTATTCATAGGAGCAATTTGATCCATAAGACTTGTAAAGTAAGTATCCATAGCATTAACAAGAATAGGTTCGTCAATAGAATAACGCACTTCTGGTCCATTCATTTTATCCTTGAAGGTCTCGATCATTACCACTTTCTTTTCTTTAACGACACAGGAAAAGGTGGAAGCTAGGAAGGTTAAAGCGCTATTTTCATTTAAAAATGCTACATGAAAATTAGGATATAGAATCAATAAACTTATTATGTTTTCTAAGATTTGTACAGCTTCATCGTCAGTCAGAGATATCTCTATGATTCGGTTATACAGATATAGATATAGTTTTTTATATTTGATAATTCTATTAATACAATCAATATGATAAATATCATAATATTTATAGTATGTAATATTTTCTTGGAAAGCTGCAAACCTACGTTCATAGTATTCTAATGAAGCATAAGTTTCCTCTGTGTTCTCTGAAAGCTTATACAATAGCTTTTTATATAATTCATACGGTAGTATTAAAACTCCAAATTCTCGTTT
Source organism: Bacillota bacterium (assembly GCA_023411555.1). Taxonomy (GTDB): domain Bacteria; phylum Bacillota; class Clostridia; order Lachnospirales; family Lachnospiraceae; genus Mobilitalea. Next base: position 1,835 of record JAEYOQ010000043.1, read on the forward strand.
ATATAGAATACGATTTCCAATAAAAGCTTCACCACTTGTTAATACGTCAAAATACATTGATGTTCCATTATTCATAAAATTGATTAATGAATTGGTAAGGCTCATTATGATTATATTAAACTTATTTTCCAAAACTTGTAATGCTTTTTTATTTTCAAAGCTAAAAGCACAATGTGAATCTTCACCAAGGCCATCAGTAACTCCCATTATAGCACCTACTTTTGGTACTACTATAAGTGTATCATAGTTAGACAGGGCCTCGTACTTTTTATAGTAATATGGATGGAATCTCCCCGTATTAATTAAAGGAAGTGAAAAATCAATAAATTTTGTCAGTGAGGGGAATTCCATCTTCAGATCGACTAAAAACATGACTTGCCAACCATTTTCTATGGCTTTCATGATAACATTTCTACAATTAATTAAATAATTAGAATAGTTAGCTGTATAAAAGCTATTACTAAAGGCTATGTAAAGATGATTATTTATCATAGTTGGCTTACTATTTATTGCTATAGTCAACATTTCGAAACATGTTTTATATATGTTTTCACTGCCAATTAGTATTCTGTCCCTTGAAGTAAAATTCAATGAGCCATCTTGTGATAAGTGATCGTGAAGAGTTAAGTCACTTTTCTTTATAACTGCCGATTTTAAAGAATCACTTTTTGAATCTATAATCTTTAATTCAATCTTATTATTTAATCTCTTACTTTCATATGAAAATCCCTGTGTCTCTAATAATATGTGATTAATCTTATCTTTCGTATTCATGTCTTGTACAGTTCTGTCAAAGACCATTTCATAAACGTCATCAATTTTACTAGATTGATATGAATTACATACACATCCTGAAAGATATTCTGATATTTTTTCAATATAATCTGAGCGGTAGGATGGGATTCTTTTATTATTAACCCAACGGTTGACAAGTGAACTATCCACATTGATAGCCTTGGCTAATCTAACCATGCTAATATCCAGTATATCTAAAAGACTCTCCAGGCTGTTACCAAAATTCATTTTAGCTTCCATAATATTAACCCCCCCTCCTTAAACTCAGACTATATAGTATGAACTTACTAATATTCCATATTAATCATAACCTAATCATAAAGTATTATAATATGGAATAACAAGTATTAATTTGTACTATATGACTAAAATATCCTACTTTTAGAGCTTAATACGAATAAGTGTCACAACCGTGGCAATGACAAAATAGTTATAAACATGTACATAATGTCGATTTATAGTATAATTTAGTGTAAATGCTTTAGTAAATGTAAATATGATTAAATCCATATAATACGGAGGAAGAAAGATGAAATTAATAGGTATTGCATTAAAAAGTATTAGATTCAAAAGTATAAAATCGAAATTATTACTATCTTTTGCTTTGTTAATGTTTATTATCTGCGCAGGAATTGGGTTACTTTCCTATTCGGTTGCTAAGAACGCTCTAGTAGACAATATCAATGAATCACTTTCCGATTTTGCCATGGAAGCATCCAAGGTGGTAGAAGAAAGTATTAAGGGGCAATTAAATGGTTTAGAATTATTGGCTGCAACAGATGCTTTTTCAAAGAATATTGCTACAGATGCTCAGAAATTAGAGATTTTAGCAAATGAAGCTAACAGGGCAGGACATCTATGGATGCTATTCGTTGATGCTGAAGGAATTGCTAAGACAACTACCGGAGGTATTACTTCGGTAACAGAATTGGATTATTATATAGATTCTATTGCCGGTAAGAGTGTGGCATCGGATCCTTTTACCAGTAAGCTCACAGGTGATATTGTAGTTGTATATTCCGTTCCTATTAAAGATCCAAATAATAAGATTATTGGAGTTTTAGCTTCCGTAAGAGACGGAAATGAAATTAGCTCATTAACTCATTCTATACAACTAGATGATGGAAAAGAAGTTTATATGATCAATAAGAGTGGAACTACAGTGGCTCATGATAATAAAGAATATGTTACAGAAATGTATAATATCTTTGAGGATGCAGAAAATGATCCTGGACTTGCGCAACTAGAAAAACTAACACTGCAAATGATAAATGGTGAGACAGGAGTGGGCGAATATACTTATAAGGATGAGTCAAAATATATGGGGTTTGCTCCTGTTATAGGAACCGATTGGTCATTGGCAATCACTGCTCCTAGTGAGATGATAATGGGTGATGTTACTAAGCTTATTGCGGCAGTAAATGGGGTGTCTGTACTTTTTATTCTTATAGGCATGATAATTACATATATAATTGCAAGCACCATAACCAAACCAATTAAGGAAGCATCTACTTTTCTTACAGTAGTGGCCGGTGGCGATTTTACCGGTGAGATATCCAAGAGATTACTTGAGAAAAATGACGAAACAGGAATCTTGTCAAGAGCGATAAATACAATGCAATCTTCCATAAAATCAATCGTTATGGAGGTGGTACGTGGATCAGCTGATGTAGAAAATCTATTATTAACCATTAATAATAATATGAATGACTTAAATCATAGTATAGAAGAAATATCTGCTACCACGGAAGAATTCTCTGCAGGAACGGAAGAAGTGGCTTCTGCAACTCAGGAGATGGGCTCTACCTCTTTAGAAATTGAAAAAGCAGTAAATTCTATTGCAATAGAGGCACAGGAAGGTGTAGCTACGATCAATAACGTAAGTGCTATGGCAGCTGATATGAAAAAGAATGCTACGGATTCAAAAAATACGGCTCTTGAAATATATGGTAATACAAAAATAGAATTGACAGAAGCAATTGAGCAATCAAAATCAGTAAGTCAGATTAATGAGTTAGCACAAGGGATTTTAGCTATTACTTCACAGACTAACTTGCTTTCTCTTAATGCATCGATTGAGGCTGCTAGAGCTGGAGAAGCTGGTAAAGGATTTGCTGTAGTTGCTAATGAAATTAAAAAACTAGCAGATGATTCTAAAAAAATGGCAAATAGAATACAGGACGTAACAAAAGTCATCACAATGGCAGTTGAAAATCTGGCAAAGGGGTCATCAGAAATTTTAGGTTTTATAGATAAAAAAGTATTAAGTGATTATGATGCTCTTGTTCAGACAAGTTCAGAGTATAGTGAAAACTCACTTAGTATAGATAATATAATGTCAAGCTTTAGTGCTACTTCAGAAGAACTTCTAGCTTCTGTTCAAAACATGGCTAAAGCTATAAGTGAAATTTCTGATTCAACCAATGAAGAAGCAAGTGGTGCTACTATGATTGCCCAAGAGGCAATTGGGATTATGCAAAAATCCAACGAGGTTATTGAATTGTCAAAAACCGCAAAAGATAAGGCAAATCAATTGGCAGCTGCAGTTTCCCAGTTTAAGATTTGATATTAGATAGGACTCGAAAATCAAGGTCCACTGTACCTTATAGGTGAAGCAACCTCTACCCTTCTCTAATGTAGATTTTACTTCACCTATTTTATTCTCCTTTCTATTTGGAGTAAACACAATCCCATTTAATCCCTCAACTCTACATGCATAATTTCAACAATGTACAGGCTTAAGGTGACTTCCCTGCTCATTCTTATTCGTCTAGAATACGGTACGAAATGAATTAAAGATAATTCATGAGGAATTTGCCAGATAAACCATATTACTTCAGTGCGAGCGCTTTAGTAATATTTAAAAGTTCATCTTTGGTCATTGTTTCTTGAGATGATGAAATAATATAATAAAATCCAGAAGCAACCCATGAAATATCTTTCCGTCCGGATAATTCCGAATAAAGAACTTCGGATTCATCAAGCAATATTTTCTCATAATTATTTGTAGGCATGCCATCTTCATCACCTGTTTCAATTACTTTATCACCAATCCACTTCATAATATGAACAGAGAATACAGGGGACTCTTCTAAGTGCTCTTTACTATAGTACTCTGCGTCAATTGAGAGAATATTTGAAGATGATTCTAATTTCTTCACGATAACACTTTTTCCAGTAGTTTGAGCTTCGTCTAGCATAAGATCTGTGTAATTGCTTGGGAGTATCGTATCAAAGGTAACTTTTCCCTTATAGAATTCATATTTTTGAAGTAATTCCGGTTCAAATGCATAATCTAATGAATTGATTTTATACGAATTGAGCTCATTTATATCTTGAATAACCAAGGGTTCTTGTTGACTGACGATAACCTTATTAGGATTATCCTCTACTACATAGATTGCTACCGCTTGCCCTGGAGCAAGATTTAATTGATCATATGTTGCATCTACAAGATCTTTATAAGAGCCATCATCCTTTTCTGTGTCAATTGACCAAGCAACATCACCATTTGAATGAAAGAAACTCAAATTTTTAATGTAGGTCACAATTGAATCACCATAAACAATACTGGTACCTGTCATGCTAACCAATAAAACCATAGCAAGAGCAAGCTTAACAGTAATATGACTTCTTATTGGCATTTTTATATTTTCTATCTTAACATTTCGAAAATCAATATCATCAGGAAGCGTGTTGATTTTTTGCTCAAAATACATTTTTAAGTTCTTCTCTACATCCATATCTATATTCCTCCTTATCAACATTCTGATATAATTCGATAAACTTTTTACGGGCACGTTCATATTTCTTTCGACAAGTACTTTGACTGATCTTCATGATGTACGCGATTTCTTCATATGGTTTCTCCTCATAAATACGAAGGACCATTATATTTTTTTCCTGAAAGGTCATATGTTGAAAAACCTCATTCATCTTGTGCTGTAAGTCATTATTAGACATCAATGTAAAGTTGCGCTCTTCTAGCATAGTTGTAATATCCAAACAATCGAACAATAAAATTCTCTTCCGTTTTTTAATATAATTGTATGAGATGTTGCGTGCTATTCGATATATCCATGCAGAGAACTTGGTGTCTGATTTATATTTTCTAATTTTCCTAATAGCCATAAAAAATGTATCCTGTACAATATCTTCAGCGTCCTGAGTACAATTTACAATACAATAGATATAGTGATACAATGGCTTCTGGTAATACTCAATGACCCGGGTGAATTGCTGTAGATCTCCTTGCTTTACTTGGTATATGATCTGCTCCAGTTGCTGATTATCCATCGTAACATCCTCCTCTCTATATTTTACTTAGAATTATAATTCTTACATATAGAACAATTAGTGTGATCAGTTTGTGACATAATGTAGTTGAAATCTATAAATATTTAGAAAGACCATCACATGCCAAATCAGATGGTAATATTATACATGATTATATGTTTCATACAACTATTTTGAATTTCCTATACCCTCTTTCCGACTTCTTGTGATATCAGACCAATGATGTACTACTATAACACATTACAATAAGATGAATTAATAAACTTATGTAGTGGTTGACTTTCTGGATTATGACTGATTGCTTATTTTTCTGATAAGGGAATAATGTTTATTGACTATCCCATTTGAAATGTATATAATTGGCATTATGTTAATTATTTGACTATTACTATATCAATTTGGAGGTATTACAAATGACAAGTACGGCGCTTAAGCTTTTAGCTTTAATACTAATGCTTATTGACCACATTGCGGAATTCATTCCAGGAACACCAATTTGGTTTCATTGGTTAGGTAGGCTATCTGCTCCATTATTTATATTTTGTATGACATGGGGACTCTCTTATACACGTGATAGAAAGAAGTACCTTACAAGGATGTATTGCTTTGGAGCATTGATGGCAGTGATAAACTTCATATGCAATAATGCATACCAAAATCCATATTGTTACATAACAAATAATATTTTTGTTACACTGCTTTTAATTGGTATCGTAACAAGCTTAATTGAGTTGTGTCGGCAGAATAGAAAAAAAGGAACTAAATATGTTATTCTTTTTTGCATTTATCAAATAATAACAACGCTTTTGTGTATTGTAGCAAAAAGAATACTTCCAGGTATTGCAATAAAAGGTTTTATCGGAGCAATTACCGCTAATATCATCTTCTGTGAAGGTAGTATTATATTCGTTCTATTGGGAGTATTGATATACTTTAATAAAGAAAGCAAGAAAAAACTATCATACGCCTATGGTATTTTCTGTATTCTTTTCCTTATAATGAGCTCTATCAATAATTTAAGTATTCATTCCTTGTTCTTTATAAATTTTCAATGGATGATGATCGCCTCATTACCTTTGATGTGGTTATATAATGGAAAAAAAGGTATAGGTCTAAAGTATTTATTTTATATCTTTTATCCAACACACATAATAGTTTTGTATTGGGTAGGAAATCTTTTATTTTAAGAATAAATACATAAACTGTGCCTCCTATATCTCACTCCATGAATTAGAGAATGTGGATATATTGTTGTGGATGAGGTCACTACAGGAATCGGCAGAACAGGGAAGTGGTTTGGATATGAGTATTATAATATATCTCCCGATATCGTTTCCTGTGGTAAGGGAATTGGTAACGGATACCCTGTAAGCGTTATTGCTATGTCTAAGAAAGTAGCTGATTTAATAGAACAATCCGGTTTTAAGTATGCTCAATCGCATCAGAATGACCCCTTAGGCTGCTCTGTCGCAAAAGAGGTTATTACTATAATAGAACGCAACAACTACATACAAAGAGCTTCTGAAATTGGCTTATTACTTGAACATGAGCTGAACCTTTTACTAGAAAAGTGTAGATGCGTCAAGGAAGTCCGCGGTAGAGGGCTGATGTATGTTATTGAGTTCGTTCAAAATAGGAATCTACCTTTGGAACCGATCCACAAGGAGCTATTTGATGCTGGATACATTACAGGGATAAGTGTCCTTGCAAATCTCCTGAGATTTTATCCTCCCCTAACGATTGAAAAAGAGCAGATAACAGGAATGGTAAATGTGAAACGTATATAGAAACTGGTACATAATCGATATGTAGGTATACCGTAATCTTAGTTTATATACTTTCGCTAATATGATATTATTGTATTAGAAATATACAGATAAGGATTTTTATGGAGGATAAAAAATGTTAGAATATAATATTATTACTTTAGACGATATCAATAATTTAGCAAAAATGTATGTTGAAACCTTTAATTCAGAGCCATGGAATGACAGTTGGACGATTGATACAGCAAGTAAAAGATTACATCAAATGATTAATGTTGAAGATTTTTGCGGGATTTCAGCCAAAATGAATGGCATATTATGCGGAATGATCTTAGGAAGTAAAGAACAGTTTTATGATGGAGTAATGCTTAATATTAAAGAGTTTTGCGTGAAAAACGGAATGCGTGGTCATGGCCTTGGTTCAGAAATTTTCAAAGAGTTTGAAAATCGAATGAAAGAAGAAGGCGTTAAGGAAATTATACTCTTTACATCCAAAGGGGATTATACAGAACACTTTTATCATAAGCTCGGTCTTGAATCTTACAGCGGCTTAACACTCATGGGAAAACAACTGTAATCTAAAAATTAACGTGGTTACGCATTAAATGGGCCATATGACGAGATTACATTACATAATAATATGTACTCAAAAACCAGATGGATTTATGTAACCGTCATAGGTTTCATGTAATATCATGGAGTATAAATTGAAAGACAAGCTAAAAGGAGGTATTAGCAATATGAATGATGAGCTAAAGATCAAGATGTACTCTTTCACGGTGGATTGCACAGACCCACAGGAATTAGCAAGCTTCTATGCTGCCTTGCTCAAATGGGAGGTATTGGTTTTCGATGAGGATTGGGTATGTGTGCACGCTCCGGGCACCAATCAGGGAACCTATCCAGGCATATTATTTCAGAAGAATCCTGAATATAAACCACCTGTCTGGCCGGATAAACCTGGCACCCAACAACAGATGGCACATTTTGACTTTGCCGTAAATGATTTGGACCAAGCAGTTCATCATGCAATCCAATGTGGAGCGAAAATCGCAGATGAGCAATTTTCGGAAATTTGGACAGTTATGCTTGATCCTGCCGGACATCCTTTTTGCTTATGTCAGATGAAATCCATGATGGAGAGCCCCCATTTTGGATTATTATAGAAAATCTGAATTGGCCTACTTATAAGATATAAGAGTAGCAGCATCCGTCAACATGTATTAGGATGCTGTTACTCTTATATATAAGCAATATCTACTCTTTATCACAGGTCCCTTTTGCATTATAGGCTAAATGTGTACTACCCATCCGGCATTATCACAGCACCCTTAATATCCAACTGTAAACATTTACAAATAAAGAAATTAGTAATATTAATAAAAATCCTGTAATAGATATCGAAAGAAGGACAATAGAGGTTACAGAAAAGGCTAAACCAGACAATCAACAATTTGTCAAAGGAGGACTTATTATGACCTGGGGACAAGAAATAATGCGAGCATTTTTACTCGCCTTTGGTGCAACTGAAATCATCACAAATATTGTTTATCTAACGAGAAAAGACGGACTAAGATTAGCAAGAAAGCAGCACAGAGAATTACCGGACAATATATCAGGCACTAATATCAGATTAAAAGTAATCTGTATGTTATTCATTGGCATAGCCTTCTTTAGTTGCTCCTTATTATCCTATATCTTTCGTATGTATCTTCACAATACTATTCTACTGTCAACAATATTCTTCGCCCTTTATGGGATCACGGAAGCTTTCTATTATAGATACTGGAAGACAACTGGCTTTGCAGTTGTAACAATACTACTATTAATCTTTTCTTTCCTTATTTAAGAATACAATCACCTAGCTTTGCCTTCATATCCTATCTCCTTCCTATAAAATTCCTTGATTATGAACTGATCTCCCAAACGTTACATTTGTTTGAAGGCAGTTCATTATTAAGGAATTTTATTCCATTTTATGTAAATTTATCTTGCCATATATTACGTTTAGTGATATATTTATTACAGTAAACGTAATAGCAAGGAGGTTAACATGAGAGATAATGTCAAGGGAGGGGCTCTTACAGAAGTCACATTTTTCATATTACTGGCATTGTATGAGCCCAAGCATGGCTATGGCATAATGCAGTTTGTGGAGGGCGAGACGGAAGGTCGCCTGAGTCTAGGTGCCGGCTCTCTATATGGGGCACTTAACACTTTGCTAGATAAGGGATGGATCCGTCCGGTGAATGAAGATAATGAGCGTAAAAAGGAATATATTATCACTGAGATCGGGAAGACCATTGCAGAGGCAGAATTATTAAGATTAAAGTATCTAGTACAAACGGCTTCAAGAATAATAGGAGGGGATAAACAATGATAAGATACTATCGTTTTTTTGGAGGTTTGTTATCTACCCAAGAAAAATGGCTAAACAAAATGGCTCATAAGGGATATCGTTTAATTAAGGCAGGTAAATTATCCTATGAATTTGTAGAATGTGAACCAGACCAATATCAATACTGTATAGAATTTGTTGCACATCAATCATATAAGAAGATAAAAGAATACCGTTCGTTCCTTGAGAACATGGGCTATACCGTATTCTATAAAAATGCTCAACTGAACTATTCCATCGGCAAGGTTCGATGGAGACCCTATGGACATGGGTTCGGACAAATTGCAACCAATCCTGGAAACTATAATAAAGAACTCTTTATTGTAGAGAAGAAAAAGGATGGGCGGCCCTTTGCATTACACACAACGAATGCAGACATCACTGCATATTACAAACCAATCAGAAATTCCTGGTGCACTCCTGCCCTTCTGTTCTTAGCATTATCTATATGGCAGTATATTACTAGTGGAGCTTTTTCCAAAGAAGTTATTTTATTCGGTGTGTTTGGAATTCTGCTTCTGATTCCCGTCATATATTATCAAAAAGAAATTAGCCGCGTGTCTGAGGCGGCAAAAATTGAGGAGTAAGTATGTCAAAAAAGTTATTTGCATTTTCATTTAGTTTGATTGCCATAGACCAGATAATTAAATTAATCATAGAAAATAACTTAAGAAATTCTAATGTCGTATTACTTCCAGATATTCTGACTCTTCAACCCGTTCAAAACACCAATTTAAGTTGGATTGCCAGTATCCTTGACTATAAAACACCTGTAATGCTCATGGTAGTATTACAGATCTTCGCTTCAGTAATAATCGTACTAATCTACCGTTATCTTTCATATCTTTGGATTAAGGGTAATAAGTATCTATGGGGAATGATGCTATTCTTTCTTTCCGGTACTGCATGCGCGTTTATTGATGTAGTCTTTTGGAAGGGCAGCTTAGACTATTTACGTCTATTCGATTGGTTTACATTTGACTTGAAGGACGTCTACTTGAATATCGGAATCGCTTTTTTACTATTTTTTTATATCAAATATTACTCAGAGGTATATCATAAGATGAGTAAATTCGAACGTAAGCAGACCAGTATTCTGATTTGGCTTAAAAAAGGCATGCCCTAACAAGAAACCGAAAAAGAACAGAGTTAATGCAACAGCATAAACTCTGTTCTTTTTTAATAAAGCTTATTAATTACCAGATATCTTCTTCGCTTTCTACTACAGTAACCTTTGTAACTTCAGTTTTGCTTCCGCATTTAATTGTCACATTGGCGGTACCAACCTTTAATGGCTTGAATTCCCATCCATTATATTCATCAAATACAACTTTTAGCACATCCGGGTTATCTGATTCGAATGTTACTTCATCTGTTGTATCATAGGGTTGTAGCTCATAATAAAAGTAGAAATACTCATCTCCTACATAGGTCGTAGCATCACTGTACACGAGGATATTCTCACAAACAGCTTCGTATACTTTAACTTTTATGGTACCGATTACATTACCTGTTTCAGAGCCTTCACGTACAGTAACAGTTGCATTACCAGGTACTTGACCTTTCAATAATAAGTACTCTCTTTCCGTATCGTAATCATCATACCATAAGGTTGCAACATTACTTTCCGGCTTAGAGCTGTCATAGTTTTCAACTGTGAAATAATACATGGTATTAGGTTTTGCAAAATGAACAAATGAGAAGACGTTCATGGTATCACCCTTACGTAGGTTGTATTCTTCTGAATCTACATAAGTATCTTTTACTTCAACCTTAAAGCTTCCCAACTTCGTTGTCTTTTTATTATAGGTTTCTTCAACTTCGACTGTATATACACCAGCTTTTTTTGCATTATATTTATAACCGTATACATAAGCTAAACCAGCAAATTCTTCTGCTTGCTTATCAGTAAATTTAGCCTCTTCCATAGTGAAGTCCGCACTGTTTGTCTTGAGGGTATACTTCGCACTTGGATTACGGTATCCAATATAGTAAAATGCATCCATACCAGCATACCAGGAATAGTAATCGTACTGACCTTCACCAATAGCTACAACATGACCATCACTTCCACTATAAGTATAAGATACCATATTTGCTTTCTTCACTGTAACCTTACAGGTACCGACAACTGTTGTCTTTTTATTAAGGGTTTGCTTACAGGTGATTGTAGCAGTTCCTGCTTTAACACCTGTCAGATATCCGCCGTCTTTAGCTACGGTTACAATTTTTTTGTCGCTTGAAGTAAAGGTATAGGTTGCTCCCTTAACTTTGTTCTTAACTGTTAATTTCTCTGCAACACCCCTATCCCAGGTCTTAACATCTTGCCAGTGATCACCCTTACTTAATTTACCTACCGGTATTGTTAATTTTGTGGCACTAATTGATGCCTTTTTTGTGGCTGCCTGAGCTACTTTCACATCGGAAAATGTACCCTGATTCAGCATAATAACACTGAACACTAACAGCATTGTCATTAGTACTAATTTTAGATTTGTCTTTCGTTTTCCCATTGTGTCCCAATCTCCTATTATGTTTTATTTATGCTCTCTGAAATCACATGATACACTTTATTCTTTGCTATGTTGGTCATAAATCAATTTGGCAGAAATATAAGTTGTATAATTATAGTAATAACAGATCACTTTTTCAATATTATACTAATGTGAATTTATTGTCAATATATCCATTGATTACTTATTATGTGAAATTATGCTCATATCCGACATAATTCCCGCATGCATTATTATAATACAGCTACCAAGCATATAAGTCATATAACCAAACACATAAGAAGCGAAAAGCAATTGATTGGATACACTGAGCATGATATAATAAACCATATATTACCTTAAAGGCTTCAGACATCAGTGAACAGATTAGTAATCATATAATAGGTCTCATCATGTGGAGGTTAAAATGAAAAAAGTATTTCGGATATTATTTATTTTACATTTGCTTGTTGGAATAGGAGCAATTGGTGGAGGAATGATGGCTATTCTCAATCCTCAAGGACCGGGTGGCATGCCCACAGATTTATTAAATAATTCACCCTTTCATGATTTTCTCATACCAGGAATCATCTTATTTACCGTGATAGGTTTAGGGAATGTATTCAGTGCACTATCCCTTCACTTAAAATCAAGATATCAGGGGTACATAAGTAGTATATTCAGCTGGGCCTTAGTGATATGGATTGTTGTCCAATGCATTATGCTTCAGACAGTGGTTTTTTTACACGTTCTGTTTTTTATAATTGGATTAGTGGGTGTCTTTTTATCGTCTATCGTTATGCTGATACAGAATTTGTTCCCTGTGAATATAATCCTCGATATTCTGGCAAAAATGGAAGAAAGATTTCCTGACAACGCTTTTATCATCATGCTTCGAAAACTAGAACGTAATACTATAGACAGGTTTGCAAAATGAAGGTGATCTGAGGACAGGCCGGTGGTTGCGGATTAGTATAACAAGCTTAGGAAGGGTAGTATTGCAACTCCTTCATACAAGGAGCTGCGATACTTTTTGTGCTCTGATATAATTAGTTCTCTACAAGAGGGCTGTTAATAATCCGGTACTTCTTATTAGTATTCCACAGACGCACCAATTCTTCATAGTTTTTATCCACATCCAGCATGAGTTTAGCCAGATTATCCACTTCTAATAGGTCTTTCTCGGTCAGCTGGTCAAACTTATTATCAAAGAAACTGGGCTGAAAGGAAAAGGTCAATTCATTATTCATCAGGGCATGGAAATCATAAAACACATAGCGAATGACCGCTTTTAAGGAATTCGTTCTCTCCTTGTCTGCATAAATAAATCTACTTCCCTCTTGCTCTCCATTTCTAACGGCCAACCACGTATCAGCAGCCCAGTCAAAATGCTCCCTCGGAATATCATATGGGTCAAAGCCAAGCTCTTTCGGATCATAGAAGCCATCCGCATCAAAAGTAATCCATCTACTCTGTCGATCATCCCAGTATTGATTAATCCAGTGATCCCAGCTTTCTCCCTCATGGAAATAGGGTGCAAAGCCTGCTCTCGATCTGCAGGGGATTCCTTTTGCTTTCAGTATCGCAGACATAAGCACGGAGACATACCGGCAGCATACAACGATTTTATCCTCTACTCTCCTATCCAGTGTAAATCCCCTTTCATCCATACGGAACAATTCGGCTGTCATGGCAGTTGCCGTAAGCAGTATATCATCCTCACAGCGCATTCTGTACCAGGGAAATCGGCTCATATCACCATAAATCAGATTTCTATTCGCATTTGTATTTCCTTCGCGTAAGGTTACTCTGTGTATTACTTGACTACAGATTAACCTCCCAAGCTCATCTACCTCGTTTGGCAAGCTTTTAAAATAATCCTTATATAGTCCTGCGTAGGTATAGGTACCTGTCTCAAGATAATGCTCCCTTATTTCTTTCTTCATATCCTTCACCTCCATAGATAATTTAACAAATATTTTCACTCATTTCCTCTCATTTTCTGCTCAGAAATGCAATGTAGAGCATCCAGTATCCAGCATCCATTATTTCCTAATATTTTTCAATGTTTTGTTGTTATCTGGATATTTATGGTGTATAATTCGATTGTTCACGTACACATAAAACGAACTGTTTCAAAATAATTGTTCAGAGGATTATGAGATGGCAAAGATATATTTTATAGGCGGGTCTCCATGTAGTGGAAAAAGTACCATAGCAGAGATGATATCAGAGCAATATGGTCTCTATTATTTTAAAGTAGATGATTACTTAGAAGCTTATATCGGAAGGGGAAATGCTTTAAATAAGCCATTTTCTACGCAAGTATCGGAGCTTTCTGCAGATGAAATCTGGATGCGGGAACCAATGATACAGAATAAGGAAGAGTTAGAGATATATCGTGAGATATTCGGATTCATCATGGAAGATTTGAGTAAAATCGAAGCTCCAAATGGAATCATAACAGAGGGAGCAGCTTATTTACCCGACCTAATGAATGAGATGCAAGTTGATGCAAATTCATATATTTGCATTGTTCCTACGAGGAATTTCCAGTATCATCACTATAAGCTGCGTCCTTGGGTACCAGAGGTTTTGAAAGACTGTACTGATAAAGAACAGGCTTTTGAAAACTGGATGGAAAGAGATTCTTTATTTGCAGTACAGATAAAAGACGACGCTGATAAGCTTGGATATAGAACAATAATTATTGATGGTACTATCGGACCTAATCAAATTTATCAACAGGTGGTCAAATGGTTTAATCTGGAGGCCTAACGTTTACCTAATTAACAAATACTATGGATCATATATTTATATTTGACTTAAATTCTGAGGGGAAGCTTAATATGGAAATCAAAAAAATCAATTACGAATTTTCAGTATGTAAAATAAGTGATACGACAGAAGTGGATTTCAGTGATGAATACTGTTTTCTCGGAAAAACAGATGAAGAAATCTCATTGGTTTGTATCACCGAACACGTTCCCAGCAATACAGTTCAAAGAGATGATAATTGGAAGGCCTTTCGAATACAGGGTGTTTTGGATTTTTCACTGATCGGAATACTAGCCAGAATTTCTAAACTATTAGCAGACAATCAGATTGGTATCTTTGCCATATCGACCTATAATACCGATTATATACTAACAAAAACCGAGAACCATTCAAAAGCATTGGCTGTTCTAAAGCAGGCCGGTTATGAAATTGTAGATTAATTCTCAAAACATTATAAATAACTTATACTAGCAAAAGGATAAAATCATGAATAAAACAGAGAATGTAGAACTAACAGTTATTTGCCTAATTTATAAAGACAACAAAATCTTATTGCAAGACAGAGTAAAAAAGGACTGGAAAGGCTATACCCTGCCAGGTGGTCATGTTGAAAAGGATGAATCCTTTGTAGATGCTGTCATAAGAGAAATGAAAGAAGAAACCGGATTAACGATTAGTCATCCCAAATTATGTGGAATCAAACAGTTTCCTATTGATAACGGAAGGTATATCGTTCTTTTATACAAAACGAATGAGTTCGAAGGAAGCCTAACATCCTCTGAGGAAGGGAAAATGGTGTGGGTTGATAGAGCCGATTTGCACCAATACAATCTGGTGAACAACTTTTTAGAATTATTAAAAGTGTTTGATGAGGATAGCATATCAGAATTTCAGTATGTGGTGGATGAGGATGAATGGATCGTTGAACTTAAATAAACTCAATCCGGTAGGCTCTAAATGAGTAGTAGCTATATCTATCAATTGTAATGGAGGAGGATGATAAGTATGATATTCAATATACCAAATTTCAATTTTAAAGGTCGTTGTGAAGAGGTACTAGCAATTCCAATGGGCCTGATGCTAAACAGACAGAGCGGTAAAGCTCCAATCTAAAATAAGGAGAGATTAAATGCAGAGAAATGAAATATTACTGGTATTAACAGACCAATGGAACGATTGGGAGGCAAGCTATGCCATCGCAGTAGCTAATTCATATACAGAATATGTGGTAAAAACTATCGCAACGGATACTGACGACAAGATTTCTATGGGCGGTATTAGAGCAAGGGTTGACTATAGTATAGACGGCTATCATAACTTTGAGAATGTGGCGATGATTATTCTTCCAGGCGGTCTTTCCTGGGAAGATAACAGGTATGATAACATTGCCGAATTTGTGAGGAAGGCCGTAGATTTAAAGATACCAATTGCAGCCATATGCGGAAGCACCCTCTTCCTATGCAGACACGGTTTCCTTAATCACGTAAAGCATACCGGCGATTCTCCCGAATTATTCCTTAGCCAGGAAGGATATACCGGTGGAGACCTCTATATGCAAGCACAGGTTGTGGTTGATAATGGCTTTATTACTGCTAATGAGACTGCTGCTGTTGAATTTACATACGAAATTTTCAAAATACTGAAAGTTGATTCTGATGAGGAAATCGAGATATGGTATGATAACTTCAAAAATGGCGCAGTTCGTTGAATAGGCATAGCAGAGCGAATTATAAGGCGGATAACTTTCTTCCACCACAATTATCTGGAAGAATTAGAGATTTAGTCTGCTCCAATCACCCTCAATATTTAGGATATGTTCATGTAAAGTAAAAGTCTATAAAAGAGAGATTAAGCTTAGGATAATCTCTCTTTTTCCTTTCAGGCCTGTCTCATTCCGATATTCAATACCAGCCCCACTGCTATCATTGAGCTAATCAATGAGGTCAGACCATTACTGATAAAGGGTAATGGAAGTCCTGTATTTGGAAGCAGCTTTGTTGCAACGCCAATATTAACAAATATCTGAAACATAAAATAAGCGGATATCCCCATGCTTATCATTTTCCCAATATAATCCCGAGCACGGTAAGATGTAATTAGGCATCGAATAACCAGAACAGCATAAAGCAATAACAGGATAAAGCTGCCGATGAAGCCAAATTCCTCACCAATAATCGTAAATACAAAATCACTTTCCTTCGCATAGATATCAATATAGTTTTTATCATTACCTTCCGAAAAGAGACGCTTACCCTGAAGACCACCGGATGCAATTGCTCCTATTGATTGGTTCTGCTGAAAATCCCCCTCCAGGTCGTCACCTTCCTCGTCCGACACAAAAGATAGTACCCTTCTCACATGGTAATTCTCGATGAAAGGAAGCTTCACATTAAATACAGCGACTGCCACAATAAGGCCAACTACCACTGGGAGGAACAGGGCCAGTGCGGCGCCGATTACCTTATATGGGATTCCCGAGCAATATACCATGATGCAAAATACAAATAGGATAGCTAAAGCGGAGCTCAGATGAGGCTCTTTCATAATTAATATCATTGGAATCGCTACTACCGCCATAAGAATGAATACAACATATAATTTATTTAATTTGTTCCTAAGACTGTTACATAAAGATGCCAGGAACAATACTAATACAACCTTCGTTAATTCCGATGGCTGAAAAGGTATTCCAAAGATATTAATCCATCGTTTCACGTTATTGATATTTGATCCTATAACAAGAGTAAGGACTAACATCACATTCATAGCGATGTACAATAGAAAGGATAATTTACTGATGAAGTGATAATCAATTAATATAATAGTTATGATGCAGATATAACCAAGTATCACACCTGCTATTTGTTTCATAAATATGCTTTCCATATCTTCGCTCAACATAAATGCCTGTCGCCCGCAATACATACCGATACCAATCAGAATGGTCATGGTTATGATTATAATAAAATCAAGCTTCTTAAAATCTAACTTCACTTTTTGTTTCACAGCTTCGTTTTCTCTCCATTTTATATAGAATCTGAGGATAATTCGTTATTAAACGATATACCATCATTATTATGCCCATTATATTCTACAATTTGGAAATAAACAAGTGTATTTATCCATTATTATACATATTTACTGATTATTTACTAATTATAGATGACACAAATGCTACCGCTTCCCTAGATTCCTGACTCGGGTAAGCGATAGAAATCCCCCCATTGGACGGAGATAGGGGTATAGCAACATCCAGTTGGGGGGACAAATAAATATTAGGATTTTAATTACATTTCTCTACCACCAGTGGTCTCATCATATCGTTGTCCTCGTGTTCTAATATATGGCAATGCCATACATAATCCCCAGCGTGTTCCTTAAAATGCATTACGATCGATGTCACCTGAAGAGGGTCTGCTCTTACTACATCCTTCGGCCCAACTTCATAAGGCAACGGTGGCTCCAAACTCTCCGGGTCGAACTTGTAGTTTCCTTCTTCATCAAAATCCTCCTCTGTAAAGGTCTTTCTGCCTAATATATTAAAGTGAACCAGATGAAGATGGATTGGATGAGGAAAGTTAAAATTATTTACTATATGCCATATCTCGATTGTATCAAGCTTCGGTTTTTCTGTTGCTGGAGCATCCCACATCCTATCATTTAATAAATGTACTACTCTTCCATAATGATCTGTTGTCTCATCCAAACGCACTGTCCTCTCTCTGGCAGCCAATTTGGGATCAAGGGTATGACTAGGCATAAGTTCACTCGGTATAGTACTCGTGTCCGGGCAGGTCAATTTAGTTCCCACCCTGAACTTCATTATCCACTCCATGCCTGGAGTCGGTGGCCCTTGCACTGTATTCTCAAGAATAATCTCCTGACCTTTGTACTCAGAAAAATCAATGATCAAATCTATTCTTTCGGCAGGCTCCAGGAGGAAAGAGCTTATCTCCACCGGATGATGCTTTAATCCAAGATCTGTACCTATCTGATGGAATATCCCTCCATTACTCAGCTTCAAATCATAACCACGAAGGTTTGACCCATTCAATATACGGAACCGATATTTGCGAGGCTCAACGTCCAGATAAGGCCATAGCTTTCCATTTACCACAACTGTGTTTCCAAAGAAGAAGGAAGGGGTAGACGGAACGGGATTATCTACGGGTGGTGTAGCATTATCCGGATAGAATAATGAGCCATCCTCATTAAATGTTTTATCCTGTATTAAAATAGGTATCTCATAATTGCCCGAAGGTAAATTCAATCTTTCCTCCAAGTGGTCCCTGATGATATAAAAGCCTGCCAACCCAGCATATACATTCAGTCTTGTAATACCAATTGCATGATCATGATACCACATGGTTGCGCCAGCCTGATG
Organism: Bacillota bacterium; assembly: GCA_023411555.1. Taxonomy (GTDB): domain Bacteria; phylum Bacillota; class Clostridia; order Lachnospirales; family Lachnospiraceae; genus Mobilitalea. The sequence goes on from JAEYOQ010000043.1 coordinate 20,744, forward strand.
GTTGGTATACTCATATACATCTCTTGTGTACTTATGACCAACATATCGATTATCTCTTGAAAACCAAGCATCGGGATGACCATCGCTATCTGCTGCTACATTGGCACCATGCAGATGCACAACTGTTCTTACATCCGGTGTATCCATGGTTCCATGGAGCGTATGATCCACCGGTAGTAGGTGCTTCTTAGGCAACTTGTTCTCCCATCTCACTTTTACTGTCACATCTTTGGGGACCTCAATTGTAGGCCCCGGGTAAGTCCCATTGTATCCCCATATTGTGGTATAGGGAAAATACCTATGAAACTGATGCTTCGCTTCCCTCATTACAATATAATAATAGGGCTCTATTCTTTTGTTAGCATCGTATCTTATGGAAGGCTCCGCGACCGCCGGTATGGGTAATGGATCCACAAATTTCGGAATCGTGGTCGGATCAGAGGGATTAACTAGTATACTATTTTCTTCCTGTATCACAAGTTCACGTTTACGCTTTTTAAATAGCTTTTTCATATTACCATCTCCAATTTATTATATGCTAAATTTTTACAATATATGATATTATATGCTAAGACTCGCATAAGGTGTATTCGATCTAGTCTATGAAAAAGCACGAAGCAGACTCAGCTCCGCACGGAAGAAATAATTAGCCAAATACTTCCTTTTATGATATTATTGAATGAAGCACCATTCATGGGTATGAGCATCCACTGCTTTATGAAATGATGCCTTCAATGAATAATGAATATACTAAGGAGGTCAACCACCATGAATTGGATTAATATCTTTGGTATCTGCGTCATTGTAGTGATGCTTATCCCTAATATCATATTTGCTAGGAGAGTAAAATCCTTTGAGAACAAATGTAATAATAAGGTGATGAATATATTAGAACAGATCGGAAGATATGGCTCAATGTTCTTTATGGTATTCAACATTGGATTATATGAATTTGGTTTTCGCTCCAACGAAGAGTTTGCTATTTGGCTGATTGCTACTATTCTACTGTTACTGTTGTATTGGTCGTTCTGGTTTGTCTTTTTCAAGTCATCCCGTACAAGACTTCCAATGATTCTGGCCATATTACCGAGTGCAATTTTTATATCAAGTGGTTTATTCTTAAGGCACTGGCTGCTTTTTATTAGCGGAACCCTTTTCAGTATTGGTCATATCTATGTTACATACCAGAACAATCATGCCGATCACACCAAATAAAACAAAGAAGGTGAAATTATGTTAAGATATCCGGATTATAGAAACAGTATCTTAAATTTAATTAACTCTGTAGAAAAAGAATTTGGCGTAACTAACGACCATCCAACTCTTGCTGTCGCTGATGCCATCCTTGCGAAGCAGTATCGAAATGTTGTGATTATGGTTTTCGATGCCATGGGTAGTCGTAATCTCGAACTCCTGCTCCCGCAGGACAGCTTTCTGCGAAGCCACATGGTGCAGGAAATCACCTCAGTATTTCCCCCGACCACTACTGCAGCAACTACCACATTGGAAAGTGGATTGGCTCCCTGTGAACACGCATGGATTGGCTGGAGTCTTTATTTTCCTGAGATAGCCGATAACGTCAATATATTCCCAAATACCAATTATGATGAAGAGTCGATCGCAGATTACCATGTCGTCAGTCGATACCTTCCTTACAAGAGTGTCGTTGAGAAGATTAACGCGCTGTCACAGGCAAGAGCCGAATCGATCTCTTATTTTGGCTCTTATCACACCGAAAGCTATGAAGAAATCCTAGAAGCTGTGGAAACACTATGTAAAGAGGAAGGCCGTCATTATCTCTACACCTATTGGAATGAGCCGGATACCTCCATGCATAATATGGGTATAACCAGCGAATCTGCCGCTGCCTGGGTGCAGCGTATTAATAAAGACCTGGAGGAGCTCAGCAATAGGCTTCAGGACACAGTCCTATTTGTCATCGCAGATCATGGTCATATTAACAGCACCAATAAATACATAGGTGATTATCCAGATATCATGGATACTTTGAAATGGTTGCCCTCCATTGAACCAAGAGCTCTTGCCTTCTATGTGAAGGAGGGACGGGAGACGGAATTTGAGACAGCTTTCTTAAGACATTTTGGCGGAGATTATATCTTACTACCCAAGCAAGAGGTAATAAATCAACGACTATTCGGTAGAGGGAATGTCCATCCTAGATTCGAAGAATTTCTAGGAGATTATCTGGCCATCGCTATTGGTGACCTCTCTATTTTCTATTCCAGAAAGGACGCTGAGCACTGCATCGGTGTCCATGCCGGATTAACTGACCGCGAGATGATGGTACCGTTAATTGTGATAGAATGTGAGGAGAAAACAGACCTACAGCCGGACATCGATGCCAACGGTAAGGATGCTCTAGAGGTTAGTCTGAATCTGAATAAAGATAAATAGCTTACAGTAATAAAGGAACTTCTATAAGTGCTAATACCTCTCAATAAATTAAAGTACTAAGATGTATTAGCATATTATAGGAGTTCCTTTGTCTATATCCATTATACCTTCGAGTTACCAAACAAGCCTACAGCTGATCTAGCGCTTTCATATCCTCTGAACTGATCTCAAACTCCACCTGAGCATTGGAGATGATGCGTTCCTCTTTTGTAGACTTAGGTATTACCACCATATCCTTTTGCAGACAGTAACGGATGCAAAGCTGAGCAGGTGTAACCTGATACCTTGCAGCCATCTCCACAATAGCCTTATCATCAATTATTCTGCCGGTAGCAAGAGGTGAATAGGCAGTAATTAATATATCATGCTTCTGACAGTAATCTACGATCTCTTCCTGACGGTCACCGATATGAAAACGTATCTGGTTCACCATCGGAACATATTTACACATAGCAAGGATCGGTTCGATGTGCTTCGGCTCGAAATTGGAGATTCCGATTGCCTTCACCTTACCACTGTCATAAATCTCTTCGAAAGCCTTCCAGCTGGCTACATTGCCTTCCGTACAATCTGCCCCTATCTTATCCCATGGCCAGGGTGCATGTATGAGATAAAGGTCAATATAGTCAAGGCCCAATGCTGTCAGCGACTTCTGAAAACACTCATGTGCAATGTCATACCCCTTGAACTGAGCAGGAAGCTTAGTCGTTACAAAGATTTCCTCCCTCGGTATACCGGAAGCCTTAATTGCCCTTCCTACGCTGGCTTCGTTACCATAAGCCATGGCAGTATCAATATGTCTATATCCATGCTTCAGTGCCCACAATACAGAATTGTAGGCTTCCTCTCCCTCCGGGATCTGCCAGGTTCCAAGTCCCAGCTTAGGCATCTTTATTCCATTCTTTAGTGTAAAGGTATCCTGTAATATCATCCTTTCGTCCTCCTTTAATAAAATCCGGTTGTCCGCTGTTCATTGACATCATTTATTATAGGTGTTAAAGTTAACTTTAAGTCAAGAAATATTACATAAATTTCATAAATCTCTCGCACCCTTTTCCACTCATGAGTATGATAAATTTATGATGATATTATAACTTATTGATAATAATGTTACGGAGGGATATCACATGACCTATTCCATTCAGCAAGCCGCCAATAAGCTAGGCTTAACCACTTCTGCTCTGCGCTATTATGACAAAGAGGGGTTGCTTCCAACCCTAAAACGGACTGAAAGTGGTATCCGTACCTTCAGCGAGACTGATCTCGATTGGCTTGGCTTAATCTGCTGCCTGAAGAACAGCGGTATGCCCATTCTTGAGATTAAGCAATTTATGAATCTCTGCTTACGGGGTGAGGATACCTGTGAAGAACGTAAGGAGGTTTTAGAGAAGCATCGAAATGAGATTCTGAAGCAGATGAAGGTTCTTAAGAACAGTCTGGGTACTATTAATTATAAGATCGAACATTACAAGGAAATCGGAATATTTCACATTGATCAAGAAACCGGAGGTGTATCCAGTGACAAATCTGCTTCATAAATTATCCGATCGTGTCTACTATCTCCCCTTTACTGAGGAGACCGACCGCCCTAACCTGGGCTATATCCGGGGAGACCGCTATTCCCTTATGGTGGACGCCGGTAATTCCAAAAAGCATACTATGCTTTTTCTATCCCAGCTAGGGGAGCATACTCTCCCTTATCCTGATTACATAGCCCTCACCCATTGGCACTGGGATCATACCTTTGGACTTCATGCCATTCATGCGAAATCGATTGCAAGTAAGCTGACAAACCGGCAGCTTGCCAAGGTTAAGACCTGGGGCTGGGATAATCCGTCCATGTCCAACAGGCTGGTAACCGGAGAAGATATCGAATTCTGTGATCGATGTATCCGCATCGAATACACTAATCCGGAGGACATCATCGTAAAGACCGCTGATATTACCTTTGAGAATAAGCTTCTACTGGATCTTGGAGGCATCAGCTGTGAATTAATTCCGATTGTCAATCCCCATTCAGATGACTCGGTCGCTGTCTATCTTCCCGAGGAGAAGATTATTTTTATGGGTGATGCTTCCGGTGGAGATTTTTATCATAATCAAGGCCGCTACGATAAGAATAAATTACTAAGCTTTATCGAATTCATCAAGGAGACAGACTTTGATACCTGTGTAGAAGGGCACGATAACCCAATCTCCAAGGATCAGCTACTGGTATATATGATGGAGGAGCTATCGAAGCTGTAAGACATGTTAGCCCCTTTTCTTCCTGTTTTATGCAGCTTAAGAAATCTTTAAGTTGATGGAAGCCATATAATGGAATACAATAGTAAGGTAAATAGAAACAATCGACGTGGTGTTTCATTACAATGATAAAGCAATGAGTATACAATCATAGCTATTAATCGGAGGTGTTTTATGACTATCAAACTAAAAAGGATCATAGGTGTGCTTTTTTTCCTGACCTTGTGCTTACTAGTAATAAGGCCAGTCGAAGCAACTTCCAATGATTTCCTAATCAAGGACGGCGTTCTTCTAGCTTACACAGGCTCTGCCAAGACAGTAAATGTACCCAGCAGCATTACTACCATCGGTAAGCGTGCCTTCTATGAGAATACGAAAGTAACGACAATTGTGTTGCCTTCAAGTGTTACTGTAATTGAGGATGAAGCCTTTGCCTATTGCCACTCTTTAAAAAAGATTAATTTGCCGGATGGGATTAAGCGAATCCCTTATATGGCCTTTTACAACTGTGGCAAGCTTTCAAGCATAACCTTACCGGATCAGTTAACCTATATTGGCGAGAGCTCATTTTCAGGCTGCGTTGCTTTAACCAAAATAGTACTTCCTAAATCCGTAAAGAAAATCAGTATAGAGGCCTTTCAATGGTGTTCAAACCTGAAAACTGTTACTATTCCCGAAGACAGCTCTCTAAATTATATTGCTAGGAGAGCCTTTGATGGCTGCGGCAAGCTGACCTCGATCTCACTTCCCGAAGGACTCACAACTTTGGGTAAGCAAGCGTTCCGCTATTGCTATAAGCTGGCTAAGATTAATATTCCAAGAGGCTTAACGAAAATTCAGCGCGAGACCTTCCAGTACTGCAAAAGTCTGACCTCCCTCACCGTACCGGATTCGGTCATAGAGATTGAACCCTATGCATTCTCTGAATGCTCAAAGCTAACCAGTATTAAGCTGCCTAGCAATCTTTCTGTTATTTCAGAAGGAATGCTATCCGGATGTAAGAAATTAAAGAGCATTAAACTCCCCTCTGCCTTAGTTAGGATCGATGCTTACGCCTTTGCTTCCTGCTCAGCCGTAACCAGCATTAATCTTCCTGGCACCTTACAGCAGATTGAAGATAGTACCTTTTCTGGTTGCAAAAGCTTAAAATCTATTTCAATCCCTGCTTCCGTAACGGATATCGGAATGTATGCCTTTTACGGCTGCAGCTCCTTGACTAGTGTCAAACTTCCAGATAAGCTTCAAACTCTTGGCGATAGTGCTTTCCAGGGATGCTCCGGCTTGACTTCCATCAAACTTCCGGAGTCTATCACAGTAATTGGGTCCTACACCTTCGCCGATTGTACTAAGCTTATTTATGTTACTCTGGCAGAAGGAACCACCAGAATTGGTAACGAAGCTTTTAGAGCTTGTAAAAGCCTTATTAACCTTAAGCTTCCTTCCAGTCTAACCCATATAGGAAACTATGCCTTCCAGCAATGCCAATTACTAGCCGAGCTCGACATCCCCGATTCGGTAACTAACATCGGTGAAAGTGCATTTGCACAATGTGTAAACCTAAATAAAATCAAACTACCGAATCAGCTGACAGCAATACCCCGTCGTCTATTCGAAGGATGTACCGGTCTTACTGCCATCTCAATTCCTCGTTCCGTTAAGACCATCGAGGAATATGCGTTTAATGCTTGCCGTAGCTTAACAGAGATTACTGTTCCCGAAGGTGTCACCACAATTGGTAATAGTGTCTTCAACGGTTGTGCTTATCTAAAGAAAATTACGTTGCCTGATACATTACAATCACTTGGAAGCTCTGTATTCACCGGGACTGTATGGATCCGTGACAATGAAATCAATAACATGGTAGTTACCAACAATGGTTTCCTTGTAAAATATACCGGGTCAGCATCTGAGCTTACCTTACCGGATGAGATTGTCTACATTGCTCCCTATGTATTTAAGGGCAATAGTGCCTTAACTAAGATTACTCTTCCTGACAGCATTACAACAATCGCCCGTTATGCATTTTATGATTGTAATAAACTTAGCGAGGTTAAGCTACCGAAGAGATTAAAGACAATCGAAGCTTCCGCCTTTGCTAATTGCTCCAGACTATCCGAGCTTCAGTTCCCGGCATCCCTCGAAGCAATCGGAAATAGTGCATTTGCCAACTGTGGATTCAGAACACTCCGATTACCCGATTCCATATCCTCTGTAGGCTCCCGCGCTTTCAATTCCTGTCAAAAGCTCGAGGAAGTATGGCTGTCCGAAGGCATGACCGAATTGAAAAGCTATACCTTCGGTTGGTGCCCGCTGCTTTTAAAAATCCATGTACCTGATTCGGTAACAAAGCTTGATACACGTGCTTTTTATTCCTGGGACTTCATAGGACAACAGACAATTTACTGTAGCCCGGACAGTGCCGCATACACATATGCAGAAGCAAATAATTTCAAGATTGAGCTTGAATAAATAGTTAATAATAATAAGACCGTCCTGATAATGTCGGCTGTTCCATCGGCTCAGACGCTATCGGTACGGTCTTATATTATATGCTTCAGTGTTTAATCAATCTTAATCTAGATATGTAACCTTCCTAATATCTTCGTCCTGTTAATTCCACTGCCTGCATCTGAGCTCTGACACCAAGCTCTGCTGCTTTAAATGCATGCTCCTGGGTCATGGCATTTTCGGTCCGATTCAAGCAATCCAGTATCAACTGGCCAAAGTAAGGATATCCAACCTTACCGGATACCTCATAGTGATATTCTCCTTTGCCGTTCACCAAGAACACATGGTCAGAGCTATTTGAGGCTCCTACATTAATATACTTTCTAAGCTCAATATAACCTTCGGTTCCTAAGATAATGGTTCTTCCATCACCCCAGGTTCCAAGTCCATCCGGTGTGAACCAATCCACTCTGAAATAATTGGTGGTGCCGTTATCTCCGACTATGGTGCAATCACCAAAATCGTCTAGCTCCGGATACAGCGGATTATTATAATTACCAATCTGGCTTCTTACAACCTGTCCGTCCTTTACTCCGGCAAAGAATAGATATTGCTCAATCTGATGACTTCCGATATCACAGAGGATGCCCCCATACTTGTCCTTCTCAAAGAACCACTCAGGTCTTGAGGGTGCATTGAGACGGTGAGGTCCTAGGCCAATGACCTGAACCACCTTACCGATGGCACCGTCCTGGATCAGGTATCCAGCATAGATAGCACTTTCCACATGAAGACGCTCACTATAATATACCATATACTTCTTATCGGTAGTACGAACCTTCTCCTTGGCTCTATCTAACTGCTCCAAGGTTGTAAGTGGCGCTTTATCCGTAAAATAATCCTTGCCTGCATCCATAACTCTCATGCCAAGATCACAACGCAGAGAGGTCACTGCTGCACCTGCAACCAGCTTTACTTCCTTATCCTGAAGTATCTCCTCCTCGCAGGAAGCTACTCTTACCTGCGGAAACTTCTCACAAAAAGCCTTTACCTTATTCGGATCCGGATCATATACCCATTTAAGGTCCGCTCCTGCCTCCGTTAATCCGTTACACATACCATAGATATGCCCATGATCGAGCGCAATTGCCGCAATCGCAAACTCACCGGCTTTTACCACCGGAGATGGTTTACCCTGCGGAGCATAATTCATACCATCACTTTTTTGCATGATATCCTCCTTACCAATACTGGCTTAGTATATTCATCTCCTCAATATTACACCGTATTTCAGCATTTTCCTAGTCCATAAAACGACTATATTATGGAGAAATTATGGATAATTTAAATTTTGTGATACAGATTTTTACTTGACATCATTTAACAGTTATGCTAGTATTAGCAACAATAAAAATGAATTCTTAGTAATTCATTTATCTCAAATATCGCAAAGGTAATGAAGAGAGAAGTAGGTATTGCCCTCCTGTCCCAGAGAGTCTCAGTTGGTGCGAAGAGACACAGAAAGCAATCGATGGAATGAATACTCCATCTCACTGAATAAAGCCTCGGAACTGCGTACCGACTGCATAGCTTCTATGCTGAGACTACGATGGGAGTGCCCATTACAGCACCAGAGTATCGCCATAAGGCTGTACTTGTAGAGATTTATATCGTGAGATATAGAAGAATTAAGGTGGTAACACGAGTAATAGTCTCGTCCTTGAGTTTAATCAGGGATGAGGCTTTTTTTTATAATTTTTTTTAAGGAGGAATTAACAATGCGAGAAACAGCACTAGAAGAAGCAAGAAGAAGGAAGCTGGATTATGTGAGAGAAATTACAAATCCATACCCCGAACGGTTCGAAAAAAGTCATGAAATTGTAGAAGTAAGTGGTTTACCAGATGGTACACAAAATATTAAAACAGCAGGAAGAATTCTGCTGCTTCGTAAGATGGGCCAGCTCTCCTTCCTTACTCTTGCCGACGTTCATGGTAGGATTCAGGTTGCAGTCAAGAAGGATTGCATCGGGGAGACCGCATATGAGTTCTTTAATAAGAGCTTCGATATCGGTGATTTCATGGGAGTAGAGGGTGAGATATTCACCACCCAAACCGGTGAGAAAACTCTACGAGCGGATAGCATCACCTTTCTGGGTAAGGCTCTGAAGCCGCTCCCCGAGAAGTTCCATGGTATTAACGATACGGATATGTGCTTTCGCCAGAGATATCTGGATCTTATTATGAATGAGGATACCAGGCAACGCTTCATGCTTAAGTTTAGCTTTATGAGAGAGATTCGCCGCTTTCTGGAGGATCATGGCTATCTAGAGATAGAGACTCCGATCCTCATCGATAAGCCCTCCGGAGCTACAGCAAGGCCCTTCCTCTCCCATCACAATGCCTTGGACATAGATGTATACCTTCGTATTGCACCTGAAACATATCTGAAGAGGGCAATTGTCGGTGGGTTCACCAAGGTATTTGAATTCGCCAGGTGCTTTCGTAATGAAGGTATTGATACGACTCACCTTCAAGACTTTACAATGCTTGAGGGCTATTGTGCCTACTACAATTATAAGGATAATATGATCTTCCTTCAAGAGATGCTCCGTCATGTGGTAACAAGGCTCTTTGGTAAGGCTGAGCTTAACATTGGTGATAAGGTGATTGATTTTTCAGGTAATTGGCCAGTGGTAACCTTTCGTGATCTACTCCTGAAGGACTGTGGGATTGATATCCGTTTGCATAAGAGCGCTGACGGCCTTCTGCAGGAAATAAAGGACCGTAAGATTGCATTAGAATCCGATACTGAGTTGTCTCTTCTCGGCAAAGGAAATCTCATTGATCTTTTATACAAGAAGGTAAGCAGACCTAAGCTAATCTCGCCCACCTTCCTAGTCGAGCACCCAACCTCCCTCTCTCCTCTTGCCAGGGCTAACGACCATAATCCCGAGGTAGTTGACCGTTTTCAACTAGTCATCAATGGTGCAGAGGTAATCAATGCGTATTCTGAACTGGTAGATCCTATCGACCAAAAGCAAAGACTGATAGAGCAGGCTAAGCTAAAGGCAAAGGGAGATGAAGAAGCCATGCCACTAGACCAGGATTATATTACTGCTATGGAATATGGTATGCCGCCGATCTCCGGCTGGGGCATGGGAATTGACCGTATCCTTCAGGTACTTACCGGCGAAGAGAACATCAAGAACATGCTTCTCTTCCCTCTGATGAGGCCGATGAAGTACGACTAATCCTATCTTAGGTTGAATCCATACGCTCTTTCAGCCAGTCCAATGCAAGCTCAATCCACTTTGGTGTATTTCGAGATCCCTTTTCGAAGATATGAAATTCATAAGGTACTTTATGAGAAGCCAAGTCTCTTATAAAATTCATAGATTGCTCCACATCCACCAAGGAATCCTCCATAGTTGTCCACAGAAATGTCGGTGGGTATGTGGAAGTAATTCTACTCCCTAAGTCCCACTCCACCATCTCTGCTTGAGTTGGTGTGGTGGAACCGTAGATGTAAGTACACATCATCTCGATTATAATATTCATATCCGGAGATACTTCTCGATTTCGATCACAAAACTTGAGTAAATCCAGGATGGGATAACCAAGTATTAAGGCATTGGGCTTAAAGCTCCTATTATCTGAATTCAGTGCCTTTGCCATAAAAGTTTCTTGCCAATGGCACCTAATGCTGCTGCCACATGGGCACCAGTCGATAACCCGCAGAGGCTGATATGGTCGGGATGAATTCCAAAGTGCTCTGCGTGTTCCCGTACCAGCATCACTGCCTTTGCAGCATCAAAAAAGGGGGCCGGAAAGCGAGCAGCATCACCAATGGAATACTTTAGAACGAAGGTCTGATATCCCTCCGAAAGGAATCTCAATACCACAGGCTCGACTTCTTTCTCAGTATAGCCTAGAAAAGCACCACCAGGGCACAAAATCACTGCCGGCCTGTTTACAGAAGCTTCATCAACAAAGGGTATATCTTGAAGATATGCGGTTAAGGTAGTATCCAATATTCCCTCGTATAATTTTATCGTTTAATCTCCGATAAAACATCTATACCTTACATCCTATTTATTCTATTTACTGTAAATAGTTTTCATTAATCTGTAGAAATTGGAGCGAGCAAATTTTTTTCATAATTTTTTTTATATTTTTCATCTTTTATGCTTGACAAAAGTACCTCTAATATTATATCATATGTCTTGCGCGGTAAACATAAAACGCACATGCGCGAGTGGCTCAGTGGTGGAGTATCGCCTTGCCAAGGCGAGGGTCGCGGGTTCGAATCCCGTCTCGCGCTTAATATAACAAAAGAACTCTTCGTAAGAAGGGTTCTTTTGTTATATTCAAATACTAGATCAGGTTCGAACCCTCACAGAGTGAACCTTGGAAGAATGAGAATGGAGGCCCACACGCCGACATTCTTATTCTTCTAATGGCTTTACGAGGCAGATGTAATCTGACTGAGTAAAGACTATGTGAGGAGTCGCGGGTTAGAATGTCTCCGCTCCGCTACGGTCCGCGCAGAACCGAGGTCCACTGGATCACGCATTGATAAATTCCATCCTCTGTATAATCGTTTACCCATACATTTGTAATGCAAAATTTGATGAGTAACCTCTATTGGAATTAGTTGCCATATATTAACACAAATGATATAATAGGCGATAAAGCTACATAACCAACAAACTCAGATATTATCATATTTATAAGGGGAAGTTATGAACCGATATACATGTTTGAACAATATAAACCAAAAGCTTATAATGAGTGAAAATATCAGTAACGATGAAAAGAAAATTGTAGTATCAACCTTTCTAAATGGGGTTGATAATGAAATAGCTATATCTGATTATAGAAAACGCATGAGAGTATGTGATGATGCAAAATATATGTATCCGGATTTTTTCATTCCGCCCTATAGAGAAAAGAAAAGAATGCGGCTTATACAAGGGTATCTACCGAAAACAAATATTTTATATTCAAATCACTTCGAGCTTGAAATCATACGATTGTTAGCATTATTTGATAACGCTAATAATACTGTGCAGCAAATGATTGATAAAACAGAACAAAGACTTAAACGAACCTGTTTCGGATATTCATGTACACAAGGAGAGTGTTTAGCAACAGGAATATGTGTATTACGGTTTCTTGCAGTTACAAGACCTGAAGAGAAATTATGGATTAATAAAATCATGACATCTCTAGGGAAAGCTTTCTTAACATTTGGCAATGGACAGTCAGCTATCCAAGAAGGTATTCCTATGTCATATTTACTTATGGCATTAACTGACATTAATAATGAAACATCAAAAAACCTCATATATCAAAAGAGGGATTGGCTTCTTAATTTACTTAGAAGAGGCTGGATAACCGGAAAATTATCAAACGGAAAAATCTCCGAAGCCGATACCTATAACTTACTAGGGAAATACATAATCAGAAATGCATTGGGTATTCTTCCCGAGTTTAATAATATTGAGAAGCATAAAATTTATGTTTCAGAGAAAAATGATAGATGTTATTGTGATATATAGATTGTGTTTATGAGTACCCACTTAAGTACTTAACCTAATAAATATAAAGGAGGTTGGTAGTGTGAATATCGGATTTTATGCTTGCCTAGTACTAGCAATAATCTTTGGCATTTTGACTATTGTATTCTTTTTGTCAAAGGAAAAAGGCGCCATGTTAATTAGCGGATTTAATACGCTTTTCAAACATGAGCAAGAATTATATGACATAGAGAAAATGAGAAAGACCAAAGAAATTCAATGTTTATTTGGACGCTCATTATGTGTGTTGGAGCATTATTTTCATATTTCATATCACAATACTTTGCGATTATAGCTTTTTTAATTTGGCTTATTGTGTGCTTCAAAAATGTGCATTTCGACACTGATAAGGCCTTTGGATACAAAATTAAGTAGACAAATTAATTATTCGGATTAAAATTTAGAAGAAAGCTAATTGTAGGTGTCTTCTTAAGCATCCCCTATCTCGCTTAATTGTTATCGTCAGAAGTCATAAGGCTTCTGACGATTTTTGATTCTAGGGCTTGAGCCCCTCGTGTAAGTCAATTCATTTCATCACTGAAAAGCAACCACCACTGGAATATGTTGGCATAGCAAATACAGTATGCTATAATAGGTAGCGTTATAACAAATATTCGAAACCGGTACAATGGAGGATCAATGATTATAGCAAGTAAAAATCAAGATGAATTCTATGCTTCGTTAGACAAGATCGGATTCCGTGAAAGAATTAATAGAGATAAGTCGGTATTGATAAAGGTTAATTTCACCCGACCAGCCGAACCGGAACATCCAAGAACCGATGTCAAATTACTGTCAGAAGTAATACAGTATATCTATTCCCATGGTGGTACATGCACTATCGCTGAAAGTGCTAATGGATACTTAAGAAAAAACTTAGAAGCTGCTGGATTGTCCAATATCATAAGCTATTTTAAAGTAGATGTAATCGACTTAGACTTCGAGGAGGTAGAACTAATATCTATTACTGGTGAGGATCATTTCTTACCAAAATGTCTAAAGGATTATGGAGTTCGAATTGCTATTCCAGCTACTTCAAAGAGGCCTAACATGGTCTTTTCAAACAATGTCAAGCTATTTGTTGGGGCTGTACCCAGGCGTATGTATCAAATTGATAATAAGATTGTCGACTGGAGGCCTCGTGTACATATAGATCTACATAAATCTGTTGCTAATATTTTTTCTTCCATTCAGTCCTATTCCCCTTTCTGCTTTTTTATAAACGGTGGGTTAGCAATGGCAGAAAATAAAGGTGAATTCTCTTTTGATGAGATTTTAGTGGGTAATGATGGAGTAGAACTTGATTTGTTTGTATTAAGAAAATATTTCAATAACCTTGATATACCTGAATATATAAGTAGGCTGATTTGATCAGGTAAAACTATACAGGAGGCTCACGATGAAAGCATATAGTATTAGAAAAGTCACGAAAGATGATGTTTGTACAATTGTTGAGATTTATAATTCAAATGAAAAGTTCTTAGTAAACCATTTAGGATATAAGTCAGTCGATGATCGCTTTATAAATAATGAACTGGTGGATATGGAAACTGCAGGCTTCCTATCCTGCGTCATTACTGATGTAGAGACAGGAAATATTATTGGCGTAGTTGACTATAAACCTGATACAACGGTTTATCTTTCGTTAATAATGATAGATAAAAAATATCACAACAGAGGTATCGGTGCACTTGTCTATAACATGTTCGAAGAGGATATGCAAAGGTCAGGTAAGCAGTCCATTCGAATTGATGTAGTAAATGACTATGAAGGTAATGTTGTGGATTTTTGGAAGAAGCAAGGATTTATCCCGCAAGAGCAAATTAAGCTAAGCTGGGGGAACAAGCAATCAAATGCTTTGGTAATGTTAAAGGCACTTGTGTAATCACTGGAGGAGGCACTTATGAAACATCAAAGCATTAGTATCGACAATATCCCTTCTATTATATGGGGAGAAAAATCAAACAAGGTGTATTTATATGTTCATGGAAAAATGTCTTGCAAGGAGCATGCAGAGAATTTTGCTGAAATAGCAGAGAAAAAAGGCTATCAAACACTTAGTTTTGATTTACCGGAACATGGTGATAGAAAAGACAATAATAACTATCGTTGTGACATCTGGAATGGAATACATGACCTTACTGTGATTGGTAATTACGTATTTTCAATGTGGAGTGAAGTCTCATTGTTTGCTTGTAGCCTTGGCGCATACTTTAGCTTAAATACTTATGCAGACAGAAAATTTATGAACTGTCTATTCCAATCACCTGTATTAGATATGGAATACCTTGTTCAACAGATGTTTTGCTGGTTTAATATAACCGAAGACAAGCTATTCACGGAAAAAGAAATTCTTACTCCTGTTGATTTATTGCGTTGGGACTATTACCAGTATATTAAGAGTCATCCAATTACAAAATGGAACATCCCTACATCAATACTTTATGGTGGCAAAGACACTCTCCAGTCAATTGACGCTATTCAAAAGTTCGTGAAAGTATATGACTGCAAGTTGACAATATCTCAAAGCAGCGAACATCCTTTTATGGAAGATAATGATGCGAAGATAGTACATACCTGGCTTGAAGAGAACATATGAACATAACAGAAAACTGATAATGAAGCTTCATATCGGTTGGTCAAAGAAAAATATAGATCAAAACAACGAAGGACCCAAATGTAGCATAGTCCCTCGTTGTCTCGTTTTCTTTCTCTTCTATTGAAACCTTATACATATAGATATAATAAAAGCTTTAATGCAATCATAAACAAATTGATCACAAAATATCATTTGCATGACTAATTACATATTACATCATCAGATACATGGCTGCTTCGTAAGGTCTTAGCGTGCCCTCATCCTGCGTATCATAATTGCTAATCAGACATTCCTTAGAACCCCTTAAATCCTCCGGTAGAGAATACGGTACCATCTGTCCGTGAAAATTGGCTACGACTAGCAGAACCTTATCTCCCAGGGTTCTTGTATAGACAAAAAGATCCGGGTGATCTGGTAGTAGCAAATCAAAACTACCTTTTACAAGTACCTCATGGGTTTTTCTCAGTTGTATCAGCTTCTTATAATAATGGAATATTGAGTTCTTATCTCTTAGCTCAGCTTTTGCATTAATTTCCTGATAGTTGGGATTTACCTTAATCCAAGGTATTCCTTCTGTAAAGCCCGCTTGATAACCGTCCTCCCACTGCATGGGGGTTCGTGCATTGTCTCTGCCTTTGGCATAGATCGATGTCATAATATCACCGGAAAGATATCCTTGCTCCAATCGTTCTTCATAAAGGTTTAAGGTCTCAATATCACGGTATTCCTCAATATTATACTGGACATTGGTCATGCCTAACTCTTCTCCTTGATAGATATAAGGAGTCCCCTGCATTCCGTGAAGTATTGTAGCAAGCATTTTCGCTGATTCTACGCGATATTCTTTATCATTCCCCCAGCGGGATACGATTCTTGGCAGGTCATGATTATTCCAGAACAGACTGTTCCAGCCTGTCTGATGTAACTCCTTCTGCCATTTTGCCAGGATCTTCTTTAGCTTGATAAAATCTAGTGGTGCCAGATCCCACTTGGACTTACCCTCCTGCTGATCCAGACCAATGTGCTCAAACTGGAATACCATGGAGAATTCACTCCCATCTGGATTACTATATAATTTGGCCAACTCCGGATTGGCACCCCACGCTTCGCCCACGGTAACTAAGTCGCCCTTCTGAAAGGTTTCCTTAGATAATTCTCTAATAAATTCATGTAATCTAGGCCCATTATTGGTGATCTTCTTATCCGGCTCCTTGGCAATCTGATCAATAACATCCAGACGAAACCCTCCAACTCCCTTCTCCATCCACCATAATATCATGTCATAAAGTTCACGACGAACCTTAGGGTTATCCCAGTTTAGATCCGGCTGCTTTACTGCAAATTGATGAAAGTAATACTGCCCTACTTCCGGTACCCATTCCCATGCAGAACCACCAAAGGTCGCTCGCATGTCATTAGGGGGATATCCTTCTACCCCATCTCTCCATACATAATAGTCATGATAGGGATTTTCTCTGCTTCTCTTTGCTTCCTGAAACCATGGGTGTTCATCGGAGGTATGATTTAATACCAGATCCATAATAATACGGATCTCTCTCTTCTTTGCCTCTTCAATCAGTTGCTCCATATCTTTAAGTGTACCAAACATCGGGTCAATATCCTGATAATCAGAGATATCATAGCCATAATCATCCTGAGGAGATTGACAAACCGGCGATAACCAGATTGCATTGATACCTAGCTCCTGCAGATAATCGAGTCTGGCAATGATACCTTGTAAGTCACCAACACCATCCCCATTGCTATCTTGAAAGCTACGGGGATAGATCTGATATATTACGGCCTTATGCCACCATTGTTCCTTCTTCATCGTATCCATAATCTAAATTCTCCTTACTTCATATATATCATATCCCAGTACTCTAAGGAGGGGACTTTGAATGTAATATAATTCCCTTGCTCGTTTTTGTTCACTTGAAAGCCTAACTCCTCACTTCTGCAGTCATTGTGGTCAGGGGATGCAAGATAAACTTTTGATATCTTTTTATCCGTATAGTAGGTAACTGTTATCTCCTCTGCCTTATGAGGAGCAGCCTTTTTCCCCCGCTCATCCCGCCATTCATTCTCTACACCCAGAAGATTAATCAGATGTAATATCTCATAGTCGGAATCGGCCCTGGTATAGGTCCATATGGAATCAGGTTTCCCATCCTTCCCATAAGGATAACCATCTATGGTTACAGTATTGTCTGTTGTCTTCTGCCCATCTCTTAATATATTCTCATAGGCCACGGTAAAGTCAGCCATGTTTCTCATCTTTTCTTGTAGTTCTTCCTCGAGTGGAAAGTCTTTCGGATAGTATTCTACATGGAGCATCCTATCGCCATTCCCCAACTCCAGTCTGCTGCCACCGGCAGCATATACGGCAGCATCGGCTAGCAGTACACCCGGAGCATTCATAAAGCCATTGGTTTTATTATAATTAATATATGCCTTTACCACCAGGGACTTCCCCTTACCATCAAAGGAAGTGTCTCTACTGTCTTCACACGATCTCTCAACTTCTCTTACAAGTGATGAATAAGTATCATAGGGTTTCCCCTCCCTGTCATTATCCCATGGCCAGAATTCCGTATAAAGAACATCGGTATTACTTCTATTAGCATTCTCGATCCCTTGAGCACCTACCGGGTTAAAAGAAAGGTATTTGCTTCCCAACGCCTTTTTCGCAGCATTCAGAAATTGTGTATAGGTCTCCTTAACCAGATAAATCGGAGTATTGTCCTCCTTGTAGCCTAAGGGACTCCCATCTGCAGTTACCATATCGCCCCAATCCCCGACTGTATCCCCATGCCAGCCATCAAACTCAAAGACTTCAAAAATCTTATTCTCTTCCTTAAATATATGTTGCTGCCATTCCTGATTCAGAGGATTGAGAAAATATAGGTTGCCATTACCGGAAGGTGAAGTCCCCATATAAAATGAAAAGTTCCCTTCCCCACGGTCATTGCCCTCAGCAAAGAATAGCTTCCAGGCATTTGCCCTGGTTGGATTGCCCTCCTCATCTTTGAAGAAGCTATCCGTTCCTGCATAAATCATGTTATAAGCCATATTGACCATATTACGATCTTTCGCCTCTTTTATGTAGGAAG
This sequence comes from Bacillota bacterium, assembly GCA_023411555.1. Lineage (GTDB taxonomy): Bacteria > Bacillota > Clostridia > Lachnospirales > Lachnospiraceae > Mobilitalea. The sequence goes on from JAEYOQ010000043.1 coordinate 39,142, forward strand.
CAACTGTTTCACCCGATATGAGCCTCCCTGACCAATCCTTCCAGGTACCCGGATTGTCTGCTGTGATACCCTCCGCTAGTGGTTGATGGTGCAAGTAGTGCCAATCATAATACTCAATTCCATTGATGTGAAAACGATTCATTCCTTCAATCTTATTGGCTGTATCTACCTCTTGCTCAAAGTCACTTAAGTATCCATACCGGGGGAACTTCACCCAGCTGGATGATACATCGACACCGACGGTATCGGAACTCTGAAAGGAACCCTTACGATCTGTAAAGCCTATTTCCAGAAGGTATCCGGTATAATCGTGGTCGGGAGCTGTCCACTGGCAGGATAACTCCTGCTCCTCCCCTGCTGCCAGATGAATTGTCTGAAGCGGAAGCTCAGCAATCGTCTGTTCCAGGTGAGTCACTTTAAGACTTAAGGAAAGAGGATCATATGCCTCCTCTGCTGTATTAGCTACTTTGTAAGAAATTCTTACCGCTTCCCCTGGTGAATACATGGCTTTATCGGTTCCTGTAATCTCTAGGTCGATATAATTAAAATCAACTTGTTTTTCTTTGCTTATCATAACCATAAGGGTACCTACTCCTGTGCATATTAGAATAATAACCAGTAACCCGACTATCTTCTTTTTCATCCTTACTCCTTCACCGAGCCCATGACAATACCGGTAATCAGATATTTCTGTAGAACCGGATATATGAGCAACAAGGGAATAACAGCCACAACAATTTTAGCTGCATTCAGATTTTTATTGGATAATTCCGTTATATTCTCGAGAGAGCTACTGCTCATACCCGATTTGAGCATTTCCTGAATATCTACACTTAAGGACTGAATATAAGTCATAATTGGATAGTTCTTTGGCTTCTGAATATAGATCAGCCCACTGAAGAAGTCATTCCAACTTCCTACAACACTGAATAAGGATACGGTAGCCAGACAAGGCTTTGCACAGGGTATCATGACTTTTATCAATATCTGCAAAGGTCCTGCTCCATCGATCGTTGCCGCCTCCTCTAAGGATTTGGGGATTCCCAGAAAGAAGTTCATGACTAATATAACGCTGAATATTGGCAGGGCTCCGGGTAAAATTAACGCCCATATGGTATTTAACATTCCAAGCTCCTTCACTAATATAAAGGAAGGAATCATACCTCCGCTAAACAGCATGGCAAATATCAATAAATTCATATATACATTTCTGGCTCTGAATTCACTCTTACTTTTCGTTAACGGGTATGCCATCAAAACTACCAAGATAAGATTAATTGCTAATGCAATAATAACCCTCACAGTAGATAGTTGAAATGAGCGCCAGAACTGACTGTCTTCTATTATTTTTTCATAAGCTGCCAAAGTGAAATTGATTGGCCAGAGTCCAACCCTATTCGCTGTAACTGCGGCACTACTGCTAAGCGAGATGGCTACGATATTCCAAAGTGGAAGAAGGCAAGCCAGTCCCAGTAAGGCTACGATGCTATAGATAATTACAACACGTACCCTGGATTGTAAGCTTTTATTTTCAATCATCTCCCCACCTCCTAAAATATCTTTCGATCAGTCAGCTTCTTCGTCAGTCCATTGGCTGATAGAAGTAACACCATACCAACGATAGAACGAAATAGCCCAACCGCTGAACCAAAGCTATACTGTCTTCCAACCAGACCAATACGGTAGACATAGGTATCTAAAACATCACCAGTTTCATAGACAATCGGTGAATAAAGGTTGTAGATCTGATCAAATCCAGCGCTCAATATACTGGTAAGACTCATTGCTGCCATAAGTAAGATAATAGGCATCATACCTGGAATTGTCACATTCCAGACTCTTTTCCACCAGGAGGCACCATCTATGGCGGCAGCTTCATGAAGCCCCGGATCAATAGAGGTAATGGCAGCCAGGTATACCACTGAATTATAACCGAACTCCTTCCATACATCCGTTCCTATGATTAAGGGTTGAAAGGTCTGATTACTTCCCAAGAAATTAATCTTACCCATTCCGAGCATTGATAAAATCTGATTCACTGAGCCATCCAGATTAAACATATTAACTACAACCGAAGCCAACACTACCCAGGAAAGAAAGTGGGGCAGGTATACTATGGTCTGTACTGATTTTTTGAAAAACTTAACCCGGATTTCATTCAATAGAATGGAAAAGGCAATTGCCATAAAGGTACCAAGTATAATCTTACCTACTGCTATTGTCATTGTGTTTCTAACGATCTTACCGATATCAGGTAGCTGCAGCATATAGATAAAATGCTGTAATCCTACAAATTTAGAGCCCCATAATCCCTTAGCAGGAACAAAATCCTGGAATGCCATAACGATTCCGACCATGGGTATGTAGCTAAACACAATCAGAAAGAACATACCCGGAAGCATCATGGCATGATACATCTTCTCCGCATATCTCCTCTTACGATTTTTATTTTCTTTCATATCATTCCTCCACTTGATAAGTCGGATTGTCTGCCGGAGCAGCTAGCCGTTAAAGAAAACAGCCATACTACTAATTCACTGAAGCATGGCTGTTTTGAATTGCTGTATCATTATTTTAACTGTGCTTCGATTTCAGATATGATCTGCTTTCCGCCCAAAGAGTACCATTTATCTACAAACTCATCAAATCCTTTTTCTACATCCACTGAGCTTGTCGCGATCTTGATTAGAGTTTCTTCCTCTAATTTCTCAAGATTTGCCCAGTTTGTTTCCATCGTAGGTGTTGTTTGAGGGAAAATAGGAGTTAACCATGCAAAGGTATCGTTTTCTGTCAAAGTTTGAATTAATTCAATTCCCTTCATACGAGAATGATATTTGGACCAATCAATCACCTCTGCTTTATCGGGATCGGCTAAATATTTCTTCACATTCTGAATCACATTCTTTGATTCTGTCGTTCTTGCCTCTTCGATTGCTATTTCACCCTTAACACCTCGTTCAATGTCAGAATAATCATCCAACAAGGAGGTATACAGATTCACTTCGATATTGAAGGGACGAACGGAGCCATCTACACCATCTGCCTGGTATTGCATTACTTCAGGATATTGTTCGCCTAAGTTTGTGGAGTTTACCAGTGTATCATAGAACAGGTTAGCAATTTTGATTGCAGCTTCAGGATACTCAAAGTCTTTCCTTACAACGATATATCCTGCTGTTGCATCATTATGCTTGCTGTGAACCTTACCATTCGCATCCTCCAATGCATAAGCTTCAAATGTAGCCTTATTATCCATAGCACGAACATTGTTTAATAACCAGTCCGGAATATGCCAGGTACCAAAGGTGATACCGGTCTGACCATTGGCAAGCAGTGCAGAGATGTCATCCCAGGTTCTGGTTCCTAATTGAGGATCTACCAGCCCTATTCTAAACCAATCTGCTACCTTCTTAAGTGCTTCTTTGGATTCGGGTGTTGTTGAACCATATACAACTTTACCATCCACATTCATCCAGGTCTTAGGAAATGCTCCCATGGCATAAGCGATAGAGTTCATACTGAAGGTTCCATCCGAATCTCCGGAGGTTAGCCAAGGGGCAAATGCCATACCAACTACGTTCTCCACACCAGCGGGGTTTTTATCCATGAACTCCTTAGCAACCATCTCTAATTCTTCAATCGTAATTGTACGGTTACCATCTTCATCCACTTTAATTCCCAGCTCTTGCATCCAGTCACTACGAATCCATACTTCACTTGGACCTGAATCCGTATTGGTACCGGGAAGTGCCATAATCTTACCATCAAAGGTTACATTGTTTAAAGCACGATCTCCATAGGAACTATATACTTCTTTCAAATAATCACTGGCATAGGTATTATAAGCATCGGTGAGATCCGCGATTAAGTCATTCTCATATAATTCCTTTAGCTCATCGAGGCTGCCAACCTTCATCATATCCGGAATTTCTCCGGCAGATAATGCTAAGGATACCTGTCTGTCATAGTCATCACCATTCGCTTCAAATTCATCTACAATCTTAATATTTAATGCATCTTTTACCCAACGGGTATAAGCATTATCCTCATACGTATCACCCTCAGGCAGTTTAGGATTTTGAAGGGTCTGTCTTCCCATAGTTATCGTAATTTCTTCTGCATAAGCACCAAAGGGATCTGCACCCTGCCCTTCCTTTGAAACACCCTGGTCTGTATTATTTTCTGTTTTTACCGGCTCTTTATTTAAATTATCAGTATTCTCTGATTTGCAGGCAGTCATGGATAGAGCCAGAATAGCCGCCATCATTACTGCTGATAATCTTTTTGTTAGTTTTATCATCATACCCTCCTACAAATAGTTGATTGTTCAACATTTTCCTTCCTATCATTTCACTCTCAATGGCCATTGATTAGCTTATCTTTAGTATATTTTCTTTTTGATATAACGTAAATGATAGAAATTCCATATTCACGATACTTTTTCCATGACTTCTTTTATACGGTTGTTCCCAGATTCATAAAATGCTATACTATAGCCACAATAGTCACATGGATTCACTATTGTTAAATACCGTTATATCAGATGCAGAAATCATGTCAGGAGGCAAAACAATGTATAAACTATTAATTGCGGAGGATGAAAAGAACGAACGAGAAGTGATCGTCTTTTTAATTAATAAATATAACTTTGAGCTAGACATAATTGAAGCTGCTAACGGAAAGGATGCTGCACAAATAATCGCTGAGCAGCCCATTAATATACTACTAACTGATATTCAAATGCCTTTTCTTAACGGTATCGAATTGTCGGCAAAGGCCCGAAGTATTAACCCTGATATCGAAATCATATTTTTCAGCGGCTATGATGACTTTGACTATGTCAAATCCGCATTATCACTCCGTGCGGTGAATTATATATTAAAACCCGTGAACCCTGAAGAATTTAAAAAATCAATCTCAGATGTAATTGAAACACTACATTCCAGAGAGGTTGCCAAGGTTGAATCAGAAAAATATATCAAGGAATACTTTTATCTAAATAATAATCAGAGTACCAATCCGAACGGGAATGAAATGGTTGCAGTTGACGAGGATAGTGAATTAATCAGAAAAATTTCAAAAGCAATCCAATTAAAGGATTCTGATTCTTTAAGACAGAACACACTCCTCCTACTAGGAAAATATAAAGCATTACCGAACATCTCCCATATATACATCCGGTATTTGTGTACCACACTACTGCAGCTATTCATCAACGCTTTACCGGATACCGACGATAACGACTTCCAAAAAGTTGCCGAAGAAGTCTTTACTTTCCGCTACTTTGCTGATATCCACAAATTCATGGTTGATTTTCTTGAGAAGGTGATTACTCAGATAGAAGTAGACAATCAATCCCCTCGTCATGCCATATTACTGGTGGAACAATACATCCATTCACACTATAAGGAGGATTTGAGTCTGAATACCTTAGCAGGTATTGTATTCTTAAGTCCCAAATACTTAAGTAGTATGTTCATTCAAGTAACCGGCATCAGTATGAATAAGTATATTAAAAATGTACGGATGGACAAGGCGAAAGAGCTCTTACTGACAACGAATATGAAGATAGCCGATATCTGTCAGGAGGTAGGCTATTCCTATGTATCCTATTTTTGCAGAAGTTTCCAGGAGGATGTAGGGATGTCACCTGATAAATACAGACAAACCAGGGGGCAGATCGAATGAAAAAATTAAAAGAATATATTAAGAATCTCAGTTTTCGTAGGAAGATCACATACATCTCCCTAATAATTAGTCTAATTCCTGTACTTTTACTAGGTTCCTTTGCTTATGCCCAGACAAGGCGCCTTCTGATTGAACGAGAAACAATCGCTCTTGAGGAAGCTCTGAACCAAGAGGTTCGAAGCTTAGACTACAAGATGAACTCTTATTTAGATGCGATGAATTTGATCATTTGGAATGAAAATATTCGTTCAGCACTTTCCAGAAAGTACGATAATAATTTTGATATGTTTATCACTTATCGGGATATCATAGACCCAATGTTTCTGACCATACGTTCCCTTCATAGTACTATTAATTCAATTACAATCTACACAGATAACAGCATATATCCCCATGGCGATATTCTGCGTCCCTTGTCCGATATCATGGAAGCCTCATGGTATGAGACCGCTTATAATCATACTACACCCTTTTTTACCCTGTCTTCCAATGGGAAAAGCCTTTATCTGATCTGTCAGATGTACAATAAGCGTTCCCCTCATACGAATATAATCCGCATCTCCGTTGATACCCGAGCTCTTCTCCGTTCGTTAACTGATGTATTTGATGATTCCTATGGCGTTATTCTATTGGATCAAAATAATGAACTAATATATGAGTATGCTAATTTTGCTCAGAAAGGATATGACGAAAATACCCTTTTACAGAAGCTGATAGCAAATGCCAATCAGAAGCCTGAAACTAACGATTATGTTGTCGAAGATGCCAATTTGACCTCTGTTAATTGGAGTGTCCATCTTTACCGCCCGACAGAAGCTGTCTACTCCACTGTGAACCGTATTGCTGTCATTGTTCTACTCGTTATCTTGTTATGTTTGGTAATCGTACTCCTTTCCTGTATTGTGCTTTCCAAAGTAGTAGTTCGTCCTCTAGAAGCCTTATCACGGAACATGAAGTTAATCGAACAGGGAAATCTCTCAATTACTGTAATGTACAGTTCCTCCGATGAGATCGGTAACCTTATTCATGTCTTCAAGCAAATGGTGGAACGGCTGAAATATCTGATTGATGAGGTTTTAAAGAGCAAAATCGCCCAGCAGGAGTATGAGATGAAGGCTTTGCAGGCCCAGATCAATCCTCATTTTCTATATAACAGTCTATCCCTTATCAATGGCAAAGCAATCATCTCCGGGCAGGAGGACATCAGTCAGATGGCTCAGTTACTCTCGACCTTTTATCGAACAACCTTAAACAAAGGGAAAAACTTTACCACGGTTAAGGATGAGCTGCAAAACACTCTTTCTTATGCAAAAATTCAAAGGATTATGCATTCCAACTCCTTCGATATTGTTTATGATATAGATGAAACTGTATATCCCATTCATATGCCTAATCTGCTACTACAGCCTTTGGTTGAAAATGCCATTATGCATGGTATCGATCACAAAGAAACTCCTGACAAGGGTATTCTGACAATATTCTGCCATAAGGAGGATCAATTATTGGTATTCAAAGTGTTGGATAATGGTTCCGGAATGGATGCCGAACAGTGCAGTAATATACTCACCGCTGAAAGCACCGGATATGGAATACAGAATGTTCACCATAGGATACAGCTATACTACGGTGAAGAATATGGTCTGTGTTATACCAGCACTAAGGGTCTCGGAACTTGCGCTACCCTTACTCTACCATTAGAAACTAAGATAAGCATATCTAAAGATTACGATGTTCAATAATAGATCTACGGTTTAGATGCCCTTTCTCTATCCATCTCAGATGCCACTATGTCACTCCTTTTCTGGAATATGTTAGAATTAATGCAAAAGAATGCAATATTGGATTTTATATCGAGGATGAAGCATGAATAAAGAAATTATTTTACTACATCATTCTTTGGAATTGTACCTTCATCCACATATAAGGGATTCTATACTGGAGACTCATGATAATTTATATAGTATTAAATTTTTCGAGAGGATAGATTACCTATCCTCTCTTTCATTTTAATATCCCATTTCAAAATCGACGATATTCTTAAGTTCCTTACCGGTAAGATAATTCTCTATATTAAGAGCGGCAATTTCCACAATTTTATCAAGTGTCTCAGGCAAATGATAGGAGCCGGATACATGGGGGGTTATCATTATATTTCTTTCGTTCCATAAAGGATGATCTGATGGGAGCGGTTCTGGGTCGGTCACATCTAATCCAGCGGCATAAATATCTCCATTTCGAACTGCTAATAACAGAGCATCTTGATCCACTGCACTTCCACGTCCGGCATTTAAAAATATACCTGTTTTTTTCATTTTAGAGAAAAACTCTGCATCATAAATATGATAGGTGGATGGTGTATTAGGAAGAAATGAGACGATGACATCTGATTTAGGAATGATTTCATTAGCATCTTCCATTAGATGCAGTTCATCCACTTGCTTAGGGCAATCGCTTTTTCGCCGTTTGATTCCTATGACATAAGTACCCAAGGCCTTTGCCATTCCTGCAAAGTATAGCCCAATATCTCCTAATCCAATCACTGTTACCGTTGCATCGGAAATAGAAGTTACTGTACCATAATCATTCCATTCCCCATCTACTCTATCATCCCTATAAAGATGCAATTTTTTCTGCAGGCACATCATCATCCCAATCATATGCTCAGCCACTGTTTTTCCATATGCTCCGGAAGCATTCGTGAGTATTGTCTTGGAAGAAAGAACCCCTGGTTTGATATAAGCATCTGCTCCAGCGGAATTTAACTGAAGTAATTCGAGATTACTAGATGCCGCAATATAAGAAGTAGGAACATTACCAACAATTATTGCTGAACCTTGCACCATATCAATGGTTACTTCTGACGATGAAACATACTGAAAGCTGCAATCTGTAATATTACCCTCCAAGCGCTTCTTGTGATACTCTGTTACTGGCAAAGTTACTAATATTCGTTTCATATGATTTCTGCCCTTTCTTTCACCTATTGTATTAGGATGAACACGGAAAACCCACTCACTAGTACTCTTATAATGTATATCATAGTTATATCTTATTGAAAAGTCAACGCTTCCTAGATATGTCGCCATATGAGCATACAGCATTGGAAAATGTTGGACTTTTCATAAGCAAATGTTATAATAAATAAAACTGTCATTTTATAGTTCTATAACTTTATTTAGTGAAAGGGTACGCACATATACATTGAGAATTAAACACGAAAGCAGGTAAGAGAAAATGAGGGATATTAAGTTGATTAAGCCATCTGCCGAGTATGCAGAGAAAATTGCCGAATACCGGGCTATTCTTGCCAATGGAGGCCAATATGAATGTACAAATTATGGCGAGGTATCTCACTTGAGCGTGGAGTTGTATTGGATCAAATTATATTAAAATGATGAAAAAGGATCTATAGACATGACAGAGAGTTGTCATGTCTATTTTGTTATTATGTTCTCAAGGCACACAGACATGGGGCTACAAAAAAACATATCGTGGATACTCGTGTTGTATTTTAAAGTATGTGAGGAGAATTCTTATGGATAAATATATTCTAGAAGACGAACTAAAATCACTTTATGGATGTACGAAAAAAGAACCTTATTTCGTAGAGATTCCAGGCATGAATTACCTGGTATTTGAAGGAACAGGACACCCAGAGGACAAGGATTTTCAATTGGCGTGTGAGGCACTTTTTACAATTTCGTATATTCTTAAATTTGAAATTAGTAGAAAGAAATTATCGATCGATTACAAAGTAAATCCAATGGAAGTAAAATGGGAACTGGATAAAAAAGACCGGGAAAACATTATTTACTTGGACTATGATGATTATGCAGCCAAAATTTATTACAAAAGATATGGTTGAAGAAGCGATTGAAATAGCAATTAGTAAAGGAAAGCAAATCGAACATAAAAGACTTTATTTCAAGAAGATCGAAGGAGGACTAGGAATACAAGCTTTTCATCATGGTGACTACAATAATATGAATAATACACTTTTAAAAATGCAAGCTTTCGCAAAACAAAATGGTTATGACCAATATACTCATGATATATATTTAAACGATGCAACTAAAACCAAAACAGACAATTTGAAAACTATTATGAGAATTATGATCTATAAATAGATGCTTTTATTCATGACAAGTGAATTGATTTACCAATTCATCTTGTATCATAGGACGTAATTTCCTCGTATGAAACCGGAAGAAACGCGGTGTCAGAGTTTCTCCTGTTCGCGTACGCGCTCGCCTTTTAATAAGCAAGCTTATAAATGCTCGCTTTGCTTACACTCAAATCAATAAACAGTCCTAATATAGAACGGACTGTTTTATAAAATCAATTAATTTTCAAGCAAGTAGTATAGTACCTGTAATCGTCTTTGGAAATGTAATCTCATCAATAATATTGCTACTCTCCTGCAATAAATGGAATATTGATATCCTTAGGATTAACTAGTCTCCGATACAGTGATCTTTATCACTTTATACTTCCCTGATGTCCTGGTATAAGCAACCACATAAGCAATACCAGCCCTCTTTGGAGTAACTCTACCTTTTGATGATACCTTAATGATTTGAGGATCAGTGGATAGCCAGTATACGGTTTCATTGGAACCCTTGGTCAGTGTTGCGGATATCTGTGCGGCTGCTATCGTGCTGGTTTCTATATTTTCCATGTTCACTGTCAAATTCTTAGTTTTAACTATATTCTTAGCCGCCACTACAGAAACCCCATTTCCCAGAGCCTTCTTAAATGCTGATATCACCGAAGAATGCACTTTAACTGTTGTGCCTTTTTTAATAGCGGATTTCACTTTATCCAAGGGTTTTTTATTTAGAAAAGTTACATTTTTAAATACATATAAGGCTTCCTCACCAACCTTCTTAATTGTAGAAGGTAGAATTATACTGGCTGAATTCTCAGGTATATCACCAAATGCATTATCAGATATGGTAGTAACTCCTTCCGGAACATATACGAAGCGTAAATTACTTTCGCGGTTTTCGCTGGTAATTAAATCAGGGATTACCTTGCAGTTCTTAGATAAGAAAAGTAATTCAACCTTATGATCAAATACTGACCTTTCCATCTCCGTAACACTATCAGGAACAACTATCACCCTTGCTCCACAACCGATCAGACTAAAATGGCCCAGACTTATGAGTTCATAGGTAAATCCATTGTATATAACCCTTTCGGGGAGTTCCACATAAGTATTATTCAGTTGGTGTGTAAGGCCAACCAGCTGTACCTTACCGACTCCATCTTTAGCGGAATCTATCACTTTATAGATGAGGCCATCTATGGTAAAACATCCATATTCAATATTCTTGGTTTCTTTCGATACTACCGTTGGTGTTATTTCTATATCATCCTCATAGAGATCACTTACCAAATAATAATTAATGGACATTCTAATTACTTTGGAATAATCAGCTTCCATTCCCGTAGGGACGATAAACAGAATATCCTTCATACTCTGATTGCTTATTGATATGTTAAGTCCCTTAGGTACCGTTTTTCCATAGAATTCAAAGCAATTCAAATTCGGAAATGCGTCATTTAGATTATATAAAGTACCTGTAAAGCTTTCTGCTACTTGTAGCTTTTTAACACCTTTGTAAAATTGAGTATATGCTTCATTACCATAATAATCCCAGTAAAAATCTACAGATGCAACGGAATAATCCTTATCGTTTATAGAAACAGTTCCGGGTATACTAAGCTCCTCCATCTCCTCTGTCGCTTCCACCCCAATTAATTCAACTTCATTGTCAGATTCACTACTAATATTATAGCGGTACATTCCATCACTATAGACAGGTTTATCATTAGCTACAACTTCCTCGATAGGTGAAAAAAGCACTCCTACGATAGACAGAAAAAGAACGGCTATTACATGCAGATATCCCTTTTTTATGCATTGATAATTATTTGATGTTGCCATGTCATCAGCCTCCTATGAGGTAAATACTACCTTTTTCTTTCTTATACAGCTTTCTTGTGTCAATCTTTTGTCAGAATATGATTGTTTGCTGAATCAAATAAGTAGCGCGGAAATTCGAAACCAGATAAAATAAATATATCAAGTTGACACATTGTGGCATTTTGAATTGTTTATATATTGAACGAGTCGTTTGAACATCAATTTATGTTAGACCAAGGAGCTGTAGCTGTGAACAACAAAGAATATACCAACATCGTGGATAAATATGCAAACGATGTATACCGAGTAGCATTAAGTTATTGCAAATCAAGTTATGATGCTGATGATATCTTACAGAATACATTCTTAAAACTGCTAAAGACGGATACCATCTTTAAGGACGAACAACATTTACGCTATTGGTTGCTTCGTGTCGCTATTAATGAGTGTAAGAACCTACTTTCCTCCTTTTGGAGAAGAAAGATAGGTTCGCTAGAGCTCTTAGAGGTTGAACCGGTTTTTTCCATGCCCGAAGAAAATGAATTATTTGAAGCCGTTATGCAATTGCCTAGAAAATACAGACTTGTAGTACATTTATATTATTACGAAGGCTACACAACTGTAGAAATAGGTCAGCTCTTACATATGAAAGAAGCAACCGTACGGACCCATCTCGTACGAGCCAGAAAGCATCTTAGACAGGATTTAAAGGAGTGGTATGATGAATAATCAAGAATTATATAGGAAGACATTTGACCAGGTTCATGCTTCAGAAGAAATGATTCGAAAGGTAAAAATGATGGAACACAATAAAAAGAATATCCGAAGAAATATGCAATATTCAATTGCAGCATTAGTTATCCTTCTCTTTCTTGGTTCAAACGCTGTTTGTTATGCTGCGACGGGAAAGAATCTTTACACTTTCATTGTCAAAGGCAGTATGATACAAGACTTTTTTAATGCAGAGAATAATCCACAAGTAGCAAATCAGATTGAAAATAATTCTAACTACGTGGAAAACCAGAGTGTTATATATGAAAGCTATATATTCAACCTATATCGTTACTATTCAGAAAACAGTAGCGGAATTATATTAGCAGAATTTTGTGTCACAGATCTGGATGGCAAACAACTATCCAATGATGCAATGCTTCAATTAACTGCCGAAGCTAATGCCGGCTTAGAGGATGCTTCTAATCATTTCAGTATAGATGTTGCTCCTCAGATGAATGGCTCAATGAATACCGAGGTCTATAGGGACAAAGATGGTAATGCAATCATTGCTTTTCATTGTATGGTGGCTCTCTTGGGTCCTGATGATACACAAGTAAATACCAAGTATATTGATGATATTACTGAATTGGTATTAGGTGCAATAGACAAAGATGGTAAATGCACAGAAGTAGGATCCTTTAAAGTTCCTGCTAATCCCACAAAACTGGCTTGTGTTACCTTTGATATATCAGAAAGCCCTAAATGCGAATATGCAGTAATTTCAGCAATTGGTATGCAGCTTGTATTTAATATTAATATTGCCAAGGAAGAGTTCGAAAAGGAGCTTGATGCTTCCGGAATTAAAAATAAGCCGGATTATGACCCAGAGGAGCACAGCTATACGCTATACAAAGATATATCCGTCCATTTGAAGGATGGAACCGAATATAAAATTATTGATAATGGATCACTCTATCAAGAAGATGATGCACTAGTACCAGCCGGCCTGGAAAGTGGCCATCCATATGAATATTCTACCGGACTACAGGCTAGTATATTTGGATTTAATAGTCTACTGGATGTCAGTCAGGTAGATTATCTTGAATTAGATGGAAAGAAATATATAGTACAAAAGTAAGAGCTTATATAAATGGAGTGATAATGATCATATACTGGTATCAGGGTACTTATAAAGACTTGTACATTGAAGTAGGATTTGGACGTTCATGGTATTAGGTTTCCTTCTAAAAACAATGAAATATTTTGCCTAATGTGATATTATAATATTCGAAGTCGTAACTCATTGTATAGAATTAGAGGTGCCTAACAGTGGAGGAAATAGTTAGTATCACAATAAAAAATCTGAATCAAAATAATATAGCAGGATATTATGCTAAGAATACAGAGCAATTAATAGAAATCCTTCAATCTTTGCTAAGTAAGGGTGAAGTCATCGGCTGTGGAGATTCTGTCACCTTGGAAGAAACTAAGGTTTTTGAATTTATACGAAATGGTGATTATCACTTTTTGGATAAGTATAGCCCAGAACTTACATCAGCAGATAAGCGAGAAATTTATTTACAAAATTTCAGAGCTCATACCTTTCTATCCGGTGTGAATGCTGTAACACAGGAAGGTGGTCTATATTTTATAGATGGAAACGGAAGTAGAGTTGCTCCTATTATCTATGGACCAGAACAAGTCATACTGGTAACAGGAACAAACAAGATAGTCTCCAATTCGGAAGAAGCCACTCATAGAACTCGGCAGATTGCAGCACCATTAGATGCCAAAAGATTAGGTAAAAATACGCCATGTGTAAAGCTAGGCAGATGCATAAATTGTAAGAGCAAGGAGCGAATTTGTAATAGTTTTGTATATATTACAAGACAATTTGTAAAGGATCGCATAAAGGTGATATTTATAGAAGGTGACTTTGGGTATTAGATCTTAAATGCAACCTAAAAGTAACGGATAACACGATAAGTAGAGGTGATACATATGGAAGAAATTAAATTAATTACACCATCAGTAGAATATGGCGAAGAGATTATGAAACTAAGACAGGAAATTATCGACGCAAATGATGAAGATTCCTTCGCAGGTTGTGGAAGCTTAAGAGATTATACGAATATAGAGGATTATTTGAGTGTTCTTTCGAAATGGCAAAGTGCAGATACTTGTCCACCCGGAAGTGTTCCATCTAACACTTACATTGCTGTTCGAACCACAGATAATAGAGTTGTTGGCATCATTGATTTAAGGCATCATATAGACCATCCAATATTAGGACTTTGGGGAGGCCACATGGGATATACTGTGCGTCCCTCCGAAAGAGGTAAAGGATATGCCAAGGAAATCTTGAAGCTAAATCTTCAAATTTGCAGAGATAGAAATCTGACTAAGGTGATGGTTACTTGTAGTCGTAATAACAAGGCAAGTGAGAAAATAATCATTGCAAACGGTGGTGTTTTTGAAAAAGAAGTGCATGTAGATGGTGAGTACATAAAACGGTACTGGATAACATTGTAGTATAATCTATATCAGAGGCGTGTTTCATCCTAACTATGAAGGTTAGTGATGAAGCACGTCTCTTTTTATTCTGATTGCATCTTTCCTTCCTGACTAGTCACTATTTCTTTTTATACGTAATACCGAATTAACGTATCCGCTAAATAAAATAGCGTTCACCCCAAGTAAGGAACCCTACATTGGAAGGTTCCCTCTATTCTCTGGTGTGATATTTTCTGTATCTGTGATCCCCGAACAGTTTTTCTGTATGAAATCGCT
>JAEYOQ010000044.1 GCA_023411555.1 Bacillota bacterium
AGCGATTTCATACAGAAAAACTGTTCGGGGATCACAGATACAGAAAATATCACACCAGAGAATAGAGGGAACCTTCCAATGTAGGGTTCCTTACTTGGGGTGAACGCTATTTTATTTAGCGGATACGATTGAACTATATACGCTGTTGTGGTAATATGGTAAAGTGCTACCAATAGAAAGCATATTATTGCTACTGAAGGCATACGGATTAGCACAACTACATATAGGTATGATAAAGGAGAGGAATTATGAAAAAAAGATTAATTAGTATATTGATGATTTCCCTAATGATATTCAGTTTAACAGCCTGTCAGAAAAGCACTGGCGGGGACAATTCACTTCAATACATTAAGGATAACGGTAAGCTGATCGTTGGTCTGGATGATACCTTTGCACCGATGGGCTTTACGGATGACAACGGTGATATCATTGGCTTTGACGTAGATCTTGCAAGGGCAGTATCCGCGAAGCTTGGTGTGGAATTAGTTCTGCAGCCGGTGGAATGGGAAGCAAAGGAACAGGAGTTGGCAACGAAGAATATCGATTGCATCTGGAATGGTCTATCCCTTACTCCGGAACGTGAGAAGAATATGACGATGTCTAAATCATATATGTCCAATGATATCTCATTAGTAGTAAAGAGTGATAGTACGATTGCTGATTTGGCTGATATGGCAGGTCTTCGATTGGCAGTTCAGGGTGGATCCTCTGCAGAAGAAGCATTAAATGCCGATGATAATAAAGAATTTCTTGATTCCTTGGGACAGGTAAACCCCTTTGATAAATATGACACGGCATTGATGGATATGGAGACAGGTAATTCTGATGCGGTTCTTATGGATACGGTCATGGCGAACTATATGATTACAACTTTAGGTAAGAATTTTAAGGTATTGGATGCGTCTTTGATGCCGGATGCATATGCGGTGGGCTTCCGTAAAGGTGACATAGAGCTTTGCACAGCAGTAGAGAAGGCACTTAGTGAGCTAAAGGCTGACGGCACTGTTGAAGAAATCTCCACAAAGTGGTTTGGGACAGATGTTACTACAATCGAATAATTAAATAGGAATGGATGACCCGGGAGACTGTTAGCTGTTTCCCGGGTTTTTTTGCGTGAAATTCTCTCGAGCGCGATAAATGTCAGCAAGGGGGTGGTATTATTCAATAAGAATACCATCCCCCTTCGTAAAAACTTCTCCAATAAGTCTATAGTGTCATTATGCCTCATTTGTTGGCTTTGTGTAAAATGTAAGAAAAAAGTGGTTTTATATAATGTTATTAATATAAAAGGAACAATAGAAACGCAAATAATGCAATATAGTTTTAAAATAAACGCAATTTAAGCATAGTTTTTGTAGAGGTACCTTGGTACAATTGTTATATCATATTGATAACGGTTTTAGGTAATATTTGAAACGGGAAGTCAATAAGGAGTGTGAAGGACAGGAGGAAAAAGAATGAGTAAAAGGAAGGATGCTAAGGTGGACAATCTTATCAAATCATCAAAAAGGGCATACATAAAGAATAATTATCAGTTATATCTGATGTTAATTCTCCCATTAATATATCTGCTGCTTTTCAAATATAAGCCGATGTTTGGTGTAGTAGTGGCATTTAAGCGTTTCAATATATTTAAAGGTGTGTGGGGGAGCCCGTGGGTAGGTCTGTCACATTTTACTGAAGCATTAACTTCTGCTAGTTTTTGGCTGGCGCTAAAGAATACCTTGGTTTTGAATCTGGGCGACATCATTTTTGGTTTTCCGGTACCGATTATACTGGCTCTATTTCTTTATGAAGTAAACAATCGGTTTATTAAGAAAACAACCCAGTTGGTTTTGTATATGCCAAACTTTTTATCCTGGGTTATTGTTGCCGGTGTTGTAAATCAGCTCTGTTCCAATCAGGGTTTAATAAATGGAATTATCACGACTCTTGGAGGAAATGGTGTTGATTTTCTTACCAATCCGATCCTTTGGCGGATTGTGTATTGGGCAAGCGGTATCTGGCATGGTGCAGGCTATGGCTTAATCATATATCTTGCAGCGTTAACCAGTACAGATCCAACCTTAAGCGAGGCTGCTTATATTGATGGGGCAGGGAGATTGAAGAGAATATGGTTCGTCACTATACCTCAGATCAAGTCAACGATTACGGTAATGTTGATTATGCAATTAGGAAAGGTTGTTTCCATAGGGTTTGATCGTCCTTACATGATGGGAAATACCCTGGTTAAGGATGTTTCGGAGGTTATCAGTACATATGTCTACAGTGTTGGTTTGCAATCAGGAAGATTTGATTTTGCAACCGCAGTAGGATTGTTCCAATCTGTAGTAGGCGTAATACTAATTTTAATAGTAAATGAAATTGCGAAAAGAATCGGAGAGGAGGGAATTCTATAATGAGCGAGGTAAAAAGCAGGTCAGCAAAGGTATTTCAATTTGTGGTAGGTTCATTTTTTGTTGTCATTACTATATTAGCGCTTGTTCCTATATTACGTGTAGTCTCTATCTCGCTTAGTTCTAAAACAGCGATTCTTTCCGGCAAGGTTTGGGTTGTTCCGGTTGGGTTTACTGCAGAGGCATACCAAAAGGCCTTCGGAAACAGTAATTTTATTAATTCCTTTGTATACTCTATACTTATTACAGCGTTATATACTGGGATCTGTATGATCATGACAATCCTGGCAGCCTATCCCTTGTCAAAGCCGGGCTTAAAGGGTAAGAAGCTTATCATGACTTTGTTTGTCCTTACTATGTACTTTGATCCCGGAACGATACCAAATTATCTGAATGTAAAAAGCTTTGGCTTTATTGATACGATATGGGCTCTTATTATACCAGGTGCTTTAAGTGCTTATAATCTTATTATTATGAGATCCTTCTTTACAGGAATTGATCGGTCACTTTATGAATCTGCCTATATGGATGGGTGTACCGAATTTAAAGCACTAACTAAAATAGCCATACCTTTGGCAGTCCCCGCAATTGCAACCTTAAGTCTCTTCTATGCGGTAGGTCGATGGAACGGCATCAGTGATGTATTATACTACATCAATCGGTCGGGCTTATACACCGTTCAGATGATGCTGAAGCAGATGATCGATTCCGTAAGGATTTCCTTAGAAGAGGGTTCGAACTCCCAGTTAGTTGCCGATAATATTAAGGCTGCAAGTATAGTTGTATCGATGACTCCAATGTTGATTGCGTATCCATTTATCCAAAAGTATTTTACAAAAGGAATTATGTTAGGAGCCGTAAAGGGCTAGGAATGATGTTTATTATGGATGATGTTATCCATGTAATATAAGACATACATATAAAAAGGAGGATATTATGAAAAAAAGATTAACTGCAACATGTGCACTGATGCTGGTATTCGCTATGCTATTCACAGCCTGCGGATCAAAAACACAAGGTAATTCCGGTGATTCTAGCACACCGAAGCCGACCAGTGCAGCAAGTACATCAAACGATGCCGGCAAGGATACATCAGCCGCAGACGCTGGGGAACCGGTGGAAATCTCTGTTATGGTCTATGACCGTGGTAATGCCGCTCCTGGTACGACAAGTGAAGAGAATAATTTGACAAAGTGGATACAAGAACAGGTTTTAGAGGCATGCAATGTAAAGGTTTCGTTTGTATCCGTACCCAGATCCGGTTCGGATGATAAGCTTAATATTATGATGGCTGGTGGTTCAGCTCCTGATATCGTATTTTCTAATAGACAGAATGTGTATGGTAATTTTGCGTCAAACAACGGATTAGCAGACTTAACAGAGGCCTATGCTAAATATGGTACCAAGATACAGGAAACCATAGGTGAAATACAGCATATGGGTGAGTTGGATGGAAAACGTTATGCGATTATGAGAAGAAGAGGCTTACAGGTACCTCGTCATGTATCCTATATTCGAAAGGACTGGCTTGATAAGCTGGGTATGAATGTTCCGACAACGAAGGAAGAATTATTTGCTTGCCTACGTGCTTTTAAAGAGCAGAATCCAGGTGGTGTTGATAATGTAATTCCTTGGGGTATGGGTGGAACTACCGATACAGAGAAATTCTATCTCAATTTTATCGGTTCCTATGCTTCTAAGTTAAATGAGAGAGAGGCTTATATTTATTCTGAGGCCTTTAAGATCTTTGCACCTGGCGCAGTAGATGGTCTCAAACAGTTGAATCTACTCTACAACGAAGGCTTAATTACAAAGGATTTTGCTACCGATACAACTACTGATATATATCAGCAGGATGTAAGCTCTGGTAAGGTCGGCTTTGTTTTAGATGATGCAACAAGAATTCTTGATTATATGCAGGCGTTACAGACGAATGCTCCGGGTGGTTTATTTGTACCAGTCAATACCTTTGACACTCCAGAAGGAGATTACTGTAATCCTACAGAGCCATTGTATGGTATGTTTGTCATGGTACCTGCTACAAGTGCTGATAAAGTGGATGCCTGTGTCAAATACCTTAATTGGTTAGCAGATCCCGTGAATGCACAGAATGTAGCCTTTACACCAGATCATACTTTGAGTGACGCAGGTGTTCCGATCGGCTTAACTGAGGAGGAATTATTTGCGAAAGGCTATCCTGGAACCTGTGCTGATTTAAATATTGTTTCAGAACACTTTGCTTACCTGGATAATAAAGACTCCGTAGTAGCGAACTGGGAAGCAGGAGCTACCTGGAATGTACCGGATGGCTACTATAGTAATTTGTTCGATGTTATGAAAACAGGTCAATTTTTATATCCTACCTATCCTGTTGTTTTAGAAGCTGAGGCAACTTATTTAGCTAATGTAAAGGTAATGGCAATCGAATATGTCTATAAGTTGGTTAGCTGTAACCCCAGTGATTTTGATTCATTACAGAAGTCTGAATATGATAAGCTTGTAAAATCGGGCTTAGAACAAATTTTTGCTGCTAGAGCAGAATATTATGATAATAATGTTAAAAAATAAGTGCCAGGAAGCTTGCCCATGCAAGTTGATAAGCTGGAATAGGTAAAGTTATAAATATTTGCTTTGCAGATATGAATGAACTAATAAGCAAAGGGCAGCATTAACAGCTGCCCTTTGCTTTACAAGAGCTGGCATGTAATTTTAGTATGAGAAAGGCATGGTTCCTATTATGTCAAAATTTATGAAGCTTTTATCCACAGGAAATGATATTCTGAAAGGAATGCGGTCAGCTTCCGGAGAATATAACATGGGCGAGGAGTTTGATCTTGAGAATTTACATAATCTAATTCAATGGCTTGAAGCGTTATGTAATCAAAAAGGCTTCTTTTATGTGCCAAAGCAAAAAGGTGAGGAAACAGGGAAAGTTCAAGTGATTGTGAAGGATGAAACCGGGAAGGGAGTTCCGGCTCAGGTAAAATTCTATCCAATAGAAAAAGGGAAGACAGACAATATAGAAGTTAATTTTATTCGAGAGATAACCGATTGGCAGGGGAGACTGGATACGGTTCTTCCTACAGGTAATTATCGGGTAGAGATCTCAAAGGGTTCTGAGTATGAGATAAGCACTGTGCTTTTGTGTGTATATCCTAATCAGACCTCTCAGATTATGAAAAAACTGGTCTTAGTGCAAAATTTAAGGAAGGATGGCTGGTATTCGGGAGATCTTCATCATCACAGTATCTATAGCAGCCCCGTATACGGAGGCACCGATCCGGTGGTAGAAAGCCCTGCCTTGGTCTGCCAGTCAATGGCTGCCATGGGAGCCTCCTTTGGTGCATTAAGCGACCATCATAATACATTCAACCACAAAGAGTGGGAAGCGTTAAAAAGTGATGACTTTACTCCGATTCTATCCAAGGAAATATCAACCTCCAATGGACATGTCATGTCACTAGGGGTAGAACAGGACGTGATATATCGGATACCCAAGGCTGAAGACCGGAATGATGATTACCTACGGCAGGAATTTATCCGGGTTACAGATGAGATAAAGAGTCTTGGCGGATTACCCCAGATCAATCACCCCTGTGATCAGAGTAGGGCAATCTCTTGGAATCCGAGGTATATTGATATCATACATATATTTGAAACAATGGAGATATGGAATGGCTCAAATCCTATGATGACAGGCTCTACTAATGATAAGGCCTTCCATTTATGGAAACAGCTGTTGGAGGAAGGGTGTTACATACCAGCAACGTCAGGAAGTGATACTCATAATATCTATGCCAATGATTACCACGGCTACTTTGATAAAATAAACTGGCTAGGAAAGCTGATATTAGAAGGAGATATATCCCTACCCAACGAGCTGAATAAAGAAATAGCCATATTTATTAAACTTTATGAAGCGGTATTTCCCATCCTAAAAAAATGGGCAAATATCAATCTTACGAGCGCGGGAGTAAGAACTTATGTCCATGTTAAGGGTGAGGTTACACAGGAAAAGCTTCTGGATAGCCTAAAGCATGGCCATAGCTTCCTGACCAATGGGCCCATATTAATTCCTGAAATCGATGGAAAGCTACCGGGAGATACCGTTATAGTCAGCGAGGACAGGGTCAATATCAAGCTGCGGATACTGGCAAATCGCCCCCTAAAGCAGCTTACAATTTACTCGAAGGGGAATAGAACAGCAAGATTCCCTCTGGAGAATGCAGAAACAGCACAGGGGAGTTACGATTACAGCAGAATAATACCGGATATAGCCATAGAGGACGTGGATTGGTTGTTTTTTATCGTAGAGGATGACTGTACCAATATGGCGATTACAAACCCTATTTTTATCGAGAGAAAACCATAGAATCATAAGATAGATCGATATGATTGAATAGTAAAGAGGGAGAATATAAATGGATCGATACATTGGAAAATTACTTCTTTCAGCAGAAAAAAGAGTTACTGATTTTGTTCAAAATCAGGTAAAGGACCCAGGCAGAAGGGATTATGGAGGCCTGAAAACACCGATAATTGATGTGAAGCCGACGGTATATGTGATGACGACAGCGGTATCGGTTTATCTAAATAAGGATAGCAGCTATTATCAGGATGCTAAACTTCTAGAGGTCATGAACCGGGCACTGGACTTTATTGCCCTGTGTCAGCGGGAGGACGGTACCTTCGATTATCCTACCTGTAATTTTAAATCTGCACCGGATACATCATTTTGCTTCAAGAGAATGATAGCTGCATATCGTCTGCTTCAAAAGTACGATATGGAGAGTACAAAGGTATTAAAAGAGAAATACCACAGCTTACTATGTCGTGCCCTAGAGGGGATTCGGAGAGGAGGCTTTCATACCCCGAATCATCGTTGGGCTATCTGTGCTGCCTTGCTACAGGGGGCTAATCTTTTAGCCGGAGAACCCGTGGCAGAAAAGTATCATGCTCGGGCGATGGAATACCTGGCAGAAGGAATTGATGGGGATGAAGATGGACAATATGCAGAACGATCTACCGGCGGCTATAATGCAGTAGTCAATAATGCAATGCTTGCGATGTATGAAGAGACCAAGGACAAGACCTATCTGGGATTCGTAGAACGGAATCTTCATATGATGCTTACTTATATTGATCCGGATGATACGATCTTCACCCAGAATTCCACCAGACAGGATCAAGGCAGAACCGAATATATGGATCGATATTTCTATCAATATCTCTACCTGACCAGTTTACAATTTAATTCGGAGTTTGATGCAGCAGCTCATAAGATCATCAAGGATTGTACTGACCGTGGAGGAGATGCACCAGATTGTCTGCATTATATTATGCTAAATGATAGAATGCGTGATTATCAGTTTAAGGGCTATGGTTTTATGGACAAATATCGTTGCTTTTATCCGAATCCGGGTGTGGTGAGAGTGAAGACGCCAAAGTTTGGATATACCCTGCTTAAGGATAACAGTGCATTTTTATTTTTGAAGATACGTGAAACCCTGATATATGTAAAAATTGGGGAGAGCTTTTGTGCTGTACGTAATTTTATACCGAAGACGCTGGAGGTAGCAGAAGGGGAATATACCATGTCCACTAGGGACAAAAGCTGGTACTATCTACCCTTCAAGGATTATCAGGGTACCAGTGATTGGTGGAAGATGGACCATACCAAAAGAGACCTACTCCAGGATAGCGAAGTGGGTATCACTGTTACCGTGAAAGAATTAGAGGATGGATTACAGCTGAATATGAAGGCGGAAGGGCTGGACTTACTTCCACTGCGATTATGTGTTTGTGTTCCCTCAGGAAGCATTCTGGAAAATGAGCATTTTTATCTTCAGGCAGAGAAGGGCTCTAGTATGATTTTACGAGATGGGTATCTAAATCTTACTCATAACCAAAATCATATTCAGATTGGACCGGGTTTTGGTACCCATGAATTCGCAGGACATTATTCTGGAGAAGATAAGAATGATATGGGTTATACAATCTATATGAATGATTATACTCCCTATGACAAGACAATATTTATTAAGGTTATTGAGTAGAATAGTATCTAATCAATCACCTCAGATGTCCACAGGAGATAAAGCTAATCAGCATTGTTTAAGCATACTTTGATTATAGAATTAGGGCTTGAAAGCTGACCCTGTAGCTATGAGGGGACTTAAATAAAAATACATTTATTAGATGGGATGATTTGATGGAGGCTTTAGAAAAAAGAATCGCAACGATCATTAAGGTACTTGATGAAGCGCGTTATACGGACAACCTTCCGATCGATGAGTTTTATATTAAGAAGGTGGAATATGGACAGAGAGATACAATTCTGGAGAATCCTATCGGGTGGGAGATCTTTCGCAGAGGAAGCTACTGGGGTGGAAGAGATGCCCATTACTGCTTTAAAACTAGTATCACGCTTCCGAAGGCGCTTGAAGGCAAGGAAGTAGTTGCTACACTGCGAACAGGTGCCACTGATATCTGGAATACGGACAATCCACAGTTTCTCGCCTATATAGATGGTGTTATGGTATGTGCAATGGATATTAATCATTGTGAGATGATTTTGGCAAAGCAGGCAGAGGCCGGAAGAACCTATGAAATGGGCTTCTATGCCTATTCCAATTCGGAGGCATCGTCAATCTTAATGGATTTGAGTATTGCTGTTATCCATAGGGAGGTAGAGAAGCTATACTACGATATCAAGGTCCCCTTTGAGGCAGCAGTCTTACAAAGAGAGGATAGTCTTAATAGGATTAGAACGATTGAGCTTTTAGCGAAAACTGTTAACCTGATTGATTTACGTAGGGTAGGAACAGATGAATTCTATGCTTCTATTCTGGAAGCAGATCAATATCTTAAGGAAAACTTCTATGAAAAAGCCTGTAGCCAACAGGAGGTTACGGTGCATAGCGTCGGACATACCCATATTGATGTGGCATGGAAGTGGCCCCTCCGTCAGACCAGAGAGAAGGTAATACGAAGCTTTAAGACCGTATTGTATTTAATGGAGCAGTATCCGGAATATAAATTTATGTCAAGCCAGCCTCAGCTTTATGAGTTCGTGAAGGAAGATTGCCCGGAGGTTTATGAACAGATCCGTCGACGTATTGCAGAAGGTCGTTGGGAAACAGAGGGAGCAATGTGGCTGGAAGCAGACTGTAATCTGGTCTCCGGTGAATCCCTGGTACGCCAGATATTATATGGGAAGCAGTTTTTCGAGCAGGAATTCGGCAAAGGAGATAATCAGGTGCTATGGCTGCCGGATGTATTCGGTTATAGTGCTGCCTTACCGCAGATCCTAAAAAAATCAGGGATAAAGTACTTTATGACAACGAAGATCGCCTGGAATGAATACAACCAGATTCCCAATGATATCATGCTGTGGAAGGGTATCGATGGTAGCGAGATTTTGACCTATTTTATCACAACTAGAAATTATGAGCTCTATCCGGAGTTGAAAAGAGATTTGGATATCAGTACTACCTACAACGGTCGCCAGAATGCCAGTCAGATCATGGGAACCTGGCAGAGATTTCAGAATAAGAAGCTTTTGCAGGATGTTCTTACCTGCTATGGCTTTGGTGACGGCGGTGGTGGAGCAACAGCCATGATGTTAGAGGAGTCCAAAAGAATGGAAAAAGGAATTCCCGGATGTCCTATGACGAAGCAAACCTTTGTAAAGGATTTCTTTGAGATGCTTGATCAGAGGCTGGAAGGCAAAAGACTGCCCAAATGGTGTGGTGAATTATATCTGGAATTCCATCGTGGCACCTATACCTCTATGGCCAGAAACAAACGCTATAATCGCAGGTGCGAATTTATGAATGCAGATGCGGAGCTTTTTAGCGTGATTGATATGGTCTGTGGCAGTAAAGGACCATATCCGGACAAGGAGCTGAAGCATATATGGAAGCTAACCCTGTTAAACCAATTTCATGATATTCTTCCGGGCTCTTCCATTGAGGAAGTATATGAGGATTCAAGGCTGCAGTACGAAGAGATACTTGCCCTTGATAGACAGCTAATAGAGCAATCCCTGAAAAACATCAGTGATAGTATGGCGTTACAGGCTAAGGCGGATAGTTCTGTTTTAATGGTATGGAATCAATTAGGATTTTCAAGAGACAGTATGGTCGAACTATCTGCAGTTGATTTGGGAACCGGAGCGATTGAGGATGATTTTGAGATACTATCGGCTGGAGAACCAATTACGGTTCAAAGCATCTCAAAGGATCGATTTGTTTGTGATATAAAAGCCATCCCTTCCAAGGGATATCGTACTTTTATGATTAATAAAAAAGCATGTGACAGAAAAATCATCGGTGTAAGCAGTCATGAAGAGAAATTCCTTATAACTACTTTTGAACAGGAGCATAGGGTTGAAACTCCTTTTTACTCCATTAAGCTAAATAAGAACGGCGAGTTCATCTCAATTTATGATAAGGAAGCTGAGAGAGAGCTTATTCAAAAGGATGCCGTTGCTAATCAGCTGCTGGTATTTGAGGATCGTCCTGCGGAATACGATGCCTGGAATATTGATTCTACTTATATAGAGAAATCATGGGTGGTATCAGACCTACAAAGTATTACAGTGACAGAATGCGGACCGATACGGGCTTGCATTCATATTAGTCGTAAATTTTTAGAATCTACAATTGAACAAGATATCTATTTTTATACAACCTCCAGAAGGATAGATTTTAAAACTAAGGTTGATTGGAAGGAAGCCCAGCTCTTATTAAAGGTAGCTTTTCCAATGGATATACTCACAGAAAAAGCTGTGTTTGATATTCAATATGGCAATGTGGAACGACCTATTCATCGTAACACCAGCTGGGAGGAGGCAAAATTTGAGTTATGCGCCCATAAATGGGCTGATTTGTCAGAGGATGGTTATGGAGTGGCTCTGATGAATGATTGCAAATATGGATATGATATCAATGAATCAATTATGAGGTTGACGCTGATCAAATCCGGCATATTCCCTAATCCGAAAGCGGATCAGGAGGAACACTTCTTTACCTATGCCCTTCTTCCCCATATGGGAGATTTTCGATCGGGAAGGGTGGTGCAGGAAGCCTATGATCTTAACTGTCCGGCTTATTGCAGTATTCTTGGTGGAGAGAGGCATCCTAGCCCTGACAAAACCTGGTCCTTCCTTGATGTAGATCAGGAGAATGTCATCCTTGATACGGTGAAAAAGTCGGAAAAGGGTGAGGATATCATTCTTCGTATGTATGAGGCATATGGTAAACGCTGCAGGGTTATGGTCCGATTAGACCCCACATCCTACGATACCATATCTGAATGCAATCTGATGGAAGAGGAAGAAGAAGGAGACTTCAGCTTAATCAATGGTTGCCTGTCCTTTGTGATAAGACCGTATGAAATAAAGACATTTCGCCTTCATCGAAATAAATGAAAGCGAAATGCCCTTGGATGTTGTATGGACAACGAAGTGCTTACTCAATATTCTTAGTGGAAAACTTTGCATCCGAGCCTTTGCTTGCGCGGTATTTCGTAGGTGACATATCGCAGTACTTATTAAAGGTGCGATTAAATTGGGAAAAACTTGAGAACCCACAGGCCTCGGCGATGCTGGTGATATTCATACTCGAGGTTAACAGAAGCTGCTGAGCATTACGAATCCTTGTCATTTGAATATAGTGATTCAAGGTGAAGCCAGTTATATTCTTAAACTGATGAGACAGGTAGTAGCTACTGATGTAAAAATGCTTTGCCAGAAATTCCAGCGAAAGATTATCCATATAATGCTCGTGAATATAGGAGGTAATGGAATAAACCTTATTTGTTAAGTTATCAACAGATGAGTGGACCACATATGTATTTTGATCCTGCTGTAAGTAAAGCTTTGTCAGAAATTCCAGGAATTTATTATGAATAAGCAGGGTATTGATACCGTTTTGATTCGTTTTAGTCAGTCGAAATAAATCGTTGAGGATACCAACGATTTGCTCCTTCGCGGCACCGGTAAAACGATAGATTGGTACTGGTTTATCAAAGATGGTAAAGAGGATTTTCATATCCATGCTTAGTCCTTCGATATCCATGGGAAACATGAAATTAATAATCAGCCTTTTTTTCGGAGCGCCATGAGGATATTGGGTTTTATGTAATACGGAGGGCTTAATAGCGACAATATCTAAGAACTGCAAATCATAGATATCACCTTCAATCAAGTGGTTAGCCGATTGATCATAAAAAATACAGAATTCATAAAACTGATGGAAATGCTGAAATTCCATATTGATTGCATAAGAGCGTTCGTCAAAATCAAAGAAATAATAGAAGTTGTCTTTCGGGGTGTTTATTTCCAAGGAATGATGTTTTTCATAAAGGACTGTATTTTCTAGAAGCATAATGAATTCCTCCGTATAATTTATCAATACTAATATAAGATAAAAAAGCAAATAATGCAATAGTTTTAGCGATAATGACAATAAAAGCGTAGTTTTTGTTGTGAATTAAAAGTATCATTGAAGTACATAAGAGATTTATTGGTAAGATTTAAAAAAAGACAAGAAATATACAAAAATTAAGCATATGTTTGAAAGGAAAATATCAGATGCCATTGGACAGGGAAGATTTAATAAATGATAAACTGAATAGACTGATTACGAGTTTTCAAAAAGTGCTGTATGAAGAGGATGATACTTTCTTACAGAACATGAAATCGAATAATCTGGCAGGTGATGATATAAGCAAGTACCAATACTGGGAATGGACTCAGGGAATAGGACTATTTGGTTTATGGAAGCTGTTCGAGCGAACGAAAGAGCAAAAGTATCTTGATATGCTGACAAAATATTATAATGAGCGGATTGAGACCGGACTTCCTTCCAAGAACATTAACACCTGTGCCCCGATGCTTGCCTTATCTTATATTGCCGAATATACGAACAACGAGATATATATTTCCCTATGTAATGAGTGGGCCCAGTGGATAATGAAGGACCTTCCCAGAACGAAGGAAGGAGGCTTCCAGCACATCACTTCAGATACCTTGAATGATCAGGAGTTATGGGATGATACCTTGGTGATGACCGTTCTTTTCCTCGCAAACTTCGGTCGCATGATAAAGAATAGGGAGTACATAGAGGAAGCGAAATATCAGTTTCTACTTCATGCAAAATACCTGATTGATTCCAAAACCGGTCTATGGTTCCATGGATGGACCTTCAATGGAAATCACAATTTTACAGAAGCGTTGTGGGGACGAGGTAATTGTTGGGTAACGATAGCAATTCCAGAGCTTCTGAGCATGGGGCTCTGTGAGGAAGGCCTTAAGAGATTTTTGGTAGAGGCATTACACTTGCAGGTAGCAGCCCTGAAGCAGTATCAGGATGAAGGTGGAATGTGGCATACCCTAATCGATGATCCGGACTCCTATGTTGAGTCCAGTGCAACCTGTGGCTTTTCCTATGGTATATTAAGAGCGGCGCATTTAGGCTATATCGATGCTTCTTATAAAGCTTGTGCATATAAGGCTCTGGAGTCAATCTTAAACCATATAACTGAGGAGGGGATCGTAAATCAAGTATCCTACGGGACAGCAATGGGAAGAACGTCAAAGCAGTTTTATAAGAACATAGATATAAAGCCAATGCCATATGGGCAAGCATTAGCAATACTTTTCTTATTAGAGCTAAAAGAAGATCAATTATAAGCGTAAAGGTGAAAGACACCCTGATAAACATGGTGATTTCACCTTTTTTATGTTACAGGATTAAGGTGTCAAAAGGCTGCTTTTATTTCTGCAAGTGAATATCACTGTATATATATCCATTTGGCTGCCTTTCCCTCCTGGGTATATTCTCCTTTGAGCCTCATGACATGAAGAAAATCTCGCATAATTAGGCTCGATTTTCTTCTGAGTCTCAAATCGAATATAGGCAACCGTCGTCGGCCGGTCTAGCCAAGCAGAATATATATACAGCAATATTCACATTTACAGACAGAGGATGCCTTTTGACACCTTAATCGTTACAGGAAATTTCCCCTATAACATAAAAAGCCCTCCGGCCAAGTGAACGAAGTTCACTTTGGGAACGAAGTTCACTTTGGGAGGAAGATTTGACATAATTTACCTGCTAAGCTATAATTTAAACAAGAGAAAATCGCATAAAAAGCTATTTTGGAGGGTGATCTCATGGTATGCAGGCAATGTGGTCGAGAAAATAAGGGTAATGTCGGACCCTGTATTTTTTGCGGTTCTAAATTGGATAGTGCAGTTGATGAAATAGCAGTATGCGAAAGTCCGAATTATGAGTCGAATTTGGGCTTCGCAAATGCGAATGCCCCTTATGAGGCTTCTCTTGTCATTAACCGCTTATCAGAAACGGGTAATCATCAAGAAAGAAAGGTAATAAGTGAGGTAAATAGTAGTCAGTCTTCTAGCTTAAAACAGAGTGGAAAAAAGAAAGAAGCCCATGTAGGAAGGCAATCTGTATATTCATCTAATAAATCTTCTAAGCATAAGGAGAAGAAGCTTGCAGAGCAGCGACAGCAAAGGCTATATGAGGAGCTTAGAGCCAAGCTGCAGGAGGATAAACAGGGAACCTTAAACCGATATATGTATCTGGGCCTAAATCAGGATATAGAAGCGGATCAGGAAGAAGTCAGTAACACTAAGAATAAAAACAAGAGCATTCTTATATCTGCTGTTGGATTAACAACAGGCTTCCTGTTAGCAGCCTTCCTTCTATTATATATGGGAAGGACCGGCGAACAAACGGATTACACTTTTTTAACGAGGGATTCGATTGTTGTCAGTACAAGTCATACGGAGGAGGAGACTTACGTATTCAATGCAATAGGTGATATGCTGTATAAGTTTGACGAATTTTTACTGAGCTACTATACACCGGACCATACAGCAGCAATTTTGTATAACATGAATACCAGATATCTTGCCTATGTGAATGGATACCGGATGAAGGAATTTACTACTACAGTATATAATTTTGCATTGTCGGAGGATGGGAATTATATTCTTTACTCTGTCTCAGGATGGGGAGATAAATATTATCTCATGCTGTATGATGTAAGAGAAGATAAGGAAAAATTGCTTGACCTCCAGGAAAAGCATTTTGATCTGCTGAATATCTTACCGGGTGGTGAGATGATTTCTTATGTTACATATAAACTTAATGAAGAGGATATGATTCGGAATTTACAGTCTTATGTGATAAAAAATAGCGGTACACCGGAGCTGGTGGGTAATGATTTGCTTGTACTTGCCGTCTCAATGGATCGGAGAAGTCTTTATTATACAGAATACTATGAAGGCAAGTCTCAATCACTGTATGTAAGACAAGATGGTATAGATAAGAAGCTTTCGGAAGGGGTAATGGGAATCATCTTTTTCAACAAGGATTTTACAGAGGTGCTGGCACAGGAGGATGATAATTATTATCTTTGGTCTAGCGATTTGATGGGAAGTAAGTTAATAGAACAGCGGGTGAATGGCCTTATTTTGCCTAAAAGGACTGTTAATGATATAAAATGGAACAGTATAGTCAGATATGGTATTCAGAGCTTTGCAGGGAAACTCTTTTTATGCAATGACGGTTCAATAAGATATGTGGATGACGACCTTCAGACGAGCGTCATTGGGCAATCCTTAGGTGCCGAGACAGTGACTCTATCGAAGGAGGGGAAGGAGTTGTTTTTTCTTGACTCTCTGAATAATTTGGTCAAAATAAGAAATGTTCAGGATAATAATGAGCCGGAGCTATGGGCTAATGGGATAAGAGATTATAGGGTATCCGAGAGTATGTCTCAGGTTTACTATATTAGGGGAGCAAATTTATATTTTAAAAAGAATAAGGGTGAAGAAAGACTGATTTGTGAAAATGTCCATACAATCTCTTCGAATATGGAGGATATTGTGTTCTTTTTAAAAGATTATGAGAGTGGTATGGGAACCCTATATTATAGTAAGGATGGCTTACCGGCTGTAGCTGTGGATGATGGAACGGGAGTGACCGGCTTGCAGGAATGGAATTATGGTGTTATATATCAGAAGGTGCTAAATAATACTCCGGTTGTATTTTATAATACGAAAGGAAGCGAGTTCCTATTTATCATGGATGGATTTGATCTGTTGGAAGCAAACAGTATTGTATACAGATAATACCTGTAAGACAAGGATTATCTGTAATGTATAGTTAAATTCAAAAAATTTGATTGAAAAGATTATAACACTGTGGTAATATGGTAAAGTGTTAGAGAGATGAAATGTAATTATTTGGTACTAATTTATCGGGTTTCTCAGTTGGGCTTCCTTCATGTCCTTACTCGGAAGCCAAATATAGGAATATATTGATGACTTATTGATGGAGGTTTTTATGACAATAGATAATGTACCCTTGGATTATCTTATTCCGAATATGTTATCGGCGACCGGAACAACTCTCAGTATTTTCTTTCTGACGATTTTATTTTCGGTACCGTTAGGCTTTTTGGTAGCTCTGGGCAGAAGATGTAGAATATGGATAATAAGCGTTCCGATACGAATCTACCAGCTGATTTTCCGGGGAACTCCCTTGATGCTCCAGTTGATTTTCTTTATGTATGCTCCCTTTTACATATTTGGATACAATTACAAGGATCGTATGGTTGCCTGTATTCTAGCTTTTTCTATCAACTATGCAGCATATTTCGGAGAAATCTTCCGAGGAGGAATTGCCGCAATTCCGAAGGGGCAGTATGAAGCAGCCCGGGTTCTTGGTTACACGAGGTTTCAAACCTTTATGAGAATCATTCTTCCGCAGGTTGTGAAGCATGTTATGCCAGCAACCGGTAATGAGCTGATGACCTTGGTAAAGGATACCTCCTTGGCTCAGGTTATTGCTGTGGTTGAACTGTTCCGTGTTGCAACGACCACCCAGTCAAAGTACTTTTCTACGGTTCCTATTATTATAGCAGCATTGTTCTATCTGCTTATGAATACGGTGGTAGAGGTGAGCTTTAAACTGTTAGAGAAGAAGCTTGACTATTATAAGAATTAATATGATCATCTTGTGAAGCTTCATTGACTTCACGATGGTTCATTCTGTTGAAATCCCGTTATTGGGTGGCAACACATCATTGTTTACGGTTAGCAGGGAGGATATCATGCTATTAGTTGCAGATAATATAGTGAAGAACTTTAATAAAACAGAGGTATTGAAGGGGATAAGCCTGGAGGTTGAGGAAGGTGAGGTAGTTGCTATCATTGGTCCCTCCGGCTCAGGAAAATCTACGTTGCTTCGTTGCTTAACTCAGCTAGAGAAAATAGATGAGGGAAGAATAGAGATAGGCGATAAGCTGATGGTGGATACAGAAGCAAAACTCGGCTATGCGGATGCGAAGACACTTCATGAAATAATTCTTGAGGTTGGTCTGGTATTTCAGAATTTCAATCTGTTCCCACATTTTAGTGTGGCTCGTAATATTATTGATGCCCAGGTTAGGGTACTTGGGATCGATAAAAAAGAAGCTACAGAGAAGGCGATGCTTCTTCTGGATAAGATGAATTTAAGGGATAAAGCCAATGCATATCCCTGTGAGTTGTCTGGAGGCCAGCAGCAGAGAATAGCAATTGCCAGAGCACTGGCTTTAAATCCTCGTATCCTATTCTTCGATGAACCGACTTCGGCCCTTGATCCGGAACTGACGGGAGAGATACTGAAGGTAATTCGGTCTTTGGCAGAAGAGAAGATGACTATGGTTATTGTCACCCATGAGATGGCCTTCGCCAGAGACGTGGCAGACCGTGTTATCTTTATGGATGAAGGAGTAATCATAGAACAGGGTACTCCTGAGGAGGTATTCTCAAAGACCTCAAATCAGAGAACCAAGGACTTTTTACAGCGATTTAATCAATTAGGGTGACCAGATATCGCAACACATGATGATTTTATCTGAACTTATTTATTTTATTGCTTGCAATTATTGGATATGTCTGTTATAATAACTATGGTGCAAAATGATAAGACTATTTAAGGAGTGGACGAAAGTCCACTCTTATTCTTTGCTTACAAGCGTTGGCACTAATAAATATACAAAAATGTTAGGAAAGTAGGGATTTGAATGGCAAAACATGAAGAATATGAGCGAAAGACAGAACAGTTACTGGAACCGATTTTAGAAGAGAATCATTTCGAATTGTATGATGTTGAATATGTAAAGGAAGGTGGTAACTGGTATTTAAGAGCTTATATTGACAAAGAGGCCGGTATCACGGTTGATGACTGTGTACTTGTTAGCAGGGCATTGAGTGATTTATTGGATCAACATGATTTTATCACAGATTCCTACGTATTAGAGGTAAGCTCTCCTGGACTTGGAAGACAGCTAAAGAAGGATAAACATTTTGAGAGAAGCCTTGGGGAAGAGGTTGAAGTTAAGCTCTACAAGGCGGTGAATAAGAAAAAAGAGTTTGTTGGATTGCTAAAGGCGTATGATTCAGCAACAATTACACTTGAGTTTGAGGATAACACGACAATGGAGATACCAAGAACGGATATTGCCATGGTACGGTTAACCTTTGATTTTTAGAGGTTAGTAAACCAATTTTATTTTAATGCAGGAGGAAAATCCTCCTGCAGAAGCTACAGCAATTTTATATTTGATAAAGGGGGAAAATCCTCCTACAGAAGCTATGACAGTTCTATATTTGATAAAGGAGGAAAAATCCTCCTGCGGTAGCTACAACGTTTCTATATCTTATAAAGGAGGATTTGATAAAAAAATGGATGCGAACAAGGAACTCATTGAAGCTTTAAACCAGATTGAGAAGGAAAAGGATATCAGTAAAGATATTTTACTTGAGGCGTTAGAGAACTCATTGGTTGCAGCATGTAAGAATAACTATGGCAGAGCAGATAATATTAAGGTTAATATCGATAGAATCACAGGTGAGGTAAATGTATTTGCTATGAAGGAAGTAGTGGAAGAGGTTACCGATCCTATTATGCAGATTAGCCTGGCTCAAGCCAAGATGAAGGATGCCAGAAAAGAACTCGGTGATGTTATGGCTATTGAGGTTACACCGAAGAATTTTGGTCGTATCGCTGCACAGAAGGCTAAGCAGGTAGTTGTTCAGAAAATCCGTGAGGAAGAAAGAAAGGTTCTGTTTACCCAGTATAGCGGGAAAGAGAAGGATATTGTAACTGGTATTGTGCAACGTTATGTAGGAAATAATGTTAGTATTAATTTAGGTAAGGTGGACGCAATCCTGACAGAGAATGAACAGATCAGAGGTGAAGTATTCAAGCCCACCGATCGTATTAAACTATATGTACTGGAAGTAAAGGACACCACTAAGGGACCGAGAATAACTGTATCCAGAACCCATCCGGAGTTAGTAAAGCGCTTATTTGAGGCTGAGGTAACGGAGATTCAAGACGGAACCGTTGAAATCAAGAGCATTTCCAGAGAAGCAGGCTCCAGAACAAAGATGGCTGTATGGAGTAACAATCCGGATGTTGATGCTGTTGGTGCATGCGTCGGTATGAACGGTGCAAGAGTAAATGCCATCGTACACGAACTTCGTAATGAAAAGATAGATATTATTAACTGGAGCAACGATCCTGCAAGACTCATCGAAAATGCACTAAGTCCGGCTAAGGTCGTATCCGTTACCGTTGATGAAGTTGAGAAGAGTGCCAGAGTAATCGTTCCTGATTATCAATTATCCCTTGCCATCGGTAAGGAAGGTCAGAATGCCAGACTTGCGGCTAAGCTGACTGGATATAAGATTGATATCAAGAGCGAATCTCAAAGCATGGGCTACTAAAGGATTATTACTCAATCCTTGGTAAGAACATTTCATGAATTATGAAGGCGTTTTTCATGAGTATCCGCTCCAATGGAGTGTACCCCTTGTTCTTACTTTTTGATTTGATTTTAGGAGGATATTAATGGCCAAGAAATTACCGTTAAGAATGTGTACCGGATGCGGTGAGATGAAGCCCAAAAAAGAATTGATCCGTGTCCTTAAGACTCCCGAGGACGAGATTGTAATCGACGCAACAGGTAAGAAGAATGGTCGAGGAGCATATGTATGCTGTTCTCTGGCCTGCCTGCAGAAAGCAATCAAAACAAAGGGTTTGGATCGTTCTCTAAAGGTTACCATTCCAGGGGAATTGATAGAAACATTAGAGAAGGAGATGATTTTGATTGAGTCCGGAAGAAAAGAAGGTATTTAACCTGTTAGGAATTGCAACAAAATCAAGAAAGCTTGTAAGTGGCGAATTCTCTACTGAGAAGGCGGTGAAGGAACATAAAGCTGCACTTGTAATAGTAGCAGAGGATGCATCTGATAATACAAAGAAAATGTTTACCAACATGTGTACTTACTATAAAGTGCCAATATTCTTCTTTGGCATAAAGAATGACTTGGGTCATGCCATGGGTAAGGAGTTTCGCGCCTCCTTAGCTGTGCTTGACAAGGGCTTAGCAGAAGCAATTGACAGGCAGTTGAAAATGTTACAGGAAAGATAGGAGGTAGTAAGTATGGCGAAAATGAAGATATATGAGTTGAAAAATGAAATAAATGAGATCACCAAGGGTCACATAGAAAGCAAGGATATTCTTGATTATCTGGAGAATAGCTTTGGTGTGAAAAAATCACATAGCAGTAATCTGGAGGATAATGAGGTTCAGGTTGTAAAGAATCATTTTGTTCGCGCAGTGCAGGCTCAGGCGGCTAAACCGGCAAGTGCTTCTTCAAAGGCACGGTCTACGGCATCAGCAGGCGCTTCGAAAGCACAATCTGAACAGGCGGCTACTGGAGCTACGCAGGGACAGTCGACCTCCCGGGAGCAAGCGGCTCAGAGTCAGGCGCAGGCAGCTTCAGTAAACTCACGAGCGGCAACATCGGGAGAAAAACCAAGCGGGCAGCAGGGAATGACCAGATCGGTAGGGCAAGGACAGAAGCTCGATATTAGTCAACAACAAAATGAAATGCGTCAGGGTCAACCCAGTAAAATAGTAAGTGGGCAAAGACCCATACAGGATAAAGGTCATACCGATGTGCATACTCAGTCAGTATCAGCACAAACAGCTCAAACAGGGCAACAGGGAGTTAGACCGGCAGGAGGACAAAGTGGAATGAAGCAAGGACAGCAGGGATATCAGGGCCAGGGAAGTGCTGGTCAGCATGGCAACGCAAGCCAGGGATATCAAAGCTCTATGAACAAAGGCAGAACCGGTGATAATACACAGGGTCAAAGAGCAGCGCAAGGAGTAAATACACAGCAGGGTCAAAGACCGGCTGGTGATAATGCACAGGGTTATCAAGGTCAGCAAACAGGCTACGGGCAGAGAACTCAAGGAAATGGCTATCAACGCCAGCAAGGTGGAGACGGTAATAGACCTCAGGGTGGTAACGGCTATCAACGCCAACAAGGTGGAGATGGAAATAGACCCCAGGGAAGTGGCTACCAAGGAAACAGACCCCAGGGAAGTGGCTATCAAGGAAACAGACCTCAGGGTGAAGGCTATCAAGGTCAGCAAGGTGGAGATGGAAATAGACCTCAGGGAAGTGGCTACCAACGCCAGCAAGGTGGAGATGGAAATAGACCTCAGGGAAGTGGCTACCAAGGTAATAGAC
>JAEYOQ010000038.1 GCA_023411555.1 Bacillota bacterium
CTGTGTCAATATGAGGTGTGAAAGTAGGCTTATTCTTGCCTCTTAAAACTGCTGCGATCTCTGAAGAGAGACGACCTAATGTATGTCCTGTAGCATCAACTACGTACCATTTTCTTTCAATTGTTGCCGGACTAGCCATAAAACTTTTCATCGGTTTACCTCCTTATGAAAATGTGTTCTCAAATTATATTCTGATTTTCTAATGACCCTCAATGTCCTGATAAAACATTGAATGCTAGTCACATTCTGATTTTACGATCTTAAATACTCTAACCGGGGCTTTGGCTCAAGTATTCTCACGTCACGATTCATAATTATATATCAACATTCTAAGTGTGTCAAGCTTTTTCCTGTCATTTCCGTTTTGATTTCCGCTTTAATTTGACGGTAAAATAAAGACTATTCCCCAAGAATTACTTTAATAGGAATAGTCTCTATTTTATCTGCTTATTTTATACTTCTTTCATATTTTAAGGTATCTATATGCGACTTTGAATTCTCCTATAGAATCTCCATGTCTCAGCGGGTCTCTCTTACACCATCTTGGTCTACCTGCAAGTATCCCTCACACACAGGTTGCCCGACATCTTATTGTTTTGTATGCCATTATAGACATGAATGTCTGCTATTGTCATACAAAATCAATAATCTGTCTGTCAAACAGTGCATTATGGAATACTTGCTATCATTTCCTTTAGTTTTAACTTGTATTATGCAACAGCCCCTATTGATGGCTATTAGAGATTGCGCTACCCCTAGGGAGTTTTACTCCGCATCCATTTCGTTATGCTCAGCATAATAGTTGCCATAGTATTTGCTATAATAGCCATTCTTGTCTCTAGGAACCTTATTCAGAATTGCTCCTAATATCCTGCAGTTTGATTTACTCAATTGCTCCTTCACATCACGGGCAAAGCGATAAGATATCATATTCGCTTCGATCACTAATACTACCCCGTCACTAAGTCGCGCTATGATGGCACTGTCAATTACAGACCCTAGGGGCGGTGTATCTATGATGATATAGTCATATACTTCCTTCAATATGGCGATCATATCCTCAAAGCGCTGATGATACAGTAGTTCTGCCGGGTTCGGACAGTTGGCTCCGGCAAAGATGATATCCATATTACTGATATCCGTTTCGTTCACGATCTCATCCAGCTGCTTTTCTCCGATCAGATAATGAGTTAACCCTCCAAGTACTTCACCCACACGGTATCTACCGGCAAGTACAGACTTTCTTAGGTCCGCATCAATCAGGATGACCTTCTTTCCGATCTCTGCAAAGGTAACAGCCAGATTGAAGGAGACACTAGTCTTACCTTCACTTGGTATACAACTTGTCAAGGAGATCACCTTGATATCATCTCCACAAAACTGGATATTTGTTCTTAGGGCTTTAAAGGATTCGTTCGTTCTAAAATCCAATTCCTTTCTTGCTGAAAATATAATATGCTCCATTCTCTACCTCCTAATCCTCTTGGCAGATGATACCTTATGTCTCCTCCGCCTATTCTTATCAAAATGGATCAGCTTTCTTTTACCCGATTCGATGGGGATGATGCCCAAGGTTGTTATCGCCAGATATTTCTCGATATCATCCGAATTCTTAATGGTATCATCCATCAGATGCAATATGACAATAATGCCCGTAGTTAGAAGCACCCCTGCCACCCCCGCTATCAGGACATTCTTTTTTAGATTAGGGCTGAAAGGATATGGGGATATATAGCCCTCCTCTACAACCGTCGGTTCTTCTGTGGCCATAATCTTTGCTATCTGGGTGCGTGATACTTCTGCAAACTCATCCACGATTTCTTTGGCGAGAAGAGCATTGGGATACTCCGCTTTAATCTCCAGAATTCGCGTATTCGTCGGATTAGTAATCGTAATGATATTCACCAGTTCCTCGTAAGTCAGATCCAGACCAAGCTGTTCTATCACCTTGTTTACCACAGGTCTACTTTTAATCAGAACCAAATAATCCTGTGTCAGCTGAGTACCAAGCTGGATATCTGCCAGACTTGTTATTGATGTGGATTTCGTCAATATGTAAAGCTTAGCAGCAGACTGATACATCGGTGTGATATAAAAGTTGCTTACTAAACCGGAGGCTACTACAAACAGGATAGCGGTTAATAGAATGATCCATAGCTTCGATTTGATGATATGGAGCAAATCCATCAGGTCAATTTCAATTTCTTCGTTACTGTTTCGTTCCATGTTCAACTCCTTTACAGGTTCTGTAAATATATGTAAACCACCAATAGGTTTATGATATTGGAAATATTTGTAATTGTCAAGATGCAATTATAACCTTAATATAAATCAGTAGCGATATCGTCAAAAAAGCTCCTTGGAAATGTAAGCGGTAAACCATGCGTACTATCAGTTAAAAAATGCCGCCAGATGGCGGCATTAGATTTTATGGTTTTTGCTTTATACAGGACTCTGGAAGAACTTCTGACCAAGGAAGCAAATCATTAAGAAAGTCCAGATTATTGTCATCCATATGCTTAGGAATCTCGCTCAGGAGATGTTCAAAGTAATTATAAGGTTTCAGCTGATTTGCCTTCGCAGTTTCTGCAATACTATAGATAATTGCACTGGCTTTGGCTCCGTCAATGGTATCTATTAGGTGCCAGTTTGCT
The DNA here is from genome assembly GCA_023411555.1 of Bacillota bacterium. Classification (GTDB taxonomy): domain Bacteria; phylum Bacillota; class Clostridia; order Lachnospirales; family Lachnospiraceae; genus Mobilitalea. The sequence continues at coordinate 2,655 of JAEYOQ010000038.1, forward strand.
TTTCCGATACAGAAACCGCGGATCGCTCCTTCGGCGGCGTTATTATCAGCTGGAACGTTACCATCATCAAGAAATACCCTGAGGTATTTTTCTTGGTTAAGGCAGTAGGTAAATCCTTTTCCTGTCTCTGATTTCGGAAGTACTGAAGACTGATGCTCTTTTATCCATGCAAAGAAAGCATCGACAAGTGGTTTTACCATCAGCTGTCGCTGCTGTTTCCGTTCTTCTGGTGTAAGGTATTTCAACATACCTTCGATTTTATAGATGGCGGCAATCCGTTTCAACGCATCATTTGCTAGTGTTCCTTTTGACTTATCTTTTCCAAGTGTTTTAGTTACATTAGAAAAGTGTCGGCGAGCATGACTCCAGCAACCGGCGATTTTCAGATCCTCCCGCTCTTTTTCAAGTGTGTGGTATACCTGATATCCATCGGTTACTACCGTGCCACAGTAATCCTTAAGGAACTCTCTCGGATGACTAGTATTACGTGTCTTCTGGTATTCATACAGCACAATGGGATTGGATTGATACATCTTCCCGGTACGATAAACCCACATATAACTCTTGGAACCTGCAGGTCTTCCGTCCTTGCTGACTAATACGGGTGTTTCATCTGCTTGAAGAACACCAGCTTTATAAAGTTCTTGGTGGAGTCGGTCATACAAAAGAGACAGATATCGTTCCCCACACTGTATGGTCCAGTTTGCCATGACCTGACGGGAGAGCTTCACATCATTACGTGCGAATTCCTGTTCCAGGCGATACAGGGGTATAGCGTTGACGTATTTACTGTTTATGATTGCTGCTTCCAGGGATGGTGTTGCAATACTATTGCGTAGAAGATCTGCAGGACGTTCCCCTCTAATAATTGTCTGTCCATCCATCCCTGCATAGACTGCGACATGATGTTCCTCTACTTCAAAGAAAGCGGGATGAAAAGCAAGTCTTTTGTATACTTCATCCGGCAGACGTTTCCACTTAGAACCAATACGTGATTGAAGTTCTTCCTCTGATAGTTCATGAGAAATTATTTTAACCGGTAGGTCTTTCAGATCCTGTTCGCGTTTTCCTTTTGCTTTTTGGCGAGTATAGGGACTTGGTATAATTTGCTCCAGTTCAGGCTCCAGGATATATTTATTTGTTATGATGACCTCAGCTTCATTAAAGCATTCGTCAAGGTTGAGTTGGCCTTCGAATTCCATCTTTTCAGAAGAACGCCCGAACTGGTGCTGCTTTGTGATAGTCAATTGTTCGAGTAAGAGATCCAGCTTCTGGTTCATCAGGTTCAGTTGCTCTCTCTGAGCAGTAACGGTGTTTGAGAGCTCATCTGCCATAGTTTGTACGGACAGAAAAAGGCTTATCAAAACTTTTTTATCAAAGCTATTCAGTTCGGCTTCCGAGTATTTTCTGTCCACTTTGGATACATCCTTTTTTGTTTTGATATCTCTATTATAACCGATATCGACATAAAAAGCGAATGTAGGGATTGGTCAGTTTCGTCATAATGACGGTGGATAACCATCTGAAAAAGCAGATAAAACAAAGGATTCGAAGTCTTTTTTTAGCTAGTAATCCACAGATATAAAAATGTGATGGAGCATTATCACAGATAACGTCCCACCACAGTTTAGCAAGTGTGGATAAGTGCCTCAAGCCCATAGATCTCCACTTATCCAAAAAGTAAAAATTCTCTATTTTGCACAATAGTTACTTAGAATTTACAGTATAGCCACGGGTGAGATCTTCTGTATGGCTTTTCTCTGTTCGATTGCAAGGCCTTCCATCAGCCATTTATACTGTTGAGGCGTTAAAGCTTTCATTTCTAGTTCGCTTCTTGGCCACTGGAACCGACCTTTCTCAAGTCGTTTATAAAGGAGCAGAAAACCGTCACCCTCGAACAGGAGTCCCTTAATCCGGTCTGTCCTCCTGCCACAAAAGAGGAACAGCATTCCTGTAAGAAAGGGATCTAGATGGAAGTTGTTCTGAACCAACGCTGCCAGACCATCAATACCTAGCCGCATATCGGTATTATTTGAGTTATAAGATAATACCGATTATCCGAGAAGTATTGTTATTCGAGATAAATCTTTTATACCCATGAAAATAAAGATATGACGAAACAACTTCTCGAACAATGATTTGTACCGTATTCTTATCATGAAACTACATTTCTT
>JAEYOQ010000005.1 GCA_023411555.1 Bacillota bacterium
CTTTGTTATTATAGTGCGGTTTGAGACCCACACTCATTATAACAAAGGAGTTCTCTTATGAAAACGCTAGAAGCCACTGGGATCCACCAGCATAGCTGGTGGTTTTTTAAAGATAGCCCTACAATCAAAGTGTACAATATCTATCATATAAGACATTGTACACTAGGCACAAACTACCTCAAAGGGTAGTTATGTATAATCAAAAAGTTCAAAAAGGTGACTGGTATTTCCCTATCCTACATTCTCTTATGATATTTCCAGAAGTTAAGGGTCTCCTGAAGATCTGCCTCATCCTCGAATAGCTCCTGCTTCTTTGCAACCTCAATTGCAAAATCCACATAAGCATTTGCTCTGGCAGTAACAATAGTCTTATCAGCAACAACATCCAAATCAGTGGAATGCGTAGACTGTATCCCATGAAGAAGCCCTGCTTCATCTAATATGTCTACTCCTGCACAGATGGCACCGATCAGAAGCTCCTTACCATTCGCCTCCTGCAAAAGCTTTGTTACTTGCTCTGACCTTATATTTTTGATAATACCACCCGTCAGGATAGTACTTTTAGCTTTCGATAGGTCCACCTCTTCGATTGAACAATCCGCAGCTACACGAAAGCCCTCCATACAAGTGATCTCCTTACCATCCAGGGAACAGAAGCTAACCTCTTGACCGGTAAATTTCATAAAGTAGCTTAATATCATAATTTCATAAAAGCAGCAAGCCTCATAAATAATAAAGTAATTCATTCAACCCTCCACTATCTGACTCTTGGATACATCGGATGACCTTCCTTAAATTGCACCAGGTCCCATAGGTTCCCGTATAAATCCTTGAATACGGCAACAACTCCATAATCCTGTTCCTTCGGCTCCCTTACAAACTCAATACCGATTGCCTTCATCTCATTAAAATCTCTCCAGAAATCATCAGTCCCCAGAAATAGGAAGATACGTCCACCGGCTTGATTCCCTACAAAGAGTTCCTGTTCCGGCTTTGATGCCCTCGCTAACAGTATTGTGGTTCCCATAGATCCGGGAGGTGCGACTACTACCCAGCGTTTATCCTGCTCCGGCTGATAGGTATCCTCAATTAAAGTAAAATGCAGTTTCTTAGTATAAAACTCAATTGCTTTATCATAATCCTTAACGACCAATGCGATATGTACGATTGATTGAACCATACTTTTCCTCCTTAGTATTGAATAAGATCTGACCCTTTAGCTTACTATAACACCGGGCCGACCTGTTATGTGGTAATATTATACATTACATACTTACTTAAATACAATCCTAATCCCGCATATATCAAATTTTTCACATATTCTCAGACAGTACATTGTCTTATATGTTGAGCGAACATCAAAATCATCTTAATATACTGCTCAAATTCTCAAAAATGTGCTGCCCATGTTTGTTCACCTTGCTCACTATTACTCACATGCAAAAACAGCCTGCCTCATGTCCCTTGATACGATTGTATCTCATGACTTTGAAGCGGGCTGCTATTCTGCTACGATATGAATTTAATACTATTTACTTAAATACTCCAGGCGTTCTATTACTTGCTTCATCATGTCATTATATTTGTCAAGCTTTGCACGTTCCTCAGCAAGTTTGCTTTCCGGAGCCTTGTTCACGAAGTTCGGATTAGATAACATTCCGTTCACTCGCTTTAACTCGCCTTCCAGACGAGCCTTCTCTTTGGTCAATCGTTCGATTTCCTTATCAATGTCAACCAAATCTGCGAAAGGAATGTAGATAACTGCACCAGGTACCAATGCCGACACCGCATCCTCCGGTATACCCGTCTTATCCTCCTGTACCAGAACCTCATTTGCATATCCAAGTGTTGCAAAGAATACCTGGCTTTCGGTAAAGATATTACGGATCTTCTCACTGTCGGATACTACGATCACAGTAGCCTTTCTGCTCGGTGGAACATTCATCTCGGCACGAACATTACGAATACCCTTAACAGCTTCCTTGATTAACTCAACGGCCTCTGCTTCCTTTGTGTACTCAAACTTCTCATTGTATACCGGCCACTTGGAGATCATGATAGAGTCGGTCTCCTTCTGTCCTGACATTTCCTGAAGAGTACAGAAGATTTCTTCTGTTACAAAAGGCATATAGGGATGCAACAGCTTGAGGGAGGTGATGAGTACATGCTTTAAGGTCCACAGTGCTGCTGCCTTAGTCTCATCGGTCTCACTGTATAACCTTGGTTTAACCATCTCTACATACCAGTCACAGAATTCCTCCCAGATGAAGTCGTTAATCTTCTGGGCGGAGATACCAAGGTCATAGTTCTCTAGGCCTTCCGTTGCCTCAACTACCAGAGTATTCACCTTGGAGAGAATCCATTTATCTGCGAAGGTTAAGAGACTCTCATCAATGGTCTCACCAACCGTAGCCTTCTCCAAATTCATCATAATGAAGCGGGATGCATTCCATACCTTGTTGGCAAAGTTACGGCTTGCCTCCACACGTTCCCAGTAGAAGCGCATATCATTACCGGGGGCATTGCCTGTTATTAAGGAGAAGCGAAGTGCATCAGCGCCGTATTTATCAATTACCTCTAAGGGATCAATACCATTACCGAGAGACTTACTCATCTTACGCCCCTGGGAGTCGCGAACCAGTCCATGAATTAATACCTTACTGAAGGGCTTCTGACCCATCTGCGCATAACCTGAGAATACCATTCGAAGTACCCAGAAGAAGATAATGTCATATCCGGTTACCAGTACATCCGTGGGATAGAAATAGTCCAGATCCTCTGTCTTCTCTGGCCATCCAAGAGTTGAGAAAGGCCATAATGCGGAGCTGAACCAAGTATCCAGCGTATCCTCATCCTGTCTTAGATGAGTGGAACCACATTTCGGACATCTGGAGGGTTCCTCCTTTGATACAAGGATCTCACCGCAGCCATCACAGTAATAAGCAGGAATTCTATGTCCCCACCAAAGCTGTCTAGAGATACACCAATCTCTGATATTCTCTGCCCAGTTGAAATAAATCTTTTCAAAGCGCTCCGGAACAAACTGAATTTCTCCGGACTTTACCCCATTAATAGCCGGCTTAATCAGCTCGTCCATCTTAACGAACCACTGTTGCTTAATGAGCGGTTCAACGGTTGTTTTACAACGATCATGGGTACCTACATTATGAACATGATCCTCTATCTTAACTAAAAGCCCTAATTCCTTCAGCTCATTCACAATTACCTTACGAGCCTCATAACGGTCCATGCCGGCATATTTTCCACCATTCGCATTGATGGTTGCATCATCGTTCATGACATTGATTTCAGGAAGGCTATGTCTCTTACCCACCTCAAAGTCATTGGGGTCATGAGCAGGGGTAATCTTAACCACACCGGTTCCGAACTCTTTATCTACATAGCTGTCAGCCACTACCTGAATCTCTCGATTCATCAGAGGCAGCATGACTGTCTTACCAATTAAGTGCTGATATCTTTCATCCTCAGGGTGAACTGCTACCGCAGTATCACCAAGCATTGTCTCTGGTCTGGTTGTTGCAACCTCAACAAAGCCATCCTCTCCGACGATAGGATACTTAATATGCCAGAAATGTCCTGACTGCTCCTCATGCTCTACCTCCGCGTCAGAGATGGAAGTCTGACATACCGGACACCAGTTAATAATTCTGGAGCCTTTATAGATCTTACCTTCGTTGTACAGCTTGACAAACACCTCATTTACCGCATCAGAACAACCCTCGTCCATCGTGAAGCGTTCTCTATCCCAATCACAGGAGGAACCTAACTTCTTAAGCTGCGAGATAATTCTTCCGCCGTATTCCTTCTTCCATTCCCAGGCTCTCTCCAGAAATGCCTCTCTACCGATATCCTCTTTGTTCGCGATACCTTCCTTTCGCATCTGCTCTATAATCTTAACCTCGGTTGCGATACTCGCATGATCGGTTCCGGGCTGCCACAGGGCATTATAACCCTGCATTCTCTTAAAGCGAATTAAAATATCCTGCATCGTATTATCTAAGGCATGACCCATATGAAGCTGACCGGTGATATTCGGCGGCGGAATCACGATTGTGAAGGGCTTCTTGCTACGGTCTACCTCAGCATGGAAGTACTTCTTCTCCTCCCATTTGTGATATAGCCTTTCTTCAATGTCTTTGGGATCATAGGTTTTAGCTAGTTCTTTTTCCATTGTAATCTTCCTTTCAAATTGATCTATTTAAGTCATCATTCTAGGGACGGTACTTTGAATACAATAATATATACTATTGTATTCAAAGCACCTGTTCATCGAAATATTTACTTAAAACCAGCACACTACAACTGCAAATCATAATGTCAATATTATTAGCTTTCTTAACATCACTATCCGGTTTCTTTATCATATTACCTACATTAATCACATCTACGATTATTCGTTAAAAGAACCGGACGGATTTTTTCATAGGATGCAATTCCCTATGAATTAAAAAAGGTCCTTCGCCGAAAAGGACGAAGAACCGTGGTACCACCTTTATTTATGACAATATACTTTAGAAAGAAGCTCATTATCATCTCTTATGTCTATAACGGGACTTCCCGGCATCTCCTACGCACCTAAAGGCTTCAGAGCTGCTGTTCCGGAGCTACCTTCAATAAGCTTGCTTTAGACTACCTCTCAGCCGGTGGGTGGTCCTCTCTGATAAGCTTCCCTTATCTAATCCTCTCCATCAATACATTTCACAATATGAAATATTAGTTCTATACTATGCGAGGTTTTGATTAATGTCAAGTATTTTTTGATGAAATACCGCGCTAATTGCTGTATTATTCCTCAATCTCAATCAGATATCTTCTCAAAAGCTTCTCAGCCTCCTGCACACAATCCGGATAGCTCTTCATTACTTTCTTAATCTCGCTCAGTGCCTCATCCTTCTGATCATTGCTAGACTCTATTCTTTCCCTAAGCTTCTGTCTACGTACATTCAGTCGATGACGTACCTCTACCATCTCCTTACTATCCAGAATGGCAGTCAACTGGTAAATCCATATCTCTGCATCAACGACCCCATGCTTCTTCAGCTCCTTGATGAGTTCGTTATTAAAGTATTCCAAAAGCTCCGTATTATTTTGATACCTCTTCTCTTCATCCTTGATACGAACATACTCTTCCCAGGCTATTTTCAATTGCTCGTAGTTTTGAATCATGTATTTGCTATATAAATATTCCAGATAATTCCGGTTATTAACGGACTTGATTTTCACCTTGTTCATCAGCATAATCTGTCTATTCTGCTTCATCTGTACCAACCGGATGCTTCCAGAGTTCTTTCTTGCCTCCATAAAGATATATAAAGCAGATGCCATTCCCATTAATACAGTTAATAAGAAAGGAATCGTGAAGTTTGCGTCTGAATAACTGGAAAGAAAGGCAAACAAGAGAAATAGTATACTAACAATAACACTGGTTGTTATAGCAATGCCCTTAAGAAAGGCCTGCTTACTGATTATTTCCTCCTGCTCTTCATCCAGCTTAGATCTCTCCTTCTCAAGATGCATGATGTCCTTCTGAATCTTCACCTGATACTCCTCGGCCTCGCGAATTGAGATCATTTCCTTGGGTATCTGCTGCTCATAGCTCTCATAGAGATGATACTGGCGTTCCGATATAATAGTGCTTTTCTTTTGTAGCTTTTCTCGCTCTTTGTTTAGATTAATTAGATTTCTCGCAGCCTCCTCTAGATTCTGCCTCTGCTCCAGTGGTATCATATCGATCCTCTGCATATCCGTTAGATAGGAGGTTACCGCTTGATATTCTATCTTAGCTTCTTCGATCTGCCTTCCACTCTCTATGATAATCTCACAATTATCCTTTACATAATTGATTCTTTCTGTATGGGTGCTAAGCTTCGCTGAAGACTTTACTTTCTTTTTCTCTGACTTCTGGGTAACTGCATTCATTACTGTCTCCTGCCCGAAGCTGATGTCCTCTGTCTCCTGCACAGCTTTATTTTTTTTACCGAATATTCCAAAAAGTCCCATACTAATTTCTACCTTTCTCTTAACCTGCAAACCAGCAGGCACATATTTACTGCTTCTTTATATTAGTTTGTACTAAGTATACAGACACAAACTTGCCATTTGAAATAGCAACGATTTTTCAATCTACATACCTACCCTTTGAATTAGTTTCTGCCGAGGACGACACAGGCACATACTGGGTAATGTGAAATCGCTTTTTATTATTACATTGTTACATCTGCCGTAGCTGTTTCTTCCAGACTTCAAGCAGTTCCTCAGTCCTTTGATAAAATCCATTCATATTACCAGTGGCCATAAGCTGTTTAATATTCTCAAGCTGAATCATCAAGCTGCATTGCTTTGCTTCTTCCTTCTTCTCCTGTAACATGTTCTCTATGTCTAGCCGCAAGGCTTCACTGACCTGATACTCATCTAATTTATTAGAGTAAAGGTCCTCCATACCGATAAGGTGTAATGTACATAGATATTGGCGCAAGGATTCTTCCCTGTTATTTCTTATATATGCCTGTTCAAATAATTCTGCTGCCGTTCGTAAGCCTATGGTATGTAGCTTAGCAACGGCTAGGTTGTGCAGTATGTCACCATAGTCCTCCGGTGTCAGCTCAGCTGCTTCCTTCGACCCTGACAGCCTCTCAAACTCTGCCTCCGCCTCTTTATACTGCCCCTGCTCCAGATATCTACTTGCTTTAATACAAGACCTTTTTATTTTTGGCATTCCTACGATGATATCCAATTCCTTAAGGTAGCTCTTAATCTCATATTCCGTATAGTAGTCTGCACTGCATAATATCACCGTCACCATTGTTTTCATGTCTGCATTCCGTCGCTTCAATTGTCTGAGCTTATCTGCTCGCTCAGGCAGCTTCAAATCTGTCTGTATCCAATCAATAAGCGAGGCACTGAACAGGTCATCATCAATCAGATAATTATGGTGAAAGAGGAAATAACAGAGTTCCTCTATGGAATAAACCCGTATGCCGCACGAGGGAATAACATATGGTCTTTTCGTTCTTGTACCACTACATAATATCAGCTTCCCCATGCTCCACCTCCTCAATCACATCAGATTTCTATGGTTGTTTCTAAGCTCCATTCTGTTTCAGGATAAAACTCACCAAAGCCCAGATCTTTTACTCTGATTACTCCCGTTGATGAATCCTTACATGTAAGATTAATTTCTAGTCGGGTCATACGCTTGGGCCTATCCGGTAGGTTGGTCAGCTGTATCTTCTCCCGGATAATTTCCCTCGACAATACATTTTTTATTATAAGCTCCAGATCAGCTCCCCCTTCCGGGATGACCTCTATACTCTTATTCACTTCGTACCAAGGCTCTCCAGCCTCAGCTAGAACCTCCTCCTGGATTTTCGTGTCCTTATAGATTCGGATTCCTATAATACTTTTTAACATATCATCATTAAGAAGGATAAATTCCTCCAGTGTTCTATCACCGGACAGCTCCTTTGCTGCATAGCAGGCACCCTTTGTAAAAAGGTTATGCCCCATGAACACCCGCCTTCCCGTACACAGTCCACGTATTACCTCATCCGCCCAGCCTCCGCTAAAGCCTATACCGGAGAAATAAAGTGTAGTCACTAACTTCTTATAAAGTGCATTGCCGGTTATGTTTTCGAATATATATGCATGATTCTCCTGTTTGTTTTGCAACATGCCATAGTTCAGTTCACTACTGTAATCCGTCTTATTTAAACATGCTATCATAGGCTTTGATCTCTTATTTAGCTTAATCTGATAATATAAAAGACCTTCCTCACTAAAATCAAACAATCCCACATCATTCATCCACAGGGACTTGTCCTGGCTAAATGCATAATAAAGATAGGCGCCGGCATGACTCATTACCACTACCCGATCCTTCTCCAAGCCTAATTGCTCCAAAGCGGTATAGATGCCTTCCACTAACTCTGTGGATGTATTTCGTACCGTCAGGACCATCTTGGTTATCTGCTCGGTAGGAAAATATCTCTTAATAAGCATCAGGGTTTTACGCAGATATTTCTCCAGTATGACAATAGGATTAAAGGTCTGATCGTATATTTGGACCTGTGTACCTTCTATCACCTTGTCCAATATATGATCCACTACAATTCCCTCACCCTTCGCCCCACAGGCTAATGCCTCCTCGCCGAACAGCCATTGCCTTGTATCTGCTTTGACGCACAATACAGTCGGTATCAGATTCTGCTCATCCTCTTCTCTTATACCAATCGGTATCGGTTGAGAGGTTTTGTGGCTATAACAGCTAATCTGTGTATAATCCTCGCATAAATCATATCCTACAATTAATTTTCTCATTGCATCCATAATATAACCATGCCTTTCTCATAGCTTGGAATGGGGATGTTTCAAAACATAAGCTAACATTACAGGAAAGGATAACATGCATCCCATAATGCACTGTTTGACGGACAGATTATTGATTTTGTATGACAATAGCAGACATTTATGTATGATAATGGCATACAAAACAATAAGATGTCAGGCAACCTGTGTGTGAGGGATGCGTGTTGTCCTTTCCTGTTTTTATACTACACATTTTGAAACATCCCCCTCCTACACAGGCTCTTATTTAAGCGGCTTGAAGCAGGCATCTGTCAGATAGTCTCTCTGAATATAATTCTCCATGAAATCCAGCAGAGTACTATCGTCCTTTATCTCCTCTGCCATCAGCATCATATTGATCTGATTATATTTACCCTCTTCATTCTCGGGGATCTCTGGGTTATATTGAACCTGATAGCATTCCGTAACCGCTTCCCCTTCCGCATAGCCCTCTGTAAAATAATACTCTAATGTCTCATGGTAGAATAATACAAATTCCTTCACATGTATCCCCATGAATACATTTTCCATCCGCTCCGTAATATAATCCATTTCCTGCTTCCCAAGTAAGCGATAATGGATATATACGTGATTTCTTGGACTGGTAGTATATGTAATGTAATATTTATTCAATACTCTCTCTGGTAGAGCTATCTGATCATGGTACCCTGCAAAGTAGGGAAGTACAATTCCCTTATTAACCATGCCTGTAATCTGCCGCTCAATAAAGCTTTTTTCATTTTCAGTCAATATCTTATTGTTGGAATTATACCTTAGCCATGCAAGGAGACATACCTCATTCTCATCATAATTTAGTTCCCTTCTCATAATGGGAAAGAGCTCATTGGGTATACCATACTCATGTACCAGATAATGATAAGCATAAAAGGATAAATACGCCTTAACCAGAGTATGATTTTTAACCTTTTTATAATAGTCACAAAATACCGGATAGCTTTCCTCGATATGACTTTCGGCAAACAGTATGTGAATAAGTAGTCGTTCATCCAGGTCATGAGTATCTAGCTCAAAGCTCCTAGCCGCCTTCCACAATCGGAACATGTCTCCCGTGGCTCCATCATAAAAGCGAATCAGATATTGAAGAATTGCTTCGTCGTATTTGCCGTGAATGAAGACATAATAGCATAGGGACAACATAATCTCATCCCGCTGCTCTGCCCCCAAGGTTGTCATCCACCCTGAACACATCTTTACCAGGCGATTGACAGTAATCCCCTCAAAGCCAAAGCTCTCCAGAGCCTTAAGTGCCATCCTGTAAAGCTTTCTTTCTACCATATAATCAATATACTTCGCTCTTTCAACAGGCCTAATGCTCTGAAGATCAACCTGATCAAGATAGTATTCCAGAAGTTCATCGTTATAATTCTGATAATAATATTCTATCAAGGTCTGATAACAAGCTGTAATATATTCCTTGGTTAACCCCTCAAGCTGTAACACCTGCCTACGAAGCGTAATGGAAATGTCACTCATAATCCGCTTCTTTTGATAACGGTCAAAGAGATGTAATAGCAACATGAAATGGTTGGAATATGCCAGGCATTGATTCTCGTATTCCTCAGGATCAAGATACGGTGTCACATCATAGTCTACAGACTTAATATAATGATTTCCGATGCTGTCGATCAAGAATATCTCTGCATTACTTGTAAAAATGTCAACCTGAGTACTCCCTGTATTCAGGACTTGATTTTCTTCAAAGCCTAACTCCTTATGAACAACCCTTACACTAACGATATTTGGATTATCACAGGTAAGCTCATGTCGATACATTATATAGGGCAAATGAGCTGAAAGCTCTGTTGTCAACGCATTTTGCCTTACGAATTCCCGATATAATATTGCCAGATCATGATTAATCTGATGTGCTGCCAGCATCTTCATAGCGAATATCTCCATGCGCTTCAGATAGCTGCGGTAAATTGGTTCAAGCTTATCCTTATTTCTTATAATATTAGCGTAGAGAAATGCCTTCTTACGGTCGCTTATACTACTATTATAGATAAAATATAATAATACAGGCTGAGCCAGAGGCTCCTGTACAGAATAGCTGATTGAGTACATATAGTATTCATAAAGCTCTGTGATTCGAAGCTGTGCTTCGACTCCCAGACGATACCATTTAAAATACTTTTCCGACCTTTTTAATCCCTTAATCAATAGACAGCAGATGGCTGATAGGATATCAATATCACCGTACTCATCATACAGCCTTACCAAGCTCTTAAATACAATCGGATGATAGGTCTTTCTCTTGTTGGCAAGATAGGTATACTGCTGCGCCAGCTCTCTGGAAATCATCCAATTCTTAATGCCAAAATTCATGGCTTGAATCTCGAAGTCATTCAATTCGCGAAGCAAGACCGGTTCCTGATTCAAAGCGCATATTGCTTCATAATAGAGAATAGGGCTACGACATCCGGCCTCATACTGCAACTTGATATCGGACAGCTTACCTCCTGGACTTATAGCATAGGAGGCATCTATGTTCAGAAGGAACCAGAGTATACGCCAGTTAGTCTTCTCATTGGCATAATAGGACCGGATTACTCGGGCAGCTTCCTTGATAGCTCCATCATCCTTCTCATATAGCGCGTTAAGATAGAGGTAGGCACAGTATTCTACCGTAGATCTACGTTTCCATATAGCCTCTTCCTTTTGAAAGCTGTCAAGCTCTTCCTTCAGGAGCTTCTCATCACCGGATATTAAAGCCAGATGGGCCTTGATCAGACCCTTACGATTGCTGTCCTTCCGATCGGGCAGCTTCTCTAGTAAAGCCTCAGCTTCATTGATGTAATTATCCAGATTTATTTTATTTAATCGGAAGCTTAGGTAATTATTAATCAACCCCAGTTCCAGCCTCTGTATCTGTCTATGCTCTGTTCTACGTCTCGGATTATTGCGATAGCTACACTTTACCTCAACCGTTATAGTTTGATAAACTGTCTTTATTACAATTGAACCATAATTCATGCCAGGTCTCAGCTTCTTTGGATCAATGGTATAGAATATCTGATGGGTATTCCCAATAAACCGGTCTGCCCATAGGAATTTCTGTTCCAGCTGTATAAAGGGTGCTTCGGTGCTTACTCTGATTTCAGCATAACCCCATTGATCCTTGGTCAAAATCACCCTGTCACTGATTTCCTCCCCCGTAAGGGAGTACGATGCCTCTGTCTTATCTGCTATAAGATGAATCCTCGATTTTTTATGTACTGCAACCAAAAACTCCTCTAAAGCCTGGCTGGTGGTAATGCTCTTATTCAGATTACGGTAAATAAAACGATAGCGATCTTCATTTGCCAAAAAGATCTTCTCAAATTCCTCCATTCGAAAGACCTTCTTTGCCTCAGACCAGTCCATCCTTGCCAGATTGGTAAATTGAAATAAGTCCTTTATCTTGCCTAGGGAAGTGTTTACTGAGGCAACCTCTATATCAATCCGAAAGGGAAGCGACCTCTCACCACAATCACTTACAATGCTCATCTCACCCTGAATGATTTCTCCGGCCTTAAGATGATTCGCATGAAAAGTATAGATAACTGTATTGGAACATCCACAGAAGGAGGGGTTCACAATCTGCATCAAACGATTAGAGGAATAGATGATACCCTTCATCTCCCTCTCCATCGAATTGCTGATGGTGAAGCTGCCTTCATACGATTTTCCCGCTTCTACCGTTATCCTGATTTCCTCCTCAGATAGATATATTAAAGGAAGCTCATATTCAAAATCTCCATTGGAAAAACGTTCGATTTTATCCTTCAATTAATAAGCTCCTTTCTCAGGAATCATTGCAAAATATCCAAATTAAGATATAATAATGTAATAATTATAATTCAATCATAGTAAAAAATCCAGTATTTATCAAAATACCGGGAGGGAGTCATATGTTAAAGCATTCAGATCATTTTCATGGCAGTGATTTAGAGACAATAGAGAAGGTATATGGAATAAAGAAGGAGGATATCATTAGCTTTTCAGCAAATGTGAATCCCCTAGGTATCTCCCCTAAGCTTAAAGCTACATTAGCACAGAGAATCGATGCGATCATGAGCTATCCCGATCGTGAATACAGCTCTCTACGTGGGAAGATAGCCGAATATGTTCATACCCATATAGATAACGTCATAGTAGGCAATGGATCAACGGAGCTTATATCCCTGTTCATCCAGATAAAGCACCCCAAAAAAACATTAATAATCGGTCCCACCTATTCCGAATATGAGCGTGAGGTGGCATTAGGAGGCGGAGCTACCCGCTATTATCGTCTGGATGAAGAGAAGGATTTCGTTCTGGATATATCCTCCTTAGAGAAGGAGCTTACCTCAGATATAGATCTCCTCGTCGTCTGTAATCCAAATAACCCAACCTCCTCAGCCATAACGAGAAGTGATATGAGAAAAATATTGGATATCTGCAAACAAAAGGGTATCTTCGTGATGGTGGATGAAACCTATGTAGAATTTGCTGAGGATGTTACAAAGATCACCTCAGCCCCCTTAACCGGATATTATAACAATATCATCATCCTCCGGGGTATCTCCAAGTTCTTTGCGGCTCCAGGTCTTCGCCTAGGCTACGCCATCTGTGGAAATACAGATTTGCTAAAAGAAATGAATCAAAGAAAGAATCCCTGGACCATCAATAGTCTTGCTGCTATAGCAGGTGAGATTATGTTCACGGACGAGGAATATATTAAGGCTACCCGTACTCTGATAGCAGCAGAGCGTGACCGAATATGCTCCAAACTGATTGCCTGTAAAAATATTAAAAGTTATGCTCCAACTGCAAACTTTATTCTGATTAAGATACTACCGGAAGAGATCACCTCAATGAATCTGTTCGAGGCTGCCATTCGCAAGGGACTAATGATTCGTGACTGTTCTACTTTCCCCTTCCTAAATAATAAGTTCATTCGTTTCTGTATTATGAAGCCAGAGCAAAACGATGCCCTGCTTGAGGTATTGTTGGCTGAATTGAATCCGTAAATCATATTAGATTGAAAAAGGGTAATGAGCTGTTAGCAATTGTTTTGCAACAGCCCATTACCTAGGCTTCTTTCGTTCCTTTTCTATGCTGATCTCTACATCCATCCCCCAATCCCCCTTTTTTTTGGTACGAATTCTAATTTCATTATAGTATTGGATATTTTTATGTCTATGGTATTAATACAAGTTGATAAAATCATAATATAAGTGGTAGAATCATATCTTCTTAATTTTCTTATGAAAAATTTAATATCTTGATGTCTTGACTTACTAGGATAGCGTGCTATAATACATATCTATTAGGCACCTAAGTATTTTTGTAAATTTAAGGAGGAGAGTTCAATCGCAAGGCAATATGAAGTGACTCAGCTGATCATCACCTTTCGCGAAATAATGAATGCCATACATCAGCATTCCTATCAGAAGCTGGAAAATACAAAGCTATATCCCGGTCAACCCCAGTTACTTCGTCACATAAAGGATAACGAAGGAATTACTCAGACTGCCCTATCCAAAAAGCATTGTGTAAAGCCTGCTACTATCACCGGAATGCTGAACAAATTAGAGGCTAACCATTATGTTTATCGCATCCCGGATGAAGCGGATAAGAGAATGATGAGAGTATATCTTACTCCGGAGGGAAGGCATCTGGCAGAGGCAGGAGAAAAATTTATGGAAGGTATGACAAATAGGCTATTTGATGGTTTAACAGAGGAGGAATTAAAGACTTTATTACATCTGATGCATAAAATCAGAAGCAATATCAACGATAAGTATAACCCCGAGCAATCGTAACCACTTAATAATAGAAAGGAACTCACATGATAAAGCTATTAAAATTCTTAAAAAAATCGGTTGTAGCAATTCTTTTTGTTACTATCCTGCTGATTTTACAGGCATTCTGTGATTTATCACTGCCTACCTATACATCAGATATTATTAATACCGGCATTACTAACAGCGGTATTGAAGATAAGGTACCGGCAGCAATACGAGAAACAGCGCTTGACAAGCTGTCCATATTTATGGAGGATACAGATAACAACCTGGTCAGAGACCATTACACAAAGTTAAATAAGGAAGAACTAAGTGAAAAGCAATGGTCCGAATATCTAGACCAATATCCTGCTCTTGCCACCGAGAGTATCTATCTCTGGGATAAGGAAGCAGAGGAAGAGCTTGCGGATGTTATGTCCATTCCCATGATGATGGTATTAACCTTAGAAGGTGAGAATGAAACCTCACAGCAGATGAAGCAACAGTTCCTTGCGAACTTCCCTGCTGAGATGACACAGGGAAATCCTGATATTTTCCAGCTTATCTCCCTTGTCCCACCCGAGGGAAAAGCCGCAATGCTTTCCGGTATCACTCAAAAGTTGAAAGAAATGCCTGAGATGCTGCTTACTGCCAGTGCTAGCTCCTTTATTAAAGCAGAGTATGAAGCAATTGATATCGATGTTAATCAGATGCAGATTAATTACATTCTCAATGTCGGTATCAGAATGATTGCCTTAGCACTTATTGCAATGGTTGCTTCCATTCTTGTCACCTTCTTCTCTTCAAAGATAGCTGCAAAGTTCGGTAAGGATATAAGAAGCAATGTCTTCAGAAAGGTTCTGTCCTTCTCTAATCAGGAGATGGATCAGTTCTCTACCGCTTCACTGATTACGCGTAGCACCAATGATATCCAACAGGTTCAGACGCTGATCGTATTTTTCATCCGTATCGTTATTTACTCTCCTATCCTGGCATTTGGAGGAATACTGAAGGTTATGAAAACCAATAACTCCATGTCCTGGGTGCTTATTGTAGGTATTGGTGCTGTCCTTCTTCTAATCGGCGCACTACTCGTTGTTGCAATGCCAAAGTTTAAAATAATGCAAAAGCTGGTAGACCGCATTAATCTAGTAATGAGAGAAACCATTACCGGCCTTCCTGTCATTCGCGCCTTTAGTACAGTATCTTATGAGGAGCAGCGTTTCGACAAAGCCAATATTGATGTGACAAAGAATTCACTCTTTGTAAATCGTGTTATGACCTTCATGATGCCGGTCCTGATGATGATCATGAACCTGATCTCCATATTGATTATCTGGGTGGGCGCAGATAAAATTGATGCCGGAACCATGCAGGTTGGTGATATGATAGCCTTTATCCAATACACCATGCAGATTATCATCTCCTTCCTCATGCTTACCATGGTTTCCATCATATTACCTAGATCCTTAGTTGCAGCAAAGCGTATCGCTGAGGTACTGGGAACTGAGGTTGCTATCAAGGAAGCTGATACAGATGAGCCTACTAAGGCTAATATGAAAGGTGTTCTAGAATTTAGAAATGTATATTTTCGCTATCCCAATGCCGAGGAGGATGTGCTCTCTGATATCAGCTTCACAGCTAAGCCCGGAGAAACAACTGCGATTATCGGAAGTACTGGTAGCGGTAAATCAACCTTAATTAATCTGATCCCTAGATTTTATGATGCTACTCGGGGAAGCATATTAATTGATGGGGCTGATATAAAGAAAATGAAGCAGCATTCCCTTCGCAACAAGCTTGGCTTTGTTCCCCAGAAGGGCACCTTATTCACAGGTACAATAGAATCAAACATTGCCTTCGGTGCTCCAGGTGCCAAGATAGATGATATTAAAACGGCGGCTGAAATCGCACAGGCGGCAGAGTTCATCGATGCAAAAACAGAGGGTTATGAGTCCCCCATCTCACAGGGCGGAACCAATGTATCCGGCGGTCAGAAGCAACGTCTTTCTATCGCCAGAGCAATCGCCAAGAAGCCGGAGATCTATATCTTCGACGACAGCTTCTCCGCACTGGACTATAAGACAGATTCCATTCTTCGTAAAACCCTGAAGGAGAAGCTCTCTGACAGTACCATATTGATTATTGCTCAAAGAATTAGCACCATTATGAATGCAGAACAGATCCTTGTGCTGGATGACGGTCGTATCGTCGGAAAGGGTACCCATAAGGAATTGTTAAAGAACTGTGAAGTATACCAGCAGATTGCTTCATCTCAATTGTCAGAGGAGGAATTGAATTATGAGTAGAGATGATAACAGACCAGAGACCCCGACTAATGCAGAATCTAAAAAAGGAAGACCAAGTTCCGGTCATATGGGTCCTGGAATGATGTCCGGCGAAAAAGCAAAAGACTTTAAAGGAACCATGAAGCAGCTGTTCGCAAGTCTTTCGAAATACCGTTTTAGCTTTCTGCTTATGCTGATATTTGCGATCGGTAGTACCATCTTCTCAATCATCGGTCCTACCATCATGGGTAATGCAACAACAGAAATATTCAACGGTTTAGTCAGTAAAATCCAAGGCGGAGACGGAATTAACTTTGAAGCCTTATCAAAAATATTAATAACTTTGATCCTGTTGTATGGGCTAAGTGCCTTACTCTCCTTTATTCAAGGCTGGATTATGACTGGTATTAGCCAGAAGGTAGCCTATAAATTCCGTAAGGATATCTCTGAGAAGATTCATCGTATGCCGATGAATTACTTTGACACTACCTCCCACGGTGAGATTTTATCAAGAGTTACCAATGATATCGACACCTTGAGTAACAGCTTGAATCAGAGCTTGGGTCAATTAATCACCTCAGTCATTACCATTATCGGTGTACTGATTATGATGCTGAGAATAAGCTTTTGGATGACACTCCTCGCACTACTCATTTTACCTATCTCAGGTATCGTGGTAGGTGGTGTGATTAAAAAATCTCAGAAATACTTTTCACAACAGCAGGAGTATCTTGGCCATGTCAACGGTCAGGTTGAGGAAGTTTACGGCGGTCATAACATCGTTAAGGTCTTCAATAAAGAAGAGGAGACCATCAGAGAATTTGATGAGAAGAATGAGAAGCTATATGAGGCTGGATGGAAATCCCAGTTCCTATCCGGTTTGATGATGCCAATCATGTCATTCGTGGGTAATATTGGTTATGTAGGTGTTGCCATACTTGGTGGCTTTCTTGCCATCAATGGTAAGATTGAGGTTGGTCAGATTCAATCCTTCTTCCAATATATCCGCCAGTTCACCCAGCCCATCAATCAGCTGATGCAGGTAGCGAACATGTTCCAAACAACAGCTGCGGCAGCAGAAAGAGTATTCGAGTTCCTGGCGGTTGAGGAAGAGGTACAGACCGTAGAGAATCCGGTATCCATAGAGGGTATGAACGGTAATGTCGAGTTTAAGCATGTACACTTTGGCTATAATCCGGATAAAATTATTATTAAGGATTTCAGCACCAAGGTATCTAAGGGTCAGAAGATTGCAATTGTAGGGCCTACCGGTGCCGGTAAGACTACGATGGTTAAACTACTGATGCGTTTCTACGACATCAATAGTGGTGAGATTCTAATTGATGGTCATAACATCAAAGACTTTAATCGAAGTGATCTTCGTAGGATGTTTGGTATGGTACTTCAGGACACCTGGTTATTCAATGGAACCATTATGGATAACATCCGCTACAGTAAGCTCGATGCTACGGATGAAGAGGTAATCAAGGCAGCTAAGGCAGCTCATGTGCATCACTTCATCTCTACCCTTCCTGACGGATATCAGATGGTACTCAACGAAGAGGCCAGCAATGTGTCCCAGGGTCAGAAGCAGCTATTAACTATAGCCCGTGCCATCTTGGCTGATCCGAAAATACTCATTCTTGATGAAGCTACCAGCTCTGTTGATACAAGAACAGAGATAATGATCCAAAAGGCGATGGATAGCCTAATGAAGGGAAGAACCAGCTTCATCATAGCACATCGTTTGTCAACCATTCGAGATGCCGACTTGATCCTCGTAATGAATGAGGGCGACATCGTGGAACAGGGAACTCACACCGAGCTTCTTGCAAAGGGCGGCTTCTATGCTAACCTTTATAATTCACAATTCGAGAGATCTGCCTAGTTGTAACAATATGTCTAGGTAGAATAATTACCAAAGAGCAAAAGATTATCATGGTTTGGAAGAGAGCCAAACTTCTGAAGTCACAATAAAATAGCATCCAGAAGGACTGAATCTGTTATTTAGCAGACTCAGTCCTTTACTTTTGACTTAATATAGCTATAATTACAATTATATACTGAATCGGATATTTCTACCTGAAAACTTTGAAAGGAGATGGAAGCATGAATAAGAAGCCTTTGGGAATCGCTATTACACCAGAACTAAAAAAGCAGCTGTTGGAGGAGATTGTCTATTTTTTTGAGACAGAACGCGAGGAGAAGCTTGGGATAATCGCCTCAGAACAGATCCTGGATTTCTTTATGGATAATTTAGGACTCTTCATCTACAATAAGGCTCTGGACGATGCAAAGCTGTGGTATGGTAAGCGGATGGAGGATGTTGAAGCAGATTTTTATACATTATACAAAGAAGAACGCTAGAATAAATTGACGATGTGATATGGCTGCAAGCAGATGGTCATCCCATATTCCTGCTAGTCAAGCTTCGTCTTGGTATAGAAAAATAGAATATTAGGAAGAGGATAATGTATGGATGAGCTAAAATATCTAACTGAGCATTATAGTAACTATAACGAGGAAGATCGTCTTAAATCGAGACATGGACAGGTAGAATACCTAACTACGATCCGATACATAGAGAGATATCTTAAGAAGGGGATGCGTATCCTAGAGGTAGGTGCCGGAACCGGCATATACTCTCTTACCTTTGCCGACCAGGGCTATGAGGTAGATGCAGTGGAATTGGTAGAACATAATATCAATATCCTGAAAAGTAAGATACTCCCCGCGCATAAGATAAATGTTAGGCAGGGCAATGCCATTGACCTATCCTTTTATGAGGATAATACCTTTGATATTACTTTAGTCCTTGGACCGATGTATCACCTCTTTGAAAAGGCGGATAAAAAGAAAGCAATTTCTGATGCAATCAGGGTAACAAAGCCCGGTGGTGTCATCTTTGTCGCCTATTGTATCAATGAGGCTACCATGATGGTATGGGGCTTTATGCAGGGCAATATACTGAATGCAATAGAACAAGGAATGATAGATCTGGATAGCTATAAATGTATTTCAAATCCTTCCCTATTGTTTGAGATGCATCGCAAGGAGGACATAGACGCTCTAATGTCTCAATTTGATATCGAACCCCTACACTATGTAGCGACTGACCTAGCCACGAATTATATGCGACCAGTAGTTGATGCCATGGATGATACATTATTTGCCACCTACCTTGATTACCATTTCAAGATTTGTGAGCGTAAAGATCTCGTCGGGGCCACACATCATAGTCTGGATATCTTTCGTAAAAAAGGCTGATAAAAGGGGTCTTTGCTTCATAGCTGATCCGCTATTTTGCAAAGGCCCCTTCCCGGGAACTATGTTTGAATTAAAAGGAAAGTTTTATGGATTTCTGGTTTTACACAGATATCTACCGATTACACTCGAATAACTAATCTATCAGTTCAACATCGATCAGCTCATGTCGTAAAACATCGATTAAGCCCATATCGGTTAAGCCTAATTCGGGAACTGTAGGCAATGAGATAAAGCTTAGTGCCATAAAGGGTGCATCCATTTGACAACCAAGTTCTTCTGCAGCATGGTTCATAACTTCTAGGTCTGCCATTACTTGATCTGCTGAATTTTCACTCATTAAACCACCGATGAGTAATTGCATCCGATGTGTTACTACACCATTTTCAGCGATGGTTAAGCCACCTTGCATTTCTGCAATACCATTGACGGCAGCTGCCATATCCTCTTCATTGGTACCTACAACAACTATATTATGGTGGTCATGGGACATAGAGTAGGCCATAGCTCCTTTTTTTAGTTTAAATCCTTGTACGAAGCCAACACCTACACCGCCAGTTTTTCCATATCTCTCAACAACTGCTAGCTTTAAAATATCTGCTTCCACATTCATCATAATCTTACCGTTTTCTACGGGAAGCTCTGCTACTTCACGGGTATTGATGATTTGCCTGTCAATCAGCTTAATCACATTTACCTTCGTTTTATTTTGATTCGATACGGATTTCACATCAAAGGCTAG
>JAEYOQ010000026.1 GCA_023411555.1 Bacillota bacterium
CTTTGTTATTATAGTGCGGTTTGAGACCCACACTCATTATAACAAAGGAGTTCTCTTATGAAAACGCTAGAAGCCACTGGGATCCACCAGCATAGCTGGTGGTTTTTTAAAGATAGCCCTACAAAAATAGGTAGCCGAACCATTGCTGTCGCAAGCCGTCCGGCTACCATTATGTGTAATAGGGATGCAGGTTGTATGAAACAGCATCCGGGGAATATAAGTTTAATCTATCTTACTCTCATTGCCCTCATAGCATTAAATAGGGCTATGAGGGCAACTCCTACATCTGCGAAAATGGCAAACCAGATAGAGGTGATATTAAAGAAGGCAAGCACCATAATCAGAAGCTTTACGCCCAATGCAAATATGATATTCTGGGTAACAATTGACTTGGTCTTGCGCGCAATCTTCATTGCTGTTGCAATCTTACCAATCTCGTCATTCATAATTACGATATCTGCAGCCTCAATCGCTGCATCGGAACCAACACCGCCCATAGCGATACCGATATCTGCTTGAGCAAGCACCGGTGCATCATTGATGCCGTCTCCTACAAAAATTATTTTTCCCTTACCGGTCACCTCTGACTTCAATCGTTCAAACCAGGATACCTTATCCTGGGGCAAAAGCTCAGCCTGGTATTCATCCACACCGCTTAGCTTGGCGATTTCTTCTGCAGTATTGGCATGATCACCGGTCAACATGATGGTCCTTCTAACGCCAAATTGTTTTAGCTGGGCTATCATATCACCGACTCCCTGCTTTAATTCATCCGAGATCAAAAGATAACCCATGTAATCTTTTCCTACTGCAATATATACGATACTTCCGCTTGCTGTGACCTTAGGAGCCTCTATACCATTCATGTACATCAGCTTAGCATTACCGGCATAGATGGTTTGATCCTTGTACTCCGCTATCACACCGTGCCCAGCTAATTCTTTAATCTGAGCAGCTTCTATTGCTACTCCCGGCTTCTTCTTCTCATAGAAGCTTTTAATCGATTTTGCAATCGGGTGAAGGGAATGATTTTCAGCAATTGCTGCAATTCTTAGCAATTCGTCCTCCGATACCTTTTCTGCCGGTACTACCTTAGCAACCTCGAATACACCCTTAGTCAACGTACCTGTCTTATCAAAAACAACAGTATCTACACTCTGAAGCGCATCCAGATAATTTCCTCCCTTGATCAGGATACCCTGTTTTGCACCGCCACCGATTCCACCGAAGAAGCTTAGGGGGATAGAAATCACCAAGGCACAGGGACAGGAAATAATCAGAAAGCTAAGAGCTCGGTACAGCCAATCCGTAAATGTACCAAAGCCTAGCAATGGTGGAAGTACCGCTACTGCAACTGCTGCATATACTACGATGGGTGTATAATATCTGGCGAATTTAGTGATGAACTTTTCGCTCTGTGACTTCTTACTGCCAGAATTCTGTACTAGCTCCAGGATCTTGGAAACAGTAGCCTCGCCGTAGCTTTTTGTCACCTTTACCTCAATTAATCCGCTGGTATTGATGGTACCGGATAACACATTATCACCGGGTAATACTTCTCTGGGTACACTTTCGCCAGTTAGTGCTCTGGTATCTAAAAAGCTACTTCCTTTGATTACTTCTCCATCCAGGGGGACACGCTCACCCGGTTTGACTAATATGGTATCACCTACCGCTACATGCTCCGGATCTACTACACTGATGTTGTCCCCATCTATAAGATTAGCATAATCAGGCCGGATATCCATGAGCCCGGTTATATTCTTCTTTGATTTTTGTACTGCCATATCCTGCAGCATCTCACCAATCCCGTAGAATACCAGAACTGCGATTGCTTCTACTTTCTCTCCGATGAAAAAGGCCCCCAGTGAAGCGATGCCCATAAGAAAATTCTCATCGAACACCTGACCCTTGCTTATATTCTTTACAGCCGACCATAATATTTCATAGCCCACCAAAAGGTATGCCGAGATAAAGAATAGCATACTTACTACCGATGGTAGCTTAAATAATGAGGTGATGACAGTAATAATTACTGCAGTACCAAGCCGTATTAGGTATGACTTAGGTTCTCCCTCCTCCTCCTTCTCTTCCTCCCTCTTTGAATTCTTTTCTGCTGCTGCTGCGGACCAATCCGATACTTTAACGGACGGTTCATGGGCCGCTACAATCTTCTTTACTGCTGAAGTGATATCAAACTCACCGGAATTAAGTCCGATACTCAATTTGCAATTCATAAGATTCAAGGTAGCATCAGAGACCTCAGCCAAGGCTCTGACCTCTTCTTCTATTTTCGCTGCACAATTGGCGCAGCATAGTCCTTCTAAATTATACTCCTTCCTTACACTCATACATTTCCTCCCATCCGCCGCAATGCGGCTCCATTCTTTTATTTCTCTCCGATATGCTCTAGTCCTATTTCAAGGATATTCTTTACATGCTCATCCTGTAGCGAATAATAGACACTCTTTCCATTCCTTCGGTATTTTACCAGCTTATTTTGACGGAGGGTTTTCAGCTGATGTGAAATAGCTGACTTTGTCATATTAAGTAATACTGCTAGGTCACAAACGCACATCTCGCTTCGATCCAGTGCCCATAATATCTTAACTCGTGTACTATCACCGAATATTTTAAAGAAGTCAGCCAGGTCATAAAGTGTCTCTTCAGGAGGCATGGTCTTAAGTACCTCCTCTACAACATCCGCGTGAATAACTTCACAATCACAGACTGCAAATTTGTCTTCGCTCATCATTCATACTCCTTTACGATTAGTATATATATTATATTTACAATGATTGTTCAGTTGAGTAATTGTTCAACTGTTTGATTGTATTATATTCCAGTTATCAGTAAAATGCAACTTGTTTTTTATTAAAAAATAGGCTTATTAGAATATATTTCAAATAATGTATAATACTTGTAAATTATTCTTATTTATTATATAATATTCATACTTATCAGATATGAAAACTAGACTATTCTATTATGGGTAGACTATCGATAATTTGATTCTTAGTAAGGGAGAGTAATATGGATCAATTGAAAGTAAAGTATGATGAATTGCTAGAATTATTAAAAAGCTATAAAAGTGTGGCCGTTGCTTTCTCCGGTGGGGTAGATTCCACATTTTTGCTGAATGCAGCCAAGGAGGCTCTGGGTGACAATGTCATTGCTGTCACGGCCCGTTCCCTTAGTTTTCCCACCAGAGAGTTGAATGAAGCCAAAGCCTTTGCCGCCAAAATCA
The DNA here is from genome assembly GCA_023411555.1 of Bacillota bacterium. GTDB lineage: Bacteria > Bacillota > Clostridia > Lachnospirales > Lachnospiraceae > Mobilitalea. The sequence continues at coordinate 3,248 of JAEYOQ010000026.1, forward strand.
ACGTCCAACACCTCATTGTAGATTCGGAAGAATTGGATATCGACGGTTTTTCTCAGAATCCGAAGAACCGTTGTTATCTATGTAAATCCGAGCTTTTTACAAAGATTACAGAGATTGCTCATAGTAGAAATATCAATGCAGTTCTGGAAGCGTCCAATCAAGATGATAATGGGGATTATCGTCCCGGCCTAATTGCAGTACAGGAACTCGGCATTCATAGTCCATTACGACAAATTGGTTTTACCAAGGACGAAATTCGTACCCTATCAAAGGAGCAGAAGCTGCCAACCTGGAATAAACCTTCCTTTGCTTGCTTATCCTCCCGCTTCCCTTATGGTGAAAGTATTACTCCTGAACGATTAATCATGATTGATAAGGCTGAGCAATATCTGCTTGACCTTGGCATCTGGCAAATCAGAGTCCGTATACATAACAATTTAGCCCGAATTGAAACAGATGAGAATGGTTTTAAGCTCCTTCTTGATCCTCAGCTTCGTAATCAGATATTTGAGGAATTTCGTAAAATCGGCTTCACCTATGTCTCACTTGATCTGAAGGGTTACCGAACCGGCAGCATGAATGAGACACTAAGCCAAGCTGAGCTTCAATACGGAACCGCTGACCAAAGATAAATGTTATAATCTTTTCTTTTTTATTTTTCGCAAAAAGCTGAGCTTTGTACATATTGTACTTACTCAGCTTTTTCTCAACTTATCATATAATAGCTCTACTACGGTACTTCCCTTTCATAAATCTTATAACAAAGAAGATTGAACGACATACCCAGTCAATCGTCACTGCAATCCATATTCCCATTACCCCTAAATCAAATAACATTACCAAAACATAACTAAATCCAATTCTCCACACCCACATAGAAATCATTGATATCCACATCGTAAACTTTGCATCATTAGCAGCTCTGAGAGCATTCGGTAAGGTAAAGGACAAGGGCCAAAGCAAGGTTGCCACAATGCTATGATATATGATCAATTCACTAGCGATTTTTGCTGTCTGTTCTGTCAAGCCATATAGTTTTAGTATTAGTGGTACACTGAAGATTAAAGCTATATTGACGATAGCCATACAGATATATGCAAGGCGTATCAAACGAAAGGTGTACTTTTTAGCAGCTTCATATTCTCGTGCACCGATGCATCTACCAACTACTGTGATCAATGCAAGGCCTATAGCAGAGGATGGAAGAACCCCTAAACCGCCTACAGTTCCAACTACAGCATTGGCAGTAATCGCTGAAGTACCAAGGCCTGCAACAATACCCTGTACTAGAATCTTACCAATCTGAAAAACACTGTTCTCAAGACCATTCGGGATACCGATTCGTAGAATCCTTTTTATCATATTGAGATTAACTCGAAAGGTACGTAAGGCTTCGAGATGAATTGAATACCTCTTATTCTTGAGAAGAACATACATTGTGATTGCCGCCACAATCCTCGACACAAGGGTTGATATGGCAGCTCCTGCGACGCCCATGTCATATCCGAAGATTAAAATAGCATTTCCCACTATATTTAATAAATTTATTATTAATGCTATCGTCATCGAAACCTTGGAATTACCCATGGAACGGAATAAGGCCGCACAAGCATTATAAATGGCTAGGAAGGGAAAGGACAATGCAGTATATATCAGATAGATTCTTGCAGTACCCATAACATCACTACTGACATGACCAAATAAAAGTGTTAGAACACTGTTACCAAAAAGAAGTGCGACAGCCATTAAGATCAAAGAGAGTGCCAGAATTGCGGCTACCAGCTGTTCGCCCGCTTGACAGGCACTCTTCTCGTTCTTTTGACCAAGATACTGAGCCGAAACAACAGCACCTCCTGTTGCCATCGCACCAAAGAGTCCAATCAGAAGAACATTCAAGGTATCCACTAAGGACACACCAGAAACTGCCTCTTCCCCTACTCGCGCTACCATCATACTATCAGCGATTCCAACGGTGACCGCCAGAAGCTGCTCAATAATTAATGGAATAATTAACTTTATTAAGTCTTTTTTTGAAAACATGCCATCGCCTCTATATATTCGTATTTTTGTCGTAATAAAAAGGGGACTACCTCGCTTCATCAGTAGGCCGTCCCCCTTTATCACTATTATCCAGTGTCCTCACTTTACCGATATACAAAATCTATTGATAGTATACGTACTGCTCTCCACCCGCCATTCTCTGCCCCGAAACCTCAAGATAGAAGGCTGCATCGGCTGCACTCACATAGGGGTTCACCCAAAGGAGACCTATTCCGCAGGTTAAAAGGCTGAGCAGAACCCATCCGATAAAGCTAAAATGTAGACAGAAAAGACGTCCCTTATTCCCCTGCATCATAGCCTTGGATTGACTAATCGCCTCCATAATACCAATTGATGGATTATCATTCATAATATAAAATGCCATAGAATACCGATAAGCAGCTATGATACCTGGTATAACAAAGAGCAAACTCCACAAAAAGATAAAGATTGATGTTACAAGACGTAAACCTAACGCCTTTCCAAACAAGTTAAGCTGTGAAAACAAATCAGAGAATTGAGGATTTGTTCCATTAATCAAATTCTTATTAAAGCGGCAATATCCAAGCTCTATCGCTCCACCGATAAGAAAGGTAACAAGCCCCCAAATCAAAAGAATTGAAATAAAACTAACAAGTGTAATTAATATTCCCTTGCCCAAACCAGTAGATAAAAACTCTGAAACCCTGTCATAGCGATAGCTACTATTACTGCTTCTTCCAGCTCCTCCTCCGGTTCCTCCTACACTACCGGCTCCTAACAAAGTCGCTACAAAGCCTGTTCCCACTGCAAGAGCCCACTTTCCACGTAGCGCCTCACGCGCTATTCTGCGAAAATCCGCTGCATACAACATTTTCTGTTACCTCCCATTTATACGTCAAATTGTAATACTTTATCAAACAACAAAATTATAATATCCTCTTTTGCTGTGGATTTCAATAAGCTAACCTCTTTTCTAATTAAGTATTAATGTTGATTAATGTTAGCATCCTGCTACCGTTGGATTGTGACCAGCCTGCTACTATACTCATGATAAAGCATAAAAATATAAGTATTATAAATCAGCGAAATAACAGCCATAATTCCTAGCATGATAAAATACCCGATCGAAAATATAGTCCCCTCTGTGATTACATTATAATTCAAAATAGAATAAACAGCTTGAGGTAAGATAAGTATCAATGTTGCAAGAAGTAGTCTCCAGTAGCTTTTAGCACCTGCCCTCGCTCCTAAGCTCAGACTCCGAATAACCCCTGTATTCTCAAGGAACAATGCGGGAAGCCAAAGGACAAGAAAGGGGGAAGGTATCAATACCAATAACAGTGTAACAAGCATAATAATTAATGTCAAAGTAAATAAGGAAAGGGAGACGGTGGTACTAGCCAGTATGGTGAAGGCTACCGACAATATACCAAAGAGCACGGCTCCAAGTATTATTATAGCGAGCATTAATAGCATGCATAATAAAACTCTTGGGAAATAGTTCTTAATTCCGACTACAAAGTGGCTAAGCTTCGTCTTCCCGTTGAGCACAGCTTCTTTTATCATATTACAATAGCCTGAAAGAAATAACAGACTAAGGATAAATATCAGTAGTAAAGCAATCAGTAAATTCCTCATTGTAGCTAGATACAAGGAATAATCGAGTACACCATCCCTCATATAAGAGTCCGAACCAAGGTTATTTGGATATAGAAAGAATATGAATAGTAAGCTTATTACCATATAAGCAACATAACTCATGATAATGACCGGATTATTCTTGATTAATTGTAACGTCTTTTTCGTCATACTTGTCCCCCTGACATGATTTACAATAAATTGGATAATTATTCATATTTATCGATTCTACCACTAAATATTACATAATTCAACATAAAGTCGATAAAGTTTATCAAAACAGTATTCTAGCGCCTCCTTTCTATCCTTTAACTCATTAAGAGCTCATCTTTACGTTTCGCTTATTTGCATTATTATTCCTGCTTGGTGCTTTATTTGATTTTAATACTTACTCTATGTTCTTTTATCTTAACAATATGATATGGAATTGTTTATCTTTGGAATTGTTATCTTTGGAATTGTTTATCTTTGGAAATGTTTATGTTATAATTAGCGTAGTGAATATTTGCATGAAAGACATTCGCATAGTAAGTCTGCTGCTTTTGTACTATCATATGATGATCGCAGGATAAATATTAATCCGGGAGTATTGCTTATGAAAATAAAAACGATAGAACAATGCATGTTTTGTAATAGTACTAATATCGGTATTGGTTATCAAGTTTAATCGCTTTTGTAAGTGAACCTCAAAAGGGGGCTGTCGCACCACTATGCGACGACCCCGTTTTATTACTTTCTTATAATTATCGTATTTCCCTCCCTGGTATTAGAGTGACCCTAGGGCTTACCAGTATCCCGCTCCTCTTTAACTGATATTCATAAGCCCAAGCTGCTCCTTCTGTTCTCCAGGCCTTGGGTCCAATCCATTGTTCTGTATGGTTACAGTTATGAATCGGTCCAAAGGTATTCACACGATTACCAAAGGCGGTTATACTGATTACATGTCTTCCCTCCTTAACCTCACCCAGCTCCAGTGTATAGGGTGAGAGGGCGATATAGCCTTTGTCCACACCGTCCAGTGCGATCTTAATCACCGGACATCTGAACTGTGGGATCTCCAGCTTTAGCTTTCCTGTAGTGGTCTGCACCGGTAGCTCATAGGTAATGTTACCACCATAGAAGGGAAGCCCCTGCATACAGATATCACCAAAGGAAAGTTCTCTGACCGGCTTATGTATTACAGCACTGGAGCCGGCCACATGAACAGAGAAATCACCGAGCAAATACATATATTCTACATCCTTATGAGAATGATAAGGTATTGTTATCTCCAGTATATTCTCTCCAAGATTAAGTCCGGGTAAGGCTATGGTCTTGATATCCCTGTCAGTATACCAGCCTGTTACTACAACCGGAACCTCTCTTCCATTCAGCTTTATTCCAGTATCCTCCGCTGCCTCGAGGGCCAAGGATGGCAATGAAACCTCACATTCAGTATTAATACGGAACCGGAGGGTTAATTGATGTTCGGGGGAGGGTTTTTCCTTCCTAAGCCAAGGTTGAGCATATGCCTCGGTACGGATGGGATATCCAAGCTTCTCACGAAAGAGATTATCGATTCGCAGAAGCTCCTCAGCCTCCTGCCATGGTCCTTCATCGAAACGGTATTCCGCTATATCAAGCACTAGTACATTCGGTTCGGAAAGCGTCACCGGAACCTTAGATAAGTTGCTTAACGACATAAGCTTAATCTCTTTATGATCGTCTGCTCCTTGCTCCAGACTATCTTTATTGTCCGACGGCAGAATGTCTTTTGCTGTTGCCTCATACAAGACCTCTACAACCGACTCCTTCATATAAGGCTCTAGATAATATAAGAGGGCATCATGATCGTAGACTGTTTCCTTCCAATAGGTCTTGCCATCCCCATAGGAACACTCAAAGGAGCAGGTCTCTCCGGTAAAGGCATCATATTTTATCAGCTTCCAGCTTCCTTGTAGGCTGATGATAAGCTCCTCCCGGTTCGGTAGATCTGGATTAAGCATCTTCTCTGAATGGGAAATAAACAACCAGCGTCCGTCCCCATCCGTTCGCATCTGATATAACAGGTTATTCGTTCTCGTTCCCTGTACCGTCCGAACCTCCAGGGTCCGATAAGGTATCAGACTTGTCAAAATCTCATTCTCAGTAAATTCGATCCATTTGCACATAGCAATAAACTCTTCTAGCTCTACCGACCTAACTGCATCGATATGGGTTGGAGTCTTCCCCGTAAAGATAACCCTTCCACCTCTCTTAACAAATGCTCGGAGCCGATCCAATGTAGTCTTACGTAAGGTTACGCAATTGGGAACCAGTACGACATCATACTCCATGGCTCCAACCAAAAAGCCTTCTGAAAGGTTGGCCTTTTCCTCCGGTTGAAGCTGTGGCAGCAATGACTCCGCTATAAAATCAAAGTCAATTAAACCATACAGGAGCCAAGAGACTAACTGCTGAAAGCTACGATCCATCTCGCCACGAATTCCTTCCGTATGCTCCCTGGTCCCCCAATATAACCAGTAGGATTCGATCGGATGGATGACCCCTACCCTAACTAGAGGCTTTCCTCGCGTCAGAGCCGTATTTATTCTGGCAAAATAATTCTCAATAAGAGAATATTCCTTATACCAGGGAGACTGGTATCCAATGGGAGCCGGATAATCCCTCTTTGCTTCTCCGTCCATAGATGTCCAGGTCAAATGGTGAACACGGACGGTGACACCTAAGGCTGCCTGCCAATCTCCGGCCAGCTTATGTCCTCTAAAATCAAAATCCCAGTTAGTAACACCATAGATCTCACTCATAACACCTGGACAATTGTATTGATGCACCGCGCTTTGAGCTTGCTTTGCCGTAGTAAGCTCTCTTCTGTCACAGAGCATGTCTATGCCTGGTAGACCGAAGGAGCGATAGGAACGCATGGCCTCTCCCAAGGCTGCAGTCTGAGAATGCAAGGTTGGCTCCTCCATCATATGCCCGGTCAACAGAATATTATGCTCCCTACACCATTTGCCTATCGTATCTGCAAAAGCCTCGGTAAACCGCTCACATACATGGTCATGATACCGATAGCGGTGAATCGAGATCTCCAATCCCGGCAGGTCCCAAAAAATCTCAGGCAAATGATTGAGAAAGGAGGTGCCGTAGCTTTTCTTATAGGTCACTTCAAAATCATCGGTATAGGGTATCGTTAATGTTATCTTATCCTCTGCAAAGTTCAACATAGTCTTATGAGAAAATTGAGGCTCATCAGTGAAGATGGCCGGAATGCTTCCACCAAAACTGTCTCCAAGCTCACGATGATATGCCTCGTGAGTGACATCAAGAAAGCACTTCACTGCAGCAGAATCCAAGGTATTTAGATATGCTTCATTATTAAACCATGCATTGTTCCCTGATATCTCGAGATACGCATACCAGGCATCGTAGCCTTCTGAACATTCCTGATGCTTATCAATTTTTCGATAATCTTCAAGGTACCCGCGCTTCAATAACACCTCGTACTTCGCTAGAAAGCTTCGACTATTCCCCCTGACCGCTCTTGCAGAGGAATCCAGAGAGTCTTCCTCCCTATTACCGTCCTCCGATAACTCCTCCGAGGAGAACACTAAGAAACGTATCCGATATTTCTCATCTCTGGTCACCAAGCCTCCTGCTGCCCCGGATGGCCAACGATCTTCATCATATAGCCAGGTCAGCATATCCTTATCCTTGGCATAATCATGGGTATATTTAACAAGATCCATAAATTCTTCACTGAGATAAGGAACATCTAATCCTGTCCTAGAATGAATATGGGCTCCCCCCATTCCCATCTCCTTTAATTCGGATAAGGTATTCTCAATCTGAGTCTTTGTAATCTTGGTATTCCATGCCCAAAAAGGAGTTCCTCGATATTCCTTACCAGGGTGTCGAAACAACTCAGGATCAAGCCTTAGCTCACCACTTCTTGGATATAACATTATTAACACCTCCCACTTCTATTTGCATAGCAACAGTATTACATGATATAAAATCTCTATGTATACATTATAACAGCTTTACGAGCTTGCAATAATATTTGTACTGCGATATTTCTTAACAAATTTAATTATGACCATAACTCAAAGGACTCATAACAAAAAAGCACGCTTCGCGAACTCTCTATTGTCATGAATTAAGAACTCCAAGAGAAGAAGCTATCTGCTTCCTCTTGGAGTTCTCTTATATACTCATTATAAATATCACTTATTTTTACGATATGGGCTTACAAAGGGCAATCAGATCCTCAACTCTTGCCGTTGCCATACATTCAACGGTGTCGGAAGCTCCATAGTATATCTTAACCTCGCCATCCTCCTCCAGTATCATCCCACCCGGGAAGATGACATTCGTACGAAAACCGCCTTCGGTCTCATAATCCGTCTCCGGTGCAATCAAAGGCTCCTTGGACATGCCGATTATCTTTGAGGGATCCTCCAGATCCAGCAGCATAATGCCCGCACAATAACGCTTCTGCCACTTATCCTCCCATCCGTTCTTGCCACGGGTACGGTCAATATCTACGGAATGGAATAGCGTAAGCCAGCCATACTTCGTCTTTACAGGCGGTGCACCTGGTCCGATCTTATCATTGGCAAAGGGAACATCCTCAACAGCTAAGAGAAGCTTAGTATCACCCCAATATTTTAAATCGTAGGAGTAGGACATCCAAGTATCAAAGCGATCCACTCCTCCACGGGAATATACGGGGAAGGGACGTTCCAGACGTACATATCTTCCACCGATTTTCTCAGGAAATAAGACCATGTTACGGTTATCCGGTGCGGTAAGAGACAATATGGTAACCGTCTTTAGATCTTCTGTTACCCCGATTCCTCCTCGAAGTCCATGCTTAGTATCTACAGCAAAACACAGATAGCATTTATCCTCGATTATGGTAAGCCTTGGATCGTAAACCTTCGTCACATCCGGATCACCGATATCCTCTACTGTTAAAAATGGTTTCTCCTGCACCTTCCAAGAGATACCGTCTTCACTAAAGGCTAGACCGATGAGACATCCGTCGAAACCACCCTTGCCGTTATAATCATAATCATTTCGAAAAGCCATAATATAGCTTCCTCTGTATTTCACTACGCCCGCATTGAAGATACATTCTGCCTTATAAGGAATGTCCTTTGCACTTAGAACCGGTTCTCCCCCGTTATAACGGGTAATTACATTGCTCGATTTTAGTATTGGTTGCATGATAGCCATAATAAACACCTATTCTTTCTCTTAGATTGTTCGTTTCAAATTATGAATTCTGTATGTGGTTGCATCGTCTATTCAATCTTAAAACTCTTAATTGCTTCCTCAAGCTGCTTTACATTCTCTTTTAAATCGGTTGCTTCTTCATTCAGGGCTTTCACAGCGCGTAACTGATCCTCAGCAGTTGTCTCTACTTCCTCCGACGCCGCTGCTGTCTCTTCCGAAATTGCTGATATATTCACTATTGCATTCAGGGTTAATGCCTTCACCTTTTCAATATCCTTGATTTCCTCTGAGATAATACCAAGCCGGTTAACCAACATCTCAACATGATAATTAATCTGATCAAATGCCTCTACCGTATTGTGTAGGGCAGTTTCCTGAGAACTCGCGATTATTTCTGTTTCCCTTACAGAAGCCACAGCGCTTTTTGTCTTACTTTGAATTAGATTAATCATTAAACTGATCTTCTTTGCAGCCTCTGCAGAGTCTGATGCCAGCTTTCTGATTTCCTCTGCAACAACAGCAAAGCCTTTGCCTGCTTGACCGGCTCTCGCCGCTTCAATGCTTGCATTTAAGGAGAGAAGATTTGTCTGTACCGTTATCTCAGTAATTACATTAATGATATCATTGATTGCTCTGGACTCCTCCTCCAGCTCCTGAATACTTGCTATTGTAGTCTTATTAATTTCGGCAGTAGCCTCCGTCTTAGCTTCAAGAACATCGATTATCCCAATTCCGTCCTTGACGATGGATATTGCTGTTTGAGCGATTTTATCTATCTCACCGGTATTGTCATATACTCGATTAATTCGTTCTGCCAGATCATTGGTTTGCACCAGACACTGCTCCGTATCCTGAGCCTGATCGGTTACACCCTGCTGAATATCCCTAATTGCTATTCCGATATTTTTACTGGACTCCAGCATAATCTGCGAGCTGGCATCTACCTTATCAGAGGATTTTAGAACCTTATCGCCGATTGCAGAGGTCTTCTCAATCAGGTTCTTCATATTATGTATCATATGATTTACACTATTACTAAGGGATCCGAATTCATCCACCCTTTTGGTATCAATCCGAACAGTCAGATTGCCCTCTGCTGCCTGAGCCAGCTTTGACATAATCATATGAATTGCTTTACTGATATCCGCAGAAATCAGTACTCCGGTTCCAATAGCCAGAGCTACTGCGATCAACACCATAACAAAGGTTAGGTCCTTAATGATGTCAGCCTGCTTTACCAGATGCGAATAGGGAATAAGGGCACAGGCTATAGCTCCCGTATCCTCTATCTTGGCATATACATAAAAATACTTCTCATTATTAATTTCAACATATTCATAGCCACTTTCCTCATCCAGCTCCAATGACTTCTGAAAGAACTGACTTGTTGTAAATATAGGGACATCACTGTCTTCCCCCTCTATAATCTCTCTTCCGTCAGGACTGATAAAAGCAAAGCTACTCCCCTCTGGTAGGTCGAGATCATCAATGACCTCCTGCAATACAGCCTTCTTTACATCAATCATAATGTAACCAATGGGACTTGAGCCGGTATTAAAGTATTCTCGAATAAGAGTAATACCATACTTTTCTTTCTTGAACCCCAACTCTTGGTCGAAAAACTCATGATAGCCACTCCACAATAACCTTTTCTTCGTAGCACTTACCCACTTTGCCTCTGCTGTCTCCTTAAACATCGTATAGGGCAGCTCCTTATTCGCCTCCTGTATAAAGGAACCTGAAGATGCAATCTCTTTCCCATAATTTGTAATCACAACTATGTTTTCAACTATACTGTTGGCTGTTGCCATAAATACTATATTGTTACGTAGTTTAGTAAGAATCTCATTCTCCTGAGCTGAGTTCTTCTTATAATAGCCAGTGAAATACTGCTTCATAATGGCATCATTTTGAAGCTGAAGAGATATATCTTCTACATTATTTAATATAAGACCATAATACTGAGCAGCCGTATTGATGCCCGCGGCAGTTGAATTCTCATAATTCCCTAATATCTTCTCGGAGGCTTTCATATAAGAGACGAAGCCTAATATAATAATGCATAGCACAGGTATGAGAAAGCAGAAAACCAGCTTTCCCCTAATACTTGAAACCCACATTTTCATAATTAATAACCATGCCTTTCTCGATGCATGAATACTTATTCCTGTGTAATATTCTTAGTCTACATAGTTTATTTATCAATCAGCAGCTTTTCTCTATATTCAGTGGGGGTACAACCATAATGTTTTTTAAAGACACTGGAAAAATAGCGTTGTGAGCTATATCCTGTACTCTGTGCTACATCCTGAATCTTATTGGTCGGATTCTGCAGCAGTTCTCCCGCCCGTTCCATTCTCTTCTGTATTAAATACTCTGTGAAGCCTTCTCCTGTCTTTTGCTTAAAAATCTGCCTTACGTAATTGGAGCTGAAAAACAATTGTGAGGAGGCACTTTCCAGATTAAAATCTTCATTTGCCAGATTATGCTCAATTAGGGTCTTAATATCATAAACCAACTTGTCACCCTGGTTTGAGATAATTACTGAAAACTCGTCACAGCGGCGGGTAATATAATCCTCCAGCATCAACTTTGTATCATATAAGGTTCCGTAAAGTATTTGATCCTTAATATATTGCTTCATCTTCTCATCCTGCCAGAAACGGAAAGAGCTTCCCGACTCCATCATTGCATGATCCAGGGAAAAAATCAGACCAAAGATTGACATATTCACATACTCAGCAGAGGTCAAATAGAAGTTCTCGTAGTACTGAATGATATCTTGTAGAATAGCAAGCGCCTTGTCTTTTTTGGCGAGGCGGATGTTGAGGATTAATTTCTCTTCCAGTTCCTGTGGCTTTTTACGTACCGGTTCCATACTCCGATTATCCAGTTGCTGTTTCGCTTCTTCATAATTCATAACACAGCTTTGGTCAGGAAGTATCGTCTTAGTAACAAGAAGTGCTTCCTCGTAGGATTTAGCTATCTGCTCTAATCTCGGATAGATCTTGCCAAGAGCACATATCAGACGAATATTATAGTATTTCTGAAAGCTGTGATTCATCTTTTCGATTCCAGATCGTAGTCCGGTATAGAAATCGAATACATCTGCATGTGTACTGCAAAATATAATAGTAAGCTGCTTATCATGAAACCCTACAGCATAGGTCTTCGTATCAGAATCAAAGTACTCATCCTTAATAATTCTAAGAAAATCCTCAATCAGATTTTGGCTGGCGAAGCTCCATTTGACATCTACGGTATCTCCCAGTAATTTTAGATTTCCGCAGCAATAATAGCGTGCTTTCAAGTCCAGTCTAATCCCCTTCGCTTCATCGATTAACTTCCTATTCTCAGAAGGCTTTTGAAGAATCTCCTTAAGGAAGCGCTCCTGCATGAATAATAGATTATCATCAAAATGAGTCTGAAGCTCCATCATATTACGGAGTAAGGCTTCATTATTCTCTATCTCTGTTATCAGCTTACCAATCACCTCAAAAAGCTCATCGGGCAGAAAGGGTTTTAAAAGGTAATTCGTTATCCCTAATTCCATCGCTGTTTTCGCATAGGCAAAATCATCATAACCGCTGATTATGATGGTCTTCAGATCAACTCCCGTATCCTTTAAAGCCTTAATCAACTCTAGTCCGCTAAGCTGCGGCATGCAGATATCAGTGATTAAGATATCCGGCTTTAACTCCTCTACCATGGAGATGGCTTGCTTTCCATCCTCTGCACAGCCAACCACCTCAACATCGAGAGTTGATAGATTAATGCTCTTTGCAACTAAATCCCTAACATATGCTTCATCATCCGCGATTAGAATACGATACATAATTAATCCCCCCTACCTTCTTAATGTCTAAAAAGTTCACCCTCGATCTAGTTGCTACCTAGAATCTGTGCAGGAATAATAATGGTTGCTCTGGTCCATTCTCCGAACTTACTTTCAAACATTAACCCGTATTCATCACCATAATATAACTTTATTCGTTCGTTTACGTTATAGATACCGTACCCTTCCTTCTGTTCACTCTTACCTTCCATCAGGCCGGCATTCATACTTAATAGCTTTTCCTCTTCAATTCCTAGTCCATTATCCTCTACACACAGCTTAACAACCAAAATACCGTTTTCCCCGATATTCTTACTGGAATAGATTCGGATCAATCCCTCTGTATCCTTTAGTTTTATTCCATGATAAATCGAGTTTTCGACTAATGGCTGTAAGATCAGTTTAATCGTAGGAATTCCGAGCAACTCCTCATTAACCTCAATCTGATAGGATAATTTTGTCTTATATCGTATTCGTTGTATGTTCAGATAACTTCTGACATGCTCAATCTCATCCTTTAGGGTGATTATTTCGTTACCGTTATTAAGGCTCAGTCGAAAAAACTTTCCCAGAGAATTCGAAAGGATACTAATCTCAGAAGCCCCTTGATCTGCTGCCTGCCAGGTAATTGCATTCAAGGTGTTATAGAGAAAATGAGGATTAATCTGAGCCTGTAACGCCTTCAACTCAGCAACACGTTTTTGCTTCTGAACATTCTTCACGTTCTCTTTTTCCTCCTTCAAAGCTTCAATACTAACATTAAGCTCTGAAATCAGATGATCGATTTCTCCGATCATATAATTAAAACCATCTGCCAAATCACCCACTTCATTTTTGTATGGGTATTTAAACTTGACATGAAAATCCTGCTGGTCAGCCCTTCTCATTATTTTGACCAAATTATTAATCGGTGTTGTGATACTAATCGCAAGGAGAATCGTTATAATGACACTGATGATGATGCCCAGGATAAGAATTAAGATTATGAACGTGCGTAGGGATGCAAGATTACTAAGCAGATCTGTCTTGGATTTGATGCTGAACATCCTCCAATCATTGGCCTTAATCGTCGTAAAGGTACAAAGATACTGCTCTCCTTTATATTCAACCTCTTTACAGATAGCCTTTTTATTGCTGGTTAGCCCCTCCGGGAAGCTTTTCAGTATCTCGCTCTCATCCGTACTGTAATTAACGATAGCATTACCATACTGGTCAACGATAAATATTTTATCTACGGAGGCATAATTCTCCTTTAAATACTTAACAATGGTGGCTTGCCTTAAATTAACCACGATATAGACATGCTCTACAGTTCCTACAGCTAAAAATCGAAACACTACCGGAATTACCATCTCTTCCCCGGTAAAAATCTGATCCTTCATCGCCGGAAACCAGGCAACTGTTTTATGCGGATCATCCTCAAAGGTACTATAGAATTCTGATTCAGTAAAACGAAATTCATGATTTCTGAATTTGGTAAAGTTATCAAACTCGCTATATTTTGTATACATATAAATAGAGTGTATATATCGATCCCCTTGGCCAAGCTCTGTTAAGGAATTTGCTACCTTACCTAGGATTTCTACATATTTTCCTCCCTTGGGATCATTTAAATAATTACTCATTGGTGTGGTGAAGGATGTATTACTGCACATGGCATAAACTCGACGGATAACTGATCCAAGCTTATCCGTCAGATATGTATTGGCCTGATAGATGATGTCCTCAGAGCTTGAATAGGTGTTCTCTAATGTATCTTCAAAGGCATAGCTATAGTATAGGTAGCCAGCAACTGAGCTATTTATCGTCAATATCGCAACACATAAGAGAATTATCTTTGTTCTGATTTTCAAGTTAGCAACCCATTTTTTCATCCTTATCCCTCACCCTATCCGTAATTCCTTTGTTATAAACCAATTATAACATAGACCAAACAGCTTATATAGTAATTTAACCTTTTACTGCACCTGCTGTCAGACCAGATATGAATTGCTTATTGGCAAAGAAATATACAATCAGGATCGGTATAATCGCGATAGAAGCTCCTGCCAACATAATATGCCATTCCGCTGCTGCATTCATAGAGTATTTTAACTGTACAACAGCTACGGTTAAGGTTTTCAACTTCGGCATAGAAATACTCATCACAAGGGTGGTAACATAATCATTCCAAGCATTTCGAAAGGTGAACAAGGCAACCACCGCCATAATCGGTGTAATCAAGGGCCGTAGTATTCGAAAGAATATACCATACATCGAGCATCCATCAATGATTGCTGCCTCATCAAGCTCTTTGGGGATACTCTGTATAAAGCCCATTACCAAGAGTACATTGGCTGACTGTCCGCCGGTTAAAACCAGTATCAGACCAATGATATTTTTATGTAGTCCAAATTTCATCAGTAAGGAATAGATCGGATACAGAGTTACAGAACCAAGTGCGATAAACATTAGGGCAACATAGAAGAGCATAATCAGCTTCTTGCCTACGAAGTTCTGTCTTGCAAACACATAGCCTGCCAAGGATGAGGTCAACACCGCAATAACCATGGTCGAAAAGCTGATAATGATACTGTTCATGGTATACTTAGTAAAGTTCGCCTTAATAAAGGCCTCCCAGTAATTCATCA
This sequence comes from Bacillota bacterium, assembly GCA_023411555.1. GTDB lineage: Bacteria > Bacillota > Clostridia > Lachnospirales > Lachnospiraceae > Mobilitalea. The sequence goes on from JAEYOQ010000026.1 coordinate 18,593, forward strand.
CCTGCCATCCGCTCTTCGGTAAGAAGCTTCCCCCTGCAGTTAATTCGCTATTTGTCTTAAAGGAACCGATTACGGCATATACGATCGGATAGATGGTAAATATAATCATGGTAGCCAGGAATATAGCGATCAGGGTACCTAAGCAAATTTTTATTATCTTGTTATTCATTCTCATCTACTCCCTTCTAATATACATCATCTAGCCGTTTGGATACCTTAAGGTAGATAACGGTAATAATACCTGCGATTAAGGCTGATACCGCACTTACTGCCGCGCCATATCCGTACTGAGACATTGTGATGCTACTGGTGGATACCGGGAAGAAGAAGGAATAACCATATAAGGACATAACCATCGTGGAATAATTCGGGCCACCCTCCGTAAGTACCATTACATTGGTCATATCATGGAAGGCTGCCGTGATAGATAGCATCAATATTATCTTCAAAATCGGTCCAAGCATTGGCAGGGTAATAAACCAAACTGTCTGTATTCCATTTGCTCCGTCAATTCTGGCACTTTCCAGAGTTTCCTCTGAAATCCGCTGAAGTCCGGCAATAAAATATACCATATAATTACCGATACCTCCCCATACTGCCGTAATAACCAGTGTCTTCATAGCATTGTCTGCTCCCAGCCAGTTAATTGGCTGCTTTATTATATTCCAGTCCATCAGATAATGATTAATCTGTCCGTTATATACGTTAAAGAGTAGATAAAATACCAATCCCATTACCGCTGAGCTCATGATGGTAGGCACGAAGATTATGCTTTGCAGCAATCCGTTTCCTTTTCGTTTTCTGCTAAGGAACAAGGCCAGTATAAATGCCAGGGGTATAATGATAATAATTTTAGCCCCTGCATACACCAGGGTGTTCTTTGCTGCCTTCCAGTATATCTCGTCGCGGAAAACACGAGCCAGATTATTCAGTCCGACAAATTTCGGTACCTCGGAGGCAAGCCCTCCATAACGATAGAAGATAAATTTTAGAGTCCAGATACATGGGTAAATAGAAAAAGCTATAAATAAGACAAGGTTAGGGAGAAGCATACTATAAGCCTGCAAATTCTCTTTTATCTTTCTTCGTTTTTTCGTGTTAAATATCTGTGATTTTGTCGTATTCTTCACAGTCATTCTCCCCTCTTTCTAAAAAATATGGGGCACTTGATTAGTAAGTGCCCCGTTTGTTCATGACAAGTGAATTGATTGATCGGCGAGCATCATTCCTCCTGAAATCATAGCTTACTTGGAGGGATTCTTAGGATCAAAGCCACTCTTAACGATTGGCTGAATGGTACCTTCAGCAATACCTGCCTTTAATGCCGCATTGTATCTATCTGTTAGCTCCTGTAAACCGGTAGCAATATCGGTATCACCATAAAACATAGAGGCGAAGGTAGTATTACTGTCCATGCCTTCCAGAATAAATGCTGTTGCATATGCTTCCTGAGGGTTACGAGGCCAGATTGCATCGGTTGCACCGATTAAGAGATCCTTATTATCAATATAAACCTGAGCTGGCTTTGCTTTTTCGATTACTGCAGGAACAATACTAATACCTAAGCCTGCTTCATAGTATTCTACCTGATATTCGATGTTCATAAAGATTGAGTTGTATACCTTCCATGCTGCTTCCAGATTCTCGCTCTCCGCGTTGAATAAGTAACCACCATTTGCTACATAACCCTGAGCACCGGTCACCTGTCCGCCAAGAGTAGGGATCTGAACTACAGCCCACTCGTCTGTCATCGGGAACTGATTCTTATATACACCGGGTTCTGCATGGGTGAAGGATATGTACATACCAATTTTTCCTGCTGCAAATTGTGTTCTAAGAGGATCGATATCTAAGGATTCACATCCCGGGAAAGCAGCAGATGCAGAGAATAATTCCTTCCACTGTGCTAAAAGATCTGCATAACCAGTAAAATCAAATTCACCGGTCGTGAAATTGTAGCCATTCTGAAGACCCAGCTGACGCTGTACCTGATACAATAAGGAACGGTTTAGAGCAGATCCGGGATTCTTCATATTTGCTGCAAAACCATATATGCCTTCACCGGATAGCTTCTCGGTAATGATCTTAGCATCTTCTACCATCTCTTCGAAGGTAGCAGGAGGATTCGCAATACCTGCCTTCTCAAAGATATTCTTGTTATAGAACAAACGTCCTGTTGTACCTGTAACTGGAATGTAATAGATTTTACCATCAATATTATTTAAGCCGGGTATAATGCAGCTAGCAAAGGTTGTCTTGAAGGTGTCATCCATCAGAGGAGCTAGATCTGCAAGTCTTCCTGCACCCAAATGACTCTCGAACACCTTATTCTCTTGCGAGAACAGATCCGGTGCTTCGCCAGATTGGAAAGCCATATCAATGGCCTGAGGATAATTGTCTGTATAGATCTGGAAATCAACTTCGATATTATCTGTGTTAGTCTCGTTATACTCTGCAACCTTCTGGGTTACAAAGTCCGCATCATGACGATCCTTGGACCAGATTACTACCTTTGTTTTTTCTGCAGGAGCTTCTTCCTTTTTGGTGTCTCCGCTATTTTTTGTCTCGGTAGCACCCTTAGTCGGTTCTGTCGATCCGCTTGTATCTTCCTTTTTACTGGAGCATGCTGTTGCTAGTGACATGGTCAAGGCAATTACCAATACCATGGCAAGCAGCTTCTTAAAATTTTTCATTGTGTTTCCTCCCTTTACATACATTATTTATGCTAGCACATTTCGTTATTGCTTTTATATACTATCTCATAACAACTTTACAGTAAATCCATTATATGACTTAAGAATGTACAAAATCTGATGGTAGTGATTTTACGCTAGTATTGCTCCCTGTTGTATTAACCGGCTCTGTAGCTGCTTAATATCCAGCTGCTTGCAGAAGATATTGGAATTACAGCATAAGGCAGCGGCAGTTCCAGCGGCTTCTCCGGTGGCAAAGCAGGCCGGCATAACACGAACCGATGCCATCATAGAACGATCACAGCTTATGGTTCTGCCTGCCACCAATAGATTATTGCTACCAATCGGTATCAGACTTCGGTAGGGTATGGTATAAGCCTCCCCTTCCTGATATTTTGAGGTAACATACTCTCGGTCCTTTCCATAATCATCCTGCTGTGGCGTTGCGGCATGGATATCGATGGGATAGGAATAGCGAGCAATCGTATCCTCAAAGGTCGCCCTGTTATAATAGTCAGCTCCTGTTAATCGATATTCCCCACAGATTCTTCTCGATTCTCTAAGACCAATAACCGGGCCGGAGGATATTAATACAGCCTCTTCCGCACCTGGCACATACTTTCGCAAGAAATCCATCAGCCTAGGCAGCTTCGCTCTTGCTTCAAGCTCCGCTCTAGTCAGATCGGTACCGTCCAGAGGATTTAGATGATATACATGTCCAAAATTCAAGCCGGCTACACCATCCGCCTGAAGGGCGATTCCTGCAACATACCTCTCCCCCTCTATAAAATCATTATTCTGCTTTGCTTTCCCAACTGCCACGCTCAGATTTCCATCTTCACCGACTTCCTCGACATATCTCATGAAGCGTTCTGTATCCAGATTGGCAATACGAAAGCATAGGGTTCCCGCCTGTACCAACCCCTCCTGATCTCCGTATTCATAGTCTCTTCCTGCAAGTGCAACCAGATCCGCATCACCGGTGCAATCGATATAGTATCTTGCCTTCAGCGAGGAGTTTCCACCTTTATTATGAATGCGGACAGAGGTAAGCGTTCCATTCTCTTCTGTAACATCTGTCACTATGGTATGAAGCAGTAGGCTACAGCCGCTCTCTACAACCAGTTGTTCCGTGACTCGTTTCAATACTTCGGGATCAATTGGAACCCAGTCATATGCCTTCTGTCTACCTGGTTTGTTATCGTAAAAGGGACTCTCGTAGCTTTCCCTTTTCATGGCATTAAGTACCTCAAGGCCAATACCTCCGATAGTCACTTTCCTACCATCTGTATAAGGACAAAAGGCCGGAACTGACGCATTGGTTGCCATTCCACCAAGATATCCTGCTTTCTCAATCAGAAGAACCTTACTATTGTTTCTTGCTGCCGCAATGGCAGCTCCTATTCCTGCAGGCCCGCCGCCTGCGACTATTATATCATAATCATATTGACTACTCATCTTAACCTCCCTACCATACCGGTCCAAATATTGCACATAAAAAATCCTCCTCCATTATTAAAAGTGCACTATAAGTGTACTGAAGATAATGAAGGGGGACAATCCAATATGCGACGTATCCGGTTATAATATTTGACTGTCTTAATTGGTAATCGGGATGTAGGTTATACAATTACCTTATGGTGCTTATTGTCATCCTTAAGCGGAATACGATTGCCCGGATACTTTTTACCATCGACGGTTACCTCTTTCGTCTTTAGTACACCCTTGCTCCGGCTTTCCACCTTAATCTCATAGACCGAAGTACCATAGCGATACTGCACGGTATAGTCACCAAAGCTTGCAGGAGTCGCTGGATCAATAACCAGCTCCTCCCCTTCTTTTCTAATACCTAAGAACCAACATACTAAGCCTTGATACATCCAGCCCGCCGATCCGGTATACCAGCTCCAGCCTCCTCTTCCTGTGTAAGGAGGGCTTAAGGAAATATCAGCGATCATTATATAGGGCTCCTTCTCGTAGAGCATAGCTGCTCTCTTCTTCTCTGTAATGTGAATGGGATTCAGCATGGTAAATAGGGTATGAGCCATGTTATAATCTCCGAGCATAGCAGTAGCAATCGCCAGCCAGATGGCTGCATGGGTATATTGCCCTCCGTTCTCTCTGATTCCCGGGTAATAATTCTTAATGTAACCAGGATTTTTCTCCGTTTTATTAAAGGGAGGCATCAAAAGCAGTGAAATAGAGTCCTCTTCCCGTACCAGATAACGCCAGGCCGACTGCATGGCCGCTAAAGCTCTCTCCTTACCGGCTCCTCCCGATATCACGCTCCAGGATTGACTAATGGAATCGATTCTACATTCATCATTCTCCTTGGAACCAAGCTTGCTTCCGTCATCATAAAAGGCACGCAGATACCAAGCCCCATCCCAGGCATGCTTCTCAATATTCTTAATCAGCTCTTCTCTCTTTTGCTCCAGCTCCTTGGCAAACTCCTCATCCCCCTCATAGCGACAGACCGGTATAAAATCTCCCATAAGGGTATAGAAGAACCAGGCCAACCATACACTTTCTCCCGAGCCGTCTTTACCTACTTCGTTCATTCCATCGTTCCAATCACCGCCTCCCATCAAGGGAAGACCATGTGCGCCGTATCGGGTATGGAGTATTGTCTTCTTGCTGTGTTCATATACAGTTCCTACCATATCCGATACTTCCGGTGTGAACATGATATCATGCTGATCCTCCTCTAGTAACGGGCCTTTGATATAGGGAACCTCCTCCTTCAGAATGGAATAATCACCGGTATTTCGAATATAGGCAGCGGTAGCATAGGGTAGCCAGAGAAGATCATCCGTTATTCTAGTACGCACTCCAACCCCCATGGGCGGATGCCACCAATGCTGTACATCTCCCTCTTCAAACTGTCTACTGCAGGATATAAGAATTTGCTTACGCAGTACCTCGGGTGCTGTAAATTGAAGGGCCAAGGTATCCTGAAGCTGATCCCGATAGCCATAAGCACCTCCACATTGATAGAAGGCCGCTCTGGCATTGATGCGGCAGGATATGGTCTGATACAGCAGCCAGCCGTTGACCATATAATCCACCGCCTTATCCGTGGTCTTGATCTGAATTGTTCCAAGGATACCCTCCCAATAAGCTTTAACCTTATTGAATGCCTCACTCACCTTAGTGATATCCTTGTATTTATAACGGAGAGTTTGAATCTCCTCCTTATCCTCGCTTTGGCCAAGAGCAAATATCACCGTCTTCTCTTCTCCCGGAGCAATTGCCACCGACACCTGTATAGCGCCGCAGGAATCATAGCACACACCGGTATGATTGGATAAAATGCTATCTACCCCTCGGGGATTATAGACTGAGCCTTGTTGTCCCAGGAACTCCTGCCTGTCACCGGTATACCTTTTAATGATTTCGTTGGAGAATAGAAAGGCATACCGATTCTGAAAATGCATGGCATAGATATTCTTCGCTGTTAGGTACTCATGTTCATTATTATATGAAGTTAAGATATAGGGATTCGTATGCTCCCGCTGTGTGCCTAATACCCATTCCACATAATAGGTTAAGCTGAGATATTTCATCCTGTTTGATTTATTCGTAAGCTTCAGCTCCCAAAGCTTGATCGGCTCGTCCACCGGTACAAAGACAAGGAGATCTTGTGCCACCTCCATCTCCTCATGAACAAACCTTGTATACCCCATGCCATGCCTTACTCGGTAGGTACCCCGATCATGGCACCCAAGTGAGACCGGCGTCATCATCTCACCTGTAATCTCATCAAACAGATAGATAACCTCCGAGGGTCTGTCTGTCACAGGGTCATTGCTCCAGGTCGTAAGCTTATTCTCTCTACTGTTCCCCGCAAAGGTAAAGCCAGCACCCGACTCAGAGATGGTGAAGCCAAACTCTTTGTTTGCTATCACATTAATCCAGGGAACCGGAGGCTTATTTTTACCCTCCAGAAGAATTTCATATTCTCTTCCATCCTCAACAAAGCCTCCGAAGCCGTTAAAGAATTCGTAATTTGTATGGTTGGTATTCGTGGTCTTATCCGGTTGTAACAGCTCTACCCCAGAATCCATATTATATGCCTCCTTAACTGCTTATTCCTCAATTAATTCATTCAGATTATCCTTAAGGTTTCTAAAATAGATTCCTGTTTTTCCTGTGATTACCACCCTGGCGACTGTCATTAGGAGGTCGATCTCAGCCGGTATCATCTGATAAGAATGTAAAAGGAACAGACTTGGTCGTGAATTGTCCGAATTGTAAAGTCTAAGTGAGCTGGTCAGATCATTGACCAGATCATCCAACTCTTGTACATAACCGTGCTTTGCCTCACTCAAAATGATCAGGTCTACCACAATCTGATTTATCTTCATATATTCATAAGCCTTCAGTACTTCCTTGATTATTCCTGCTTCCTCAATAGAGTTAACTTTCAATAATAGGATTGGATGATCACCCGATACTCCAAATCGCCATAGAAAGCTTTGATCCTTATAGTTTCTCCTTATATTCTCATAAGGACCCCGATACTGCCTCGTCGGATAATAAATCGGGCCTATCAGATCCTGAAAGGCATTGATCTGTGCTCTGTTAATCTCAAGATACTTGAGTTCTATTTTCTTCTGAAGCTTGAACTTCTCAAAAATATCATCAATATGATAGGTCTTTCCAAGCTCCTGGCCAAGCACTATCGCTTCTTCTTTCGTGTCGCACACTCCGGTTATGAAAGAAACGCTTGCTGTATTTCCTCCTTCCACTGATATAGTCACACGCAGACTCATGATCGGATCATTACAGAAGCCTGCTTGATTCGAGAAGGGAATACTGTCGGTTACAGAAATCGGATTCGCAGGGGTATTATTTCTGCCAAGGAATCTTAATCGATCATTCTCATATTCCACACGCCTGCAAGGCTTTAGCTCTGACCGAAGCATGTGAAGTATATAAGGATAATTTGACTTCTTTCCGCTACGCCTTTTTGATAGAAATATTTCCTGCTCCTCCAAATATTCACTCTCAATAAATAGCTTATTGAAAGCCGGATGGCTTATCTCTGCCAAATGCGAATCACCTACCACCTCAAGATAGCTGGTAAGCTCAAAAAGCTTTGTCTCTTTACTGTGATTGGTTAGGGTAACCCTTCGAATCTCTATATTATTATTTGCATCCAAACTGATTACTGTTTTTGTAGAGACATCCTTATCTCTGCGTTTTATTTCTGCTTGATGCGGTGAGAAGATAACCTGATATTGGTCAGGCTGCTTGTTGGTTGGGTGATAGGAGGTACTCCACATGGTTTCACTTCCAACTTCCTTGACATAGATATAGTTACCCGTATTGGCATACAAATCTGCTCTCCACCGATAAAGCATCATATCCTTGTAGCAGCTAAAGCCATCTCCATCAGAGGTAATGAGTAGGGAATACTTATTATTAGACAGATAGTTCGTAACCGGTACTCGAGGTGCTACCGTGCTAATATAACGATTACTGTATTTTTCCTCACGGAAGTATACCCTGCTGATTTTAATTGTATAGCCTCGTTTTGCAATAGAGATCAGATGACTCTGTCTCTTTTCCTCCAGTAGAGATTCCGTTGCCTTAATCATGGCCTCTGAATGAAAGCGTTCTCGCATAATCCCATGATTTAAGAGATTATTGATTGCAACCATATTCATTCCCTGATGATGAGCCATAAAGGATCTGACGATACAATATGGTGTCATCTCCTCAGCATCCGGGCTGTTATAATCGATGGCCTCATAAAAGCCATAGTCACCATACATACCCAGTTCAATCAGCCTTTTTAGGTTAGCAAAGCCTTCGTCTCTCGCATATTCTAAGGCCAGCATTGTAGCATAAGGCGTTGCTACCAGGGAATTTCTACGAACCGGCTGTAAGCGAAGCTTTGGTACACCGAAGGCCTTATATTGATAATTGGCATTCAGGTCGAAGCGATAATACTGGGATTCAGAGATACCCCAAGGTATATTCATCTCCTTTGCATATTTCATCTGCTGAAGCACTGCTGCCTTAGAGGTTTCCGCATATACGGAAGCTTCATATTCCTTCATAACCAGATTCGGCATCAGATATTCAAACATGGTTCCGCTCCAGGATACAAAGCAGGGAATGCCATTTACCATAGTAAGTGGTCTGCCTAGCTTATGCCAATGCTTCTGCGGTACAGCTCCGCTGGCAATAGCCAGAAAGCTGGTAAGTGCTGATTCGGAGGCCATCAGATCATAGCAGCCTCCGTCTAGTGTATGAGAGGATACATGATAGCCAATGTGAAACAGCATTCTCTTCTCGTTATACAAGAACCGAAAATCAGCGTTCGCCAGCAAACAATCAATCTGCTTACATAGCTGCAGTATCCGCTTCTGAAGCACCATGGCATATTTATTCTCTCTTTCTACTAGCTGCCCTAAGGTAGGCTGCTTGGAAAAGCTTTCCCCCTTGAGCTTAAGATAGCCTGCTTCTTCAACAATTCTCTCAATTTGATCCGACAGCTCCCGCATCCAGCGTGACTGCTTCCGGACCTTATAATAATCTCCCTGTAACTCGTCCCAGATGTCCGTCACATCTTCTATAAACTCATCTATTTGTTCATAATGTTCCTTTAGACAGCCTTCATAATTACTGAGCTTTAAGGTTTTCCTAAGCTCCCTTCTAAGCTCCTCCGGGAATACCGGTCGTTCCAGCTGCTCAAGCAAGCCCTGCTTCAGTGCAATCAGATGACCAAAGAAATTACCGCTATCTACCGTTGAGATATAGGCCGGATTAAGGACCTCCAAGGTTCTGATTTGATACCAATTATACAGGTGCCCCTTCCATTTTGTCAGCTTCGACACCGAACTCATCAGATTCTCAATAGACTTAATGGTGTCACTAAGGGTCTCAAATCCAAGGTCCCTGGCCGTAAGAATAGATAGGAACTGTAATCCTATATTGGTTGGAGAGGTCTTATCACTGATCTTCTCAACCTTGGCCAGCTGATAATTGTCCGGGCAAAACCAATTATTCTCCTTTGTTGATAACTCCTTGAAGAATTGCCAGGTTCTTCGTGAAGCGTCAAGAAGCAGCTCCCTTTCCTCCTCTGTAATCTCCTCCTGAATTGTCTCCTTCGGCTGGCTAAAGCGATAAGAAAGATAGTAAGCCAGCCCCCACCAGATTGAGGTAACCAGATATATTAAGCTTCCAAGTACCGAAAGTTCTCTGGTTAACAATAAAAGTAATAATGCTACGGCTATCAGGACCGAGCTCCACATGGTCAGAAAATATCCCCTGCGTGTATTAATAATTGAGGAATCAACTGACTCTGCCGTATTCCAACGGAGCAGGTTCCTTCTACTGATGAATAAGCGAAACAGGGTTCGAACGATAGCATCTGCTGCGATATAAGCCCGGTAGGGTGTTATGGCAAATTCGAACATAGCCCTCAGTATTAGAACTCCCAGTTCCTTCAGTAAGCCTTTATATACAAGTGCAAGCTTTGGTCGATACAGCTTCTGCTTCAATATACCAAGAAGCATTACTACAATATGAAACACATCACTAAAAAATACAAAGGGTATCCATAGAAGTGGTGCTTGTGGCAGGAATGCAAGATTGATAAAGATAAGTATCACCTTACTAATCGGTACCAAGCTCCGCCGAAGATTATCGAGTATCTTCCATTTTGCCAGACCGCATAAGCTTCTGCCCTTGACAATATTATTGCGAAATAGCCAAGGAAACAGCTGCCAGTCACCCCGAATCCAACGATGCTCCCTCTTGGCAAAGGCAATCACACTGTTCGGAAAGCTATCCATAACCTTAGCACTACTAGCGAAAGCTGTTCTTGCATAACAGCTTTCCAGCAGGTCATGGCTTAGCACCTTATTCTCAGGAATCACATTATGCAGTAGTGTGTGAAAGGCTTGTACATCATAGATACCCTTGCCGATATAGATGCCTTCCCCAAAGATATCCTGATAAATATCTGATATGGCTGTTGAATAGTATACTAAACCGGATTGTCCCCCGAAGATTTCCGCGAAATGACTTCCTTTCCGGTCAACGATGTGATTTCGAACAGAGGGCTGAATAATTACATAGCCCTCCTTCACTTTATTCACAGAAGAGTCAATAACCGGGTGGTTCATGGGATGGTCGATGAGTCCGACCAACTTGGCTGCATTATCCCGTACCAAATCCGTATCTGCATCAAGGGTAATCACATATTGAAAGGTTGTAAGCATATCCATATCGAATAATATAGTAGAAAAGCTTGTCTCCTCTTTCTTAACACCACTTAGCAGATGATTAAATTCCTCCAGCTTACCTCGCTTTCTTTCCCAACACATATAGCATTTTTCCGATCCGTTCCACTTACGATATCGGATGAAAACAGAAAAGATTGGATGCTCTGCCGGATAGAGTTGATTTAACTCCTCTACACGACGTAAGAGCTCCTCCTCAATCTTCTTATCCTCTGGTAGGAATTGTTCTGGGGCATCCTTATAATCAACCAGAAGACCAAAGTATAGATTTGGCTGCCGGTTGGCCAGATAGTGCTTCTCCAGCCGATCCAGATAGGATAAGCCCTGGTCTTTTGTTGATATAATTACAGGCATAACAATAAAGGTCCGGGCAGAGTCCGGAATTTGTGAAAGATAATCCATAGAGGGTATCTTCTTCACAAAGATATTTCTGCTAAAGATGAAATTAATCAATTCCAGGGCAATCCCAATAATTAGGGGTAAAGCTGCCAGTAGAATAAGCAGGCTATAAACAGTACTATATGCACCATAGTATCGTACAGCACAGAAAAATAAGACACTAATACCGATAAGAAGCAGTGACAGCGTGATAAAATAGACTAAACCTTTTTTGCTCTTCTTATCCAGATTAGCAGGCTCTGGCTTATTCCGAACCTTAGCTCTTAATATTCGATAACCTTTTCCAAGCAGATAGGCTCCTACATGATGAGAGCAGTTCAAATGCTCCCTACCTTCGACTGCAAGGGAAAGACAAAGATCTGCAATCGTCTCTTCCTTCATCTTGTATCTGGAGGCCAGCTTAACGATGACCTGTCGATACATACCCTTGCTTTCCGTATCAAGTCTTGGATAAACTCCCTCCGGGTCCTTGGAAAGGATCTCCTCCAGATAGGAATAGCGTTCAAAGAAGGTAACAGCATCAACCTCATTAACCTCTCTAAGACTTACAATCAAGGCTCTGATCTCCGCTTCCAATCGGGCCTCGATCTTACCTTCTCCTATAATGATATGGCTTGTTTTAATTGCCTTTTCTGTATCCTTAAAATGATAATCCAGGTATCTTTGAATAACCCCATCATCTACTGAGATATTCTTTAAGAGATAGATAACGTGAGCATGGAAGGAGTAATTATGTTTACAATCTGCATCCAACTCAGAGATTAATGACATAGGTTCTATTGCTCCTTGTCCATTCCCCTGTAGTCGTTGAATGAATCGATCTGCCTTGGATTTCACTCTGATTACCTGAATAACCTCCTGTGATAATCCGATGACTCCCTCTAGTAAGCAAAAGCCAAAGAGCTCAGGTAACACCCATAGCTCCTTCTCCGTCAAAGGAAGTATCTGCTGATATGCGGTTAGCATAGCATGTATATTAGCTTCATTCAGGTGCCCATTACATAGGTCTACCATCGTTCTTGCCACGATATATATTCTTGGATTACCCTTGTTTTCACCACTCGTCAATATCGGCAGAAGCTCATAGCTGGCTCCGGAGGCTCTAAATTTCTTGATTTCCCGATACAACATCTGATAATTATCAAAAAGCCAGCGGGCCGCTGGAATCAATGTAATAATATCGGTAGAAAGCTCTGAAATATTATCGCGTATTTGATTTAATCTTTTATAAGCAATCTGATTGTTCTTATCCAGAATTGAATTATATCTTGTCAGTTTTACTTCCTTATGACCGGAAGCAAGCTCCTTCATCCTCTGCTCCCAATCCTTTATACCCAAATCATTCAAAGTCATTGCAATGTCCCTTTCCTGATAGCATATCTACTTCGTAGACTGACTGCTTTTTTATCAAAAAACAGCGCAATATTATATTATGCCATTTTTGTAAATCTTATTAGTGTGAATTATTGAAAAGCATAATTCACACCTCTAAGTTTGTGCCTGCGTAATCCTCGGCACAAACTAACACAAAGGGTAGGAATGTTATGTTTAGTGTGAATTATTGAAAAGCATAATTCACCAAGCGAATGTAATTCGCTTTGAGAAGATTTGTGCCTGCATAGTCCTCGGCACAAACTAACACAAAGGGTAGGAATGTTATGTTAATGTGAATTATTGAAAAGCAACTTAAAAAATGAGCCTTTATACAGATAAGGCTCATTTTATACTCATATACTATTCACTTAAGGTTCTCTGTCGAATGAAAGGTGGGCTGTATTCAAGCTACACTTTTCCCACTGATGCAAGATATACCACAAATTCATTGTCGTGTTCATAGGAAGGCTTTGAATCAAGGTCAAGTAAAGCATCCGTTAATGTCTGTTCGTAGGCTCCGATAGCACAGGTCCCACATCCGATGGCTTCACTGGCAAGATATAGATTCTGGCATACATGTCCGGCATCCAGCAGAATGTATTTGTATGCATCTGCTGCATAACGCCATTCACTTCGATAAGGAACAGCAGTCCAGATAAAATCAACAGCCGCAGCTCCAAGGAAAGCCTGCCCCCATGACGCCTCGATTATGCGATCTGATAGATTGTCAATTTCCTTGATGAATTCTATCTTATGCTCTAATGCCAGATAATGATATAGTCCCTTGGTCAGACCTTCTACATTATGAACCAATACATAGGTCTCAAAGGGATGACGTGCTCCGGCAGACGGAACTGTTCTGAAAGTAGCTTTATTATCGCCCAGAACCTGCTTTACTCCTTGGGTGGACCATAAGAGGAAAGCTAATTCCTCCAGTGTGATTGGCTCCTGCGTATATTTTCTTTTACTGGTTCTGCTATTAATCAGGTCCAGAAAGTTATTATTCTTAATTACCTCATCAAATTTTCTTGTCAAAGGTATAATCTTCGTGCCATAGGATGCCTTACTTAAGGAAGGCTGAGCTACCCCCTGCTGTTGGTCACTTGGCTCATCATCCTCACCACCATCATAAGCCTTCAGCAACTGACGCAGTTCCATTAATTTTAATTTCATATTGTCATTCATGGTATAGTCTCCTTACAACTTAGTCTGTTGCTATTATATACCATTTAATAATATGGGACAATTAAAATCTCTGAATACTTCATTGGTATTAACCATTTTTATCAGTTTATCTATTAGCTTCTGGTAATGAACACCTTATAATAAGCATATTCCTCCTTTAGCTGGTCCGTATTGATATGAGGCTTAAGATCGGATAATCTCTGATAGAATTCATCTCTGTCCACTACAAATTTGAAATAGGCTTCTTCATACATTCTTAGTATATTAATATTACAGCTTCCTTCTAGTACCGCTTCCTCCAGCATACTAAAACAAGCTGCTTTATACATATCAGTTTCCTCTTGATTAAAGGAAAAAGCATCTCCGAAAGCATGTGAAATGTATGGATTGTTCTTCCTTATGGTATTTAATATCTCTACACCCACTTCAGCAGAATAGTTCCAGGTTCTGAATAGTTGATTCAACTCCCTTGTAAATCGTTCAATCCGGTTCCCCTTATTAAAATCAATATTGAACTCACCGATCTCAAGAGTCATCCTCTTTAGATTGGATATTTGGAAATTTCTCTTTAAATCATGTATTTTACCAATGTACTTCTTCCAGCTATCATTTGATATCTGTTCATTTGTATAGATATGATCGCAAATAAAGCACCTATTTCTATAATCAATTCCTTTCATATCCACATAATAAATCTGATCCTTTATTATGTCAGCCGAACCGGTATAGGTGAATTTGAAGAGTGTCCTATACATCATTCTATGAAATAGTGAGAAATATATAACTCCATCTGCCTCTCGCTCAAAAACTACAGGAAATAAATATTGATCAAATTCATTATCCATATGCAAAAAGGATCTCATTTCAGCTCTCACATCCAATGTTCCACCCTTAGGTAATACCCGGAACAGAAATTTTTCCAGGCTATAGCAGGTTTTGATGTAGGTATTCATAAAAATACTTATCTTCTGACTGCTAGTCAAGGTCTGGCAATTAATCAGGTCTTCTACTTTTTTCTCTGCCTTAGAGAGATAGGCCTTGAATTCATTCTGCGGAATTCTAAACAGCTGGGTAGAGACTGATTTTGGTATATATTGATATTCATTGATTTTATCAAGATTACCAATGGAGGTTAATAAGAAAAAGTTATGAAGCTTATTATAATCCTCACGTAAGGACCAGGCTGTCTCATATATTGTCTCAGCGAATACTCTCGATTTGCCTACTGTATAAGGCTTCGTGACGATGAGCATTCTCTCGTCCTCACTAATTTTCTTAACCTCTTTACTAAGCTGGATTTGCTTCATCCAGTTAAGTATGATATCTAAATCCGAAGCAAAATCATATTCCATAACCTGCTTACAGGATACATTATGAGCTAATAGGACGCCACTGCTTTGAATGAATTTATATAGATTAAATTCACAAACAGAGGCTTCCCTGAATTTTAAGACCTCTGTTTCATTTTCACGGAACCATTTTTCATCGATTTTTATGGTTTTATTGTATAGGTCTTTCTGCCTTTTTACATCTGCGCTGCTTAACTTCTCACCCTTCAACTCTTCTTGCATTTTTATTCTTTGTTCGGTTGCATATCGGTAGGTGTATTTTGTCTTTATCTTAGTAGGCTCTAGATGAAACTTATCTCTGGCTGTGCTTTTCTCATTAATCTTAGATATAGATCCATCGATTGGATATTGGCCAAAGAATTCACTTAAATTGAGCTCATCATCTGTGTCAGAGGAGGATCTATTCACCTTTTCTGCAATCCACTCAACCAACACTCTGATATCAATAAAGAACCTGAAATGCGTATTCATATAGATTGCGATCAGATCCTGGATTTCAAAATCACTTTGAAACAATAGCTGTTGTGCTTCAGGATTGGTGGGTAAGGCTTGAAGCTTTTGCGGGCAGTAATCATAATAGATTCTATATTCATACTTTAGGACATTGTAAAGCCCTATAAACTCCAAGAAGCGCTTGATATCCCATTGCTTTATCAGAAACAGATTCATGACCTCTGCTAATGCAGCTGCCGGCTTTACAATGCTGTTCGTATCCTCAAAGGGATAGTGTTCCAGCTCTAATATGTAGGAAAAGCACTCATAGAAGCTTCCTTCCGAGGCTGTATCACTCAGAATATATTGCTGCATACTTTGATATATATAGATCCAGCGGCACCATAATACAATCGTTCTGTTCTGATTCTTATCCTTCACATGGTTAAACCATCTAACCAGCGAATCCGGATTTTCTTCTTCATTCTTATAATGCTTTAGAAGATAGTACACAAACTCGGGTATATTCTGAGCAGCCAGATAATCATAATATTGATCCTTGGATATTCCTAATTGTCTACTTGAATCTAGCTTACTGAGCTTAGATAAATACCAAAAGGCAATGACCGGATCCGATTCCATCATTCTATAATAATATTCTCTGACAAGCATGCTGTCATAATCCGATAATTCATCGCAATCGATCATTCTATTCCTATGATAACCTTCTACCCTTTTGATTACTTCAATATCGAAGGCCTCCCTCACGCATAGGAGTATCTTGGTATATAGTTTCTCAAATAATTCCGGACACCTTTGGGAAATTAAATCACTAACGCTTTTTATAAAATAATACTGCTCTGGATAGGTCTTATCCTTGTAGCTTTGCATATGCTTCAGAATTATGCCCCTACATAAGGTTTCATTGCTTTGCTTCCACCTTACTAATTGCAGCAGGATATCTTCTTCCGGGTCCATGCTCTCGCTATCGTCGTCACTTAGTCTATCATCCAGTAAATCCTGTAGGTCCTCCAGATGATTTTCTTCATTATAAAGGCATATGGCACTGGCAACGAGGTTACATTCTAATGCTGCTTCTATATAGGCTCTCCTTGCCTCCTCTATGTTGATAAGGTCTTTATTGGCATTACATTTTGAGAGATATGATTTATACAGTCTATCTATCTTATGATAATCCGTCTTATTTAGCTTCCATAAGCCTTTTAGTTGTGTCAGCTTTTCTGAGTATTTCATTCATTTTCTCCTTAGGTTTAAAAATCTAGCAACAAGAAATAATTAAAATATTCATCTCGTGTAAAGCCATACTGATTATCATCTTTCTTCTCCAGTATCTTCATGTCCTCTACGGCCAGCTGTACAAGCTTTCTTGCCCTATTTTCATCCATTCTGCTGTAATTATCACCTGTAAAAATCTTTTCAATGGCTCTTTTCGTCAAAGTCTCCCCTCCGTGTTCACAGGCAACATCCTGTAAGCATCTTTTTAGGAGTGGGATGTTATAGTCGCATTTATCATCTTCTTCGCGCCTGAAAAGACTATCAATATATTTTTCAAAGAATTCTTCTTCCGAAGGGTATGTATCATAATCTACCGCCATATCCCGAATATTTACCAGTATAAAAGGTGTTGCCTTCTTTACCAGCCAGCCTAAGCCCTTGGCATTATCCAGTCTACGTAGAATTTCTGCTTGTATCGTCAAATCACTACAGTTCTTCTTAAAGAACATGATGATGTCATCTTTGGTTAGAGGACAAAGATAAAAGCACTTTGCTTGATTTGCATAGGGTGGGGAAGTTCTCTCTGTTCTGTCTGTAAAGACAAAACGAACCTTCGTATAATTCTCAATCAGGCTGCGGATCTCCAACGCCAGCTTTCTGCGCAGTTCATCATCCTGTACCTCATTAAAGGCATCCAGGAATAACGCAATCTTCCCCTGAGTCATAAAATTCTCCATGTCACTTTTATCGACATTCAATATCTCTGCTGCTTTCTCTACAATCGTATCCTCTTCCGTAAATTCAATTAAATTCAATAATATCGGTATTTCTTTATTCGTATCCGACAGATATTCTTTTGCCAAGCAGTATTGAAGATAATTCAAGGCTTCCGATTTTCCTATTCCCGGTTCTCCGATTAGCTTGGTTAAGCGTCGGTTTTCCTCACGATATACTTCCAATATTGTTTTCTTATTATTCAATTCTGTATTGCTGCGTTGTAAATTGGGCTCTGTCTCA
Source organism: Bacillota bacterium (assembly GCA_023411555.1). Classification (GTDB taxonomy): domain Bacteria; phylum Bacillota; class Clostridia; order Lachnospirales; family Lachnospiraceae; genus Mobilitalea. Next base: position 36,536 of record JAEYOQ010000026.1, read on the forward strand.
GTCCATAATAATTCTACATATTTATCCGGGCGTTTCCGTTCCAGATTTACATTGATGATCTGATTGCATATACTTCTGCCATCCGCAGCCTTCTTCATACTTTGCAATGCATAAATTTCATATATTTTATCCTTGTACTTGTATGACATATCAAGATAAACAATGATCAGGCTGATAATATTGTCCATCTTCTCATAAACATCGGATATCATATTCCCGTGACTGATTGAGTTACGGTATTGATAGGTACGGATATAGTGCCCAATATAGCCCGGACACTCTTTATACTTATCCGGATCAGCCTCCGTAATTCGAAAACCACTTTGATTATTATTATCTTCCATTCTTGCTTTCAGGATCTTTTCATTACTAACATTATTGATGAGCCGAAAAAAGCCAAAATAATTATATAGGTCATTCAACTCCCAACGGGCTTTCTTATTCCACTCATTATAGTCCGTTAATATAAAGAGCTTCTTTAAAAACTCCTCTATTTTACAGCCTTCTTTATCCTCCCATGCTACAAAATTAGGGATCGGATAAAACAGATTCACTATTTTTTCACTATATTTGGACGTAAAATTAACGACATCTGTGGCGCTATCAATCCAGATTAATTTCTGGAAGGCATCTATTGATTCATTTAGTCTGTCCTCTTCATAAAATTTCTTGGTGTAGGCTTTAATATTATTGATTACTTCTTTTGAAAACATGCTTATTCCTCCTCAGGTTCTAGTATGATTAATTTTTCATTTATCGCTCTTAGCTCTGTTAAAATATCCTGACTCGTATTATCTGACATGGTCAACCAAATGGAGATTGGGATAGAGATAATGGCTATAATCGTTGCTATCACGGCAATAATATTGGCCGTATTGGCCTTTCGAATCGCGATTTCACCTTCTGTTAGAAATCCATGCTCGATAAATGCATCTAATTTAGGTACTATTTCATACTGTATATTCAGGTAGTCTGAATACTGGGTAAACAACTCAAGCTTTAGCTTTTTGTCCCTATCACAGAATAATAGTAAAGCTAGCTGCTTTTCCTTCTCACCCTTGATAAAATCCTTCTCTAGTAAAGCTTCCGACTGAAGCTTTTTAATCAGATTAATATATAATTTAATATCCTTTTCATCGACATCTACAAGTATCTCTTCCTCATCCGACACCTTTAAATTAGACTGCTTTAAATCATCCGGCTTTTTAATAATTTTTCGCCAATCCTCTTGGGTAAAACTTTGCTTTGGCAAATCATTGTTCTCCTCATCAAGCCACTTAAAAAATTGAAGCAGACTTAAAGGCTGTGTCCGTTGATTCACTCCTGTCATAGCCTTAATTATGTCTTTCTCCCTGTTGCTTAAATACACTGTTTATCCTCCTCGTAAGCACCTTATTATATGTATTTTACATAAGGTTTACATAATGAAACCATTAATTGCATTTCAGCCTAATACTTATATTTAGACATTTTCTTACTCATAATTATAAGTAAATTGTCGGATAATTGCAACAAAACTATTGTAATTATGGTGTTATTTTAGGTATCGTCTGATATTCCCAGTTAATTTTTTACAAAACAAGAAATAGCCTTTTGACGCCCTACTCCTATTCGGAATATAAAAAGACAGGAAGCAAACTGTTTATGTCTACTTCCTGTCACAATGATCTCAAATTATTTAATAAAATCCCAGTCTTTGAAGCTATAAAGTCTGGTAAAGGGGATAAGGATAGGCGTATTCTTAAAATATGCCTGATATTCCTTACTCTGACCGTAATTCTTATTCTGCCGGAGCTCCAGCCGCTTTGCGCCGCTAATCATTACATATACGATTAGTAAATACCCCGTTATGGCTATAATCCACTGCCAGACTCCCTTCAATGCGCCAAAGCCGGAGAGGAACACACCTGTCCAAAAGAGTATCTCTCCGAAGTAATTAGGGCAGCGCACAAATTTATAGAGACCAATATCACAAAAGCGCTTGGGATTCTGCTTCTTTGCAGCACTTTTTTGCATATCCGAGACAGTCTCAACAACTAATGCCACAACCATGATGAAAGCTCCAATCCAAGGAAGAATGCCTTGCTGTAGGTTGTTAGAAAGGCGATAGTAGATAGGTGAGGTCTGTGCCACATAAAGAGCTATCACACAAATCCAGATGGCGAATTTAACGAATAGTGGCATCGGTTTTTCCGTACTAGTCGTCTCTTTAAGTGTATTCCGATAGGTTACACTTTTTATTTCCCTGACAAGTAAAAATCCACTCAAGCGTATGCCATATACGATTAATAAAAGGCATAGAGCCAAGCAGCCAAGGGACAAGGATTTACGAAACATGATGATTAGTGTAATACCCACTCCACTAACTGCAAACCCATAACCAATCGAGAGAAAGTATACAAATTTATAAAAGCCTATGGCTGAAAGCACCCCACATACCAGTGCTAAGACCCACATCAATGGTGGAAATGCAAGATTCCATGCATCTAAAAAAGTCATTATATTCCTCCATTCTGCCATGGCCTGCGAAGTAGTAATGCAAGACAAATTCACAGGTTGAAAAATTTCTGATTCTTCGATTTAATAGCAGCTCTTGATATATTCTTTAAAGCTAAGCTTCCCATATTTATGATCAGCGACCATTTCCTCGGAAAGAGTCCACTTTGAAAACCGGATAACAGCCTCCTTTCCATTCTTTTTCTTCTTTGCTACTACAGCAAGAACAGTAAACAAGAACGCAGGTGCTCGCTTAATCACTACTGGTTTCCCTGCAGCTTCGAAGAACATACGGGCAATTTCTTCATAGGAATAAACTTCATTACCTCCGATATCATAGGTCCTGTTCTCATCCATCTTATGTAAAAGAATGAAGTCTGCAAGGTCTGTGGTATCAATCACATTGGCATGTACCGGTTTCTTTCCAAGAAGTGTCACCTTCCCCTTTTCAATCATTGGCATGAAAACCTTGGCGATATCGTAGAAATATCCGGTAGGACGGAATATGACATAACCTATCCCGCTTTTTTTAAGTTCCTGCTCAAAAAGATGCTTGGCATGGAGCATAGGTACCTTCGGGTCACCATCGGCTTTCAGTACAGAGATATAGACAAATTGCTTCACTCCAGAACCCTTGGCTTCCTCCAAAAGATTTAAATTCCCTTTATAATCAATATCATAGTTTGTAACAGTTGTTGATGAGCTTGTTAGCCCTACGGTTGTAATAACCAGGTCTGCTCCAATGCAAAGACCATTGAGAGAAGCCTTCTTAGTGATATCAACCTTTTTGTATGTAACCTTCTCTTTCAGCTCAGGGATCTCTCGTATCACCATATCCACTGCGATAACCTCATGCCCTTCATGTACCAAGGCACGAAGTATATCACTACCTAGCTTTCCGCACGCTCCGGCAAGTACTACTTTCATAATCTCACTCCTATCTCTTCCATATATCAATATGATAACAAATATTTAAAGGCAAGGTAATTCGATGATATTACTTCCTATTTTCCCGATTACTCCGCTTTTTCTTTTGCCCGTTTATCATTGATAATCTTCATATGCTCTGCTGTAATCAATGTAACATTATTTTCCTTAGCCCAGGCAACACAGCCCTTCAGTGCAGTCGGAAGAAATATTCGAGGTACTTTTACCAAGGTCGCACAGGCGTCATCCGTAAACTTCACCACATCATCGATACGGTCTGCGGCATAACGTACGGAATCAATCGATGCCTCACGTATGGGCAAAAGCTCAGCGTGGGGCCGACGAAATCGAGTATACCAGAAGTTTTTACTATCACGATAGCCATAATCAACAGGTACACTAGGAAAAGCACTTGACCTGACACCATCTACGATGGCTCTATAATATTTTTCTTTTATTAGGATCTTGTCTATCCGGAGGATGAAATGCGCTCCAAACCTAGATGTAATGCCATTGAAATCATGATATGGCGGCTCATAGCCGTCTAGATAGCCTGGCACATCTACCTCCGCCCCGTCTAGCTCACGCATCCATGTGCATTCAAATACCTGAAATGCTTCCCCTACCACTTTAGGGTACAACTCATCGGGATGGTCCTTCACCATCTGTCCGTCTTCAAGAGTAAAGATACAATTCTTCATCTTCTCCTCGGGCTTATCGCCGGGGAAACCAAGGCGTACTGCCTCCTTAAAATACTTCTTCTTATCCGGTATAAAATTAAGGCTGCACTTGCCGTTTCGTAAGAGATGCTGGGCCGTATTGGATGAGTTCCGTGCACAAAGCAGCATAGCATAATAATCCTTGCCTGCAACATAATAGGGCTGTACCAGTGAATACGATCCCAAAGAAGTGGAGCCATCCTCTGCTATTGTACCGATCAATACGGTAGGCATCGGAAAGAATGCAGAGGTTTGATAAAAGTTATCTACGATTCTTAAATTCTTGAAACTACTCATATTCCCCTCCTTACTGCGCATCTCTGATGCGCAACCATATCCTTATTATCTAGCATAGTTAAATAAACGGTCAAAAATAGCCGCTAAGGGCTTAAAATCACTTTGCTTAATGGCTGCAAGCAATAGATTTTCCGCTATAAAGGCTTCAAGAAACTTGTCTTCGGTAACCTGAAAGCGAAGGAGCAGAAAATGTATCAATTCTGTCAGTTGGTTAAGTAAAAGCTCATGCCGCTTGGTATACTCAGCTGCAAATTGGCTGGTCAATGAAAACTGTGACCAAACTCCTCTGTATAGGGAAGAAAAACTATCAATTTCTTTATATATGACATGTAACCCTTCCGTGATTGACTCTGACGTACCTAAGCCCTGTCGCATGGCAGCGAGTGTCTCGTTCCAATCCTTTAGCATGACGGATGCAGCGAGTATATCCTTTGAAGTATAGTAATTGTAAATAGTACCAACCGCAATGCCGCATTTTTTGGCAACAGAGCGTATCGTAAAACCACTGTAATCTGATGCAAGCAGCTCACATTTTGCTGTTTCGAGTATTCTTTCTTGTACATTTTCGATCTGCTTTGGCATACTTAATAACCCCTCCGCTGGCCTTGGCTATCTTAAGTCACTTTATATGAACGTGTTCATATAAAGTATAATGCTTTGTTTAAAAAATATCAATCTATACCTGCTTAATAATAGAAAAAAAAACAGTCCGACATGGCGTGTTCGGACTGTTTCGATATGTATTCTTTAGTCATAATTAATATCCAATGCCTTTAATACTTCTTTCCCGATGATTCCATCAACTTCTAAACCATTATCTTCTTGATAGCTTTTTAAGGCTTTTTTCGTTTTCTTACCCATACTGCCATCGACTTTTCCACAATCATACCCAAATTTATTCAAGGCCTTCTGAACTTTCTTGATAATCGATTTTGTAATCTTTAACTCATCTGATTTTTCTGCACTTGCTTCAGCAGTGGAACTACTCTTATTTGATGTCTTATCTGTTATAGTACTTTTTGTCTTTGAAGATGTACTATAGGGACATTCACCATTTTCATGCAAGTGTGGCGGATTACCACCGCAATGATAATGATAAGATCCTAGACCACTCTTGTTCTTGTTGTCTTTATGACCGCCACTGGAATCTGTTCTGCCTGAATGTGCTTCTACGGTATTCGTAATGAATGAAGTATTAAATATCATGTCTACATTTGCAAGTAACAAACTGATTAGCAATAACCCTACAAAAAGCTTCTTAATAACTCTCATACAACGCCCTACCCTTCTTATAATAATTTATTATTAAATTCTCATTACCTGTTCCCATTATATCTTTCATGATTTCAGTTCAACAGTGATTCCTATGATTTCCACATCGATCGACTATTTCTGCTATATTATACCATGTATTTGGTAAGAGCGCATTTATTTTGTAATATTTTGTTTGATTAAGCAGTTTCGGGTCTACATAACCATCACCATTTGTACCCACATTTTTTACATTGCATTGTTTTACCTATTTTAGAGCTAGCCAGACCAACTGTAGCTACACTAACTGCTCTGTTAAGTGTCGATATCGATGAAGTATTTGTTGATCCACAATTAGGACATTTTATTTTCCTTGCTTCAATCGCTCGTTGTCTTACAATAGCGTCATCCTCTTCTTTTATTATTAACTCCTTATATTTATTAAAATCCTCTAATGATAAATTATACCTTTCGACCCTCGCTTTATAATTGCGAGAATAAAAATATACAGGAACACCTATTATAAAAAAAATAGATAACAACCATTCTCCCTCTGACGCTTTTCCTTCCAAATCCATGGGAATATATAGATATACAAATGATACTAATATGAAAAATATTATCATGATTATTATAAATACTATACTTATCTTTGGTTTTTTTGGCATTGATATCCTTTCTAGTCTTTTCTGCATTTTTTCATTCATTTCTCTTTGGTTTTTTTCTTCTTGTATCTTTTTATCAAAATAAGACTTGATACCAAATCCACAATTAGGGCACATATCTGCTTGATCACTTATATTTTCTTTACCGCATTCTGGACAGTTAATCAATGCCATCTTTGATCCCCCACTATACATTATCTGTTAACTATTGATGTATTCTTGTAAGTATTTATACTTACTAGAATAGGATATTTTGCAATCAATTATTCACTTAAAAAATTTACTTAACATAGAAAAAACCTGCATTCATCACAACCTTCAGCTGTGATAAATGCAGGATTAGAAGTACCCTTCATTTTCTATTAAACTCGCCAGTACATCATAACTGGTGAACCTTTTATCTTACTAAATATAAAAACCCCTTATTCTAAGCCTATTTTAGCCTTTCAACTTACTCATCCCAATTGTGCCACACTTCCTGTACATCATCATCCTCGTCCAGTAAGTCAAGGATACGGTTCATCATCTTGATGTCCTGTTCATCCTTAAGCTCTACCCAGGTTTGAGGTATCATGGTGACATCTGCCTGGATCATGGGAATACCCGCCTTCTCCAGTGCTTCTCTTACTGCACTGAAATCATCAGGGTTAGTTAATACCTCGAAGCTGTCCTCTTCTTCAGCGAAGTCCTCGGCGCCAGCATCCAAAGCAAGCATCATCAGATCGTCTGCCTTCATATCACATTCTTCTCTATCGATGATAATCTGGCCCTTCTTATCGAACATGAAGGATACGCAGCCGATGGAACCAACATTACCGTTACCCTTTGTGAAGGCATTACGTACATTACCGGCCGTTCTATTCTTGTTATCAGTTAAAGCCTCTACAATAATAGCTGTTCCATTGGGGCCATATCCCTCATAGGTTACGGTTTCATAGTTAACAGCATTGGCATCTCCGGCAGCCTTCTTAATACTGCGATCAATTGTATCATTGGGCATATTATTGGATTTTGCCTTAGCGATGATATCCTTTAAGCGGCTGTTTACATTCGGATCTGGTCCGCCTTCCTTTACGGCAACGGCGATCTCACGTCCCAGCTTTGTAAAGATCTTTCCTTTTACTGCATCGTTTTTCTCTTTTTTATGTTTGATGTTCGCAAATTTCGAATGTCCTGACATCTTAATTCTCCTTTATACTTTATTTTAGTACAACTTTTCATAATTCTTATTCTTCTCATTAAATACTATTATGATAAAAGGAGTTTTATTTCTCCATATCCTGATATGTAATATATATGGCACCTATACTGCCAATAACCTTAAATATTTTATCATCCTTTGCTCACTTCGGCAAGAAAAATTTATGAAGCCCCCAATGTCTTTCTATCCGATGGGTTACCATGATACATACCGAAAGCAATCTTCGTGATCTTTCTATTGTGGTAAAATAAGCAATAGCCAGATTAACGGGTAATCTGGCCATTAAATTACTCTATTAAGTTGTTATCTTAATTATTCTGCATTTATTAATTTACTTAGCTTCTCCATAACCTGTACCGTCTCTTCGGTGGTACGGATGGCACACATAATGGTATCATCACCTGCGATACAGCCAACGATACTATTCATCTGCAAGGCGTCCAGTGCTGCTGCCACCGCCATCGCCATTCCGGGTACCGTCTTCACTACCATGATATTCTGAGCCATATCCATGGAGACAAAACCATCTCTAAGTACTCGTGTATATTTCTCACTCATACCCGGTTCGGTCTTTTGAAGAACGATGTATTTCTGTCTTCCGCCATCTACGGCTACCTTGGTAAGCTTAAGCTCTCTGATATCTCTCGACACCGTTGCCTGCGTTACGTTATAGCCATCCTTCATGAGACGCTCTGCCAATTCCTCCTGCGTCTCAATATCATACTTATTAATTAATTCTATGATCTTGCTTTGTCTGCTGATCTTCATTTTACTTCCCAGTGCCTTTCTGTATTAATAACGATTCTCTCAATCTCCGTCTTTGCCAAGCTTGGATCTTAGAACCTCATAGATTCCGGTATTATTCAGCTTGATCAATTTCGTATTGTACTCAGCCTTCTTCATTAGGATCACATCATCCGTGCCCAGGTCAATCACTTTGTTGCCATCAAAGGTTACAATTGCCTCTGCTTCCTGTGTCTTCTTACTCTTGCCAACAACTACCTTAATAGTGTCCTCGGCGGATACGATAATACTCCTCGGACTTAACGAATGTGGACAGATCGGTGTTATTACCATGACACCGGCAGATGCCATAACTATAGGACCTCCGGCAGATAAATTATATGCCGTTGAACCGGTCGGTGTCGATATAATCACTCCGTCTCCCCGAAAATTATCAACCAGGATGTCATTCACATAGATCCCAAGACTGATAATTCTTGAAAATCCCTTTCTGGCAATTACAACATCATTGAGTGCGTAGCCCATCGTCCGTTCTGGGATTGGCAAATGCTTCGAATCATGAATCACATTTGCTTCAATCATAATTCGATTCTCGATATGGTAATCGTTTTGAAATAATCTCTCTAATGCTTCCGGAACGTGATGCTCCTCAATCTCTGCCAAAAAGCCTAAGGTTCCCATATTCACTCCCAGAATAGGTATGTTATATGTCATCAGATCATTTGCAGTCTGAATGATTGTCCCATCTCCACCCAGAACGATAGCACAATCGATATCCTTTGGGACAGTAACCGGACCGGCTTCCTCCTGTACGGAAGATACTCTTGACAGGAAGACCTGCTTACCTGCTTTCTCTATCAAAGTTACAATCCTTGTTGTGACACGCAGATCTGTATCCTTCTCTCTATTCGTAATAATTAAAAATCTGTCCATCAGCCTGCTACTCTCCTCAAATGAATGCAATGATTCATACACCACAAAATACTATCACAGAATGTAATAAATTTCAATATAATATGCATAATCTTAAGAACATTTTAATATTTATTCGTAACAATTTAGAAATAAGCTCGATTTCCTTCCTCCGCACCTGCCTAAGACAAAGTATCCCACAAAACACCAACACGATATGCAAAGAGAGACTAGCTTTCTTTCATATCGTGTTGCTATCGGCATGATTGTACTGTAACAAGTATCCACATAAACTTAAGAATAAAATTCCTAGATCAGCTTTCTGACAACTCTCCATGCGCATTATTTACAGTTTTTCTTATTATTTCATGGGAAATGGAGGCTCCCTCCGGATACTCTTCCCTGTTTTCGTCATACTTCAATTTCTTTAAATATAATAAATATTCAATGTTTCCTTCCGGCCCTTTAATTGGTGAAAAATCAAGATTAAGGCATTCGAAACCAATGGAAGAAGCATATGTGCTAACCAGCTCAATCACTTCCTCATGTATCTTCTGGTCTCGGACAACCCCCTTCTTTCCGACCTTGTCTCTGCCTGCTTCAAACTGAGGCTTGATTAAGCAGACAATCTCTCCCTCCGCACTTAACAAATCACGAACTGGCTGAAGTACTTTCGTTAAGGAGATAAAGGAAACATCGATTGAGGCAAAGGCGATCTCTGCCTGCAGCTGATCGAGGGTAAGATATCTAATATTGGTTTTCTCCATCGACACCACTCTCGGATCCTGCCTCAGCTTCCAGGCAAGCTGATTGGTTCCCACATCTACGGCAAATACCTTTGTAGCACCATTTTGCAGCATACAATCCGTGAAGCCTCCAGTAGAGGAACCTACATCCATACAGGTCTTTCCTTCCAGTTTGAGCCCATATTGTTCTATTGCCTTCTCTAATTTGAGCCCGCCGCGGCTGACATACTTTAGTGGATTACCTTTTACCTCTATGATAACCTCTTCGGGAAAGGTACTTCCTGCTTTATCCTCTCTCTGTCCGTCAACAAATACATTGCCAGACATTATAATTGCCTTCGCTTTCTCCCTTGACTCTGCCAGGTTGCGATTCACCATTAGTATATCTAAACGTTCCTTCACACAAAACCTCCATTCTGCATCTACGATACAGCACAAAATCTGGCTGCGATCACAATCAGAATTCGTTATATAATTCTATCGACAATACTCTGAGCATCCAATCCAAAGCGCTTATGAAGCTCATTCACCCCACCATGCTCAATGAACTGGTCCGGAACTGCGATATTAATTAGCCGAATATCCTGTTTTCTTGTCTCACAAAGGTAATCTGCTACCTTTTGACCATAACCGCCATTCTTCACATTCTCTTCCATAGTAACTAACAGCTTATGATTTTCTGACAATCGGTCAAGGATCTGCGTATCCATAGGTGACACGAATCGAACATTTACCAGGGTTGCTTTTTTCCCCTGCTGCTTAAGCAGATCTACGACCTCAACACCAGTCATTACCATACTTCCTACTGCAAGAATTGCCAGTTCAGCCCCTTCCTCGATCATCTCACTACAACCAAGTTCAATGGGGGCATGATATTCTTTTAACCCCTGGTAAGCCTCTCCCTTCGGATAACGAATTGCTACCGGACCATTATAAGAGATACTAAACCGTAGCATTTCTTCTAATTCATATCGGTTCTTCGGTGCCATAACAACCAAATTGGGGATATGAGATAGGAAAGATAGATCAAATGTACCCTGATGGGTCTTTCCATCTCTTCCTGTAATTCCTGCCCGGTCTATCGCAAAGACAACCGGTAGATTATTGATGCAGACATCATGTATAATTTGATCATAGGCTCTCTGAAGGAAGGTGGAATAAATGGCTACAACAGGCCTATATCCTCCCATTGCCAAACCGGCTGCGAAGGTGACTGCATGCTCCTCCGCAATTCCTACATCAAAGAAACGGTCTGGATATTGCTTCATAAAATCAGCCAGTCCTGTACCAAAGGGCATGGCTGCCGTTATAGCTACAAGCTTATCATTCTCCTTCGCCAGCTTCACCATGGTATCCGAGAATACCTTTGTATAGGAGGCACTCTTCTCCACGCGAACCGGCTGTCCGCTTTTAACATCAAAGGAATCCACACTATGATACTTGGTTGGATATTTCTCAGCTAATTGATATCCTTTTCCCTTCTTGGTGATTATGTGAACGACAACTGCTTTCTTCGCTCTGGCAGCCGCCTGAAAAGCATTCATCATAGACCCGATGTTATGTCCGTCAATCGGTCCGATATAGGTCAAGCCCATATCCTCAAAGAACATGCTAGGTAGCATAAAATACTTAACAGCATCCTTAGAGCGTTTCAATTTCTCAACAATCACTTTTCCGATACCGGGCATCATATTCAGTGTGTTTTCCATATTTTCTTTAAAGCCTGTATATTCCGAGCTCGTACGTAGCTTGGCCAGATAGGTTGCCAAACCTCCTACATTTTCCGAAATGGACATATTATTATCATTTAATACAATGATAAAATTTGTCTTTAATCTTCCTGCATTATTAAGGGCTTCAAATGCCATCCCCCCGGTCAACGCTCCATCACCAAGGACAGCGACAACCTTATGTTTCTCCCCTCCTAAATCCCTTGCCTTAACCAGACCAAGGGCTGCGGAAATGGCTGTAGAACTATGTCCGGTATCAAAGGAATCACACGCACTCTCCTCGCGCTTAGGGAATCCACTCAAACCATCAATCTGACGAAGTGTGGAGAATAACTCCTTCCTACCGGTCAATAGCTTATGAACATATGCCTGATGACCAACATCCCATACCAGCTTATCCTGCGGAAAGCTTAAAAACAAATGCAGAGCCAGCGTAAGCTCCACCACACCGAGATTAGATGCCAGGTGGCCTCCGGTCTTACTGATATTCTGTATTAAAAAGCTTCGAATTTCCTCCGCAAGCTTGTCATAATCCTGTTCACTGATTTTCTTTATATCATTCGTTTGATTTATGCTATCCAATAGCTTTGGCAAGCGTTACCACCTCATTTCTTATTCAATTCTCTCGCCTATAAATCTATGTCTATACCCAATCATTATAACTGATTCGTCTAATTTTCTCTGCTTATCAACATGTCGATCAACTGTCTTAAAAACTCATTCTGATAAGGCAAGCTATCAAAATTCTCCATTGCCCTGCCTGATATTCTAACCACTTCCTTACCAGCAGCCTCCAAATTCATCAGACTGACATAGGTGGTCTTCTCATTCTTCTCATCGCTGTGAACCGGTTTTCCCAGCTTTTCAGAGGTGCTTGTCACATCCAGAATATCGTCCCTTATCTGGAACGCCAGACCGATGTCACTTGCAATCTGTTCCACCTTTATTATATCTTCCTGGGATGCGCCTGCTAACGTAGCTCCAATCATCATAGATGCCTCAATCAACGCACTTGTTTTTAATCGATACATGAGGTCTAAGCGTTCCCTGGAGGGTTCACCGTGATAATCCTCCATATCAATGACCTGCCCACCAATCATACCATAGATACCCGCCTTGGCAGATAGTATTTGCATTGCTTGTGCGACTCTGCGATACTGCACCACTGCATCATGCTTCTTATCATCAATCACCTGAAAGGCCTTTAAAGCTGTTTCAAACGCATAATTAAGTAAGCCATCCCCTGCAAGGATGCCCATAGCTTCTCCGTATACGATATGGGTTGTCTTCCTTCCCCTCCGATACTCATCATTATCCATGGCTGGAAGGTCATCATGTACTAAGGAATAGGTATGAATCATCTCTATTGCAGCCATAAAGGGCTCAATGAGACCTGCCATTCCACCTCCAAACAAACGATAGGTCTGCTCCATTATAATGGGTCTTAATCGCTTACCGCCTGCCATTATACTGTAATTCATAGCCTCAATGATTAATCTCTGGAAGCCTTCCTCTTTTGGACAGTATTGATTCAAAATCTCCTCAACCCGACTAACTTGCTTCTTTAACTCCTCATTAAAGTTCATTTGCTTCTCCATTTTCACTTAGAATAATCAGTTTCTTTTCCACCTTATCGATCGAATCATTACAGGTTTTAAGTAACTTCATCCCCTCCTGATAAAGTGTAAAGGAGTCTTCTAGGGAAATATCCGGTTTCTCCAGCTCCTCCAAGATATGATTCAGTTTTTCAAATGATTCTTCTAATTTTAAAGCCTTCTCAGCCATAGCAACCTCCATCCTGCCATAAGGCAATACTCAATAGGGATTCATGTATATTTGCACAATTTATACTAAAACACAGTATACATGTTGTTCGTCTTTTCGGTATGTAACTATCCACTCTATTCCATCCGCTAATGAAATCCTCTACTCTTCTCTTGTAATTCTTCTACTCTAGTCTTAATGTCACCATCTAACAAGGATACAGTAAGTATTTCATTCTGTTTGACTTTCTTAATACTTTGGACAGGTACATTATCCTCACCAACAATCAGGGCATAGCCCTTACTCAGCTTATGCAATGGTGAAAGTCCTTCAAGTCGTGCAATGTAGAGCTCAAGTCTATGTCTCTTTTCCTTTAGTCTCTGATTCATCCTCTGAGTAAGCTTAGCTTCCGTCTCTATCAGATACTGTCGCTTTTGCTTGATTTGATAAGTTGGGCTTGCATAGAAAAGTCTTAGCTTCAACTGATCGGTCTGGCTTCGATACTGATTAATTTTCTGCTGGAGCTCCCTCGATAGTTTCCGCTTATACTCCCTGATCACACCCTGGAACACCTGATAGTCATTTACCGCCAGCTCAGCTGCCGCCGAAGGGGTAGGAGCACGAAGATCAGATACAAAGTCAGCTATCGTAACATCTGTCTCATGACCTACGGCTGAGATAATTGGTGTCTTACAATGATAAATTGCCCTGGCAACCAGCTCCTCGTTAAAGGCCCAAAGATCTTCTATAGAACCGCCGCCCCTGCCGACAATAATGGTGTCCAGATTAAGCTTGTCAAGAATTGCGATACCCTTTGCCACACTTTCCGCTGATCCCTGCCCCTGAACCTGAGCCGGATACAGAATTAGTTGTACGAAAGGATTGCGTCTTCTGGATATATTGATGATATCCTGGATAGCTGCGCCTGTCGATGCCGTAACGATACCGACCTTCTTGGGATATTGGGGGATCGGCTTTTTATGTGTCCTGTCAAAAAGCCCTTCTTCCTCCAGCTGTCTCTTTAGTTTCTCGAATTTCTCATATAACGCACCCTGCCCATCGAGCGCAATCTCGCTGGCATAGAGCTGATATTTACCATCCCGCTCATAGACATTGATACTACCGTAAGCGATTACGCTCTGTCCTTCCTCCAACTTGAAGGTAAGTCCCTTGCGCTGTCCGGCAAACATTACACATGCTAATTGCCCCTGAGCATCTTTTAATGTAAAGTAGATATGCCCCGAGGTATGGTACTTGCAATTTGAGACCTCACCCTTGATATATATTGAGGCAAGTATCCTGTCTCTTATAAATAGATTTTTAATATATTGATTAATCTCTGTAACTGAATAGGCCTGTCCCATACATCCTCCATCTTAAACTTGTGAAAGGCATACTAGTATCAAGTAATCTTTTGGAGTATTCATAAAATTTATTGCTCATATCTAAACCATGTTTTGAGTATATGTAGAGATTTTGCGCAGACCGGCCGACTGAGGGGTATTTCCTCTACCCCGATGGAGGGTAAGGCAAGTCAAAATTTTTTCATATACTCAAAACATTTTATAGTCTAGACTAGAACGCTCCGTCCACACTTGCGAAAGGCATACTCATAAACCTAGTCCATGTTTAGAATATGTGTAGTAATTTTGCACAGACCGGCCGACTGAGGGGTATTTCCTCTACCCCGATGGAGGGTAAGGCAAGTCAAAATCACTGCATATGCTCTAAACATGTTCACTGTCTATGCCAGCTTCGCAAGCACTCCGTTGATAAAGCTGGGTGTTTCATCACCACCGAACTTCTTTGCCAGCTCCACCGCTTCATTGATTGCTACCTTGTCCGGAATGTCGTCATCAAAACGTAGCTCATATACCGCTAATCTAAGGATGGTTAAATCCACCTTACCCATTCGGTTTAGCTTCCAGCCACTGGAGGTTTCTTCTAATATCCCATCAATTTCTTCCAGCTTATCCAGTATCGCCTGAAAACGTGAGGTCAGATAAGAATACTCCTCGATGGTAGGTTTCTCCAATTCGGAGATATATAAATCCATCTGCTCTCCTAATTCATTCGTCCCATGAAAGTCTTTACGGAATAACATGAGAAAAATATGTTCTCTTATTTCTCTTCTTGTCAAAGTTCGGTTCCTCCTAACCTAATGTGCTTTATGTTTCATAGAATTATTTTTTCATGAAACAAGAATAAACAACCCTTAGGTAATAACTAAGGGTTGTTTGGGAATCGCTTTACTCTTTTACGATGTTAACTCCCGCAATACGGATGTTAACCTCCTTGACCTGCAAACCAGTCATATTCTCTATCGCCAACTTCACCTTTTCTTGCACCTGCTTCGCAGTCTCCGGGATACCATATCCATAATCTAAGGTTAGGGCCATATCTACTGATACTGCATCCGGGCTAACAAGTACCTTCACTCCCTTGGATAAGTTCTTTTTTCCTAATTTACCGGCAAGTTCATTGGTGACATTTCCGGAGGTTGCCGACACGCCCTTTACTTCAGTAGCCGCTAAGCCTGCGATGGTGGCAACGACCTCATCTGCTATCTGTACTTCTCCAACCTTACCATTTTCATGTATTTTATATGTGTTTCTGATCTCCGGTTCTTTATTCACAATGATTACCTCCTAAGTTCCTAATGTTATCCGGTATATCTTTTTACTGACAAATGTGCGGAAGAACCGCTATAAGCAACTACACGAGCCTTAATTCACTTCCATATAAATGTTATTGTTTTATATGTGTTATAAAACTATTATATAGTATTATACCAAATAACTCAATATTTGCAATTACAAATAATTTGATACCCTCCAAAACAGAGTAATTTTTCTACATTTTCCAGCAATCACTTACATTCCAAGTTATTTATTATTATCCCCATTAATTAGCATTTCATTTCTAAGCTCGTTATTCTAGATATAAAAATCAGCTTGTTAAAGCATGTAGCTACAAAATTACACAAAGAATATAGCAATGAAGCTCCTAGTTTCATTGCTATATTCCTCTCTCTTTATGGATGGATAATATCATGCATTATCTTATTATTCTGAAATTACTACAGGATTTATACTGATGTTCTCAACGGAAACTCCCGTCTTATCCTTAACAACCTCTTCAATAATTGCCAGCTGCTGATCGGTCAAGGCCGCTGCATTCACTACCACATCTACCATACCATCATCCATGAATACGATAGGATCAGTAAAGCCCTTTGCCTCCAACAGCATCTCTGTTTTATTCTCCTTTGTTATGATTTCGGTAAGCTCCAGCATACTGTCGACTGCTGCTTGCCTTTGCTCCTTGGATACCGTAGTGCTGTTAATAATTTCCATATAATCAGCCTTGTTCTTTGCACGTACTTGCTCTCTCTCGATCTTATTGGATGCAAAATAGCTGGCATCAATCGTACTAGCCGCATTAGCAAGAACTGCTTCTCCAGGAACGCCTTCTTCCAGGTCAAGCTCGCCATTATCGCTTACCTTTTGAGCATCTGCCAGCAGATCTTCATCAGAAATGTCAGCAAGCTCATCTTCTTCGTTACTAGCTGTCTTACTATCTTCATCCTTTACAACACCATCTGTAGTCTCTACCTCTGCTAATTCCGTATTGTCATCTACTGTAAGCAGATCATTATCATCCGAGTCGGTGAATTCATCATAATCGCCGGTAGTCGTAGTCTTTGCTTCTAAGGCATCCTTTTTGTCTGCCAGGTCATCGTTGGTGAAGCTAAGATAGCCCGCAATTACAATCATAATAGCCAGTGCAGTAATTATGACGTGGTTCTTCTTAAATATATTTTTCATTTTTGACCTCCTGATCATTTTATACCATTCCTCATTTTCATTACTATAACCTTATGCGCAGGTACATCAAATAATACCTCAACCGC
This sequence comes from Bacillota bacterium, assembly GCA_023411555.1. Taxonomy (GTDB): domain Bacteria; phylum Bacillota; class Clostridia; order Lachnospirales; family Lachnospiraceae; genus Mobilitalea. Next base: position 53,901 of record JAEYOQ010000026.1, read on the forward strand.
TTGTATAATGTCCATTTTTATCATGGCATTATCGCCACCTTCTGCGATTACAACGACGCCTTCTATCTCCGGTTCAAGTTCCTGTAGTATGTATGGCACTGATTTTCCATCCTCGTTCGTAACCATAACGGTACTTTCTTCCCGCTGGGCACTATTATCTGTTCTGCTTCCGCCCTCCCCATCATCTTCTTCTAAGCTTTCCTCTGTAGAAGACCTATCCTTTAATGGAATCTTCTCCGTCGATCCCTTCGTAGTGATCATAACCTCTACGTCTCCGACGCCGGATACTTTTCGTAATACCTCTTTAAGCTTATTTTCCATTTCTGATATATAAGTATTCTTACTATAGCTTGTCGTATTCGTATCATTTTTCAAGTCCTGAATTTCTTTGTCCTTGGTAGCTTCCTCTGAGGAACGGAAGGTACCTAATACACCCGGAAAGGATAGTAGAATAATCAGAATACCTGCCATAAACAGCATAATTAATCTCGGCAGTCCTATTGCCTTAAGGGAAAGCTTCTTATCCATAGCAACCTCCGTAATAGTTCCCCCGCAGCCTCCTAGGTTAATAATATAAGTATTATTTTTCTTCTGAAAAGCGGCATCTGATCCGCTCTGATATCAGTGGCTTATACTAATATTTATATTAACCTGTTCAATATTATAGAAGTCTGCAAGTTTATTTTTAATACTTATTTCCATGGGAGAAGGAGGGTCTACTGTCTCCTTTTTCTCCTGTCCTTTAATACGAATTGATACTCTATCTATCTTATCGATGGAGGGACGACTATCATCCTCTTCCGTTTCGCTATTTTCCATTTCAGCCTCTATAGCCATTCGCAGTATCTCTCCAAAAGTAGTGCTCTTTGTGTTCTTATCTATGGTAAGGTCAAAGCTGACCAGCTTAAGTTTATCTTCCTCCAGCATTCCTTTCACCTGAAGCCTGATTTTTTCCTCGTACTCTGCAAAGATTGCATCGCTTTGCGCCTCCTCCATTCGGTTTAAGTCATTTTTAAACTCTGCAGACTCGACTGCGAAATCATTTGCTTGTAGATAATAATCCAGGGTATCAGCCAGATCCATGTAATCCATCAGCGGTGATATAATAATGAGTACTAAGATCATACCGGATACGATACTAACATACTTCTTATAACTTTTATCCCCCAGAAGATTCATGATAATGGCATTGAGGATCATATAAATGACAACATTTCTGATCCAGTTATAGATAATATCCATAATTCCCTCCCTTCCAAGTCTTCCTTTGTTCACTCTTTTCTTAGCTTACTCCACCGGTTGTCACCGCTACGATTGTGATAGAAAGTAGAAATAACACTGTACCTACAAAAATGGTCTGAAGCAGTAAGGCTGCTGATTTACCGGAGGCACTAATGCATTCAATGAAGCGTTTGTCCGATATGGGCTGAAGTACTGCACTTCCTATCTTGTAGATAGCGGTTACTACTAAAAGCTTCAAGAAGGGAACAGCAGCAATCGTTATCAGCGTAATCAAGCCGGCTACGCCGATCGCATTCTTGAGTAAGACACCTGCTCCTAGAATTGTCTGCGTCACTCCTCCCAGCGCGTCTCCGATTCCCGGGATTGCTTCTGATGCTTTAATCAGAGTAGACCGCTTTACCTGATCCACCACTGGAACAATAAGACCCTGAATTGCATTAAAACCAATCACTGCTGCCAGCATACTTTTTAAAATCCAGCTAATCGTGGTGGATAATAATTCAGCAAGCCTAGATAGCATATCTTCCTTGGATAGGTTGTTCGCTAATACAATTACCAGATAAAAGTTTATCATCGGTATTATGATTCTGATCAGAATAAAGTCCACTAGGGTTATGAGTAATAGGGCTGCTTCATAATACATGATCGAAGTGGTTGCCCCAGAGGTAAAGGCAACGGACATAAAGTAAGTCGGTATTAAGGCTCTCATAAAATCCAGGATAGAACTGATGGTAGTAGCAGCTATTCGAGAGACAGTGATAAAGGAGCCGATTAACAGACCAAACAGTAATAGATAGGTTACATAATAACCTGTCTCTGACACCTGATTATTCTTAAAAGCCATTGAAAGGTTAGTAAATAAAGCTGCTATCAAAGCTATGGTTATCAGACTTCCAAAAATACTTAGGTTGTCCTTTATCTCTCCCTGAATGGAGGCAACCAGCTCATCCGCCACTGCAGTCGGTGAAAAGGGTTTTTCACCACTGACCAATTGACCCACATAGGCACCGAAATCAAATCTATTCTTGTTGCCCATAACATCCTTAATCACCTCTTGTATCTCGGAATAATCGATATTCTGTAAAGCATTGATTCCTCCTGTATTCGGGCTCCCAACTTCTATATCAGAATAAGCCAATACATTTGCTTCCCTCCCTAAGGATAATAGTAAAATAATAAAAAAAATAAGGGCTGACAGCCTTCTGCTACTTCTACTCCTTCTACAATTACTAAACATGCATAGCACCTCATTTCCTAAATCAAGCTGTTAGTAGATTATCTATGGTATCGAGAATGGCCAGCATAATTGGCATACTAATGGCCAGAATGGTTAGTTTCCCTACCAGCTCAATCTGTTCAGCAATTGCTGAATACCCCGTATCCTTACAGAGAGAGGAAGCGATCTCTGTTACATAGGTAATTCCTATAATCTTAATCAGTATTGTGACATAGGACTTATTCATCCGAATATATCCCTGGAGCTGGTCTATGGCATCAAAGATTACCTCCAGCTTGCTAATTCCCCATAATATGATGAGAATACAAGCCCCTATACTGATATAGAGTGAGTACTCCTCCTTACCCTTTTTAAAAATGATCGCCAGAATGATAGCAGCCAGTCCAACAACAGCAATTCTTATCATATTAATAACCATGCCTTTCTCACAATCTGTAAATGTCATAGCAGGGGCGCCTTCACACTTTGGCTGTGCAGTCCTGCACCTTGACCCTATCACAGCTACACAATATTAAAAAGCTGCTGTATCGTTACAAACAATTCCGTTATATGGGGTAATAGCCACATAAGAACCAGAACCAGCCCTGCAAGACTAGTAAGAAAAGCGAGATCATCCCGGTTCGACTGCTTCAATATTTGGTTTAATACGGACACCAGTATTCCGACCAGTGCTATTCTTAATATTAAATAGATATCCATAGGTTTCTCCATATAGGCGCATAGCGCAATCTTTATTTTTGTAACAGTTCAGCTATACAATATTCATCCATGATATTCAGGAGGACACTTTCTTTCATTTGAATATCAGGGCGAAATTAGTAGGGCCTTCTGCCTAAGCCAGATGTACTCCTTAGATCATTATAATGGCGATGAATACTCCAGCCATAATACCCAGGCTATTATATAGATATGCCCTTTCCTTCACTATCTTGGCCAGCTCTGCAAGTTCATCCTCTAATTGGGACAGATATAGATCAAAGGTATTCATCTGCATATCCTTATCCAGATACCCTAGATTTTCTCCAAAGGCTATGAGCTGTGCCTTGTCCTTCTTTGATAAAGAGGTATTTACCAGCTCCCGTTCTACCGCCGTCTTCCATATCTGTGAGAAGGTCTGTCCTGATAATTCCTGTAGCCTAATACTGGTATACTGAAAAAAGGGGTGGAAGCTTCCCTTATACCTCCTTGCCAGTACACTGATTGCTTCCGGGAGAGGGGTATTCGCATAACGGATATCTCCCTTCAACAGCCCGATCAATTTTCTTAACTCCTTCAGATCCTCAATCCGGTTCTTCATCTCAGTACTGAAGAAAAATCCGATGCCAGTAGAGGATGCTATTACCAGAATGCATCCTATGATTTTTAAGATATTCATGCCGGTTTGTCCTCCTTTTCCCCTAGATCCTATCTGAGTAATATAGTCTTTTCCATTGCATATCATATATTTCTTCAAGGTGACCAATTCCCTTGACATTACTTAGGATGATATAACGCTCAAAGAGTCTTTTATCAATCAATTCGCCTAAGGTGGGCTTATTTTTAACGTCCTCAAGAGAGCTTCCGTGAACTGTTGCAATCAGTTTACAGCCGCAGCCAATGACATAATCGATGGCCTCCAGCTCCTCCTTGGAGCCTAGCTCATCTACCGCAATAACCTGCGGAGACATGGACCTTATTAACATTAGCATCCCCTTTGCCTTGGGGCAGCAGTCCAGAATATCCGTCCTAATCCCCAGCTCATTCTGTGGTGTTCCCATATAGCAGGCGCCAATCTCCGAACGTTCATCGACCACCCCGATTGACATACCTGGTAACAGCTCACTGCCATCTGACAGCTGGCGTATCACATCCCTAAGCAGGGTAGTCTTTCCGCACCTGGGTGGTGAAATAATCAGCGTATGGTAGATTCCTTTACTCTGCTGATTAATGATATAGGGAAGCACCCTGTTTGCGCAGCCCTTAACCTGATGAGCAAGACGCACATTGATAAAGGAAATGTGCTTCATTCCCTTTATGGCATCCTCTTCAATGATAGTTTTACCTGCAATTCCAATTCGATGGCCTCCGCTGATGGTGATAAAGCCCTGCTTTATCTCCTCTTCAAAAGCATAGAGCGAATAATTACTAATATACTCCATGGTCTCCCGAAGCTCATTTCTGGTGATAATAAATGCTTTTGCCGGATGGTCCAAAAGCTTGGCCTCCTCCGAGATAAAGACTTCTCGATTGCAATAAATAATCATAAGAGGCGCATTGATTCTAAGACGAATCTCCTGCAGCTTTTCATAGTCAACGACTAATTTACCAAAAATAGTTCGAAGCTTCAGTGATAAGATTTTTAACAGCTCGTCTTTTGTGCTCATTCTGCTCCCCCCTATCCTATTCCATCGATGGCTTATCCACCAACTATTTAAAACAAGATATTCTCCGGTGAATAAAAATATTACTGTGAGATGACAAGAAATATCTTGTATATTTTTATCTTCTATATTATTCTGTTAAGCATGATAGATACGGACATAAGGTCCTGCGTCTGGGATTGGCGATTTGATTGATTTTGATTGATTAGGAATAATCGTTATAAGAAATAGTAGACAGGAAAACGAGGTGTATAGGATGCGTTATGGCTTGATTGGAGAAAAATTGGGACACAGCTATTCAAAGGTGATTCACGAGAAAATAGCCGATTATACTTATGATTTGATTCCCTTATCTAGAGAGGAATTCAAAGCTTTTATGAATAAGAAGGATTTTACAGCGATCAATGTTACGATTCCCTATAAGCAGGCAGTCATCCCCTATCTGGATGAGCTAGATCCACTGGCAAAGGAAATCGGTGCAGTGAATACCATCGTCAATCGGCAAGGCCACTACATTGGATATAACACCGATTTTTATGGCTTTATGTATATGCTTGACCACAACGGTATCCGGCCTAAGGACAAGAAGTGCCTGATTCTGGGCAGTGGCGGCACCTCTCATACTGTATCTGCGGTTTTCAGACACTTAGGAGCTTCCGAGGTTCTTATCGTTAGCCGTCAGACCTCTGAAACAACGATCTCCTACGAGGAATGCTACGCTAAACATACTGATGCCCAGATTATCGCCAATACTACACCGCAAGGAATGTATCCAAACATTGATTCCTCCCCACTCGACCTGACCACCTTTACCGCTTGTGAGGCTGTTGTGGACGCTATCTTTAATCCTCTGGAGACGAAGCTTACCAGGCAGGCAAAACTGCTTGGAATGAAGGGTGTAACCGGTCTTGAGATGCTTGTCGCTCAGGCAAAGCAGGCCATAGAATATTTTCTAGATACGAAGCTGGAGGACCGGGTAATCGAAGATACCTACCAATATCTACTTAAGGTAATAAAATAATTCTTAAGATAAAAATATGTCCTGCTGTATATGCGGCTGTTTTTACCATATTATTACCTTACATTACATTGTAATAATCTACATATTAAAAAGCATAATCCAAGAAAGTCATTATTTGTCATGAATTATGCTTTAATTTACTTATGTCCTATTCTTATCATTGCTGTTATCCATCCACATATCATAAAGAACACGGATATCATCCGCAAACTCTTTATCCGTCTGTTTCTCACTTTTTTCAAGCTTCTCTAGAATTTCGAAAGAAAATGTATCTGCACCATACTGCTTCCAATCCGGTAACATAGCCGGTTCGGGGCATGAGTTCGTCGATACAAAGAACTTAAACTTATTGATCTGTCCTGCTAAGTCAGGCGATGATTTAATCCACTTACGACCACTCCCACTACATTTTATACAGTATACACCACCTGCCATCGTCCTGTTTTTATATTGATCCTTTATCTCTTTTTTTGAAAGCCTTTCCATAATGATGCTCCTCCTTTTATTCACTAAGTGAAGTTAATCCTCCTATATAATCCGCTATTCATCCAATTGACATCCTATCATATCCACTCTTAATATAACCTAAAGTGATGAATATAGCACTAAACGATCCGTTGAGTTGTAGGATAACCTTGTCACATTAGCATTCTTTAATGTCTGTAAATGCACAGTCAACAACGAGTAATCCATATAATAATAGCGCTACCCATAGAGAACCTCCTTCTCTATGAATTGCGCTTTATAATTTCCTATATTGAGCAAAAAATCTTCGTTACACAAAAGTCTCAAATATGATTATCATCTAATTTACAGATAGGATATTTCCATCCTTGCCATCTACTAAAAATTCATACTTTTCAATATCATTCAATATTACATGTCCAGACCATGTTCCAGTGTCTTTTATGATCCCATCTAAAAAAAACATTTCCACCGAATAGTCTTTTTCATCAATATTATATACCTTATGGATCTCTTCTACTCCAAGCTTAGCAGCCTCTTCTACGGTAATCTCACCGTTTTGTGGTCGTGCGCTTCCTCTTATTAGAATGGTATAATCATCAGCTACAATGGTTTCTAATGTGGACTCATCATTAACCACCTCATCAGAAGTATACTCATCCTGCGAAAGCTCCGTACTTCCTTCCTTTGGTGTCCTTTTCTTGCTAAGCTGAGTATTGATCTCAAAGATTGCACTAATTATTATTACAACAGCTAAAATAGTACCAATTAACATAATTAAATATTTAGATTTTCTCATTTGAATATTTTCCCCTTCCTCATTATTAATCTAATACAGAATACATCAAATATCCAAATTTTTCAATAATATTACACCTTAAATTTATCTTAATTTTTTATCATGATATTACTTTTCACAGCTAGCTAGAAATGTTTGATGCCATAATGAAGCTCCACAAACTGATTATAGCGATTGACATCTATTAATGACAATTGTGTCTGAGACTCATTGCCTCTAAATAAGGGGATGCCACTACCTAATAGGCTCGGTGCGATTGTAAGAATAATCTCATCTACTAGCTTCTCTTTGATATAGATCTCTAGTAAATCACCACCACCAACAAGCCAAATATTTTTGCCCTCTTTATTCTTTAAGTCATTTGTTAATTGGATAATATCATCATGAACAAATGTAACATATTCGTTCGCTTCTCTTTTTGTTCTGGTAAAGACATAGCACTCCTTGCCCTTATATGGGAAAATATCTTTTTCATGGTCCATAATCCAATCATATGTAACCCGTCCCATTAAAATAGTATCGACAGTACTATAGAACTTAGAATAGCCGTTATCCCCTTCTCCTTCGACGGATAATAACCAATCCAAATTGTGTTCTTTGGTAGCGATATATCCATCTAAGCTAGCAGCAATATATAACACTACTTTACGCTGACTCATGAACCACCCCTCCTAAATCTATTTCTCTAATTATTTAACATTTCCTCATAAACAAAACACTTCGTTATATGATCATTAACCATACCAATCGCTTGCATGAATGAATAGATTATAGTAGAACCAACAAACTTAAAGCCCATTTTCTTTAAGTCTTTGCTTATCTTATCGGAAAGCAGGGTCCTGGTAGGCACATTCTCAAGCTCCTCCCAATGACCAATTATAGGTGTATTATCTACGTACTCCCATATAAACTTATCAAAGCTCCCGTATTCATCTACCACTCTTAAAAACGATTTGGCGTTGGTCACCGCTGCATTAATTTTTAGACGATTCCTTATTATTTTTTCGTTTGCCATGAGTTCCTGAAGCTTTGCATCGTTATAAAGTGAAACCTTATAGGGATCAAACCCATCAAAAGCCTCTCTGAATGCTTCTCTCTTATTAAGTACGGTTATCCATGCGAGTCCCGCCTGCATCCCCTCTAGAATGAGCATTTCAAACAGCTTGACATCATCATGTACAGGACGTCCCCATTCGTTATCATGATAGTCAATGTATATTGGGGTATTGCCTGCCCAAGCGCATCTTATTTTTTCATTCATGAAGCTTGTCCTCCGATCGACATCTATAAGTATCTCTCTACTTGGATCAAGAGAGTATAAATTTTCCTAATCATATCACAATAAACCTGACTACACAATGTCATATTATACTAGCTTCTGTTCGCAAAATATTTAGATTACTTAATGCACCACGATCTATGTTTCAAGATATCTTCCTAAGCTCTGATTGACTTTTCTCAGGCTAGAAGAAATGATCTCCCTTTTTATTATTGTTGGCATGCTTATGTGATAATACAGGTTTTCTAGGAAGGGGATCTAATTGACTTTGTAACGCTTTTAACTCCTCGATCCATTCATCTCTATGATCCTCTTTATTATATATTATCATTTCATTGCCAAATACTATTCGCGTTTTCTCCGTCATAGACGGTTGCTCCAGAAACACAGGTAGTATTGGCTTTTCGGTTAAGTATGACAAGGAAAATATTCCTTTCGATATTCGATCAACACTGTTGCAATTAATATCCGATATAGTCCCTTGAGGAAAAATAAGTACATGCTTCGGTGATGCTACATTCTTTAGATATCTTGATAAATCAATTAAGACCTTTGTCATATCTCCAGGTGACTTTCTATCCACACCAATTAAATCGTAATACTTAGAGACGAATGCCATCAGCCTTTCGTTTTCTACCCATTCTTTTTTTGAGAGAATTCTTATGTTATTGTGTAATAACCCTAATATGATTGCGTCAAAATCACTTACATGGTTCGAAGCGATAATGTAATCCTTTTTATCTAAATCAGGCATATTATATATTTTCACATTAAATAATTGATATATCCCCTTTTTCAATTCTCCCTTATTAGTAACATCTACTCCCATATCTACAAGCTTTTGTAGAATTACATTCAAATATTCCGGTGCTTCCTCTCCGCTGAAGCTCAAAGTATTATTCATTAATTAAATCCTCCCAGCCTTTCATATAGCATACATTAATAAGTCAGTCATATTGAAGATATCACATACGTTATCTCTTACGTTATCTCTTACGTTATCTTTTATTATAAAGCAAAAAAAAACGCAATCCAAGGAAAATTTAATTTCCCGAGATTGCGCCAAAAAAATTCTTATAATAATTAAACTCTCTTCATATATTCGCCAGATCTAGTATCAATCTGAATCTTGTCACCCTGTTCAACGAATAAAGGTACATAAACGGTTGCACCTGTCTCAACAACTGCAGGCTTAGTAGCACCCTGTGCTGTATCACCCTTGAAGCCTGGCTCAGTGTCAGTAATAACAAGCTCTACAAATAACGGAGGCTCGATAGCAAATACCTGTCCAGCATGGGAAAGCATCTTAACCATCTCATTTTCCTTAACGAACTTAAGGGAATCACCAATAGCATCCTCATTCATACCAATCTGATCAAATGTCTCAACATTCATAAAGTGGTATAATTCACCATCAGAGTACAGATACTGCATATCGCTTCTTTCAATATGTGCCTGAGGAAATTTCTCGGTAGGTCGGAAAGTTTTTTCTGTAACACCACCGTTTTTGATATTCCTTAATTTAGTTCTTACAAAGGCTGCTCCCTTACCTGGCTTTACATGTTGAAACTCTATAATCTGATATACGTTATTGTCCATTTCTATCGTCAGACCGTTTCTGAAATCGCCTGCTGAAATCATATACAAAATTCCTCCTTAAAATTGACTACTCTTAAGTCTATAATAACCTAGACTATTTTGCAACATATTTTTTATGTCAAGTAACAAAATAATGCGTTTTTAGATACTGAAAAGATAGATATCCTTCCTTGATTTTTCTACAGCTCTATTAAATTCTTATTGGAGAAGGTAAAGTTCTCATGACCATCCTCGGTAACCACAACCAAGTCCTCAATTCTTACGCCGCCAAAGCCCTTAATATATATGCCAGGCTCTACCGTCTCAGTCATTCCCGCTTCGATTGTATCCTCTTCCAGCATGGATAATCTCGGGTTCTCATGGATATGAAGTCCTACACTATGGCCAAGTCCATGTCCGAAGCAGCCTTCATAGCCTGCCTTGTAGATAATATCGCGAGCAACCTTATCCACTTCCTTGCCCTTAACGCCGGCCCTGATGAAATCAAGCGCAGCCAGCTGTGCCTTAAGAACCGTCTCATATACCTCTTTTTGCTTATCGGATGCTTTTCCAATTACAATGGTTCTGGTCATATCAGAGCAATAGCCCTCATATACGCATCCAAAATCCATGGTCAGGAAGTCACCTACTTCAACCTTCTTGGAGCTAGGAACCGCGTGAGGCATGGAGGAGTTAACACCGGATGCAACAATAGCAGGGAAGCTGCAACCCTGAGCGCCTTTCACCTTTAGTAAATACTCAATTCGTGCCGCAATTTCCAGCTCTGTCATACCTGGTTTAATAAATCCAAGTATCTCCGTGAATACCTGATCACCAATTGCCTCAGCCTGCTTGATAAACTCCAGTTCCCTCGGTGTTTTAATCCGTCTCATTGTGGTTATTTCATTGCCAAGAGGTACCAATTCCTGCACCTGTAGCTTATCCTTTAATTTGTTATAGGTCGCAAACAGCATATCCTCTGCTTCAAAGCCTAAGCGCTGAATGCCATCCATCTTCAGAAGGTCATTTAGAGTTTCCTCATAGCCACCATTACCGATGGTAATGACTTCATAGTCCTCTGCTTCCAATTCTGCCTGAATCGTATAACGAAAATCTGTTACTACCGCATGCCTTTTTTCAGAGATATACACATAACCTGTCTCACCGGCAAAGCCACTAATGTAACGCATGTTGTTACCATTGGATATCAATACCGCTCCAATGGAAAGCTTCTCTAATACTTCCTGTACTCTCTTATAATTGTCCATATTTTCTACCTGTCTTCCTTTTTTTATTTATTGTTATCGATAGGATAGGCGAAACAATCCTACATGTAGCTTCTACTTATACTTAGCAGACAATTCTATAATCGCATCGATTGCTAACAGATAGCCCTGTAGACCTAAACCGGCAATCTGTCCGGTACAAACCGGGGCAGTAACTGAGGTATGGCGAAACTCTTCCCGCTGATGGATATTTGAGATATGTACCTCAATTTTAGGAATGTCCAACGAGGAAAGCGCATCACGGATCGCATAGCTGTAGTGGGTATAAGCACCCGGATTGATTACAATACCATCCACCTGGTCATAATAAGCCTTCTGAAGACGGTCTATAAGCTCTCCCTCACAGTTGCTTTGGTAGGTCTCAAGGTCAATATTCTTCTCATTGGCTTTCTTATCTAAAAGCTTCATAAGATAATTATAATCCTCTGTTCCATAGATGCCCTTTTCCCGGATACCTAAGAAATTCAAATTAGGTCCGTTAATCACCAAAATCCTCATACCTTACCTCCATCACTATTCCTATCCATTCTGTAACAACCGTCTATTACAGATTACCTGTGCAATCCTGATTCAATTTGCCCTCGTATCCTCTATTGATCTGGTAGCAATATCAGTAGATTAACTACATATATGCTTCCATAATCATCGTAGCAATCTCATCAATCGATTTATGATCGGTTACTATTATTTTATGGGCAACCCTCTCATAAATCGGAGCACGATATGCCAGCATTCTCTCGATTCTCTTTCCCATATCCTCTCCCTGTAGCAAGGGTCTGGTTTTATCACCGGAAAGACGCCTTAGGGTTGTCTCCTTTGAGGCTTTCAGATATACCACAAAGCCCATCTCCTTAAGAAGCTTGCCATTCTGGTCTCTAAGGGGTAAGCCGCCTCCGGTCGCTAATACCGTATGGTTAAGCTCAGATAATAATTCCTTCAACAGGCCGGTCTCTTTATCACGAAAATATTCTTCTCCATGAACAGCAAAGATATGATTGATGGTATCGCACTCTTTCTGCTCAATGATCCGATCCGTATCCCGGAAACGATAGGATAATTTCTGTGCCAGTCGTTCTCCAACACTGGTTTTACCACAGCCCATATAACCAATTAAGATTATGTTATGCTTCATGTTACTTTTCATTCAAAGCCTCTTTATGAATATATTTTAAGAAAGGTTATCCACAGTAAGCCAATGGAAGGACTGTTTTATACACATTCCTCATATTAGCTCTGGTGTACAACCTTACGATTAATCCTGTTGTATCTTCCCTTTCGCCAGATCCTTACGATAGAAATACAATACTATACGTTCTAACTTCCGCTTAAAAATGATCTGTATCTCTTCCTTCGGATGAATGGGCTTAACAAGATAGGTCATCATGCCGACACGATTAGCACCATATACATCGGTAAAGAGCTGGTCGCCTACAAATATTGTATTATCAATCCGTGTACCCATAATCTTTGTTGCACGAATATAATTCTTAGTAGAAGGCTTATTCGCTTTGTAAATGTAATTCGTTCCTATTCTTTCATTAAAGCGGCGCACTCTCTCATCACTATTATTGGAGATGAGGCAGGTCTTAAAACCAATCCGCTTCAGCCTTGCAAATAACTCTATTGCCCGCTCACTGGCATCTGCACCATGCTCCACTAAGGTATTATCAATATCAAACAATATACCGCGGTAACCTTCCTGATACAGTTTTTCATAATTGATATCATAGGATGATGGAGCTAATCTCTTGGGATAAAATCTACGAAGCATAGAACCTCCTATTTCTGCTCATTATACTATATTCTGTTCTGTTTTTCACATCCTAATCCATGAAATCATTATAACAAGGGAAAGATTATAGCACAAGTGAAAAACATCTGGTTGGAAAAAATTATCATACCCTTTCCTGGTTATTCATTGAAAATCCACCCTTTGTAACATCGGTAATATCCAGGATATTGTCTTTGCTTTCAATATGACTTAGCTTCTTAACGACCCCATAAGGCTCTTTTAATGAAAGCTGATCTCCTCTTCCTGATATAATCCATAAGATTTTATAGCCTCTGGGTTTTACCTTTAGCATGGCTTCCCCTTTTCCATCTGTGAAATACACCAATAAATTATACTTCTTTTGATTGGCATACTCAAAAACCGGATTAAATCTTGTACCACCTTTTTTCTGAATTCTATCCTTAACATCTCTTGCTGTTTGAACCTGATAGACCCGCCTGATTTCATCATCACACTCGATCATTGTAATCTCATGCCTATAGTTCTTAACGATGCTAAGTACCTCCTTAATTGCCTGTCGGAACTCCTCTTCACTCATACTAGCACTGATATCAATAGCAATTGCAATCTTAGCCTTATGACTTCTCAGTTGCCCTCTTAGATCGACCCGTTCCGGTTGACGTCTGCTACGCCTGGTTATGGTCTTTTTCTTATCCCCTTCTACGGTTCCCATAAGCCGGCTCAGATACAGATTCCAGGGTACCTCACCCTTGTCATCTCTAAGTGCCTCTAGTAAACCATCTATGTAAGTTGGAAGCTCACCTTCTCGAGAATTGCCCATCATCTTTTCCGTGAATTCGCGCAGTGTCTTATCCTCAATGTCATCGGTCTCTTCCCATAAATCATGGGTTTGTTCTGCATTATACTCCTCTTTGATGAAATCATTGTCACCACTGTCATCCTCTAGTTCCTTCTTCTCATCCTCCTGTAAATCCAGTACTGTCTGAAGCTTCTCAACATAGTACTCGAAGGCTTGATAAGGCAAAAGTTGAACGTTGTAATGTAGATTGACCCATTCCAAGGTGGTAGCATAGGGCGGCAGATGGCTTAGGTATTTATTCACAACAATATCCATAGCCATATTAATGGCTAATCTACTATAGCTTCCCTTAAGCCCCCTTGCCCGAATGAGGTGCATGGATAATACATGAAGTATCTCATGCTTAATGGTGCTTTCCATCTGCTGCAGGCTTAGCTTTAAGAAAAGGATTGGATTGAAATAGATTACATACCTAGCTTTTCGAAAATTCACAGCCGTCGGACTGCTGATATCGAATCTAATCTCTCTGGACATCTGAATCATAAAATATCCGTAGAAATTATCCTTATCCTCCAAGAGACTTAGGTTCACTTTATCTACAACCTTATCAAAGGCCTTTTGAAATTCATCAGGTATTACTAACTCTGCTTTTATCTCATGTTGATTTTCAGCCAGATATTCCTTCATAATCCTTTTTGCCATATCATGTAACTCTTTTGCTCGACTATCAAAATATGCTTCCATCTACCAATCTCCATATCCTAAAGAACAACCTATTATTAAAATCATCCTACTCGAAAAGGGGGCCATTACTCCGGGTAATAATGTTTGTCGCTCTTTCAAGGATTTATATGTATAACCCTAGTATCGTTTATGAATGTACCGCTTCAAAATATAACTCTACAAAGGTTTCCTTCTCAATCGCATGTTTATAAACCTCCGAATAACTTCTCCGAATATCCTTCATAATACCAACCCTTAGATCAACCGGATATAGCCTTAATAATTCTATCAGACGGTCTATGCTACTATCAACGACTTCCTGATTGCTTTTCACATATGCCTCCAGGCTTTTCAGAATATTCTTAGCGGATAGATAAAGTCGTGTATGGGTTTCTTCCTGTATTCTAGATACAATCTCTTCCAACAATGTTCCTTCACCGAATACATCTTCAAAGGATATGAGAGGGCTGTGATCTGCCTCTACAAAGCTTATAAATTCCTCGGCAATTAGTTTTCCTACATTTCCCCTCACCACATTAAGAAATACAGCTCTGGGTATAGACGTCTTTTGCTCCTGATACAGCTTATAGGCTTTTGATATTCTCTCATAGCTTCTGGGTGTTGCCCTTATACCATCCTCATTTATTTTATGCAGATATTCCGGGAATGTCATGATAAACTCGATCACCTTGGGTTCCAGTCCTACTTCGCTGGCCCAATCAACCCACCCGTGGTAATCCGGTTCCATATATAGCCACACAAACCTGTTTTCTTGGGCAGCATCCATATCAACCACCTGATAATCAAAATCTGAGCCATATTTACCGGAAGGATTCATGGCAGCAAGAAGCTTAACCTCCTTATGTAGCTTATATCCGTTAATCTCCCGGTTTAATATCAGGTTCATCAGCTCTTGCTGTACCGTATGCTCACAACGATTGATCTCATCAATAAATAGAAGGACCGTGTTGCCCTTTGAGATTTCATCATCAATTTCCCTCAACTTATTATGTACTGCATATACGGTGGTCTTCCGCTCTACTCTCTCACCACTCTCATTCACCTGAGCGTATACTTCAATCGTAGGAAGACCACCTATTTCTCCCTCTTTGAGTAAATTCCCGTCAATCACAATTAAGCTCCAATGATTTTGCTTTGCAAGCTCATTGGCCAAGGCAGTCTTTCCTATCCCGCTTTCACCGACTAATAAGGGGACTTCTCCGGTTGCTATCACCAGTTCAGCACTTTTTAAGGTATCTATATAGTTCATTCTTTATCTCCACTCCTCTTCCGTTATGACACCCTTGCCTATCATTACTTCAACTTCTCATCTACTGCAATTTTTTTTGCCTTCTTACTTCCGTATTCATAGATTAACTCTATCTTATCCATGGGCCTTATATCAAAAGGATCTGTGGTATCGTAATTGATAAAATCTCTGATGTATTGTTCCTCTACGCCTTCCTTCGATAATACATCCTTTAAAACTGTTATCAAGTCCTCTCTGGTAATCTCCCTCTTAACATATTTTATTACCAGAAAGTTCAACTTCAAATACTCTAATATTTGATTTTTGTCCAGGTCATCAATAAAGGTAACTGCTTCTTCATTATTCCTTACCGCCAGCTGCTTAGCCTTATGGGTTGGTATGCGAATAAATCTTATTGCATCATAGCTTGCATTTACTGCCTCTTCCTGGACACTTCCGTAGGGCTCCTTGATAAACTTGATGGCATCCCAATTCTTTTCAACCGCAAGCAATTGTAATTCTTCACTGGGGTTATCGATAAATTTAATTGCCCATCCCGTTTGATCAAGAGCTGCGCGAATTACTTGATCCGTAGGCTTCCTTATATACTCCAGATTAATCCATCCACCCTTGATTGCCTTAAGCATCATATCTTCTGTCGGGTCATGAATAAATTTAATCGCATGTGGATTGTTATCCAATGCGATCTCTTGCATCTGTCTGGTTGGATTTTCGATGGCTTCCAGCAGAAGTCCGTTTTTACGAACAGCCGTCAGCTTCATCTCATCAGTAGGATTTTCGATGGATTGAATTACATGTGGATTTTTATTTATCATTTCAATTAGGTTATCATTTTCCATATTGTTACTTTCCTTCTGAATATCTAATAAATGTACTAATTCCTTAATTATAGTTGGTATATGCTATATGTCAATCGAAACAGAATGATTATACCAATAATTTGGCTGGTTAAATAAGGCATAGCACCTTCGGTAAGCCTAAAATAAAACCCACATACTATACCTAAATAGTACATGGGTCTATCTTCATTTTCAATGGAGCTATATAATTTGAGGATGCATTATCCTATTTATGTCATGCTTCGTCCCACATAGGCAATATCAGAAAGAAATGTATCTGTCCTGATGACTGTCACGCCCTTACTCCTGAATATCAGCAGTACAATTAGGGCATTTGGTTGCCTTCATATTGATATCAGTGAGGCAACGAGGACATTGTTTGGTTTTAGGACTGGCTGGTACTTCCGGCTTCTTCAGCTTATTGATCCATCTCACCATCATGAATACTACAAAAGCCATAATGAGGAAGTTTAAGACTCCCGAGATAAATAAGCCATAATTAATGGTCGCAACTCCCGCCTCCTGAGCGAGTGCAATCGTGTCATAATGCTTTCCATCCAGAGCAATAAATAGATTAGAAAAATCTATCCTCTTGGTTAATAAGCTGAGCACCGGCATGACAATATCATTCACCAGTGAATTAACAATACTACTAAAGGCACCACCGATGATTATACCAACTGCCAAATCAATCATGTTGCCTCGTAAAGCAAATTTTTTAAACTCCTGTAACATAGTCGCATTCCTCCTAAAAGTATCGTCATTGAAGATAGCTCCCTTCTTCAATATCCGATACTCTGATTTATCCTTTAGTATCTTCATGTTCCTTTGAAATATAACCTCCTCTTAATAATCTATCCAAATAATTGCATTGACTGTGTAGATTACTGTCGAATCAATAATACCACTTCTTGACTATAAATATCAACTACAATTATCCATAATCATACGAATGAACCATATCTTTGTTACTGTTCTGCGCTATATTAATTAGGAACTAGGATATCGTCAGAGTACTATCATATTCTTGCTTAATTGTTCCCTACTCCTCATCAATATGCTTTATATATACATCACAATCATAATAAGTACCATCTTTGCGAATCCCAACCTTATCTTCCGTCTTAAAGTACTTCATCCCTGCCTTCTGCATCACCCTCCCAGAAGCTATATTAAGAACATCATGCTTTGCCTTGATAGCTTGGTAACCAATCTCATAAAACAGATAATGCTGTATTGCAACCAGTGCCTCTGTCATAATCCCCCGGCTCCAGTATTTCCTGCACAGACAATATCCAACTTCACAGATACCGGCCCTATCGTCTGCCATCTCTACACTGATAGAGCCAATTACAGCACCTGTCCTTTTATATTCCAATGCCCATACATAGGAACTCATGCGTACATAATTACTGATCCACCCTAGAATTCTCTTACGCGATACCTCCTCGCTCGAATGAGGTCCCCAAGACAAGTATTTACACACCTCCGGGTCACCGGCCCAGTTTTGAAACATATCCCTTGCGTCCTTTTCTTCAAATCGTCTTAGGATGAGGCGTAAGGTCTCTATTGTTATCGTCCCCTTATGTTGAATATTCATATGCACCTCCACGAAGTCAACTGGCAATAGACTAAATATGGTCTATACCTCTTCAAAAAATGCTTATACAAGGACAAGCTATAATATTCCCTGTTTCCTCAACCAGACCTACAATCAGCAACAACATCCGAACGCATTCCTGCGATTGTTCTCAGAAGTGCCTCATCCCATTGTGAACTTCGTTCCCATCGTGAACTTCGTTCCCATCGTGAACTTCGTTCACAAAGTGAATAGAATTCACTTGCCCAGAGGGCTTTTATGTTATAGGCGAACTTTCCTCGTCTATGACATAAAAAGATGTGCCTATTTTGGGCCTCAACCCTGTAATAGACACATCTGATTATATATTCTTATCCTATTAATTTAACTGAATGATCTCTTACTTTCTGAGCTCAAGGCCTTTTGATGCCAGAAGTTCAAGAATCTCATCTACCATTTTCTGAATTTCGGTACCCTCTAAGGTTCTTTCCATAGAGCCGAATTCAAGGCGTATGGTTACGCTCTTCTTATCTGCCAAAAGCTTATCATCCTCGAAGATATCGACAAGACGAATTCCCTGAAGATAATCACATTTATATTCTTTGATATAACCGACAATTGCTTCATAGCGTAAGGCTTTCTCTGCCAGCAGACTTAAGTCATAGGTTACTCCGGGATATTTGGATACCTCGGTATAACGAAGTCCCTCGGCTTCTACCTTCGCAAGATCTTCCAGATCAATCTGAGCAAAAGCGACATTCAGCTTCTTATCGATCTTATTCTTAACTCTAGGATCAAGGATTGCAAAATAACCTACCTCCTGAGTCTTCACCAGAATAGCAGCATTGTTAACTGGATGAATATAATTATATTTCTTAAGCTCCTCTTTGACTGCAAAGGTTGGACCTACATTCTTGATTGCCTGCACCAGCTGCTCAATTATCTCCTTGCATTTGAAATATACTTCCTTCTCTGTCAGCTTCTTGCTGGCAACAACAAAGGCAAGCTTCTTACGCTCATTGGCTAAGCCGTCTTCACGGAGTCCCTCTGCAACTCGACCAATCTCAAACATGCCCATCTCAGGGAAGCTGTCTACATTCTTCGATACAAAACCTAATAGGCTTGGAATCATGGTAGATCGGATGGTATCATTTTCTGAAGCAAGGGAGTTTACGATCCGAATGTTGGGCTCTGTCTGGATACCCAGCTCCTTATTCTGCTTATTATCATACCAGATATAGCTGTGAACCTCATTCATGGCAAAACGCTCGGACAACAGCTCCTTCATACGATACTCGTCACTTCTCTCCACACTATGACGAACCGGTATCATATAGCCCTTCGTAGAAGAGATATCAAAGTTATCATATCCATAGATACGGGTAATCTCTTCAATAATATCCGCCTTCATGGTGACATCCTTCGTAGCTCTCCAGGTAGGAACGACCAGACGGAAGCTATCCTTATCTCTGGTCACCTTAAAACCAAGACCTGTTAGCGTCTCTTCAATTTGGTCAGAGGAGATGTCAATTCCGGTATATTTGTCTACGTATGCTTTATCAAAATCGATTGTTATAGTATCATATCTCTTTACATAGCAATCCGTCAGGGAGGAGGTTACCTCTACTCCAGGATCAATATCGGTTAGCAGCTTAAGAAAACGTTCGATTGCCGGCAATGTTAATTCCGGATCCAGGGTCTTCTCATATCTTGCACTGGCATCGGTACGAAGTCCTAGTCTGGTAGCAGACTTACGAACAGATACACCGTCAAAGTTGGCTGACTCAAGCAGTACCGAATCTGTGCTATCGGTTATCTCTGAGAGCTCACCACCCATAATACCTGCGATTGCTACCGGCTCCTTCTCATCACAGATGAGTAAGGTATCTGTATCCACCTTACGCTCTATGCTATCCAGTGTTGTAAAATCAACTGCTTCCGGATAAGTTTTAACACGAATGGAGGAAACCTTCTTATGATCAAAGGCATGCATCGGCTGTCCAAGTTCCATCATCAGATAGTTGGTTAGGTCTGCCAGCAGGTTAATTGATCTCATTCCGCAGTAGCTTAAACGGATTCTCATATTAATCGGTGATTTCTTCTTCGTAATATTACCGATGGATAGGCAGCTATAGCGATAACATTTATCGATATTCTCTACCTTAACATCAATCGCCTTCAAATCCTTATATATGCTAGTATCCTTAACTTCCAGAGGCTTAAGGGGTCTCTTGGTCAATACGGATATCTCTCTTGCAATACCGTAATGACCCCATAGGTCCGGGCGGTTGGTAAGTGATTTGTTGTCCACCTCAAAGATGGTATCCTCAAGCTGCATGATATCTTTAATATCTGTTCCCAAGGGGTAGATATCGTCTAATATCATAAGACCGGAATGATCATCACTGATTCCCAGCTCCTTCTCTGAGCAGCACATACCATGACTAATCTCGCCGGCTATCTTTGCCTCCTTAATCTCTAATTCACCAACCTGACCGCCAAGGGTGGCAAAGGGTACTACTGCTCCGACAAATACATTGGGTGCACCGCAGACACAGCTAACGATTTCCTTGCCGATGTCTACCTTTACCAGATGCAGCTTCTTGGAGCTCGGATGGTCGTTGATCTCTATAATCTTACCAACTACGACTCCTCTGATATCCTTTCCCTTCTCATGAATTCCTTCAACCTCAGCAGTTGCTAAAGTAAATCTTCCAATTAACTCTTTTATATTGATTCCTGTTAAATCCGTGAAATCGGATATCCAGTTCATTGATATATACATGATATAATTCCTCCAATCTATGACTATGCTATTCTATAATGGAATGCGCATTATTGCTTATCTCGTAAACTTCTTAAGCTGCTTCAGATTTCCGCTGTTGAAGAGGCGGATGTCCTTGATGTTGTATTTCATCATTGCAAGTCTAGTCATTCCGAGACCGAAAGCAAAGCCCGTATATTTGTCCGGATCAATGCCGCCAAGACTAAGCACATTCGGATGAATCATTCCACAGGGCAACAGCTCCACCCATCCGGATTGCTTACAGGTAGGACAACCGGATCCACCACAGATTGCACAGTTTATGTCCAGCTCAAAGCCTGGTTCCACGAAGGGGAAGAAGCCGGGGCGGAGTCTAACCTTAACATCTCTCTGGAATACCTCGGATAATAATACCTTCATGAAATAAATCAGATTAGAGATGGAGATATCATCACCCACCATCATACCTTCCAATTGGAAGAAGGTGTTCTCATGGCTGGCATCAATGTTCTCATTACGGAAGCATCTTCCTGGGAACAATACCTTAAGATGCTCACCCGGCTTCGGTGCTCCGTATTTTCTTAAAATGGTATTCTGTGCTGCAGAGGTATGAGTCTTTAAGAGCTGTCCATTCTCCAGATAATAGGTATCTGTCATATCTCTTGCCGGATGATTCTTGGGAATATTTACACCCTCAAAATTGTTGAATTCCGTCTGTATCTCCAGTCCATCCTCGATGATAAAGCCCATGGTCTTGAAGATATCTTCAATCTGCTTCTGAACAAGGGTGATCGGATGTAGAGTCCCAACGGGTCTTTCCGAAGGAATGGAGAAATCATAATGCTCTGCTTTCTCGATCTCCTTTCGATACTCACTCTCCTCCAGCTTCTTTTGATGATCAACGATTGCCTTCTCGATCTCATCCTTAAGCAAATTCACCTGCATACCGGCTATTTTCTTAGCCTCTACATCCAGATTACGAAGGTCCTTCAGGGCTTCTGTAACAAGGCCCTTCTTTCCAAGGAAAGCAACTCTGATTCGCTCCAGCTCCTCTTTTAGACTGGCAGCATTCAGTTCATTTGAAAACTGCTCTTTAATACGTTCAAGATTTTCCAACATATTTATACCTCCTAGATTAATCAATTTCCTTGTTTCTTATAATATAATTTCTTATTGTTTATATCCCCATATGGGTAGTAATCTCTCCTTTTTCGAGTTCTGATTGTAGAATCAAAAAAGCTCCCGCCCGAAAGGGACGAAAGCATCGTGGTACCACCCAATTTTAAGCCTGCTATGCAGACTCCTCAACCAGCTATAACGGAACTGACCCGGCTTCTCTTTTATCAGCAATGAAAAGGCATTGGTTCCCCTTCAAAAGTGATATCTTAAAAGCAACTCCGGTGCCGAACTTCGTGATACATCTGAACCCTGAACCTGCTCTCAGCCGGTGACAAGTTCTCTCTGGCGGGAAAATATATCCTACTAATTCACCTTCAATGTTGTTATCTTTCACCTATCTTAATCGACTTTTTCCACCTTGTCAAGAGTAAGATAAGATTTTCCTTTTGACTTTATATTCTAATCATAATATACTAGTGTGGATTATAAAAAAGCATTTCACAAAACGAATTTTAATCGTTTATAAAGGGCAACCATATACACGAACTCTTTGCTCTTCCACTTTTGAGCTACAGCTTAAAGCGTATAGGTTTAGTATATGTTGTCATGCGACAAAAGCATACATAAAAGTGACAAAAGTTAAGGAGATTACAGCTATGGATAAGAAAATACTCTTTTTTGATATCGACGGCACCATATTAAGTCATAGAACCCATGAAGTGTCTGAAAGTACAAAGCATGCAATTCATCAGGCTCAGGCTAATGGGCATGTATTAATGATAAATACAGGCAGAGCAAATTGCTTTCTTGATAAAACTATACTAGGCCTTGGCTTTGACGGTTTTATCTGTGGTTGTGGAACTCAGATCATCTATAAAGAAGAGGTATTATTCCATACTCAATTATCAAAGGATTTCATGCAGGCTCTGATTCAGGATCTACGTGATTATAAAATCGAAGCAATTCTGGAGGGTTCCAAGAAGATATACTACGACTACAGCTCTAACAGTCCTGTTACTAAGGGACTAATGGAGTTTATGAATAAGCAGCAATTCAATACAGGAAGCTGGGATGAACCAGATATTATCTTCGATAAGCTCTGCATCTGGCCGAACGCGAATGCTTGTGAGACTCCGTTTTATGAAAAATATAAGAATGACCTGGATTTTATTACTCGTGAGGGCGGTATGTATGAGCTTGTGCCAAAGGGTTATTCCAAGGCAAGCGGAATTGAATTTATGCTTAAGCAGCTGGGAATTTCCCACGAGAACACCTATGCCTTCGGAGACGGCGAGAACGATCTACCCATGCTAACCTATGCAAAGCATTCCATCGCTATGGGTAACTCGCCTCAGTCAATCAAGGATATCGTTACCTATGTAACGGAGGACGTGGATCAACAGGGAATTGAACAAGCGCTAAAGCACTATAGCTTAATCTGATCTTCCAGCTAACATGTTCTCTATATGGCTATGTGTCAATAAATAATTAAACTTATAGCTCTGTTAGATAAATATATTAGTATATGGAAATGCTAAAAGGAGGGATGTGATTTCCCTCCTTTTAGATTCGCAGCTGACCAGTATTGATAACCAGGGATTACATTCTCTGCAAAAATGGACAGAGTGGATAACGAAGCAGAAAGAAACGCTGATAAAATAAGGATTGGTGGTCAAACGAGGCTTGCATAGAAAAAGCGGGTACAAAAGAGTATTTGCTTTTTTGGTTCAATGGCTTTTTATCTCATAAATTTTTTGAAGAGTGTCGAGATTTCTCACTCTTTCGTCAGAAGATTGGGCAAGCCTATAACCATCAACAAGCCTGTATCCGAAGTGCGTAATTATGCGTTCTGTTATATACATATCAGAGATATTTGATATGTTTGCGTATTGAGCAAAACCATTACGGTAGGCAGGTACGCACTTGTGATAATAATCCACCATGTTTTCAATGTCTGCACTGTCCAAGAGCAAGTTCACAATATCTTCGCCCATATATCCCCATCCTGTGCTGTCCCAATCAATGTAGGTTACGGCATCGTCTGTGACAAAAACGTTCCATACAAAAGGGTCTCTGTGGCATAGTACAATGGGCAGTTTATCGACTTGGCTCCATATTTCATTCACGTTATTATCTGTTTCGATAAGCATCTCGCATAAATGCTTTGGGAGTTCGCAATTAGCGGAGCGTATATAATCGTATGCACCGTTCAGCGATTTAAAGTATAAGTACCCATTTTTGAAAGCATCTGTTTTGCTTAAGTTGGTAAATCTTTTTAATTGGACAGGTTGATTTGCGTATAACTCGCCTTGAAACCTACCAAGCTCGGCGGCAATTCGTTCATACATTTCACCGGTTAAATTTAAAGCGGTTACACCATCTACATATTCCATCCATAATCGTGTTTCGGAATTGTTGATTTCTGCATGATAACATTTTGGACGGCGGATAGAACTGGTAAATAAATTTTCTAAGTTTGATGTATAAAGATCATATTCTCTACTCCATGAATTAGGGTCACCGTGTCGATCCCATTTCTTTTGCACCTTTAAGACCATTTTATATGGCGTTTTTTCGTTCGTGTTCGTTTCTGCTGTACCGATTATAAGAAAAACTTCACCTACCGATCCGGCTTGCATTTCCTTTAGCTGATAATCAGTACTAATAATTGATTTGGATAACATTGTGCTTAAAGCTTGTTTTAGGGATTCGAGATTGATCTCCATTTAATTAATACCTCTCTTTCTTTAGTATTGGGGCATGCGAGTTAATTTAGAAACCTCTTATAATAAATACTCATATGGCAATCACCTTCTTTGCCTCCAATTAACAGATATCATTAAATACGCATTTGAAAACCATTACTAGCTATTAGAATGGTGATATTATACAATATGAATTAGCTAAATATCAATATCTTTGTCAAACAGAGTTTAATTTTTATACAAATGCTTCTGCATAAATTTTCATTTGGTCACTTATACCTCCCGCAAATATTTTTCTTTGAATTCTGCTATTTTTTACCATATACCCCCTTGTTTTGTAATAACAATAGTAACCGATAAGGTCTCCTTTTTTATTGCATTAGCCCTGCTTATAGGTGCATTTTTTCTTTCAATTAAGCGGAAGATGACGCTTGTACTGGCACTTATATTATGATAGAATGAGCACGAAAATGAGATCTATATGATACCAGGAGGAGTGTTGTCGATGCAAAATTATGACGTAATTATTATAGGAGCCGGACCTTCCGGTATTTTTTGTGCCTATGAGCTTATTAAAGAGAATAAAAGCCTAAAAATACTGATGGTGGAAAAAGGTAGACCAATTGAAAAGAGGCTATGTCCGAAAAGAACTACCAAGCAATGTATCGGCTGCCAACCCTGTGCTATTACCACCGGTTTTGCCGGTGCCGGTGCTTTTTCTGACGGAAAGCTTTCTTTATCTCCCGACGTAGGCGGTAATCTTCCCGATATACTAGGCTACGACCAAACAATGGAGCTGATTAAGGAATCCGATGATATCTATCTGAAATTCGGAGCAGATACCAATGTCTACGGTGTGGACAAGGAAGCTGAAATCCGGGAAATCAGAAGACGTGCCATTAATGCCAACTTAAAATTAATCGAATGCCCGATCCGTCATCTAGGAACGGAGGAAGGCTATAAAATATATACCAGACTCCAGGAGCATCTGCTGGCAGAGGGTGTTGAGATGATATTCAATACCATGGTTATGGATATAATTATCGAGGATAAACAAGCAAAGGGGATCGTAACTACCAAGGGGGATACCTTCTACGCGAAGGAAATTGTATCTGCCATCGGCCGTGAAGGCTCTGACTGGTTCAGCTCCATCTGCAAGGACCATGGCATAGAGACCAAGGTCGGAACCGTAGATATCGGAGTTCGTGTGGAAGTACGTGATGAGGTTATGGAATTCCTGAACAAGAATCTCTATGAAGCAAAGCTGGTATATTATACTCCTACCTTCGATGATAAGGTTCGTACCTTCTGTACCAATCCTTCCGGAGAAGTGGCTACAGAATATTATGAGAATAATCTGGCTGTTGTAAATGGACATGCTTATAAGTCTAAGGAATATAAGACGAATAATACAAACTTTGCAATCCTTGTGTCCAAGAACTTTACAAAGCCTTTTAAAACACCCATTGAATACGGTAAGCATATCGCACAACTAAGTAATATGCTTTGCGGCGGCAAAATTCTAGTTCAGACCTTCGGTGACTTTCAGAGAGGCAGACGAACCACAGAAGAAAGACTTTGCAGAAATAACCTGATACCCACCTTAAAGGATGCGGTCCCCGGAGATCTATCCTTAGTATTCCCTCATCGCATTATGGTGGATATTAAGGAGATGCTTCTGGCTCTTGATAAGGTTACACCGGGTATCGCCAGTGATGAAACTCTACTCTATGGTGTGGAGGTTAAGTTCTACTCTAACAAGGTAGTGGTAAACACCGATTTTGAGACCAGTGTTGAGGGTCTTCGTGCAATTGGTGACGGTGCTGCCGTTACCCGTGGCTTGCAGCAGGCCTCCGCTAACGGAATCAGTGTTGCAAGAAGTATCCTGGCCAAGATGGGTAAGTAACAAACAATAAGGGATGTTTCATAACATAAGTTAACATTGTAGGTAAGGATGACATGCGTCCCATACTGGATAATCTCAATTCAGAGATTATCCAGTTCGCGAGCGCATATACTATACATTTTGAAACAGCCTCTAAGCATTTTTATAGCCAATCTTCCGGGACCGGATCTCCTGTCAGGAACAGATCCGGATCTCTTTGCAGGTAGGTGGATGTCAGCTCTGCCATTCCCACCGCATCACACAGGAAGCACTTGGCATCTCCGATACGACCTTCCTTTGCAACACCACTGTGTAGGAATGGTATCATCATCTTATCATAGTTGAACGAGATATCAACAACGGGACTCTTATGTCCCCTCATCGGTCTATCGATCAGATTACCCTCCGGAGTCATAATCTGATAAGGATGGTAATAATCAGTCAATCGATTCTCAATCTTATTCCACTCCTCAACTCCATGTAGGTAGGTGTTTTTCTTTGGACTACAGCCAAGAAATAGTATCTTTGCTTTGCGGTCATAGAGTTTACCCCAGCAGCCGGTTCTCGGACAGGGTGTCTCACTGAGCTCTTCTCCAGATACATATTCCTCAGCATCCTTACCATAGGCAGCAACAGAATGCGTCGGGTGCCAGGATCTAACTACTCCCGGACGCTTTAAGAATAGGTTTGTCAATAGCCCTACACAGGATGGCTCAGTTGCCACTCGGAACACTCTGTATTCATCATTAATCTGATTCCAGGTATGAGTCGGGAAGATTAATAATCCCTCCTTCATATATTCCATGAAAGCATCAAGAATGGTATCTGCTCCTCCGTCCACCTCACCGATTGCCTTCATGGAAGAATGAACTAACAATGTATCATCCTTCTCTATACCGATTTCTATTAAATGCTCAATAATATCTCTCTTTGTATACATGATAACCCTCCCCCATTTCCTTTCATATTCTTACCGTTATAGTCTAGCAAAAAATGGGTCTTTCAGCAATGTTTTAGTAAGAAAATAGCATCCCTTGGTATTCTTACAGTCTGCTATTAACTGCCCTGTAAACTCACCAAGAGATGCTATTCTTCTCTGCCTATATAATAACTATATTCTTATGATTAAGTATGCTATCTACTCTTCGCCCTGCAATGCATCATATCCAATCTCACCTGTACGAACCTTAACAATATTCTCTACATCATATACAAAGATCTTACCATCACCAATGTTACCAGTATATAAGGCCTTCCTTGCCTCCTCGATTACCAGATCAACCGGAACCTTACTCACAACTATCTCAACCTGCACCTTGGGTAGAAGATTCATCTCCATAGCAACACCACGGTAGAATTCAGTAGCACCCTTTTGTATACCACAGCCAAGAACATTCGTCACAGTCATACCGGTTACACCAATTGCATTCATGGCTGTCTTAAGAGCTTCAAATTTACTTTGTTTTGTAATAATTTCAACCTTTGTGATCTTGGTAGTTGCTCCTTCTTTCGCAACGTTTACACGAGTTACCGGCACTGCCTCTGACATCGGCTTGCTTTGCTCGGTTATCTTCTCAACCACCTCATTCAGACCACCGGATACATCAATGGCAGAAGGCATGAAGTCTGCATAAGCACTTACTAAGCCATGCTCATGAATATCAAGTCCTGCAATCTCTTCTTCTCTTGACACTCTTAGTCCAATGGTGTGCTTAAGTATTAAAAAAGTGATCGTAATGGCTACCGTTACCCAAGCAATAACTGCAACTACACCAATCGTCTGTGTTACAAGCATGGATGCTCCGCCACCGTAGAATAAGCCTCCATCAAGTGCGAATAAACCTGTTAGGATAGTACCTAAAGCACCGCAGATACCATGCACACCAACTGCACCAACCGGATCATCGATCTTTAGTACCTTATCTATGAATTCAATACCGAATACGACAGCAAAACCTGCGATAATACCAATGATTGCAGCTCCAAGAGGTGATACCAGATCACAACCTGCTGTAATCGCTACAAGACCAGCTAAGGATCCATTAAGCGTCATAGATACATCTGGCTTCTTATATTTTATCCAGGTAATCAACATTACTGTTATCGACGCAACCGCTGCTGCCATATTCGTTGTTACAAATATGCTACCCATAGATACCAATACATCATCTCCGGTAGCTGACACGGTGGATCCACCGTTAAATCCGAACCAACAGAACCAAAGAATAAAAACTCCTAGCGCACCAAGTGTTAAGCTATGTCCGGGTATTGCTTTCGGTTTACCATTCTTATCGTACTTACCAATACGGGGTCCTAATATTTTGGCACCAACTAAGGCAGATACACCACCTACCATATGAACTGCCGTAGAACCTGCAAAATCATGGAAGCCTAAATCTGCAAGCCAGCCACCTCCCCATATCCAGTGACCGGATACAGGATATATGATGGCACTGATTACCATACTATAAATACAGTAAGCGGAGAACTTAGTTCTCTCTGCCATAGCACCAGATACGATGGTTGCAGCAGTTGCACAGAATACAGTCTGGAAAATCAAAAATGCCATAAGGGGAACGCCATCCGGTAATATGGATGAGTAATCGCCCTTTACCATCGGATCAAAGCCTCCGATTAAAGCACCACTTCCGCCGAACATGATACCAAAGCCCAACAACCAATAGATGGGTGTTCCAAGTGAAAAATCCATTAGATTTTTCATGATGATGTTCCCTGCGTTTTTTGCTCTTGTAAAACCTGTTTCTACCATTGCAAAACCTGCCTGCATAAAGAATACCAACGCAGCTGCAACTAGAATCCAAATTACATTGACTGATGAATACATACTTTTTCCTCCTAATCTCCATTTTGTTTAATTTATGTGTAAGAGGCCCACCCTATTAGGCTCCCTCTCTAACACACGGTAGAAAGCAATTGAGGTCAAAGCGTTTTGCTTTGACCTCTTTGTCACATACTTTCATATTCCCCAATGCTTGATAACCATCGATGCTATCTTTACAAACCTTCTATTATCATGAACTGACAAAGGTGCCAAGGCAAAACGCCTTGACACCTTTGTCAAAATAATATGCAAAAGGGGTCAAAGCATTTCGCTTTGACCCCTTCGTCTTCAAAAATTATATTGGAGAGTTTAGCATACTTAATTTTTAATTGCAATAGGAAAATGAAAATATTTGTAATAATTTTTTTGATGTTCCTATCCTATGCTAACATTCTTAATTATATACCGATAAGATATGCAACATTTAGGATATATGTGCTTAATAATTTAATGTATAAACATGGCATCGCCAAAACTAAAGAAGCGATAGCGTTCCCTCACTGCTTCTTCATATGCTGCCATGATGTGGTCTCGTCCTGCTAAAGCTGATACTAACATCATCAAGGTTGATTCAGGAAGATGGAAATTGGTGATCAGCGCATCCAGAGCCTTAAACTTATATCCGGGATATATGAATATGGAGGTATCACCGCTTCCCGGCTGAACCAAGCCATTTTCATCCGCCGATGACTCAATGGTTCGACAGCTTGTAGTCCCTACACATATTACTCTACCGCCTTTTTTCTTAGTCCCATTGATAATATCAGCCGCTTCCTGGGTTACCTGATAAAATTCAGAATGCATATGATGCTCTAAGACATTATCCACCTTCACCGGACGGAAGGTCCCAAGTCCTACATGAAGTGTAACATTAACGATTGGAATACCCATCTTCTCAATCTCAGCCAAAAGCTCCTTTGTAAAATGAAGTCCCGCCGTCGGGGCCGCTGCAGAACCCTCATACTTAGCATATACGGTCTGGTATCTATTCTTATCCTCTAATTCATGAGTAATATAAGGGGGTAAAGGCATCTGCCCCAGCTGGTCCAGTATCTCTTCAAAGATACCCTGATACTTGAATTGAACCAAACGATTCCCATCCTCCAGCATATCGATAATCTCACCGATCAGTAATCCATCCCCGAAGCTTATTTTAGTCCCGGTTCTTGCCTTCTTACCTGGCTTAACCAAGGTCTCCCAGATGTCATTCTCCCTACGCTTAAGCAAAAGCAGCTCAATCTTTGCTCCCTGTGCCTCCATCGTAGTAGAGCTTCTATCCTCATGCATCTTCTCACCGATTAATCTAGCCGGTATAACCTTCGTATTATTTACCACCAAGCAATCCCCTTCATGAAGGTACTGGGTTATCTGTCGAAATATTTTATGTTCCATTGCACCTGTTTCCTTATCCAGAACCATCAATCTGGAACCGGAACGATCCTGGAGCGGATCCTGAGCAATTAATTCTTCGGGTAAATCATAATAAAAATCCTGTGTCTTCACAATAACCTCCATCGTATACCAGGCACTATTGCCATAAATTTATAACACTGCCTGTAATGAAATAGTGTACTTAGCTGTATTGAAGCAAGCTAAGGATGTATTATTCTGTTCAATACCAGAATGATTATACCTTCTTTCCAAATAAAAATCTACATTTTCTTTGGACCAAACCCTTATGGCAGCATCTAACGGCTTAATCAGCAAGAAGCTGTTCCCACTCAGAATATACCCTTTCTAATTCTGTCTCCAGCTTCTGGTGCTCCAAGTAAAGGTCTTGAAGCCTTGCCCCATCGGTATTATGTGTTTCCATCATACCCTGTAGCTCTCTTATTCTTCCCTCCAGCTCATCAATCATAGTCTCCAGCTGCTCCAGCTTTCTTATGGGCTTCTTGTTTACTCTATCGGCAGAATAGTCCGTGTTTGAGCTGATTACTTTCTTTTCCTGTTTGGTATTTGCTGGTTTCGTTTGGTTTTCCATGAGCAAGGCTCGCTTTTCTAGCTCCTTTTTATGCTCCTCCTGATAATAGGCATAATCGCCATCATACTCATGAAGGGTACCTCCTTCAATGGTAATCACCTTGTCGGCCAGCTTATTGATGAAGTATCGGTCATGGGATACGAACAAGAGGGTACCCTCGAATTCCCTCAAGGTTTCCTCCAAAACCTCACGGGAATCGACATCCAGATGGTTCGTCGGCTCATCCAGAATAAGTAGATTCGCTCCCTCAAAGGTAAGGGAGCAAAGACGCAACCGACTCTTTTCACCACCAGAGAGATACTTAATCTTCTTATTCACAGCCTCTTGAAAAAATAATACTTTAGCTAGCTGGGATCTGGCGGCTCCATTGGTTAAATTATGAAGTCGTGCAAAGTATTCCAGCACAGTCTGCTCCTCATCAGGATATTCTACATGCTGAGGTAGATACCCAATTTTGACATTTGCCCCAAGGCGTATGGTTCCCTTCTCTACGGTCTCTTCCCCTAATATCATCTTTAGCAGAGTAGTCTTTCCGCTTCCGTTCTCCCCGATGATGCAGGCACTATCCTGATAAAAAACGCTGAGATTGACATCCTGTAATAGTCTCCTTTCTCCAAAGTATTTGCTTACTCCTGTCAGCTCCAGGACCATCTTTCCGGATCTTTGAACTTCAGTCTGTTTTAAGCGTATCTTCCTTTTCTCTAATATGGGTCGATCCAGCACATCAATCTTTTCCAGACGCTTCTCCAGTTCCTTGGCGCGCTTGAACATAACCTCACTATCACGCATCGTACCCCAGATACGATAACGCTCTATCTGCTGCTCCATTCGCTCAATCTTACGCTGTTGATTCTGATAATTACGGTACTCAAGCAAAAAGCGCCTTTCCTTCTCAACTACATAATAGCTGTAATTACCAAGATACTGCTCCACATGGTCATATTCCAGTTCATATATTTTATTGACCACCGTATCCAGAAAAAAGCGGTCGTGAGAAATGATCAGCGCAGATCCTTTGTAGCTCTTCAAAAAGTCCTCCAGCCATTCTATAGTCGTTAAATCCAAGTGATTTGTTGGCTCATCCAGCAGAAGGATATCCGGTTCCTCCAACAATATCTTACCTAGTATTACTCTAGTCTTTTCCCCACCGCTGAGCTGATCAAAAGACATATTCTTCATGTTCTCATCAAACTGGAGACCTTCGGTTATCTTATCGATTCTGGTATCCAGCTCGTAGCCATGATTTAGCTCATACTGCTCCTGCAGTCTCGCATAGCTGTTCATAGCCTTCTCCAAAGCTTCTCCTTCCAGGTGCCCCATTGCGCATTCCAGTTCCTCCATCTGCTTACGGATAGCATATACCGTATCAAAGGCCATCTGAAGCACTTGAAGAGTCGTTGTTGACTTCTCATAGACCGGTATCTGATTTAAATAACCAATCTTAATATCCTTACGAAGGCTGATATCTCCTTCTTGATACTCCTCCACCCCCATTATAATCTTCATTACTGTTGTTTTACCGCAACCATTCTGTCCAATCAAACCAATCCGTTCTCCTGTTTTAATCTCAAAGCAAATATTCTCGAACAATTTATTGGCTCCATAGTATTTTACTAATCCATTTACATTTAATTCAATCATCCTGACAACCTCAACTTTTCTTCTAATTTATTAAAATTACATTCTCTCTCCTGCATGTAATTTGGGTTTTGAATCAAAAAAACCCAAAGCCGTATAAGCTTTGGGTTCCACTAATCATAATTATCCTAATATCATTATTATGAAGGCTCCGAGCTACTTATAGGGTTATCTTGAAGGCTATTAAAAAAAGGCGCACTTATCCCGTTAGTCGGTAAAATTGCGATCATAATAGCTTCAAATTTAATCCATCTAAGTGTAGTGTTCATCTGCTTCTCCATTTTACTAGAAGGCGAATGCCTTCTCACAGTAATTTTATTATCTTGCATCATCATATTCTATTCTTTTTCATTTGTCAAGATAGGCAGAGAAATTTTGTAAATCCAGGAAGAAAAGCACCGTATTGTTAGGCGTAATCATCTATTCATAAAAGAAAACTTCGCAAACTTTTTATGAAGCATAAATTCAAAATATCAGTTTTGTAGATGCTTAATATTACATGTATGCATGAGGACTCTGACAGGCACAAAAATATCTTTGTCTGTCAGAGTCCTTATGTATCAAGCTTCTTTTATATCACAACAGTCATACCTGTTATGTAATACTATATTAATCAAAATATACTGACTTTCCTGTACGAGCTGATTCGTATATTGCTTCCAAAATTCTTGTAACTGCAATTGCCTGCTCCGGTTTGACAACCAGGTCCTCTCCTTTGGTAATTGCGTTATAGAATACCTTTTGCTCGATATCTGCAGGATCTTCACTCTGACCACTGAAGAAAGCGACCCCACCGGTCTTCAGATCCGGAATCTCAACAAGTTGCTTATCGTATTGGACGCGATTGATACGAAGACCATCCTTCATATCAGCGCCTGCCTTGGTACCGCAAAGACTGGTCTTCGCTTCGTCTACCTCTAGGGTATTTAATGCCCATGATGCCTCCAGATGAATTGTTGCACCATTCTTCATCTTTATGAAGCCGATTGCAGAATCTTCAACGGTAAATTCCTTAGGATCCCAAGGACCAAATGCATTGCCTTGATCGGTCTGGTCTGCCAGCTTACGATATACGGAGCCCATTACAGATTCCGGTTCATAATTATCCATCATCCAAAGCGTCAGGTCAAGAGCATGAGTTCCGATATCGATTAACGGACCTCCACCTTGCTCCTCTTCATTCAGGAATACACCCCAGGTCGGAACTGCACGTCTACGCACAGCATGAGCGCGGGCGTAATAAATATCACCTAGATCACCATTATCACAGGCAGTTTTTAGATACTTCGAATCCTGACGATAACGATTCTGATAACCAATGGTTAACAGCTTGCCGGTTTCCTTAGCAGTATCAAGCATCAGCTTAGCATCTGCATAGGATTTTGCCATCGGCTTCTCACACATAACATGCTTATCAGCCTTCATAGCAGCTACGGAAATAGCCGCATGGGACTTATTCGGTGTCAGTACATATACTGCTTCCAGCTCTGTTTCCTTCACTAATTCAGTATAATCTGTATAGACGCGCGCATCTTCGGTACCATATTTCTTTTTCGCCTCTAAAGCTCTCTCTTCAACAATATCACAGAACGCTATTATTTCAAAGTTACCATTCTTCTGGATTGCGGGTAAATGCTTATTATTTGCAATACCACCGCAGCCAACAATTCCTATCTTAACCTTTCTCATAACTAAGCCTCCATTTTAATATTTTTGTAAATTAAAAACCTAGGGACTTTAAATATTCTCTACTGATTTGTGCATCCTCAAGAGCTGTAAATTCTGTATGTCTATCCTGCTCTACAACCAGCCAATGACTACCGCCGGCAACTGACTGAGAGAGAATCGAAGGGATGTCCTGAACTCCATGTCCAACGGCACAAAATTCAAAGGGTGTTCCCTCCTTATAATCCTTTAGATGAACGATCGGCAATCTTCCCTCATACTTCTTCATATAAGTGGAAGGATCCTCTCCGGCAACCTTGGTCCAGCAGGTATCAAGTTCCACCTGCCATACCTCCTTACCATAAGTACGATACATGTAATCCAGTATATATTCGCCTTCTGCTGTCTTAAGGAATTCAAAATCATGATTATGATACATTAAGGTAATTCCAACCTTTTGACATGCCTCAGCAATAGCAGGTACGTCTGCAAAAAAATTGTCAAAAGACTCTGTACCATATCGCTGATTCTCCAATAGGTATGGAATCGCTACATATTTACAGCCGATGGTAGCATAATTTTGCGCTGTCAGCTCCATGTTATCTTTAAATTCCTGATATCCTACATGAGCCGATATCGGAACCAGACCTATTTCCTTTAAAATATCTCTGATCTCTTCTGGAGTATATCCATAAAGGCCAGCAAGTTCTACTCCATCATAGCCCATTTTCTTAACTTCCTGCATTGCCTTCACAAAGTCTTTTTCAGCATCTTCACGAATGGTGTATACCTGAAGAGCTACCGGTAATTTACCCATAAGCTAATCTATCCTTTCACGTCCTGCATACCTTGAGTATCCAGACTAAAATACATATATGTGACTTTCCTGTCCAACGCCCACAGTTTTATCCATGAAGTAACCAATCGATTCAAAAAATATAACTTGCTTTTTTTCTGAGGATTCAAATATTGCTTCCATCAGCTTCATTACTCTCATTACCTCAGGCAATTTGATTTTCTGCTCTTCTTCTCCTGCGATTGCCTTCATTACATTGCGATAGAAATCTCTGATGTCACTCTTCACAATATCCAGGTCCTCGGTACTGATTGTATCATCTCTTCGAGGTGCCATTGTCTTAGTCAAGCCCGCTGCGGTACGTACAGGGACAACATCCTCTTCATTCTTACCAACTGCTCGAACGATGCGGCCTTTCAAGCTCCAATCCTCGATAATTGCAGTACCGTTCTGACCAATCATATACCATCTGGGAAGAGCAATAAAATTGCTGGTTCCTACCTCAACCACGACATCTACACCGTTCTCGAAGCCAAGCTGCGCGGTAAATCCATCATCCACCAAAGTGTTAGTTATATTGGTTACCGTAGCATATACTGTCTTTAACTTTGTAGTTCCCATCATCTGAAGAATCTGATCCAACAGGTGTACACCCCAGTCCAGTACCATACCACCGCCATGCTCTTTCTCCTGGCGCCAATCCCCGGGAATACCTCTGGAACCATGTACTCTGGATTCGATCCGATATACCTCTCCCAGCTTCTGTTCCTCATAAATTTTCTTCATTGTCAGGTAATCCTCGTCCCAACGACGATTTTGGTGAACAGTGAATAATTTCCCTGTTTCCTTCGATACATCAATCATTTCCTGTAAATCAGAAGAATTTAAGGTAACCGGCTTCTCACTAACGACATTTTTACCTGCACGCATTGCCTGTATTGCGATCGGTTTATGCAGATCATTGGGAGTAGCAACTAACACAATATCTATCTGATCATCCTTCAGTAATTCCTCTAAGCTGTCATAGCTTCGCACGCCGACTTCCTTCGCATAAGATTTACGAGCCTCGTCGATGTCATATATTCCAGCAATCTCTATTCCGTCAATGGTATCGATGGTTTCTCTATGCCAGTTTCCCATGCCACCAAAACCAACAATACCAAGCATATAATTTGTACCTTTCATTCCTTATAAGCCTCCATAAGATTTCATTCGCAATATTCTCTAAAACATGTAAATTGTCAATCTAGACCTTAAGCCCAGAACATCTCGCCTCTATCTTCATAAATTAATACATTCTTCAGGAAATTAATAGCTTTCACCAAGCCCTCTTTACCTGACATTAAGCCATCTTCATGCTCGATACTTATGGCATGGTCATAGCCTACCATACGAAGCTGGGATACGATTGCTCTCCAGTATTCCTCACCGTTACCGTAACCAACTGTTCTAAAGATCCAAGAACGGCTAAGCTCATCGCCATAATGTCCTGTATCCAGTACACCATTTACCGCATTATTGTATTTATCAATCTTCGTATCCTTAGCATGGAAGTGGAAGATTGCACCTGCCTTACCAAGCTCACGAATACTTGCACAAGGATCCATGCCCTGCCAGATTAGATGGCTGGGATCAAAGTTGGCACCAATTTCCGGTCCTACCGCTTCACGAAGCTTCAATAGACTACTTGTATTATAAACACAGAAGCCGGGATGCATCTCAAGAGCAAACTTAGTTACTCCATGCTCCTTCGCAAAAGCCACTTTCTTCTTCCAATAGGGAATCAGAACCTCATTCCATTGATAATCAAGAATTTTACCATAATCCTCAGGCCATGAGCAGGTTACCCAGTTTGGCATCTTATCCTCAGGGCTTCCTCCAGGGCATCCGGAGAAGGTGTTAATGATTGAAATACCAAGCTTTTCTGCTAATAGTATTGCTTTTGTCAAATCCTCATCGAATTTATCTGCGATTTCCTTATCAGGATGCACCATATTACCATGACAGCTTAGTGCGCTGATCTCAAGATTATGTTCCTTAATTGTGTTCTTGAATTTATTCAGCTCGTTCTCATCATTTAATAAAACATCTGGATCGCAATGTGATCTTCCGGGATATCCTCCACAACCAATCTCAACAGTCTGTACTCCGTTTTCAGATAAAAATTCACATGCTTTATCCAGAGGCATATCGCCTAAAACAACTGTAAATGTACCTAATTTCATCGTGCTACCTCCTATTTTATATCAATGTATCTCCATATTACTATTCCATGGCTTGTTTATCTATGTTTTTTTTGCTGTTAATACATATAATCTTGCTATTTCTCCTATCCCCATACATGAGAGGGGGCATAACCAAAATAGTTACGGAACAATCGTCCAAAATTATTGTAATCCGTAAAGCCAACAGCAGCCGACACCTCCGACACACTCAGCTCCTTCTGCTCTAACAAACGATGCGCTTTCTTTAAACGAACCTCATTGATATAGTTCAAAGGACTTTTCCCTAGGCTATCCTTGAATAAATGACAGAAGCGATACTCACTCAGGTGAATCAATTCTGCCAGCGTCTGTATTGGAATGGGCTCTGAATAATGCACCTGTATGTATTGCAGCACCAGATTCAGACGCTTCAAATTCTTCATACGTTTGATATTCTCCTTGTCCGAAAGGCTTTCAGATACATAATTTCGAAGTAGATATGTAATTAATTCAAATATTTTACCTCTCATTGCCATCTTATATCCAAGCTGTTTGTTAAGCTCCTCCTGATAAATATCCTCGATTAGCTTTTTGATCGTATTATCAGAATATATGATAGACTGAAATATCGCATTTATGTTAGCTATTTCTTTAGAGAAGGAATCTAGTTCAAATATAATCACCAAGGTCTCTAAATTCGTCGATCGACTAAGGCCCTCGTGAAGCTCGTTACAATTAATAATAACCAGGCTTCCCTCCTCCATATTAAATGGCTTATGATTACAGTAAAACGTTCCCTGTCCCTTCAATACATAATGTAATTCTATATGCTCATGCCAATGAGATGAACAATATAGTCCGGGCCTGCGTATCTGCTGCTTGAACATCTGAACCGGAAACTCTTCGTCATTGATAATCTTTTTCTCATATAAACTAATGTCATGCATAGAACCCCTCCATACCGCCCCTCATATCTCTAAGTGTGAAGTATTCTTTGTGAGTTAATGTACTATTTGATTCTACGTCTATTCTAGCAGAATATTTGTTTTCTTTCAATCAAACTTGTTACTTAGAATAAGCATTAAGTCATCGAATAGCGGATAAGCATATAATAGCAGTTTTCTGATTTATAACACTTTTTATTGTATAGGAATTTCGGAGAAATTTCCTATGCAATAAAAAAGCCCTAAGTAATCTATCTATTTGCTTAGGACCTTTCATATTTCCATATATTAAAATAACAGATCTGATTTTTTCTTAAGTAACCTAGCGCCGTTTAATATTAATAAAATACCGGATACAGCACCTGCAACTATTAATAGAATCCCCATAACAAGATTCCATACTCCGACCGATTTCATAGTGTGATAGATCTTCTCCATCATATACAATCCCTCCTTTATCTACCGGCAATCTATTGTTCCTGCTTTTTCACTCCATATTGCTCATAATAAGAATCAATGGCTGACTTTAATGTATCATCAATAACAATTTTCCCATTGTAGGGGCGATTATGCAGATGCTCTACCACTTCTGCCATCGTTACAATAGCAGTAGTCGCTATATGATACTTCTCCTCAATCTCAGAAAGGGCACTCTTATCCCCTTGTCCTCTTTCCATTCTGTCTACAGATACCACCAGACCTAATACCTGGGCCTTTGCTACTGCAGCTATAATAGGCATTGTTTCACCTATGGAGGTTCCCGCGGTTGTTACATCCTCAATAATAATTACCTTATCCCCATCCATCAGAGGGGAGCCGAGTAAAATACCTGTATCTCCGTGATCCTTAACTTCCTTGCGGTTAGAACAATATTTGATATCCTTCTGATAAAATTCACTGATTGCCATTGAAGTAGCTACACTAAGCGGAATGCCCTTATATGCTGGACCGAATAACACATCGAAATCCATTCCATACTTATCATTAATCGCTTTCGCATAGTATTCGCCTAATCTCCTTAACTGAGAACCGGAGCGGTAAAAGCCTGTGTTAACGAAGAAAGGGGTTTTTCTTCCACTCTTCGTTGTAAAGTCTCCAAATTTAAGCACACCGCAATCTACCATGAATTCTATAAATTCCTTCTTGTATTGCTCCATAATCTTCCTCCTACTTATCTCATTGTATCACAAATTTCAAAAAATAATAAGTACATATTATATTTTTTTCAGTTCAGCCCTGTGCTCTGACTAGCGAGATATAGCGAAGCAAAATCACACTTAGAATTGAACTGTTACTATTTTCACCTGTAATAGCTAGCTTACACAACCGATTAAATCTGCTATATCTTCCACATTATATTGTAGCATATAATCTTCAATACCCTTCAGTACCTGGGTTGTGGCACCTGGGTTGATAAAATTAGCAGTTCCTACCGCCACCATACTGGCACCGGCCATAATAAATTCCAGAGCGTCTTCTGCACTGGTGATACCCCCCATACCGATGATTGGGAGACTTACGGCATGCGCCACCTGATATACCATTCGAACCGCAATGGGTTTGATTGCCGGACCGGATAGTCCACCGGTTTTATTGGCTAACAGGCAGGTGCGACGATGAATATCGATTTTCATACCTGTTAGTGTATTGATAAGGGATAATGCATCTGCTC
This sequence comes from Bacillota bacterium, assembly GCA_023411555.1. GTDB lineage: Bacteria > Bacillota > Clostridia > Lachnospirales > Lachnospiraceae > Mobilitalea. The sequence goes on from JAEYOQ010000026.1 coordinate 94,346, forward strand.
CGCCAGCCTCAGCTGCTTTTGCAATCTCCGTAATATCCGTAACATTGGGACTTAGCTTCATAATAATGGGCTGCTTTGCACGCTTTTTCAATTCTGCAGTGATTGCTTCCACACAGTTCGGATCCTGACCAAAGGCGATACCGCCTTCCTTTACATTCGGGCAGGAGATATTAATCTCGAGCATATCCACATCGCAATCCGCAAGTCGTTCTACCACCTCACAGTAATCCTCTGTGGTCTTTCCCACTACGTTTACGATTATTTTTGTATCATACTTACGTAAAAACGGAATGTCTCTATTGATAAATACATCAACGCCTGGGTTCTGTAATCCGATGGCATTCAACATTCCTCCAAAGGTCTCCGCAATTCTCGGCGTAGGGTTTCCCGGCCAGGGTACACTTGATACTCCCTTCGTTGTTACTGCACCTAGTTTGGACAGATCCACATAATCGCTATATTCTATTCCTGAGCCGAAGGTACCGGAGGCAGTTGTAACAGGGTTCTTAAAGGTAACCCCGGCTAATGTTATATTCATATTCATAGGTCCACCTCTTCTGCATAAAATACAGGACCCTCTTTGCATATTCGTGCATTGTTTACATTACTATGGGAGTCCACTTCCTTGGTTCTGCATACACAGGCCAAACAGGCTCCTATGCCGCAGGCCATGCGTTCTTCTAGGGATAATTGACAGGTAATCCCCCGTTCCAGAGCATAAGCCCTAATCCCTCGAAGCATGGGAGTGGGTCCACAGGCAAAGATAATATCTGCATTCAATTGATTAACTCGAATGGCATCAAGAACATTTCCCTTCGTTCCCTTACTTCCATCTTCAGATGCAATATATACCCCACCGTAAGGTGAAAATTCCTCATTCAAAAATGTGTTATCCCGGTATCCCAATACAATCTGCTTTTCACATGCTAGCTGCTTGGCTAATTCAAGCATTGGTGGAATTCCGATTCCACCACCTATCAGCAATGCTTTCTTTCCCTCAAGGGTAAAACCATTCCCTAATGGTCCCATTGCCTCAATGGTATCCTGGGGCTTAAGCTCAGTAAATTCCATTGTACCTTTTCCGGTAACACGATAAACCAGACGAATCGTTCCCTCTTGTCTATTTATCTCACAGATGCTGATCGGCCTCGGTAACAATCTGCTACTATCCTTACAGTATAGGGATACAAACTGCCCGGGCTTCGCTGTCAATGCGATATCTTCAGCCTTGATCCACATACTGTAGATATCATTCGCAAGCTCTTTTTGCTCTGTGATTACAACTCTTTTCTTCATTGCAGCCGACATATTATTTCTCCTATGAATCGATAATTTGCGCAGAATAAGTACATAATGTACGGAATAAGCTTAGGGCTATGACCGAATAGGATCCTCTGAAACATGTATGTCTCGAGGGCTCCTCACTCATTCTTTGATCACTTACTTATTTAATGTACGGAATAAGCTAAGCTTGAAAGCAGAGCTTTCAAGCTCGCGTTGCGCGGTCATTCTTTGATTCCTACATAATGTACGGAATAAGCTAAGCTTGAAAGCAGAGCTTTCAAGCTCGCGTTGCGCGGTCTATGACCGAATAGGATCCTCTGAAACATGTATGTCTCGAGGGCTCCTATTCGGTCATAGACCTTTGCTTATTCCGTACATTATAACCTAATTTTTTAGTGGCTACAAGGTATTTCTTAGGAGTTTATCCAGTTTTTACTTTAATTATTTTATTTAAATGTATTAGCTTTTCTTATTATATCCCTTTGATTAAGTTCCTTTATTCTTAGCTAGTTCTCTCCCACGCATTTACATTTAATTTTCGTTTTATAACAACTAGTTCTTCTATGCGAATTATAACTTCTTTATCCCCGATGGCAATATAACATATTCTTCTTTTATTCTATTAGCCTTCTATTATTTTAACATGTATCTTGCGAATTCGTGGTCCGTCAAATTCCATAAAGTAAATGCCCTGCCAGGTACCCATAAGCAATCTCCCCTCTTCAATAATGATGGTTTGGGAAAAACCCATCATGCTTGATTTTATATGTGCAGCTGAATTGCCCTCAATATGATGGTATCCATCTGCTAATGGTACTAGCTTATTTAATTCCATCAAAAAATCCTTTATCACATCCGGGTCAGCATTCTCGTTGATTGTCACTCCGGCGGTAGTATGAGGAACATATACAACACAGATACCATTTTTCACTCCGCTTTCTCTGACCAGATTCTTAACCTCTCTGGTTATATCAATCATTGCAGTATGTTGACCCGATTTCACACCAAATGTATAAACTTCACTCATTTTTTCACCCCTTTCATGTCCTTCCATAATGTACCTTAAGTACATAAGGTGTTTTTGTTATCTTAATTCAAGTATTATGCTTTTGGTCATATCTTCAGTTACTCTTTCCTTTCCTATACTCATTCATATGAGTATGCTGACTAAGGTCAAGGATAAAACTGGTAAAAAGCTAATATAACTCTATTATCGACAACTCTCGCAAATTTTTCAACAAGAATCGTTAAAAACTATCTTAATTATCCAGATATTATCCAGACCGTACCAAATCGACTCCTTGACACAAATCTATAGCTATGTTATATTTACCAACATGGGCTAGTATCAGATGAGACCATAAGATGTGGATTATTTTATAGATATAATTCACCAACAGCAGATATATTATATTAGATTGCAAATCTAGAATTGAGAGGAAATGATTGAAATGTCAAAGACGAATCCAATCGTAACAATGGAGTTACAAAATGGTGATATAATCAAGATCGAATTATATCCTGAGATTGCTCCTAATACTGTGAACAATTTTATCTCATTAGTAAAAAAGGGTTTTTATGATGGACTTAAATTTCACCGAGTAATTCGTGGCTTTATGATTCAAGGTGGCGATCCCGAGGGAACAGGTATGGGCGGCCCCGGTTATTCCATTAAAGGTGAATTCTCATATAACAATTTTACAAATAATCTGAAGCATACAGCAGGTGTTCTCTCCATGGCTAGATCTCAACGTCCTGATTCTGCTGGCTCCCAGTTCTTTATTATGCACAAGGACTCTCCTCATCTGGATGGCTCCTATGCCGCTTTTGGTAAAGTAATCGAGGGTATGGATGCTGTGAATAAGGTAGCTGAGACTAAGACAGATTATTCTGATGCCCCCTTAGAACCTCAGATTATGAAGAAGCTTACGGTAGATACCTTCGGCGTAGAGTATCCTGAACCGGAAAAATGTTAATACTGCAATAAGCACATTATTATATAGAACGAGCATATCATGACTCTCTGCCATAAAGCAGGAAACATGATATGCTCGTTTTTATTATCATTATTTACGGCTCCAGGCCTTCTTTAAATCCTCTCTCATATCTATTACCGCCTGTCTGGAAGCATCCGCATAAGCTTGCTCTCCAAACCGTTCATAGCCTTTCAGTTTATAGGCAGCAATAATACCTCTTGAAGAATTTACAATTGCTCCAAGACCATCTCTATTAAAATAATGCACCAGGTCCTCTGCTTTGCCGCCCTGTGCACCATATCCCGGCACCAGAATATAAGTCTTAGGCATTAATTCACGAAGAATCTTACCCATCTGAGGATAGGTTGCACCAACCACAGCACCTACATAACTATAAGAGCTTCCCATATGCTGTTCGCCCCATTCTGCTACCTTCTTACCCACCAACTCGTAAAGCGGTCTTTCTCCCACTAATTGATCTTGAAAATCTCCGCTGGAAGGATTAGAGGTCTTGACCAATATGAATAACCCCTTATTCTCCTCTTTACAAACCTCCAAAAAGGGATTAATTGCATCAGCTCCCATATAAGGATTCAAGGTTACAAAATCTTCATCAAAGCCTCTGTACGCTTTCCCACCTATCACAACCTTGCCCAGATGCCCCACAGCATAGGCAGAGGAGGTGGAGCCGATATCTCCGCGCTTGATATCACCGATTACTACTAAGTCCTTCTCTTTACAGTAATCAATCGTCTTCTTAAAGGCCTTCAACCCTTCAATTCCAAACTGCTCATACATAGCAATCTGCGGCTTCACTGCAGGAATAAGATCAAAGGTAGCATCAATAATACCTTTATTATATTGCCAGATTGCCTCCGCTGCTCCTTCCAGATTCTCTCCCTTTTCACTGTAAGCCTTCTGTAAGATATGCTCAGGGATGTAATCTAACATCGGGTCAAGCCCCACAACAATTGGAGCACTGAGTTTTTCAATCTTCTCAACTAATTTATTAATCATCTTTCCTCCTACCTTCCCCTTGATATACCTTTTTACCAGCAACAAAGGTACTGATAATTCGTCCCTGTACCCATCGGCCATCAAAGGGACAATTCTTCCCCTTTGTAAAAAATGTTTCCTTATTAATACAATACTTCTCTTCCGGGTCGACGATGACCAAATCAGCAGCCTTACCGACATCAATACAACCACGATCAATTCCGAGGACCCTTGCTGGATTTACACACAGCTTCTCGATCAGCTGTGCGATAGTGAGATAACCCTTTAGTACAAGCTCTGTATAGGATAATGCAAAGGCTGTCTCTAGTCCTACGATACCGAATGGAGCTTCAAGGAAAGATTTTGCTTTCTCCTCTATGGAGTGAGGTGCATGATCGGTTGCTATGACATCAATTACCCCCTCCTTCAAAGCCGTCTTTAGCGCCTCCACATCCTCCGGGCTTCGTAGCGGGGGATTCATCTTATAATCCGCATCGTCAGACTTAATATCTTGATCCGATAAGATAAAGTGGTGGGGGCAGACCTCTCCGGTAACCGGTAAGCCATCCCTTTTGGCTGCTTCCAGCATTTTAGCGCTATCCTTGGTTGAGATATGGCATAGATGAAGTTTAGCCCCGGTTTCCTTAGCGATAATAATGTCTCTTGCTGTAATAATATCCTCGACTGCATTACTGATTCCCGGCAGACCAAGCTCCTCTGCTTTCTTCCCTGCGTTGATTACTCCTTTTCCCACCAGACTTTTATCCTCACAGTGAGCAAAGATTGGTATTTTATAATGAGCCGCCTGACGCATCGCCTCAGCGTATAGAGCGGTATCCATTACCGATTTGCCATCCTCGCTGAGTGCGACTGCTCCAGCTTCCGCAATCTCCTTAATATTAACCAGGTCTTTGCCTTCCTGCTCGATAGTGATTGCACCGATTGGAAGAACATTCACAACAGCCTCACGCTCTGCTTTCTCAAGTATAAGCTTTACTTTGCTCCCACTGTCAGTAGCCGGCTTGGTGTTAGGCATTGGACAAATTGTGGTGAAGCCTCCGGCTGCAGCTGCCATTGCTCCTGTAGCAATGGTCTCCTTATATTCATAGCCCGGCTCTCGAAGATGTACATGAAGATCGATGAAGCCCGGCATGACATACCTGCCCTTTGCATCTAATACCTCTAACTGCTTGTCCTCTTCCTTTGCTAACTGCTCTACTAGTTCTGCCTGCAGCTCAGACTCAATCTGTCGAATCATATCACCGTCGATCAGCACATCATAATGCCCCTCTCTGCCGGAGGCAGGATCAATCACATAACCTCTCTTAATTAAAGTAAGCATCTCACAACTCCTTTATCCCGGTAGCTTAAGCCTGTCTGGTCTTGAATTTGACTTGTCCTATATAGGTTTCTCTTACAGCTCTGCAGCCTCTATATCATTTAATACTTTACGGTCAATATAGGTCTCTAGTTCATCCCTGGTAATCCAATTAGCATCCGTCAGTTCTTCGGACAAGATAATATCGTCAAGGGTAACTCTACATAAGTAGCTGATACCAATATTGAAAATATCACCGGTTGTAAAGGTCCATGTGTATAGGATTCTCTCAATTGTTGCAGATAATCCTGTCTGCTCTTGGATGCACCGAAGGACTGCCTTATCCGGTGCTTCACCAAACTCAATTGTACCGTCAATAAAGCCCCACTGATACGGCTCTAACAGACGATCATCAAACCATCTGCGAACGATCAGGAACTTGTCCTCATGCTGTACGATACCTTTCACTAAGACTTTGTATTTTTCCATATAAATCCTCCATTCTCTAATTATCTTACTCTGGTTTCCCAGCCAGATAATTAATAAACTGCTGCGCTGTACGACCGGACATACCCCCATGGGATAACTCCCATCGATTGGCCTCCATCAGTAGCTCCTTCTCGGTAATATCTAACTTCTCCTGTCGCTTTGCGAGCTCAAGTACTATATCCTGAAATTCCTTCTTGTTCGGTGATGAGAAATTAATGGTTATACCAAATCGTGCAACTAAGGACAACTTCTCCTGCATAGTATCCGAACGATGTAGCTCCTCTGTGGTCTCCATATCCGATCGGTCATTCCAGGTCTCTCTGATTAGATGCCTTCGATTGGAGGTGGCATAAATCAGCACATTATCCGGCTTTGTCTCCAATCCTCCCTCAATCACCGCCTTGAGATACTTATATTCAATCTCAAATTCCTCAAAGGATAAGTCGTCCATATAGATGATAAACTTATAATTACGGTTTTTTACCAGAGCAATTACCGTAGATAGGTCTTCAAACTGATGCTTATATATCTCTATCATCCGAAGTCCCTCCGGATAATATTCATTTAATATTGCTTTCACAGAGGTTGATTTACCAGTCCCGCTATCACCGAAGAGAAGTACATTATTCGATTTCCGTCCCTCGATAAAAGCTCGTGTATTATCGATTAGTTTCTTCTTCTGGAGCTCATACCCTACCAGATCGGACAATCGGACCTCCTGCGTGTTCGTAATCGGAACAAGTTCCAGTAGTCCTTTCTCTTTTCGAATACGGAAAGCCTTATTTAGTCCAAAGACTCCCACACCATAATCACGGTAATAATTCGTTACATGAATAAATACCTCGTTCTCATCCCCAGCCTGCTCTATCTGGAAGCTCAACTGTTGAACTCTTTCACTGACATTTTTATTATATCTGCTACTACTTTTCTCAATTGCACTGTAATGCGTAATTACAGAGAAGCAGTCTATATCAAGCTCTCTCTCCAACGAAGAAAAATCATAATCAAACAGAGCTTTGAAGATCTTAAAATCATTCTTTGCAAATTGATTCACAGTCCCATCCTTCGCACCAACCTTTTCACAGGTCAAACTAAAAGGATTCTCTGAAGTAATCAATATAAAAGTAAGATAATTATGCCAAAGGTTTGTGTTAAAGCCATAATCTGTTGCCAGCTGTAGCAATTGATTAATGACATGATATATTCTGGCTATGATATTTTCCTTCTCAAACACAGTCAGACCTTGGTTACTAAGGCTTAAATCAAATTCCTTAATCAGCTCAGATAACTGTAGCAGCAAACTATCCTTTTCTAAATTCTTATATATCACCAATCTGGATATCAAACGATACATAACCGACCTCCCTAATCTTGCCAACATACTCCAGTAATCACGGCCTATAAATCCTCCAGACCGATCAATTGAATATCCTTTCTGCCTTCGGCAAGACTTCGCAGTTCATCCTGAAAGCCCTTCTTTGAGAATAGGTAGCAGTAATCAGGCTTCACCTTAGCGTCCTCTGCTAAAGCCAGTAGCCGGTGATAATCCTGTACTGTCGCCGCTCCCTCCTCCCAAAGACAACAGCCTACCAAGGTCTTCTTATTCGAACTCTGGGAAAGGACATCTATAGTGCCATTCTTCCCATACCACCGATCCCACCATGAGAAAGTAGCAGGTAATCGGTTATGTAAATTCATAAGCTTTAAAAACTCGGTACAGACATCTGCAAAATATTCCCCCATATAAGAGTCTAAATAAGGGGCTATGCTATGTTCGAATACAACGTCCACCTTCCCCAGCATCAGATCTGATAGATTCGGGAATACAAATCGATACCAAAAGCTCAAGAGATTATCCTTGATTCGATAAAGTCCCTTCTGAGCATTCTCTCTGCCCTTGTCTCCCAAGGGTACTAACTTCTCTACGATATCTAATTGAATCAAATTTTTCAGGTATACACTGATTTTGGCTCTTGAAAAACCGGTTCTTGCATGTAGGTCATTCAGCTTTCGATTTCCCTGTGCCAGATAGTAAAGAATAGTATTATAAACAGCCGGCTCTCGCAGCTCCAGCTTCAGCAACTGCCAAGGAGCATGGATAAGCCCGCTGTTTTTATTTAATATGGTAGCTTTGATATTCTCCTCCACTGACAAATCCTCTTGCCAGAGGTCCAGATATTCCGGAATTCCTCCCATAATGGTGTTAATATAAATACAAGTCTCTACGGAGGAGCTCGGAAATCTCTTTACAAGATCTACAAAGGAAAATTCCTTCAGCTTCATATATGCTGTTATATATGGCGCATAATCAGCCAAACTGTTCAGCATCTCATTCTCAACCCAACGAATGGAGGAGCTACATAAAACAATCATGATTGAATGGTTTTTATTATTTAGTAAACGCAGCGCTTCAAGGATACCTGTACCGCTTTTGATGATATAATGAAATTCATCTAAGACGAGAATTGTCTTCTCTCCTCCTTCATACATCAAGTCAGTAAAGAGACGACTATAATCCCTATGGAGGGCATGCGGCTCCTTCTTCAGCCGATTTGCCAAGAGCTGGAGCTGAAGCTGGTCTTCACACTCCATTCCCTCATAATAATAAGCCGCTGACTTTCCTAATAAGAAATCCGTAATCAGGGTGGTTTTTCCCATCCCTTTTCTACCATATAGGATGACCAGATTACTTCCGTTAGAGGCATATTGCTCCTCTAAAAGCTTTAGCTCTGCCGATCGTTTTACTACCATTCTTCCACCTCTGTGTGTTAAATATCTCTTGTTCCTTTACATTCTCTCCGGTGCTTCAAACCCGAGCAAGTCAATACAAGTCAATAAAATATCCTGAACCAGAGTAATGAGTGCAATCCAAGACGACTGCTTCTTCTTATCTTCCTCACTAATAATCTTTGTATCATGATAAAAAGTATTAAAGGCATTGGCTAGATCATATATATATGAGCATATCCTATGAGGCGCCATTTCCTGATATGCAGAATAAATCATCTCATTATACTTAGTAAGCTCAAGCATTAAAGCTTGCTCACTGGCAGTGACTGATGGCAGGATATCGGTAGCTGCATTGTCACCATTCAATTCTACATATTTAGCTAAGATAGACTTAATTCGAACAATTGTGTAAAGGATATACGGACCGGTATCTCCTTCGAAGCTAGTAAAGCGGTCAACATCAAAGATATAATCCTTAGATATCTGATTAGAGAGATCTCCGTATTTGAGAGCAGCTAGACCAACCTGAGCGGCTATCTTTCTTGCCTCCTCTTCCTCCATGCTTCTGTTCTCCATGATCTTACGGTAAACCTCTTCTGTTACACTGTTAATCAGATACTCCAGACGCATAACCCCGCCTTCCCTAGTTTTAAAGGGTTTTCCGTCTTTCCCATTCATGGTACCGAAGCCGATGAAATTAAGCTCGGTATCCTCCTTCACAAGCTTTGTCTTTCTTGCACAGCGGAACACGATCTCAAAGTTCAACTCCTGACGCTTATCGACCACGTAAATGATTTGGTCCGGATTGAATAGCTTCATACGTTCAACGATTGTTGCAAGATCGGTCGTATTATAAAGAGCCGCTCCGTCTGATTTTAAAATCATACATGGAGGAACCTCTTTGGTATCCGTTTCTTCCTTAACCTCTACGACCAAGGCACCCTCACTGATCTTTGCATAATTATTCTTTTTAAAGTATTCAATCATCTCGGGAATATAGGGCTGAGCATCACTTTCCTTCTTCCATAAATCAAAGGATACCTTAAGGTTATCATAGATTGACTTAAGATCCGTTACCGATACCTCTAAAATATGATTCCAAAGTGCAGTATAACCTCTGTGTCCATTTTGAAGCATATAGGTAACCGTCTTTGCTTCCTCAAGGAAATCCGGATTAGTCTTAGAAAAAGCACTGGCGGCAGGATAAATTTCCTCAAGCTCAGAGATAGTAAAGGGTGCTTCCTTGGGATATTCGCCGGTAAAGCTGTCATCAAAATATACCAGGTCAGGCTGCCTTTTCTTAAGCTCTGCAATAATAAGACCCATCTGGGTTCCCCAGTCACCAAGGTGGGCATCTCCAATTACTGTGTTTCCAACATAACGGAACAGTCGTTTGATACTCTCACCGATTACGGCGGAACGCATATGGCCTACATGCAGAGGCTTAGCAATGTTTGGTCCCCCAAAGTCGATTACAACAGTCTTTGGTTCCTTTACGGCTTCCACTCCGAAGCGCTCCTCCTCTTTCATCTGGTTTAAATACCCTGCAAGGAATTCATCACTTAGGGTAATATTGATAAAGCCCGGCATAATCGCTGAGATTTCTTTAATCTTCTCACTTGCTTTTAAGGTCTCTACAATCTCCTGCGCTATCTTGATTGGAGCAGTTTTATATTGCTTTGCAGCAGCCAATGCACCATTACATTGATATTGACATAAATCAGGACGGTTCGAAAGAGTAACTACACCATATTTCTCTTCATATCCCTTCTGAGTAAAGGCTTCCTTCACTTCTATACTGATTAAATCTATAATTGTCTTCATAATTATACACGCCTTTCCTTTACATTTCATCGTAACTCTTTCATTACTTTATCATAGATACTTAGGATTGTCATCATTTTCGAATAAAATTTTACTCAATTATTCCATAATTGCAAGGGTTTCCAGACTATCTCAAGGGTCTAAATCTTTGATTGTAGGCTTTTACTATCCTTTTTTATTGAATAATTACATAAATGCCAATTTATGTACTGTTATTTTTATGAAAATTGTTGTATATTGAAGTATATAACATTCTTACATTCTTGTATAAGAAACCCAATATAATGTAATGGGGATACATGGGGAGGTTTTTCTATACATATGAATGCTTGGTGCTTATCTTGGATTATGAAAGGGGAAATATCATGTTCGGGCTTTATTTGGGTCACTACTTGGTGGAAAAGAATAAGATATCTCAATCACAATTGAACAACCTAATGCAACAGCATCACGAAACAAGAGCTAAACTCGGGCTGATCGCGGTATCCGAAAAAATCCTTACTACGAAACAGGCTGATGAAATCAATGAAATTCAGAAAAGTATGGACCGACGCTTCGGTGATATCGCAATCGAAAAGGGTTATTTACTGCAAGAGGAAGTAACCTATCTTCTCAATCTTCAGGGAAATTCTTACCTGAGATTCATTCAATTGTTTACTGATCATAAATTTTTTTCAATAAAGGAAATAGAGTCTCTAATTCATGAATATAAGAGTGAAAATAAATTTACGGACACAGAGCTTGATGCCTTAAAGTCAGGAGATATTGATCGTATTATTCCCGTCTTTGTTGATATGGATACACATTATTCCTGTGAATACATCAATCTAATGCTTCGTAATATGATCCGTTTTATCAATAGTGATGTGATTCTTAAACGATCCTATAAGGTTAAGAAATACTCCTTTACCTCACTTGCCTCCCAACAATTAACTGGTGATCACAATATCTTTGTCGGACTCGCCGGTAGTGATAAAGCATTACTCCAAATCGCCAGTCCCTTTGCGAAGGAGCACTTCAAGGTATTAGATGAGGATTCCTTTGATTCTGTCTGCGAATTTATAAATTGTACCAACGGATTGTTCGCATCAAAGCTAAGCTATGATGATATTAACATTGATATCACTCCACCCTGCTATTATATAAATCAGACGCTTTCATCAGAGGGGGATATCTATATAGTACCAACACTTATTAATGGGGAACAAACAGATATTGTAATTGTTGTCAATCATCCGGCTGTGATTTATTAGAGGGGGCGCTATTATGGCAAAAATACTAATTGTGGATGATTCCAAAACATCTAGAAAAATTCTACGAGGGATCTTAGAGGAAAACGGTCATGAAATAATAGCGGAAGCCGTAAACGGAGAGGACGGTATAAATAAATTCAAAGCGGTTCATCCCGATCTTATTACCATGGATATCACTATGCCTATTATGGATGGTATTGAGTCTTTAAAAAGAATACTAGAACACGACGTAACTGCTAAGGTTATCATGGTTACTGCTGCCGGACAGAAGACAAAGATGATAGAAGCGATTAATTTAGGAGCCTCAGAATTCCTTACAAAGCCTTACGAAGCAGCACAGATTATTGACATTATTCATAAGGTGTTAAATTAATTGCTCACGGAAATAACAAAGAGTCAGCTTGCTGACTCTTTCGATGTTTTCGAAGCAAACATTGCCTGACTGCGGGTTGCGAAGCAACAACTTCCGAACGCATTTATGCGTTTGTCCGCAGAAGTGTGTCATCCCAAAGTGAACTTCGTTCACTTGCCCGGAGGGCTTTTTGTTTCATAGGACGTGAATTCTATGAAATAAAAAACAGGTTACTATCAGTAGCAACCGCTACCAGGTAACCTGTTTTCATGTTACAACATCATAATAACGTTCAAATTTATGCCTGAAGGGGCATGATAATTGCGGCGATAATGTATGCTAGAATACCAAAACCTGCAGCAAATGAGAATACCACCCATAATAATCTTACAACCGTAGGGTCAATATTGATATACTCTGCAATTCCTCCGCATACACCGCATATCATCTTATTCATATTAGAGCGACACAACCTTTTCTGATCCATAATATAACCTCCTTCCTTGTCTTAATCATACCCTTTTTTTAGTAAAAATCAATAGAAATATTTCCAATATCACAGTTTAATGCTATGCTGTTATCAGTGTCATCATTATTAATATAACGTTCTGATATACCATGATAGCTATTATTGTCGATATCAATATTACCTATACTAGCACTGATATCATAGGAATAATCGTCTTTCTCTCCCTCAAGATACATTTCTACACTTCCGATATCGCAGGAAACCTCATTGTCTCCTATCACTTTTCCTCTAATCACAACCTCACCGACGCCGCAATCAACTGTGATATTCTTCACTGATACCTTGTTAAGTAACATACTACCTGCACCGATGCGATAATCGGATTCCTCATCAATATCCAGCTCGTCAATTACGAGCCGTCCTGTCGATACATGAAAGCTTCCGGTTTCTGCGAGAATTCTCTCAGCCTCAACTTCACCGGCTTTGATTTCCACGGAGATATCATCTGCCACAAAATTATGTGGAACCGTTATTGTGATTGTTGATGTCCTAGCCCCCTTCCAATGCAAGAAATTACCTACCGATAGATCCAATCCCATAAAATCCACTAAGTTCATATGATCCATATTCTGTCTGATCACCCAGGTTCCATCCTCATCCACATAGGATTCCAGGCTGTTTTCCGGCACTCTTTCACCCTTGATGGAGAAGGTATCTCCTTCTATGATCTTTACCTCGCCGAATGTAATCTCCATATCAATACTTGTCACATCAGAATAGGTATCTTGATATGAAACAGTGGCAAGATAGGGTATGGAGACTCCTGATATACCGGTAATTATCAACAATATGGTTCCTATCCCGATAGCAAATAATGCAATACCTAACCAAATTCTTGTAAATGTCTTCATTATGCCATCACACTCCTATTCTTAAAAGGCATTCTGCAGAGATTAACAATACCTCTTATTAAGGCAGGTACCACGGTCTTGCAGAGTGCTGCACAAGCCAAGGTTAACAGCATGCCACCGCCTAAGACTAATAATCCTGCTCCTATGAAGGCCATACCAATCAATGGAGCAGCCAACTGCATGATACCTGCGACAAGTAATGCAATACCGGCACAAATCATCACTATTCCTGCTACCCCAAACCCAAACATAAGACCAAAGACGGTAGCAAATATTCCAATAACGATACCAATAATTGGCAGGGTGATGGGAAGCCCCACCGTAAAGGCTAATATAAGAACAAGTGTTATTAGGCCTGCATTGGATTTGGTGTTCTGTGTATAATTCTGATTATTATATCCCGTACCATTGGAGCCCTGCTGCCTCGACTGAGAATAATTGGCTCCCGCCGACTGTCCTGATCTCCCTGTGTTGTCATTATTGGTCTTTGCCGCCTCAACGACCTCTAATTGTTCTTCATTCACAATTGTATCCTTATAACCTGTCTCTGTGAAATATCCCCCGCTATGACTTTCTGCCGTATTCGAGTTAAGATCAGCTTTTATAATATCGGCTATCTGCCTTGGTGAGCCTAGTTCTGCTAAAATCTCCTGCTCATGCTCTTCCCCTGCATCTTCGAAATATCCGTTATAGTATTTGAGTGCCTCTTCTCTCTCATCCAAAGGGATATCCAACAATAAGCTTTCGAGTTCATTCATGAATTCTAGCTTTGTCATCTATTTCACTCCTTCAAAAATAATATTTATTCTCTTATAATAAGACTCCCACTCGTCTTTATATAACCTAAGTTGTGCCATACCCCTATCAGTAATCTTGTAATATCTGCGATTTCTTCCCCCGAATTCCTGATCATATACTTCTAAGCAATCATCCTTCTGAAGTCTTCTGAGAACCGGATATAAGGTTGATTCTGATACTTCTATAGCCTGCCTAACATCCTGAGTAATTTTATACCCATAGGTCCCTTCCGGTTCCTGAGAAATAGCTGCAAGTACTATCGCATCGAGAAGCGCTGAACCGGTATTAAATACCATAGTCTCAACTCCTTTCTGAGTTTTTCCACACAAAATAATATTGTTGATTTGATAATACTATACAACGTATAATATTATATGTCAATAATTATTTTTGGAAATTATTTGAGACCCTTAAAGTGTGAATTATGCTTTTCAGTAATCCACACTATATTCACTATAACGCATCCCGTAGTAGGATGACTTCAACTTTATACTACATTTGAAAAAACCGATACTTTCATTATAATCCTATGCAGTGATAGTTACATTAAGGTTTGATTAACACTAAATAATAATATGAGTTTTGCATCTCAACTTGCTGGTTTTAATAGAATTGGTAGAGCTAGAATTAAAAAGACTCATGGAGATCTAGTATTAATCACTAGCCCTTTCATGAGTCATTTATTATATAATATGATCGATTATTCCACTTGCCTTTCTCTTCAGAAGCAGTTTTATCAACATATGCTCTCATTAATGCTTGGGCAAGGATACGGTAAAGGTACTTCCCTTTCCAAGCTCACTCATCACAGCTACACTACCTCCATGGGCTTGTACGATAGACTTAACGATGGTCAGACCTATTCCTGAGCCTCCGGTTGTTCGATTACGTGATTTGTCTGCCCGGTAAAAGCGTTCAAAGATATAAGGAAGCTCCTCCCTTGGGATCCCAATTCCGTTATCATGTACAGAGAAGCCGTACGCTTCATTACGTTCGAACATTTCTATGACGATATTGCAGCCTTCCTGCGAATACTTAATTGCATTACTAAGCAGATTCACGATCACCTGCTTCATTCTGCTGTGATCGGCAAACATCTCTATCCGGGGTCCTTGAATTGAGATATCAAGCTTCTTGTTCATGCTTTCTGCTTCGAAGGTGCTGGCAACCTGTTCAATGACGGCCCGCAAATCCATCGGTTGCATATCCAGCTTTAGATTGTCCTTCTCAAGCTTGGCTAGGTTTTCCAGGTCTCCGACAAGGGTACCGATACGTACTACTTCATCGTAACAGCTTTGTAGCCGCTCCTGGGAGGCATCCCAGATACCTTCTGTCATTGCTTCCAGATACGATTGTAATATAGTAATCGGTGTTCGCAGCTCATGAGCCACATCCTCGGTCAGCTGCTTACGAAGCTTCTCCAAGGTCTCCAGAGATTCGGCCAAATGATTGATTGAGGTTATTAGTAGCTGAAGCTCAATGGTATCACTTTGCTCCTCAAGACGTACCTCATATTTCCCATCTGCAATTTCTTTCGTGATTTCTATGGTCTTAAGGACTGGCTGACTGATGCGTTTTGCCAACATATGACCGACTAACAGGGATACAATCAGAGATATGGAACCAACACTAAACAGTATAATATTCAAGGAATGTAAAAAGAAAAATTCATTTTCACTCAAAAAGAAGGGCCCAAAATAACTGATACTGACACTTCCAATTCCCGTCCCTGCCTGCTCCAGCTTATGCGATACAGAGGTGAATTCCCCATCAATTTGTGGGTACTCTATTCTCATACGAGCCGATATATCATCCATAATCTGGTTACAAAGATTCATATCATGGGATTGAGCATCCCAAAGTATCGTTCCCTTTGCATCATATACCTTAATAATGTAGCCCTCATACAGAGAATACATTCCGATGGCGTGGACATAGTCCATATTCCATTGGTTTGAATACTGGGAATACTGCTGGCTGATGCTGGAAGTGATAATTTGTGTCTTTAGCTCCTGCTGCTTGCTGATATAATTCGTAAATTGACGATTGATTAAAAGATTCGAAGTAAAGCTAATGATAGCAATCGTAATTAAGACAATGATCAAAATTGTCAACGACAATCTCTTTTTTAAGCTGTGTCTCAATTACTCACCTCCAAATCTATAACCTACACCATGAATTGTTTTGACATAGCAGGGGTTCTTTGGGTCATCCTCAACCTTTTGTCTAAGATTCTTAATATGACTGTCAATGGTTCTGTCATAGCCCTCGAACGCCTCGCCGTATGCAGAGGCAATCAATTCCTCTCTTGTAAATACTTTATTCGGATATCGGGTTAATGCCGCTAATAATTTATATTCATTCGGAGTAAGCTTTATCTCCTCACCGGCTTTTGCCACATAATAGTTTTCAAAATCTATAACCAAATCCCCGTTATTAAAGGTCTTTTTAGAATACAAGCCGGATAGATCATCAGCAGATCTTCGAAGAACTGCCTCTATTCTGGCGTACAGTGTCTTTAAGCTAAAGGGCTTTGTAATATAATCATCGGCCCCGATTCCCAGGCCTTGCAGCATATCTGCTTCATCCGATTTAGCCGTAAGCATGATAATCGGTATCTTTGATTTTTTTCGTAAGCAAATACATACCTCTTCCCCTGAAAGCTCGGGTAACATCAAATCAAGCAAAACCAGACCGACACCTTCCTTGTCAAAAATCTCCAGGGCTCGTTTTCCGTTATCCGCAACAAGCACAGTAAAGCCCTTACTTTCCAGAAAGGACTTTACTACAGCTGCTATTTTTTCTTCATCTTCAACTACTAAAATCTTCTTGATAAAGTGGTTCATCGAATATTAACTCTCCAGATCAAAGGGTTTCAAAATTTTTTCTACTTCAACTTCATTGCCTTTTTCATCCATGGTTTCCACCTTCGCATATACCCAGGTCACCAGCTTCGCCGGGTCTACTCCGGCTTCAAGGAAAGGCTGAGGATTTAACACAAACACGATATCCTTATCATTGTTCTTCATATCCTTCGCCCACTCAAACATATTACCGTTACCAAGATCAACGCCAAAATGATCCATCGCGGTATGATAAGTTATATTGTAACGGTAATGCTCTACCAGCTTCTTATAGGAAGCTATAGGAGAGGCGTCTCCAGTATAAGTGATATTCTCATACCCTAAGTCAATGCCTACTACAAGCTTATCACCGGATACCATTTCCTGCGGCAGCTTACTAATATCCAGTCCGGCCTCGATAAAGGGCTGAGCATCTATCTCAAGCATAACATCTATCTCAGTCTCACCAAAATCCTTTGTCCAGACAAAGCGAGCTTCGTCATCCGGGGAGTTTAAGGACCAGCTGTCAAACTGATTGTCCGTTGCTACGCTTGCCTGCATGGCATTCAGAACTGCCTCAAAGGACTCCTCCGACTTATCTCCTATCACATCAAGCTTACCACAAGCTGTGAGTCCAGACAACGTAATACCTAATAAAAGCGCAAAAATAAATCTCTTTTTCATAAATACCTCCGATATAGGCTTAAGCCCATCACAATATTTCAGGGGCTGTTGCATAAAGTGAACAACAGCCCACTTCCAATCTTCCTTACTTGTAGGCCTTAAAGCCTTTTAATCTGAGCGCATTCGATACTACGGAGACGGAACTGAAGGCCATAGCCGCTGCCGCAAAAATCGGGTTAAGCAAGGGACCACCAAACAAATGCAGGACACCTGCAGCAACCGGTATACCTGCTACATTGTAGCCAAAGGCCCAGAACAAATTCTGCTTGATGTTCCTGATGGTACTTTTACTTAGGTGGATCGCAGTAGGCACATCCATTAGATCACTTTTCATTAATACGATATCTGCTGATTCCATGGCCACATCCGTTCCTGATCCGATGGCTATACCGATATCAGCCTGAACTAACGCAGGAGCATCATTGATACCGTCACCAACCATACATACCTTCTTGCCTTCTGCCTGCAGCTTCTTCACCTCATTGGATTTATCCTGAGGCAACACCTCTGCCAGTACATAGTCTATTCCTACCTGCTTTGCAATTGCTTCTGCCGTCTTTCGATTATCTCCGGTAATCATAGCCACTTCGATACCCATACTTTGCAGCTTCTTGATTGCTTTTGTACTGCTATCCTTTACAACGTCAGCAACTGCAATAATTCCCGCCAGACATCCACTAATTGCTACATACATAGGTGTCTTTCCTTCCTGCGCAAGAAGATCCGACTTATCCCTAAGCTCACTTAGAGAGATATTTCTTTCATCCATGAGCTTCTTATTACCAATCAATACCTCTGTATTCTCAATCGTAACTTCAATACCCTGTCCTGGAATTGCTTCAAAGGCTTCTACGATAAGGAACTCCAGCCCTTCCTTCTCTGCTCCTCTTACAATTGCTTCTCCTAAGGGATGCTCTGAACCCTTTTCCCCAGAGGCTGCAATTTGTAGTAATCTCTCCGGCTTAGTACCGTCTACTGTGATAATATCCGTTACCTCTGGCTTACCCTCTGTGATGGTACCAGTTTTATCAAAAACAATCGTATTAATCTTATGAGCCGTCTCCAATGCTTCTCCACTTTTGATTAGAATACCGTTCTCCGCACCCTTACCCGTACCTACCATGATAGCGGTCGGTGTAGCAAGGCCAAGAGCACAAGGACATGCAATTACCAGAACTGAAATAAAAATGGTTAATGAAAATGCCAGGGACTGACCGGTTAAGAACCATGCCAGGAACGCAAGGAGTGCAATTGCACAAACCACAGGTACGAAGTAACCGGATACGATATCTGCCATCTTAGCAATGGGAGCCTTAGAGCCCTGTGCATCCTCTACCAGCTTGATAATCTGCGCCAAGGCTGTATCAGAACCAACCTTAGTTGCCTGAAATCTAATCACTCCGTTTTTATTGATGCTGGCTGCAAATACCTTATCTCCTACCTTCTTATCTACCGGCATACTCTCACCGGTTAGCATTGCCTCATCGATACTTGTATTACCTTCTATTACGATACCGTCAACCGGTATTTTCTCCCCCGGTCTTACTAAAATGATATCATTGATTTCAACATCCTCAATCGGGAGCTCAATTTCCTTTCCATTTGAGATTACTGTAGCTGTCTTAGGGGCCAAGCCCATAAGCTTCTTTATCGCCTCTGAGGTCTTTCCTTTGGATACTGCCTCTAAGGATTTACCGAGAAGAATCAGGGCAATGATAACGCCTGCCGTCTCATAATACAAGGCATCTACTGCACCAAAGTTACCTTGTATGATCTGATACGTATTGAATAAGCTGAAGAGGATAGCCGCTGTGGTTCCGACGGCTACCAACGAGTCCATATTAGGACTTCTCTGAATGAGAGCTTTAAATCCAACTGTATAGAAACGATAACCTGCGATAATAATCGGAGTTACTAAACTAATTTGTAACAGCGCAAATCGTAAGGGAAAGATCATAGGATTAAGCGCCCTGGGAATGGGGAACGGCCACCAGGATACCATGGGAACCATTGCAAAATACAACAAAGGGAGCCCAAAGGAGGTTGCGATAATAAACTTTATCCATAGGGTTTTGATTTCTTTCTGCTTACGTATTCTATCCTCATCGACCGAGTTATCGGAAGACAAAACCTGATAACCTGTCTGAATGACACAATCCTTGATCGCTGATAGACGGATTATCTGTGGATCATACTCGAGCGTAGCCTTCTCTGTGGCCAGATTCACAGAAACCTTACTGATACCCTCCAACTTAGCAATTGCTTTTTCTACTCTCTGGGAGCAGGCGGCACAGGTCATGCCTCCTATCTTGATTGTTTCCTTGTTCATAATATATGATCAACCTTTCCTCTTTTTATCCTGATAAATCACATCCAGTTAGTAATTGATAATGACTATCTATTCCTTCCCATTACTCCAATTTTGGAAAATAACAGTCGCCTCCGTCAGAAAGTCTTTCGATATCGTTATTGTCTCTGCATCAACTTTTTTATATTCGCTTGTAATAGGTACCGGATTACAGCCACCTCTAGTTACTTCAACCTCTCCCATACCAAAGTGATTTCCACAGTTTTGACAAACCAATTGGTCGCCTTCCTGCTCATAATAGCCTCTGCCGGAGTTATAGCAAACCTGGCAGGTGTTAAAGGCGGTTCGGATTGTTCCATCAGGAGCTTTTACTGCTATTACCTCTAAATCTGTTCCGTTAATGCTAGCGGGATAAAAAGCAGCTGTCTCTGTGATATCTTTTACCGGAATAACAATATCACTGTTCTTCGCCACAGCTATTTCCGTATTACCTCCACCACTTAATAAAGCCTTCGTTCCTTTGACATTATCGATACCATATGCGGCAAGGATCGCCACAATCGCTACACCTGCTATAAATGCAAGTCTTTTTAAGCTACTATTCTGTTTCATACTATCTTTCCTCTTTCTTTTTTAATGTTGTACTATTAGCTAGTATTATAAGTTACAAATTAAGTCCATCCTGTATTATCTAATGGCAAGAGGGTAACATACTATCTGCGTCTAATATCATCCACAACCGTAATCTTACTTCGTATCATACCCATCCAGCAGCTATAAGAGATTACTCCGCTTTCTTCTGCTGTAAATTCTATTATATTGTCACCAAGCTCCAGATCCTTCTTAAGTCCGAGCTTTGGAACCACAATACTGTTATTACATCCATTGATGTCACCGTCTTCTGCCTGAATGATCCATCTTACAGGGATACCCTTCTGAACAGTTATCGGTTCATATCGACCGGAGGATAAACCGGTTGTAACAATCTGGATACCATCCTTGAGGATGGCTATATTGTCGGATCCAGTCTGTGCCTGATTGGAAGCCATGGAAAGGGGTGGGATTCTGATACCGGATAAGCTTATGCCATTGCCGAACATAAATATACCGAGTAAGACTACTAAGACCGCACTGACCTTCATCAGCTTACCGGAGAACTTCTTATTCATAAAGGAGCTGAGTGCACCAAAGAGAAACATGAGCGGAAAGGTCCCTACACTAAATAAGAACATGGCCACAGCCCCCTTGATCGGATTTCCGGTAGACAGGGCATAAAGCTGCATCGCTTGTAGTGGGCCGCAAGGCATTAATCCGTTAAGAATACCAACATAGAAGGGGCTATTATCCTTACGCTCGGCATAGATCTTCTTTGCGAAAATCTTAGGCATTCGAGGATTGAATTTACGAAGTCCTGGGAAGATATTCAACATATTGAGTCCCATGATTACCATGAATATACCGGCTATTAACTGTACCAAACCCTTCATCGCTCCGGAAAAGCTTATGACGGAGCCGATTGCTCCCACAATTCCACCTATGAATGTATAGGAGCTTACTCTTCCCAGATTATATAGAAGGCTTGGCTTAATTGTCTCATAGCGGCTTGGCTGATAATCCTCCGGCTGCTTCTTCGGGACACACTGGGAGAGGCAGATGCCGCCACACATAGCAACGCAGTGCACCGAGGTTAACCCTCCGATAATCAATAGCATCCCGTAGCCCATTCCCTCTTTTGCAATCGGAAAAGCATTGAAGATATCTAATAATCCAAAGCGATTCGCAATAACATAGATAGCCAGCATAATAATGAGAACAGAAATGATATCCGTATAATCTGTCTTGCCGGTATCAGCCCTTGTGGCTTCGGCCTTACCCCCATGCTCCTGCATCTTCGACCGCTCTATGGGTTCCTTTTTCAGAAAGTAATTTGCTTTTTCTAATTTTCTCTTGATTACGTCAAGGCCAATAATACTTTCATCAAAGGTTACCATAACTGTTCCGGTCGAATAGCTGGCTTTCACCTGCTTTATCCCAGTCAACGGTGACAGCTCCTCTTCAATAATGTTCTCGCAATTGACACAGGACATATTGCGTATCAGTAACGTTTTCGTTATTATATTCGAAGACATCCGTCTCCTCCTTCTACCTAATATTTGAAAACATTTAGATTTTTCGTAATCCCTCAGTGTGAATAAGTGAAAAACATAAATCACACTCTTCTTAATGGTAATTATAACAATTAGTTGTGGAGATATTATGGAGATATCCTTTATATTGTTAAAAAATATATCAAAAAAAGCTGTTATAACCTCCATGCTTAATCCTAAGCATTTTGTTATAACAGCCATTTTGTTCGGACTATTGATCTGTCTAACTATTCTCTTGCTATATTGCTAATCTAATCCTACCAAATGCCCTGAGCCATCATAGCAGTAGCAACTTTTTCAAAGCCTGCTATGTTAGCTCCTACCACATAATTACCTTCTGCATTATATTTTTTCGCAGCATCATCCATATTGTGGAATATGTTAATCATGATCTGCTTCAGCTTAGCATCCACCTCTTCAAAGGTCCAGCTTAATCTCTCACTATTCTGAGTCATCTCTAATGCGGAGGTAGCAACTCCACCTGCATTAGCAGCCTTACCAGGAGCAAAATATACCTTATTCGCAATTAAGTACTCGGTAGCTTCTAAGGTCGTAGGCATGTTTGCACCTTCTGCTACTGCAATACAGCCGTTTGCAACAAGGGCTTTTGCATCTTCGATAAGAAGCTCATTCTGTGTCGCACAAGGAAGTGCGATATCACACTTTATAGACCATACGCCTCTACCCTCATGATATTCCGAATTCGGTCTGTATTTCTTGTACTCGGTCAATCTAGCTCGCTTCACCTCTTTAATCTCCTGAAGAGCGGCAACATCAATTCCCTCCGGATCATATACCCAACCGTTAGAATCGCTACAGGTCACACATTTCGCTCCTAGCTGATGAGCCTTCTGAATTGCGTAGATAGCTACATTACCAGAACCGGATACAGTACAAACCTTTCCATTGATATCCTGTCCATTGCATTTCAACATTTCTTCTACCAGATATAACAAACCATAACCGGTAGCTTCTGTTCTCGCCAGCGAACCACCGTAGGTTAAGCCCTTACCGGTTAACACACCTTCATAGGAGCCGGTGATCTTCTTGTACTGGCCATACATATAACCGATTTCTCTTCCGCCGGTACCGATATCACCTGCCGGAACATCAACGTCAGCACCAATGTATTTATAAAGCTCTGTAATGAAGCTGGTGCAGAAGGCTAATACTTCTCTGTCTGACTTACCCTTAGGATCAAAATCAGAACCTCCTTTACCACCACCGATGGGAAGTCCGGTTAATGAATTCTTGAATATCTGCTCAAAACCCAGGAACTTGATAATGCCAAGATTAACGGAAGGATGTAAGCGTAAACCGCCCTTGTAAGGCCCAATACTGTTATTGAACTGTACACGATAGCCGGTGTTAACCTGAACCTTGCCTCTGTCATCTACCCACGGTACCTTGAATTTAATCTGTCGATCGGGTTCAACAAGTCTCTCTAGAAGACCTTCTCTCCTGAACTTCTCTTCGTTAGCATCTACCACTACCCGTAGAGATTCTAATACTTCCTTTACGGCCTGATGAAACTCAGGTTCAGCAGGATTCTTCCTAATCACCAATTCAATTACTTCATCAACGTATCCCATTTTTTAATCTCCTTTGATTAAAATTTTCAATTATGTGCTTCTATTTCCACGAAAAAAGGCGCATAAAAAAAACAAATGCGCCTTTGTATTTGATTTTTTTATTATAAATACTTTTTTGCTTTAATGCAATAGATTATTAAATATTTATATCTTACACTCTATAATATATTTATATAATACCTATATATTGTAGTTATAATACCTCATCCTCAGCATTCTTTACATACATAAGTATTCTATCCATTCTCGCCGCTAATACTGTAAGAAGGTAAGAAAGCTAATCAAAAGTAGATTTCCAGAAAACTGTATGCTTTTCTATGACAATATGATATAATTTTTGATTATTGGAATAACGAACAGACTTATTCCTATCGTAAAGGAGTATGATTCATAATGGCATTAGATGGTATTGTTATAGCAAATATTATAGATGAGTTACGTAAAAACCTACTGGGATCCAGAATTAATAAGATTGCCCAGCCAGAAAAGGATGAATTAATCCTTACAATCAAGGGTGGTGAGCGTGGGCAATACCGGCTCTT
The DNA here is from genome assembly GCA_023411555.1 of Bacillota bacterium. GTDB lineage: Bacteria > Bacillota > Clostridia > Lachnospirales > Lachnospiraceae > Mobilitalea. The sequence continues at coordinate 118,862 of JAEYOQ010000026.1, forward strand.
ACTTTCCGCAGGAGCAGGCCTGCCTCTAGTCTACCTGACAGAGAACAACAAGCCCAGCCCCATGACGGCACCCAATTTCTGTATGCTGCTCCGTAAACATTTGAATGGCGCCAGAATCCTTGATATTGTCCAGCCAGGATTTGAGAGAGTCGTTAATATAAAGCTTGAGCATCTGAATGAAATGGGCGATTTATGCACTAAATATCTGATTATCGAATTAATGGGTAAACACAGTAATATTATCTTCTGCGATGATAATATGGTAATCCTGGATAGCATTAAACGCATCAATCAATTTGTAAGCTCAGTCCGTGAGGTTCTTCCTGGCAGGGAATATTTTATCCCTGCCACTACCGAAAAGCTGAATCCGCTTACTCTTGATTACGAAAGCTTTTGTAAAACTATTCTGGGTAAATCCATGCCAATCGGTAAGGCACTCTTGAGTAATCTGACCGGGATTAGTCCATTAATTGCCAACGAAATATGTTGCCGGGCATCGATTGACGCCGAAGATTTCACCGATACACTCAGTGAAGCGGCAGGGCTACATCTTTACAAGAACCTTGAACGGTTAATGGAGGATGTGAAGAGCGCTAACTTCAGTCCCAATATCGTAGCAAAGGATGGGATACCGGTGGAGTTCTCCAGTGTTGAGCTCACCTGCTATGCAAATCACGAGGTACAATCCTTTGGAAGTATCTCTGCTTTATTAGAGGCTTTCTATGCTACAAAAAATTCGGTTGCCCGAATCCGGCAGAAATCCGCTGATCTCCGAAAGGTTCTATCGAATGCCATAGATCGTGCCGGCAAAAAATATGACCTGCAGCGTAAGCAGCTCCAGGATACGGAGAAAAGAGACAAATTTAAGGTCTATGGAGAACTGATTAATACCTATGGTTATGGTTTGGAACCGGGTGCTAAGGTACTGAATACGATTAATTATTATGACAATCAGGAAATTAGTATCCCTTTGGATCCTACTATTACACCTACGGAGAATGCAAAGCAGTATTTTGAGAAGTATAACAAACTTAAACGTACTTTTGACGCACTTACCACTCAGATATCCGATACCCAGGAGGAATTGACGCATTTGGAATCCATTAAGGCCTCCCTCGACATCGCTACGGAAGAAGACGACCTAACTGCCTTAAAGCAGGAGCTTACCGAGTATGGCTACATCAGACGTCGTTTCACCAGTGGTAACAAAAAGCTGGATAAAAAAATTAATATGAAGAAAACTAATAGTAAGAGCAAGCCTCTGCACTATCTTTCCTCAGATGGCTATCACATTTATGTTGGTAAAAACAATTATCAGAACGACGAATTAACCTTTCAGTTTGCAGAAGGTGGTGACTGGTGGTTCCATGCCAAAAAGCAGGCCGGCTCTCATGTTATTGTTAAAGCCGGTGGCAATGAGCTCCCTGACCAGACCTTTGAGGAAGCTGCCAGACTGGCTGCCTACTATTCCGGCTCCCGAGAAGCAGATAAGGTAGAGATCGATTATACTCTAAAGAAGAATGTTAAGAAACCTGCCGGTGGTAAACCGGGCTTCGTCGTATACTATACAAATTTCTCTATGGTCGCTTCCACAGATATCACAGGTATTCAGCAGATCAACTAGAACAGGTAATATGACCGACCCCTAATACCTTCATCATCAGTGTCCAAGCGATATTCGGAATATGAGAGTATAGTAAAGGATTAATGATAAGGAGGTATTTTATGATTATAGCGGATTACCATGTTCACTCCAACTTCTCCGGAGATTCACCGGCACCTATGGAGCAGATGATTGAGCGTGCAATACAGTTGGGATTAAAAAAACTTTGCTTTACAGATCATATGGATTACGATTACCCTCCAATGGGTGATATCCCTTTTGTCTTTGATCCGGAGCCTTATGTTGCTAAACTACAGACCCTAAAAGATTATTATGCTAATCAAATCGAGATATTAACCGGTATTGAGCTGGGACTCCAGCCTCGACCTCAAGTGATAGAATATTTTAAATTTCTTCATAGCAAATATTTCTTTGATTTTGCAATCGGCTCCTCCCATGTGCTTGATTATGTTGATCCCTATTATCCTGTATTCTGGGAAAACAAAACTAAGGAGGAGGGGCTAAAAGCTTACTTTCAATCCATCATAGATAATTGCAAGATTTTCAAAGATTATTTTAATATTTATGGTCATCTGGATTATATTATAAGATATGCTCCTACGACAGAGGGAAAGAAACCAGATTATTCCTATGAAGATTATTCTGACCTGCTGGACGAAGCGCTTAAGACGATTATCTCCTACGGTAAGGGAATTGAGGCTAATACCTCCGGCTATAAGTATGGGCTTGGTAATCCTCATCCAAAGGCAGAGGTTCTAAAGCGTTACAAAGAGCTGGGTGGCGAACTGATTACCATTGGCTCCGATGCCCATAAACCAGAGCATCTGTGCTATGACTTTAACCGAGTAGCTGAGCTTCTAAAGCATCTGGGATATACTCATTATGCTACCTTTGTAAAGGGTAAACCGATATTCGAGAAGCTGTAGTATAAAAAGAGGACGACCTGATTATACGGATATCAGATTGTCCTCTTATTGTTATTCCTTTAAGGTGAGCCAATTGAGCCACTCAACCTAATCGATGTTCTTATTTTATGTTGGGCTTAGTGGATAATGGTACCACCACCAACTACATAATCACCCTGATAAAACACTACGGCTTGTCCGGGAGTAATCGCTCTTTGAGGCTCATCAAAGATGCAAACCACCTCATCCGCTCCGGTTCGCTTGATGGTACAGCGGGCTCCTTTATGGCTATATCTAATCTTTGCCTCTACTACCAGCTCATCCTCTAAATCCTCAATGGACATAAAGTTGAGACGATTCGCGGTCAAACGATCGGAAAATACTTCATTGGCATTCCCAAGGACCACTTCATTGGTCTCCGGTCTCAACGCTACCACAAAGACCGGTTGTCCCATGGCAATTCCCAAGCCTTTTCTCTGTCCAACCGTATAATGAATTAATCCCCGATGTCTTCCGATGACCTCACCTGCGGTATTCACGTAATTTCCCGGAGTCATTCCGGTAAATTTCTTCGCTTCATCCTGACCTTCTGAGGCAGCCTTTCTCTTCTTTTCTTCCAGATAATCAGCGATAAAGCCTGCATAATCATTATCAGGGACAAAGCAGATCTCCTGACTATCCGGCTTATTGGCTATTGGAAGCTTTAAATCCTTGGCAATCTCACGAATTTCATCCTTTACATAGGCTCCCACCGGCATCAACGTATGGGATAATTGATGCTGCGTCAGATTATAAAGAGCATAGGTCTGATCCTTTGCCTGGGTTACCGACTTTTTAATAGTATATCTTCCATTTGGCAACTTTTCTATGCTGGCATAATGACCGGTAGCAATATAGGAGGCACCAATATCTAAGGAACGTTTAAGCAAAGATTCCCACTTAACATAACGATTACATGCAATACAAGGATTCGGTGTTCGGGCTTGAAGATATTCACCGACAAAATAGTCAATTACATTTTCCTTAAACTCCTGCTTAAAATTCATAACATAGTAGGGGATGTCCAGAACAGAAGCAACTCGTCTCGCATCTTCAACAGCACTGAGACCACAGCAGCCACCATTCTCCTCCATAGAGCATACATCCTCATCTTGCCATATCTGCATCGTAACTCCGATTACATCATACCCCTGCTTCTGCAGCAGATAAGCCGCAACTGAGGAATCAACACCGCCTGACATTCCTACAACAACCTTTTCCATACAATCCTCCAAATTCAGCCATTTCTTATTCCCTTATCAGAATAAAGCGGCCTCCTTCAATTTCTCTGGATAAACAGACAAAATGCCCAAGTAATCAGGCATCTTATCAATTATATCTATCTATTTATTAATACTCAATGGTCTCTTCTTCCTCATGAATGTCCGACTTCGGTTTCTGTAGACCTTCAATCACGATGCCCTTTTTCTCAGCATAATCCCAGAGTGCAGCATGAATTGCTTCCTCAGCCAACAGGGAGCAATGTACCTTAACCGGCGGAAGTCCATCAAGAGCTTCCATAACAGCCTTATTGGTAACAGTAAGTGCCTCCTGTACCGTCTTCCCCTTTACAAGCTCTGTTGCCATACTGCTGGTAGCAACCGCAGCTCCACAACCGAAGGTCTTAAACTTCACATCATTAATGATACCATCCTCATTGATGTCAAGATAGATACGCATGATATCACCACATTTTGCATTCCCTACAGTACCAACACCACTCGCATTCTCTATTTCACCAACATTCCTGGGATTGGTAAAATGGTCCATTACTTTCTCTGTATACATAAGCTTTCCTCCAATTTAATCGTGTGTTTTATCAACAATCCATTATTACATGCCTACTCTTTAAGAAAATTCATTGTAATGATTTCAGAATGTCTTCCAGATTGAGCCGAGTGTGGGACGTCACGTTTGAGAGACGGTGTACACTCGGGTAACGCAGGTACAAACTTGAAAGAGTGAAAATTGCCTTTTATTTTCACCCTATTGTCTTTTCTTCATGAAATCCTCATACAGAGGCGACATCTTGCGGAGCTTTTCTACTATTTCCTTGATTTTATCGACCGTATAATGAATCTCTTCCTCTGTAATCTCATCACTTACAGTTAACCGAAGTGATCCGTGAGCAATCTCATGAGGAAGACCGATAGCCAGCAACACATGAGAAGGATCTAAGGAACCCGAGGTACAAGCAGAACCGCTAGAACCACAGATATTGTTCATATCCAACATAATCAACAGAGATTCACCCTCTATGAACTGGAAGCTAAAGTTCATATTATTTGGAAGTCTTCTATTCTTATCACCATTGACTCGGACGAAGGGAATCTCCTCAAGAACACGTTTCATCAATAAATTACGGAGGTGGATTTCTTTTGCTGCCCTTTCTTCCATAGTGGCCACTGCGATTTCAACTGCTTTACCAAAGCCAACTATTCCTGGTACATTCTCCGTTCCGGCTCTTCTCTGCCTCTCCTGTCCACCACCATGTATTAAGGAACGTATCTTAACACCTTTTCTTATATAGAGTAGTCCTATTCCCTTGGGTCCGTTTAATTTATGAGCACTTGCACTCAACATATCGATTCCCATATCATTTACATTGATTTCAATTTGACCAAATGCTTGTACGGCGTCTGTATGGAATAAAATATTATGCTTCTTAGCTATCGCACCGATTTCCTTAATCGGTTGTATTGTACCAATTTCATTATTTGCAAACATTACTGAAATCAGAATCGTAGTCGGGCGAATCGCTTTCTCTAGCTGATCCAGCTTTATTATTCCGTTCTCATCTACATCAACATAGGTCACCTCTATACCATGCTTTTGAAGATACTCACAGGTATGAAGTATAGCATGATGCTCGATCTTAGAGGTGATAATATGATTACCCTTCCCTGCATAAGCGTCTACCGCAGCCTTCAGTGCCCAGTTATCTGCCTCAGTGCCACTTCCCGTAAAATAAATCTCACTGATGTCGGCACCCAATGCACCTGCTATGATACCTCTGGCTTCATCTACTGCTTTCTTATTCTGGGTAGCAAACTCATATACACTGGATGGGTTTCCATATAATTCAGTAAAATAGGGAAGCATCGCCTCCACGACCTCCGGCCTGGTTCTGGTTGTTGCCGCGTTATCAAGATATATCTTCTTATCCATGTTGTCATCTCCTAAAATATATATTATTTACCACATGTTTGTTTTGCTTTTGTATCGGTAGCACCTGTCCCATTCTGTACTCGCCTGCTTTCAGCAACAAGCTCCGACAGCTTTATACCGTCAACCGCTTCATTTATACTATCACTTATACGCTTCCAGACATATTTTGTTACACAGGAATCCGAGTTACTGCAGGTTGCATCACCTTGGTTTACTTCTGAGCAATCAACGGGATGTAAATCTCCCTCTAGTGCTCTTAATATATTCCCGACTGACAGTTCCTCAGCGGGTACTGCCAACCTATAGCCTCCCTGTGCACCTCGAACACCATTCACAATTCCCGCCTTTTTCAACTTAGCAATCAGCTGTTCCAGATAGTTCATTGATATTCCTTGTCGCTCTGCTATCTGACTAAGCGCTATGGTTTCTTCCTCTGCATGTACTGCGAGATCCAGCACTGCTCTAAGACCGTATCGTCCTTTTGTAGAAAGCTTCATGTCTCTCACCTTACCTTTTCTCCGGCAGCATTCTTCCGGTATGTAGTTCCAATAATCAAATTTATATATTAATAGTATGAACGAAATCCTACCATTTTAATTCCTATTAATTTAATTCCTATTAATTTAATTCCTATTAATTCACTCGGTTATAAGCATATCATTATCTGTAAATCCTGTCAATAATTTTTTATCAATTATGTAAATTATTCCATAGTCAAGAAGTAAAAGGCTATAACATAAGTTTTCCATTGCGGAAATATATATACATTAAAGAATAAAATAGGATGACTATCAAACTATGAGAAATAATACTATTTCTGCCCAGGAAGCAAGACTAATTAAAAGAAATACTATAGTAAAGGGCACCTTAATTCTTACAATTGCCGGCTTTATCACCCGTTTTGTAGGCTTTTTTTATCGTATCTTTTTGTCTAATGCAATGGGTGCTGAGCTTTTAGGTATATATCAATTAATATTCCCGGTCTATGCAATCTGTTTTACCATTTACGCCACTGGAATTCAGACCTCTATCTCCAGACTGGTCGCCGCAGAATTGGGTAGAAGGAATCCAAAAAATATTACTAAAATTCTTCGAATCGGCTTATTTATCTCCGTTTTATTAGCTATCATTTTGTCCTTACTGGTTTACAAATTTTCTGACCTTATTGCAATAAGATTTCTTATGGAAGACAGAAGCATAATCTCTCTTCGTATTCTTGCTGTTGTATTTCCCTTCTGTGGAGTAACAGCCTGCATCAACGGATATTATTATGGATTAAAAAAGGCCGGTGTTCCGGCCTCAACCCAATTGCTTGAGCAAGTTGTACGAGTCATAGTTGTATATATAATAGCCTTGTACTCCGGTGGTGGCGAATTAAAGGTTTCTCTACAGCTGGCAGTGTTTGGTTTGGTCATCGGAGAAGTTGCTTCCTGTATCTATAATTTATGCTCCTTACTGGTCAGCAAATCTCCGAATGAAATCCTTCTCTATGACCCCAATCCTGAGGCTAAGACAGATAGCAGGACTCAGATTGTACGCAATCTTATGTCTTTAAGTATTCCGCTCTCCTTAAATCGCTTACTGCTTAGTATACTTCATAGTGTGGAGGCTATCCTAATTCCTGCCATGCTACGAAGGTTTGGCCTTAGTACAGAAGAAGCTTTGGCCACCTTCGGAGTATTAAATGGTATGTCCATTCCCTTTATCATGTTTCCCACCGCTTTGACCAATGCCTTGGCCGTTTTAATCCTACCTACTATCTCCGAGGCACAGGCAACGAAAAACCATCAACTCATTGGTAAGACTACAGCAATCGCCATTAAGTATAGCATCATTATAGGCATTCTCAGTACAGGTTTATTCATTATCTTTGGAAAGGATCTTGGCAACACCATTTTTCATAATGAAGAGGCCGGTGCCTATCTCATGATTCTTGCCTGGCTATGCCCTTTTATCTATCTTACGACAACCTTAAGCAGCGTCATTAACGGACTTGGCAAGGCACATGTCACCTTTGTTAATTCAATTATAAGCTCTGTCTGTAAGATACTCTTAGTTGCAATCCTTATTCCCTATAATGGTATTAAGGGTTATCTGATTGCACTATTGATCGGGCAATTTATCGTGACCGGTCTTGATACCTACATCGTGATCCGCAATGTACAGTTCTCAATAAGTATGGTTGATGCCATTGTAAAACCTGGTCTAATTATTGCATTTGCAGGATTTTTACTTAAAGAAAGCTATGAATACATAAAAAAAATGACGCATATAAACGAAGTCCTCTTACTACTTGGCTTCTGTTCAGTTCTCTGCGTCATTTGTCTTGGTCTTTTGCTTATAACGAAATCTATCTCTCGCAAGGATTTCCATTAGTGGTTTCATCCGTAAACTCGTGCTTAAGGGAAGGTGAATAAAGCATAAAGCTTTTCTTCCCCTGCTCCTTCACTCGGTATAATGCTTTATCTGCCCGGTCCATAAGCTGCTCGTAGTATATGCCAGCCTCTGGATAGGTAGCCACACCAATACTTCCCGATATCGGAATATTGTAATTATCACATTGATAGGTTGTATTAAGAGCATCCTTTAGCTTATTTGCTTTTGCAAATACCTCATCTATATCGGTAATGTTTCCGATAAAGACAACAAATTCATCGCCACCGATACGTCCGATAATCTCACCCTCACAGAAAATCTCCTTGATTCGCCCTATAATGTAGGTCAGTACCTTGTCTCCCCGCAGATGTCCATAGGTGTCATTGATTCGTTTAAAATCATCAAAATCTATAAACATCAGCATATGCATCTTATTCTTGTTACCGACAATAAACTGATCTATCTTTTTTATTGTCATCTCTTTATTATATACTCCGGTAAGAGGATCTCTGGTTGCTTTATACTCTAAGGCTTCCAATTCCCTCTTCTGGGTATCAATATTCACTAACCTACCAATCACACGTAGCGGGAGCTTATCATCGTCATAAATGGTCTTTCCCATAAGCTGACACCAGATAAATTCACCCAAACGGTTCTTGATTCGAAATTCCTTCTCTATCATACTCTTTCCTTCTGTGAGTTCTTCACAAAGCTCCAGATAGATACCCCAATCATCCGAATGAATTTCGCCTCTCCTCTGGTTACATTCGAGGCAAAAGTTCTGTATTAAAGAATCATGAGCAAACACTTCACGGTACTTTTCCGATAATATCATCACATCGCTCTTGATGTGATATTCAAACAGTACATCCTTAGATAGCTCTGTCGCAATACGATAACGTTCTCCTTCCAGAATGATCAAATCCTGCATCTTTTTCCGCTCTGTTATGTCAATAAACACAACCGACAGGGTGTGTTTACCATCCTTGCCGACTGCACAATTACCATTCATCAGCAAATTCAACACACTCCCATCCTTCGTTACCATTCTTACATCACAACGAATCAGATCCTGATGGATTTGATTCATAATATCCTCCAGTATATGAGCGTCCCTTGGGTCGATAAAATCGAGTAAGGTTAATTTATTATTCGCTTTGGCTGTTCCCTTATCATAACCTAACAATTCATAAAAACCTTTACTGGCATATAATATCCTGCCATCACCTTCTAATGTAAAATGCACGAGTCCAGCACGTATACTATTCGTAATTCTTTTTAACTCTATCGCTGCTTTCGTGACCCGTTTTTCATTCTCCAATCGAAATAGTAATACCACAACAATACCAATGATGCAAATACTAACAACAACTATCATCAATATCAGAAGGACTGCAGGCTTATTTTGTAGCGCATTGATCAGTTTCATACATCATATCCCCCACATTAACACCACAATTCTAGACTCCGCAAGAATTGTGCTGTTATGAACTGAATTCCAACGTCAAATCACATCCCAAGCCATCCGAACATGATTATAATACATATGGAGCTACTATTTATTTTCCTATCCCCTTATCCTAAGGGGTAACCTTGAATATAACCAACTTCTACCTTGTAGATCATAAGGTGTAATGTTGGTAATAATCAGCTTACCCCCTATAAATCATATGAAATAACTCTGATTACTACCAATCATCACCTTATAAATCATAAGGTGTAACTCTGATTACTACCAACTTCCACCTTATAAATCATAAGGTGTAACGTTGGTAATTATCAGCTTACTCCTATAAATCATACGGAGTAACTCTGATTACTACCAACTTCCACCTTATAAATCATAAGGTGTAACTTGGTAGACATAATAATTTAACCAATTTGTGTACATTGCATTTGCATGGGCTCTCCAGACGAGGTTCGGTCTGGACTCCGGCTTATCTGCCGGATAATAGTTCTTAGGTAATTCGATGTCTATTCCCTTTGCAACATCTCTCTTATACTCCTTATCCAAGGATATTCTATCGTACTCTGGATGACCCATAACAAAGATCTGCTTTCCATCCTTTGCCAAAGTAATAAATATACCGGCTTCTTCGGATTCTGCAAGGATTGTAAGATCTTCGCACTTCTCTATATCCTCTTTTGCAACAGTTGTATATCTGGAGTGGGGTGCATAAAAAACATCGTCGAACCCTCTGACGAATGGTACTTTTCTCTGTAGTACCTTATGTTCAAAAATCCCAAACATTTTACTCGTTAAGGATGTTTTTTTTATGCCATAATGATAATACAAACCAGCTTGAGCTCCCCAGCAAATATGTAACGTCGAAGTTACGTTGGTAGCTGACCATTTCATAATATTGACCAACTCATCCCAGTAAGTAACTTCTTCGAATTCCATCTGTTCAACCGGGGCACCGGTAATGATTAATCCGTCAAATTTTCGTTCTTTTACATCCTCAAAGGTAAGATAGAACTGAGCCAGATGACTAGTCGGAGTATGCGTCCCCACATAGGTTCCGGTTGTTAAGAATGTTACATCTACCTGCAAAGGTGTATTAGATAAGCTACGAAGAAGTTGTACCTCCGTATCCTCCTTAATGGGCATTAAATTAAGTATTGCTATCTGTAAAGGACGAATATCCTGATGCATAGCACGTGTTTCGTCCATTACAAATATATTCTCATCTTCAAGTATTCTCTTTGCTGGTAAGTCACTCTGAATTTTAATAGGCATAATTTATCACCATTTTCATAATTTTGTCATAGTAAAAAATATCATAGCACGTTTCCAAGAATAAATCAACAAACAAACCTCAGAATCTCCAGAAAATTCCTTTCATAAACAAGACCCTCTTACTCGAGTAATTTAAGGACTTCCTCCTCTGTTAAGATCTCAATACCAAGCTCCTGTGCCTTTGTTAACTTACTACCCGCATTCTCACCCGCAATCAGATATCTTGTTTTCTTCGATACACTACCTGACACCTTACCACCATGTTGCTTCACTAATTCCTCCATTTCGGAACGTCCCATAGACGGTAGAGTTCCGGTGATGACAAAGGTCATTCCCGCAAACCGCTGGTCCTTGTTAGTCTCTTCAACCAGAGAAGTAAAATTCATGCCCGCTTTTTCAAGCCTGTCTAAAATATTACGATTCTCCTCTTGAGAGAAAAATTCAACAATCGATCTGGCCGTGATATCGCCTACATCATTGATCGCTATAAGCTCCTCATAAGTGGAGTTCGCCAACTCATGAAGTGATTTAAAATGCTTTTTCAGTTCTGAACCTGCCTGTCTTCCGATGTTCTTAATACCAAGACCGGTAATCAGACGGTCGATATCATTATTCTTACTGTCCTCGATTGCTTTCAAAAGCTTATCAGTATTCTTCACTTTTCCAATTAAGCCCTTATCGATCAGTTCTTCTCTATGGTCCTTCAGGCTATAGATATCTGCTACATCCTTAAGATACCCTTCCTTAATCAGCACTTCTATATAGGCCTCTCCAAAACCCTTAATATCCATGGCGTTACGGCCTACAAAATTAATGATATGCTGACTGAGCTGGGCCGGGCAATTAATATTCGTACACTTGGTATCCGCCGTATTGGCATCTCTTACCGTAGGTGATCCACAGCTGGGACAGATAGCAGAGATACGGAAGGGTACTGTCCCCTCCGGCCTTTTCTCCTTGTTCACATAAAGAACCTCAGGAATGATCTCTCCGGCCTTACGGACAACAATTGTGTCCCCGATGCGGACATCTAATTCGTCAATTCTATCCTGATTATGAAGAGTAGCCTTCTCCACATTGGTACCACACAGTCGAATCGGCTCAAAGATTGCTGTAGGTGTAATTCGTCCAGTTCTCCCTACGGAGAGTCGAATTTCTTTTACGACAGTCTCCTTCTCTTCTGGAGGATACTTATATGCAATTGCCCAACGGGGCACCTTAGAGGTTGCTCCGAAATACTCTCTGTCCTCAAGGTTATCAACCTTAACAACAGCTCCATCAATATCATAAGGAAGATTTCCGCGCGCTTCACCAATCGCCTGAATTGCTTCCCATACCTCATCAGCTGTCCTACATAGCTTAGTACCTTCAACGACCTTGATTCCTTGCTTCTTCAGCCATTCCAAGCTTTCCGAATGGCTGCGGAAGGTAATACCTCTAGCCTCCTGAACATTGAATACAAAGAGAGAGAGTTTTCTTTCCTTCACAACCTGCGGATCAAGTTGGCGCAATGTTCCTGCAGAGCAGTTACGGGGATTAGCAAAAAGCTTCTTACCTGCAGCCTCTAGACGCTCATTCACTGCCTCGAAATCCTCATTCTTCATATGAACCTCTCCACGGATCTCTATATAAGAAACAGCCTCCTTCAGCTTGGTTTTCACATCCTGTATCATCTTTACATTCTCGGTTACATCTTCACCCTGATTAATTCCGTCCCCTCTGGTTACACCCATTGTCAGGACTCCATCCGTATAACGAAGGGCTACCGATAAACCATCAATCTTCTGTTCTACAACAAATACTGTACCAGGACGTTCCTTCTGTATCTTCTCCACAAAGCTGTACACTTCATCCTGATCAAAAACATCCTGTAAGCTAAGCATTGGAACATTATGCTTCACCAAAATACCCGCTTCTCTCTTAGCAATCCCTCCAATCTTCTTAGTAGGAGAATCTTCTATTGCATACTCAGGATGTTCCTGCTCTAATTTACGAAGTCTTAAGGATAACTGATCATATTCATAATCTGAGATCTCAGGATCATCTTGATTATAATATCTGTCATTATGATACTGTATCAGTTTTCGTAATTCTTCTAACTCATCTTTGATATCCATAACAGCTCATACCTTTCTTACTAAAATTACATACTAACTTAATACGACAAGTCCTTGAAGTGAGAATAGTCTTCTCGATGATTCACACTGTTTTTATCAGCATACCATCCCTATAGGTCATCCGATGTCTTAACAGCATAAAATCCTCCACCTATCGGTTACTTTTGCTCTTATGAAGTAATTGGTTCATATCCTCAATCTCACGCTCTGTGACATTTCGATAATCTCCGGTCTTCAACCTTCCTAGCTGTATATTCATTATTCGGACACGTCTCAGATTTACAACACGATATCCAAGGGTTTCACACATACGTCGTATCTGACGGTTCAGTCCCTGAGTCAAAATAATGTTGAAGGTATAACGATCTATCTGGTTTACCTTGCATGGCTTTGTAACTGTATCAAGAATCGCTACTCCCGATGACATCTGTTTCACGAAATCTACGGTTATTTCCTTGTTCACAGTTACTATATATTCCTTCTCATGATTATTCTCTGCGCGTAGTATTTTATTGACGATATTGCCGTCATTGGTTAATAAAATCAAACCCTCTGAATCCTTATCCAAACGACCAATTGGATAAATTCTCATGTTATAGCCGATATAATCTATGATATTATCCGGCTCCCTATGATCCGTCGTACATACAACACCCTCCGGCTTATTAAAGGCAATAAGAACCAGCTTTGTCTCCTGCTTCACCTGCTTATCACAGAAAGTAACCACGTTATCCTTGGTTACCTTTGAGCCCATCTGTGCTACGACACCATCGATTTTCACCTTTCCCTCCTCGATATACCGGTCAGCCTCTCTTCTGGAGCATATCCCTGCCTCACTCAGATATTTATTGATTCTCACAGCTTGTGTGTCGTCAATTTGTGAGGTTAATCTTTTCGTTCTCTTTGCCATACCCTACCTTTACCCTTTCTATCTAACATAGCATGTCTGCTTAAATCTCGAATTGTAATTTATTCCAATCTGCTATTGCTTCTTAATTATACTTTATTTCATTCTGTTCGTCCATTATCAAATAAAAATGGACTTATCCCTAACTCTGGGAAGCAATATCCCAGATACAGATTGCATTAGCTTTTATCAATCAAGAATCAAAGAAGGCTATGCTTTCTCCACCGATACAAGACGTTATCCGTGCTTATGAAAAAAACATAGTCCCACTTTAAATCACATATTAGAATAATATAGTATACTAGGCATTGTCATGACGAGGAAGCTTTAATCCTTTGCTTTACAATCATTAGCACTCTTATAAGTAGTGCTTCATCACCTCAATATTATTCTCTTCCTTTTTCACAAACTCCTCGGCTATTTTAGCACTCGTACCATCTGCATTCTTTTTTGCATGAAGGAGTTTTGTCATCTGGGTTACCCCCATGGTGCTTCCCCTTATCACCATCTGGGCAATATGACTATCCGATGAATCCCTCAATGTATTTAATTTCACATTGCTTTTCATGACTGCTTTATTATAAAAAGAAACATCCTTTGCTTTTGCGCCGTTCATACGTAATTGCCTCTTTGACTTATCAGCGATTTCTTGATAATCTCGTAATTGTCTATGCAAATCATTACTGAACTGTTGATTCTTAACTTTATCAAGAACAGCTTCAATGGCAGTAATCCCTACAGAGGCATTCTGATAGGTCTTCTCCAGCAAATCCAAATCTACATTATTAATCATATAAAACACTCCTTATCCTATAAACTAATGATAGTATAAGGAGTAATTAATGAATTATTCAGCCGAATCGCCTTCTGCTTTTTCTGAACTATTGCTGCTAGTCATGGCATCGATGCTCTGCCAGAAGTTCTTCAAATCCTGATCCTTCTCGATAGCATTAGCGCTCTTTTCATTTGTCATCTCGATGATAGCAATAACGTCTTCATCATTATTTCTTTCCTCATAATAAGCTTTTGTCTCCGGATCCATATCGCCTGAAAAGATTTTCAGCTTATTATCCTCTCCGGTAATTACGTAGAATTTGGCCAGTCCAGGTGCCGGAGTATTTATACTTGTAAACTTTATTTCATGATAAACATAGACGATATACTCGCCTTCTCGCATAGATTTTTTCGTATACGCCTTAACTTTACGGTAATCCTCAATATATTCCGTCTTAGTCTGAAGTTGCTCCTCTGACTCTACCTTACTAGGATCACTTAAAATACTCGTTAAGGTGTTCACATCACGACTATTCTTTGCTGTATAATAAGACTCAAATAACGCATCAATTTCGGGATAAGTTCCCTGCTCAGCTATCGGATATACCGGAACAGGCGTGGGAGTCGGAGAAGGAGTCGGAGTCACAGTAACATCGGTCATAGCAATTGCATCTTCCGCTGTCCTCAATGCATTACTATCCGAAAGATTCTCATCCGGTAACATCTCTGCACTAAGCATTGCCGGAGCAGTCTTTTCCTCTGCCTTAGGTCTGTCCTGACTAACTGAAAGCGTTAATATTCCAATTCCCATTGTACTCATTGTAGTTAGCAATATTATTTTTTTATACTTAAGTTTCATTATTGTCTCCTCAAAGGCTCTTCAACACATTTCCATAATTATTAATTTACTCATCCTATTGTAGCAGAAGCCATATAAAAAATCAACAAGTATATTTCATTATTTTGTAATATATTTTAATATTTATGTAACATTTATGTCGATAATTCCCACTTTTCTTATGATAATATAATTTTACATAGGATTGATAAGAATATATAATTAAAACATATCTAACAAACTTTGTCAAAGTTATAATCTGTCATTCATGGTCACATTTGAGAGAATACCGTAATATCAAGGCTTTTTTGAGATCAATTAAGAAGAAAGGGCGAAGAACATGAATCCTATACTAAAAAAGCAGCTGACACGAATCGAACTACAAGAGAAGAATATATTGAACCAATCCGAACCCACCATTCTGGACACTACACTTACTCCCATACTAGAAAAAATACAACATAAAATTCCTGCCAAACTGGCCGATACCTTAAATGCCGCTTTCTATAAAAGCTTTCAGCTAGTTTTTGACAAGGGAAGTACCTATATTGAGAAGACCTATAGCAAGGATAAAATCGAACTGGAGCATGATATTAATAATTATGCCCTGAATAAAAGAATGAATAAAAGGCATTTCAAACGAATGGACCGACATTCCAAACAATCACAGCTAATCAATTCCTCCTTCTCTGTTGTGGAAGGAAGTGTACTCGGTATCCTCGGAGTCGGCTTGCCTGATATTCTTTTGCTTCTCTCGGTCATGATAAAGACCATCTATGAAATCGCTCTAAGCTATGGATTTTCTTATGATAGAGAAGAGGAAAAAGCATATCTGCTACTACTGATTAACACTGCCCTAAGGAAAGGGGAGCAACAAAAGGAGCTTAATCATAAGCTAGATCTGCTTAGTGATCAGCTTGATCACGAGATAGAAGCTCAAATTGATGTGGATTCTCAGATGAAAGAGACTTCAAGGACCTTATCCGAAGCACTTCTGACCGCAAAGTTTGTTCAAGGCATCCCAATCATCGGTATTGTAGGCGGCGCTGTAAATTATAGTACCGTGAATCGAGTGGCAAAATTTGCCCGCATTAAATATAAGAAGCGCTACCTTCTGAAAAAGCTCACGGATTAAACTTATATCTTTACATCTTATTAGAAGCCTTTTTCTAATATGTATTGCCTGATATAAGATTTTCATGAAAACTTACTTTACTTTGCATTTTAGATAGTATATAATAACATAGTCCGAAAGAGCCATACAAGGTTCAATCGATTATGTATGCATCTGTAGCTCAGTGGATAGAGCGTTCGCCTCCGGAGCGAAAGGTCGCTGGTTCGAATCCAGTCAGGTGTATTTTTTATAGAAAACTATACATTGATAGAAGCATTAATCCCATATCGAACAAGCTCTCTAGAAGAGTTCATTCGATATGGGATTATTTTATGTCTATATTTTATAATGTCCCAAATCATCTTGGAAGTTATTAATCATCTTTTCAAATACCGCAATCTGACTTGTCAGCTCATTAATCTGGTCCACATATACTGCAACATTAGAACTAGCTTCTTGGGTAGCCGCTGAATTTTCTTCAGCAATCGCTGCCAGACTATGCATATTATCAAACAGGGCTGCTATATGATCCGCCTCAACCTTAAGCTCCTTCGAGGTCTCTATCATTAAATCCGACACTGTCTTTAGATTTTGGTTCGCAGCGCTGGAGCTCTTCACTGCTCCACTAAGCTTACCACTCTCCGTCTCCAATATGTTATATTGCTGATCAATATCTCCAACCACGCCATCAATGCTTTCAACAAATTCAGTAAGACTTTGATTAATCTGAGATACCGCTTTATTCGTCTGTCCAGAGAGATTTCTAACCTCATCCGCAACCACTGCAAAGCCTCTACCAGCTTCACCTGCTCTAGCTGCTTCAATAGAAGCATTCAATGCTAATAGATTGGTTTGCTGGGCAATCGACGATACGATGGATACAATACCCATCATGCCCTCAGCATTCCTACGTAGCTCCTCACTATTGGTACGAATCCTTCTAAATTGCTCAAGTACGGCCTGTATCTCCAGAGTTGTATGATCTACGTTCGAAAAACTGCTCTCCAGTTTCTCCATCGCAGTCTCAATCTTCCCTTCATTTGCCTGACTCTCCGCTGATATACGGGTAACCTGGCTGATGTTGTCACTAAGAATTCCTACCGAACGTTCTGTATCCTCAGCCTGGGTGATAGCAGCTACTGCCACTTCGTCTAGAACCGCCGTTATATCATTGGAGGTGGATTGCATGGTCTTAGCGATCTCAGAAACGGAATGATTAAAGGTGTACATCTCATCGACAATAGCGTTGAAGCCTATAAAGTCCTTCTGTACCCTCTGCTTTATCTCATTCACTTGACTCATGATATCTTCATATTCATCTTTTGTCTGAATAGACATATATTCTACAAAATCGCAATCACTCAACTTACTTAGCTCCTGTCTCAGTATCTTCTGAGGCCGATGGAACATGTATGATGAAAATAGGGTAATTAGGAAGGTTGATATTCCGACCGGCAATGTATACAAAGGCTCCGGCAAGAAAGCAACCCCTGCCATCATAATCAAAAGCATATTCAATACGGCTGTCTTTATAGTAACATTCTTGATAAACCCAAAGGAAAACACCTGATTAAACAAATATCGCTTCGTGGCTTTAATCTCCTGTTCGAAGGTAAGCCTGAGCTGAAGCTCCCCTTCCTTCTGCTCCACGATCTCAGTTTTTATCTGCTCCTTAAAATATTCAGCTACACCATTAATTAATCCAAAAAGGTAATGGTACATTCCTCGTTTGGAGCGATATGTAAAAAGTATATCATTGGATGATAGGGGTGCCACGTCAAGAATTGGTGGAACAGCTCCTTTGAAGCGCTTCATGACAATTTTATGAACATCATTCATAGACTTCAAGAATTGATATGCTGTTTCATGACGGAAGAAGCCCGGATAAGCCTTGCTAAAGGTCTTAATGTTTTGTTCCCCCATAATCCTCCATATCTCTTGATGATTTTTCCCAACCATATCCCCTACCTGATCAACTATCCCAGTAGCAACTCTATCCTCAACATCCTGTAGCGGAGAGAAAACAATATCTGGTTGAAGTTGAAACTTTGCCAACGCTTTATTAACAACATCATTTCCAAATAAAGTCCTGCATGACTCTACCCATGTTGAAACAACTGTGCCTTTCATATTCTACCTCCTTATAATAATATAGTAACCTTTATTTACATTTTATAACTAAATACACGAAAAATCAACTATATTTAATTAAATTTATTATTTTTCCATTAAATAGCATGCAATATATTTTTATATAAAATTCGGTTGAGACACGCTCCATGTATCTCCGGTTATCGCGGGTGCGTTCGTGTAAGTAAAAACAGGCCTGCAATATGAATATTTCATCATATCTACAAGCCTGTTTTAAATTTACGCGATTACGCGTATTTGATAAATTATTAATTATTCAGCATCAGCTTCATAGAGCTTGGTAAGCTTTACTAAATGTTGATATTTTGCTAAAGCATCCTTCTCAGCATTTGCAAATAATTGCTCTGCTCTCTCCGGATTCTGACGGATTAAGGAGCTATAACGTACTTCATTTCTGATGAAGTCCTGATAGCTTGCGCTAGGAGCCTTGCTATCTAACTGGAAGGGATTCTTGCCTTCTTCAGCCACACGAGGATCGAAACGGAACATATTCCAGTAACCAGCTGCTACCGCATTCTTCTCTTCTGTCTGAGATACACCCATACCACCCTTAATACCATGGTTGATACAAGGAGCATAAGCGATAATGATGGAAGGACCCGGATAGCTTTCTGCTTCTACTAAAGCCTTCATAGTCTGGTTGTAATCTGCACCCATAGCGATCTGAGCAACATATACATAACCATAGCTCATTGCTATTGCTGCTAAATCCTTCTTCTTTACTTCCTTACCAGCTGCTGCAAACTGAGCGATTGCACCGGTAGGAGTAGACTTAGATGACTGACCACCTGTATTGGAGTAGATTTCGGTATCGAATACAAGGATATTAACATCCTGTCCGCTGGCAATTACATGATCCAAACCGCCGAAACCGATATCATATGCCCAGCCGTCACCACCAAAGATCCACTGAGACTTCTTGGATAAGAATTCCTTATCCTTTAAGATATCCTTGCCATCAGCACAATCACATGCTTCCAGAACTCTTACGAGTGCTCTGGTTGCACCTGCATTCTCACGACCATTGGTATAGGTTGCAAGATATCTCTCTGCAGCTGCCTTAACTTCTTCTTTGCTAGCGGATGCTGCTAAAGCTTCAACCTTTTCCTTCACTCTATCTCTAAGTGCCTGCTGAGCAAGGAACATACCATAGCCATATTCTGCATTATCTTCAAATAAGGAGTTAGCCCATGCAGGACCGTGTCCTTCTTTATTTACTGTATAAGGTGTGGAAGGATAAGAACCACCCCAGATAGAAGAACATCCTGTTGCATTGGAGATGAACATTCTGTCACCAAATAACTGTGTTACTAACTTAGCATAAGGTGTTTCACCACAACCTGCACATGCACCGGAGAACTCAAGCAGAGGCTGATTGAACTGGCTACCCTTAACAGTAACATCCTTAAACTTCTCAGCTACCTCAGGCTTAACATCTAAGGTAAGACCATACTCGAATACCTTCTGCTCTGCTAACTGTGTCTCAAGAGGCTTCATAACAAGAGCCTTAGCACCCTTCTTACCAGGACATACATTCGCACAGGAACCACAACCCATACAGTCAAGTGAGGATACAGTCATAGCGAATTCAAAGCCAGCAAGACCTGTCATAGGAACCTTCTTCATTCCTTCTGGAGCCTTAGCAGCGTCTTCGGCATTCATAGCAACAGGACGAATTACAGCATGAGGACATACATAGGAACAGAAGTTACACTGAATACAGTTCTCAGGATTCCATTCAGGAACATCTACTGCAATACCACGCTTTTCGAATGCTGAGGAGCCCTGAGGTAAAGTACCGTCAACTGCATTTGCAAATGCAGATACAGGAAGATCATTACCCTGCTGAGCATTTACTGGAGCCAAAATGTTATTAACAAAGTCAACTACGTCTTTTCTATCACCACTTACCTTATGGATAATTGCTTCATCTTCAGCATTCTTCCAGCTCTCAGGAACTGTAATTTCCTTAAGCCCGGTAAGACCGCGATCAATAGCTGCATGATTCATGGCAACAATAGCTTCACCCTTCTTAGAATAGGATGCTGTTGCTGCGTCCTTCATGTACTTCACTGCTTCCTCAACCGGAATGATGTTAGCAAGCTTAAAGAAAGCTGCCTGAAGGATTGTATTAATACGGCCACCTAAGCCGATTTCTTTACCGATGCTGATACCGTCGATGGTGTAGAACTTAATATTGTGTTCTGCAATATAACGCTTAACCTGTCCAGGTAAATGCTTCTCAAGTTCTTCCATATCCCATCCACAGTTAAGTAAGAAGGTTCCGCCATCCTTTAATTCCTGAACCATGTTATACTTTCTAACATAGGAAGGATTGTGGCATGCAACGAAATCTGCTTCTGTGATTAAGTAAGTAGACTTGATCGGCTTCTTACCAAATCTTAAGTGGGACATCGTTACACCACCGGACTTCTTGGAATCATAGTCAAAGTAAGCCTGAGCGTACATATTGGTATGATCACCAATGATCTTGATAGAGTTCTTGTTCGCACCTACAGTACCGTCAGCGCCAAGGCCCCAGAATTTACAGCTGATTGTTCCTTCAGGTGTAGTGTTGGGATTCTCAGTAATATCAAGAGATAAGTTAGTCACATCATCCTTAATACCAATGGTGAAGGTCTTCTTAGCAGAATTCTTGTATACTGCGATAATCTGAGCAGGTGTAGTATTCTTGGAGCCTAAACCATAACGACCATTGAATACAGGAACATCTTTGAACTGGCTGTCCTTTAATGCTGCAACTACGTCTAAGTATAAAGGCTCGCCAAGGGAACCAGGCTCCTTAGTTCTATCAAGAACTGTGATTTTCTTAACTGTAGCAGGAATAGCTTCGATTAAACGCTTAGCGCTGAAAGGACGATATAAACGAACCTTAACAACACCAACCTTAGAGCCGTTTGCATTTAAGTAATCGATGGTCTCTTCAATGGTATCATTTACAGAGCCCATAGATACGATGATATGGTCTGCATCAGCAGCACCATAGTAGTTGAATAACTTGTAATCTGTACCAAGCTTAGCGTTAACTTTGCCCATGTACTCTTCTACAATACCAGGAACTGCATCGTAGTATGTATTGCATGCTTCTCTTGCCTGGAAGAATACGTCAGGGTTCTGAGCAGAACCACGAAGTACAGGATGCTCAGGATTTAAGGCATTACGACGGAATGCATCAACAGCATCCAAATCTGCCATTTCCTTCAGATCTTCATAGTCCCACGCTTCAATCTTCTGAATTTCGTGGGAAGTTCTAAAACCATCAAAGAAATGTAAGAAAGGTACTCTACCTTTGATTGCTGCTAAATGAGCTACAGCACCTAAGTCCATAACCTCCTGAGGATTGCTGCTTGCAAGCATAGCAAAGCCTGTCTGACGGCATGCATAAATATCGGAATGATCACCAAAGATGGATAATGCATGGCTTGCTACTGCACGAGCGGATACATTAATTACGCCCGGAAGTAATTCACCAGCGATTTTATACATATTAGGGATCATTAATAATAATCCTTGTGATGCTGTAAATGTTGTTGTAAGTGCACCAGCTGCCAAAGAACCGTGTACTGTTCCAGCTGCTCCGGCTTCAGACTGCATCTCAACTACCCTTACTTCTTGTCCGAAAATGTTCTTTCTGCCTTCAGCTGACCATTTATCAGTTACCTCGGCCATAACGGAGCTAGGTGTGATCGGATAGATTGCAGCAACATCGGTAAACGCATATGACACGTGTGCCGCAGCGGTATTACCATCCATTGTTTTCATTTTCCTTGCCATTGAAATGTCCTCCTTAAAATTTTAACCTGGTTCCTGTGATTAAGTATCACACGCACAAAAAGAATATTGGCAAAAAATTATCAAAGTATTGCATGCTAGGATTAATTTGATTATAAATGTCAAAATCACCTTCCCATAGCTATCTTTGAGATCCTTGGACTGGGAATCCATTTATGACATATTATTACATAACTTGTGCTAATATTCTGCTTGTGCGTGGGGTACTTATACCACGAATCGAACCAAATTGGTAGAATCAATATATTTTTTTATTCGTCAATTCATAATTATAACACATTGTGAAAAATATTGAAACAAAAAAAATATATAATCCTATAAAATTCTTATTAAATTGTCTGCCATTCTTCACTATATTACATATTATGTAAAAATGTGTAGTGCTAGCGTTGCACCGCTACCAAAATCTAAAAGGTGAACTACTACCTACTTGACATTGAAGCCAGGTAATGGAAAAATAATACTGATATCAAGTGGATCGAGGATTTAGCCTGGTTCGAGTCGTTCCTTTTACAATTTCGATGATACGCATTCAGAGATTAAGGTTCAACTCGGACATATTAAAGGCCTATCAACTTGTTATTATCATTGATAAACTTCAAAACACCTTAATCATTGGACACAATTAGGCTTCCAGTACTGTCAGACCTTTTTCTCTGGAGAAATAATAGACATTGTCGGACAATACCTCCTCGTGGGCTACCTGGGTTTCATTTATCTCACGGACCATATGTGCATACTCTTTACTACTCTTATCATTGTGGGTTGGAACAAGAATTAACTCATGAATACTACTTGGAAAGATATAGAGATCAGAATGAAATTGCTCAGAAAGCCTTTGTAATACATTGGGATATAGCAGACAAGAGGCACCATTGATTCCTTTTTGATTGGATAGAATATACATCCTATTCTTACGTCCCGGAGCACTCATAATGAATTGACTTCTATCCTCCGGAATCTCAGCCTCTCGGCTTGTTGTTTCCTCGAAAAGTATGGATTGTATTACCTCCTCCATACTTCGTAGTGTTTCTGGAAAGAAGCGCTTTGTATTCTCTGTGGCCAGCTCATGAAGCTCCTTGAGGTGAGTCTTCCACTTTTTCACATGATCATTCGTAATCCGAATAGTACCAATACCGTCCTCATCTTCACGAACCAGACAATGATAGGTAATCGCCAGATCAAGATACCTGATATGAGGAATCTCCTTAAGAAGCCTTTGATTCCGATCATAATTGACGATTCGATAAATAATAAAGGGTTTCATCTCTTCATAAGTGAAGGTAAAGGTGTTATCTACAATCGGAACCATGGAATTTTGGTATACATTACACAGTCGTTGAACCAACTCCTCTAACTCCACACCCTGCTGATATGCCTCATAGTATGGCTGTAGATAAATATTCGGAGAGAAATTCTTTCCCTCCTTAAGTAATACTAGGCTATCCAGCTCCAGCGAGTTGTTCTTAACCACCTTAAAAACCCGGGCTGTGTACTCCTTACCCATTCTTCGGCTTACCCCTGAAAGCAGTAGTCCTACAAAATAGTCATAGTCTGACGTTGTTTCTCTTAGCTCTTTGATCATTAATTGTCCTCCTTTAAAATAATATATGAACGGGCGGATAGATCCAACCCAATCATTTAACTTATACATAGGCTAAAAGTAATTATCAACACTGTTATGCTTGGTAACAAGAGATGATAATGATCACATCATAAGTGACCAACCCGATAACCGGTCGGACATATGAATTATAGATTTCAATACGGGAATTCTAGGATGAATATTGATTTGATAGAAAGGCTACCAATTTAAAATATAGTCCTTGGTAGTTTTTGATCTAGCTGCTTATTGAAGATACTAATCCCATGCTTTATTGTAGCAAATAGAAGGGCAAATAGCAATAAAATACGCACCATATATTTACATAAAAAACAAACAGGGTTTTGGTTATTTTGCCTGTTTCTTATTAATTATCACTATAGGAGCAGCTAAGAGCAATTAGAAGCTGGGAAGGTGCATAGAAGGTCCACATAAGGATTGATGAGAAGGAATAAATCACCGAGTAGATTTTCTCTGGCATGGCAATAAAGCCGGTCAGATTGAATAGACCAACATTAATATCACATAATAAGAACAATGCCATACCAACAGCATACAGAAGAAACCCTCTGTTCTTCCGATTGCTATGGACTAATCGTATTGCCATTATGGTATTGAATAAGATACTGATAAAATAAAGAACAGACGCAATTAGTAATCCCTCAAGAGTAATACCGGTAAGCCCTAAGACCAGGCACACCACAGCCGCTATCCCCACCTGAACTACAACACGCTTAGCATAAGCGATGCCCCATTCTGTTTTATCTGTCATCTGACATCGAAGAATAATCAGACGAATGCTATATAGCTGCTGAACCAGAATAAATACCAATACACCATAGAAATAATAGTCCAATATCAAAATGAACAGGTCTGAAATAAGGGTAAAGAACAAACCCGCCTGTAATAAGGAGGTATAAAAAACTATGCTTTTGCAAGCACTACCGATAAGTAGTGCATAGCAAAAGCATAGTATAATAATTGAATATTTAATGCCAACAGATAGTCTGATACTTCCACCGGTAATATCCAAGGTCAGAAAAGCTACGTATAATATCGCCTGTAATAGAAGAAATATTAGTTCAAAGCTTTTTTTCTTGTCTTTCACCATCTTACTCCTTATACCAATATCAGCACTAATCTATTATTCCTTATTCTTTAAAAATTGAATCGCCATATCCTTTGGAATCGGTTTACTGTATAAAAAGCCCTGGGCCTTATCACAATTTGCTTCCTTCAGAAATTCCTCCTGATCAGAGTTCTCAACACCCTCTGCGATGACCAACAAATCCAGATTTCTGGCTAATGCAATAATTGTTTGTATAATCTTCTGATCAGAACGATCCTCCATTACGGTGTCAAGGAAGCTCTTGTCAATCTTAAGGTTACTAACCGGTAACCTCTTAAGGTAGCTCATAGAAGAATAGCCAGTTCCGAAGTCATCCAGTGAGAACCTAACTCCTAGCTTTCTGAGCTCCTGAATTGTTTCTATTGTATAATCAATATCATCCAGAGCTACACTCTCTGTAATCTCCAATTCCAGATTATTAGCATTAATACCGGTTTCCTCGATGATATCAGAGACAATCTTTACAATGTCCTTATCCTTGAACTGTCTTGCTGACAGATTAACCGCCATATTAATGTCCTGATATTCCTTCGACCATTGCTTTAATTGATTGCAAGCCGTTCGTAATGCCCATTTACCGATCGGTATGATTAAACCGGTCTCTTCTGCAAGAGAGATAAACTCATCCGGACCTATTAAACCTTTTGTCGGATGATTCCAGCGTATCAAAGCTTCAAATCCTACTACCTGCTTCGTCTCCAGATTCATCTGTGCCTGATAAAAGAGTACAAATTCCTCTCTCTCTATCGCCTTACGAAGCTCCGACTGGATTTCAATCTTCTCTGTAAGCTTTACATTATAGGAATAATCAAAATATGCATGTGTATTCTTACCATTAGCTTTCGCTACATACATAGCTGAATCCACATTCTTAATTAAAGCCTGCGAAGTCTTTCCATCCTTAGGTGCAAAGGCCACTCCAATGCTGACTGTTACAAAGTATTCTTTCGTAGACAATACGAAGGGGTAACTAAATACATTCTTGATCTTCTTTATTTTTTCCTCATAGGATGCCGTGTCCTGTAAATTCTGGGTCAGAACAACAAATTCATCTCCACCGATTCTTGCCAGATAATCATTTTCATCCATCGCCTGCTTTAAACGATATGTAACATCAATCAGAAGCTCATCCCCATAGGAATGCCCGAGAGAATCATTAATATTCTTAAAATTATCTATATCAATATCCATGATTCCAACTGTTTCTTCACTTCTCAGGGTAAGCATAATGTTATCAAGCATCTCAGTAAAAGCCGTTCGATTCGGCAGTTCTGTAAGGTAATCCGTATACGCCAGCTTTTTCATGCTTTCTTTATTTTTATTCAGCTCATCATACTTAACTGTCAAATCATTCAAGGAAGAAAGAACATTATTATAATCCGTCTCCAGTTCTAAATTAAGCACTTTGATCTCTTGATTTTCTCGCTCTGTGAGACTCTTAGCGTATTTTAGTTTCTTTACACGGATTGCATATATCACCAGCATTAGAATTAATATTCCAATTCCAATTAGAATTGAAATACCGGCTGATCGATCAATCACAAAATATCCCATAAGTCCTCCATACGTTCCCCAAAACGTATTTTCCTTCGTTATTTAGTTTTCAGATAACGATCAATGCCTGCAGCTGCTGCTTTTCCTGCCCCCATAGCTAGTATAACTGTTGCGGCTCCGGTCACTGCATCTCCACCGGCGAACACACCTTCTCTCGATGTTTCACCAGTCTCTTCATCTGCTATAATACACTTATATTTGTTAGTATTCAAGCCTTTTGTTGTAGATGAGATCAAAGGATTTGGACTTGTCCCCAATGACATGATTACGGTATCCACATCTAAGACAAATTCAGAGTCCGCCTTCTCTACCGGTTTTCTTCTTCCACTCTCATCCGGCTCACCCAGTTCCATCTCCACACAACGCATACCGCAAACCCAGCCATTATCATTTACAAGTATTTCTTTGGGGTTGGTTAAAAGCTTAAAGATGATACCTTCTTCCTTTGCATGATGAACCTCTTCTACTCTGGCAGGTAGTTCAGCCTCACCTCTTCGATATACGATATATACCTGGGCACCTAATCGCAGTGCAGTTCGTGCGGCATCCATTGCCACATTACCTCCACCAACAACAGCAACCTTCTTACCCGCAATAATCGGAGTATCATAGCTCTTATCAAATGCCTTCATTAGGTTGCTTCTGGTAAGATATTCATTGGCTGAAAATACGCCATTCGCATTCTCGCCAGGAATGCCCATGAACTTCGGAAGTCCCGCACCAGAGCCTATAAATACTGCTTCATAGCCTTCCTCATCCATCAGCTCATCAATCGTAATTGATTTACCAATAACCACATTTGTCTCTATCTTTACACCCAAGGCACGAACATTATCTATTTCTGTCTTCACTACAGTCTCTTTTGGCAGACGAAATTCTGGGATTCCATATACAAGTACACCACCGGGTTCATGCAATGCTTCAAAAATTGTCACATCATAGCCCAGCTTCGCCAGGTCTCCGGCGCAGGTAAGACCAGCCGGCCCCGCACCAATCACAGCAACCTTTCTTCCATTTTGCTCCTGTGCCGGCTCGGGCTTGATATTATGCTCCCTTGCCCAATCAGCAGCAAACCGCTCCAGCTTTCCAATGGATACAGGCTCTCCCTTAATACCACGGATACATCTCTCCTCACACTGCGTCTCCTGAGGACATACTCTTCCGCATACTGCAGGTAAGGCAGAATATTTTCCAATCACTTTAAATGCTTCTTCCGGATTACCTCCCGCAAGTTCCTTGATAAAAGCCGGAATATCAATATTAACAGGACACCCTGTGATACATTTTGCATTCTTACATTGTATACAGCGGGACGCCTCCTCCATCGCTTCTTCAAGATTATATCCATAGCAAACCTCTTCAAAATTAGCTGCTCTAACCTGAGGATCTTGCTCTCTTACAGGTACCTTCTTTAAAACATCCATTTCTATTCCTCCAAATGATTTATCAGTTATTAACTTAGGTCAAATGAATAATGTATGAAATTATTTCGAAACAGTTTCCTCATGACACTCGCAACCAGGATGATGATGGGTCGGACCCTCCTTTTGACGAAGTACGACCTTGCCTTCTTCTGATTTATACATTTGAAGTCTCTTCATTGCCTCATCAAAATTAACCAGATGTCCATCAAACTCCGGACCGTCAACACATGCAAACTTAACCTCGTTACCGATCGATAATCTGCAGGCACCGCACATACCAGTCCCATCGACCATAACCGGATTCATACTTACAATTGTCTTTATCCCAAGCTCCTTTGTCAGTAAGCAGACAAATTTCATCATAATCATTGGACCGATCGCAATTACAAGATCATATTGCTTTCCTTGATTATTCACAAGATCCTTGATGCAATCGTTAACATTACCCTTAAATCCATAGGATCCGTCATCGGTGGTTATGTAGAGGTCCTTCGTTAATGGCCTCATTCTATCTTCTAATATGATTAATTCCTTATTTCTTGCTCCAATGATGCAATCTACGTCGTAACCATTCTCCTTCATCCACTTCACCTGAGGATATACCGGTGCTGCACCAACGCCACCAGCAACAAATAAGATGCGAAGCTTTGATAACTCCTCCCTTGGCATATCGATTAATTCAGATTTATGTCCTAGCGGCCCGGTAAAGTCACGGAAGGCCTCCCCTTCTTCAAAGGTAGCCATGAGCTGAGTCGAGGATCCCAACGCCTGGAATACGATCGTCACAGTTCCTGCTTCACGATCATAATCACAGATAGTCAAAGGAATTCTCTCTCCCTTTTCATCCATCTTTACAATTACAAATTGTCCTGGATAGCAATTCTTAGCAACTCGAGGTGCCTTTACATCCATAAGATAGATGTTATTAGCCAGACTTTCTTTCTTCATGATCGTATAAATATAATTCTCAGCCATATCAATTAACCTCTTTCTTTATACAAAAATGCTAATAATAATAAATATTTTGCTAACATTATAATGTAATTATATCAAAAAATCCAGTAATATTTTCAGGAAGGACCAATCCCTGATAGTTTTTGTCATATTATGTATAAACGAGGTAATTTATGTGGATCATGCACCTTATAATGGTAGAAATCAGGCTTGCCCCAATTGTGTTTTTGTCATAATTGATCATCAGCTTTGTTTTCTAAAGCCAATTGCATAACTATGCAAAACTATATGGTAGCAAGCCCAAGTAATTAGTTCCTTTGCTATATGGTGTTTTATCCTATATACGTTCGAAGTATCTGTAAAAACTTAGAATTTTCCTCTTCCTCTAGCTCAGAATCCGCATCGGTCCTCCCCATTCGATCACACAAGCAAAGCAGTGCTAGTTCATAAATATCCACCCTTTTTATTAATCCCTTCATGTCTGCATAGGGAAGCTTTTTTAATACATAAAGCATATGCATATGATACCTCACCATAGATGAAACCGCATCAATAAATGCCTGGTCACATTCGAAGTATTTGAGGAAATCAATACACAGCTCTTCTCCCACCTTATCGTGATCATATGACGTTATTCTTCCTTTACGGTTTCTGGTGGTTGGAGGCTTACCTATATCATGGAGTAAGGCAGACCACATAAACACTTCCTTACTCCGGCTTTTTTCACGAACCTTCGCTGCTTCATCAAGAACCAGCATTGTATGGTTCCAGACATTACCTTCCGGGTGATATTTTGCCGATTGCTCTGTCTCCTTCAGCTTATGCAGTAAAGATAGTGGATACTCTTTTAAACCGCCCTTCTGATCCAGCTCCTCCATATAGAAAGAGGGATTTTCATCGGCAAGTAAATGCGAAGTAATATCCTGGAAGATAGTTTTCTTATCCATTCTAACCATTCTTTCTTGCACGGTCGCCTATAGGCCTCGCTTTCTCGTGTCCTGCTTTTGCCTTACCTTGTATCTCAGGAACCGGTTCCACCTCGTTCTTCTGAATATGCATTCTCTGCTGCCCCTCCGTACCATGGAGCTCTGTTACATCAGGTCTTCTCATTCCAGCCTTTGCCATAGTACACCTCCTGCTTATACATCATTATGCTCTATTGATTTTCTTTTTGCATTTTTATTCTTATTCTGATTCTCTCTGGTCAACGGTGTCTGACCATTTGCTTTTTTAATGCGAGCCTTTTTATTATCCGGTTGGCTGTCCTTCGGCATGATTACCCTCCATTCTGTTATAGCATCAATATTAGATAAGCCTTCTGTAGGCTTTCAGGAATACAGTACATCACCTGCTAATCGCTAGCTGATGTGAAGTAATCCCTGTATGGAATAGTATATACAAACCTTCTTTGTCTATCCGAAAGGAGCTACAGACCTAGATTTGACAAATCGGACTGCTTCGATAAATGATAATTGGAAAAACGTTTATCACCGGATAAGTCTTTACCAAACCATTCCGGTGGTTGAAAGGTATTTGCAGCCTCTAGATTCGGAAATTCCACCTCAACAATGACCAATCCTGAGAGCTTCCCTTCGAATATATCCAGCTCAGCAGTTAAATCATTCCAGAGAGGTATTAAATAACGAGTTTTAAAAACCATATTATCATCGATCTTCTTTTTTAATTCTAGATATGCCTCTTCTGTCAGTGGCAGTTCGACCTCATTGTTGACAGATGGCCAATTATCACCAACCGACTCTAGGCCAAACTTTGATTTATAGGTCAGTATATAGGCTTCATTGCTTTTTCGAATACGGATAGTCGGATTGTGGCATAAATATCCCTGTTCAATCTTCTTATTCTTATATTGGGACAAATTATCAGGTAATAAAGTTACTAGGTATTTACGTTCTATCTCCATAATATCTACCCTTCTTATTGTTTCTATTTATTTTTAATTCATACAACAGCAAACGAACTCACCATGCCTGCTCTTTTCATTAATTTGAGCCGGAAGGAATTTTATGCTCTCTTGAATAGTAAGTCATTTTTCAAGAATACTATTCTCATGAAAAAATATTTGAAAAATTTTATTATCTGCGGTCTCTGTGGTTGGTGCATGGAATGCTTCTGGACCGGACTGGATTCCCTTCGAAAGCATACCGATAAAAAACTGTCCTGTCGGACCTCTGTATGGATGTTTCCCATCTATGGAATGGCCGCCTGCCTAACCCCTATCTGTAAAAAGCTAAAAAACCATAGTGCACTGTTACGAGGAGGTGTATACGCATTTTTAATCTTTTTTGGTGAATACATTAGTGGTGTATTCTTGAAAAAATATGGTGCATGTCCATGGGATTACAGCAAAGCTAAGCTAAATTACAAGGGTGTCATTCGATTGGATTATGCTCCTGCTTGGTTCTTAGCAGGGCTCCTATTCGAAAAAATATTGGACCAAGATTAGCGGATCGGATTACCCTTCCGCTATTACTTATTATGCTTTAGTTGCAGCCAAATTGCAAGCTTGAAAGGCAGGCTAAAAAGATGTATACTATAAACCAAAGTCAGAAAGTAAGGCTTTTTACATCATCATTGGAGGATTCAACCTTGCTTAAAGCTGTATTATTCGATATGGACGGTGTAATCATTGACAGTGAGCCTCAGCACGCCAGAGCGGCCGTCCTGGCTCTAAAAAAATATAACATAGATATTCCTATTGATTATGTATATCAATTTATAGGTACCACGACTTATCATATGTGTAAGAAGATGGTAGAAGATTTTTCTATCGATACCACACCAGAGGAGCTCCTTGCCGCAAATGAAGAAGCAAAGGACTATCTAAGTCAAACCGAGGGCTACGTAGTTATTCCCTACATAGTTGATTTAATGAGGGATCTCCACAATCATGGGATCAAGATGATGATTGCATCCTCATCCTCCAGTGTAAGTATCGTGGATGTAATGCAGTTTTTAAAAATTGATCATATCCTTGATGGCTATATCTCCGGAACTACCGTGGCCCATCCGAAGCCTGCACCAGACATCTTCTTGGCTGCAGCAAAGCAGCTAGGCGTTGCCCCCTCCGAGTGCATTGTTATTGAGGATTCCTACAATGGTGTTACTGCGGCTTCTGCAGCAGATATCGTATCCATTGGCTTTGTAAACCCGAATTCAGGCAAGCAGGACCTTAGCTGTGCAGCAATGTTGGTAGAGGGCTTCGAGGAGGTTGATTATGATTTTATCAACACGGTATACCAGCATGCCTATATGCAGCCTGCAACCATCCTCACTACGAACCGGCTCCTTCTTCGGGAGCTTACTCCGGAGGACAATGAGGCATTATGCGAAATCTGTAATAAACCGGGTATTCGCGAGTATCTGAACGATTATTCCGGTGACATTAACCTTGAGAAGTCTAAGCTTATAGCTTATATTAAAAATATATATCATTTTTACGGATACGGTTTATGGGGAATCTTCCTAAAAGAAACGAATCAACTAATCGGAAGATGCGGTCTCGAATATAAAACACTTGATCAGGACGCAGTCTATGAGCTCGGTTATCTGATAGACACGGATTATCAGAATTTAGGCTATGGTTCGGAAGCTGCAACGGCAACAATACAGTATGGCTTCCAAAAACTGGATATGGATAAAATAATCGCTGTAATCCATAAGGATAACATCCACTCCGAACATTTAGCCAAAAAGGTTGGTATGAAACAGTCCTCTAAGGTAATCCGAAATCAGCAGGAATGCTTAATCTATGAAATCAAAAAAGATTAACGAGAATATAAAAGGAGTTCAGATATGGAGAGTCAAAGGAATACCAGGCAAAAGCAATTAATACTTACTATTCTAAGAGAAGCTGACCGGCCAATGTCAATCAATGAGGTCTATTCTCAGGTTGTGCTCTCTCTACCGTCCATTGCAAAATCAACCATATATCGTAATATAGACTCCCTGCTGAAACAGAACCTGATAGACAAATATCATCTGAAAGATAATGAGATCTTCTATCGAATAAAAGCCGATTCAAATGAGCATAAACATGTCGTTATCTGTGATGATTGCAAAAAGGTTTTTGATCTTCCTTCCTGCCCGATTCATGCCATGGAGGATGCCATGGAGGAAGAGGGCTTTATCATCCGGGATCATCTGATCCAAATTAGTGGTATCTGTAAAACCTGTGCAAAGAAGAAATGTAACACATAACCCATAAATAAAGTATATAGAATTCACTTGCCCGATGGCCTTTCTATTGATGACTATTGTATCCTAGGACGTAATTCCCACGTATGATATAAAAAAGAGCAGGGTACATATTCTGTACTCTACTCTATATATATTTTCTCTATTACTGATTTTCTGACTTGTTGATATCCTGTCTAATGGATTATTCCAAATAGTTGTCTTCTTAATTCTTACTGTCCAGTACCACCGGTTGTCCCGCCGGTTGTTCCTGTTCCACCGCTCGTGCCGGTTCCACCTGTTGTTCCACCGGTTGTTCCACCAGTCGTTCCAGTACCACCGGTTGTTCCTCCGGTT
This sequence comes from Bacillota bacterium, assembly GCA_023411555.1. Classification (GTDB taxonomy): domain Bacteria; phylum Bacillota; class Clostridia; order Lachnospirales; family Lachnospiraceae; genus Mobilitalea. Next base: position 152,643 of record JAEYOQ010000026.1, read on the forward strand.
GTTCCAGTACCACTATTCGTGCCGGTTCCGCCTGTTGTTCCACCGGTTGTTCCACCGGTTGTTCCAGTCCCTCCTGTTGTACCATTGGTTGTTCCGGTTCCATTGGTTGTCCCTGTTCCATTGGTGGTTCCCGTCCCATTGGTTGTTCCGGTTCCATTCGTTGTTCCGGTTCCACCTGTTGTTCCTGTAATTGTAGGTGTCACCTTATCTTTATCTGTCGTAGAGTTATTCAGATTATCATCTGCCGCACAAGCACTAAAGGTAATTAATGCAAAACAGCAAATACCTAATAAAATAAAAAGCTTCTTTTTCATTGCCACTCCTCCTATAAATTTTCAGTTTTACAGGATTAGTATCTCTCACTTCGATTGATTTATACGGTAAATAAATTTCCAGATACAAGGCCACTTAGAATAAAGAATTTTTAGCCTCTTTATGATCTCATGAAAATATTGGTAATTTTTGAATAATGGATACCCGCTTATCTATATCGGTTAAATTCTGTCATATCATCACGAAAACGCATAGGAAGATTATTTCTTTGCAGCTTTGGATTCACTCTTTCCTTAATCGCAATATGATCGAAGAAGGTGATCCACATATCTTTGTATCGATCCTCGTATTCAGACACCTCTCGAATGCGATCCTGATCAATCTCCGGCACCTCTGCGATGATCCAAGGGGTATTTGGTACATGGAGCGCTGCTAACTTCCGATTACCGTCATAGATTAAAAAGCGTTCTCCAGGAAGACGATCAGCAAAATGGGGTGCTATCAAAGAAAGAACATTATTCTTTGGATGAATAATCGATGTCAGTAAGCCATTCTCTTGCTCCGAAAACCGAACAAAGCCAAGGAGATGATGCGCCTCGTTGGAGACATTCTTATTTACCTTAAACATCATATTTACTACCTCATTACTCAAATGCTCTACTATGGAGCTACCAACCGCAAAGCCAAGGATCAAAAAGCGATAAATCAGATCTGCTTTGCCGGAATAATCCGATAGTGCGACACGGCAGGACATCTCATAAGCCTCTTGCGAAATCTTCTGTCTTATTGATCTGGCAACCTTATTGGCTAGCTCCATATCCGTATCGACTGCAACATACTCTGCGAAAAGCTCGATATTTGAAAATTTACTTCCTTCACTTTTCTCTTCTATCTTCACCTTAGAATGTCCTAGTCTTGAGCTCCAGGCTATATAAATAGCGGTAAAAATCCCATCTATACTATTATCACAAAGATAAATTCGTCTTGTTTCCATTCGGTATCAACTCCTATTGCTACACATTCGCCAGCTTCAAGGCAAGCTTGGGTTGTGGCTGAAAATTCACATCATCAAACAGCGAAAGCTGCTGATATGTAATATCTTTATCAACCCCGATCGGTAACTGATCCTTCAGCGCAACCAGCTGCCTAGTTATAAAGTTCTCCTCAATCTTGACCGGATACATCATCCTACCGCTGCAGGTAATAAAATATATAGCACGCTTTAATACGATCCCCATGCGCTTTAAATCTTTATAATCAAGCACAGAACTTTTTCTTGCCATTATGATTCTCCTAGCAGAATTCGTACCGATACCAGGTACCCGAAGCAAGGTATAATAATCTGCTTTATTTATCTCCACCGGAAAAAGCTCTAAGTGACGTAAAGCCCAATCACATTTTGGATCCAGCAACACATTGAAATTAGGATTTCTTTCATCTAACAGCTCTTTTGTCTGAAAACCATAAAAACGAAGTAACCAATCCGCTTGATACAATCGATGCTCACGTAACAAAGGAGGTCCGCTCTCGGTAGACGGAAGTTGATTGTCCTGATTTACATTAATAAAGGCAGAATAAAAGACTCGTTTTAAATCAAAGTTATCATATAAAGCTTCTGCCACAGACATAATCTGATAATCGCTCTCTTTCGTAGCTCCAATTATCATCTGGGTGCTTTGCCCTGCCGGCACAAATTTCCTGTTAATTCTTGGTCTTCTCGGATGAGCAATTACCCCTGTATCTGAAGTGATTATCTCCGTAATATCATGATCCTCATAGCTGCTTGTATGGATCCCTGGTTTTGAATCAGTCAAGACCTTCTGGCTCATATTGAAATCAGGCAGCCCAAGAAACTCCCTGTTATTCTTCCTTCCCAGCTGTATCTGACGGATAGGCTTCAAGATATTCTTCCGATTCTTATGCGGCGCTAGGTCACGAAGACTCTCCGCCGTCGGAAGCTCCAGATTAATGCTCATACGATCCGTATACCACCCCAGCATCTCAATCAATGCAGGATCTGCTCCGGGTATCGCTTTACAATGAATATATCCGTTAAAATGATGAACGTCTCGAAGCAATCGAAGAGCTTCCAGAATCAATTCCATGGTATAGTTTGGCGAGTGTAAAATTCCAGAACTTAGAAACAGACCCTCAATGTAATTCCGGCGATAGAACTCCATCGTCAACTCACTTAACTCCTGTGGAGTGAAGGAAGCCCTGACGACATCGTTGGACGATCGATTCATACAATATTTACAATCAAAAATACATTCATTTGTAAATAGTACCTTAAGAAGTGAAATACAACGGCCATCGGCAGAAAAGCTATGACATATACCACATGCAATGCTATTGCCCATACTTGTCCCAGTACCCTTGCGATCTACACCGCTGGAGGTACAAGCAACATCATATTTGGCTGCATCCGATAGGATCTCGAGCTTTCTCTGTATTGACATATTCTCTTGAATTACCATAGCTGCACTCCCTCATACAAACATCTGTTCTGTTTTTATTCTATCAAAAACGTAACTTGATGTCAACACTATTCAAACATTTGTTCTGCAAAGTCTCGAATCAATGAGTCATTACTTATAGTATGTTTATAATCTTTAATTCCATTTGACATAATCTCAGAAAAAAAGTAAAATCATGCTAGAACTTTGTGCAAAATCCGGTAATATCAGCAAATAATTTAAAATACTTAGAAAGGTATCAGCAAATATGTATCATAATGAGCAGAATTCTCCAAAATATCGCCATAAACTCAAAGTGATTGTAGGGTTGCTATCCTTGGATCTACTTTTTATCATACTGACCTTAATCTCCTACGCTTTGGATATCATCAGACCGATCACCATAGTTCTCTTTGTGATTGATATTGTCTTTCTTCTCGGTACTTTTATACATACGATGGCAAGCCAATCCACGATAAACCAGCTTGAAGAAGCATATCGAAAGGAAATTGATGGATCTCTATCAAATAAAATACGTGATTTTCATAAGCTCATCGAGTGTAACCATTTTCAATATCATTTTCAGCCGATTGTAGATGCCAAAACCGGAGAAATATTTGCTTACGAGGCATTTATGAGAACTGATTCGGAAACGATTGATTTATCTCCGATGGAAATACTTGATCTTGCGTCAAAGGAAGGTCAGCTATATTGTATCGAAAAATACACCTTCTATAATACCCTTGAATTAATGAATAAAAATAAGGAGCTATTTCGTAACAAGAAATTATTCATCAATAGCATCACTAGCCATCTACTGACGGATATTGATTTTGAAGATTTGTATCATAATTATAGTTCGCTCTTTCGCAATATAGTCATTGAAATCACAGAAACTGCTCTACTAAGTGCAGATGGGATTAAGCTTATTCAGAAAAGGCTTCAGGCAACTGGATGCCAATTGGCCTTGGATGATTATGGTGTCGGATATACCAATGAATCCAATTTGCTCAATGCCAATCCAGATTACATAAAGATTGACAGAACGATACTGCAATATATTAATATAGATTCAAAGAAGCAATATGTAGTAACCAGCCTCCTTAATTTTGCCACTCAAAATGGGATCAAGATTATTGCTGAGGGAATTGAGACATATGAAGATTTCGAATATGCTGTGAGTCTCGGAGTTGATTATATTCAAGGTAATTATACTTCAAGACCCAATCCAACTCCAATTTCCAAGATACCTCAGCCGATTTATAACAGAATACAGGAGCTTCACAGACAAAACTTAGAAGATTGCATGGGCGCCAGAACCTATGGGACAAATGGCGACACTACTATATCTCCGGTTGATCTTGCCTTAGATAATTATACTGATGTATTAATCAGAGATCAAGAGATCACGCTCCAAGGAAAGAAGGATATGGTTGCAAATATCTCTATCATCATTCCAGACAACCATTCCTGCCATATCACCCTTTCCTCTGTCAGACTATGCGGTAACGAAAAACCGGCTATCATTCTGGGCAAGAACTGCAACGTTGTCCTTAATCTGGTCGGTGATAATCATATCACCGATGACTGTATACGAGTTCCTGAGACCTCCGAATTAAAGATAATCGGCGAAGGCAATCTGACTGTTCAAACCGAACGCAACAATCATGTTGCTATCGGCGGGACAGCCCTACAGGCTTACGGCAATATTATACTAGCTTCCACAGGTACAATAAAAGCACGCAGCTGCGGGATCATGTCAGTAGCCATCGGAGGAGGTCAAAATCCATATAATTCTTTGATTCATATCGTATCAGGCACCATCTATATTGAGACCTCCGGTTATAAAGCGGTCGGTATCGGATGTCCTTCTGGTAATGCCAGAATTAAGATTGAGAACAGTAAGATAAAAATTACAGCGGATGGTTCAAAGTCAGTGGCTATCGGAGTTCTCAGAGGTTACGTTGACATCTCAAGCTCCGGCAATCTGGTCATTAAATGCAGTGGCAAGAATGCAATAGCAGTTGGCTCAATGGAGGATAGTGACGGTAAAATAGTAATAGAAGATGGTATCATTAGTATCAACCTCAATACCAATCGCGGAGCTGGAATCGGTGCTTTGGACGGAAGGGTCGGTATCAAGATCCTCCAAGGTGATATTGCTATCTTTGGTGAGGGGACCGATGTCGTAGGTATCGGTGATCATCTAGGCTTTGGAGATATCCATATCATGAACGGCACCATATCCGTCCAGCTTTATGCAGCAAATGCCATACCAATTGGCAGTGAAAAACGAAAGGTAGTCATTGATGGAGGTAATATTCAATGTGATTTCCCTGAGCAGATTATTCCTGTGAATTCCTTTGGCATACCCCTGGTAGCCCGAATTATTATAGATTCGGATGAATTCCAACGCACTGTGGATACCGTGGACTATTCCTACGAATATAAGGCTAGCTACTGTGAGCGTTATCCCTACATCAAAGTATATCTGCCGGAGAGCATCCTCTTATATTAAGAGTCAACTTGAACAAGGCGCATTACCATACCAAGGGGGCTGTGCGCCAGACCATTTACTACCTTATTATAAAAAAATAGTGCTAATATAGAACTTATTTCTAAGTCTTATATGAACACTTATACAGTACCAAGGGGCTGTTGCAATATATAGTGTTATCCTTTCCTTCAGCTTACTTTTGCAACATCCCCTTATTCTTATTTCTAACTCGAGAATACTTATATTATCTGCTGTCTCTTTCTCTTACTCACCACTAGTGCAATAGATATAATCGCCACAGCAAAGCCTAGCTGTATCGCCATATAGCTTACGATATCTGACAGATTTGACCATGTAGCACCTATCACAGTCTCTATCTCATTATTTGCCCTGACAAACCAATATACCGGAGTAAAGCTCGCCACCTTGAGTACCGTAGCACCAAGATACTCCTGCGGAACGAACATACCACTCAAAAATGCCAAACCAACAGAACCGGCAGTCGATATGGCACCTATTGCCTTCTTACTCTTGACACTGATACCAACCAAATAGCTAACACTCAAACATACCAAAGCAAAGATGACAGCATTCAACCAGAACAACAGAGTGTTCGTATTAATTACTCGATTCTCGTTTAATAGATACCCAGCTATAATAAAGAAAAGTAGATAGCACATCACAAAAACCAGATTGGCAAAAATCAGCTGCATATTAAAAGTTCTAAGGGTCATAGACGATGCATAATGTCGTCTTCTAAGATCAAGACTATGGAAGGAATACATAACCGTACTGACACTGGTGATAAACATTGCAATCATGATATATCCAAGATAATTAAAGAAGTATCTGTTCTGATTGTTACCGGTAGCAACGGTATCCTTTTGCTCAACATTCAGATATACTGTTGTTTTCTCCTGTAAGTTAGCCTTAACATATGCGCTGATCTCCTCCCCAGAAGCCATCGGCAGATATTTTTCATAAATGAAAGCCATACTAAAATAATTATCTATAGCGGTATCTATTGTAATCGCTTCCATCGAATCCGGTGCCGTCTGCTTACTTAGAATAATACTGCCCTCATTATGAAAGCTTTCGGAAAAGCCAGCAGGTATTGTTAGAATGTAGGAAACCTCCCTGTTATAAAGCGCATCCCGAATTCCTGTCTCAGATTTCTTTGGTTCAACAAAGACCGCATAATCCTCCAGGTATTTAAGAAAGCCCTGGATAAGATCGCTTGCACCATCCTTATTGATTACCATGATCGGTATCTTCTTCACTTCAAATCGATCTGTTTTTACTGTTGCATTACTGATGAACGTTACAGCCAATATCAAAAACATTCCGCCATAGATCAAAACAGAGATTAATTGTGTCTTCAATATTTTGAAATAAGCTTTAAATACTTGCATAGCTCTTCCTCCTTATTCCGATTATAGCAAGAACGCCGAAGACGATGGCCATTACACCTAAGATAGCAATATTAATATAATAATGCTCATAGGTGTCATAGTAATACAAGCTATACATAGAATCTGCTATAAGATTAACAGGGTTAATATAAGACAGCAATGGAAGCTTGGATGCCACTATATATTTTATTTCAGACATCATCATCCCGGAGAGAAAGGCACCACCTAAGGTTACTGATATCAAAATAGCGGCTTTTATCTCTGTCTTCTTCCTCACCCAGACTCCAATGAAGGCTCCCATGCCAAGACCTGTGAAGGAACCAATCATGCAGGCAATAAAGAGGTATAGCAGGTTATCACCGAAGTCCACCTTAATGATGTAATACATGTAAAGGAACAGTAGCAATAAGCTCCCCATATGGGCTGTAAAAGCAGCCAGCATATTACATAAGAACAGCTTCATCTTAGGAACAGCCGATACACTCACTCTTGCTCCCTGACTAGACAAGTTTGCCTGAATATTCACGACCTCATCCAGACCCCAGTTCCCGGAAAAGATACAGGTAAAGGCCAGTAGTGAATAGAAAAATACTAATAATTCAGCAGGCTTTTTATCATCCTTCACCTCATGTACGTAGGAATCCTGTAGGATTACATCATCAAGTAATCCATCTGCCAGGGCATTAGGATTATGTTCAAGAATTGTTGTTACCAAAGCCTTTTTCTGCTGATAGGTATCCAGAAAGGACTTGATAATTGTCTCATTCAAACCATTTTCCTTTGCATAAAGAGTTGGGGTTGTGCTACCTACGATATAGGCATCAATATCACCAGCCTCCAGTAACCTCTTCGCCGTGATCTCATCGCAGTTTACCACATCAAACAGCTTTACCTTCTTAGAGGTTTCCGCCTCTTCCAGTACTTGCCTAAAAGCCTCCTCATCTCCGTCACCGACATAGGCAACCGGAAGCGTAGTAAAATTATCTATCTTCCATAAATTATTAAAGGCAAAAAAGAAACAGCTTGCCATTATGATTGGAAACAAGTAGCACCAAAAAATTGATTCCTTATTACGAAACAGACATTTTAATCTTGATATATATAATTGAACGCACATATTAGCCTCCCTTCTGCCGAATCCCCCACTAATCTCTTAATTCTTTGCCCGTAATCTCCAGGAATACGTCATTTAGTGTAGGAACCTCAGTTATTATCTTACCAAAACTGATATTCAACCTTTGCATGTATTCCAAGACACTGACCAGATTGTTCTTCCCCTTCTTAGATTTGATTACAAGCAGATTATCCTTGTAATCAACTGAATATATATTTGGTAGGCGACCAAGCTCCTCCAGTGCTTCTTCCGCAATACCAAATACCTCCACTTGGATTTTCTCTCCCACGCTTATCATAGCCTTCAGTTCCTCCTTGGTTCCCTTGGCTATCACTCTTCCCTTATCAATTATTGCGATATTGGTGCAGATTTGCTCTACCTCCTCCATATAATGAGAGGTGTAAATGATGGTGGCTCCCTCCTCATTTAGCTTCTTGATTCCCTCCAATATCTTATTGCGGCTCTGGGGATCAACGGCTACAGTAGGTTCATCAAGGATAATCAGCTTAGGCTTGTGTACAATACCGCAGGCTATATTAAGTCTTCTAAGAAGCCCTCCACTGAGCTTCTTCGGGTAGTAATTCTTATAGTCCTCCAACGCTACAAACTCTATCGCTTCCTTGGTTAATCGCTTCACTTCATCTCGGTTCTTGATGTATAAGCTACAGAAATACGAGATATTTTCATACACTGTCAGCTCATCAAACACAGCAACATTCTGCATAATAATTCCTATGTCCTTCTTAATATCATAGGCGTTCGGTCTCATTCTCTTACCAAATATCTCAATACTGCCCTTATCATATTTTAACAACGAAAGAATACAGTTAATTGCTGTTGTTTTACCGGACCCATTAGGGCCCAGTAGCCCGAATATCTCTCCCTCCTCTACCTGAAGATCCAGATAATCAAGAGCAACCAGCTTATCATATCGTTTTACCAGTCCTTCAACCTTTACAACCATTTTAACCCCTCCTAATGAAATATCTTTTATAGAAATGCTCTTTTCTCATACCTCTAATCGTATAAGCAGCTATCCTTGCTATTAATAATCCTTACTTAATACTATACATAAATGTAATCTGTATTAAAAGTGAACTGCGTCACGATGTGGAATGACATTTGTCATTGCTATGTTGAATCAAAAGACCGGATAGCGCAGGGCTACCCGGTCCTATAAATATAATTTGCATTCATTCCTATTATTTTATCAGTCTTGATATCTCCTTAAAGGTATCCGTCTTTGCAACTCTGGTCAATTCGAACAAAATTGATTCATAGGAGGTCGGTATCGCCCCTTCCTGCAGGGCACGTCGAATTCCAATCTGACGGTTGCTTTCCTTTCTCGAACCGATACAATCCTCTACCAATATAACATTGTAGCCCATAGCAATCAGGTCGATGACTGTCTGGAGCACACAGATGTGAGCCTCTATACCGCATACAATGATATTCTTCCGACCAAGAGCCTTCAGCTTCGTAAGCGTTGCATCGTCCTCTGCACAGCTAAAGGCTACCTTATCCTCGTAGCAAAAGCCCTCTCCATAAAGCTCGGCAAGAGCTGGAACGGTCATTCCAATTCCCTTTGTGTACTGCTGTGTTATTATCATCGGAACCTGTAAAGCCTGAAGTCCCTTAATGAGTATTTGTGTATTACGGATCAGCTTCTCGTTTTGATCGATGACAGGAACCAGTTTCTCCTGAAAATCAATAATTAAAGCCATGGTATCTTCCGCTGTTATTCTCATCGTCTCTCTCCTTCTTCTGTTAGTAAGCTTATATTTTCAAATAAATGTGAATCCATCAAGGATGATTATATCATCCCCCTATTCACCTTTCAACCTTAACAGTCTTCTCCCGCTTAACCTCTTGACACAAGAATTTATACATGCAATACTGAAAACGAGAATGTGTTTTTCCCAAATTATACATATAAGGAGTGTATATGTACGAAATTATTGATAAGCTTCTCTTATTCTTGTGCTGCCTGACCTTATATCTGTCTGAGGATACCGGGAGCTTCTTTATTGTGCCCGTCATCATCGCTGTTGTACTCAGTAGCTTATTTATATATTATGAAGATAACCGGTGGCGTTTTGCCGGATGCGTGCTATATACCCTACTATGCCTTCTTTTCCCCTGGTATATTATCTTTCTGCCACTGATACTCTACGATATTCTTCATACCAGATACCAGTATGGAGTGATGATGGTTCTCTTCCTCTATTTTTATCACTTTGGAGAATATACGGTGATGACATTGTCATTCACAACCCTAATCCTGATTATAAGTTATCTACTTAAATTTAAGACAGATAAGCTAAATACCCTAAAGAACGAGTATAACGAGCTTAGGGATAATTCCACTGCCATGTCGCTACTACTAGAGGAGAGAAACCAGAGTCTTCTTAACAATCAGGATTATGAGATTAAACTGGCTACTCTCAACGAGCGCAACCGAATCTCCAAAGAAATTCATGATAATATCGGACACCTGTTATCCCGAGCCTTACTACAGGTCGGTGCTATGCTGACTATATCGAAAGAGGAGCCGACTCGGGAGGGTCTTGCCGCTCTTAAAACCTCCCTTTCTGAAGGAATGGATCAGATACGAAGTAGCATCCACAATATGTACGATGAATCCATCGATCTCTATACACAGGTGGAGCATGTGGTAAAAACCTTCTCCTTTTGCCCGATTTATTATGATTATGATATGAATACTCCTCCAAATACGCAGCTAAAGCATGCTATGATTGCTATTATCAAGGAGGCACTGTCCAATATCATCCGTCACTCCAATGCAACCAAGGTAACTCTATTACTCAGAGAGCATCCTGCCATGTATCAACTGGTAATTCAGGATAATCAGGTGCTGGAGGAGCTTAAGGCACAATATCTGCAGAAGGCCTTCGAGCTTCAGGACTTCGGAGATGGTATGGGCCTTCACAATATCTATGACCGGGTAAAAAGCTTCGAGGGTAACATCAATATCTCGGTTGAGAATGGCTGCAAGCTATTTATTTCGTTTCCAAAGAGATAACCAAGCTAATATAATTGATATATAGACTATAAACAAGGAAAAGGAGGACTCAAATATGAAGGTATTACTGGTCGATGACGACAAGCTGGTCTGCTCATCCCTAAGAATTATTCTCTCAGCCGACCCGGATATTACCATCGTAGGTACCGGCAATAGTGGAAAAGAGGGTGTAGACCTATACCACAGATTAAGACCGGATGTATTACTAATGGACATCCGCATGGAGACCATGAGCGGCCTTGAGGCGGGAGAACAGATATTATCCCACTATCCGGAAGCAAAAATACTTTACCTAACAACCTTCCTGGATGATGACTATATCATCAAGGCCCTACATATTGGAGCAAGGGGTTATATGCTAAAGCAAAATTATGAAAGCATCCTCCCAGCCTTAAAAGCAGTTTATGCCGGTCAGAATGTCTATGGTAATGAGATCATCAACAAGCTCCCCCTCCTCATTACAAAGGTAACAGAGAAGAGGAGCCTGATTGATTATGGCATCAACGAGAAGGAGCTGGAGATTATTACAAAGATTGCAGATGGTCTATCTAATAAGGAGATTGCAGAACAGCTCTATCTAAGTGAGGGTACCGTTCGTAATAATATCAGCACAATCCTGGAGAAGCTAGATCTTAGGGATCGGACACAGATTGCCATCTTCTATTATAAGAATATCAGATAGAGGTCATAATTAATCCACTACTTCCATATTACATTGAAGCTAACCACCTTAATATCCTTTGAACCGCCTCATGATACCTCTGCCCGACAAGCATACCGGTATGGCTTATATTCCACAAGCCCAAATACTCCGCCTTCAGCTGATCAGCGGTTGCCCTACCCTGACTGTCATCACGTTCACTATCCACTGCTTTGATGACCAGAGAGGGGCAGGTAATCTTGCTATTGTCAATGGATATCCCTGCTATTCCCCTAATCCAGCAGGCCATGGTCTCAGTTGCTCTTGAGGATTCCATCGCCAGATATTTCTTCTGAAAGGCGATATCATTCTCTGATTCATCGATGCTCTCCTCATCACGAAGCGGAGCAGGTATGACACATCCATATTTGACATCCATCGGATGTTCATAAGGAGCCACGAGATTAACCTCCCTACTGATTGAAGAATCCACCAGTATTAAACCTGCGATTGTCCCCTCTTCTGCAAGCTTCTGACACAATAACCCACCCATACTAAATCCTATTATGATTGGCGGCTTCTCGCATTCTCCGATTATCTCCCTGATGTCATCAAGATAGTCCTCAAAGCTGATTCGGGTCATATCCATCGCCCTGCTTTTGTAATGACCTCTCATATTCATGACATAACAACGGTAGCCTACCTCCATAAAATGAGGTATGTATTTGCTCCACATCCAGCTACCGGTGTACGCTCCATGTACAAAGAGTAACGGTGGTTTGTCGTCTACCTTATCCTCGCTCCTCTCTCCTTCAAATATCTCGAGAAATAAATCATTCTCTCCCACATATTTTTCAATATGCTTTGGTAAAAGCTTCGTGTAATCCTTCATACTCATATCTCCTTTTCTATTTTAGTTTGATGTCAAACTATTTAACCAAGGACAACCTTTCCTTTTTAACAGTAGAGAGAAGTATGCTACTCTCTATTGCAATGGCTAGAAATTGTGGTAAATCCTATCAAGTATCTGCACCAGCTCCGCCCTCTCGCTCTCAGAAACTCCGGCGTAGAAGGTATCAAGAATCTTAGTTGAAATGGCTTCAAAAACTGGCTGTAATTTACACCCCTGTTCTGTCAAGGATACATAAACTATCCTTGAATCCTGGGTATCTCTCTCTTTAACCACATACCCCAGCTTCACCAGCTTATCCACAAGCGCTGTTACCGTAGACTTATCCCTGCCGATCTTATCGGCAATCTCCGCCATAGTCATTCGCTGCTGATTGAATAATGCATAGATGATATCTCCATGAGAGGTCACAATCCCCTCCAGCCCGTTACGAGACATCTCTGCCTCAATCAGACGATTCACTTTTTCTCTAATTTTTGAAATATATGATATGGCATCTCTTGTTCTCATAAGCATATTATAGTTTGATATCAAACTATTGTCAATTACTTTTTTCAGGAAAAGGCAGAAAACCGTTATTAACAGATCTCTGCCAATCCTTTGCTATAATGTCTTTGCTTTTTATCTAATTTTTACAACCTATCCTCGCTTCGGCATCAGGTGAATCGCCATTCCCTCCACATCCTCCACCGCTTCCGTGATTGCCTCACTATAGGTAGGATGAGGGCGGATAACGGCTGCCATATCCTTTACCGTAAGCTGGTTAACGATTGCTGAGGCGAATTCTCCCACCATATCCGTGGCCCGGTCACATAGTAGGACTGCCCCAAGAATTCGTAGGGTATCGGCCTCTGCAATTACCTTTATAAAGCCCCTCTCACCGGCAGATAATAGGGTCTTACCATTCCCTAACATCGGATACTTACCAATCCTCACACGTAAGCCTGCCTGTATCGCCTCCTCTTCTGACATTCCGACGGCTGCCACTTCCGGTGTTGTATAGATACAGGAGGGTACTACCGAGAGATTGATGCTTGATTTATATCCGAACATTCTCTCTACTGCATAGCATCCTTGGGCTGAAGCAGCATGGGCAAGCTGTCCGGCACGATTTACTACATCACCGATAGCATAGATACCCGGTATACTTGTCTCGAAGTCTTCGTTCACTTGAATATGGGTTCCCTCCATGGAGATAGTTAACCCTTCTGCAAACAAGCCCTCCGTGTTGGCTTTTCTGCCGACTGCCAGAAGTATTCCGTCCGCCTTCGTAGTACATAGTGTATCCTTCTCTATATATTCACAGGTTAAGGCTCCAGCCTCATCTGACAGAAGTCTGGTTACTCTGGCCTTGGTATGAATGATAACTCCCTTCTTCTTCAGACTCATGGCAATACTCTGGGATATTTCCTTATCCATATTAGGTAGGATTCGATCCAAGGCTTCGATAATCTCTACCTCATACCCCAGCTCCTGATAAATGGTCGCAAATTCTATTCCAATCACTCCACCGCCGATGATTAGGAGTTTCTGATAGGTTCTCTCCATAGCCAATAACTCATCACTGGTTATAACATCCGGAAGATCGGCCCCCTCAAGTCTTGGTATAATAGGCTTGGAGCCTGTCGCAATCAATATTCTATCCGCATGAAGCTCCCGTATCTCCTTATTCTCCAATGATAAACTCTCATTCTCCGCTAAAATACTTTTTACTTCTACTGTATTTTGTCCGGTGATTTGGGCCTGCCCGTTGATGGCGGTAATCTTATTGGCTTCCAATAGTCCTATGATGCCTTGGCGCATCCTGCTTACGACACTTTCCTTACGATTCCGAAGCTTATCCATATTGATTCTGATGCCCTCTACCGTTATTCCCAGCTCCTCTAGGTGCTGGGCCTCGTAGAATAGATGAGAGCTATGCATCAGGGTCTTCGTCGGAATACAGCCACGATTCAGACAGGTGCCTCCGATCTCCCTGCTTTCTATCAATGCAACTTTCTTTCCCAGCTTAGCTGCTTTGATGGCAGCCACATAGCCTCCGGGTCCGGAGCCTATGACAATCAAATCAAATTGCTTCTCCATACTAACTTTACATACCTCCCACTTGTGTTAGTTTGTACCAAGTGTGCAACGTCCTGCATGCGAGACGATTCACACTTTTAAGACCTGAGAGTGTGAATTATACTTTTCAATAACTCCATATCTCTCTTATCTGTTAGTCTGCGCTTACCTATAGCTTCATTTCCAAAAGCAGTTCCATCACATCCTGATGCATTACCGCTTCCTCCGAAGCGATAGGAAGCTCCTTTAATACATCCACCATCGCTGTTGACGAAAAGGCACCCCCCCTCAAAGCTTCTGACAGTTTATCAAAGTATCTCGTCTCCAACGCATCGGAATATGCCTTGCAGCTTATAATCTGACCTGCATCCACATCAAATTCAAGATCTATATTGCCCCAGGAAAAGCGTCTATCGATGGAATAATTAAATTCCATCTTCTTACCCAGGATCCATTCTCGTGATGAGAACTTCTCTTCCAGCCTTTGAAGCTCCTCGGATTGCAGCTCTGACACGCTAAGTTCAACGGGCACCAGGTCATATACCTCACCGTAGGCTCTCACCAGTTCCTTACGCATACGGTCGATGGTAAGCTCCGGTAGATACTCCGTCAGGTTAGCAACTCTTGCCCGAACCGATTCTACCCCCTTGGACACCAGCTTCTCCCTTGAGACATTTAGATAATGGGATAACATGCTCATATCCACCTGCACCAGAAGGGTACCGTGGTGATAGCAATGCACCCCATCGGAGAAGAAGGCATTCCCAGAGAATTTCCTACCATCTACGGTGATATCATTTCTGCCGGATTTCTCTGCCGGTATCCCCATATGTCGTACCGCCCTAAGTATTACCTCCAGTTGCTTTTCGACGTTATAGTTCTCCTTTGTTACGAGAAAGGTAAAGTTCAGATTCCCCAGGTCATGAAATACTGCTCCACCACCGGATAGGCGGCGAACCAGTTTACCACCGTCCTCCGATAATTCTGCCAGCCTGCACTCCTTCCAGGGATTCTGGTTCTTACCGATAACTACGGTTCTCTCATTCTGCCACAGATATAATATCATTTCCTCATCTCTTACCTGTCTTAGGAGATATTCCTCCATGGCCAGATTCCTATAAGGATTCGTCTCAGTGGTTATGATATATTTGACGGTATTAATCATGGACTACCTCTTTCTTCTCAATCGTTCTCTTATTTCCATGGCTTCTATATTCAAAGCTGACAGCATACAACCGGATTTCTTGCTGCCGTAACCTCATCAGGACGACCCACCACAGTATTCACCGGGCTAAGATGGAGTGCATCCGGCTCCTCGAGGGCTCTCTCATAAATCTGCTTATAGATCCTTACTGCTTCCTCCAGAGTTTCCTTCGACTCAGTCTCAGTCGGTTCTACCATCAAGGCTTCATGTACAATCAACGGGAAATACATGGTCGGCGGGTGCATACCATAATCTAGCAGTGTCTTTGCAAAATCCAGAGCGGATACTCCCTTCTCCTTCTTCAGCTCTTCTAGTGTTATTACAAACTCATGCATACACGGTCCCGGGAAAGGAATGTCAAAGGTATCCTTAAGTAAATGCATCATATAGTTCGCATTCAGTACCGCATTCTGAGATGCACTGCGAAGCCCTTCCCCTCCTAAGGTCAGTATATAGGTCAATGCTCTGACTACAACTAGGAAGTTGCCGTGGAAGGCTTTCATTCTACCAATGCTTTCAGTAGCTTTCTCTTCCCAGGAATAATACCCCTTCTCTTCCTTGATACGAGGAGAAGGCAGGTACTTGGTCAATATATCCTTGCAGCCAACCGGACCGCTACCGGGACCACCGCCACCATGAGGCGTAGAGAAGGTCTTATGAAGATTAAGATGTACTACATCAAAGCCCATATCACCGGGTCTTGCAATTCCCATAACTGCATTGAGGTTAGCACCGTCATAGTAATTCAGACCGCCTGCCTCGTGAATGATTCTCGTAATCTCTAGGATATTCTCATCAAACATACCGATGGTATTGGGATTGGTCAGCATAAAGCCTGCCGTATCCTCACCTACCACCTTACGCAGCTCCTCAGGATCCACATATCCCTCCTTGGTGGATGCCACATTGATGACAGAAAAGCCTGCCATGGTCGCACTAGCCGGATTGGTCCCGTGGGCTGAATCGGGAATGATGATTTTCGTCCGCTTTGTATCCTTGCGGTCCTGATGATAAGCCCATATTAATTTCAGACCCGTAAGCTCCCCATGAGCCCCTGCTGCCGGCTGGAAATCCATCGCATCCATACCGGTAATCTCACACAGCGCTTCCTCTGCTTTCTTCAGTACCTCAAGACACCCCTGTATGCTGTCCTCCGGCTGCAGGGGATGAACTCCTGTGAAACCAGTAAGCTTCGCCATGTCTTCATTGATCTTAGGATTATATTTCATAGTACAGGAGCCAAGTGGATAAAAGCCGTCATTGATGCCGAAGGTACGTCTCATTAGCTGGGTATAATGTCTGGAGAGCTCTGTCTCCGATACCTCAGGCAGCTGAAGGTCCTTCCTACGAAGATAAGTCTCGGAGGGTGCTACTACTGGGACATCGCACTCCGGAAGCAGGTCGCAGCCTCTCCCCTGTATACTCTTTTCAAATATCAGCTTCATCCTGCAATCACCTCCTTCATTACGGTAATCAGATAATCAATCTCTTCCTTGGTGTTCATCTCAGTAGCGCACCATAGAATGCCGACCTTACTCTCGCACTCCAGAGGATACCCTCCGAGAACTCCACGCTGTGCCAGACCCTCTAGGAATTTATCCACATCACCACCAAAGTCGGTGACAAATTCGTTGAAATACTCTCCGGGATAGCGCATGACAAACCCCGGCAGCTCACAGATACGGTCTGCCAGATAGTGAGCCTTGGACATGGATAGCTCAGCCGCTTGATGTAAGCCTCTCCTACCCATGGCATCCAGATATATTGCAGCTGTCATCGCACAGAGTGCCTGATTCGAGCAAATATTACTGGAGGCCTTTTCCCTGCGGATATGCTGCTCTCTTGCCTGAAGTGTTAATACAAAGGTGCAATTCCCCCTATTGTCCTTTGTCTCACCGACAATTCTACCAGGAAGTCTTCTCATCAGCTTCTCTGTGGTCGCCATAAATCCAAGATAGGGACCTCCGAACGAAAGAGGAAGCCCTAGAGGCTGACCTTCACCAACCGCGATATCGACACCGTATTCAATGGGTGCCTTAAGAAGTCCCAGGGATATAGGATTACAGCTCATGATATATTTCGCATCTGTTCCTGAAGTAATCGCTCCTACCCCATCTCCGTCCTCAAGTAAACCGTAGAAATTCGGCTGTTGAATTAGTACACAGGCAGTCTCATGGTCAACCAATGACCTCAGCTGGTCGAGGTCAGTTCTACCTTCCTTGGCAGGTGCGATTATAACCTGGATATCGGTGCCGCTGCAATAGGTCATAATCGTCTCAATTGTCTGCGGATGGACAGTAGCAGAGATAATTGCTTTTTTCAGTTTACGCTCCTTACACATGATGACTGCCTCTGCTGCAGCGCTAGCTCCATCGTAGACAGAAGCATTGGATACATCCATTCCCGTCAGCTCGCAGATCATAGTTTGATATTCAAAGATGGACTGCAATATACCCTGACTGATTTCTGCCTGATATGGAGTATACGCGGTTACAAATTCCTCCTTTGAGGTTATCTGGCTTACGATGGAAGGAATATAATGATTGTATGCGCCGGCTCCACGAAAGATTGATGTAAATACTTTATTCTTAGCAGCGATTCCGGTCATCCGCCTTCGAACCTCAAACTCAGATAAACCCTTGTTCAGCTTCAGTCCTTCCTCCAGATAGACCTCCTTCGGAATTGCCCGAAACAGGTCCCGGAAGCTCTCTGATCCGATGGCCTTCAGCATCTCCTGCTGCTCCTGCAACGTATTCGGTACGTAGGTGCCCATATGCTACCTCCTTATGAATTAAGCTCTTCATATTCCTTTTCTGATAAGAGATCAGCATGGTCTGTAATCTCCTCAACCTCTATAAACCATGCCTCGTAAGCATCGACATTGATCAATTCCGGATGATCCAATAACTCCTCATTAATTGCCTTTACAATTCCTGTAACCGGACTATATACGCTGGAGACAGCCTTTACCGATTCAACATCAGCAAATTCCTCACCGGCAACCACCTCATCACCCACCTCAGGCAGATTGACAAATACCAGATCCCCCAGCTGCTTCTGCGCATAATCTGAGATCCCCACCTTCGCTGTTGTAGCGTTACTAAACTGAACCCATTCATGTGACCTTACATATAAAAATTCCTTCATCTTGCTTCAACCTCCAAAAATTATACTTGTTTTTATTACTTCATCTTGCTTAACATGACTTCTCTTAAATTGATTTTCTTCAAATATCTTACTAATAAGATCTAGCCCTTCGTTTCCTATGGTAAGCCACCTGCTTCAACAGAGAGTCTATGCTCCACCCATATTTCTAGTTAAGTCCACAATTCACACCTTAGTCCGTGTGCTAAGATATTACATCTAGTCTCAGACTGATTATTTCGCCCTCTTATAGAATGGCAAGGCTACAACCTCTGCAGCAATTCTTCGCCCTCTTACGTCAACCTCAACCTGTGTCCCCACCTCACTATGGGCTACATCTACAAGTGCCATAGCTACCGGATGACCCAGATAAGGGCAATGAGTACCTGATGTAGTAGCACCAATCTGCTCATTATTAACATATACCTGGCATGCTTCTCTTGCGATTCCTCTTCCAGTGATTTTCAGTCCTATTCGGGTTTTCTTTGGCTCACCCTTAGCTATAATTCCTTCCTTTCCGATAAAATTATCCTTCTCCAGCTTAACTGCAAAGCCAAGTCCCGTCTCCAGAGGCGATATCCTATCATCCATCTCATGTCCATAGAGAGGCATCGCTGCCTCTAGGCGCAGAGTATCTCTCGCGCCAAGCCCACAGGGAATTAATACATAGTCCTCCACTGTATCTGCTTTCTTCCTATTACTTTCCGTATCGTAATTACCCACTGAAAGAAGGGCTTGCCACAGCTTCACCGCGTCCTCATTTCTGCAATAAAGCTCATAGCCGTCTTCTCCTGTATAGCCGGTTCTTGATATCAGGCAAGATACTTCTGCTACCTGGATATCTTCCTTGAAGCTATAGTACCTAACCGGAAGAAGCTCTTCTTTCACAAGCTTACATAGGATTTCCTTTGATCTCGGTCCTTGAAGAGCCAACTGTGAGATATCATCCGAGATATCTAAAAGTTCCACATCTCCAATCAGATGATTTCTCATCCATTCCACATCCTTGAAGCGATTTGCCGCATTTACTACGATCAAATACTCCTCACTATTCTTCTGATATACCAGAAGATCATCGATGACTCCTCCGCTTTCATTACACATGGGGCTGTATTTGACCTGCCCGTCATACATATGTCCGCAATCATTACTGACCAGATGTTGCACATTTTTAAGTGCATCCTTCCCCTTAAGCAGTACTTCTCCCATGTGAGATACATCAAACAACCCGGCTGCTGTTCTTACCGCCATATGCTCAGCGATGACACCAGTCTCATATTGAACCGGTAATAAATAACCGGCAAAGGGGACTATCTTCCCTGCTGCCTTAACATGACAATCATATAAGTGCGTTTTCCGTTCCATTCTAACCTCCCTTTTTTGCAATAAAAAAAGACGTACTGAATAAATCAATACGCCTCTGTTGGTTTACCTGAAAGATTCTCCCCTGACCCTACAGACAGGAAATTGCTTCTTCGGTGCCGAATCGCTTTCCAGAGTATCGTCCAGACCTGGTCCTTTTGCCTGAGAGTTTTCGCATTCCCCTTCGGCGCCGTTATGCTTTATACGGTCTCTCCCAAATCCTTCATCCGACTATTCATCCTGTATCGCTACAGGTATTTTTATAAGAATATTATAGTATGGTAACCAAATAAAGTCAATCCTGATCTCAGCATTCCATTCTAGTTACCTCTTACGATTGATACTGTCTACAGCCGATATCAGTAATTAGGAAGCTGGCTGTGACTAGCAACTTGCTATCTTACAACAATCCTCCCCTTCATGGAACTTCTAAATTGCCGTGTCATATAATACTGTATAAGCAAGAATGGAGGAAGAACCTATGAGCGAATTACTCAAAATCGATCACCTCAGCTACGCCTATCATAGCCTTGAAGGGGAAACACCGGCATTATTCGATGTTTCTTTTCATGTAATGGAAGGTGAATTCCTAAGCATCGTAGGACCAAGCGGTTGTGGCAAATCTACTCTGCTCTCACTGATTGCCGGGTTGATCGAACCAAGCAGCGGCTTTATATATATTAATGATAAGGACATCAAATCCTCCGGTAAAAACATCGGTTATATGTTACAGAGAGATCAGCTGCTAGAATGGCGTAATACTCTAAAGAATATCACCCTAGGTCTGGAAATACAGCATAAGCTGTCCGAAAACAGTTATGTTCAAATAAATGAATTGCTTAACACCTATGGTCTGATTACATTTCAAAATTCCTATCCCTCAAGTCTCTCCGGAGGTATGAGACAAAGGGCAGCCTTAATCCGGACACTTCTGTTGGAACCGGATATTCTCCTGTTAGATGAACCCTTTTCTGCCCTGGATTATCAGACGCGGCTGGAGGTTGCGGATGATATCTGGGGTATTATACGTAAAGAGAAGAAAACAGCGATTCTAATTACCCATGATATCTCGGAGGCCATCAGTATGGCAGATAGGGTGATCGTGTTATCCTCTAGACCAGGGACGGTCAAGAAGGTATTCGATATTAACCTTTCTATTCCCAACAGAACTCCCTTCACCAGTCGAAGTGCCCCTGAATTCCAGGAGTATTTTAATCTAATATGGAAGGAGTTAACATACCATGAGCAGGAAACATAACAAAGTAGAAGGCGAAAGCCTTAACATCTCCGCTGCTCAACAGGATTATATCAGAAAGTATAGACTGCGTCTTCGTTGGGTGCGGTTTTATCAGATTCTTATCCTGCTAGTCTTCGTCTTCTCGTGGGAGATTACCGCCAGGCTGGGAATACTGAACTCCTTCGTATTCTCCAGCCCCTCCAGAGTAATGAAGACAATTGTGCAGATGACAGCCTCCGGACAGCTATTGTATCATATAGGAATCACCCTGCTAGAGACCCTGGGAAGCTTCTTTCTGGTCAATGTATTGGGTATTTTAATTGCAGTTATCTTATGGTGGAATCATAACATCTCCAGGGTGTTGGAGCCGTATCTGATTGTACTGAACAGTCTTCCTAAATCCGCATTAGCACCGGTCTTCATCGTATGGCTAGGAAATAACGTAAAGACCATCATAGTTGCCGCCGTATCGGTAGGTAGCGTTATATAAGTACAATATATTTTAACTACACAAAATCTACAATATATGGTAGTATTAACTTGTTTATTATTTGGATGTGTTCCTTGAAAGATTACCTCGCCATGTGCGGGGTTTTCTTTTTGACAAATTATGCTATTGGTAGTATAATCCAATTATCAAATATTGGGAGGGATCAATTCATGACGTGTCCTAAGTGCGGAAGTGAAAATGTTAATGTACAAATGGTTTCAGAAACAAAGTTAAAAAGGAAACATAGTATAATTTACTGGATTTTTATCGGCTGGTGGTTAAATCCTATACTCTGGATATTTCTGACCATACCAATGCTGATAATCAAGATATTTAAGCCCAAGTCCTATAAGACTAAAACCACGCATAAATCAATGTGTGTGTGCCAGAGTTGCGGAAACCATTGGGAAACAAAATAAACCTACTACCTCGGTCAATGACCGGGGTTTTCTTTTTTTTGTAAAAATATTTCAAAAACCTATTGACACACCACTCATTGGGTGGTATAATACAATCAAAGATAAGAAACAAAACAAATCAAACGGAGGTGTTGATATGAAGGGATCAGAGAAACAAGTAGCGTGGGCAGAGAAAATCAGAGAAGGAATGAAGAAATATTGTTACAGTCGAATTGAGCAGTGCAAGTGGGATGCAAATTATTTCGTGAGTGAAGGCAGAACAGAAAGAGCCGAACTAGAAAACAAGAAGATTACAGCATGGAACGAAGCATTAAGTAATCTTGACATAGTAGACGAAGCAGAATGGTTTATCAAGAATAGGGACAACTTTAAATCCCATTTGATGCTCGATAATTTTGTTAGTGAAAAAGTCAAATTGATGTAAATATTAAAGCTGTCCTATCGGCTACACGGGGAGTGGAGGTAACCATGACAATTAAAGAGCTGCGGACCATGGCAGGGATGACGCAACAAGAGTTTTCTGATTATTTAAAAATCCCAAAGCGCACCATTGAGAACTGGGACGGAGGGCAAAGAAGTGCACCGGATTATGTAGTAGATTTGATAGAATATAAATTAATTATGGAGGGTTTAATCATGACAAGAGATTTTTTGGAGAAAAACGCTAATTTAATCGAGGAACGTGATAACTACGATGGTGGCATTTATTTAGGCACAGATTATTTCTATCTTTATAACAATGATTTATATATAAGTGAATACCACGATAATAGGAACCGTTATACAGGTGAAAGCAAAACCGGAATATTAGTTGATGATGTGAAAAAGACCTTAGATGAATATAACGAATTATATTTTTACAATATTGGGTTGTCTGAAGATGGCTATAAAGCGCTCGTAGATAAAGCAAGCGGAACCAATTGATAGAGCCTCATATAAATAAAAAGGGCCTTTTGTAATCAAGGCCCTTTCGTTTGTCACAATATAATTATTTTAATTTCAATCCACGCCCTTGCGGACGACAAGACAGCCTTACTGTTAATATGATAGTAGCAAATTTTCTATTATCTGTCAATAATATAACAAGTCTGTAAAATCAAAAATAAGGTGGGTTTGGTCTTAGATAACCAAATACCCACCTTTTCTATTTTGATTGATATACGGGGAAATTACGAGGTCAGACAAGCCTTATTTCTCTTTCATTGACCTTCTCGTAGCCGGGCCTGCCTTGCCATCTACAGCTAAACCGTGGTCTCTCTGATACATCCTTATTCCCATATCGGTAATAGCTCCACAATCACCGTCAATCTTCAATTCCTTATCATAGCCGTTAACCTTAACTATGGTGTAGCCGGCTTCACGAAGTTCCCACTGTACCCACATAACCCCTTCGCCTGCCATACCTTGCTTAATAGTCTCCGCAGGTTCCTTATATGGATTAACCGGTCTTTGTCCGTCTTCTAGGGCCATAACAACATGGCTACCCTCTTTGAGATAGATACCGCCACGCTTGGCATATTTATCAGAGGTAAGGTGTGCCGGGTCGGTGTGTGCTTTAAACTTGCCAGTAGCCAACAACTTAGCCTTAAGATTTCCGGTATATCCATCAGCCGACATGTTTAGTCCGGCCAGTATGTAGCAGGTAATAATTAAGCTGGAGCAGTCAAACTCTCCAGACGCCCCAGCCACTTTATTTTTATTCTTTTTTATGGAGTTATACCCAGTCCATCGTTCAACCTGATCATAACCATAGTTATCATTCTTGCAGATATCTCCCATGACTTTAGCTGCCTTATCAGCTAGCGTCTGATCAGTACACTCCAGATACACATTCCATGGCTTCGAATACCAGGAGCGGATGCAAATTTCTTTCCCGGTCTGATCTCCAATCGTGCCACCGGATATCTTTCCTCTTTCATCGATTGATGCGTGTCCTATTTTTATCATTCGTCCTCACCAACCTCCGGCAATCCACCAATCGAGGTAAACAAAGAGATCGCCCCGGCTGTGATTGATACTGATAATACATTCACCCAGTTAACTTCTATTACTGCCTGCCCTACAGTCATCATAGATGCTGCAGTCTGTGCTACGGTTTTTAATGCTCTAATTCCTGCGGCTTTCCACCATTTCTTATTCATAATATCACCTATACCCTTTCTACTATGCCATCAATTCGATGGTGTGCTGATTTTGCCGATTCCTCTACCTTAATTACTCTTTCGTTCAAAAGTTGAAAGTCTTTCTTTACTCCGGTAACATCGTACTTAATATCTCTGACATCACCGCCTATCTGGTCTAACTTTACATTGATACTAGCCTGCTCATAGGCTTTCTTTTCGATATCTGCACCATCGTTTCGCTTTGAGTTCTTAAGCCCAAAATACACCGCAAAAGAAACCGATATTATTGTAACTATTAGTGCGATTATCGATATAACAGTTGCTATTTCAATAGCCATGCATGATATACCATCCTTTCTTCATAAAATAAAAGAGCCTCCGGTTGCCCTTTGGCTCTATTGGTTTGTATTAAGTTGTTGCGGTTGGTTCCTCTGGTATTTCTTCTGGCGGTTGGCTTTCTGCATCTATCTCGGCTTGTACTTCATTGGTAACCGCTACAACAGCATTAAAATCCTCTTCCGTAAGCTTTAAATCCTCTTTGTACTTATAAGCCATAAGGTTGACCTGAGCAACCGTAAATGACCTTTCTCTGCATGACTGTATGAGATTATCTCTTAACCATTCGCTTAGATTAAACATTATACTGTACCTCCCATTGAGATGATGGCTTGCTTGATTTTAATTATCTCTGACATGAGTACTGAGTAAGCATTCGCAAGTCTGGATTTAAAGGTTGCTGTAATGGTTACTTGTGGGTTTGAGGTTGAGTAGATGTTGGTTGTGCCTTTGTAGGTGGTGAGGTCGGGTAGGTCTATGATGGTTTCGATAGGGGTAGCGAGTTCGTATTGAACGGTGATCGGATTGGCGGCGAGCCACGCTTTGAATTCAATATCGCTCATTGTGGTTCCATTGTTTATAATTATATTGCCGCTTATAATTACAAACCCGATGTTACCGGATACAGCTGTACCTCCCTGTCCCAGCAGTTTAAAATGCGTACAGATAGCCAATGAATGCGTTATATCAGACTGTACTGAATTAGGCAACGGTAAACTGAATCTAGTGTATGTTGCATTCGATGTTCTAATCCATCCCTCATCAGCACTACCATCAAATATAGCCAAAGCAGACCGCTGTGTCCACCTGCCCTTACCATTTCCAGTATGCTCAATCGTATCAGCCACCCCATTAAGGAGTTTACGGAGTTCGTAGGGGATGGTGAGTTTATTGGATTTGTAGGGTTCGTATGGTGTTATTGTGTTTTCTTCAATCTGTGGGTAAATCGTTGTGTCAACTACCGCCCCAGACATAACTTGTATATAAATTCTCTCAAAATTCTTGTTGTACCATGTTGCCCCTTGTGTAGCATCCATTATCAAGTGGTAAGTATTTTCATATGTTTTCCCGTTTAATTTAATTGATGAATTAAAACCGCCACTCACTTTATAAGTTTTACTACTACTATACATTACTGGATACAAGCTTGTATAACTTGCCCCCACAATATCAATTTCAGCATTTGCGACTGCTGTACCCTTAATTGTGATCGATTTATCAGGGTTTACTGTGAAGGTGATGCCGTTGGTCACTTTATTTGACGCAAAGTTAGGTAATAGGTTCTTACCGCTTGCCCCCACCTCAAAATCCTTAGCACTCGTAATCACCGCCACATTATCAGGAGATATATCTAACTCCGGATTAGCCTTAGTAACCATTGTAGCACCCTCAATTTTTAACTCAGCAATACAATCATCTGCTACCGTAGACTGTACAAAGGTGCCTGTTTTGGCGTCTACTGTGGCAAGGTCTACGTCTGCTTCGATATCCTCAAATCTCTCGTCAAGTGTTGCAAATGTCTTATTTTTTACTGCACTATTATGAGCATTGATAACCTCAGCGACATACCCTGCGGCTTCCTCTGCTTTATTGGTTGCAATTGTGGCTTGCTGCCCTGCCGTGGTAGCCGACCCTGCAGCTGCATTTTTACTATCCAGCGCATCACTAGCTGACTGAGCTGCTTCGTTGGCTTTTGTTGTGGCTGTATCCGCTGACCCTGCCGCTGATTGAGCATACGCCTCGGCGTTATCTTCACTCTGCTTTGCTGCATCTTGGGATAGTCTCGCCTTATCCTCGGATTCCTTTGCAGCTTCTTCGCTTGCTTTCGCATTGAGTTCGCTTGTACGTGCGTTTTCCTCGGACAATGCCGCAGCTTCTGCATTCTCCTGTACGAGTGGAGCGGTCTCGGAGATAACATTATACATCTCGGTTATCTCTTGATACTGATTAACCTGTCCATCTGGCGTATCCGGTATAACCCCACTATTACCACTAGGATCAATCGTCACAATCTCCCTGCTAGTAGGTATGTATTTATCTCCTGTGGAGTCTATCCAGACGTATAAACTACCCGGCTTAATTACCTCTGGAGGTACGACCACTGTCATTGTGTCTCTTGGGATTGTTATACCGGGAGACTCAACGTAGGCCCCACCCTGATATATACCAAAATGTGCTGTTAGGGTGCCGTCATAATCTTCCGGTACGGTAAATTGTGCATGTAAGTAATTTTCGCTGTTGGCCTTGGGTTTTATGGATCGATTTTCGCATGTGAGCGTCTGCCTGGTAACTTTAAATTTTAATAACATAGCACCACCTCATTATAAAAATAGCACCCTTTCGGATGCGTTTACTGCGCCTGCGCTGTTAACATTGCTCTGATAGCCTTAAGTTCCGCTACCATGGCATCGGTTGATATATCAATAGTGTAAGTATCAGCCTCGTAGTCTCTCTTGATGGATTTAAGCCCTACGCCATCCAGATAGGCGGTCAGGATTTCTCCGGTTTCGGATAATACCTGGATGTTGGAGGTATCAGCAAATGCCTCCTCGATCTCGGCATATGGTGCATCCGACTCGATTGTAAACACTCGGTTCTTTTCGCTCTCTGCGATTCCATTAACTGCAAGTTCATATTCTTTGTTTCCGATTTTAATTCTTTCCATGATGATTTTCCTTTCTTAATGACGTTTTTTAAGATGTTTTTATAAGCACTATAACTAAAGTATAGGTCTGTGCTGCACTGGCGTTAAGCCTTATAGATATATTGCTTGCCGATGCAGAGCATGTCATTTTATTAATATTGTATCCATTTGTACTATTTACGCTTTGCAGGGATGCTATTGCTCGGCAATTACTGGAGGTAAAACCTGCCGGATAATCGAGTGTATCCGTCACATCTGTGTTTGCAGTAGTGACAACTACGTTTTTATCAATCACGGCTATTTTACTTGACAAACTAGTTATCTGTTGTCCCATAGAATACGCCAGAGCAGCTCCGCATATTTTGGCAGCGTTATTAGTCTGGACATTGACGATATCAGTTTTATTAGCTTTGACATCGTATAATTCTTCAATAGCATTATCACAATCATCAATGCCTTTGTCCATCTTATTGAGAGTTGTGGCATTGAGTGGTGTAGCTGTAGATGGAGCATTCTGAAAATTAATCTTTATGTATCTCTTCGCCATCTCCGTTTTCTCCTTTCTCAGGAATATCTATTTCCATGGGATATCTCAAAATTCCCGTTGCCTCATGAAAAGCATCGTTCTGAGCCATGCCGGTAACACTTATGCTATTCAAGCATGTCACCATCTTATCGATTTGTTCCTTGGTGTACCCGTAATACTTCATCAAGCACTCTCCTTTCCGCATACAAAAAGAGCAGCCATATGACTGCCCTTAATCATTGCTATTAAGTTTTACAATTTACTCTGTTACTGACACATCACATCTTAATACAATTACCTGATTATCAGCTGTGATGGTGCATGTGATATATGCATCACCCTGTGATACTGCCGTTACCTTACCGTTCGTTGTACCAACCTTTACAACCGATTTATCAGATGCTACGAACTTGTATTTTGCCCCTGCAGGAGCGTTATCAACCTTTAGGGTGTATTTATCCCCTACGCTCAAATCAAGCTCTGTATCGCTTAAAATCGTGGCGTTGTCGTCATAATTAATTGTTACGACTGAGGTTAGTGATTGAGTTGACCCATCCGGTAAAGTCATTTCACAAGTGATGGTAGCGGTTCCCTCACTTACGGCTGTTACAAGTCCGTTTTTAGGGTTAACCTTTGCTACCTTGTCATTGCTGCTTGTCCATTTGTAAGTTGCTCCGGTGACTTTATTGTTAAGGTTGATGTCATAGGCGGTTTTTGATGCGAGTTGGATTGTTGTGGCTGTTAGGGACGGTGGAGTTGGTTCATCGGGTATAATCTCTGGTAACTTCCCTTTTTGCTCTTCAGTTTCCGGTGGCCAGATATAAAAATGGAATACACCAGTACGTGCCTCGTATTTGGGATCATCCGGTGTAAATACCCATTGCAAGTCAAAGTCACCAAGCCTTACATCGTTGCGATTAGGGTATGACACAGTACCAGACACCGTTTTTTCGTCCGCTCCACTAAAAACTAGTTTTGGTAGTTTTGTAATCATCTGGTCTATTTTATCTATTTCTGAATTATATATAGTGTCAGGTTTCCCGTGTATTTCCCATAGTGATGTTACTTTAATCTTCCCGTCATCTGTGAAACTATCTTCGCTTAATATATATTTGCCGTTGCCGTCTAATACATACCCGGCGTACGCCGTATTTGTGGAAAGCGACAATGCCGCCACCAAAAGAACAGCTAATAATTTTTTCATTATATGCACCTCCTATGCAAACAATACCATAATAATGCTATTATTTCAACATTTTTACATTTTATTAATTATTTTATAATATTCTCGAGGTGCATAATGCGTTCGTTTTGTTTTTGTACTATCTTAATCAGCCAAGCTATAAGATTATTATAATGTATTCTATGAGTTTCATCCTTTACATAAAAGCCGTCGTCGGTATATTTCTTAACGTCCTTTACCTCAATTAGATCATACTCATAAGGGTCAAGACCGTGCGCTTTGAACGCATTCTCTAGTTGCTGTGCTATTAAACCAAAAAACATTTTATCACCATGGAACGGAGTTTTGTACCTAAAGCGTTTGGGTTTTAATCCATAAAAAATTTCATCTGGTATATCATCAAGCGAATGTATATCATATTTCAATCTGATGTCCGATGTTGTAATTCGCTGATAATTGTTCTGCACATAATTAACACCAGCTGCGTTGTCAAACCCTTGGAAGTCGATATTACCATATCCCGTATCTGATGCAGTTATTTCGTTTGTTGTGTGTCCGGAGAGAGAACTGACAGTTCCTGAGCTACTTGCATACCAAACGGCTTGACTTCCTACATTGTCTGACGTCACCGGAACTCCATTATTGAGATTGTAGCATGTCATTTTAGCTGCCGATATGCTGCCATCATAAGCCACCATATGTATACTGCCACCTACATAAAGTTGGGTCGGAACATAAAGTGATGTTACTGACGCATAATCAGCAATCATACCGCCATTAGAGATAGTAACTGTACCATAACCGCCTGTGGTAGTAAAAGTTCCACCGTTTATCGTGCCACCGTTAATGATGGGCGAATCAATTGATATACCCACCTTAACTGTATCCGCTACTACAGTACCAGTTTTAAGCACCGCCCCATCAATGCTTGTAATGCCTCCGTTACTATCGAACGTAGCATATCCATTGAAATTAATCTTGTTTGCCTTAATTGTTACCGCTTCAGGGGAGAGATTGATTGACGATATTACATTATCTTTGCTGACTTTTAGGTTGATTTCCCCGGCCATAACCGTTATCTGCCCACTTAATACTCCCTCGGCTGCTGTTGCTCTGGTGACTTCTTGCAGGATTTGTCCGGCAACAATCTCAAACTTGGCATCTGTACCGGACGCTAAATCTCCAACCTCAACACGTACACCCTCGACATCCTTTTTAATCCGGGTAGTCTTCCCTTGCAACTGGATGATCTCTTTATTTACACCAAAGTTTTGTTCTCTATCTTCGCTACCGGGTGACGAGTATTCATCTGTTAATGCCTGGATGCCGGTCAATGTTCTCTGCAGCACATATCCCACCACGGTATCATCCGTTGCAAATTCTAGGGTATCGCCTACCTCGATATAAGGTAATCCAATACTTTCAGCTTCATACGGTCTATAAGGCCGCTTAGCCATATTACCAAAGGCATTGATTGCTATTTGCTCCAACTCAGCAGCCGACTTGCCAAACGCTAAGAAGTTGCCTTCGATCACATAAGCATTACTACCACTTCCTACGATTGCCCCGATATCATTTTCATCCGATCGGATTATCAGCTTGTCAATCTCCTTAACGGTATGTTCCTCAAATCTTATAGACTGATACATAGCATTGCTGACATTCTCTGAGATGATATCAAATTGAGTGTATGATGTGTTCGTTTCAGATATCGGATATAGATCATCAGCCGGATATAGTGTCTCGGAAGGGTATAGCCCGTAAGCCGGCTGCAATACTATTCTTCTAAACTTACCGTTTCGATTTATATTACCAAAGGCCCCATTCAACTCAACTGTTGCCTCCAGGACCGTACGTCCTGATATCTGAGATGGGTCAATGGTTTTCTCTACTATCATATCATCGTTGGGGAGAGTTTGAGATACTTCCTCAATCCCAAGGTATGCGAGAAGAGAGCTGCGGAACTGCTTTAGTGTGTATGTCTCGCTACCCGTTGGGAATAATCCGTTGTACCACCCGGCTACATCAACATCAATGCTCCTTAACTTATCATAGGCAATCACCTCTTTGAAAATTAAATCATCCTGCAGTTTAGCAGAGTCAACCTTGTACTTACCTAGTGGCACTGTATAACCGGCTATGAGCTGATCGATGGTAAATTCCTTGCCCTTTAGATCGACAGGGGTATTTGCAAGCTTGAACTTGATCTGTGAGGCTCTACAGGTGCCAAAGCGGAGATTATCCTCCGCAATGATACCCTCGTCCAATGAAAAACTATCATCAACCACCTGGTCGGTATAGATAGGGTCCATACCGTCAAAGGAAATTTCTATGTCCTTCGGGGTGATACTATCGGCTAGCGGGAAACGATCATTTCTCAGTATGTTTTTTAGATTTTCATGTACATCAATCATAATCACTCACTCCCATAGTCGATAAATTCAAACTCCAAAGGTTCGTAATAAAAGTTACCTGCTTTATCAATGTGTTTTATTGTATACTCCACATCGGGTACATAGCAAACCATGGTTTGATAAGCATTCTTTTCATCATTCCATACCTGGGCTGTTACCTTGTCGCGGTTAGGAAAAAACGCTTGAACTATCAATTTTTGCCCATATGTAAGATAATCCTTGGTTTTTACCTTTATGGTAGTCTTTTTTGCCGGCAATATACCTCTCTGAGTGACGCCTCGGCCATCTGTATAGCTATTCTTATCTTGTCTGCGATCAGGTATATTACTATAGCCGCTAGGCGCAAGAAGGGAGTTCGGAAATACAGTGCTTCCGACCTTTAATACATATCCGTTTCCTGTCATAGTTTCCCTCCTTAATGTACAAACACAGCATTTCCTGTGGTCTTGTAGTTCTCATTTTCGGCTGCCCTGACAAGTCTAAATACCCCCCTTGCATCACCTTCAAGATGGATATGTATTTCCCCAACGCCAAGGCTTCCAGTCCTGCTCAACACATTTTCTAATGCACGCTCAATAGTCGATAGTGGAGAGACAACCTCTGCTTCTCGCTTATTATCGCCCAGGATAGCTGCAAACTCGCCATAATTCTTAGGTACTACAGTACCGGTTGCCAGTTTTGGTATTTTAGGTACCGATAAAGGATTAACAGACCAAAGTCCGCTGAATGGGCTGATCCCCATGATTGATATATCCCGTATTTTATTCAACATTCCGTTAATTGCATTAAACGGTACTGATATGATAGTATTAATACCGTCAATCAATCTATTAACAACCGCTTTAAATGTATCTCCTATGCCTTCCTTAATTCCATCAAATATTTTGCCTCCAGTAGAAAATACATTCTTAACATTAGTCCATGCCTCTGTAAACGTATCCTTAAACCATGTCGTCACACCACTAAAGCATGACTTGATATCAGACCAGATACCTGAGAAATGATTTGATATTGCAGTTGTGCTAAATACTGACTTGATCTTGTTCAAAGCGGATGTAAACTTATCACTAAACCATGTCGGTAAATTCGTGAAGAATGACTTTATGTTCTTGACCAGATCGCTAAACTTGGTTTTTACAGTATCGATCAGTGATTCGATGCCGTTTGCCAACCCCTGAATTATATATTTGCCGATTTCCATCATTACGGTACTTGGGCTATGTATACCAAACAGCTTTTTGATGTTATCAACAATTGGATTGAAAATATGTTCCTTTACCCACTTCCATGCATTGCCTAATATCTCACTCAGGGTTATCCCTTCGCTTAATCCATCCGCAATATTTTTTCCGATTGTCTCGCCTATGCCAAAGATAAACGAAACAAGACCATTAAAAGCTGCTACAAGTAAGTCAATAAGTTTTCCGGCCAATCCAAGCCAATCAATATTGCTTATCATGTCGCCGATTGTATTCCCAAGACCCTGCCAGTCGATACTTTTTATAGCAGTAATGCAGGTATCTAGTAGCCCCTTTGCAAGACTAGAGGCGCCCTTTGCAAGCTTTATCCAGTCGGTTGTCGTTAAAAAGTTATTTATTCCATCCGCTATGCTAAGTCCAAATCCTGACCAGTCAAAAGTGGTAATAAGCCCATACGCTGTGTTGATGGCCATATTTAAAGCGTTACCAATTGCCTTGCCTACATCTGCCCAATTAGTATTTGATATTGCAGTGTTAAGGCTGGATGCTATATTACTGCCAAATCCTGTCCAATTAACAGACTTATAAAAATTATTTATGTAGTTTGATAGCGAATTGATCCCGTTAGAAATTAACTGTCCAATTCCTGTCCAGTTTATCTTGTTGATGGCAGATTGTAGCCCTGTGCCCATGCTCGTACCAAGCTTGCTCCAATCAACCCCTGCTACTAAAGTATTAGCAAACGTAACAGCTGTATTAATGCCGTTTCCTATTGCATCTCCTATGGTCGCCCAATCGAGTCCACCCACAAAGCCATTAACTCCAGTGTACAGGCTTTTTGCCATATCCTTGGCTACAGATTGTAATTTGCTCCAATCTATATGTTCTACAAGCTGGTTGATCTTACTGGCTATAATTCCACCTATTTCAGTAAAGTCAGCCTCGGACCAAGCTTTTTTCAACTGTTCCACAAAGCCAGATACATCTTCCGATGTTTCGATATCAGTTGAAAAATTTGGCTTTATTTCGTTCGAACTACTGCCTGATGATTCACTGTCTGATATCACATTGAGTTTATCTATGCTTGACAGTTGCTTATTAGCATCCTTAGAGGCTTTGGCGGTATCCTCTAGTGCTTTCGCTTGCTCATATTGAGATTTCGCCGCTGCTTGACTAGCCTGTACAGACTTCCCAAACATCATAGAGGTAAACTGCGCGAGATGCCCTGTAAGTTTAACAAGCCCATTCATCAGCGCATTGATAGCCGGCATAGCTGCTTCAAAAATAGGTTGAAATGCGGTATATAAATTACCTTTTACCTTAGAAAGGTTCGAGACGAACGTATCGTTTGTCTGCATTGCGGACCACATGGTTTTAACTAGGCTACGGAATATTCTGCTAATACCCTGATAAAGAATAACAGATTTCAACACCCTACCTATGCTCATGCCGAACTTGTTTGCTCCCTTTTGCCCTCTGGAAAAAAGGCTGTTCATCCTGCGCAAACCTGATAGTAGGCCGCCCATTGCCTTCCCTGCTCCCGACACCAGTTTCCCTAATTTTCCGAATACTGACCCAGCGATACCGCCAAGCTTTTTCATTCCAGACCATGCTCTTGATACGGCTGAGGTAATCCCCCCTAACGCTTTTGACACCCTTGAACTTGACGATGCGTTCTGGCTTTCTTTATCAGATACTTCAGACAGCCTAGCTTTATATTCGCTTAATTTCCCTTTAAGCAGTTCGTACTTACTCTGCATATCTGCAAGCTTTGTCGCATCTCCACCAATAGTAAATGCTCCACCACTTGCTTCGAGCTCTTTCATATCTTCTCTGGCCGCATTAAGAGTCTTTCTAGCATCTTCTATTTTCCACTGTAGATTTTTCCATGCGGCGCCCTTGAGATTAGCTCCCGTATCCTTCATGCGTTGTTCTATTTCGAGATACTTGTCAAGCTTTTTTTGTGTTTCGGTGATCTGCTTCTGGATCTCCTGATACTCTTGGGTTGGCGCTTTGGCATTGCTCAAATCATTCATGGCCTGCTCGAGCTTCGCCATCTCCTGCTGCGTCTTCTTTATTACATTCTGTAGCCTTATCTGCTTGCTGGACATTTTCTGGATACCTTCTACAAATCCACTGTCGTCCACCTTTGTATCAAACGTTAATGACCCATCTGCCATAGCAATCACCTCCTAACTTGTTAATTTATTAAGGCGGTCATATTCTTCCTGCTCTTCCACCGAAAGCTTAGTTTCAAGTTTGATTAGCTTCTTATTACGTCTATAAAATTCCTGCTCGGCCTTATCTAGCTTTTGACCGGTATTTAGTTTGTTGCGTATATTTACTACAGTAGAAAAAAAGCCCTCTCCAATTCCTTGGAAAAGACCTATAAAAGACCAAAAATGCATATATTTTTCTGCCCTAACTTCTCGCCCAGCAACCTTATTTATTTCGGCGAATATCATCTGCTCGTCTTTTTGCCAATCATACACCGGCTTTTTGCTTTGGTTATCATCATTTAAACTATCGCCACAATTCAGAAACCAAATAGCCTTCTCAATTGCTTCATCCACATTTTCTGGTGCTTCTTTATAAAGGATTCGCAGCATTATATCGTAGGCCTCATGTATTGAGTTATCGGGATCGTTAAAAGCTTCGAGTATTAGTAAGCAGTTGCGATAATCTGTCCTAATGTCGTATGGCTTCCCATCCACGATTAATTGCCTTGGTAATTGCCCAATCATTCAGGTAACACCTGACTTGTATATTTGTCCGCCTGCTTCTTGGATGCTTCAGCCGCCTTATCAAGCTCCTCGTTGATTACCGGAATAATCATATCTAAGAAACTCTCGATAAAATACTTTCCACCATCCGCAACCACGTTAAGACAATGCAATTCCTTAAATACAGTTGATGATACATCGGAGTTAAATAAATAATTCAGCTGCTCTTTGATCTTATCGTCAATCTCAGTAATGCGGTCAATTGCATTATCCTCATTATCAGATGCAATCTGCTCGGCAGCATCAATATACTCTGCGATTTTTCTCTGAACTTCTTTGGCTCGCTTGCCAATATTGAAATCCCTTGGATATATACTGATCGTTCCAAGTAGTTTTCCATTTTCGTCCTCTATTTCATAGTTTTTTACACCGGTATTTAGTGTTAATCTCGACATAATATCCCTCCTTAATATGGGCAGCGGAAGGAGGAACCGCCGCCCACCAAACTAAAGTTTACAGACTACTTAAGCACCGACAACTACCGGCGTAACCGCAGAAGCTGCCACTACCTTAGAAGCGGTAACAGCTACTACAACGATGTATTGACCAGCGGCTGTTGTGATTGCAGTTCCGGTTGTTAAAGCGGTATAACCCGAAGAAGGCTCCTCGTAATACGCGGCTGTTACACTAGGGCCAACCTTATACATCAATGTTGATCCAGCGGGTTCGCCTATTACATCGCTTACTTTGGTAGTAGTAGTTGTACCACCCTTGATCACTTCGATAATCAATGTGCTAAGAACGCCGGCATCAGGTGTAAAAGTTTTTGTGGCAGTGTTAAACTTGCCCTTTACTCTGTTGCCGATCAAGTGCACGTTAAACGGGATTTGCAAACCGGATGTGTCACCTCCGTAGGAAACGAGTTCAATAATTGCATCTTCTCTGTATGCCACAAAGACACCGGCTGATGTCTCTTCCCATAAGTGCACATCAAGTACGTGTGTCAGCAGATCGTCAAGCGTCTGTCTCTCATCATAAATCTTCTGCAGCCTATTAAACAACGCATCTCCTACCTTTGCATAGTACGGTTCGATGGAAGCCTGAGGCTCATATCCGTCTATGCTTGTAGTTGTGTTGCCGGTGATGTCCTTAACTGTCTCTACATTGGCATTCATTTCAATGTTAAACTCTTCTACAAGGTCGCCTACTCTTACATAGTTTGGCACCAATTGCGTAGTATCTGCGTCAACATAATGAGCCAAGTAATGTCTCTTAATCTTTACCATTATAGTAATACCTCGCTTTCTAAGTGATATTGAGCGTAAATCTGTATCTGGTAAGTTACCGGACCGCTTAGAGTGCCTTCCTGGTATCCGTAAAGCATACCATTAGCACTACTAAGCTTGGTTAGTGTGCCGGTTACAGTCTGCTCGTTTATAGTTACCTCTATGGCCTGGCCTGTTGCAGCTTTCTCCAGCCAATAAGCCAGATCCAATAAAAAAGTGCTATTTGCCAATCTCTGATAATCATTAAAACCATCAAAGTTAGCATATAGCACGAAGTTATGTTGCCTCTCCTGATTGCCAAGGATATCTTCTTTCAGTAGCTGGTCTCCTGTGGGATACAACCCACAACAACCGCTACCAGCATCGTTAAAATCCACATCCACGCCCTTATTAAGATTAGATATCTGTGGAAATTCTGTAAGTGTTTGCTTAACTAATTCGATTATGTTCATATTGCACCTGCCACCTTCCGGGCCCCATTGAGAATATTCTCTTTGTGATCAGCTTTCATCCTTTCGAACCAAAACGGGCCTGCCTTAGGATGCTTGCTTTTATCGTGCTTCAAATCCTTATCAGTGAGCACCTTCTTCTCGCCTTTTCTGGCCCATGCGCTTCCGGTTATAGAAGATACCATCAACTTTCCGTAATACTGGTACCTACCATAAGGAGTAATCTGATTGATTTCGCCACTACCTATTTTAGTTCCAATGGTTGCACTCTTTTCAAGTACTCCATTCCTCATAGGAGTATATGGAACCATCAGACGAATGCACTCTTGGTCAATGAATTTTTGCACTGGCCCCATAGGCTGTAGACCTCTGTTCTTAAGCAGTATGTCAGTGGATTTTATCTCTAAGCGTCCGTTGAACTGCATCTGATCACCTACTTACACATAATTTGGTAGTGCTGCATGTTCCGACTGCCGTAAAGTTTGCCATCAGCTACAGTCACCGCATAGACATCATGTGTAGCTTTTAAGGCTGTCAATGAGGCGGCAATTGTCTGAGGAGAAGTGTTATTGAACTCGGTCAATACCTCTCCTTTAACAACTAGGTCCTTACTCGTAGTAAAGTTTAAGTCATCAGGAACATTCTCGACAGGAATAAACACCTTCACGGAATCTGCCGAGACTAATCCGGTTTTCTCGATGTTGCTTTGCTTTACTTCTTGCCAAAACACGCCTTTCTTGCCGAATACGCCCTTTATAACGGTTCTGGTGTATTTTCCGTCCTTACCGCACGAATATAGCGTCATATCTGCATTGGTATACATATCAGCACCCCCGATACAATAAGCCGGTCATGGCAAGCCAGTTATAAATAATACCCTTGATGGTTGATTGTTTGATATCCTCGGCAGTTTGGCCGGATACGTAAGTCACGGAAAACTCTCCAACTTTTTCAGATGATATATTCTGGTCGTGGCCGCTGTTATCTTGCTTGTAAAGATACTCTGCAAGCTCACAGCAACACATCTTGACTTCATCAGGGATATTATCTTCATGAACCCGGTTGAATGTATACCTTTTAATCTCTTGGGTGGCTTTCCGGGCATAAAAATCAAAAGAGGCAGTGTCAATAACCGCCTCTTTGCCAACTGAGTATGTCTCTTCGTAATATGTAATATCTGCATAGTTAGTCATTGGCACCGCCTCCTTAATTATTCATTATCTTGCTTCGTGGTGTGCTTTTCTGCGATATGTTTTTCTAATCCGTCTTTGGTCTTGTACTCTTTTCCACACTCAGGACAAACAAATATTTCCGCCTGTTCTTCGGGTTCGAGTATTAATCCAACTGTTCTTCCCATGGTAAACCTCCTTAAGCCTTGTGGTGCAAGTAAATACCAGCAACCTTGTTATCGTATACATCAACAAGGCCATACTTACGGTACTTCTGCATATAAGCATCGGATGTCTGGTTGTCTGCAGGACGAATGATATCGTTTGCAATATGTTTGTCAAACTTAATCACGCAAGGTTTATGTACGATCATGAAGTTGATGTCTTTACCGTTGGTGGCGTCCTTCTTGTACCCACCTGCAAGCTCGTTCTCGCTGGTGCCATCCAATAATTCAATAGCGGTGTAAAATCTGCTCTGAGGCACTTTTACAATGCTGGAGAACTTGGCTAATACCTCTCTTGACTTGGTTGTATCCAAGGCCATTACAGTGTTGAGGTTGGTTGGAGTGATAAATAAAATTCTGTTTTCATCAGGAACCTCATCTTCATCCATTTTAGTTACGGCCGCGATTAATGCGGTTAATACTGCGGTACCATCTGCCAATGTTGCTCCTGCAGCAACCTTAGAGATTCCGGAAATGCCTGCTAATGTTGCAAATGTGAAAGCATCCGCTTCGGGAGCAACTTTTGTCCTCTGGAACTCAGCACCCAACATTCCGAACGCTACTTCTGCGGTTTCCTCGTTATCCAGATAATCAACCTCGAACTTACGACCACGATCGTAGTTGAACTTTATGGTCTCCCATGTAAGGGTTACATCCCCTTTAGTGTAACCGGAGTTACGGGAGTAATCCGCTAAACCATCCATAGAGATTTTAGGAATAATGATTTCATTTGCTTTGTTACCTGCCTTTGCCATGCTGTCGGCAGTGTTTAAAATTGTGGAAAGCGCCGCTTTCTTATAAACTTGATCTAGTAATGGAACGTAATTTTTTGATAATGCTATATTGTTTCCCATAATATATTTACCTCATTCTTTCTTATTCTGTGATTCCCATAGCTGCCTTAAGTGCTGCAAGGTTCGCATCATCTGTCGAACCACCGCCGCCACCTGTTGGGCCAACTGGATTATTAATAGGTTCTGTTGCACCAAATAGGTAATCATTTTCCTTTTGACACGCTTCAATAGCAGCCTTGATGTCAGCTTCTTGGTTTTTGCTTCCTTTAAGTGCTTCGATGTCTAATAAGGCTTTTACCGCCTTTGCATTCTTGGCCCCTACAGAATTAATATGGCCATCCAGAAGAGTGTTAAAATCTCTTTCTGCAAGCTGTTTCTGATATTCAGCCTCTTTGTCCTTTAAGTCTTGATTTAGCTTATCAATCCTGCCTTGCAGGTCCTTAATGTCTACGCCCTCAAATTCTTTCAAGGCAGTTTGAGTGGTTTCTAATTGGCCTTTGAGATTATCTCTCTCGGCTTCTACCTTAGTAACCTTGTCCTGCTCCCTTTTGATGTCTAAACCATTAAGTCTCTGAATCTCAGTTATTTGCTCCTCGGTTAGTCCAAGTGCTGTTAAATCTTCTTTCTTCATGGATCTATCTCCTTTTCACTAATAAGTTATTTTAGGTGTGTAACTATCCACCAAGTGACCGACTGTTTAAGGTCTAATCATCCGACCGCATAAAAATGAGTCGCATTTCTGCGACCTGCTAACAATATTAATTAGGCTTTAACCCAAGCCTAACAGGGAGATATAATGGTCACACTACCTTTCCGAGACCGTCCATATAGATACGCTCTCTTTGCTGTGGCAACTTCATCTCTTGCGAGAATATTCTATATTGCCTCATGGTTTCTCTGTATTTGATCTGAGCCGTTTGTAAATCTTCGGGATCCGCACCACCTTTCTCCAGTAGCTTGATTTTCTGCCTTTGTGCCCTCATGAGGGTCTCAAGTTGCCTTTGTCTCTGAGTAGCTTCGTAGGTGGTGTGTTCCTTTCCGTTATACACCTTTGGTTCATTCTCCTTGGCGTTCATCTCATCCAGCTGTTTATCTGTCCACTGTCTCTCAGAAATCCCTGGGATAAATGGATAATACGAATGATAGCAATTCCATCCGCACAGCCCAGGACCGGTACCCAATCCGCATATAGTTTCAAGTTCTTTTCGGCTGTATACCCTGCCTTGCCAAACTTGATGCTCTGGCCTTGCTGTAGCGTGCCAACTAACCTCAAAATATTCAGTGTCAAGCTGCGCAGCATTCATTTCATTAATTTTTCCTGTCACCTGTGTAACGCCTGTCATCAACGCCCTTCGTGTAGCTACCTCTATACGGTTGCTCCATCCGGAGGAATAATCTACTGCCCTGAGCCCACTCTTGGCCATTTCAGCGACCACACGCTTTAAAGTGGAGTTATAATCAAATGTGCCGGATGTAACCTCTAATACAGCCGTATCAAGTGTCTTGTGAAGGTATTCGGCCATGGGAGTAAATACTTGCTTTCCGTTCAGTTCAATCACAAATCCAAGTGTTTGAGTAATGTTCGTCATTTGGCTTTTGGTCTGTGTGATAACCGATTGAATAAGCTGTTGTAGTTCTTTGTTTTCCTTGAAAGGAACAAAATCTTTACCAACAGCCTTATATATTTTCTCGTCCCTGGTATATCCGGTTTGAATTACATCTTCATACAGTTTATCAATCTCTTCATCTGTAAGCTTCAATGCCTGTTGTATCTGCTTCTGTATGTATTCCGTATTCTGCCCCATCTGTATCAACCGGTATATTTGCCAGTCGGCTGATCTGGTGATTTCGTCATTTATCTTTATTCTTCTGATGATATCCTCCATGATCCGTATCTCCATTTCAGACATTCGCTGCTCAAATGGTAATGGCATCCTTTCAAGTTCTGAAGGTGTGAACATTACTTATCACCGCCAGTAATGATTTTTGCTTCATCCGCTTTACAGTGAATATTCACCATTGTATTCTCATTTGGCATATGCTCAAAAGAAATACCTTCATTGGAGGCACTCATGTATGTAATCTTGTCATAAATTTGTCCACCATGTTCAATTTTAAGACCTTTAATTGGTTTGGCTTTGTACACGATATACTCCTTTCTATGGAACGATATCAGCTGGTTCATTGATCTTCTTTGCAGCTTCTTCTTCGGTTTCTCCATACCATTTCATCCTGTACTCCAGAAGAGTCATTGCACCGATCGCAACATCCGCCTTATCCTGCTCCCTCTCGGTCTCTTCGTCTACTAAGATGCTGTCTTTAAATTCGCAAATGAACTTATACCCGCTCTTAGTCAGGGCATTATAAAAAGCCAACGCATAGACAAGATCTTCTAAGCACTCTTTAAGGTTGTTCTGTATTGCAGTAACCATATTGTACTTGCGCTTCTTTGCTATCTTCATTTCAGTAGCGGTCTTCTCCACGTCTTTGGCATCTGATAAATCACCGTATGATAGAGCAACATTAAATTCAATTCGCCTCAGATAAGCATTGAGACCATTTATAATACTGATATCTCTAAACTCCGGTGAATACTCTTTATACAACTCCTCGTTATTACCTGCCGAAAGGTTAAGACCTCGGTATAGCCTTTTATTAAGCCTTGGTAATTCCATTCTGGTTTTACCATTAGCACCTATAATGGATTGGGGCTGCATGGCTGCAATATCAACATGCAATGCTCTTTCGCCACTCTCAAACTCCCAATCTAAACGACCAAATTGCACATCGGTTTTTTTGATTAACTCAACTGCACTATCAAATATGGATACGCCGCAGAAAGATCCGTCAATATCGTTCTTGATGGGATTCCGATAATATCCGAAGTCTGGTTTAATAACTCCTGGATATAGTACCTGCTCTGGCAGTTTCGCCCATTCCTCTACTGATGCAAGTGGCACTTCCCTGCCGATGTTAGCCTTATCCGAACTGTGATAGGCTTTATTAGTAATCATAAGGCCTGCCTCGCTTAATTTGTGTCGCTCGAACCGGTAAAAATAACTATCTTCCTTTTCGCGTTTAACCTCCATGAAAACTACATCAATCAGTCGCCCTCTGGTATCAAACTCAATAGGGATAAACTTATCAGCAGTTACATATTCAACCTTATTTTGCCCTAGCGGTTTAATAATAAAAGAACCTAATGCTAAACCGCTTTGAAGGTTTTCGTTAAGATCCCTGATAGCATACTGATATATTACGTTTAGCTTTTCATTGGATACTGAGGTTTCCATCTCATTCAGACACACATTGGCAAACTCCCTGCATATACCCTGTTCAAGGCGTAAGGAACTAATATATTCATTCTCTACTACCCATGGGGCTGTCCCCTGGTTCATAGCACTCCATAACTCTATTTTTTTAATCATGGTATCTGTAATGGCAAACTTATTACCAATCGCTTTTTGCAATGTCTCTACCGGGAACATCTTTCTCGCCACCGTTCTTATAAAGTTCTTCATACCCTCGAACACATTATCACCTGCCTATTGTCCTCTTCTCTTCCATATGCTTTCTGTAGCATAACGAACACTATCTATTACATGGTCGTTTCCATCCGGGTAACCACTGATTACATTGCCATCTTTGTCTCTTTCGTATTCATAATTCAGAAATTCTTCTACAGCAACAGGACACCTTGCATTATCAATTATTATTTCCTTAAGAGATTGCAGCCATTTATATGAATATTCTCTACTCCCTGGACCTTTCTCGGCTGCTCTTGCAAGTAAACCGTACATCTTATAATCTCCGATTGACTTATTCTCAGCACTATCGCAAGTAATAATATCATTAGAGGTTATACCTAGCTTAATAAGTTCATCTGCAGTCTGCCTGTTGGATTTTTTATTACATGTATACTCTTGCCAGATATAAAGTCTAAGTTGTGCCGGTTCATAATGTACTCTCGTAAATGCGTATTTATCAGGATACCATCCCCAGTCAACACCATTATAGATACGATCGAACGACTTAATTTCATCGTCTGTAATTTGCCTTACAACTATATTATCAAATACATTACCGCCAGTACCATTAGCAACGCCCATGTATTCATTCTCATAGGCTACTGGATTAACCTCTTTCAAGTGTTCGGCTTCATCAATGAACGGCTTACCTAACCAATGTCTAGGTACATCCAAGTAAGTACTGTGTGTTACCAGCCTTGTGGCTTTTGGTATCTTAATATACTTGTTGGCCCAATTCTGTGCACTTTTTGGAGGGTTGAAAGACTTAAATATATATGCTTTTTCACCACCACGGATAAGTGACTGTTCTATATTACGGACTTGCTCTTCGCCCTTAAACTGGTCTAATTCCTCAAACCACGCAACACCTATATATCCAAACGGGGCCTTAATCGACTTAATCTTTAATGGATCGTCTGCACCCCGGAAGAATATTTTTTGCCCTGTGCTTATTTTAGTAATTTCCAAAGGAGAAGTAGTACATTTATATTCACTCTCCAGACTTAAAGCCGATATGGCCCATAACATCTGCTGATATACAGAGTCTCGCAATGTGTCCTTGACTTGTCTTAAGATACATGCGTGCATTTCTGGATTTTTCTCAATTAAGTCCAGCACTTCCAAACTTATAAAAGAGGACTTGGTTGAACCACGCCCTCCTGGAAAAACATATTCATTGTATAGCTGCTGTTCTATATCGTGTACAACCTTGATAAATGCCGGAGCAATCATTGAAGCAGGGATTCCGGTGTATTTCACCCCCTCAACCTTTAACTCTGGTTCCGCTTTCTTGCGCTCGATCTCCAGTTTAGCGTTATCAAATTGTATCTTATGCTTATCCATGGGGTTCATAAGGAAAAATTTCTCTAGCCATTCTAATGATTTCTGCTTATCGGCTAGTTTTATTGATATCCCCTCTCTACCCTCTTTGACTTCTTGAATAAGTTGAGTGTCAACATTAGCAGACTCTTTCAGCTTGATAACGTTGTAATGATTAACTTTTTGTTCATTTGTATTAGGATCAATTTTCTCGACATATGTTCCATCTTTAGTTTCGATCCATTGAGGTACTTCTTCTCTGCCAAAGCTCAGGTAATCACCTATATCAGAAAAAGCTATCCTCATGTGCAGTTCAATCACATCATCGGTGCTAGCTATAATTTGTAGCCTTTTTATCTCTTGTAACCGCCTGATTTCTTCCTTTACTACCACTTTTGACAACAACTCGTAGCCATGTGCGTTAGCTGTATCGTAACTGCATTGGTACGCTTTTTGATATGCTTGTGTTGCATTGAATATCTTGCTGTAATATATACAAAAAAGC
Source organism: Bacillota bacterium (assembly GCA_023411555.1). Lineage (GTDB taxonomy): Bacteria > Bacillota > Clostridia > Lachnospirales > Lachnospiraceae > Mobilitalea. The sequence goes on from JAEYOQ010000026.1 coordinate 197,327, forward strand.
CTTTGTTCATGGGTAAGATTCTCATTTAACATGGTTTCCTTCGTCCCATCATCAATAGGCTTTGCATTGTTTGCATTGCATTGCGTTGCGTTGCACCAATTGTCACGTGCTTTCCAACTTCTCACTGTAGTAACCGGTATATTTAACTGACTTGCAATCTCAGTTAATTCTATACCCGGATTGGATTTATATATTTCATACGCTTTATCTCTATTCGGGTCTCTTACTCTTGGCATATCACCACCTCTCAATCATGTTGTTTTGAGTATAAGAAAAGCACCCCGAAGGATGCTCATGGCTTAATTATAATGTTTTACATTTACTTTCAACAAATCTACTAGCATCATGTTGCCACAGTTTTTACATGTAACTCTTGCAACCGGATGTACCAATGTTCTATCTGACACATCAATACCACCGCCTACACACTCTCTAAGTTCAAGTACCTCTTTCCCAATTTCATAATCCTTTTTGCCACACATCGGGCAGTTGTTCCACTTATCCATTAATTTCTCGATTAATTCATCTTGATCCAAGGTCATTGATATCCCTCCCTTCTATTCCAAATACTACCACATTTATCCAGCATTTGCAACTAAAAAGGCACTAACCGCGCCCAGTTAATGCCTTTTCATAAGGTTTCAAGCCCACCCGGTCTATAAGCGATTATGTTCGGGTGGTAATCAGTACCGGTTCTTATCGTTCCGGTACCGCATATAGGAGGATTGCATTCTAGTAATGCTTTTATATTCCTTTGACATCTTAAATGATAACACACATTTACCGGACAAAACGGACAAACTTTAATTCGAACTCATAAACCTATCAAATTCTTTTCTGACGCTCTCGTCCGTAGTATTTCCTCCCATGTTCATAGCCACTTTAACCCAGGTCATATCATCCACTATTCGATACCTTATAATTCTTCTCATTCGACTGTCTGTGATGGATTGTATAAATTCCTCCACCTGGTTTAAAGTCTCAAGCAGTGCCATTTCAGATGCTTCCAGGTTGGCTTGTCTGATTCGGAGAAGAGTTTTCTTCTTGCTGTATTCTGGATACGGGAACCCTTCGATTACATAGTGCTGTATTCCTCCGCTTCCACCCTTTACTGTATCTTTGACACATTGTTCCTCTTCGATTTTGGCTATTTGCTTCTCCAGGTTATTGATGCGTCTATGTAGGTCTTTTACTTCTTCTCTCAGGTCACAATATTGTGCAAGTATATCCTTAGTCAGATTTATCACCCCTTATCCTCTCAGCTTCGTCCGGTTTCATATCCTGTTTAACTAATTCGCAGTCATTACATGCGTCTGTATCTTCTAGTGGGCAGCGGTCACATATATCATTCATCTGATGCACCGCCCTTCAATGCTGCCTCGGCTGCTTCTCTGGTGAGAAACGCGGTTTTGCCAATAGAAGCAATCCCGAAGTATCTGTGGTATCTGCTGTTAGCCGTTCTTTCTGTCAATGGCCTTATGCTGATTTTTGTTCCGCTTTTCGTTGCCTTGATATTTATTACCTCGCATCTCACATAAGGTCTTGTTTCTAAGAACATAAACCAGCTAGAAAAACATTTTATGTTAACAAATACCTTGTCACCAGGTTTTAAAGGAAGCTTAATCAATAACCCTTGTTCCTCGGCAATCTTTATTTCCCCTAACTCATTACACCATTTGATTGCTTCGGCTTTCCAGTAGTCACGATCAGTGGCAAGATTGGTTATTTCCCTGTCTTTGTTGATTGATATATGGACCATCCTTTGACACGCTTCTTTGTATAGGCCAACTTCTTTTTGTATATCTTTGATTTCTTCTGGTGTTAATCCGGGATCCTCATAAGCAGACAGCTTATCTTCTTGCTCTGCTAATTTATCTGACAGGAAGGATATCAAATCTTCCTCGCTTAAATGGGCTGTATCTTTTATGTATATGCTTCCATCTTTACCTCTCATTGCGTATCTCTCCATGACTATCTCCCTTCTAAAATAGACTTGTCTGCCCTTCACATTGTTTCATTATTGGTTCTCTTGGTTTATATATTTTATCAATGTCAAACAAATCTATTTCATTGTGGTCAAAATGCTTGCATTGATTTTCTGTTTTTGCAGTACTCTCTGCCATGGTTGTTTCTTTGATATCGCAGTATACAACATCACCATAATGAGCATGAGCGCAATATCGGCAATACTGTTTCATAGGCTATCTCCCTTCTAATAAATCAAATTAATAAACTCATATCGTATCCACTCCGAATGAAGTGCAAAGTCTTTTTGTGATTACAAGCATTGCCTAAGTATGTATAGATACGTTCAATGTCATTATCATCGAAATCTGTGTGAAGAAACATATTTATTCCGTCAAGCATAAATTTTCTGAATTGCTTATTTCTCCACTCATGGCGATATGGAACGCCTTTGTGTGCTGGTCTGGAAAACCACTCTAAAACCTTACATTTAACATCTTCTTCCGACTCACAATTATTGAATATAAAATATGTATTAGAATATCCGTGAGCAATAAATTCATCTAGTTCGTTAAAAAATGAACCTTCAAAATCGGAGAGTAATCGTAACTTAATTATCTGTTTCCAATCCATCATTTCTCCCTTTCCGATACAGGAGCCAGCTTATCTGTTACTCCTGTATCTAAATCAAATCAACTTACAACTACATCATTGAATGTTTCTACCCTCTCAACAATTTTGGCTTGGATGCATCTAGGATTGGTCAGTATACCTTCATAGGCTTTGTAGGCACCGCCATAATTGATATACCACGTAGAAAATTCATGCCATTCTTGATTGTCTGTTGTTTTCCAAAATACTCCGTATGTTATTTCATCTTCCATATACATTTCCCTTTCCGCTTATCAGCTAATCAACCCAATATTCCTTGATTTTGTTAAATGTTTGCTTTTTAAATGCACCTAGGTACCTTTCTCTAAACCTACAAACAAATATGTATCCAACTAATTCATCGATAATTGCGCTTATCGAATTACTACTGCACCCGATTCTCGTATCATAAATTCTTAGTCTTTCTCGGTTGTCTTTTATCTCATAATCATAGTCAGTAATCCCGAATGCGTCACAGATTGGCTTTATTTTTTCTAGCACTTCCAGCCTTTTGCCTATCAAATATTCTCGCTCTTCCATGTACTTCCTCCTTATCAGCTATACCGGACTTGCCGGGTGGATTGATCGTTACGGGATTTCCCATATCGACCATATTGTTGACGTCAACGAAATGGTTATTCCGTGGAGGGCTGGTTGAGTGGTCTACCGCACATAGGGCAACAAATAGCCACAACGTCCCCTTTTATAGTTATTGCAGTGCCGTCAATGAGTTTTTCGGTTGCACCGTGGTATGTAATACTTTTCGAATTTTTACAGAAACCACATGGTTCTTTCTGCTCGGATAGGATAAGTTGCTTTACTTCTCTTAATAGTTTTCTCTTTTCTGAATTTATAGTGTCGGTCAAACATGAACATCCACTAGGCAGACTGCACTCTTTTATCATTGCATCTATCTTCTCAATTAAACTCATTCAGATACCTCCAATAATTCCGGGCTCTCGTGGATATTGCCTATAACCTCAAGTTCGTCATCCTCACCGACCCATATAAACGCTTTGAACCTTGAACTATTTATGCTCTTTTTAAGTCCAAATGTTCCATGTTCATATGACACAGCCATTACTTCTGTTTCTTTTCTTACAATCTTTTTCTTTCTGCAATCCTCATAAATTATTTCTTTAAATCTAACAATATCACCCTCGTATATCCCTATACCGTTCTTATCGTGGAGTCCGGTGTATTGCATGAGTTCGATATTTTCAAGTAAAACCGTGCATGTTGTCCTATCATCATCGGAGTCAGTGTAATATAGCTGGATATGTTTTTTTCCTATGAAGCTAAGCCCGGTCAAATAATACATGCACTTCCAAACCTTATTCCACACTCTAAACTTAATTTCTCTCTGCATCCTCGTTCTCCTTATAGGGTTCTGGTTTAATTATTGGTTTCCACGCAATAATATCAGCATAAATTTTATCTTCTTGATAATCGCCTGGTCTAAAGTCTCCGTTTGCATAGAACGCGTGTAATACGTTTCCATACTCTGTTGTAACCCATACCTCTGTATAATCTTTTGGAGGTTGTTTTGATGTCTTTATCCATCCACCGTTTAGCTGTTGCTCTAGGGCGGATATAGCTATATTTAAAGCATCAATATACAACTGCTCGCCTTTACAATATTCTGGGTATTGAGTGTTTCTTGCTATGATTGCCTCATGATGTAATATGTCAGCTTTTAATTGTTCAATAGCCTTTAATATCTCTTGCTTATTCATCCTTAGCCTCCTTACCTACCCAACACAATGGAACTCCGTTAACGTTATCGTACTCAACACATGTTTTGCATGGTTCCTCATACTTAAAATCCTTTCCATAGTGTCTGCATGTATCACAATCTTTTATCTGCTTATTCATCCTTGACAGCTCCTTTCACAACATCAACAGCAAAACTTACTCCGTTTCCGTATGCAAAATATTCTTCTTGATAGCTTTCTTCCTTTTCAGCTTTCAGCCGTTCCACAACCTTATCCACATCATAGGCGGTGGGTTGATTGTTAATACACTCAATGATATTTGCCTTATCCGAAAACGGTCTATTGTGACCAACTTCATCACTTATAAATACTTGCTGTCTCAATGCGTGTATATCCTCGATCAATGCTTTTCTGCTGATCAAATCACTCACTTGCCTTCCTCCTTTTTAACTCCGTAATGATCCTGCAGGAATACCGGATTAATCCTTGACGGACATTTCTCGTTATCCCGGATAATACGGTCATATGTACGGTTGCTATTAATACGCTGCTCGGATTCTGATGATCGGTATGGAAAATCTGTGCTTCGTTTTGGCATAACTGCTCCTTTCCCTTATGGGGTTGCTAATTGTTTCTATCCGGATATTTCTCGTTGAATTTCTCCGGAGTTAGAAAGTTCAATCTTTGACCGCACCCAGGACAATATTTGATATTCCTTAATTTTGATATTCCACCGCATTTAGGGCAGCACCATCCGAGTACATTGTTATAGACTGTATCAATTGGTTTATCTCTGCTGAGTGTTTCTTGTACTATTGATAATTGACCGTTCATATATCCCTCCTTATGGGGTTGCTATAAAATCTGATAGTTGCATCTGTCTCGACTCGGTAGCTATCTGATATACCCTCTTGCATATTTGTAAATGCTTGCATTTTCGCTTGTTGGGGTCGGCTTCACGCTCAAATCTGTAAAATCCGACTGGCTCCCAGTACTTACAATCTTGGCAGTAGGGTTTTGTAATTGGGTTGGTGTCTGCTGGGTTCATGGGGCCTCCTATGCAAATCTCAATTGCTGTTGGGTATCATCCAATCAGCAATAGTCTGTTGTTTGTTTCCTTCCGTATACACTTCACATACAAGTTTGTTATCACCTTCGAAATGCATAACTTCACCTTTGCCTTGAGATAAAGGAATACAAAATAAACCATCACCTTTAAAGATCTTATTGGTACATTTCTTGCAGTCAAACATATACATTGGCTTCATCAACTCACCAACCTTCTCTTATTTCTCGCTTTGTCCAAATTCTCGGTACCATAGATTAAATACACTTTCCCTCGGATAGCCTTGGCAGACTTACCGATAACCTCGCTCATAACCTCATAACTTACTCCGCTGTCAAGGAGTTCATCCAACTTCTTAAACTGCCATTCTTCCCATTTGTTATGAGGACTTTCCCGGAGTGGTCTATCCATAATGCCAATTTCGGTGCAGCGCCTTTGGATAGCTCCCTCAGTTCTTCGCATCATCCTGGATATCTCCGAGTATGTGTATTTGTAATCTCTACACAGCTTCTTCAATCGTTCATCTTCTGTTTTGGTCCATGGTGCTTTTTTGTATTTGCGATTGATCTCAATGTCATGTCTGCGCTTCTCTTTTACCCATTCAGGTTCTTCGCCAAGAGTTAATTCCTCAAAATTTGAAAAATCAAGGAAAGACTTATTTTGCTCTGCCCATTTCCACCAATTTTTCAGATGAACCACCTTGAACGTGCATTTGTTTACTCGCTTATACTTTAATGGGAATCCTCTGTTTTCAACCCAAGAGATTAACTTGTATTTATACCCACCTTGGACTCCAAGCGCCTTTAAAAACTGATTGAACGTGACATATTCACCGCTTTCAAGAAATGAACCCAACCCCATTCTATGAACTTTGTTAATAACTCCGCTTTCCGAACGTCCGAGATTTTTAGCTATTGATTTGAGTGATACCGTTCCCCATTTTTCAGAAAGATAATTTTCTTCATCCTCTGTCCAGTTTGGCTTGTTCCCCATCAACTCACCCTTTCTGCTTTCTTCCTGAGTTTACTCATAAATTCATTCCATTCAGCTTCAAGTGCTAAAGGCAGTTTAATTCTCTTTCCGTCCTCGTTGTATATATGTCTAAACTCTCGTTGAGCTTTCATTACTACCTCCTTGTCTTTGCATGAAACCATATTCAATGATCCTTACCAGTTCAATTAGTATCTGACTACATAAATCACAATCGTATTTATGCTCTATCTCGCGTACATCATTCATTAGTTGTTCCCACTGATCCATACCGGAAATGCCTTTCCACTTCCGGAAGAATACATAATAAGTATCATTGAATATATCTTTTACTTCTTCTATAGATGGTATTTTTCTGTTATTATTAGTAATAATTATCACCCTTTCAATGATTTGTACCCACTTGTACCCAGTAATTCTAAAAATGTACCCAGTTAATCAAAACGCTACAACCGTTGATTTTAAAGGCTTTCAAGGTTTGTGTACCCAGTGTACCCACTGTACCCACTATTTTAATACCCCTCGTGCGCAAGTAAAAAATTTTGAAAATTTGAAAAAAAATAATTTATTATAAGAGCCTATGTTTTTACTGGGTACACTGGGTACGTGGGTACAAATTAGTTAAATGGTAATTCTTCCTGCATATCATCCGGAACCTTTACAAATCCTTCCGCGTCAACCGCATCGTCTTGTAATTTCAAAAATACACACCATGGAGAAGTACCAGCGATCCGCTTTTTCTTGACATTTCGCCCTGTATCGGTCTGCAGCAACCCTTGTCTACTAGCCCAGTTAAGGAAAGACTTGCTTGAAAAATTTCCTTTCTCACACATCCGGTCGAATATATTTTTGAGGATTATCAAGTATCCACCGTCAATCACTCCCCAAATTTCATTCTTATATTCTCCGGACATATCAGGTTTAAACTTATTTGCATTAATTGCAGCTTCTGATAAGATAAACTCATATGCTCGCTCATTCTCGCTGACCTCTCCCTTGTTTTTTAGAAGATTTACACATGTATTAAAATCCAAATATTCGCCATCTTCGAATATGTAATCCGCAACTATTTTGTCTGTGGTCAATAATATACTCATTGGTAATGACTGCTTTTCCTCTTTTTCAACACCGAGCTCGGAAGCTCTGGTCGTTATCCGTTGCAGAAACCCTTGTTGAATTTCCTTGATGCGATCCATTCCTATTTGCTTAATCGCATCTATGAACAATCTTCCTGCGAAACCATAATGCTGCTTAATGGTTTCTACGATCTGATTTCCATTATCGAATAAGTATCCATCATCCATACCAACATCAATAATTCTATTGATTGCACCGCCCTGCATGGTCTCCGTAACAAGAGAATGTTCGCCATTGGTCAGAATAACATTCTTCCAGGTGGTTGACTTATTAAGGCCCATAGTCACATTAGCGCGGTCCTTACCTTTTCCGGAGCAGAGCATATACACAAGTTCGGAGAAGTCTCCGGAATATTTATCCTTAAGCTGCGCCATATCATCGATAAGCATTGGTAGATTATTGAGAAAATCAAGCCGGAGCTCCAGTGCAGTGACTGTTGATTTGGGATCTGTGATGTACTCATTTCCTCCAGGATTAGCCCATACAGAAGCAGCTAACATTAATGCAACCGTCTTTCCTTTTCCGGTATCACCCCATAGATTAAGGATGAATGGTAATGCATTGAGCGGTTCCACGAGTGCGCTTGCAAAACTGCCTATTAAGTAAATCTTAGGTTCAAGCCTTCCGGATTTTCTGATTTTCTTAACCACATTGGCCCATGTGTCGAAGTCTCCCTGCTCGTGAATGCTCTCATATGTCTCTTTAAACCTTGTTTCATTGTCGAATTGAATATCTAGTCCATACGGCATAAACTCCGATTTGATCCATCCAAGCTTAGAAGTAGAAACTCGAATGTCAATACGATCCATATTGTAGTTCTCGATATCGGACAAGTAGCGGACCATATTCCTGGCATTTTCAGAGGTAACCGAAATACCATAGTCGGCAAGCCCAACAATACGATTAGCTGATGCAATTATTCCCTTGTCAACAATGATATCTTTCCATTGTGACCCTTTCTTAAATGCAAGTTTAATTTTTTCCTTACCAGTTTCGGCATTGATTAGCCGCTGAACCGGCATGATGGGGTGATAACAAGCAAGTATCTCGCCACCAAAAGGGCTAAAAGTTCTAATACCGTTACCATTTGCGATCCAATTTCCGCACCTCATTTCCCCGTCGCCATAATCAAATTCCGTCATTCGCTCTAGGCTGCCTGGTTGTTGCGTATCTTTATCATATTTGGCTTTTGCCTTTTTATAGGCAGATACCAATTTTGTGAATTTGGTTTTAACCCCGAGTTCTTCCGCCCGATCGGTTAAAGTCAACAAAAGTCTTGCCTTGAATATCTCGTCAGCTTCTTCCATTACTTCGCATAATACATCATCGCTCAGTATGGTTTCGGCTGTTAAACTAGCTATTTCTTGCAGGGTTATCACCTCTTTTCTGATTGCGTCATAAGTTCTAAATGATATATTTCAAGTTGTAATTTGTTATGGGATTCGCACCATATGTCCGAGAATGGCTCTGATGTATCTATGATGCCTCTGTACGCTGTGATGTAAGCTCGTATTCGCCTTAATTCGGCTTGTTCTTGCTGTTCCTTAGCAATCCTGTTTCTACGCTCTAAAATGGCTAATTTCGCCTTTCTGGAGGCCGTAAAGGATGGTTTTTCCGTTCCACCAAGTAATTCAAATGCGGTCCAGAAATCACAATTGTTAAAGTGCATTGTAATGTCGAAAATATCAAAGCTTCTTCCGCATACGAAGCAGTGACAACCATCCCTAAACACTTTCATATTGAGGTCTTTCCCGTCATGACACCATCCCCGGCAGCGATCCTGCTTGACTCGCACACCATATCGGGCAAGAACATCTTTTGCCGATACAGTGGCAAGTAGGTATTCTTTTCTTTCGTCTATCTCTTCCTTAGTCAAGGCTTTCACCGCCCAAAATTTCAATGATGCGCTTTCCAGTATCCTCTTTGTTACAAAATTCAAACCGAACGTTATATCTGTCCCTGATCGTGCACATGGATTTATATATCTTTTTCCCGTCAATGGCATTTTGCGTATAAGGTTCACTGATTTTCTTTTTCTTACCGAGGATTTCAACTGTTTTCCATCGATATCTTTTCATCTCTGGCTGGTAGAAAAACCATACATCATCTAGGCAGGTGATCTCCGGACCATGTTCGATTAGTATCACAAGTTTGATATTTGCTTTTATAGCTCTTAGCAGTTCATTTCTGAACCGCTCATGTTCTTTTGTAGTGTTGATATTACCAACAAGCTCCTGAATATCTTGCTTTCGGTCTATTATCAGCCGGGGATTGTCCAAATTCATGTAATCCCCGACCAATAATTTACTGGAAAAGTAATTGATATTCTGGCGGTCAAATTCAGCCTGTATTTTATGTATGGCTTTGGCTTTTTCTCTGCTATCAATTTGAATATCCATAACTTTCTCCCGTCTTAGTCAAAAGGCAGCTCCTCGTCTATTCCGTCTGGAATGTTCATGAAGCCATTCCCAAGGTCAGAACCGGATTGGTTTGATCCCTTCTGAGGAAGAAGCTTTTCCTCTGGAATTTCTGCATCTGCAGCTTTGTCAATGGAGCAAAACCAGCGGAGCTTTCTTTTCTTTTTAACTTCTCCGTTATATTCTTCTTCAACGATTCCAAAAACGCCACCAACAGTCTTGTTCTTCAATGTTTCGCAGAACTTGTCCCCCCATTGAACAGTGAAGCCGGGGTTTGAATGCTCAACGCATGTAGTGAATGTCTTAAAGCTTCTGGAACACTTTCCGTCATTATCCTCTGTCAATATATACTGGGTAGCCTGATTGGGCCACTTCTTTTCCGGGCGGATATCATTCTTGAATTGTTCCATGAAATATCCAGCCTGCTTATCACCAGGTGCAAAGTCAAAGAGAACAACAATCATATCCTTTCCGGTGCTTGACTGCTTTTCGTTGACTTGCTTTATTACAAGCTTGTGTCCTCCAAGTTCAACCGGAGTAAAATCTCCACTTGCCTGAGTTTCTTCGTAATTGTTAGGTTTCTTCATATTATTTTTCCTCGCTTTCTTTATTTGGTGTTAATTCGTAATAGTCTCTGATTGCTTTATCAACAATAATCAGGTCATTGTCGATAGTTTCGGTTTCAAACATACCGATTGGGGATTTACTTACTGCTCCACCGGATGCCTGAGTGACAAACAAGTGCCTGCCACTCTCTTCGATGCAGCGGAGAACGATAGTGAACATTCCCTCGATACAAACCTTTTCATCAAGCATCTTTCCGATTGTCTTAGGCTTGATATCGCCAAAGTCGTTGGTATCCTCATGCATAACGACATAGACAATTTTATGCTCCGGAACCTTATTGATAATGAACTGGATCAGGTTCCAGAAGTGATCTCCAATTTCATTGTAAAGAGTAAAAACCCCGTTGCCCTTACCTGCAGAAGAGTGTCCTGTCATGAACTGATTAGTGATAAGGTAACCTGCATCATCAATGACTATTGACTTTGCTTTGGATCCAATAAGACACTTCATAACTTGCTGATAGTCGTCTGTTTTCCACCCGTTGATATTGCCTTTGAAAGGAAGTGGCTTATTTAATACCCTGATCAGATTAAAATCTTCACCGATGCAATTTCTCATACTGGTACTTTTCCCACTGCCTGATTTACCAATTATTAATACTGGCGTAGCCATTATTCTTCTACCTCCTTCTCATTTTCAATAATCCTTGAACACCACATATCAGCTGTATGCAAAATAAGATATAGTGGTGTTTCGTTTCCTTGCAGCTCATACTTTAAAGAACCATACAAGCCGTTGTGATACAGAATTGCAAACTGCTCGTCCTCAGTCAGATCAACAAACCGATCAATAATCGATAGGCTTCTGATCTCATGCGGTACGTTGTAAAGCTCTGCATTACTTAAGAATGGCTTTTTTGTGGATCTAACCAATTGCGGCTCAGGATTACTCTTGGTTGCTCTGCCTTCCTTAACCCAGTTCTCTATGTAATACGGCTTACCGAACTGACCACATTTGCCGATATCGTGCAACAGAGAAACCAGAATAATGCTTTCATATTCCAACTCTGCAGGAACCATGCGAAGCGTTGAAAACAGTGTCTTTGCGGTTTCATAAACATTCATGCTATGTTCGGCAAGCCCACCCTCTTTACAGAGGTGATGCTGTGTACTGCATGGAGCGGTAAAAAATCCATTCTGTTCCATCCATTTAATAAGCTTGTCCATGCCAGGGCGACCAGTTAATAGTAATAGTCTAATAATTTCTTCTTTCATATTTACCTCCCATATAATTCATCTTCATGTTGACCATAATCGTTCGTAACATCTACGAACGGAAGTTCCACTTCTTCTCGCTCAAACCGATCTCTCAACCGCTCAAGTCTTTCCTGCTCGTTGACTATGTACTGGGCTATGCTTTCGTTATCCCACATGCTAATCCTCCTTGCATATCAAGTGGATAGCCCTCCATCGGTCATAATCCGCAGTGTCGACCTTAGTAACCATGCCGAATAAGTTATTCTCGGTTTCATACTCCGTACCACAATGAGGGCATTCGGCCTTATCTGACGGGATCTGGAAATCTATGATTACATCTGCATCTGCGCTGTATTGGGCTAATTCCTGAATTAATTCATATACCTTTAAGGTTCTGTCGCTAATAAATCTGCTCATACTTTTTATTGACCTCCTTCAAATTTGGTGCTATTATGCACTTAGGATAATTTCTTATTGGCCTTAAGTGAGTTGCCGCTCCTTAGGGCTTTTTTCATTGCATTTGTACTTATAGCAGACATATCCGCTCTCCGGTATCTCTTGGAGTTGGCTGATCTGATATCTTTTGTGGCAGCATATACAAACCGCATATACAGGATTATCAACTCTTGCCATCACACCCACTCCCCATCTACAAAATGTGCTTCAATATACATTGAAACAAGTGTCATAACCAGCGTGTCCAATATCATTCCAAGGATGAACCATCCGGCACTAATTAATCCGGCTAATGCTAGTAAAACAAGAGTAATCATGGCAACGATACACAGTGTCCCAACAATAATTACTGCTAGATTAGATGCTTCATAGATTTTTGATTTCATATGCTTGTCCTCCTTTCTTGGTTGATTGGTATGCACTACTTATGGCTTGTCCAAAAACTTATTAATAAAATACTGCTGTCCTTTGCCAGTAACCTTTGTTGTCTTATTCACTGTCACATGACCGTCTGAATGAGTTATAGCGGTTTCCTTGACTGTAAATAGCTCCAATTCCATGCTCTTCTGAGTAGGCGCATTATAGTCGGTTCCTTTTCTCTTGATTAGGTACCCTTGATTACGTAGCCATTCAAACAATCTCTTTTCCCCGGTATCAATACCATTTTGCTTAAGTATCTTAGCGAGTTCCCCGATTAAAATAGTTTTGTCGGATGCAGACACCGCATCGGCAAAGATTACTTTAGGCTTGTCCTCTTTGATTTTCCCAAGCAGAACTGTGTTGGATGATTGTAATTCCTTGATCTGCTTATCTGCCATCTTTAAGGCTCTGGCAAATATTTGTTCCGGGGTATTCCACGCCTTTTCAAGATCAATAAAGTACTGGCGGCACTGTTTACCTTTCTCGGTTCGCTGTAGCATGCAGATTTCTTTTGCCATGTCGATAGACAATTTACAATCGACCAATTCTTGATGATTTTGGGGGTGTACCATTTGGTACGGGGTGTAATCTTTCGTTTCTTCGAATCCATATCCAACCATTCTTTCGAACCATTTAGAAAAACGTTCTTCGATTCCTAATGCTTCGTGCAAATCTCTTGCTGATACGGTGGGTTGTTCCGTTTCGTAATTGATTTTTAATACTTCGTTCAATACGTACTCCTTTCTGGCTTGTCTTACTGGTAACCGCCTAAGCGGTTTTGTTTATTACCTGATTTTGTTCGTCTTCCGGAATAATCGTGATAGTTACTTCGGTGTTCTCTTTTTCTTCTGATGCAATTCTCTCCAAAAGCCTGCATAACTTATCTAGATTTATGGTTCCGTACATCATATTTCCACCTCATTACCATTTGTATAAATTATGTAATACTGTTTGTACCAAGTGACTATAACGGTGCTATGTCTCATTATTAATTTTAACAAACTTAAAATTGCGATTTATTCCACAAAACAAAGCTAGGTCTATTCCAAGAAACAAACACAGAGTTACGATATCGTCGATATCAATCTTCCTGGTTCCTGCTTCATATCCTGCAATAGTGTTGCTCTTGACCCCTAATACTTTGGCGACATCTTTTTGAAGCAGCCCCTTTGCCAATCTTGCATTTCTCAGATATTCTCCTCGCTTTTTCCAAACATCGTTGCTTAAGTTGCCCATGTTTTCCCTCCTCTCTTTATTATTTGGGACTTTTTACCTATTGCTAATCACATATTTATAATTGACACTTCGCATTTTGCGATTTATAATATAAAAGTAAGTTGTTAGACATAGCACGGGCGGGTGATATGTTAAAGTAAAGATATTATATATCGCATAAGTACGATTTGTTGATTAGTGGTATAATCAGATTATAAATCTCACTGCGCGATTTGTCAATATCTTATTTGCGAATTTATTTTTATTTATAGGAGGTCGTTATGACTACAGGAGAGAGATTGACAAAGTTAAGAGAAAGTAAAGGCTATATGCAAAAAGATGTAGCTGATAAATTAGGAATTGCACCCAATACATTAAGCGGATATGAAAGGAACTTAAGAAACCCAGATTCTGAAATCTTATTGAAACTTGCATCATTTTATAATGTAACTGTAGATTATTTATTAGGGGCTGAGATGGAACTGAACAATGTTTATCTTAGTCTTGCTAAGGAAGCCGAGAAAGACGGGATACATCCAGATGATATTAAGCTAGCGATTGAAACTATAAAAAGACTAAGAGGGGGCAGTTGATGAATGGCGAAATACTTTACTAAAGAGAGATTGTACGACGAAGTACACATGCACAAGGCACAGTTGGGGCTAAGTGAAGCCGACTACGGGTTCAATATGGTGGAACAATGCGTTAACAGCGGCATTTTGTTAGATAGAGTTCATTTTCAAACAAAAGCCTTGCGTGGCATGGCATCTGTGGGGAGCTCACCAGATAAAGATGTTATTTTGCTAAACGACAGCAGAACAGAAAAAGAACAAAATTTGGACTGCGGCCACGAATATGTTCATTTATGCATCCATAGAGACCTTGGAAAGAGATCATTCTATTGTATCGATACAATCTACGCTAAACAAGACGAATTTTTGGAGTGGCAGGCAAACGAGGGGGCGGCAGAAATATTAGTACCGTATCGAACGCTTCTGCCGCTTATTAAGGCCAATGTTCATGTGCTTTCTGACGGTACAGACATTGTGTCTTTCAAGACTCATTTAGCCTCAATATTTAATGTAACTTACAAGGTTATTGAATATAGGCTCGAGGGGCTAAAATACGAAATTGAGCAATTTTTAAATGGAGTTTATCTTGACGATATAAAAATATTGTCTTTAACTCAACAACAGAAGAATAAAATTAACATAAAGTCCATCAATGAACTAGAAAGCGATTTATTCCGTCAAAAATTGGCGTCATATAGAAACTCAAAAATACTTGCTGCTTCAACCGCTTATCAATGGAGAACGAGAATATGAAAAGATGTGCAATTTACATTAGAGTAAGCACCGAAGAACAAAGAATACATGGTTTATCTGTAGAAGTACAAAAGGAAAATTTAAAGGAATATGCTGAGAATCATGCCTTTGAAATAGTGGATTATTACATTGATGCTGGATTAACCGCTCGCAAGAAATTGTCCAACAGGAAGGAATTACAAAGACTATTAAGTGATGTAGAAAGTGGATTGATTGATATAATTATTTTTACAAAACTCGATCGGTGGTTCCGTAATATTGCGGATTATTATAAAGTTCAAGAAGTGCTGGACAGACATAATGTAAATTGGAAAACAATTTATGAAGATTACGATACTTCAACAGCTAACGGGCGGTTGCATATAAACATTATGCTGTCTATTGCTCAGGACGAAGCTGATCGCACAAGTGAGAGAATTAAGGTTGTTTTTGAAAACAAGAGATCTCGTGGCGAAACAACGGCTTGGAAAGCTCCATTGGGATATAAAATTGAAAATTCAAAACTACTAGTGGACGACAACACCAAGCAGATAGCAATAGATATCTTTAATTATTATGACATGTATCATTCTATCATGGGTTGCGCTCGTATGGCAAAAGAAAAATATAATTATAAAATATATGATTATTCTTTGAGAAGAATGTTTGAAAATAAGACATATATTGGAGAATTTCGAGGTATTAAAAACTTTTGCGAGCCATTGATACCGGAGGATATGTTTTATAGGATTGGGCAATATAGAAACGTACGCGAGTTTAAGAACCAGTTAATTGCTGGCAGAACATACATGTTCACTTCGTTGGTTTTCTGTAAAGAATGCAGACGCACAATGACTAGTTGTTTTACACGGCAAAATAATAAGTGTGGGTTAGTTGAATATCATTATTATAGATGCAAAGAAGCCATTATTTCCGGTTGCCCTCACACAAAGAGAATAAATGAAGAAGTCTTGGAAAAATTCCTCCTTGATAATATAAAACATCATATTAAAGGCAAAATAAAATCGATAGAGCGCAAGAACAATACGGGGCCAAAGAAAGCGATAGATGTCACCCAAATTAACAAGAAAATCGACAAACTAAAAGATCTTTATCTTGATGATCTTATAGATAAGGACAGATATAAGCTTGAATACGATTCTTTAGTCATTCAATTGAATGCCGCCACTTCATGCAAACAACCAAGTATAGAAAAATACAAAGAATATATTGACAATGATATTATTGAGTATTATATGAAGTTATCAGCGAACGGAAAAAAGGCATTTTGGCTTGGCATAATCGATAAAATCATTGTTGATCAGGATAATAACATCTCTTTTTATTTAAAAGATTGATTGTACTTTCTACACTGTATCGGTGGCTATCTTTGGAACAGTCATCAGCCTATACTCGAGCTTTAAGGAAGTCGAGGAGGAAAAGATAAAGCTAATCTATACCCTGGGTGGAACGAAGAAGGATGTGCTCTATAAGATTATCCTTCCAGGTAATATTCCCACCATTATCAGCCAAATGAAGGTGAATATTGGTCTCTCTCTGGTGGGTGTCATTATCGGTGAATTCCTTGCAGCCAAAGCCGGATTAGGTTACCTTATCATCTATGGTAGTCAGGTATTCAAATTGGATTGGGTAATCATGTCGATTGTTATTCTGTGCATTGTAGCAACTGGATTATATAAGCTCTTGACGTATTTCGAAAAGAAGGTATCAGTGTGAATTATTGAATGGCATAATTCACACATTCAAGTTTGTGCAAGCAAGGTTATATAGGGCAAGATAAAAGGAAATGGCCTTTGCAGGTTGTATGCGCAAAAGCCATTTTTTCTATATCTTTCCAGATTTATTTATCATGATTTTGAGCTTAAGTTAACAGCATAAAGGCTTCACATATATCCTTATTCTGTAATCTGGAAGTTCCGGATTGCTTCCTCCAGCCTCTTAGCTTGCTCGGCAAGCTCGATTGCTGACTTGCTCAAGTATTCCACTGAATTGATCTGATTGAGTGCAGTTGCACTTACTTCCTCAGTGGAAGTAGCCGTCTGCTGGGATATTGCTGAAATATTACTGATGGCATCTAAGGTGTCATCCTTTGCATGTTCAATTCCGCGAACACCTTCCGCTATACTATTCAGATTATTTACTAGACTTCCGACCTGCTGATTTATACTCTCAAAGCTCTTAACAGTCTTCAATAATGCTTCCATCTGGGAAGCAACAATCCCCTCCGCTTTCTTCGCAGAAACCACCGTCACCTTAGTCTTATCCTTGATGTTATGAACTACTGTAGTTATCTGATTAGAAGCTTGTACGGATTGCTCTGCAAGCTTTCGGATCTCCGAAGCAACTACTGCAAAGCCACGTCCTGCCTCCCCTGCTCTTGCCGCCTCTATGGAAGCATTCAGGGATAAGAGATTCGTCTGATCGGCAATGCCGTTAATGACCTCAATAAAACTTTCAATACTTCCGGACTGTAGCTCCAGATCTTCAATCTCGCTGATTACTTCTCTCGTTATCACCGTTGTCGCATTGGATTTATCATTCAATTCATCGATGGTTGTTATACCTTCGCCGACAATTTCCTTTGCATCCTTTGCAATCTGCTCAATCTGATAGGTATTATTATATACTTGGTTGATCTGTTCAGATAAGTTCGACATCTGAAGCAAGCATTGTTCCGTATCGGAAGCCTGTTGAACAACTCCCTTCTCAATCTCGTCAATTGCCTTCGAGATATCCTTCGTTGATGTAAGAATATCACCAGAGGTGCCGGAAAGATTGTCTGCTGCATCATTTACCTGATTACCGACTACTGCCACCTGCTCGATCAATCCTCTCATTCCGTCCACCATGTCATTCAAGCTGCTAGAGAGGATTAGAAATT
Source organism: Bacillota bacterium (assembly GCA_023411555.1). Lineage (GTDB taxonomy): Bacteria > Bacillota > Clostridia > Lachnospirales > Lachnospiraceae > Mobilitalea. Next base: position 215,388 of record JAEYOQ010000026.1, read on the forward strand.
CATCCTTACGCTTTGTCTTGAACTTTGTAGTCAGGTTACCCTTTGCTGCTACTGCAATAGACTTGGACAGCTTTGTAATCTCTGAACCAATGCTTCCAGCTATCAGTGTTCCAACAAAAAGTGCCAGGACCGAAGCAATGATGATTGCTAAAACAGTTAATAATTTGATGGATTGCGCTTTTGCTAAGATTGTACTTTCAGGAACCAATGCGCACACCATAGCCTTTGTACTTCCAACCTTACTATAAAGGAACATATAGTCCTTACCATTATATTTCTCATAAGAAACACCATAGGTCTCGCTTCCGGCCAAAGCTTCCTTGTAATATTCCAGCGAGCTGAACACCGCTTCTTCTTCCGTATTAGCAAGTGTTTCATAACCGTCATTGGATACAAACCCAACGATACTTCCTTCGCCAAGCCTAACATTTGATATTGCTTTACTAATCTCATTCTTCGGAATATCCATAATAATGAAACCGTTATTCTCAGCCATCTTTCGAATAATTGAGATAGAATAGTTAACCTGCTTATTCCCTAAAGTCTCATCTAAGTAACTATGGTCACCAACCCAGACATATCGATCCAGCGACGAGGATATAATCTTACCTTCGGGCGATTCTATGAAGCTGTTATAGATATCCACCGGAAGTTCACCTACAGAGGACACTCCGATACCCTGCTTACCGAAGATATGCATCGAATAGATAAAGGAATGGGAGGCCTTTGCATTCTTCAGCTCATTCTCAACCTGCTTAAAGGCTTCTTCTCTTTCTGACGCATCCATCTTATCCGCTTTATTATAATAATTCTTTATTGCCTTTTTATCCGTTAATTCATATGATTTTTGGGCTACTGCATCAACTCCCATAAATATGTAATCTCGTACCGCATTCAGTGCATCGGAGGCAATAAGCTCATAATTCTCAATAATTGCCTGGGAGGTCTTGTAATAGGAGATGGTACCGAAGATAGCCATCAGGATGATCGGTAATGCAAAGCTCATTAATAGTTTTGCACGAATACCGGAAAAGGTTCGTAAAAATCCATTCCGTGGAAGGCTTAAGGTCTTAGCTTCATCCTTCTCGCCTGCTCTTTTCTTTCGTCTTTTTATTCCAGACTTCTGAAGCTTAGTCGTAATGTCTGTTACTTTCTCTGAGGTAATTTCGTTTGTACCCTCAACAATACTTTTCTTTCCAACTGACAATTCTTCTGGTGCGCTATTCTCTATCATTGCTTCTTCTGCCAGCTTTTTATCAGTCTCACTTTCTGGTGTCTCCATCTCTGGAAACCTGTTATCCTCATTATTCACCATATATTCCTCCATACTAACATCGGACCAACTGTTAAAATACTAAACGACATATCTCAGATCTTTATATATAAACTAATATAACTTATATTTATATCAATTCAGACATATAATGTCAATCAAAAATTTAAAAAAGGTGCATAAAGTTACATTTTACGTAATTTTACATGTATTAATTTACATGCATAATTCAATCCAATTATAAATACAAGAATTAATCATAAAATTTCTATAAACTATAAATAAATATTTTCTAACCTATTAGTATTGCGTAAAGCTTTTCTCTCTAGTAGAATAGACTTATAACCATGATGGGGAGGGAATAAAATATGAAGAATTTCGTAATTACAGCTGACTCTAACTCGGATTTATTGGATGAATATATTAAAGAGAAGAAAATAGGTATTATACCTCATTATTATGATCTTGAAGGGATTACTTACGGCGATGAGATTAATCTGACACCAAAGGAATTCTATGATAAGATGCGAGGGGGTCTCATGCCTACAACAATGGCAAGTAATCCCGAAGTAATTCGTAAAACCTTCCAAGGCTATATCGATCAGGGACTTGATGTTTTACATATCAGCTTTTCCTCCGCTTTAAGCGGCGGCTGCAGTAATGTAGTAAGCGGCGCCAATGAGATCTGTGAAGAGAATCCGGGAGCTAAGATAATTGTACTCGATACACTGAATGCTTCCATGGGCGAAGGAATGTTTGTCATGAAGGCTGTGCAGATGAAGGAAGAAGGCAAAACTATCGATGAAATTGCAAGCTGGCTAGAAGAACATAAGCAAGAGTTCTGCGTATATTTTACCGTCGATGATCTGAAGCATCTTCATCGTGGGGGACGGATCTCTAAAACCACTGCTATCATCGGCTCCATGATTAATATTAAACCTATCCTGTATGTGAATCCAGACGGGCAACTGGTAGCTAAATCTACCGCTCGAGGTCGCAAGAAATCCTTGTCTACTATATGTAATGATATGATTGAAAAGATGGGTAAATATAAAGACACTGATGACCCAATCTGTATTGCCCACGGTGATGCCAGAGAGGATGCCGACTTCCTAGCCGATATGATACGTGAGACACTGCCAAACCGTAAGATTATTATCAATTATGTCAGCCCCAGTATCGGCGCCCATTCTGGTCCCGGCGCTATCGGCTTATGCTTTATGGGTGAAAAAAGATAAAGCTAATTATATTATAGTAAGAAGACCTTCGAGTATCGAGATAATCTCCACCTGTTTTGGGAATTGGAGATATCAATTTCGAAGGTCTATTTTATTCTTGATTCATAAAGCATCTGCAAGACTGATATCTTTGATTACTTGTCTAGTGATAGCCTGGAAGGCAAGCTTTCATTCATTGAAAGAATGGTTTATAAAAATATGAAGAAAGATAAAAAAATCCTTGAATTTTCATAAGCTTTATAATAGAATAGTTGAGTAGCCTTCTTGTAAGGTTAAAGAATAAAAAATGATAATGCTTCCCTAGCTCAGTTGGTAGAGCAACGCATTCGTAATGCGTAGGTCGTGGGTTCGAGTCCCATGGGGAGCTGTTATGGAAAGCCAGTAAAATCAAGGCTTGAAGCGATTAAAAGAATGATGAAAGCACTCAGAAATGAGTGCTTTTTTGATGGGTTGGGGACTATTGAAAATAAATAAACACCGGGATGGAGCGCATAGAGTGCACATCATTTGAGAAATGTGTCCGTTGAAAGTCCGTTAGTTTGAATGCAAATCTTGGATCAGCTAATGACATTCTATCTTAACACTTTATAAAAGAGCCTCGCCATGTTATAACGATAAAAATCCTTACTCTACCTTAACATTTTCCTTAAGCGCACATTCTACGGGCTCATTTAGTACAAACTTCACTTCTTATGATAACTATGGTTATGGCGTAATACAATGGACACAAGACGGGAGTACATTACAAGGATTGGTTGTGAATGGAGTTTGTGGGGATGTTAGAAACTAGTTAATAGTTAGTTGGGTAAAGCTCCCTGGCTATTCATAAAAATTAAAGCCGTTCTCGAATCGAGCTAATACATTTTCACAGTTTAAAATAATAAATATTACATATACTTCTACCATGGAAAGGAGATAACCCATGGAAATTAAGGATTTTAAAGACTATTGCATAGCCAATATTTCTAATGAAGATATCAGTAACATCTCTGAGCTAGAAAAGACGATTAGCTCCAAATCAAATAAGGATATCGTATTAATTGCTTATCAGACTAATCATGAAGCCGAGAAATAACACTTGGCTTCTACATAGTTTAGGTTCATAATTCCATACTGGAACGGGTAAGCCAATTGAACCCTGTCAAATGCCTCCAACGTTTCCACAACTTATATATTACATAATTGTTACAGATATGTTACAATTTTATTGTTCCTAGGAGATAGCAATCATCAAAAAGGAGGAAAACATTATGTGTTTCAAATTTAGCTCATGTAATTTCAGCGACTTATTCAGTCAAATTTTAAAATATTGTAAGTTCTAATTATAACATGCGCCCGCCAGGCGCACTCTAATTGGGCCTGTCTTTATGGATAGGCCCAATTTTGTTATGCGTAAGACGTGATTACGTTTCTCTTGAAGGAACTTTTTACATGTAAAAATTGGCATAAAGAAAATGGTATCATAAAGACACCATCTGACTATTATCTATAATAGAATAACCTTATAAACATCACAAGGAGCTGACAACATGCCATTTCTTAATCCTAATCGCAAGCCGGCTATCAGGCATCCGCAAGGTCATCCTGTAGCTGTTCGTGCTGCTTTTAACACCATCGGAGAGTTTATTCCCAGATCCTTTTGTATTGAAGATGATGCTCAGGAGCTGTTCAAATTCAGGGTAAGTTCTATTAAACTAATCAAGTCTGATAAATTTCAGGTGAAGACCTTCTATTGTACCTTTGATGCATACGGCTTTCGCAATGAGATCATTCTTTGCTATGACACACAGAAGCACTGTTGGGTGATGGGATCATAAATGTTGGAAATGCTTTATGATTAATTTATTTATATAACCATTGTTGGTTTTGGTAAAATTGAATTTGGAATGAGTAAAGATAAGGGGATGTTGCAAAAGTAAGCTGAAGCTGAAGGAAAGGATAACATGCATCCCATAATGCACTGTTTGACGGACAGATTATTGATTTTGTATGACAGAAGCAAACATTTAAGTTCATGACAACACA